>CAJTCV010000086.1 GCA_910574805.1 Lachnospiraceae bacterium | reverse complement strand
TACATATACCTTGCAGAAGGCTACCGTAACGAAAACGGGCAGCCACGCCAGAAACGCAGGCCCATTGGAAAAATAGACCCTGTGACCGGGCAAAAAGTATACAAGCCGGAATACCTGGCGCAGCTCCATAGAAACGGAGCCCAGTCTGGAAACCTGGAACCGGAAGGCCTGTTTTCTGCAGAGGACATCCGTAAATCTTCCGTGCGTTCTTATGGCTCTTTCTATCTATATAGGAAGATAGCAGAACGCAACGGCATGGTCCGCGCCCTGAGGGAAGCCCTTCCCGCCTGCTGGACGGAGTATTTTACCCTGGCCTGTTACATGGTCTC
>CAJTCV010000085.1 GCA_910574805.1 Lachnospiraceae bacterium | reverse complement strand
GGAGCACCGTGCCATGTGTTTTTGCCTTCCATGAAGGATACGCCTTTGCCCTTTACGGTCTTCGCCAGGATGATACTGGGAACGCCCTTTACCGATTTTGCAGTTTCCACGGCTGCGCTGATGGCTGCGCAGTCATGTCCGTCGCAGACGATGGTGTTGTAGCCGAAGGCTTTGAACTTCAGCTCCACATCTCCCATGGGCATGATCTCTTCCGTGGTACCGTCCAGCTGCACGCCGTTCCAGTCCAGAATCGTGATCAGCCGGTCCGCCCTGAATTTGGACGCGTTCATGCAGGTCTCCCACACCACGCCCTCATTGATCTCGCCGTCGCCCAGGATGGCGTAGGTCCA
>CAJTCV010000084.1 GCA_910574805.1 Lachnospiraceae bacterium | reverse complement strand
TGCTGAAGGAACCAGAGCGGAAGAACACTTCGGATTCTTACATGTGGGTGTACTGCAGCATCAGGGACCAGGCAAGGCCGGTCCGGTATTTTGAGTACCAGCCGGGGAGGGGCGGAAAATATCCGGAAGCGTTTTTAAAAGGCTATACCGGATATATCCATACGGATGCTTATTCCGGGTACAATGGGGTGAAAGGGGTTACGAGATGCCTGTGCTACACCCACCTGCGACGCGCTTTCGTGGATGCGCTGCCCAAAGACATCCATGACCCGAAAGTTTCAAAACCCGCAGAGGCAGTCCTGCGGCTGAATAAGCTGTTTGAGATAGAAAAGGAACTGGAGAGCCTTCCCCCGGAACAGAAGAAAAAGGAACGG
>CAJTCV010000083.1 GCA_910574805.1 Lachnospiraceae bacterium | reverse complement strand
ATTTTGCCGAGTTCCTTAACAATGCTTCTTCCGTCGGCCTTAGGATTCTCTCCTCATCCACCTGTGTCGGTTTACGGTACGGGTACTGTACAAACAATAGCGGCTTTTCTTGACAGCTGGCTCACGCAATTCGTTACTTTAAGTTCACTATGCATCACGACTTTGGATTGAGAAGCGGATTTGCCGGCTTCTCTCCTCCTTCGCTTGCCCCGGTATTTCCGTTCCCGGGATGCGCTTTCCCTCTGTGTCCCCACAGTTCTGTTATACAGCAGTACAGGAATCTCAACCTGTTGTCCATCGACTACGTCTCTCGACCTCGCCTTAGGCCCCGACTTACCCAGAGCAGATCAGCTTTACTCTGGAAACCTTGGATATTCGGCC
>CAJTCV010000082.1 GCA_910574805.1 Lachnospiraceae bacterium | reverse complement strand
GCCATCAATATTTTCAATGAATATTCCATGATCGAACCAAAAGATCTGGGAGAATATTTTGGCTTTACTGAGACAGAAGTGAGAGAGCAGTGCAACGAATATGGTGCAGATTATGAAGAAATGAAAAAATGGTATGACGGTTACCAGCTGGATGAACTCCTGATCTATAATCCGAAATCAGTTGTCGACGCATTGATGTGGAAAGACTTTCAGAGCTACTGGACCGGCACAGAGACTTATGAAGCACTGAAAGTCTATATTGATCTGAACTTTGACGGTCTGAAAGAAGCAGTCATTAAAATGCTGGGAAATGGACGCTGCAGAATCAACACCCGGAAATTTCAGAATGATATGACCACATTTCATACGAAAGACGATGTGCTTAC
>CAJTCV010000081.1 GCA_910574805.1 Lachnospiraceae bacterium | reverse complement strand
TTGAACATGATGAAGGAGAGGACTTCATGGATTCCTCTTTTTACCTTCAGGAGGCCCACGATCAGGGACCACACCGCTCCGGCTGCCGCCGCTGCCAGGACGCACAGGGGCACATGGATGACCGCCGGCAGGTCCAGAAGGATGCCCAGAGAGCAGGCAGCCAGGGAGCCCACCACGAACTGTCCCTCCGCGCCGATGTTGAACACGCCGGTCCGGAAGGAGAACGCCACGCTCAGTCCCGTGAAGATCAGGGGGCTGGCATAGATCAGCGTCCACACCAGATATTTGGGTTTTCCGAACACGCTGCTTAAGAGCTTCCCGTAGGCCACCGCCGGGCTGATCCCGGCGATCACCAGGAAGACGGCTCCGATGACGAAGCCCGCTGCGATGGCGATCAGGGTATAGAATACATT
>CAJTCV010000080.1 GCA_910574805.1 Lachnospiraceae bacterium | reverse complement strand
TTGAACATGATGAAGGAGAGGACTTCATGGATTCCTCTTTTTACCTTCAGGAGGCCCACGATCAGGGACCACACCGCTCCGGCTGCCGCCGCTGCCAGGACGCATACCAGGGCATGCAGTACCGGCGGAAGCTTCAGCGTGATTCCCAGCACGCAGGCAGCCAGGGAGCCCACCACGAACTGTCCCTCCGCGCCGATGTTGAACACGCCGGTCCGGAAGGAGAACGCCACGCTCAGTCCCGTGAAGATCAGGGGGCTGGCATAGATCAGCGTCCACACCAGATATTTGGGTTTTCCGAACACGCTGCTCAAGAGCTTCCCGTAGGCCACCGCCGGGCTGATCCCGGCGATCACCAGGAAGACGGCTCCGATGACGAAGCCCGCTGCGATGGCGATCAGGGTATAGAATACATT
>CAJTCV010000079.1 GCA_910574805.1 Lachnospiraceae bacterium | reverse complement strand
AAGATGCTGGCAGAAGATGTAAGAAAGCTGGAAAGCGAAAAAGAGCGCCTGTTGGAAGAAAATAAGGAACTGTTAGTTCTACTTGGAGACGAGCCGCCGAAGCCGATGAACTGTGGATGCTGTGCGCACTTTATGCAGCACTACATAAAGATTGGAATAAGCAACTACATGGAGACATATGCCGGGCATTGCGTGCATGGGAGGACGGTAAATAAAAAGCCGGATGGAAAAACCTGTCGGTATTTTGAATTTGGCAGGCGTAGGACTTTCTGAATAAATGAAGAAAGAAAGGGAAGGGCATGGCAAGAGAAAGGCTGAAGGAAGCCCGCCAGAAAGCGGGCATGACACAACAGCAGATTGCAGATAAGCTTGGAATCACAATAAGGAGTTACCAGCGGATAGAGAGCGGTGAACTGTTGGGAAGTATAGCT
>CAJTCV010000078.1 GCA_910574805.1 Lachnospiraceae bacterium | reverse complement strand
GGAAAAGATTTATCGGTGTGAGATGGACCCGCGTCTGATTAGCCAGTTGGCAGGGTAACGGCCTACCAAAGCGACGATCAGTAGCCGGCCTGAGAGGGTGAACGGCCACATTGGGACTGAGACACGGCCCAAACTCCTACGGGAGGCAGCAGTGGGGAATATTGCACAATGGGGGAAACCCTGATGCAGCGACGCCGCGTGAGTGAAGAAGTATTTCGGTATGTAAAGCTCTATCAGCAGGGAAGAAAATGACGGTACCTGACTAAGAAGCCCCGGCTAACTACGTGCCAGCAGCCGCGGTAATACGTAGGGGGCAAGCGTTATCCGGATTTACTGGGTGTAAAGGGAGCGTAGACGGTGATGCAAGTCAGAAGTGAAAGCCCGGGGCTCAACTCCGGGACTGCTTTTGAAACTGTGTAACTGGAGTGCAGGAGAGGTAAGCGGAATTCCT
>CAJTCV010000077.1 GCA_910574805.1 Lachnospiraceae bacterium | reverse complement strand
CGATAATGATGTTGTTATAATATTATAACAACATACGAAGGGAAATACAAGTCGTATTTGTTATCTTTATTGTAAAAAACGGCATATTTCCGGGGGTTTTTCAGGTACGACCAACAAGGTTAGGGGCGTTGTTATAATTTTTTCCGGGAGTTTAGGATATATATTAAGTCCCTTCGGTATTTCTTCTAGGATTTTGGAAATTACTTCTTCTGTAATTTCATCAGCCTCATAAGAAGAATACGGCGGGTCATAATAATCAATATGTTTTATCTGGATTGCTTTGGTGTCAAAATCAGGGATATTCTCCTGCTTGGGTATAATTTTAACTTCCATACCGCATAACGTTTTGATTATTTTAAGTTCCACTTAACGACCACCGGCTAAAGCCGGTGGGTTATCGCGGTCTAAAGACCGCCGTTTAGCGACTGGAAGTCGCAGTGGGGGCTGAAGCCCCTCCTCTGTGACTAAACTCACTCC
>CAJTCV010000076.1 GCA_910574805.1 Lachnospiraceae bacterium | reverse complement strand
TACACTAGTGTAATGTCTGGTTGATAAATATGGTAATATTCAAAACTTGTATTAACTGAGTTTTGGATAAAGTGACTTCAGTTTCTCACGGGCATCCCCTGATTTGAAATGCCAGTTTACAGTCCGGGTTTCTGCATTGCGTTCCTGTTCCCATGCTCTCAGTTCCCTGTTCAGGTCATCCAGATTTTCTATCCTGCGGGCAAGGCATTGGCGGGTCATTGCGTTCAGCTCTATTTCAGCAATGTTCAGCCAGCTCCCATGTACTGGTGTGTGGTGGATTTCCAGGCGTTTTGCCAGGTGCCGTGCTTCCTCCGGTTTGTACCGCTTATATAGGGATGCTTCCGCATGGATATTCAGGTTGTCCATGACAAGGATCACTTTTTCGTACCCTGGGTAGCATTCGTCCAACAGATAGCGGATCTCTTCTGCCCAGTCGGTTGCCTGGCGCTGTTTCCGAGCTGTTACGTGCCGCCATCCTGCCAATGGCTCCGTAAACACAAAGATGCTGCATGTCCCTTTCCGGGCGTATTCCGAATCCGTCTTTTGTGTATCACCTGGCCGCATGGGCAGTGGCTCCTTTGTTTCCCCAAGCAGCTGGTAAG
>CAJTCV010000075.1 GCA_910574805.1 Lachnospiraceae bacterium | reverse complement strand
GCTTGGGGAAACAAAGGAGCCACTGCCCATGCGGCCAGGTGATACACAAAAGACGGATTCGGAATACGCCCGGAAAGGGACATGCAGCATCTTTGTGTTTACGGAGTCATTGGCAGGATGGCGGCACGTAACAGCTCGGAAACAGCGCCAGGCAACCGACTGGGCAGAAGAGATCCGCTATCTGTTGGACGAATGCTACCCAGGGTACGAAAAAGTGATCCTTGTCATGGACAACCTGAATATCCATGCGGAAGCATCCCTATATAAGCGGTACAAACCGGAGGAAGCACGGCACCTGGCAAAACGCCTGGAAATCCACCACACACCAGTACATGGGAGCTGGCTGAACATTGCTGAAATAGAGCTGAACGCAATGACCCGCCAATGCCTTGCCCGCAGGATAGAAAATCTGGATGACCTGAACAGGGAACTGAGAGCATGGGAACAGGAACGCAATGCAGAAACCCGGACTGTAAACTGGCATTTCAAATCAGGGGATGCCCGTGAGAAACTGAAGTCACTTTATCCAAAACTCAGTTAATACAAGTTTTGAATATTACCATATTTATCAACCAGACATTACACTGGGAGGCAATTTAATTTCCAAGCCTTAGGTTAAATCCACCGCCTTTCAGGCGGTAGAGCTTTAGCGTCACTTTCTTTTTGCAGCATCAGTGATATAATGGTTGGAGAGGAAGGTGAAGGAAATGGC
>CAJTCV010000074.1 GCA_910574805.1 Lachnospiraceae bacterium | reverse complement strand
ACTTAACGACCACCGGCTAAAGCCGGTGGGTTATCGCGGTCTAAAGACCGCCGTTTAGCGACTGGAAGTCGCAGTGGGGGCTGAAGCCCCTCCTCTGTGACTAAACTCACTCCGGGGGCTAAAGCCCCTTTTCCTTAGACTTAAAGTCTACTGAAGCCCTACTGAAAGTAGCTACTCTCCCTCTATTTTGAAGTTTTCATTTCCTTCTTCATTCCCCTGCGTTTCTATATATTCTTCAATGGTTTTCTGATCTACTGCCCCTACCGTTCCGCAGAAATATCCCCTTCCCCATATATGCTGACCCCAGTATCTCTTCTTCAGTTCCGGAAATTCTTCCTGCAGCAGCTTTGACGATCTTCCCTTCAATTTCTGCATGATTTCGCTCGGTGCCATATTCGTCGGACATGACAGCAACATGTGCACATGATCCTGCTGTATTCCGCCTTTTAATATTTTTATTCCATAAGCCTCACATCCCTGCACCAGTAATTCCCGCAGCCTGAAGGCTACATTCCCTTTCAGTATTTTATATCGGTACTTCGTTATCCATACAAAATGGTATTTTATATCATAAACTGTATGACTTCCGTTTCTATACTTTGCCATTTCCTTCACCTTCCTCTCCAACCATTATATCACTGATGCTGCAAAAAGAAAGTGACGCTAAAGCTCTACCGCCTGAAAGGCGGTGGATTTAACCTAAGGCTTGGAAATTAAA
>CAJTCV010000073.1 GCA_910574805.1 Lachnospiraceae bacterium | reverse complement strand
CTCCGTAAACACAAAGATGCTGCATGTCCCTTTCCGGGCGTATTCCGAATCCGTCTTTTGTGTATCACCTGGCCGCATGGGCAGTGGCTCCTTTGTTTCCCCAAGCAGCTGGTAAGGTTTTTCATCCATGCATATGACGGGACACAGGGGGTCATAGGGCCTCTCGTAAACATCCAGGATATCCTCCATGCGTGCCACAAACGCGGCGTTTTCTTTCGGGGGTATGCACCAGTAAACATTCAGGTGAGGTCTAAGTTCCGTTTTTTTAAAATATCACGGATAGCATCTTTACCTATGGGCGTATCCAGCACCACCCTTAATTTTTCTTCCAGGAGGCGCAGAGTCCAGCGAGTCCGTCCTTCAGGGGGCTGGGAACAGGCCAGCTCAATGATGCGGGCTTCGTTCCTGCCATCAGCTTTGCGTTTTGCGTTGGAATTGGGGTTGCGTTTGTAAGTGATGGAAGCATCGAGCCCCTGTTCTATGTAATCCTTCACGATATTGGAAACGGTTGCCTTGCAGACGCCAAAAGAATTGGCGATCTGCATCTGGGTCAGATGTCTTGGGTTGTTTTCATTCAACTCCAGGAGGATCTGGCACCGCCGGATAATAGATTTGGAAGCATCTTTTTTATGGATGATAGTCTGTAGTTTATGAACGTCTGTTTCGGATAAAGAGATAATATATTTTTTGGGTCTTGCCATAGTACCACACCTTTTTATTTTTAGGATACCATATATTACCATATTTATCAACCAGACATTACACTAGT
>CAJTCV010000072.1 GCA_910574805.1 Lachnospiraceae bacterium | reverse complement strand
CGGTCACTTCCGGGAATCATCGGCAAAGGATCCCTGGCTTCTCCCAAGAGCTGGTATGGTTTTTCATCCATGCACACAACGGGATGTTTTTCATCATAGGGAAGCTCATAAACGTCAAGGACATCCTCCATGCAGGCTATGAACTCCGGGTCTTCTTTTGCGGGGATGCACCAGTATTCGTTTTTGTGAGGTCGAAGTTTGTTTTTTTAAAGTATTGCGGATTGCCTCCCTGCCTACCGGGGTTTCCAGGATTACTTTGGATTCTTCCTCAAGCAGGCGGATTGTCCACCGCGAATGCCCCTCCGGTACGGGGCCGCAGGCAAGCTCAATCAGCCTTGCTTCTGTACGTCCGTCAACCTTGCGCCTTGCATTATCTGAATTTATGCTCCTTTTAAATTCAGTGACAGCATCAATGCCGCCACTCATATATTTTGTCACAGTGTTGGTGACAGTTGCCATGCAGACACCATTGGATTTTGCACTTTGTTCATGGGTTAAGGCTTTCCCGTGCGCTTCGTCCAGATCGAGAATAATCTGGCATCTGCTGCGGATAGTTTTTGAAGTTTCTTTCTTACGGATAACAGATTTCAACTTTTTTAATTCATTTTCCGTAAGATGGATACTGTACTTTTTTGGTCTTGCCATAGGAATCACCGCCGTTTCTTTTATTATACATCAGAACAACTGTGATTACCAGAATTATTTGGTTAAATATCAACAGGTCAGTACACTAGTGTATTGACTGCGTTATATTTAGTTAAATTAATCTTCGTCTACTGTACCAAACTTAGGATAAAGCGATACCAGCTTAGTCCTAGCCTTGTCAGTAGTGAAGTGCCACTGGATG
>CAJTCV010000071.1 GCA_910574805.1 Lachnospiraceae bacterium | reverse complement strand
GTGGCACTTCACTACTGACAAGGCTAGGACTAAGCTGGTATCGCTTTATCCTAAGTTTGGTACAGTAGACGAAGATTAATTTAACTAAATATAACGCAGTCAATACACTAGCTCATTACCCATTTTTTCTATCATATTAAGTTTAGCTTTTTCACTTACCGAGGAAGTATTCTCTAATAATTCTTTTCGTTTTTCAATCCAATTAACTGCTGTTTCTCTATCAAATGCTTTTAACATGGCTAATGAAAGTTTATCTAGTATTAACAAATTTTCAGGGTATCTATCATTTAGATACTTTAATGTTTTATATCTTATGATAGGAGGCAATATGGAAAAAGATGATACAATCTCCAAATTCGACCCAAAAGAGTATCTTTCAAAAAAATCAATAAGCAAATAAGAATATAAGTTAAATAAATTATCAATAACTTCTTTTAAATCCTCTTCTGTAATTTCTGCAATTTCTTGAGTATGTGTAGACTTATTCCCCATTGCACAAATTCTTTTTAAAGAATCTAATAAAATCGGATTATTGTTACTTCTCTTTTCTAATTCTTTTAAAATATTCTTGTTCCCTATTGTAACAAACTCATTACATGGCAAGTCTAGAACTCTTCTCACAATAATTTCTGAATATTGCCTGATGGTTGCAATAGTTCCTCTACGCGAGCGTTGTTCCAGATAAAATGCATCGTTTACTTAACGACCACCGGCTAAAGCCGGTGGGTTATCGCGGTCTAAAGACCGCCGTTTAGCGACTGGAAGTCGCAGTGGGGGCTGAAGCCCCTCCTCTGTGACTAAACTCACTCCGGGGGCTAAAGCCCCTTTTCCTTAGACTTAAAGTCTACTGA
>CAJTCV010000069.1 GCA_910574805.1 Lachnospiraceae bacterium | reverse complement strand
TAATCGCGAATCAGAATGTCGCGGTGAATACGTTCCCGGGTCTTGTACACACCGCCCGTCACACCATGGGAGTTGACAACGCCCGAAGTCAGTGACCCAACCGAGAGGAGGGAGCTGCCGAAGGCGGGGTTGATAACTGGGGTGAAGTCGTAACAAGGTAGCCGTATCGGAAGGTGCGGCTGGATCACCTCCTTTCTAAGGAAGAGCGAGTAGAAGAGAGAGTAAAGGCACTGTTTAATTATGAGGGTTCAGTGAAGGGCGGACGTTGTTCGTGCACCTCAGGAGCAAAGCTCCTTCGGTCGCGGCAGAGCCGCTTATAGATTTCACCATATATTTGCCAGGCAAGCGAGCTTGCCAAGCAAATCCATGATGAAATCTGCACTAACAACTGAATTCGCGAAATTTCCGGTGGCGATGCGCCTGGGGGACACACCCGTTCCCATCCCGAACACGATGGTTAAGACCCAGGCGGCCGATGGTACTATACTGGAGACGGTATGGGAGAGCAGGTGGCTGCCGGATCGAAAAGGGCTTATAGCTCAGCCGGTTAGAGCGCACGCCTGATAAGCGTGAGGTCGGTGGTTCGAGTCCACTTAAGCCCATAGCTTAGGTGAGTTGTTCCTTTGTATAGGTGAGGAGATTCACCTAAGCCTATCGGGTTCCTTTGAGCAAAGAGAATCCGGCATATATGTACCTTGAAAATTGCATACAGAAAAAGATACAATATCTTTAACACAAAAGATACAAGACATCCGAGAAAAATGTATCGAAGGCTTTGCATCAGCAGAGCACGAGATACCCGGTTCATGAGAATGAACAAAACCAAAAGAACCAACGCTCATAACGCTATATGAGCGGAAAAACTGGTTAAGCTGAAAAGAGCGCAGGGTGGATGCCTTGGCACTAAGAGCCGATGAAAGACGTGATAAGCTGCGATAAGCTTC
>CAJTCV010000068.1 GCA_910574805.1 Lachnospiraceae bacterium | reverse complement strand
TTCTTACGGATAACAGATTTCAACTTTTTTAATTCATTTTCCGTAAGATGGATACTGTACTTTTTTGGTCTTGCCATAGGAATCACCGCCGTTTCTTTTATTATACATCAGAACAACTGTGATTACCAGAATTATTTGGTTAAATATCAACAGGTCAGTACACTACCTATCCACGCAGTAACATTACTTAACATTATTTCATTTACGTTTTCTTCTCCCGGATAAAATAACAAATTGTAAAGTTCTTTTATTTCATTATCAATTCCAGGATATCCATCAGGAAACTCCAGATCCAGTTTTACTAATGTATTTTTTTCTGAATCTGTAAAATCAACTCGGTTTACATGTCCTTCTGAATCGGCCGTTCCAGTCATCTCTGTCGAATCTTCAGGTTCAATCGGGCTTTTTATATCTTCTGAATTTTTTGCACTATCTTTTTCTTCAGCGCTTTCCATATCCGTTAAATCAAATGGTTTGTCCATCTCCTCTGTTTCCAAAAAAGGAGCTATAATAACATTAATTGCTTGTTGTCCGAATGAAATTATAGGATCAGAACGTGGAATATAAAAAACAGCAAACAGTATTGACACTTTTATAATATTCCTTTTTATCTTTTCATGTTTTTCATCAAGTTTTCTATAATAGTTTTTTCTGTTTTGATATTCCTTTTCCTTTTCTTCTTTCACTTTCTTTTTTGAATTATCAGTATTGTTTAACTCTGAAATTTCTTTTGATAACGCTTTTAATTTCTTCGATCTTTTTGCTCTCTTTTTCTTTAGTTTATACAGGTCCTTAAAACATTCATAAATATATACCAACCATAAAAATGTAAATACTCTTAAAATTTCGACTGGTATATTAAACAAAGTCACTCCGCATATAGAAAATATAGGACTGATTACTCCAACAAATATATTTAACCATTTATTATTTTTCATTCATTGTTTCTCACTTATATTTTATCTATATTTCAGTTGCATAAATCATTTATCAAAACAGTATAAAATATTAAACATTACTTACAGAATTTTTTAAATATAAAAAAGAAAAATACCTTCATTTAAAGTAATTCACACAAAATATTAGTTATAACAAAGCGTCATTTTTTTATTATACAATATAATAAATTTGTATATATCGCAAAATATGACACTTTAACCGCAAAATATGTATCCTAAACTCCCGGAAAAAATTATAACAACGCCCCTAACCTTGTTGGTCGTACCTGAAAAACCCCCGGAAATATGCCGTTTTTTACAATAAAGATAACAAATACGACTTGTATTTCCCTTCGTATGTTGTTATAATATTATAACAACATCATTATCG
>CAJTCV010000067.1 GCA_910574805.1 Lachnospiraceae bacterium | reverse complement strand
TACTCAAACTTCCCACATTAAAAATGGGATTTGCTCCTTGAAAAATCAATACTTTAGCTTGTAAAATAGCAATCAGGCAGCCGCTGGACCGTACTCCAATGCTTGCTGCATGTATTTTGGCAGTCTCTGAACAAAGCTGGCGGTGAATTCCTCAAGCTGCTGTTCTGTGATGTGGAAATATTCCGTAACGACATCCATTAGTGCATCTATGATAATCCCCATGGATTGACTGAAAGTGATGTCATCCAGTTCATCCATGAGACGGAAAAACAGTTCACAAATCGTTTTCTCATCGGTATTGCTTCGCTGCGTAACTGCAAGCATCATATATCGTGCAAAAATAATGGATACATGAGCAGTCAAGGCATCATAGGACAGACTCCGGCACTCCTTTACCAGATGCAGACAGGATTTGCAGGTCTTGAAAAACACCTCTATATCCCAGCGTTTCCCATAGATACGGATGATTTCTTCCGCTGAGATAGCTGTGTCCGTGCTGATGATGGCAAGCCAGTCTTTTTTCTTGCTTTTATTCCGGACACAGACGATTTTTGCCGGAATTGCCTCATCACCAATGGTTACATCGACAGAAAGCAGGTACTTGGAGCGGCCTCTGCGTTTTTTGCACTGTTTATAAATTTCTTTGATATTGAATTTGCCGCCCTGATAGTCATATTTGATCTTACTGCTTTTCTTAACCATTGCGATTGTGTCTAATCCGCAGTCTGTCCTTAATGCAGTAATGATCTTCGGGGATGAAAACCAACTGTCGAACAGCACATATTTTGCAGAAACTCCGGATAATTGTGCCGCTTTGATCAGGTCAATCAAGACTTCCGTTGCTTTTCGTCTGGATTCTTTCCGCCTTTTTCCGGCAAGAGAACGTCCATCGAAGTCTGCAGCTTTGCAGAGCAGATTTTTATCATCGGCTGCCGACAGAAGGCAGTGGTTGATCGGAACAAAGGAGTTCCCATCGGACCATCCAAGTGTCAGCATACGGTAACCACTCCTGTACTTCATAGAGCAGTGGTCAAAGACTCTCGCCAGAAGTTCCGTTTTCTTTGAACGGGAACGGTCAAACAGGCTGTCATCAATAATGAAGACATCTTTGCGGATCTCATCCGTAAGCGGCTTCATGAAATCGTTAATGATCCGGCTTGAAAGCAGGGTTGTGAACCGAGACCAGTTAATCTTCGCATTATTGAGAAAGCGATAAACGGTGTTCTTGCAGAACGAACCATCAAATATGCCCGTTTTCCGCTGCATATACATGCTTCGATCCGAGAAAATGAGGCAGAACAGGTATCGGAACACTTCGATTACCGGAATCCCTTTTGCTTTTCCGGCATTACATTTGAAAAGAAGTTTCCCAATTTGGAATTGGTTCATAAAATTCGTGACAGAGTTAGAAATCTGATTCCCGTTTTCGGCATTTTGTGGTATACTTGACATGGCATAAATCTCCTTGCTGTGTGATTGTTATTCGCAATTCAATTATACCATCAAGTACAGGTTTGTGCCTTTTTTATGGACTAAAGTATTGATTTTTCAAGGTTCAGCACACCAACCGGTGTGGGAAGTTTGAGT
>CAJTCV010000066.1 GCA_910574805.1 Lachnospiraceae bacterium | reverse complement strand
CCCGTAAGCCTAAATACTCCTTAGTGACCGATAGCGCATAGTACTGTGAAGGAAAGGTGAAAAGAACCCCGGGAGGGGAGTGAAAAAGAACCTGAAACCCTGTGTTTACAAGCTGTGGAACACCTTTATATGGTGAACCGCGTACTTTTTGTAGAACGGTCCGGCGAGTTGCCGGGTCTGGCGAGGTTAAATGCTTATAGGCATGGAGCCGAAGGGAAACCAAGTCTTAATAGGGCGATGATAGTCAGACCAGGCAGACCCGAAACCGGGTGATCTATCCATGTCCAGGTTGAAGATGCCGTAAAAGGCATTGGAGGACCGAACCCACATCCGTTGAAAAGGGTGGGGATGAGGTGTGGATAGGGGAGAAATTCCAATCGAACCCGGAGATAGCTGGTTCTCCTCGAAATAGCTTTAGGGCTAGCCTCATTTTAGTCTCATGGAGGTAGAGCACTGAATTTCCTAGGGGGCGTCAAAGCTTACCGAAGAATATCAAACTCCGAATGCCATAGAGATGATGAATGGGAGTCAGACTGCACGAGATAAGTTGGGCAGTCAAAAGGGAAAGAGCCCAGACCACCGGCTAAGGTCCCCAAGTGCGTGTTAAGTGGAAAAGGATGTGGGATTTCAAAGACAACCAGGATGTTGGCTCAGAAGCAGCCATACATTTAAAGAGTGCGTAATAGCTCACTGGTCGAGAGGTCCTGCGCCGAAAATGTCCGGGGCTGAAACACGACACCGAAGCTGTGGAATGTATGAAATACATTGGTAGAGGAGCATTCTTAACTGGATGAAGCGGTACTGAAAAGAGCCGTGGACGGTTAAGAAGAGAGAATGCCGGAATGAGTAGCGAGAATAAGGTGAGAATCCTTATGGCCGAATATCCAAGGTTTCCAGAGTAAAGCTGATCTGCTCTGGGTAAGTCGGGGCCTAAGGCGAGGTCGAGAGACGTAGTCGATGGACAACAGGTTGAGATTCCTGTACTGCTGTATAACAGAACTGTGGGGACACAGAGGGAAAGCGCATCCCGGGAACGGAAATACCGGGGCAAGCGAAGGAGGAGAGAAGCCGGCAAATCCGCTTCTCAATCCAAAGTCGTGATGCATAGTGAACTTAAAGTAACGAATTGCGTGAGCCAGCTGTCAAGAAAAGCCGCTATTGTTTGTACAGTACCCGTACCGTAAACCGACACAGGTGGATGAGGAGAGAATCCTAAGGCCGACGGAAGAAGCATTGTTAAGGAACTCGGCAAAATAACCCCGTAACTTCGGGAGAAGGGGTGCCTGCGAGAGCAGGCCGCAGTGAAATGGCTCAAGCAACTGTTTAGCAAAAACACAGGTCTATGCGAAACCGAAAGGTGAGGTATATGGGCTGACGCCTGCCCGGTGCTGGAAGGTTAAGAGGAGAGGTTAGCGAAAGCGAAGCTTTGAATTTAAGCCCCAGTAAACGGCGGCCGTAACTATAACGGTCCTAAGGTAGCGAAATTCCTTGTCGGGTAAGTTCCGACCCGCACGAAAGGCGTAATGATTTGAGCACTGTCTCGACAATGCATCCGGTGAAATTGAAGTACCAGTGAAGATGCTGGTTACCCGCGCCAGGACGGAAAGACCCCATGGAGCTTTACTCCAGTCTGGTACTGGGATTCGGTATTGCATGTACAGGATAGGTGGGAGACTGAGAAATGGTGACGCCAGTTGCCATGGAGTCATTGTTGGGATACCACCCTTGCAGTATTGGGTTTCTAACATGTGCCCGTGACCCGGGCAGTGGACAATGCCAGGCGGGGAGTTTGACTGGGGCGGTCGCCTCCGAAAGGGTATCGGA
>CAJTCV010000065.1 GCA_910574805.1 Lachnospiraceae bacterium | reverse complement strand
CTTACGGATAACAGATTTCAACTTTTTTAATTCATTTTCCGTAAGATGGATACTGTACTTTTTTGGTCTTGCCATAGGAATCACCGCCGTTTCTTTTATTATACATCAGAACAACTGTGATTACCAGAATTATTTGGTTAAATATCAACAGGTCAGTACACTAGATGGTAAAGTCCCATCTCGTATAGAATTGTTTACATATATGGATGATGATATTTATCAATATTGTATGAAACACGCAAAGGAAAATCCATTTCGAAGATATATGGAATTTTTAAATGAAATGCACGAACTTTCGGTAGATGAAGAAGTGGTATATTCGGGGATAGGAAGAGAATTTCTTTCCTTGATTGAGACTACTGATATGCAGAAGGTTTATAAGATGCCAATTTTATATAGTTTCTATAATGATGGAGATATACGACTGGCAGTTAAAGATGAAGATGTGTTAGCAGCATGGAAAACATTTTTTGATAATGGAACAAATTGGAAAGATTTTGCGGCGGACATATCATATACTGATTATAAAGCTATGACGGATAAACAGCATTTAAGTAAGGCGAAAAGTATGCCGATTAAATTTTTAAAGGCTTCCGGAAAAGGGTTCTTTATTGAGAAAGATGGCTATGCGATTGCAATTCGGGATGATTTGGAAGAAATAATAAGGAATGATGCGTTTAAGAAACATATGAATGATATTTTGGAATACCGTACTATGGACTATTATCGCAGGAGATATGAGGGAAAAGCACAATTGAGATAAAAGTAGTTGATAGAATATATAGCAGAACAGCGGAATATGGGAGTGAAAACCATTGCAGAAATTAAAGGTGCAGTAAGACAAATCAATATAGGTGACATGAGCATAGAAGATTTGGAAAATCTTACTCCTGTTGATAGCGTTAATTTTTCAAAAAGGAATTTTTCAGAAGAACAAATAGAAGATATTAATCAACGAACTGTGGTAAATCACTTGCGAAATGCTAAGTATATTGTATTCGATAGAAAAAATTATGTCAGGTATTGTGAGGCAAATCCAAAAGTAATATGGGAAAAGATTGATTTTACACAGTATAGGAATCTTGTTATATCAACTGAGTTGATATACAGGGATTATGCCGAATTGATGGAAGAATTAGATATTAGGGATGGATATGAACTTTTTTATGTGATTAAATCCTCTATCGAGAACTGGAATACTTCTTTATTTGAGATAAATTGCCGCAGAGTTCCGGTTATTGTGATGGGGGATGGTAGTGAGGAACATCAGGCTGTTCAATTATTAAAAGAACTTTCACCAATTGATTTTCAATCTTATTATGAAGCATATGAAGAAAGATTTGGGGTAAGAAAAGAAAGTGCGCAAGGCAATCCGACAATTTCAGGCATCTTGGCGAATTATTATACAGAAGGTATATATGCCATTGATGTTCCGTCAATTGATGAAAGAGATGTTGCTGCATTCAAAGAGGTATTGGAAATAAAAAACTTTTGGTTTACAGATGAACTTGAAAGAGAGTTTGAAAAAGTATGTATTCATTCGTCGGATGACGCGTTTAATAGTGCTGCTTTCAAGAGATTAGGGTATACATTAAATATGGGCTATGCATATAATGACATATATAGTTCTGTGGTTGATTATTTTGATGCAGAATTATTTTCGTCAGATATTGTGGATTTAAATGAGTTAGATCGGCGGCTTGTGAATTTATCTATTTTTAATTTCCAAGCCTTAGGTTAAATCCACCGCCTTTCAGGCGGTAGAGCTTTAGCGTCACTTTCTTTTTGCAGCATCAGTGATATAATGGTTGGAGAGGAAGGTGAAGGAAATGGCAAA
>CAJTCV010000064.1 GCA_910574805.1 Lachnospiraceae bacterium | reverse complement strand
AGGGCTATTACGCAGGGAACTATCCGCATGGGAAACGGAACGGAATACACTGGCAGCGAAGGTCAACTGGCATTTTAGAACCAGCGATGCCAGAACGAAGCTTAGCTCGTTGTATCCCACATTTACTACTGCCTCTTAACGAGGTGATAGTATTGCTAAATATCAACAGGTCAGTACACTAGGTATCTTGCAGGAAAATATGCCGGGAGACCTTATAATGGTATTGATGTAGCCCGATGCGGACGGGTAAATCCCGAAGATTTCGACGTAATCAGATCCGCAGCAACGGTTATCGAATCATTTTACGAGAGCAGGCTAGGAGTAAATATGAATAATGCAGGCAGTATATTTTGGTTGAAAAACCGAGACAACTCAAACTGGCATGATTCTATGGACATGAGTCTTTCTACACAGATAAAACAGGATGATATTTCACAGCTTTCCCGCGAAGAGATCGCCGCCCGATACCGCGCCCAGGAAGAATTCAGGGAGAAGCCGGAACTTCCGGATGGGATCGATTGACTTTTGCGGCATTCGTCGTAAACGTTGTCATAAATGGGCTTTCAATCAACGAAAACACTGTAAGATCAAGGAAAATCAACGATTTATGTACTAATGAGTAGTTAGTGCTATTCATTGTAATGAATGGCTGGCGCTGCACGTAACCACAGGGGAGATACATGGGAAGGGAGCATGTTCCGCCACAAGCCCTTGACCGCCCCATATCAGGCCTTAGCGCTGTTGACCCATAAAGTTATCACTGAATCGGCAAAACGGCGTATATGGGCACGCTGGAGACGGTACCAAGTGCACAGGCGGCAGAGATCGGGGCCGGGCAGGGGTCTTAGCAGAACGCCTGTGCGCCAGGGGTAAACTGTAAAAATAAAATTTTGCAGAAAAAGCCCCTGCCCCGCTCCAAAAAAATAAAAAAGAGGTGGTTAAAAAATGAACTTTCAATTCAGACGAGACGAGGAAGTGGCCGCAAAAGAAGTGGCGAGTAAGACGGTTTCCATTATGGAAAAAATGATGGAGTCCATGAAGATCGAAGGAGAAACAGAAATGCAGGAGTTAAGGAACAATATGGTTTTTCTCGATTACTGCAGAAGTGCCATCGAAAAGGCTATAGCAGAAAAGAAAAATAAACTTTTACAGGAAAGAAAATGAAAATAAAAGAAGGGGAAATCAGACATGAGCGAAACAAAATACAATGAAATACAATTAAATAAGCTATACCGCAGGCAATTTGATATATGCGCGTTTCAGGTCTTAAGTGTCACGCAAGAAGGAATCGTTATTCAGCTTCCGAAAGTGTTTGGAGAAAACAAAACAACAGAGATTCCGCTGTCGTCAAAAACAAAGGCACTCTATAAGGTTGGAGACTATGCTGACCTGACTTTATCCTACACAGTCACGGACGGCACAGCAAGCAGCTTTCAGGCGAAATACTGGGGGCCAACTCCGGCGCAGTTTGTCCCCGCAAGTGGGGAAAAAATAAGCAAAGCTTAAAGGAGGAAAAAAATGAATGATTTTGAAAGAGAACAGGCACGAAGGTTTAAAATGCATCAGGATAACATGAATGATTCTGCCTATGCAGCAGCATATGAGGCGGCACAACGAAGGAAAAAAGAAAAAGAAAGAACTGAAGAAATTTTGCAAAATTATGCGGCCAATGGTTTTTATCGTCCACCGACGTCTGAACAAAAACCAAAAGAAAAAACAGCGGAAGAAATGCGCATGGACAATATTTTAAAACATTTTTCATAAAAATTTTATAGGTAATTGCGAAACAAGTTCGCAATCCTGATTGAAAACAAGGATAGAATCCTGCAATGCAGGATTCTTGGGATGAAAAGTGGATACCGGATATTTTTTGGCA
>CAJTCV010000063.1 GCA_910574805.1 Lachnospiraceae bacterium | reverse complement strand
ATAGGGCAATCGCAAAGTCGTACCCTCAAAATCATGCTTCCTTTTGTGTTACACTTTTAAACAGAAGTCTCTCAATTCTGTTGGGATCATGTTCATTTGCCATCAGAAATCTTTTCATTGGCTTTCCAGATAGTTCTTCATCCTGTTTTTTTACCATCATGCAAAATCGTCTCAGTATCGTCCCATTCGTTACAGCGTCATCTTTTCTTGCCGTCTGCTGATCCTCTTTCAACTGGATATCCAACAGCCAGTGCTGCATCTCTATATTCCAATGTGCTGCCCTTATCTTCTGCATCATCTCGACCGTGATCTCTTCCACGTCTGTTATATATATACTTCTGTTCGTCGTTTTTATTTCTTCCCCGTCTTTTATCATCTCTGTTGTTTTATCCATAATCCCAATTCGTGCTATTGTCCCATAAAAGGATTCCAATCCAAGTCTTTCATATAGAAAACCGGTATCGGACAACATCCTGAATACCACTTTTTCTATACGGCCATGCTCTTTGTGCAGTGTCTCCGTGCAGTCCAGGCCATCCCATTTTTTGTCCTCTGCCAGTTTTTTTATTTCTTCATTTATCACTGCCAAAAGTTTTTTCTGATTCTCTTTTACCGGCAGCACATAGTTTCCCCCGCCTTTTTTGATCGCTTTAATAACTGTCTGGTTACAACCCATGGCATCCATTGTTATGACCGTATTGGACAGTTCGAACACTCCCAGGTAATCCGGCAGACAGGATATCTCATTTTCTTTGTCCCCGACGCGTTTTACCATTACTCCTATGGATTCCCCTTCGTACATCGCATTCAGGTGATAGACCGGCTTTTCCCCTTTTGATTTTTCACTGGCCGCCCTTACTGCTTTCCCATCTATATGAAGCACTTTCCTGTCCTGATATTTCTCATATACTGTTGGGAAATTCTCTTTAAGCCATTCCCCCAAAGAGACTGACAGCTTCTCAAAATCCGTAAACCGCAGTACTCTCGAGAATGTATCATGGGATGGGATTTTTTCTATTTTTAACAGTTCCCTGAAATATTCAAAATTTAATTCTGCATAGTATGCGATTTCCACTGACGCACTGTGCCCTGCCAGCACGGCATAAACGCACATCAAAAGCAGATGGGAAAAACGGTACCTTACCCCTCTTGCACTCCTTGGATCCGGCACCTCCTCTAATACTTCCATTAAGTCCCTGCAATCATCTCTTCCGTATGTCATTTTCTGTGATCCCCATCCTTTCCAGCAGTTTCTTCTGTGCATCTGTCAGTTCACTTTCAAACATCCGGTTCCCCATAGTGACACTGCATACATATTTTAATGGCTCCAAATCTTTCAGGTCATACTCACAAATCTTACTGATTGCCGTGATCTGGTTGGGTATTCCTATCTGAAACTTTTCAATCATTTCACCAGCAGAATAAACCCTTGTCCCGGGATCCTCATTCAGATATGAATTATTTGACAAATACACAATCATACTGCGGTACAGGTTTTTTCGTTCCTTTACCGTTCCCTTTCTTCTGCTGATGTATTCCTCTTCGAATTTCAACAGAAAATTTGTAAACCCGCACTCCCTGACTATGACATGTTCTGTCTCAACAAACGCTTTAGAGAGCGGATGGAATCCGCTCTCATCGATCCTTCCCGCCAGCCCCTTTATCACCTGGACAGGATATTTTTTATCCGGAACACGTTTTGAAGTTGCGTAATAGGCATAGTAAGTGCTGTTTACCCTTTTCACAACCGTTCCTTTTGGTCGGAACCGTCTTACATAATCTGGATATCTCATAATATAGTATTATCATAATATACAATACAATTCAAGTAAAAAATTTACAGGCATTAAAAAATCCCTGTTTTTCAATGCCTGTAATGCTATTTATGACTTTGCAATTGCCCTA
>CAJTCV010000062.1 GCA_910574805.1 Lachnospiraceae bacterium | reverse complement strand
AATTTGTACCACAAGACCCAAATGACGAACCTGCATCCGTACTCTTGGAACGCATCCGAGCAGAAAAAGAGGAACTGATAAAGCAAAGAAAAATTAAACGTGACAAAAAGGAGTCCGTCATCTTCCGAGGTGAGGATAACTCTTATTATCTAAATGATGGAAATACAATAATAGATATCAGTGATGAAATTCCTTTCATTATTCCTGATTCTTGGAGCTGGGGAAAACTTAAAGATATCGTAATTATTAATCCGCGGAATAAATTAGCTGATGATACAGAAGTTGCTTTCGTTCCAATGTCATTGATCGAGGATGGGTATAGCGGTAACCACACTTCAGAAATACGAAAATGGAAAGAGGTAAAAACAGGTTTTACTCATTTTAAAGAACGCGATATTGGCGTCGCTAAAATTACTCCGTGTTTTGAAAACAGAAAATCCGTCATTTTTAGAAATCTATGTAATGGATACGGTGCAGGAACAACAGAACTTCACATGTTACGTTCATATAAGAATACCATTTTACCGGAATATTTATTGGCTTATGTAAAAACCAACCAGTTTATAGAAAATGGAAAGCAAACCTTTTCAGGTGTCGTAGGTCAACAGCGAATCGGAAAAGAGTATATTGAAAATGCCTACTTTCCCATTCCGCCTATAAAAGAACAGTATCGTATTGCTAAAAAAATTGAAGATTTATTCAGTTATTTAAATACGATAACAAATGCTCTGACTTAAATTGCCAGCCGCCTTCGAAGACGAAGGCGGCTGCGTTTTACCATGTCACAATTTTATCGACAAGTGCCTGTTGTTCGCTGGCAGTACGACGTAGATAAATGCGAGTGGTTTCAATGCTTTCATGACCCATCAAATCTGCAAGCAAAGCGATATCATTATACTTTTCAAGGAAATTTTTAGCATAACGATGGCGGAAGGAATGTGGATATACAACTTTTTTATCAAGACCGTATTTGTCTGCATAATTCTTTAATTGTTGAGAAATGCCGCGAGTGGTAATTTGATCGCCGTACCGATTCAAAAATAAATAACCAGTAGAACGTCCTGATTTTTCCAGCCATGTAATAGTTTCTTCTCTTAACTTCTTTGGAATAAATAAGCGGCGTAGTTTGCCACCCTTTGTATATAAATCAAAATAGCCAAGTTCCACATGCTCAATCTTAATGCGAATCAGTTCACTTACACGGGCACCAGTTGCAGCAAGATACCATACTACAAAATACCATTCCATGTTTCCATCTTTTTTCAACTGACGTTTTAGAAATTTATAATCAGCATTGCTGATTACGTTTTCCAGAAAACTTTTCTGTTGAATTTTTACAGCTCTTAGTCTGAGTTGTGGCTTTCCCAGATAGTCAAGATATTTATTCATTGCCTGTATTCGCAGATTAACAGTTTTAGGCTTGAAATGCTCCATCAGAAAACCTTTATATGCAAGCAGGTTTTCCGATGACACTCGTTCGTAATGAGCAGTAAAATAGTTTACTGTCCACAGGTAAGATTCAATGCTGTTTTCTGCGAGGTTACCTTTTTTTAGATATTCCTCAAATGTAACTTTTGTCTTCATAGAAAGACACCTCCATATTTTATTTGCGGAAATCCGCTGAATAAATTATAGAGGTGTTTGTACATAAGCGTCTTAAATCATGAACAACTGTTTTGATTTTATCACATAAATGTTATCCGGGATAAATATTATAAGAAAATATCCCAAACATAAATTTATGGAATCATTTTCAAAGCAAAAATTTAATTGAGACTCTTTTCTATTTCAGATATCTCTGTAAATAGCTGTATTATCTTATCAGAAATTCTTTCCTGTTCTTCAATCGGAGGCAACGGCACGATAGTCTCTGCCATTTCAGAACCCGATATTTCTTTAAAAGTTGTCCCCGTTGCACGTAACACAATGTTTTCAGTTCTTGCTTTTAAGCAATAATACAAATATGTACTCATTTTTGTATTGTAAGGAACTACAGACTTAAAACCTTGATTTGTCGTGACAGAATTGCTTGCTATCGCAATATAACCTATGGGGGCACGGCTTGAATAAAGAATAGAATCAGCAGGTAAAAGCTGTGCTGACGAGGAATTTAATCCCAGCTCACTAATGTTTCGTTTCCCAGAGGAAATATATATTTCTTTATATTCACTAAGGTCAGCTGGCGTTAGCCAGGGAATATCTCCATTCCAAAATGCAGGAATATTTGTTTTTGGAGTTCCACCACCAATGATATTACTAATGTGTTTTAATCGAACAAATATCCATGAATCTGGTATACTGAATGATATTTCTTTATTGATACAACGTTCTTCACCATTAACCTTTTCATAATAAGAGTTATCCTCACCTCGGAAGATGACGGACTCCTTTTTGTCACGTTTAATTTTTCTTTGCTTTATCAGTTCCTCTTTTTCTGCTCGGATGCGTTCCAAGAGTACGGATGCAGGTTCGTCATTTGGGTCTTGTGGTACAAATTTAC
>CAJTCV010000061.1 GCA_910574805.1 Lachnospiraceae bacterium | reverse complement strand
AAATCGTTAAGGAAAGAATCGAAGGTGGTGCAAACGAAAAAGCAGCTTTGATTTTTCGATAACTGCCCTTTCGTTTGCATCAGTTTCGATTTTTCCTGGTTGAACAAAGGCGCGTCCGGGCAGCCGCTGTATATGGGCTTTCAATTTTGACGCTCTTTGCGAAACAGTATGTTGGATACCTGTGCATATGGAGAGGAATTTTTTAAAATCATTTCCAGCGCACCACGAATAAGCCCCCATAGGAAGCTTTTTTTTAATATTCAGCTACTGGTATTCAACATAATAAGTGTGGCTCAGGTCTTATGCAATACCTGCCAGATGGCAGAGGGATGATGTTCCCTCCGCAGGATGAGCATTTGCAGACATCCTTGTTATAGAGCAGCTTGATAATGGCGGGCGCATCAAGATCCTTAAGCCTGGAAATGTATCTCTTACAGCCAAGCAGGTTGCGGCATAGTGTAATCTTCCTGTTTTTATTCCGGGAAGAAAGCAGACCGTAATGCCGGATCCGCACAAAACGCCTGGGAGGAACATGCATCAGAAACCTCCTGATGAATTCCTCCCCGGAAAGTGTGAGTTCCTTCCACTGCCCATGGTTTTTGTAATCCTTCACAGTAAACGTAACCGTGGAATCCGTCATACCCTTTATGCGGTAGTTGCTTATGGCAATCCTGTGGGTATATTTGCCAAGATATTTGATAACAGACTCCGCACCACGAAATGGCTTCTTGCAATAAGGAATCCATTCTTTGGCATAACACGCGTCCAAAAGCTGTTTGAAAGCATAATGATTTTTGTAAGGTTCCGCTGTTCCATAGAACTCCAGCTTTCCATCCGCCCATAGCTGTTTTAGCCCGGCAAGATACCTGCCCCGAAAAACCCTGGAAAGGACTTTGACAGGGAGAAAAAAATCCTCACCGTTATCCTTCCAGTGGTTCTTAGCATCCAGACCTCCGCCTAACACGATGGTGTGGATATGGGGATGGAAATTCATCGCGCTTCCCCAGGTATGGAGAATGCAGATATAACCTATGTCTGCCCCAAGGTATTTTTTATCTCTGGCAAGTTCGCTTAAAGTATCGGAGGCAGCATGATAAAGGGCCTTGTACAAAAGCTTCTGGTTGCTGTAAATGACGGGATTAAGTTCTTCCGGTACAGTGAAAACCACATGAAAGTATGGGGCGTCCAGTATATCCTCCCTGCGTGCATCCACCCATTTTTCCCTCGGGAACTCCTGACACATAGGACAACACCTGTCCCGGCAGGAATTATAATGGACGGAAATACAGCCGCAGTCCTCGCAGACGCTTACATTGACACCAAATGCGCCGGTTTTGCAGTTCATGATGTGATAAACTGCTTTCTGCTGTGCCGCAGACAGTTCATGGGTTTTCTCATAGTCAGGATAAAAGCGGTTAAACACATCCTGTATCGTGCAGTTTTCGCTCATGACCCACCGCCTTCCAAAACATCAAAAGGGCTGCGGATTCCAAGCAGCGTTTTGTTGCTTACATGCAGATATACATCTGTAGAGCGGGGATCGACATGGCCAAGAAGTGACTGGATATATTTGATATCCACCCCGTTTTCGAATAAGTGACTGGCAAAACTGTGACGGCAGGCGTGGGAAGACACGCGGCGTATTATGCCGGCCTTTTTAGCGCTTGCTTTGAAAAACTGGTTAACGCTTGAAATGTCGAGGTAATCCCCAGTCCATGAACTCGGGAAGAGAATGCCCTTTGGTCTGCCACACTGAAACCAGTATTCGGTAAGCAGGTCGAGATTCCTCTGGGAAAGGATCGTATATCTGTCGATGCGGCCTTTTGTTTCCCGGACATGAATGGTCATGTTAGTACGGGAAATATCATCATAGTGCAAATGGACAGCCTCAGATACACGCAGCCCGGAAGAATACATGGTAGCGATGATGGCCTTATGCTTAAGGTTATCAGTCGCTTCAATGACAGCATGGATCTCCTGTGGCGTAAGCACAGTTGGAAGATTCCGCTCACGCTTCATGGCAGGGACTTCCTCGTCATCCCAGGTAATCTTCAGGACTCTTTTGTAGAGAAACTTGATAGAGGAACGATAGTGATTATGAGTTTCAGGTGATCTGCCCTCCAGACGTTTCATGGTAAGAAAGGCATCTGCATCCTCAAGCGTGAGGTCAGTAACAGGCTTATTGGTGCAGCGCAGGAAATAGCTGACATCACTGCAATACAGTTGAATTGTCCGTTCTCTAAGGTTGCGTTTTTCCGCAGCATGGCGGATGGATTCAAAAATATCTTCGTACATAAAAACCTCCATGATAAGTAGTATTGAGTGTTTAAAGTGACGTCTACTTACCAGGGAGGTGCATTGGGATCATAATTCCGGTTGCGGAAGACACCAAAAAATGTTATTGTATTCATAGGCAGTGGAGGTCTCCGTATTTGATTGTTTTGTGTGGTAACTTAACAATACCGTATTGCGGAAGATTTTTCCACTGCTTTTATTTAGAGGAACGTAAAAACTGCGCCACAGCCCTGGCAGGCCATCGCGCAGCGATTTTGTTCAA
>CAJTCV010000060.1 GCA_910574805.1 Lachnospiraceae bacterium | reverse complement strand
AATAGCGATAGGTAATCCTTTGATGTTATCTCCGGATTTTCCCCCGCCCTAAACCGGGCGTGAACCTTTCAGCTCACCCGGCTTGCCATCAGGAACAGATTTTATTTCATCTCAATAACTCTCAACGTGGACAAGGCTTCTTAACTTATTGAGTTTTTCTTTCTGCTTTTGGTCAAGGTTGAGGATTTCCATATACTTTCTGATAATATCAGGGTTTGTGGCATGAATCAGATGATGTACATCTTCACATACCAACACCAGATTTTGATAGTTGTCCTTGCCGCCTAAATACCGTGGCACTTTGTGATGGCAATGAATATCGCCAATAGAAAGCACTTTGCCAGATACGGCACATTTTCCCATTTGGGCCGAATATAGTGAAAGCCTGTTATCGTTGTATTCGATAGTACGGTATAGAACCGGGTTCCTCATCAGGTAATGAAGAACCGTCATATCGATTCTGTCCAGATTCTTATGGATTTCGGCTCTGCCCTCGGGCGTATAAGAATTGATTTTGCGGTTCATGGACTTTGGGGGCTTGTGCCGTATGTAACCTACCGGGACAACTGCGTGTCCGGCTACATATCGGAGCTGTTTGCTCTTCCCATACCGTTCCCTGATAACTTTTGGGACTTCACACGGAAGTTTCCTTTTCCTGACCTGTTTTGCAGTTTTAACCCGTTCTTTCAGTCTTGCCCGCAGGCTCTTGTGGACAGATAAGGCGAATGGCGTAAGGTCGTCGCAGACCTTTGTGGCTAATTGATAGTAGTCATGGATTCCCATTACATAAACGTTGTAGCGGCAAATCGCCTGATATTCAGTACGCTTGCCTTGTGACGGGAACTCAATGTCGTAAATCAGCCGTTTTAAGTTTGGTTTTATTTTCGCGATAGATTTCTCTCTGATATGGCTCTCCACTACATATTTGGTGCGTCCGTCGCTCCGTTTCCCACGGGGGATAACCTTTAGCTTGAAACCGAGAAACTCTGAATACTGCTCTTTCAGGTTAATCACCTTCGATTTTTCAGGGCTGATTTCAAGAGCGAGCCTTTCATGGAGCCAGCTTTTGGTTGCGTGGAATAGCTTCACTGCATTTTGATAGCTGTTTGTAAATATCTTAAAATCATCAGCATATCGGACGCAGGTAACTTCTTTCAGTTTTGTCCTCCGCAGTGCGGAAAACTTATGGCTTTTACTCACGCTTCCATTCGGATTGACTGTTTCCTTATACGGGAACTCTGTCGGTATTTCTTCCCATTGACTCGCAAGCCACCAATCTAATTCATTCAGAACTACATTGGAGAGCAGGGGCGAGATAATACCGCCCTGCGGCGTCCCGACTTCCGGGAATCCAATCCCGGCCACCTCCGCTTTTAACATAGCGGATAGGATACAGAGCAGCTTTTTGTCATGGATTCCCATTGTCCAGAGCTGTTTCAGCAGTTTTCCGTGGTTCACGTTGTCGAAGAACCCCTTGATGTCTATATCTACGACATAGTGGAGATTGCTTCTCTGCATATCCTTATGAACCTGAGCGATTGCGTGCTGTTGGTTCCTGTTAGGGCGGAATCCATAGCTATGGTCGTGGAATTTAGCCTCACATATCGGCTCCATGACCTGCAATACGCACTGTTGTATCAGCCTGTCCATAATTGTCGGTATTCCAAGCGGGCGTTTCTTTGTTGGGTCATTTCCTTTCGGAATCTCTACCCGCCGGACACTTTGCGGAACGTACCAGTCTAACTTGTGCTGTACGGAAGAAATTAGCTGTTCATCAGAGAGTGTTGCTAATTCTGCAATTGTTTTTCCATCTGTGCCGGGTGTCATGCTCCCATGATTTTTCTTGATGTTGCGGTATGCCAGCCGTATATTTTCGGGCAATGCAATGATTTCAACCAGATGTTTGAAAACTTTACCCTTACTGCTGTCGGCGTACAGCTTATCTTGAATTTCCTGAAAGTCATAATACTCGGCGTGCCTTAACTTATCTTTCTTTTGTGCCTTTCCTGTTGCCATAGTCGGTTACTTGTCCTCACTTTCGTTTGGATTTTCGCCTTTCTTAGTCCTACTCGAACCTATGCGTGTTTATTGATTATGATTTTATTTCTGTTCCTGACTACAGCCCGTCCCTCCACCGCTTACTTTGTTCACGGCTTCACAGGTAGCATGGCTGCTCTTTCCTCCCGGATTAAGAACGGTTATACCGCACCTCCCATAAGGGCGACACGATTTTCCCGTTCAGTGCTTCATCGTGCGTATCCACTCCACATCCGGGGCTTTCCACGTTCCGATATTCCTATCTGTGCATAATACCCTTAACCCTGCCCTTTAGGCCTGTATGCTTGATGATGCCTGTAACACCATAGGGAATTTCATATCGACAAATCTTACTTTCCCCCACATACGCCGTTTTCACGGCTATGGCATTTCTACCATATCCCGTTATAGACCTGTACATTCGGGCTTTTGTCAGCGGTAGTCAGCCGCATTCTGGACATAGGTACTTTATAGACCTCCGGCCTAACACCCCCGGCCACCTCTGGCTCGGTTTTGCTTTATCCCCAAAAGGGACAGTCGCAGGTGCAGACAGCCGACTTCAGCGTGCTGTGTCAGTTGTGGGAAATACGTCCCGTTTCTTCCAACGCAGTATCAAGGGAAGCGTTTCAGGGCGTTACCCCGTCATTCCACTTCTCGGAATATCAGTTAGAAAGGCTGTTGCCTTTCCGTCACTTTTACCTCTTTGCAGGAAAATCCTACGCAAAGTTTATATGCGACAACGTGTCGCTGCACTGTC
>CAJTCV010000059.1 GCA_910574805.1 Lachnospiraceae bacterium | reverse complement strand
GAAAGGAGGGAGCTGCCGAAGGCGGGGTTGATAACTGGGGTGAAGTCGTAACAAGGTAGCCGTATCGGAAGGTGCGGCTGGATCACCTCCTTTCTAAGGAAGAGCGAGTAGAAGAGAGAGTAAAGGCACTGTTTAATTATGAGGGTTCAGTGAAGGGCGGACGTTGTTCGTGCACCTCAGGAGCAAAGCTCCTTCGGTCGCGGCAGAGCCGCTTATAGATTTCACCATATATTTGCCAGGCAAGCGAGCTTGCCAAGCAAATCCATGATGAAATCTGCACTAACAACTGAATTCGCGAAATTTCCGGTGGCGATGCGCCTGGGGGACACACCCGTTCCCATCCCGAACACGATGGTTAAGACCCAGGCGGCCGATGGTACTATACTGGAGACGGTATGGGAGAGCAGGTGGCTGCCGGATCACCCAAAGTGGGGGTGTAGCTCAGTTGGGAGAGCACCTGCCTTGCAAGCAGGGGGTCAAGGGTTCGAATCCCTCCATCTCCATTTAGGGCTTATAGCTCAGCCGGTTAGAGCGCACGCCTGATAAGCGTGAGGTCGGTGGTTCGAGTCCACTTAAGCCCATGGGTTTTGGTAAAAGCCCATAATAAAAGATGCAGAAGCATCTTACATGTACCTTGAAAATTGCATACAGAAAAAGATACAATATCTTTAACACAAAAGATACAAGACATCCGAGAAAAATGTATCGAAGGCTTTGCATCAGCAGAGCACGAGATACCCGGTTCATGAGAATGAACAAAACCAAAAGAACCAACGCTCATAACGCTATATGAGCGGAAAAACTGGTTAAGCTGAAAAGAGCGCAGGGTGGATGCCTTGGCACTAAGAGCCGATGAAAGACGTGATAAGCTGCGATAAGCTTCGGGGAGGGGCAAATACCCTTTGATCCGGAGATCTCTGAATGGGGAAACCTGGCTGAGCACACCTCAGTCGTCGTATGGTAAATCCATAGCCATACGTAGGGAACCCGGTGAACTGAAACATCTAAGTAGCCGGAGGAAAAGAAAACAACATGTGATTCCGGAAGTAGCGGCGAGCGAAACCGGAAGAGGCCAAACCAGGATGCGTGCATCCTGGGGTTCGGACCGCGGAATTGATTCAGCAAGTTTAATGGAAAGGTTTTGGGAAAGCCTGCCAGAGAGGGTGAAAGCCCCGTACATGAAAAATGAGCTGACAAGGCGGTATCCAGAGTACCACGAGACACGTGGAACCTTGTGGGAACGAGCGGGGACCACCCCGTAAGCCTAAATACTCCTTAGTGACCGATAGCGCATAGTACTGTGAAGGAAAGGTGAAAAGAACCCCGGGAGGGGAGTGAAAAAGAACCTGAAACCCTGTGTTTACAAGCTGTGGAACACCTTTATATGGTGAACCGCGTACTTTTTGTAGAACGGTCCGGCGAGTTGCCGGGTCTGGCGAGGTTAAATGCTTATAGGCATGGAGCCGAAGGGAAACCAAGTCTTAATAGGGCGATGATAGTCAGACCAGGCAGACCCGAAACCGGGTGATCTATCCATGTCCAGGTTGAAGATGCCGTAAAAGGCATTGGAGGACCGAACCCACATCCGTTGAAAAGGGTGGGGATGAGGTGTGGATAGGGGAGAAATTCCAATCGAACCCGGAGATAGCTGGTTCTCCTCGAAATAGCTTTAGGGCTAGCCTCGGTTTAGTCTGCTGGAGGTAGAGCACTGAATTTCCTAGGGGGCGTCAAAGCTTACCGAAGAATATCAAACTCCGAATGCCAGTCAGATGATGACCGGGAGTCAGACTGCACGAGATAAGTTGGGCAGTCAAAAGGGAAAGAGCCCAGACCACCGGCTAAGGTCCCCAAGTGCGTGTTAAGTGGAAAAGGATGTGGGATTTCAAAGACAACCAGGATGTTGGCTCAGAAGCAGCCATACATTTAAAGAGTGCGTAATAGCTCACTGGTCGAGAGGTCCTGCGCCGAAAATGTCCGGGGCTGAAACACGACACCGAAGCTGTGGAATGTATGAATGTACATTGGTAGAGGAGCATTCTTAGAGGGATGAAGCGGTACTGAAAAGAGCCGTGGACTTTTAAGAAGAGAGAATGCCGGAATGAGTAGCGAGAGTAAGGTGAGAATCCTTACGGCCGAATATCCAAGGTTTCCAGAGTAAAGCTGATCTGCTCTGGGTAAGTCGGGGCCTAAGGCGAGGTCGAAAGACGTAGTCGATGGACAACAGGTGGAGATTCCTGTACTGCTGTATGACAGAACTGTGGGGACACAGAGGGAAAGCGTAACCCGGGAATGGAAAGACCGGGGCAAGCGAAGGAGGAGAGAAGTTGGCAAATCCGCTTCTCAATCCAAAGTCGTGATGCAGAGCGAACTTCAAGTAGCGAAGTACGCAGGCCAGCTGTCAAGAAAAGCCGCTATAGCTCATACAGTACCCGTACCGTAAACCGACACAGGTGGATGAGGAGAGAATCCTAAGGCCGACGGAAGAAGCATTGTTAAGGAACTCGGCAAAATGACCCCGTAACTTCGGGAGAAGGGGTGCCTGGGAGACCAGGCCGCAGTGAAATGGCTCAAGCAACTGTTTAGCAAAAACACAGGTCTATGCGAAACCGAAAGGTGAGGTATATGGGCTGACGCCTGCCCGGTGCTGGAAGGTTAAGAGGAGAGGTAAGCGAAAGCGAAGCTTTGAATTTAAGCCCCAGTAAACGGCGGCCGTAACTATAACGGTCCTAAGGTAGCGAAATTCCTTGTCGGGTAAGTTCCGACCCGCACGAAAGGCGTAATGATTTGAGCACTGTCTCGACAATGCATCCGGTGAAATTGAAGTGCCAGTGAAGATGCTGGCTACCCGCGCCAGGACGGAAAGACCCCATGGAGCTTTACTCCAGTTTGGTACTGGGATTCGGTATTGCATGTACAGGATAGGTGGGAGACGAAGAAGTGGTGACGCCAGTTGCCATGGAGTCATTGTTGGGATACCACCCTTGCAGTATTGGGTTTCTA
>CAJTCV010000058.1 GCA_910574805.1 Lachnospiraceae bacterium | reverse complement strand
TGGGCGCCTCCGATACCCTTTCGGAGGCGACCGCCCCAGTCAAACTCCCCGCCTGGCATTGTCCACTGCCCGGGTCACGGGCACATGTTAGAAACCCAATACTGCAAGGGTGGTATCCCAACAATGACTCCATGGCAACTGGCGTCACCACTTCTTCGTCTCCCACCTATCCTGTACATGCAATACCGAATCCCAGTACCAGACTGGAGTAAAGCTCCATGGGGTCTTTCCGTCCTGGCGCGGGTAACCAGCATCTTCACTGGTACTTCAATTTCACCGGATGCATTGTCGAGACAGTGCTCAAATCATTACGCCTTTCGTGCGGGTCGGAACTTACCCGACAAGGAATTTCGCTACCTTAGGACCGTTATAGTTACGGCCGCCGTTTACTGGGGCTTAAATTCAAAGCTTCGCTTGCGCTAACCTCTCCTCTTAACCTTCCAGCACCGGGCAGGCGTCAGCCCATATACCTCACCTTTCGGTTTCGCATAGACCTGTGTTTTTGCTAAACAGTTGCTTGAGCCATTTCACTGCGGCCTGCTCTCGCAGGCACCCCTTCTCCCGAAGTTACGGGGTCATTTTGCCGAGTTCCTTAACAATGCTTCTTCCGTCGGCCTTGGGATTCTCTCCCCATCCACCTGTGTCGGTTTACGGTACGGGTACTGTATGAGCAATAGCGGCTTTTCTTGACAGCTGGCTCACGCAATTCGTTACTTTAAGTTCACTGTGCATCACGACTTTGGATTGAGAAGCGGATTTGCCGGCTTCTCTCCTCCTTCGCTTGCCCCGGTCTTTCCATTCCCGGGATGCGCTTTCCCTCTGTGTCCCCACAGTTCTGTCATACAGCAGTACAGGAATCTCAACCTGTTGTCCATCGACTACGTCTTTCGACCTCGCCTTAGGCCCCGACTTACCCAGAGCAGATCAGCTTTACTCTGGAAACCTTGGATATTCGGCCGTAAGGATTCTCACCTTACTCTCGCTACTCATTCCGGCATTCTCTCTTCTTAACCGTCCACGGCTCTTTTCAGTACCGCTTCATCCGGTTAAGAATGCTCCTCTACCGATTGGCATTCACCAATCCCACAGCTTCGGTGTCGTGTTTCAGCCCCGGACATTTTCGGCGCAGGACCTCTCGACCAGTGAGCTATTACGCACTCTTTAAATGTATGGCTGCTTCTGAGCCAACATCCTGGTTGTCTTTGAAATCCCACATCCTTTTCCACTTAACACGCACTTGGGGACCTTAGCCGGTGGTCTGGGCTCTTTCCCTTTTGACTGCCCAACTTATCTCGTGCAGTCTGACTCCCGGTCATCATCTGGCTGGCATTCGGAGTTTGATATTCTTCGGTAAGCTTTGACGCCCCCTAGGAAATTCAGTGCTCTACCTCCAGCAGACTAAACCGAGGCTAGCCCTAAAGCTATTTCGAGGAGAACCAGCTATCTCCGGGTTCGATTGGAATTTCTCCCCTATCCACACCTCATCCCCACCCTTTTCAACGGATGTGGGTTCGGTCCTCCAATGCCTTTTACGGCATCTTCAACCTGGACATGGATAGATCACCCGGTTTCGGGTCTGCCTGGTCTGACTATATCCGCCCTATTAAGACTTGGTTTCCCTTCGGCTCCATGCCTGTAGCATTTAACCTCGCCAGACCCGGCAACTCGCCGGACCGTTCTACAAAAAGTACGCGGTTGCGCATAAAAAGCGCTTCCACAGCTTGTAAACACAGGGTTTCAGGTTCTTTTTCACTCCCCTCCCGGGGTTCTTTTCACCTTTCCTTCACAGTACTATGCGCTATCGGTCACTAAGGAGTATTTAGGCTTACGGGGTGGTCCCCGCGTGTTCCCACAAGGTTCCACGTGTCTCGTGGTACTCTGGATACCGCCATGTCAACTCGTCTTTCATGTACGGGGCTTTCACCCTCTCTGGCAGGCTTTCCCAAAACCTTTCCATTAAACTTGCTGAATCAATTCCGCGGTCCGAACCCCAGGATGCACGCATCCTGGTTTGGCCTCTTCCGGTTTCGCTCGCCGCTACTTCCGGAATCACATGTTGTTTTCTTTTCCTCCGGCTACTTAGATGTTTCAGTTCACCGGGTTCCCGACGTATGGCTATGAATTCACCATACGACGACTGAGGTGTGCTCAGCCAGGTTTCCCCATTCAGAGATCTCCGGATCAAAGGGTATTTGCCCCTCCCCGAAGCTTATCGCAGCTTATCACGTCTTTCATCGGCTCTTAGTGCCAAGGCATCCACCCTGCGCTCTTTTCAGCTTAACCAGTTTTTCCGCTCATATAGCGTTATGAGCGTTGGTTCTCTTGGTTTTTGTTCATTTTCATGAACTGTGTATCTCCTGCTTCGCTGACACAAAGCTTTCGATACGTTTTTTTCTCGGATGTCTTGTATCTTTTGTGTTAAAGATATTGTATCTTTTTCTGTATGCAATTTTCAAGGTACATGTGTGATACGGATATGTCTGAAATTTCTTTCAGTCCGTACCCAATGGAGATGGAGGGATTCGAACCCTTGACCCCCTGCTTGCAAGGCAGGTGCTCTCCCAACTGAGCTACACCCCCACTTTGGGTGATCCGGCAGCCACCTGCTCTCCCATACCGTCTCCAGTATAGTACCATCGGCCGCCTGGGTCTTAACCATCGTGTTCGGGATGGGAACGGGTGTGTCCCCCAGGCGCATCGCCACCGGAAATCTCTTTGAAGTTTCATTTCTCTGCATCCTGTGCGGATGCTCATTATAAACCCTCATAATTAAACAGTGCCTTTACTCTCTCTTCTACTTACTCTTCCTTAGAAAGGAGGTGATCCAGCCGCACCTTCCGATACGGCTACCTTGTTACGACTTCACCCCAGTTATCAACCCCGCCTTCGGCAGCTCCCTCCTTTCGGTTGGGTCACTGACTTCGGGCGTTGTCAACTCCCATGGTGTGACGGGCGGTGTGTACAAGACCCGGGAACGTATTCACCGCGACATTCTGATTCGCGATTACTAGCGATTCCA
>CAJTCV010000057.1 GCA_910574805.1 Lachnospiraceae bacterium | reverse complement strand
TCAGTAGACTTTAAGTCTAAGGAAAAGGGGCTTTAGCCCCCGGAGTGAGTTTAGTCACAGAGGAGGGGCTTCAGCCCCCACTGCGACTTCCAGTCGCTAAACGGCGGTCTTTAGACCGCGATAACCCACCGGCTTTAGCCGGTGGTCGTTAAGTTAAAATCATACGTTTCTTTGCGCCCGCTTCTTTTGGAATCTATCTGTTCCATGAAGAACCATTAATCAAGAACCTTTTGATTAGGAATAAATTTGAACATTATCTAAGCCTTAACTCATTCTTGATGATTCCGGCTATTATATTTACAGCATTAGCAATTGGCTTAATTGGCACTATCATAGATAAAATACGGTTAAAACTCTTTAATATAATGAGAATACGACAATTTTGTTGCCATATTGAGAATCATATTCTGAATATCAGACAAGATAAATTGTGAACTTTTTCTTTAAAATTTGGGTGTGGATATTTGAATGATTTAAAAAACGAATCAAGATGTGAGGTTAAGATATGGTTTTCAGTTCTACAATATTTTTGTTTTTATTTTTGCCGATGACTTTGTTGGGCTATTATTTGATAAAGAATAATTATAAAAATTACTATCTCCTGTTTATGAGCCTGATATTTTTCGGATGGTCTCAGCCAAATTATTTGTGGATAATAATATTAAGTGTAGTAGTTAACTATGCTTGTGCAATGTTGATAGATGATTTGCAAAAACTGCAAAGACCAGTTCTGATAATAGCAGTTATTGCCAATCTTTCTATTCTTTTCTGCTTTAAGTATTTTAACTTTTCAATTGACTCGATTAACAAAGTATTGGGAAGCAGTTTTGCACTAAGAGAGATAATCCTGCCAATTGGCATTTCTTTCTTTACCTTCCAGGGTATGTCCTATGTAATTGATGTCTACCGTAAAGATGTGCCAGCACAAAAAAATATCTTTAAAGTTGGTCTTTACATTGTGCTGTTTCCGCAGCTGATTGCCGGTCCTATTGTACGATATAAAGATATAGCATTTGAGATTGATAACAGGAAAACCGTATTACAGGATTTTAGCAGTGGCATAGAGAGGTTTATAATCGGTTTTGGAAAAAAGGCAATCATTGCTAATACCATGGCCGCCGCCGCAGATGCTATCTGGGACAATGGAGCGACTGGAAATACATGGATTATTGCCTGGGGGGGCTGTAGCTTATATGTTGCAGATATATTTCGATTTTTCTGGCTATAGCGATATGGCCATTGGTCTCGGCAGAATGTTTGGATTTCATTTTAGTGAGAACTTCGACTTGCCTTATGTCTCACGAAATATTTCAGAATTCTGGCGCAGATGGCATATTTCTCTTTCCTCCTGGTTTCGGGATTATGTTTACATCCCGTTGGGTGGCAATCGGAAGAATGTATATTTAAACCTGTTCATTGTATTTTTTCTTACTGGTATATGGCATGGAGCGTCTTGGCATTTCATTGCATGGGGAGTCTGGAATGGCATTTTCATTTTAATTGAACGACTGGTCAAGAATAAAAAAAGGAAATTAATTACTACTGAAAAGAAAATGACCTTGCCCAAGGTACTTATCTCAAAGGCTTACACATTATTGGTTATAAACTTTGGATGGATTTTGTTCCGGGCACCGCATACAAGAGAGGCTGTTGAATTTGCTGCAACAATGTTTGGGATTATCGTTCCAGAGAAAGTTGGCTATACTATTTTCTGGTATTTTGACAAATGGACTATTACAATCATGATTTTTGGAATTTTATTTGCATCGTCAATTCCAATTAAAGCTATGTGTCTGATAAAAACTCATTTTCCGGAAAAGATAGTAATCGTTGGCAAGTATGTACTACTTCTCTTGCTTTTGTATCTATCAATGCTTCGAGTTGTATCAGGTACCTATAACCCGTTCATTTATTTTCAGTTTTAGAGAGGAGACAGTATATGTTTAATAAAATATCACAGACCGTATTCAGTGTGTCATTTCTTGTTATGCTTATTATTCCTCTTGTCACCACAAATTTTCAAAAGAATAAAATATCGGAAGCAGAAAACCGAAAACTGGCAGCCATGCCAGAATTATATAAAGAAGACGGAACGCCGAACGAAAACTTTACAGCTGATTTTGAGGTTTGGTTTAATGATAATATAGGGCAGCGCGCCAGAATGGTAATCGATAATGCGAGGATTCAATATTATCTGTTTGGAGTATTGGCAAACAATTCTGATATGTACCTTGGACCAAACGAAGAATTGAATTATGCTACAGAGGATATGTTAAAAGATTATCAGCATGCTAATCTTTATTCCGAGGAATATCTGCGTGAAATAGCAGACAGCATGCAGTACCTGAGTGATTATGTAGAGAGTAAAGGCGCCCAATTTTATTATTATCAGTGTTGGGATAAGCATTCCATTTATCCAGAATATTTTCCTGATACGGTTCTTCAGTATGGAAATAAATCGAAAACAGATGGAATCGTGAAAGGGCTGAAAGATTATTCAAGAGTCACGGTCATCTCTCCAAAGCAGGAATTGTTGGATGGGAAAACTGTTCATTCAACTTATAGTGTCTGGGGGGATCCTACGCATTGGAACCAGCATGGAGCTTATATCGGATATTGCAAGCTGATGGATACGATCAATTCAAATTCAGATATACAGTATAAAGTACTTCAGGAATCCGATTACAACATTACAAATCTGGATCAGGGATGGACCATATTTGGAGAAATTCATAGAGTTGATAACGGCGAAAATTTTGAGATAAAAAATGCACAGGCTGTCCTCACAAATGAGAAACTGGCACCTTGGCCTGAAGATCGGAGACAACTGTACTTTACAAATGATTCTGTTGACAACGATACTCGTTTATTAATAACCTAAAATCCCGGTAAAATTATAACAACAGCCTTACTCGGTTGGCAGTTCAACATCAAATGCCTCATAAACTATTCGCTGTTCTTTTGATACCGGATACAGTATACGCCTGCCATTGATATCCTGAACACGAAGCTTTGCCAACAGGTTCACCAGCTCCTTCA
>CAJTCV010000056.1 GCA_910574805.1 Lachnospiraceae bacterium | reverse complement strand
ATACGAAGGGAAATACAAGTCGTATTTGTTATCTTTATTGTAAAAAACGGCATATTTCCGGGGGTTTTTCAGGTACGACCAACAAGGTTAGGGGCGTTGTTATAATTTTTTCCGGGAGTTTAGGATCTATTTATGCAGACAGTATGCAACCATTGGTCTATAAGGATATTCAAAATTCTTTGGCAGAGATAGAGAAACTATAAGTTATTGAGATTTTAAGGAGCGTGGAGTAATGGATAACTGGTTTACAATAGATAAAATTGATGCAAATACATATATTATCAGTGAATACCGCCATTGGGAGGAAACACATTGCTATCTGTTGAATGGAAATACCCGAAGTTTGCTTATTGATACGGGGCTTGGCATTTCCAATATCTATGAGGAAGTACTGAAGCTTACCGATAAGCCAATTACGGCAGTAGCAACGCATATTCACTGGGATCATATTGGGGGACATAAGTATTTCCCGGATTTTTATGCCCATGCTGATGAATTGGATTGGCTGAATGGTAAATTCCCTTTATCAATCGAAATGATAAGGGAGATGGTCATAGACCGCTGTGATTTGCCCGAAGGGTTTTGCGTGAGCGATTATGAATTGTTTCAAGGTATACCAACAAAAGTGCTGACAGACCATGACATCATTGATATTGGCGGCAGGGAAATTGAAGTGCTGCATACTCCCGGACATTCTCCGGGGCATTTGTGCTTTTTGGAAAAAAGCGGGGGGTATTTATTTACAGGCGATTTGGTTTATAAAGATATTCTGTTTGCCTATTATCCGTCTACTGACCCGGAAGCATACCTTGATTCTTTGGAAAAAATCGCGGCATTGCCTGTGAAGAAAGTATTTCCGGCACACCATTCACTGGATATAGAACCGGAAATCTTAATCCGTATGCGGGAAGCGTTTAGAAATCTCAAGATGGACGGAAAACTTCATCATGGCAGTGGGACATTTAATTATGGGGATTGGGGAGTATGGTTATAGGAAATAGATTGTGACAAAGATAATGTTCCCTTTGATGATAGTTATCACATGGTGCTAGCACCATGTAACTTAAAGCAGATAAGGGAAATGATGATATGGCAGTTTGCAGTTATAGGCGGATTGCCATATTTTTGTGGAAAAATGGGCGTTTATGTGGTAATATATAGAAGCAAAGATAAAAACACAACGCAAGGAAATCTTGCAGAACTGGTAGGTAGTCCAGTCGCACCGATTTGGTGTAAGTAGCCCTCCCTCCTTAGGGTCGTCCGTTCTTTGTTCATTACAATCATTTTAAGGAGGATTTGTCATGGACAAAGTATCGGGAAAATTGACAGTATTTTTTGAAGAACCCTTTTGGGTGGGGGTGTTTGAACGTGTATCAGATGGAAAGCTATCTGTGTGTAAGGTTGCATTTGGGGCAGAACCAAAAGACTATGAGGTTTATGAGTTTGTCCTCAACAATTACTATCGGCTACGATTTAGTCCGGCTGTGGCAACAGATGTGAAAGAAGCTGGTCGCAATCCTAAACGGGTACAGCGTGAAGCGCGGAAACAGGTACAGAATACCGGGATAGGTACAAAATCGCAACAGGCTTTGAAGTTACAGCAGGAACAGTTGAAAACTGAACGAAAGATTGTGAGCCGGGAACAGCGGGAAGCAGAAAAACAGCGACAGTTTGAACTGAAACAGCAGAAAAGGAAAAAGAAGCATAAAGGTAGGTAAATCGCTTACCCCTATGCTTGGATAATAGGGAGATGCAATATATGGTAATTAAGATAAAGTATTGGATAGATAATTCAAGAAAGAATCAAATAATAAAGGCAATTAGTATAATAAATGGTCTACAAAATTATTATTTTTTTATGTTAGAGTCATCAGATAATGATGTTGTTAATGAAACATGTGTTGATTGGGATGTTTTTTCTAAATTGTATTCGATAAAAAATGATGAATATGTAATATTTATTACAGAAAAACCATTTGTTGATAACTGGTTTTCACATGAGGAATATCAGTTTTCAGTAATTACAATGCACGATTGGGAAAAGCTCTTTGCACCTCCGTCATTAAAAGCATATTTGGTGTATCAAATTGCACAAGCCGTTATTAGCTTTGAGGGCGATTTAAGCGAAAAAATGGAAATGAGAATGGTACATGATTATGCAGAGGGATGCATATTCGATTTATGTATGGATAAGACTGATATACACTTGGGAATGATAGCAGGGAATATCTGTCCTAAGTGTAGGGGAAATTTGCTTCGTTATGGTATTAGTGAAAAGGCTATATATTCTGTGGAACGTATGTTAAGCTATGTAAGGTCAGAAGCGATAGGAAGACCAATAGTATTTGATGAAGACGCAGCATTTATTGTAATGCGTTTTTCTCAAAATGATGAAAATGATCATGCTTTTTTGTATGGTATAAGACCGGCATTGGAGAAATTGAAGATTAAGTGTATACGTGCAGATAATCAAATAACATCAGGACAGTTATTAGAAAAAATTAAGAAGAATATAGAGAAGAGTAGATTTATTATTATCAAAGTTGATTCAAATAATTTGAATGTTTATTTTGAATTAGGGTTAGCAATGGGGTTAAACAAAGATGTTCTTTTGATTTCACAAGAAGATTTGGTCTTGCATTTACCAACTGATTTGAGAAACTGGGAATGTCTTACATATTCAGAAGGAAATTATGATCAGTTAAAGAATAAAGTAATAAAATTTTTTGCAGATCAATATCACTACAATGAATATATAAGTCATTAATGTTAGGCATAAAATTATGAGCAACATAATACATTCTTTAGATGTCTTACTAAAATGGTGCTAGCACCATGCATGATATGAAGAATAAAAAAGTATTTATAGATTGGACAAGTGTAGAGATGGAGAAATTTAACAATAAAACGTATGAAGCATTAGCAAAAGATTTAATTTCCAAGCCTTAGGTTAAATCCACCGCCTTTCAGGCGGTAGAGCTTTAGCGTCACTTTCTTTTTGCAGCATCAGTGATATAATGGTTGGAGAGGAAGGTGAAGGAAATGGC
>CAJTCV010000055.1 GCA_910574805.1 Lachnospiraceae bacterium | reverse complement strand
CGTTAAAGGGCGGATTTAGCGACCAATAATAACAGATTCATTATTTTCAGGATTTTGGACATACCCAGGTCCTTTTTATTCTTACAGGCAGAAATACAATTTCACAAATCTGTGGAAAGGGGTACATACAATGAGTAAAAACAGCGGCAGGAAACGATTGCTGATTTATGCCCATTACTATATCCCCGATACCGCATCTACAGGTCAGATTCTCTGTGAACTGGCGGAAGGTCTGTTGGATCAGTTTGAAGTTACTGTGATCTGTGCGGTTCCAAGTTATCTGGGACACATAGATGAATGTTATAAAAAGAAAAAATATTACCGGGAACATTTGAACGGAGTAACAGTGCTCCGGGTCCGTGTGCCTGAATTTATGAAAACAAATAAATACAGCCGGATCAGGAATATCCTCGCCTATTTCTTCGGTTCCATGTCTGCTACATGGAAAACAGGACCCATGGATTATGTGCTGGCTCTTTCCCAGCCTCCCATTCTGGGCGGTCTGCTTGGCATATGGGGTAAGTGGATAAAGCATGCCCGATTTATCTATAACATTCAGGATTTCAATCCGGAACAGATCCGTGCAGTAGGTTACAGCAGAAACCGAATACTGCTTCACCTTATGCTGCTTCTGGACAAATTCAGCTGCAGGCAGAGCGATCTTATTATCACCGTCGGGCGGGATCTTGTGGAAACTGTACGAAACCGGTTCAAAGGAAAGCATATGCCAAGAACAGTGATGATTAACAACTGGATCAATGAAAAGGATATTTATCCTCTGGAAACCAGTCACCCCAAAGTGATGGCCTTTAGAAAGCAGTATAATTTAAACGGTAAATTCGTATTTATGTATTCCGGCAACATCGGACTGTACTATGATCTGGAAAATCTCATCCGGGTCCTGCAAAGGTTTGGACCCGGAACAAAAACGGATGACGGCCGGGAGGTGGCATTCGTTTTTGTGGGAAACGGTTCCATGCGGGACAGGCTGATATCTTATGCGGAAAGCCGCCGGATGGACAATGTGATATTCATTCCCTATCAGGAAAAGGAAAATCTGCTGTACAGTCTGAATGCCGGGGATGTCCACTGGGTAGTAAATGCAAAGGGGATTAAAGGTGTAAGCTGTCCGTCAAAGTATTACGGATGTGCAGCTGTACAGGCCCCCATACTGGGAGTCCTGGAAAAGGATTCCGAAATCCGGTGCATTATCGAAGAGACCGGCAGTGGTCTGTGCGCTGATCCGGGAGATTACGAAACAGTAAGACAGAATATCTGCTGGTTTGTGGAAAATGCCGGCAGCCGGAAAATGCTCATGATGGGCAGACGGGGACGGATCAATCTGGAACAGAATCTGTCCCGCGATGTTTCCATCAGAAAATATGCCGCAGCAATTTCAGGACTGTAGAAAGAGGGAACAGATGGACAGTAACTGGTTTAAACTGGTCATGAAAATTACCGGCGTTGAATATGGAAAGAGGCTCCGGCTGAAAGGGATGCCTGTTATTTTCAACAGACGCGGCGCCCGATTAAAACTGGGCAGCAATGTTACGATCAAAAGTAGCTTTCTCAGCAATCTGGTAGGGCTCTACAACCGGACCATCATTATAACCCGGGCGTCGGGGGCCGTCATTGAGATTGGAGACAATGTGGGGATTTCCGGAGCGACGATTTATGCACGGAAGGGAATTTACATAGGTGCAAACACAGCGGTGGGAGGCAACTGCAAGATTCTGGATAATGATTTTCATCCGATTGATGCAGAAGAAAGAATACGGCTTTTGCAGAATGTCCGCGGAGGAGAAACCGGTGATCTGATTCCCGCAAAGGAAATTTATATTGGGCAGAACTGTTTCCTGGGATGCAATAGTATTATTCTCAAGGGGACAGTGCTGGGAAATAACTGTGTAGTCGGTGCCGGGGCGGTGGTCTGCGGAAGGTTTGAAGATGACTGTGTAATTGCCGGAAACCCGGCGCGAATCATCAGAAAACTATAAGGTATGAAAAATGGTAGATTTAACTGTTGTTATCCTCACAAAAAATGAAGAAAAGAATTTAAGAAAATGTGTTGAATCATTTCAGGGAATTGCAAAACGTTTTGTAATTGTTGACAGCTTTAGTACAGATGCAACAGAGAATTTATGTTGGCAGCTTAATACAGAACTTCAAAGACAGGGCAGTTCTCTGGACTTTTATCAGAACAAATGGATTGACTATGCTACTCAGTTTAACTGGGGATTGGGACATACCAATATTACCACCAAATGGACCATGCGAATAGATGCCGATGAAGAGCTGATGGAAGATCTAAGCAAAGAAATTAACGAAAAATTAGATGTACTTCCTGATGCCATTAATGGTGTAATTCTTCGAAGGCGCCTTATTTTTATGGGAAAATGGATCAAACATGGGGGACGCTATCCAGAAATGCTTTTACGCATTTTTCGCACTGGGAAAGCAATATGTGAACAAAAAATCATGGACGAGCATATCATCCTGTTAGAAGGACGAACTACAACATTTCAATGTGATTTAATGGACAATAACAAAAAAAATCTGGAATGGTGGACGGCAAAACATAATTGGTACAGTGACAGAGAAGTTCTGGACTACAACATAACGTTCAGTAACACGCCTGTGCAAAAAACGTTACTGAGAAATGGGGTTTCTACTTCTCAGGCCAAGCGAAAACGTATTATAAAGAACAGCGGATATTACAGATTACCCCGCTTCTTCAGAGCACATCTTTATTTCATCTATAGATATTATATCAGAGTCGGATTTCTCGATGGACCAGAAGGTCGAATTTTTCATTTTCTGCAGGCTTATTGGTATCGCTTTCTGGTGGATGCAAAAATGTATGAATGCGAGAAAATGGGAACTAAAATAAAAATGTCTGGAGATTTGAAAGCATAAATCTGGAAAAGGAGGATCGATATGCGCAGGTTTTTTGTTCTTTTGGAAAATATTTTGGCCATACCTAAAAGAATATTTTCTCATATTTCACCGTTTTGTATATTGCAGGAAGTCGCAATAGATAAAACCGCCTCTGTATGTTCCGGGGTAAGATTTTACAGAGGTAAAATAGGCAGATATTCCTATATTGGCAATAACAGTTTTGTTACAGATACCACTATCGGAAGTTTCACTTCTATTTCTGCGGATTGCTATATAGGGGGAGCAGGCCATCCCGTGAACTGGGTGTCGACATCGCCGGTTTTTCACAAATGGGAAAATATATTAAAAAAGCATTTTGCTTTTCATGAATTTGACATTTTCAAAAAAACGGTTATTGGAAATGATGTC
>CAJTCV010000054.1 GCA_910574805.1 Lachnospiraceae bacterium | reverse complement strand
TAACAGATTTCAACTTTTTTAATTCATTTTCCGTAAGATGGATACTGTACTTTTTTGGTCTTGCCATAGGAATCACCGCCGTTTCTTTTATTATACATCAGAACAACTGTGATTACCAGAATTATTTGGTTAAATATCAACAGGTCAGTACACTAGTAGTCTGTCCTTAAAATGCTTGTGTGTATAATTGACGTATAGTATAATGGTTGTATCAATATTATTCAGGAGTACACAACCATGGGCAGAAATAAAAAATACGGCAATATAACATTAACAGACGAAGACAGGGTTGTTTTGGAGAAGCTTTCCAAGTCACAAACAGGTGAATACCGTAAAGTGCAGCGGGCAAAAATCCTGCTTATGAGCGCCAGCGGCATGCTCAACTGTGAGATTGCAACAGCTATTGGGGTACATCCCAATACGGTGGCTTCCATTGTTACAAAATACATTGCGGCTGGAAAAGACTATGCCCTGAATGATGCTTCCCGTTCCGGCAAACCGAACACAATAAGCGATGAGGAAAAATTCTGGGTTACCAGTATTGCCTGTATAAAACCAAACGAACTTGGTTATGCGCAGGAACTCTGGACATATAGAAAGCTCCGTGACCATATCCGCACCAACTGCGAAGACGCGGGATATCCTGGCCTTGCCAAAATATCAGCCAATACCATCTACAGTATCCTGGCCAGTAATGAGATCAAGCCGAATAAGATCAATTATTATCTTGTCCGCAAGGATCCTGATTTCGAGGCGAAGATGTATGACGTACTGGTTGTCTACAAGCAGGTAGAGATGTGCTTTGATGAGGAAGGCAGTCTTACCATTGATATGGATGCCCCCAAAACAGTTACCTTATCTTATGATGAGAAACCGGGGATCCAGGCGCTGAAGAATATTGCGCAGGATCTTCCGCCTACGCAAAAGCATGGCACAGTAGGCCGTGACTATGAGTACAAACGCCTTGGTACAGTTTCACTGCTTGCAGGGATCGACCTGCTTACGGGAAAGATCATTCCCCGAGTCAGCGATACCCATAAAAGTTCTGACTTTATCGAGTGGCTGAAAGAAGTAGACAGAATGTATCCGGAACACGATACCATCCGTCTTATTCTTGATAACCATTCTGCACATACATCCAGGGAAACGAGGGCATTCCTTGAAACACGTCCCGGGCGTTTTGTGTTTGTTTTCACACCAACGCATGGCTCATGGCTAAACCTTATAGAAAGTTTTTTCGGCAAGATGGCGCGTCAGTGCCTGCATGGAATCCGTGTGGAAAGCAAACAGGAACTTATCGACCGGATATATAGGTATTGTGATGAGATCAATGAGGCGCCAGTAGTTTATCATTGGACGTACAAGACCGATGAGATTACCGCAGAAGATATCGCAGAGGCTGACATTGATCCAGAGCTCAAGTACATATGATAATATTTACACAAATATTTCAAGGACAGACTACTAGTGTAGTGGCTTATATATATTTAGCTAAATAATTATTCCATATAATGCCATTCCGTGCTATACTAAAAAGAAACGGCGGTGGCGACTATGGCAAGACCTAAAACATACATCATTAAACTCAATGACGATGAACGGGCTATACTTCAAAAAACAATCCGTAATAAAAAGACCTGTAAAACTGTATTAAAGCGTTGCCAGATACTGCTTGAACTGGACGAAGAACAGGGGACGGGGCTTACCCATGCTCAGCTTGCCCACAGCTATGCTGTCTGCCCTGCTACTATAACAAATCTTGTCCAGTCTTATGTAAAGAATGGCATAACGGATATCGTTCGCTACAATATCAGCCCCAATTCCAGTGCTGCATTGCGGAAAGTGGACGGGCGTGCCGAAGCACGCATCATCCAGATGGCCTGCAGCCCTGCTCCGGAGGGGCATTCGCGCTGGACGCTCCGGCTTCTGGAAGAGAAGGCCCGTATTGAGCTCGATATCCCGGTAGGGCGGGAAGCTATCCGCCAGACATTAAAAAAAATGAACTTCGACCTCACAAAAACGCCTACTGGTGCATCCCTCCAAAAGAAAACGCAGAATTCGTAGCCTGTATGGAGGATATCCTGGACATCTACGAAAAGCCGTATGACCCTGCTGTCCCAGTGGTATGTATGGACGAAAAGCCATACCAGCTGCTGGGGGAGGCCAGGGAGCCGCTGCCCATGCGCCCGGGGGATACCCGGAAAATTGATTCCGAGTATGTGCGCGGCGGTACCTGCAGCATATTTGTATTCGTGGAACCTCTGGGCGGTGTACGGCACGTCAACGTCCGGGAACACCGTACTGCGGTCGACTGGGCCGAGGAGATCAGGTACTTGGTGGATGTCAGCTATCCTGACCGTGACAGGATCATACTTGTCATGGACAACCTGAACACCCATGCCCTCTCCTCCCTGTATAAGGCATTTCCAGCGCCAGAAGCCCGCAGAATTGCAAAAAAGCTTGAAATCCATTATACCCCCAAGCATGGGAGTTGGCTGGACATTGCTGAAATAGAGCTTAATGTCATGACACGACAATGCCTGTCCCGGAGGATTGAAGATATAGGCCTGCTCCGCCAGGAGCTGGCTGCATGGGAGAGTGATCGTAATGAACATACAGCCTGCATCCAGTGGCACTTCACTACTGACAAGGCTAGGACTAAGCTGGTATCGCTTTATCCTAAGTTTGGTACAGTAGACGAAGATTAATTTAACTAAATATAACGCAGTCAATACACTAGTGTACTGACCTGTTGATATTTAGCAATACTACCACCTCGTTAAGAGGCAGTAGTAAATGTGGGATACAACGAGCTAAGCTTCGTTCTGGCATCGCTGGTTCTAAAATGCCAGTTGACCTTCGCTGCCAGTGTATTCCGTTCCGTTTCCCATGCGGATAGTTCCCTGCGTAATAGCCCTATTTCAGCGATGCGGCGGCTGAGGCATTGCCTGGTCATTACATTCAGCTCTATTTCAGCGATGTCCAGCCAGCTCCCATGCTTTGGTGTATAGTGTATTTCCAACTTTTTCGTGATACGCCTTGCTTCCTCCGGCGGATACCGTTTGTACAGGGATGCCGGTTTGTGCGTGTTCAGATTATCCATCACAAGGACAATCTTCTCAGCATCAGGGTACATGGTGTCCACCAGATACTTGATTTCTTCCGCCCAGTCAACGGCTGTGCGGTGTTCCCGTACACTCACATGGTGGACCCCTCCGAGTGCTTCCACAAAGGCAAAGATGCTGACAGTGCCATTGCGGACATACTCCGAATCGGTTTTTCGGTCACTTCCGGGAATCATCGGCAAAGGATCCCTGGCTTCTCCCAAGAGCTGGTATGGTTTTTCATCCATGCACACAACGGGATGTTTTTCATCATAGGGAAGCTCATAAACGTCAAGGACATCCTCCATGCAGGCTATGAACTCCGGGTCTTCTTTTGCGGGGATGCACCAGTATTCGTTTTTGTGAGGTCGAAGTTTGTTTTTTTTAAAGTATTGCGGATTGCCTCCCTGCCTACCGGGGTTTCCAGGATTACTTTGGATTCTTCCTCAAGCAGGCGGATTGTCCACCGCGAATGCCCCTCCGGTACGGGGCCGCAGGCAAGCTCAATCAGCCTTGCTTCTGTACGTCCGTCAACCTTGCGCCTTGCATTATCTGAATTTATGCTCCTTTTAAATTCAGTGACAGCATCAATGCCGCCACTCATATATTTTGTCACAGTGTTGGTGACAGTTGCCATGCAGACACCATTGGATTTTGCACTTTGTTCATGGGTTAAGGCTTTCCCGTGCGCTTCGTCCAGATCGAGAATAATCTGGCATCTGCTGCGGATAGTTTTTGAAGTTTCTTTCTTACGGATAACAGATTTCAACTTTTTTAATTCATTTTCCGTAAGATGGATACTGTACTTTTTTGGTCTTGCCATAGGAATCACCGCCGTTTCTTTTATTATACATCAGAACAACTGTGATTACCAGAATTATTTG
>CAJTCV010000053.1 GCA_910574805.1 Lachnospiraceae bacterium | reverse complement strand
AAGCATTGGAGTACGGTCCAGCGGCTGCCTGATTGCTATTTTACAAGCTAAAGTATTGATTTTTCAAGGAGCAAATCCCATTTTTAATGTGGGAAGTTTGAGTATGTTATTTTAACTTCTACAGAATTACTGTATTACCTTCCAGCAGGGTACAGTCCCATCTCATAATGGTGCTGCTTGTAAAATTTGCTGGATGCGCTTTTGTACTTACTGGTGAAGGTATTATCGTCCAGCACAATACCCTGCGCCAGAATTTTTTCCAGAATCTGCGTATTCTGCTCAACAGCATCACGCAACTGTTGGTTCTCGTATGCCACTTGTGCCATCTTCTCATCCATTTCCATCTGAAGAGTGGTTTTCAGACGCCCCATATCGGCTTCTGAATATTGCGGAGTAAATCCCTTTGGCTCCGGAATGGAATAGTCCAGAATCGGAACATTAACTTTGATGGACCTGATATCATTTGCAAAATTCCCTGTATCTCCAAAGTCCCGTTTTATATTTTCTGATATTCTTCCGGAAAGATCACTCATCCACCCTGTATTCCGTTCGAGCGGCAGGACAGCCTCTTTTCCCGATTCCCCAATCAGAGCAAGTGTCGCTTTGTCCAAGATTCCGCCCCTGGAAAGCTGTGGAATCCTTGGGAGTGATATTTCTGACAGAGAGAATCCGAACGACTCGCCGCCCGCTCCGGGCACCCAGTCCGGGATTTCAAAATGAATTTTATTCAATCCACGGATGACAAAGTTAATTCCACCCTGTATTGCATCGATCATTTTATTAACTGCGCCGATAATAGCCCGCACAGGCTCTTTGACAAAATCGGGAAACATGTCCCAGATGCCTTTGAAGACATTTTTGATACCCGTCCACATCTTTGACCAGTCGCCGGAGAATGTGCCCGTCAGGAACTGCAAGACGCCTCTGCACGAAGTAATAAAACCGTCAAAGATTCTCCCAATTACTTCAAAGGTAGCAAGGAACGCATTCCCCAGAGCACTGAGGACAGGAGCCACCGTGGGCATAATAGCGGACGCGATCCAGTTAACGACTGGCTGAAATACATTATTCCATGTAACCGTTATAAAATCCGCAACATCTCCGAACAGGCCGATGAAATTTTCAAGAAGCGGCTGTATAGTTCCCTGCCAGACTTCTGTAGATTTCTCGGCGAGAGCGCCCAAAACAGGGGCTATGTGCTCATTGTATCCACTTAACAGGGTGCCAACAATTTGAGAGATCCCCTCTGTAAAAGCCTGAAACATAGGCGCTATATGTTCATCATATGTCTGACGGATCGTGTTCCACAAACTGGTAAAAGAGTTGGCAATGGTCCCAAGCACTTCTGATATCGGAGACAGCGTATTTTGTAACGCTTCCTTGAATGCCGCCGCATTTTCGGTCAGGGGGTTTAATAACAGTCCAAGGATATTACGGCCCAGTTTTGCCGCCAGCTCAGCCGCTCCCATGAATCCGTCTGAAAAGATCTGAATAATATCTGCTGTGATCGCCTTTGCATCATCCGACCGGAAAACAGTGAAAACATCGGCAACGGCAACGGTAAAGTTAGATACAATCGTATCTGTTTCTCCGGTAATATCAAACATACTGATAAGCCATTCTTTGATCCTGCCCTTTGCAGACTCCAGATATAGAGCAAGTCCGCCTGTCAGGTTGTCGGCAATCGTCGCGCCGATAGAAACAAAAGACCCGACTCTCAGACCGGCATTATATACCAATGTATCAAGAAGATGATTGAAGGAACTGATAACTACATCATCTGTAAAGATATCAAGAAGGCTTGTCCGGATGCTCAGAAGGTTATTCCTGATAGAGTCAAAAACAGAGGTGTCGCCAAGACCGACACGAAAGCCTTTTATAAAAAGCCCTGCCAGTTCCTGAAATCTTTTCCGGATTGCTTCCAGAATGGGGCTTACCTGATCGTCTGCCGTTACCTCCATCTCATATTCCGCCGGTAATGACATATCAGGCATAGAAGCGCCGCCGGCACCGCCGGAGCCTCCCGCTTCGCTGGATTCATTACTTGACATGCTTGTCACTTCATGCCATGACGCCGCAAAAGAATTAACTTTCTTTTCCGCTTTTTTCGCTGCGTTACCCGCATCAGTGATCCCACCCGCTGCCGCTTCGGTATTATCCGCAACAAGCCCGGCTGTGTCAGCAATTCCTGCAAGCCCGGCCCCGCCGCCCGTAGTTGCCTTTTTAATTCCGAATAACTTACCAAGGAAAGAGGAAAGCACTGTTGCAAGCTGAACGATCTTTGACATTAAAGCATTAATGCCTTTTACCACTGGCATCAATACCGCCATAAGACCACCGCCAAGAATCGTTCCAAGCTGTTTAAACTGCTCTGTAAGTATGCGGATCTGATTCGCCCAGGAGCTGCCAGAAGTCCGGGCGAAATCGCCCATTGCAGCGGATGCCGCGTCCATGACAAAGTTATAACGGAGTGTGACAAGTTCTGCCTGTGACATGGACTTAACACTTTTGTTAATGCCCTGCGCCAAAGCAAAGGCCTGTAAATTGCTCCGAGTCATGACAATTCCGAATTTTTTCAGAGTCTCCGTCTCGCCGGTGAAAACGGATTTCAGTGCGGTATTTGCGACATCTTGACTGATATTATAAAAGCTGGCCAAATCGCCGGTCAGTCCCGTTAAAGCAACCGCCATATCCGTTGCCGCATCCGGCAACACGCCGAGACTTTTCGCCATTACTGCGTAAATTCCGGCTGTATTTTTCGCCGCCAACTCCGACATACCGAAAGACTGAATTGACGTTTTTGCAAAATCTTCAATTTTCCCGATCAGAGGACCAAACCCCTGTTCAATTACGTTTTGTGCCTCCACCAGATCAGAGGCCGCTGTGATGGATGCTTTGATTCCTCTGACAAGCCCATAAAGTCCTCCGGTGATGCCGAGAGCGGCCAGAAGCTGCCCGGTAAACGACCGCAGACCGCCGGTTGCTCCAAGCGCACCAGATCTTAGGCCGCCCATCCCCCCGGACAGGCGGTTGATATTCTGCAAGAGATTTCTGGAAGCGGTTCCAGCACGCCCTCCTGCATCCGCAAGCCTCGCCAGAGCTTCAACCGCTCGCAGGATATTTTTGTCAAGTCGCGGCATGGATGCGAGCATCTGGACAAACGACTGGACTCCCGCGGTAAGCTCCGGAAGGGCTGCGGCTGTTTTTGTTGCCTTTGCGCCGGCATTTGCGAGTTGCGCCAGAGCCCCAACAAGAGAAACTATTCCAGCTTCAACGGCTGGAGCACTCGCCATGACTGCTGTAAAATCTCTGACAGCGGACGATAAGCCGGGGAGATTAGCCGTAACTTCTGGAATATTTCCCGCAGAAGCCGCCAATTGCGCAAGGGATGCAAATATTTTCGCAGTGCCCGCCGCTATTTTATCCGAACCGGCAAGCGCATTTGCAAACCCCTGAAAAGCGATTCCGAGTTCTGATATTTTGGAGATTTCAACTCCATTCAATGCTTGAAGGCCTGCCGCCAGTCCGGAAACATCCAGGCTTGAAAGGCGCTCAAAGCTTTTTACCGCGCGGGAAATATCCGCCGTTTTCAGTGACGCAAGCTTACTTACCGAATCGGCAAACCCGCTCATCGCCTGTGACAGGCCGGTAAAGCCTGATACATCAAGGCCATTGAGAACTTGCAGGCTCTGCGCAACACCTGAAAAATCACTCTGACCCAGCTTTTGGAATGCTGTTAGACTTCTGTTTAAATCACTTGCTTTTAACGCGGACAACTTCGGCGCGACATCCGCCAGTTTCCCCGCTCCTTCAGCCAGAGCGGAAAGCCCGGAGAAATCGCCGCTGACACGCATTCCGGACAGGTCCACACCCGCCAGCTTCTGTAACGCATTTACAGCCGGTGTGATTTTGTCACCGATATCGGCAAAGCGGCCTATACTGTTACTTAAATTGTCCATCCCCGTCGCATAAGCGGAAAACTTGCTTGTATCGAGTCCTTTTGTTGCGTTGTTAAGCGACTTAATATCGCCCGCAACAGTCCTTAGATTGTTCAGCCCTCTCCCTGTACTGGACGCCAAATTTACAAGAGCGTCAGCCAATCCTTTTATACTTCTTTCTGCTCTGGCTGCATCAGAATTAATTTGAATTGACAAAGTATCAATCGTATTATCTGCCATAAAATCACCTCTATCTTTCAAAGGTTAGCGGCTCGTCCCATATGACGAACCGGAAGGCCGCGGGCGAAACCGGAAAGCCCCGCCCGCATAAGTTATTCAGTTATTATAAATGCCTTTTTGTTTGCGCTTTAAGAAGCTCTGGGCAAAGCATGAAAATTATCTTTCTGGCTTTCTCACCTGCTGAATCATTGTCTGAAAGAGCTGCTTTTTCTGCATCCGGATACCTTTGTTTTTCCGCCTCATAAATATCTTTTAAAAAATCATTTGGCAATGCATCTAAAGCAACCAGAAGATCACGAACTGTCTCCCATTCCGGAAAGTATTCGTTGACCAAAAGAATCCCGTCACCTGCCGGAATGATCGGGAGATGCAAAGCGAGATCATATTCCGATTTTGGTATGTCCTTTTTTATATAAGGCGGCAACTTATGAAGATCAAAACTAAAGACAGTCTGAGAGCATGTATGCCAAACCTTTTTACATTTTAAAAGCTGAAACTTATTTATCATTTCCTGTCACCCCCAGATCAAAATAATTGCACTCGCCATAAAGTAAGCGGAAAGCAGATTGCCGATTGTGTTTCTTGGTTCCTCTTTCTTTTTCCACGCGGCGCGGATAAAAAATCCTACGCCGAAAATCAGAAACAAAGTCGTAAGCAACAAGTTTACATGGTTAATCATTGATATCATTTCTTTCATTCTCCTTTTTCTTTTTTTATTCAAATAGGCGTTTGCGAAACGCCAAAAGCCGCATAAATACAGCATTTTTTGTTGCCAAAATGAAATATCTCCTCAAGGTTTATGGTAAAATAGAATTGTCCAGAAACTAATCAACCATCCACCTTAAAGGAGATATACTCATATGATAACACATAAGCAGCTCACTTTGGCAGAAGTTTTTGAAGATTGTCAAAATAAATTTGAAAATGACAAATATCAGTTTCTAGTGTACTGACCTGTTGATATTTAACCAAATAATTCTGGTAATCACAGTTGTTCTGATGTATAATAAAAGAAACGGCGGTGATTCCTATGGCAAGACCAAAAAAGTACAGTATCCATCTTACGGAAAATGAATTAAAAAAGTTGAAATCTGTTATCCGTAAGAA
>CAJTCV010000052.1 GCA_910574805.1 Lachnospiraceae bacterium | reverse complement strand
AGCTTCCGGATAAAGTCATATGATAACCCCGTGCGGCCTGCTGCCTCCCTGATCGTCAGCATCTCCGGGATCTTCTTCTCTTCCTCGACCGGCAGTCTCATGGCCGTCTCCAGCGCTGCCATCTCCTGCAGAATAATCCGTTCCTCCTGATCCAGCTCCGGACTGCTGCCCGTGCTGCTCTGCAGAAGGACCTCCGTCCGTCTCCGTGCCAGTGCCGTATACCGGTTCACAATCTCCACTTTCGTCATACTTTTCACTCCTTCCTTTTCCGACTCTGGAAGTATCAAGATCAATAAAGCCCTTCGCTTTTGTACTGTACACTCCAAGATATTCCTGATCCAGATACACAATGATGATGTGCTCATATACCCGGATTTCCGGATCTCCATGGATGCCAAGATGTGCAAGGGCTTCTCCCAGTTCTTCCATGTTCTTTCTTTTCTCTTTCCGCTCTGCTTCTCTCTTCTGGATCCGGTCCGCCTCTTCCATGATTTCATTATGGCGTCTCATGAATTCCTCACTGCCAAGATTCAGGCGTTCCGCTTCTGCTGCCATCATTTCATCGAGTTCTTTCTGTAACATGTTTTCACTTCCTTTCTAAGCTTCTGTATGGAAGGAGCGAATACAAAACAATCAAGCCTATAACTTATGCCTTGATACATTTTCGTTTTTCTCCTTAAAGAACTGTTGCAGAAAATTTTAATTATTTTGCTGTAATTGTTTAATACGATTTTCCCGCATCCGGTTAGCAAGCGCTTCCCTCTGTTCCTCCGTCAAATTCTGTGATGTACGCCTTGATCTGAAAGAGATGAACTCAACCGGGCAGGAATAAAACTTTCCTGTTACCCTCCCGTCTTTTTCTCTGTACTCCTTATCAAGTTTCCATTCTGAATTTTCAGAAGCTACCAGCTTGTCCAGCCTTGTCATCGTTGTCACATCAGATACATAGATCTTTACCCTGTCATCTCCCCGACTCCAGTTGATATGTGTCTCCTGCTCTTCGATTGTTAATGTTGATCTTTCCATATTTTTTCTTTCTTTTGTTCAAATGAGTGCAGCTACTTTAACACCTAACGCATCTGCAATCTTTTGGCCTACCTCATCACTACAGCTTTTCCCACCTTTGATATAATTGATGGTTACTCTGGATACTCCTGACAATTCTGCAAGACGCTTCTGAGTCATGTCCTGACGTGTAAGCTCTGCTGTAAGTTTTACTCTGTCAATTCTCATTTTTCTACCTCCTTTTTAAAATGATTTGTTTATATTTTTGATTATATTATAATGTTTTGTTAATGTCAATACATAATATAAACTTTTTCTTTTATTATTGATAATAATGTGATATCATAAAATTAAAAGTGAGGTGAAAGCAGTTATGACAATCGGTGAAAAAATAAAACAGGCACGAAAAAAAACCGGATATACTCAAAAAGAATTAGGGAAAAAACTAGGCATTTCCCAAGTAAGAGTTGCTCAATATGAAAACGGAATACGTAATCCCAAAATAGAAACGGTCAAAAAAATAGCAGAAGCACTTAATGTTGAGATTATAGATTTAATTCCAGGCCTTACAAAATTAGGAGATGCTATAGAAACAGATATAAATGCTGCACAGGCGTTGCTGAATAAATTGCCTAAAATGGGGTTACCTGAGGAAATAGAAAAAAAATATCAGGAATGGGCTATTAGCACAATCACAGAAAAACAAAGTCTCAGAAATGAACTAGAATTATTTACATCGAATAACACAATAGCTGATTATATTCAAGAAATTGATAATTTTTTATCTCATAGTCCAGAATATAAAGCATTGTTTGATTCAATAATGCTTGTAAAAAAAGAGGACATAGAATTTATTAAAACACTACTTGATCGACTTAAATAAATTGAACAAATCAATTTACAATTTGTGTACGCTTGATAAACATTCTTTCAACCGGTTACAATTTGTCACCAGTTGCGACGTCGCAACGCACCCGATCGGCGCCGCCTGCTGCCTCTGATCCGAGTATCAGGAGCGAGTCTCCCGTCAGTTGGTGACATTTTGTCACCAGTTGACCAGCACCATGACAATATAATAGACTTACCCGGGCAGCCGGGGGACGTGCTCTCACCCGTTCCGAGTCTTGCGGAAAGGGGGAAATCTTATGAGTACATATGAGGAATTCATGATTATACTGACCACTGGTCTTCTGATCGTTGCGATTCTGAACATGAAAAATAAGAAATAGCCGTCCTGCTCTCTGGTAAAGGTTGGATGGCTATTTCTTATAGCTGTATTAACTTGCGCCGGGTCGGGTGACTGCCTTCACCTTCCGGCTGTCCTGTTAAGTCTATTATATCAGTTTACAAAAATATGTCAATACAGAAGCCGCCTGCTGCCGGATCCGCTGCACATTGAATAGACTATACAGAACCTCACACAATATCCAGGAAAGGAAGTGTTATATTATGAGTTATCAGGAAATAGCCAAAAACATGATTGATCGTCTGCCGGAGGATAAAATGATCTTTGTTATTAATATGCTGGAAGGACTTGGCGAGATGTCCGGCCTTGATTTATACCCGGAATTTACACCGAACCCGGAGACTCAGGCCGCCATTCAGGAAGTTGAGGAAATGATTGCATCAGGAGCGGGCGAACACTTTTCCGGGTCCACTGCTGATTTCTTCGCTATGTTAGAAGAGGAATAAGGGAATGCCATGCTGAAACTGAATCAATCCACCAAATTTAAGAAAGACTACAAAACATGCACCAGGCGGGGATATAATATCAATCTGCTTCTCGCAGTGGTAGATACACTCCGGATCCCCGCACTGCTCCCACCCCAAAACAAAGACCACAAATTAAGTGGTACTTATGCAGGCTGTCGGGAATGCCATATACTCCCCGACTGGCTGCTTATATACCAAATAGACGAAAACGAACTGTATCTTGTCCGCACCGGCACGCACGCCGATCTGTTCGGCCTGTAACAAAGGAGGCTTACGCATGGCATACATCCGAAGGAAAAAAGACAATGCATATCTGATAACGGTCAGCTGTGGCCGTGACAGTACAGGGAAGAAGATCACCAGATCCGTCACCTTCCGGCCGGAGCTTCTGACTGCAAAGGGCAACCAGAAGTCAGAAACCGCCATCCAGAAGGAAGTGCATGCATATGCGGCGGATTTTGAAAAGAAAGTCCTGACCGGTCACTACACCGAAGGACATAACATGACCTTTGAAGAGTACAGCAGAAAATACCTGGCCGAATATGCAGAACTGAACCAGGCGCCCCGAACGCTGGAAAGCACCCGGGCAGCAGTCCGGCTGTTCGTCTCTGCGTTCGGCTATATGACACTGGAGAACCTCTCACCGCTTTATCTGCAGGAGTATGTCAATCACATGCTGAACACCAGAAAGACAGCAGGAAAGCCCGGTACGCTCTCACAGGGAACCGTAAAGCGCCGCGCTGCCGTTCTCTCCGCCATGCTTTCGCAGGCCGTACGCTGGAACCTGATCGAGTCCAACCCCATGGACCGGGTGCAGGTGAAAAAGGCGGCTCCTGCAGAAGAAAAACCCCTGTGCTTTACCAGAGCGCAGGCGGAGACGTTCCTGTCCATACTGGATCAACCACTTGTATATGAATATGGCCAGCGCTGCAGAAAAGACAGATCCGGCAATATCCGCCAGATTCAGGAGTACCAGGCAGACCGCAGCGTCCGCCTGCAGCTCAAGCTGTTCTTTTATCTTGCCATGTTCACCGGATGCCGCCGCGGGGAGCTGATCGCCATCACATGGAACGACCTGGACTTTACAGAAGGATCTATATCCATCACAAAGAGCGCCTGCCGCGTCAACGGTGAAACCATCATCAAGTCCACAAAGACCAGAGGCTCCAACCGTTTGCTCTCTGTCCCTGCCGTTGTTATGGACGTGGCCAGACGCTGGAAGAAAGAGCAGGCAGCCTACCGTCTGTCCATCGGTACAAAGTGGGACGGGAACGATAATGTATTTATCCAGTGGAACGGCGTGCAGATGTGCCTTGACACCCCCTATCAGGCATTTCACCGGATCATCCGGAATTATAACACACAGCGCCCTGACGGGGCTCCTGAGCTTCCTTTGATCCCCCTGCATGGCCTCCGGCATACTGCTGCCACGCTCCTGATCGGGCAGGGCGTGGATATCCGGACCGTTTCCGGAAGACTGGGCCACGCCAGCACGTCCACCACGCTGAACATCTACAGCCATGCCCTGAAAGAGCTTGACAAGACGGCATCGGACAAGCTGGAAGAGGCGCTGATCCGGTCGATTCGCTGATTTTTGTCGACCGGCTGTCGACCAGAATCAGAAAAAAGCCCCTCTAAGCACCGTATCAGCACAAAACGCAGATACCGAAAAACGTTGATTTTACGGGAAAAACCGGATATCACAGAAAAATACAGATTTTTGATCGGATCACTCGTAATGCGTAGGTCACCGGTTCAAATCCGGTCGGGAGCTTTTTTTATTTCTCCTTGTAAATCAACATTATAAGACGATTTGAACCGCCCGGAAATGGAAAAGATTATCCGGTAACAATCCCTTTCCACAGTGGCGATTTTGACATAAAGACTGAAAACTCCATCAGAAAACAGGCGGGATTGAAATGACCCCGCCAGTCAAATAAAGAAAGAGGTCCGCAAAATGCTGACTGTTTATCCGGCCTGCCTTTTTAAAGAAGAAAACGGCTATTCTGTTATCTTTCCCGACCTTAACCATCTCGCAACATGCGGAAAAACACTGGACGAAGCCATGAGAATGGCGGTAGACTGTCTCGCCAGCTATATCCGCTGGTACAGACACGACAGGGATATAATTCCTGATCCTTCACCAATGGATCAGATAGATCTGGAAGCAGCAGCAAAAGATGTCGATCCGGATTCACCTGTCGGGGAGGCTTTCGTCAATATGGTTGCTGTGGATGTGGATGCCTGTGCAAAAGAACACTTTGACAAATCTGTCAGGAAAACCCTCACAATCCCGGCATCGCTCAACACCGCCCTGGAAATGGACCTGAATTTCTCCCAGTATTACAGGAGGCCCTGCTTGCAAAAGTACAGGCACGATAATATTTCCTGCCATGCAGCTTACAAGAAAACCGTCCCGAACATTCGTAAATGTTCAGAGGACGGTTTTCTTTCCGGCATCATTACTGTAGTATCTACCCAGTGCATAATCCAATGCATTATAAATTTCATATGCTCTTAGACGTATATTCTCATCTAAAATTTTACAATCACCTATATCTTTAAATCTGAATTTAATATAATTGATTATTTTATCTTTATCATCCATATTAAAGTTTAATGATTTTTGCGCACAACTAATTGATTTCATATAAAAGTATAATACACTATCTGCATTCTTTGTTTTCTCATAATAATTCAAAGCATAAGTCTGATAATTATTAGATAAAAGCCAAGATAATGTTCCATTTGGATAAGATTCAAACAGCTCTTCTCTGCCATCAATTACTATATCTAACAAATCCGACAAAACGATATTCATGTCTGAAAATTCAGCTTCAATTCCAGAAAAATATTGAGCACTTTCTCCATTATCTGTAACAGCATTATCCAATGGAGTATTAGATTTACAACTACTGTACTGACCTGTTGATATTTAGCAATACTATCACCTCGTTAAGAGGCAGTAGTAAATGTGGGATACAACGAGCTAAGCTTCGTTCTGGCATCGCTGGTTCTAAAATGCCAGTTGACCTTCGCTGCCAGTGTATTCCGTTCCGTTTCCCATGCGGATAGTTCCCTGCGTAATAGCCCT
>CAJTCV010000051.1 GCA_910574805.1 Lachnospiraceae bacterium | reverse complement strand
TAAAATCTGTTCCTGATGGCAAGCCGGGTGAGCTGAAAGGTTCACGCCCGGTTTAGGGCGGGGGAAAATCCGGAGATAACATCAAAGGATTACCTATCGCTATTACGGGAGCTGCGGGAGCTTATGGAAACGGACGAAATGGAGCTTGACACGCTGGGGGACAGAAAGACCGCCCTTTTTGTCATTATCAGCGATACCGACGACACTTTTAACTTTGTCGTGAGCATACTCTATACCCAGTTATTCAACCTCTTATGCGACAAGGCAGATGATGAATACGGCGGGCGGCTTCCCGTCCATGTAAGGTGCTTACTTGATGAATTTGCGAATATCGGGCAGATACCGAAGTTTGAAAAACTCATAGCCACCATAAGGAGCCGGGAAATATCGGCTTCCATCATTTTGCAGAGCCAGTCACAGCTAAAGGCAATCTACAAGGACAACGCGGACACCATAAGCGGGAATTGCGACACGACGCTTTTCTTAGGCGGCAAGGAAAAAACGACGCTCAAAGAAATGTCGGAGCTTTTAGGAAAAGAAACTATAGACAGCTTCAACACGTCCGAAACGCGGGGGCGGGAGCTTTCCCACGGGCTGAACTATCAGAAATTGGGAAAGCAGCTTATGACCGAAGATGAAATCGCCGTTATGGACGGGGGAAAATGTATCTTGCAAGTGCGCGGGGTGCGCCCGTTCTTTTCGGATAAATTCGACATAACGAAGCACCCGAAATACAAGTACCTCTCCGACGCAGACCCGAAGAACGCCTTTGACATGGAAAAGCACATCAAACGCCGCCCCGCCATTGTGAAGCCGGACGAGGAATTTGACGTTTACGAGATCGACGGGGAGGATTTACAGGAGGACGCAGACAGTGAATAAACACCCCGGCACAGACAAAGGGCGGTTTACCCTGCTTGTCAACCCGAAAATCCGGGAGGAACAGCGGCGGCAAGCCGCCCTGCGGAAATTTATCAAGGATTGCGAACGGCTTTACGAGAAGAACCGGGCGCATTTACAGGAGGACGCAAGAAATGAATAAGCGTATCAGAAAGAAACAGCAGAAGCAGCGGGAGCAGCGGAAACAGCTTGAAATGAAGTGGCTGCTGGATACGGCAAACGCCATTGACGCAGCAATACAGGAGTATTGGCGGTGGCGGGAAGAAATAGAACGTCGCTATGTGGAGCTTTATGCGGCGGAATTAGCCCGCCGCATGGGGCTTGTCCCGAAACAGTGAAAGGGCTTAAAAGATTTGCGGCATGGAAATGTGGATAACAGGCTATGGGGCTATGGAAAACGCCATTCACAGCACATGGAAAAGCCAAAGTGCGGCTTTCCCACGTCCTGCAAACAGCGTTTCCCACAGCCCCATAAGACAGCCAGTTACCCACATTCCCACACCGCCGACGGCTACGGATAAAAGACCCTTTCCTACCTGTCATTCATAAAAAAATTTTTAAGGAGCTGATCTGAGATCAAAAACGTAAACACGGGCTATCTGATACGCGCCCCTACCGGGCAGCGTACCGCCCAAACCCTTACAACTGAATACCGCCGCGCCGCAGAACTTACGCAGCGCGGGGACGCCGCCTTTCATACAGGGCGGTTTTTTTATGCGGCGGCGACCAAACGCTGACCGCCTTTTGTCCGCTTGCCGGACAGCCGCAGACGCGGCAGAAAGGATATATTCATGGCATTTTTCAATAGCGCAGTAGACGTTTTGCAGACCCTTGTTGTAGCACTTGGAGCCGGACTTGGTATTTGGGGCGTGATCAATCTCATGGAGGGCTATGGCAATGACAATCCGGGCGCGAAATCACAGGGCATGAAACAGCTTATGGCGGGCGGCGGCGTTGCGCTGATCGGCATGACCCTTGTACCCCTGCTTTCCGGGCTGTTCGGCTAAAAAGCGCGGGTAAGAGCCTATGCAGAGCATACTTGACGCGATCACGGAATGGATAAAGGAAATCCTCATAGGAGCCATTAACGGGAACCTGTCAACTATGTTCGGGGACGTAAACGAGAAAGTCGGCACTATCGCCGCCGAGGTAGGGCAGACCCCGCAGGGGTGGAACGCGGGCATTTTCAGCATGATACGCTCATTATCGGAAAATGTCATTGTCCCCATAGCGGGGCTTGTCATTACCTACGTCCTATGCGTGGAGCTAATCAGCATGGTAACGGAAAAGAACAATATGCACGACGTTGACACATTTATGTTTTTCAAGTGGTTTTTCAAGGCGTGGGTGGCGGTGTACCTTGTCACCCACACCTTTGATATTACTATGGCAGTCTTTGACGTTGCGCAGCACGTCGTTTCCGGCGCGGCGGGGGTGATAAGCGGCAGCACAGAAATTGACGTTGCCGCCGCCCTTGCTTCCATGCAGGAGGGGCTTGACGCAATGGAAATCCCCGAACTTTTATTGCTGGTTATGGAAACAAGCCTTGTGAGCCTTTGCATGAAAATCATGTCCGTACTGATAACCGTTGTCCTCTACGGCAGAATGATAGAAATTTACCTTTACTGTTCCGTGTCGCCTATCCCATTTGCAACAATGACAAATAAAGAGTGGGGGCAGATCGGCAACAACTACTTAAAAGCCCTGTTCGCTATCGGCTTTCAAGGCTTCCTCATTATGGTGTGCGTCGGCATTTACGCGGTGCTGGTGAACAACATAACAGTGGCAGACAACCTACACAGCGCGATATTCTCCCTTGCTGCCTATACGGTGATCCTCTGCTTTTCCCTGTTCAAGTCCGGCGCACTTGCAAAGTCAATTTTCGCGGCGCACTAAAGGCGTGTCAAGGATAGGGTGGAGATTTTCAGAGCGAAGCGGCGAAAATACGACCCGACCTTGACGCGGGAGGAACCCATAGAATAGGGACAGGCAAAGGGCAAAACTTGACCTTTGCCTTGATTACCCTTTATGGGGCTTAAAAGGAAGCATACGGAAAGGAGGGACGAAACACCATTGAAAAGAAATACGGCATAATCTACGCCGATCCCCCGTGGAAGTACGCACAGAAGCGGCTTTCCGGCGCGGCAGAACACCACTACCCGACCATGAACATAGAGGAACTTTGCGCGCTTCCCGTGGCTGACCTTGCGGCAGAGGACAGCGCACTTTTCTTGTGGGCGACATTCCCCCAGCTTCCCGAAGCCCTGCGGCTTATCAAGGCTTGGGGCTTTACCTATAAGACCGCCGCCTTTGTATGGCTGAAACTCAATAAAAAGTCCTACACATGGTTTTACGGCTTGGGATTTTGGACGCGGGGAAACGCGGAACTCTGCCTGTTTGCCACACGGGGACACCCAAAGAGAAAATCGGCGGGTATTCATCAGTTCATTATCTCCCCCATAGAGCAGCACAGCAAAAAGCCGGACATAACGCGGGAAAAAATCATTGCCCTTATGGGCGACATTCCCCGGATAGAGCTTTTCGCAAGGCAGGAAACAGCGGGCTGGGACACATGGGGGAATGAAACAAAAAACAGCATAGAGCTTTGACGGAAAGGAGGTTTTCGGTATGGCGTATGTACCCGTACCAAAGGATTTATCAAAGATAAAAACAAAAGTCGCTTTCAACCTCACGAAGCGGCAGATCGTTTGTTTCGCGGCAGCACTCATTACAGGCTTGCCGCTTTTTTTCCTGCTGAAGGACAGCGCGGGAACCAGCGCGGCGGCATTTGTGATGATTGTCGTCATGCTGCCCTGCTTCCTCATGGCAATGTACGAGAAACACGGACAGCCCCTTGAAACCGTGGTGAAAAACATCATACAGACAAAATTTGTCCGACCAAAGGAGCGACCCTATCAGACACAAAATCTATACGCTGTCTTGGAAAGACAGCGGAAACTGGAAAAGGAGGTATCAGCGATTGTCAAAGGAACCAACCAAAGGCGGCGCACCGGGAAAAAGCCCCGGAACTAAGGCGAAGCGGAAACTGACCCGCAGCGAGAAGAAGCAGATCGCCGCCGCAATCAGACAGGCAAAGGGGGACGGAAAGGCGCACACCGCCCAGCAGACAATCCCCTACATCAACCTGTACCCGGACGGGATATGCCGGATAACGGAAAAGAAATACAGCAAGAGCATTGTCTACGAGGATATAAACTACCAGCTTGCACAGGCAGACGACAAGACCGCCATTTTTGAAAACTGGTGTGACTTCCTCAACTATTTTGACGCTTCCGTATCGGTGCAGCTCTCTTTCATCAATCAAGGGACGCAGCGGGAAGAAGCGGAAAAAGCAATCAACATTCCGGCGCAGGAGGACGCTTTCAACTCTATCCGCACCGAATACGGGGATATGTTAAAAAGCCAGCTTTCCAAAGGGAACAACGGGCTTGTGAAGCACAAATATATCACGTTCAGTATTGAAGCGGACAACATGAGCGCGGCAAAATCCCGGCTTTCCCGTATCGAAACGGATATACTGAACAATTTCAAGGTGCTGGGGGTATCTGCCCGACCGCAGACAGGCTATGAACGGTTACAGACCATGCACGGGGTATTCCACCCGGAGGGGGAGCCGTTCAACTTTGATTTCTCATGGCTTGCCCCGTCCGGGCTTACCACAAAGGACTTTATCGCCCCGCCCTCATTCCGTTTTGGCGAGGGGCGGTATTTCCGCATGGGGCGCAAGATCGGCGCGGTGTCGTTCTTACAGATACTTGCGCCGGAGTTAAACGACCGCATTTTAGCGGATATGTTAGACCTTGAAACAGGCGTGATTGTCAACCTGCATATCCACAGTATCGACCAGACGGAAGCCATTAAGACCGTCAAGCGCAAAATCACCGACCTTGACAAAATGAAGATCGAGGAACAGAAAAAGGCTGTCCGCGCAGGGTACGACATGGATATAATCCCGTCCGACCTTGCCACGTTCGGCGGCGAAGCGAAAAATCTCTTGCAGGACTTACAGAGCCGCAATGAAAGAATGTTCCTCTTGACGTTCCTTGTGGTGAACATGGCAGACACAAAAAGAAAGCTGGAAAATGACATTTTCGCGGCGGCGGGGATTGCACAGAAATATAACTGCGCCCTTACCCGGCTGGACTACCAACAGGAAGCGGGGCTGATGTCAAGCGTCCCTATCGGTGAGAACCTTATCCCCATACAGCGGGGCTTGACGACTTCCAGCACGGCAATCTTTATCCCCTTTATCACGCAGGAGCTTTTTCAGAGGGGCGCAAGTCTTTACTATGGACTGAACGCTCTTTCCAACAACATGATACTTTGCGACCGCAAGCAGCTTAAAAATCCCAATGGCTTAATCTTGGGAACGCCGGGAAGCGGAAAATCCTTTGCGGCAAAGCGGGAAATGACAAACGCTTTCCTCATTACGGACGACGACATTATTATCTGCGATCCCGAAGCCGAGTATTACCCCCTTGTGCAAAGATTACAGGGACAGGTGATAAGGCTTTCCCCCACCAGCCCGCACTACGTCAACCCTATGGATATAAACCTCAACTATTCCGAGGACGACAACCCGCTTGCGCTGAAAAGCGATTTTATCCTCTCCCTCTGCGAGCTGATCGTCGGCGGCAAGGAGGGCTTGCAGCCCGTGGATAAGACCGTCATTGACCGTGCTGTTAGGAACGTGTACCGTCCTTTCCTTGCAGCCCCCGACCCGGCAAAAATGCCGATTTTGGGCGACCTTTACGACGAGCTTTTGAAGCAGCCGGAGCCGGAAGCGGCGCGTATCGCGGCGGCATTAGAGCTTTACGTTTCCGGGAGCCTTAACGTCTTTAACCACCGTACCAACGTGGAACTTTCTAACCGCCTTGTATGCTTTGACATTAAGCAGCTTGGGAAGCAGCTCAAAAAGCTGGGTATGCTGATTGTTCAAGATCAAGTGTGGAACCGCGTCACCGTGAACCGGGCAGCGAAGAAGTCCACGCGGTATTTTATGGACGAATTTCACCTGTTACTGAAAGACGAACAGACCGCCGCTTACAGCGTCGAAATCTGGAAGCGTTTCAGAAAGTGGGGCGGCATACCCACAGCCATTACGCAGAACGTCAAAGACCTTTTGGCAAGCCGGGAAGTGGAAAATATCTTTGAGAACAGCGATTTTGTCCTCATGCTCAATCAAGCGGCGGGCGACCGGGCTATCCTTGCAAAGCAGCTCAACATTTCCCCGCAGCAAATGAGCTATGTCACCCATTCCGAAGCGGGCGAGGGGCTTTTATTTTATGGAAATGTCATTCTGCCCTTTGTAGACCGTTTCCCCAAAGATACCGAGCTGTACCGTGTTATGACGACGAAGCCGGAGGAAGTGGGCGACGCGTAACCCGCAGATTATTTTATCAGCCTTGCGCCCTCTTGGGGCGCAGTTTGGAGGTGAACCACCATGAAGCAGTACAAAGCCCGCGACAAGATCACGCAGAAAATGAGCCGCGACGGGGCTATCGAGGTAAACGCGGCGACCGGGAAACAAAAGCGGATCAGCAAACGGGCGCGGGAAGCTGCCTTACTGAAAACGCCGGAGCAACAGGCGGCACAGGACGCACAGGCAGCGCAGCCCATACCGGGCAATCCCGCGCCGGACATATCCCCCAATGCGCCGCCCCTGCCCCATGCGCCGGGGACGGAAGCCGCACAGGACACGGGAACCGCCGAGCGCGTCTTAGAGCATATCGACGGGGCGCACACCCGCAGAGCTAGTAGTCTGTCCTTGAAATATTTGTGTAAATATTATCATATGTACTTGAGCTCTGGATCAATGTCAGCCTCTGCGATATCTTCTGCGGTAATCTCATCGGTC
>CAJTCV010000050.1 GCA_910574805.1 Lachnospiraceae bacterium | reverse complement strand
AACCAGGAAAAATCGAAACTGATGCAAACGAAAGGGCAGTTATCGAAAAATCAAAGCTGCTTTTTCGTTTGCACCACCTTCGATTCTTTCCTTAACGATTTATCCACATAGTAATAGCCTCTGGTCCTGATATCGGCAAAAAACTCCATGCCGATGGGAAGCATTTTCTTTCTTTCCATAAAGTCCCTCCTCCTGTTTTCCGGTCTGTTATCCAGTCCCCTCTGCATCCGCTTTCAGCGCCAGCATCATCTTCTCATACAACGTGGGAAGCTCCTTTTTGATATTGGAAGGCTTCCCGTCCTTTTTCAGAAAGCAGTGCCTGGATACGCCCTCCGCGCGCACCTCTTTGGTCTTTTCATCCCGCATCACATAGCCGATTTCATATTTGACCCCTTTAAAGGAGCGAAGCGACACTTCGATCCCGACCCGGTCTCCAAAATGCGTCATGGAGCGGTACTCGCACTGTACACTTAAAACCGGACTCATGATCCCCGCCTCTTCTACCGCCCGATAGGGAAATCCCATCTCGTCCATATAGGCGATCCTGGCCTCTTCCATCCAGCGGATATAATTGGAGTGATGGATGATCCCCATCTGATCGGTCTCGTAATACTGTGCCTGATGTGTGTATATCATTTTTGCTTTTCCTCCCCTGGATCTTTATTCTGTATGTTTCCAAATTCATCCCGCTCTCTTCCGGCCCGCCGACGTCCTCTAATCAGAAGCCAGCACCGTAAGCAGGGAAGAATATCTCTCTGAATGATTTCTGATATCCTCCTTTGACACCCCGTAATAAATATACAGTCTGCGGCTGAGTCTTCTCAGCCTCTTCATGGCTTTTTTATCCCCGCTGAAAGAAACTCCGAAGATCTCCCATTGAAAATCAATCTCAATTTCCATTTTCCCGCCTTTTAACCGGATCTGATAAATGTGATAATCCATGGGAAACTGGTCATCCGGTATCTGCGCCGCCCGCTCTTTCTGTTTCTGCATCTGGTCGAACATCTTTTTGACGGATTCTTCATTGTATACATCAGGCCTTGGGATCGTGCGCAGCTCTCCCAGAAGTTCCGGCCTGTGCCTGCCGATCAGAGCACCCTTCAGACATTCCCGCTGCTCCCTGTACGCTCTGCTCCCTCTGGAAACCTCCCTGGCGCCGTAATGCTGTTTCATAAACAGGACGACTTTTTCCAGTGTGTGCGCATTTGGACGAACCCTGCGTGCAATCCATTTTCTTCTCAGCTGAAAGATCCGGTTCCGAATCCGGACCTTCAAAGAACACTTCCCCGTTCTGCCTGCCAGAAAGATACTGGTCGGGCCGTCTGCTCCGCCGATGATGCTGACGCTTTCTGCTTTCATTTCCTCATCCTTTCTTCCGATGCTTTCGCTGCTCTGCCGGCCTCCTGGTCCGCCTTACATATACCGCCGCACGGGGACCGGCGCCGAACTTTTCCGGGTTTTCCACATAATCACGGCCTGCATAGGGAATTCCGTTTAAAAATCCTTCCACCATTACCCCGGCGTCCGCCGCGATCCGCAGCAGGCCCTCCACCGCTTCTTCCTTCAGATAAAATGCCTGCAGCTGTTTTTGATGCTTCACATCATATACGACTGCGCCGTTGGAAGTGACGGCATATTCCACACAGGGCAGAGAGAGCACCTCTTTCGGAAGAGAAGTCCAGGACCGGCCGCTGGCCACAACGATATGAAGCCTTGCTTCATGAGCGGAAAGAAGCGCCTCTTTGCAGTCCTCCGACAGGCTGCCGTCCGACCGAAGGGCCGTCCCGTCCAGATCCAGCGCCAGCAGGCGGAACCACCGTTTCTTATTATCCATCCTGTTCTTCCTGCTCCTCATTCTCCAGCCGTTCGATCCGGAAAATATTCAGCGTGTTCACGTCCGGACAGGAAAACAGCGCCGTTCCCTTTTCATATCCGGGAATCTCTCCGCCGTATCTTAAAATATCCACATACGGAAACGCCACATGCATGGCCATGGGACAGAGCTTTCCCCGCTCCGTATCAAAGTCAAAGCTGTCTCCCGCCTGATGCCCGTGATGACAGCCTACTGGTCCTTTTCTTTCAAGCAGGGTCAGCCGGATCCTCGGACGCTTCTTCATTCCAGCACCTCCAGACAGGTCTCCAGCGGTATCCCTTTGAATTTATCCTCATTGTCCTTGTTCCGGTCAATCAGCGTGCTCACCGCATCCATAGCCTTTCTCGTACTGTCCGCAAACGTCTGCCCTTCCAGAAGCTTTCCCATAAAAACCGCAGAAAAGATATCCCCGGTTCCCGGAAATCTCACCGGAATGCTCGTAAAGGGCAGCAACTGCTTCTCGTCTGCTTCATGGTCATACAGGATCACCGCCTCCTGATGGTCCACCCGGGCGCTGGTGATGACCATGGATCTGGCTCCGATTTCCTGAAGTCTGCCGATCAGCTCGTCTGTCTCTTCCATCGTCATCCCTTCCGGATCGTATCTCATGCCCGCCAGGTACACAGCTTCCGTGTAGTTTGGGACCATATAATCGGATACCCGCACCAGGTCTTTCATATGCATGACGGTCTGTTCCGTAATGCCGTTGTAGAGCTTCCCGTCATCTCCCATGATCGGGTCGACGAAGATAACCGCCCCGTCCTGCCTCTGCTCCCGGCAGAATCCGGCAATCATCTTCGCCTGTACATCCGATACGATAAATCCCGTGGATACCGCATCAAAGCGAAATCCCAGCTCCTTCCACACCCGGATCGTATTTCTCATATAGTCCGTCGTCTCCAGTATATCGAACTTCCCATAATCCAGCGTATTGGACACCAGAGCCGTGGGCAGATTGTAAATATGATGCCCCATGTGGGACAATACCGGGACCATGGCCGACAGAGCCACCTTCCCATAGCCGGCCAGATCATTTACAAGCAGCACCTGTCTGCCCGCTGTTTTCTCTCTGTAATTCTGCATGTCTTCCCTTCCTGTATGCTGTTTTTCATAAACTGCTTGACATTATCCGGTTTCCCGGATATTTTTAAGCCACGGATACGAAGTACCCATGGCTCATATTTTACCACTGCTTTCCCTGAATGGGAATCTTTTTTTATTTCTCACAATTCATCCTCTCCCTGCTTCCTTCCTGAATCAGTTTTCCTGCCAGACGGTTGCTGCTGGTGTTCTGACCCGGGTAATTCCTGTCAGAACCGCCCGGTCCAGATATAGATTCGTCTTAAATGCAGAATGGAAGATTCCTTTGATCAGACCCGCCAGTTCCTTCCAGTATCCGTGTACATACGCTTCCTGCATGGGGGTATCGTATTCGTCCAGAAGAATGATCACTTTTATAATTTTCCTTGACGCACTCCAAAAGAGCTTTTCCGGTTCCCATAGAACGGCATTTTTTGTCAACAAAAATTCCCGCAAGGTAATCATCCATTATACCGACAAATCCCTGTATTTTTTTATCCTGTTCATATGTTTCCATGTTTGCTTCCAGCCCAATCTGCATAACCCGTTCCGTATCTTTTGCCTCAAATTTTCTAAATCATGTTTATGAACTCCTCTTTCTACCGTAATCTCCATATATTCATATTTTTATTCAGTCCAGATACGTCCGCCGGTATTCTTCCCGGACCTCTTCCGGCACCAGGCTTCCTCCCGTCGCCCAGACGATATGCGCCGCTTGCTCCATCCGTCCTTCCAGACCGTTTTCCTTCACATAAGCCTTAAGTTCCTCACTTCGCCCAAAGCACACGGGACCCTGAAAGGCAGCGCAGGCGCTTGGTTCCAGAAAGATCTCTTCCGTTTCCAGAAGATCCCTCATATACTCATACAGCTTTGCATCCCGCACCGTGAATTCGCCGCTCAGCATGGGTTTCATCACGCTGCCCACGAATCCCGACGGCCGCCCAACGGCCAGACCGTCTGCATGGGTCTGCCCTGTCAGGCCGATCTCCTGCACGGAAATCTGATGATGCAGTCCCGTGATCATCCCCAGAGCCATGCAGGGCGCCTGAGTGGGCTCCGCGAAGAAACAGTGTACATGATCCTGATAGATCTGCTTCAGCCCAAAGCTGATCCCGCCCGGCGCACCGCCGACTCCGCAGGGGATGTAGACGAACAGGGGATGCTCCCAGTCCACCGGAATCTTAAGCGCCTGAAGCTGCGCCGCCAGACGCTTTGCCGCCACCGCATACCCGAGAAACAAGGTTCTGGAACTCTCATCATCCACAAAATAACTTTTCGGGTCCTGCTCGGACTGCTTCCTTCCCTGTTCTACCGCCCCGCTATAATCAAACTGGTACTCCAGAACCGTGACTCCATGAGCTCTGAGCAGGTCCTTTTTCCACTGCTTTGCATCTGCAGACATGTGTACGATGACTCGGTAACCCACCGCCGCGCTCATGATGCCGATGCTCATGCCCAGGTTGCCGGTGGAGCCCACCTGTACCGTATACTGCCGGAAAAAATCCCCCGCTTCCGGTTCCGCCAGTTTCGCATAGTCCTCTTCTTTATGCAAAAGTCCATGGCGAAGGGCCAGATCCTCTGTATGTTTCAGGACTTCATAAATCCCGCCCCTCGCCTTTACCGAACCGGCAATAGCCAGATGACTGTCCTGTTTCAGCAGCAGTCTCCCCTTCAGATCACTTCCGTACTTCCGGTTCAGATGGGCCTGCATCCGGGAAATGGGAGTCAGCGCCGATTCGATCAGGCCGTTCCTTTCCTTCGTCTCCGGAAAACACCGCATAATAAAAGGAGCGAACCGCCAAAGCCGCGCCTCGGCATCCTCCACATCCGCCATGGTCAGCTCCGACCCTTCCATACTCTTCTCATAGTCTGTCCGGTCCGGATTGATCCAGACAACCTCCTTTTCCTGCTGCAGCTCCTTTATGACAGGCAGCTGTCCTGCCAGCTCTGTCAAACCGTCAGCCATCCTCTCCATGCTTCTCTTTCCTCCTCCTCATATAGGCCGCCGGAGCCATGCCCATATATTGATTGAAATATTTATAAAAATGATTCAGATTCTGATACCCCACAGCCTCCGCCGTCTCCTTCACCGAGCAGTTTTCATCCAGCATCCGGATGCTTTTTTCGATCCGGATCATATGTCTCTTCCTCCCATATCCTGCTCCCGAAAGGGAAACCGTATCCGAACACAGGTATCACCATTTTTCAGCGAAGAGATTTCGCAGATGCAGGTCTCTCCATATGCGGCCAACAGCTTCTGAACGATCATGGACAGGCCATGAACGGTACTGCTCCGGATTCCCTGATTGATGCTTCGACACGTCTGCACAGACAAAGGTTTTCCTGAATTGATCATCTTGATCTCCACATCACCGCCCTTCTTTGATGCCTCCAGCCGGATTCTTTTGTGAACGCTTTCATCAAACCCATGGACAAACGCGTTCTCCACCACCGGCTGCAGAAAGTTAAACGGAACAGGCGCTTTCGAAAGCCCGGGCGCAATCCGGCTTACGACCTGAAGGCTCTCCCCGTATCTTAACTGCTGAAGCTGCAGATACGCCTGCACATATTCCAGCTCTTTCTCCAGCGACACCATGGACTGCCGGCTCCGAAGGGTATAGTGAAACATCCGGGACAGATCGACGATGGACTGATACAAAGGCATCAGCCCGCCGTCCAGCGCCATGGACGCCATACTGTTCAGCGTGTTGAACAGAAAATGATTGTTGATTTTCAGATCTGTCATAGCATACTGGGTATCCTTCAGATTTTTCATCAGAATCCGCTGAGATTCCTCCTGGGATGCGATACGCAGCTCCTTCTCCATAAGTTCCCTTCGGAACTGTTCAAACTCGCAGTAGTTCCGGACTGCTTTTGCGATCCTGCCAAGCAGCGCCCGGATTCCCGTCACCACGCTCTCCGGCACATCATAGACATTTTCCAGCTTCCTTTCTTCCCCGCTGGAATGACGGATGTAACCCCCCTGGATATAACCCAGAAAAGCATTCCCGAAAAAGATCGGATCGTGAAAGACCTCCATTCCATACCTGCAGCGAAAGACGTTTTCCCGCCTCCACTCTCCCGGAGAAAGCTGCCGCATGCAGAAACACCCGCCCTGGTTATTTCCTGGATCGCAACGCTCCACACAGTACTCCGGAAAAAGCGGACTCTGCAGAATCAGATTTCCAAGGGAATCAAAGATCGAATACCCATAGTGGAGCGTCTCTAGAAACTGCGTCCGGATCGCCTCCACAGCCGTGTAGATCAGATCCGGAGAAGCCTCCTTTGGCTCCTCTCTTTCCAGAAAAAGCGGTTCCGATTCCTGCGTCCCCGGGCTGGAGATCAAAAGATGCCGGAAGGGAACTTCCCCGGTATTCATCGCCTCATGCTCCACTCCTGCCTGCCAGTGAAAAAAAACGCCGGGTGCCAGCACACTCTTCACTCTGTCAATCCAGGATGCCGCCTGTCCCTGCAGCACATAGATCACCTGCTCATTATAATGGATATGCCTCGCCTGATGTCCCCCCGGCGGCAGGCTCACGATCCCCGCTTCCAGTCCGCCCGACGGCTCCCCGGCTCCATCCTCCAGCCACAGGATCTCTCCCCAGTCCGTTCTCTGCCGTGTCATATTGCATCCCTCCATAAAGTTCCGCGTCTGTCCTCACTTCGCCCCGGCATCTGGAAGAATTTTTCCTCACTTCATTCCGTAAAATCCTTCCGGGGCTGCTTTCGGACAGATGCTGTTTTCATAGATTACCTGACACTGCCCTTCTGCCCGAATATACTTCAACTGTAAGAAATATATCTGCTTTTGTCAATTCATCGAGCTGTTGACAAACCCCCTAATTTCGTAAATGTCACAAGATATCATGATAAAAATCCAGCAAAGATAGCAGAAATATTCCAAAGAAAAAGGTCATGGTTCCCTATGCCATGGCCTTTATCATCCTTTTAAGATTTAATGCCGTTGACGATAAGAGGCACTGCTGTTCAGCCGCCTCTAATCCTCT
>CAJTCV010000049.1 GCA_910574805.1 Lachnospiraceae bacterium | reverse complement strand
TGAAATTGTATTTCTGCCTGTAAGAATAAAAAGGACCTGGGTATGTCCAAAATCCTGAAAATAATGAATCTGTTATTATTGGTCGCTAAATCCGCCCTTTAACGCCTCCACCCCAAAAAGCCCGGAAACCCGGGCGTTTTCGGGCTTTTTCGACCATGATGGTGACTGCGGATTGCCGGAAGATCCGCAGAATAACAAATGACGGACAGGAAAAGTCAGGGCTTGTTTTTTTATAAAAAGATGATAAAATAGAGAGAGTTAAGGGGAGAGTTTAAGGTGAGTTAAGGAGAGAGTAAAAATGGCATTGCCCATAAATGTTTCGGATTTGATTAACAGAAGAGTAGTGGAGAGTGCACGTATCGAATACAAAGGGAACTGGAATCCTGCGCCGATTCTGCATTCCATTTGTGCGTTTGCAAATGATATTGATAACTGGGGTGGCGGTTACATTATAATCGGCATAGATGAGATGGACGGCATACCGCAATTTCCTGTCAGAGGTCTGGAGAAAAGCTCCATAGACCGCATTAACAAAGAGCTTCTGCAAAAATGCAATCTGATCGAACCAAGATACATTCCTGTGGTGGAACAGACAACGATTGATGGAAAAGAAATTATAGTTCTTTGGATCCCAGGGGGAGACGCCAGGCCTTATAAATGCCCGGTTTCTTTTCCAACAGAAAAAGCAACGGCAAAAGGTGAAAAAGCCTGTTATATCCGTAAGATGTCTAACAGCATAAGGGCCAATCAGCTGGAAGAAAAAGAACTTTTTATGCTGGCCAATAATGTTCCTTATGATGACCGGATCAATTTACATGCAAATATAGCCGATATGAGATCAAGTCTTTTATCGGAATTTTTATATGCTGTTAACAGCGATTTATACCAGGATTCATTGATACGATCTGTGGAGGAAGTGGCAAATGATATGAAATTAATTGGCGGACCTTCAGAAATGAAAAAACCGCTGAATGTTGGTCTGATGTTTTTTAATGAGCGACCAGATAATTTCTTTCCATATGCAAGAATAGAGGTTGTCGATAAACCCGATCCGACAGGCGAAGGAATGACCGAGAAAATATTCACCGGACCGCTTGATCGCCAACTGCGCGATGCATTAAGTTATATTAAAAACTATATTATTAAGGAAAAGATTACGAAGATACCAGGGCAGGCTGAAGCAGAGCGTATCTACAATATTCCTTATGCGGCGGTGGAAGAAGCTCTGTCCAATGCTGTATATCACAAATCTTACCAAATCGGAGAACCCATAACTGTAATGATAACGCCTGAAAAGATGGAAATCACAAGTCTTCCCGGTCCAGACCGGACAATCACAGATGAGGACATCGCAAACAGACATATGGTATCAAGACGTTATCGTAATCGTCGGATTGGTGACTTTCTGAAAGAGTTAAAATTAGTTGAGGGACGTAATACAGGAATTCCGACCATATTAAAAGCCATGAAAAATAACCAGTCTGATCTTCCGGAATTTAAGACAGATGATGACCGCAGCTATTTTACCATCATTCTCCCGGTGCAGAAAAAATTTTTACCAGCATCTGTGCAAAAGGAGGAACAGACAATTTTCACTGGCAGTAAAAGAAAAACCAGAGCAGAAATCAAAAAAATGATCATTGATATCTTACAGCGTGAAGGTAATCTGTCTTCAACGGAAATTGCTGTTGCCATGGGATATAAAAAACTTACAGCCTCCGTTTCTCATTCTATCAGGGAGTTGATGACTGCCGGGCAGGTTGTATATTCGGAACCAGATAAGCTGCACAGCCGGAATCAAAAGATATGTCTGACAGAAAATCTGGATCAGGGTCGTTTCTGATCCTGTAAACTACAGTCCAATATGCAGGCTGTTGAAAAACTGCAGAGGTTATGAGTCATATATCCATATGGCGTGACAGACTCTGAAATGTCCGGTTTGGAAACTATTACTCTGAATTTCTACAGTGAGCTGATTGGGATGATAACTGTCATACCATTTCCGCGTTTTGGCATAATCTATTTGATAGGCTTCGCAAATCTCCTGCACTTCGGATTCGATAAAATCAAAGCAACCGGCAATTTTCCCCGTTTTCAATATCCTGTCTGTGTGTAAGCCTGCTCCAGGACTCCCAAAAGTCTATATGATCCTTCTCTTCGATTTCAAGACCGGAAAAGAGTGTCATCTCAAACAGTGTGTTCCCGGGATTATAAAATTCTGCATGGTAAAATAAAGCCAGCGACCTCTGCTGCCCCCATAATTCTCCATATTTATTCCCGAATGGACTTGTTTCAGTCCCATTATTGTACAAATACATTTTATGATATAGACATTCGGACTGATATCAGTTCTGTACAAAGGAGAAACAGGCAAACGTTCATTCGCATAGAAAGGGCAGCATGGAACAGAAGATAAAGCAGAAGGGGATTAATATCGGTGGAAATATCCGCCAAATCCGGAAAATGAAAAAGATCGGGCAGACAGAACTTGCATGCAGGGTTCAGCTCAACAATGTGTATTTGACACGGGAAACACTGGTGAAGATTGAAAGAGGCATTCAGCATATTACTGGAGCCCAGCTGAAAGAAATTCGGGACTGTCTGGAGACTACCTATGATGAACTGCTGAAAGAAGATAATTCATAACGGGATCGGTGCATCTGGAGGGACCATCCCTCAGGGCAGCTTCCAGCTGCTCTGAGGGGGATTTTCTTAGATTTTCTCATATTCTTCAATCGTACATTATGCCCTTTTTGGGCAGCATAATTCAGTCAAAGGGAACACATCTCATAAGGCTCCTGTATGAGTCTGGTCACTCTTTGCTATCCCGTGTTCTACAACGTACTCCCAATATCTTATGAATAATACAGTTGACTTGAAAAAGTAAATTCCATCACGCTTTCAAATTTGTCTGTTTTTTTCAAATTTTCGATCCGGAAAAGGAAATTGTATTTTTCTCCGAAATCTAAAAATCAGGACATGACAAACGGACCTCTGAATCTGGTCTGTGTACGACTGAATTCCACAGGTCACGATGGAATGGTTTTAAATCTGATTAAACAGCAGTGGTGAAAAATGCGACAGGTTACTTAAGCAGCTTTGGTGTGAGTGTTACCTCATCCGGGACAACATATTTAAGCTGCAGGGCCCAGAGAATATCCAGGCCAGATTTTTGAAGTGAAAGGTCATACGGAGTTGCACCTCTCAGTTTTTCCCGTGCATATCCATTGATGTGATCCACGCATTTCTGGACATTCCACTGAGTCAGATGAGTAAAGACGGTTCCTTTGGGAAAAATCATCCGCAGCAGGGTATGTACCTCTTCAATCCCGCCCTTTTGATTGCTGTGCATGGGATCACAGTAGTAAAGACTCGTACGCTCGATCCCATTGATTCCGGTTTCCAATGCATTCGGGTCCCCAGATTCCGATCCCCTGTCTGTCAGACATATTCCCAAAACGGTCAGGAAATCATAAGTTCCCAGCGCGTGCTTCATCCGGTCAAAAGCGGCTCTCACAGCGCCTTTTGTCCACCGGTTCAGGATACGGGCAATCAGCAGTTCTGTCTCAGGCGGACAAAAGGTCAGAATGCATTTGTCAGAGCCTCTGGCGGATATATTGTATCCATCTCACAGAAGCGGGGGGAGAAAGAGCTTGAAAGTCGGTATAAGTCCTGCCGATAATAGCTTTTCTGCCAATTCCTTTTTCTCTGCGGCATTTGCGTGGTTTAAACTTTACTTTGCGTTTCAGATCGATGTCGCGGACCAGCAGAACGCCCTGATTGATGTAGTTGTAAAGTCCTTTCACACGGATTTTCAGTTCCGGGTGGTTGGCTACGATGACATATGGAGACTGGCCCTGAGTGATCAGGGGAGCCACAACTGCGTTCATTTGCAGAGCCTCATGACGGGAGAGATTGACTCCCTGTCTGGAAGAAGAGCGAAGTTCCTCATATTTATGCTGTGCAAAGCGGGCATTGTAAATATATTTATGGGGAACGGTACAGCGGCTGCGGGGTTTCTCACAGCCGTTACAGACGTAGGGAGCTGTGTCGAGACGGCTGCACTGCTCTTTGACAAAAGAAGGACACACCTGACTACATTTGATGCAGGCAGCGCATTTCGTGTCACAGAGGATGATCTTACTGCAAACATTGGTTTTACGACAGCGGAAGCGTCTGGTACAGAAGTTGTGAGGGTTGTTGAAAATCCGTCTGGGATGTACATCATCCATCCTGTGGAGCCTGACCTCTTTGGAGATGGTATTGGGGGCCTTACAAAGGAATCTGGCGATGTCTTTAAAAGAACGTCCCTGCTCCAGAGAATCCTCGATATATTGTCTGTCAGTGAAAGTAAGATGTTTCTGATTACCTGGAAGAGGATGTAAAAAATTCCTATTACAAAAGAAGCACTTTGTTTTACCGGAAAGAATTTTATAATTATAGTTCATACTCTACTTGGTGGAAAAATTCAAAATCTGGTGTCATATCGGTTTGATCATGAATATATTCCTTTTTTGATATCGGTTGTGTTTCTGCAGATCCTTTTGTCATGGGGAATAGTGATTGTTTTGTATCGTTTCAAGTGTTGGAAATATAGCATTATAAAAATAAATTAGATGATTCACGAAAAAGTCGTTTCAAAAGCGGCAGTAGTTGTCGCTTCATAGACTTTCGGTAACATGAAAGGAGTTTGCAATGGGCAAAATAAAACCGTCTACATGTGTTTCTCTACCGACATGATTCACTCAGGCCACATTGAGATCATTCGCAAAGCGGAAAAACTGGGGAATCTTATTATAGGTGTGATGTCGGATGAAGCGGTTGCTTCCTATAAAAGATTTCCACTATTGCCTTACGAAGAAAGAAAAACCATGTTTGAAAACATCACAGGTGTTACCAAAGTGGTGGAGCAGAAGACATTATCCTATAAAGACGTACTGGAAAAATACAGGCCCGATATCGTGGTACATGGAGATGACTGGAAAGAGGGTTTCCAGAAACCACTTCGAAATGAGGTATGCACGATTCTGGCGTCTTATGGCGGACAGCTTGTTGAATTTCCTTATTCCAAAAATGAAAAATATGAGGAAATAGAGAGAAGAGCCAGGTCAGAGCTGTCTCTACCGGATATCAGAAGCTCCAGACTTCGCAAAATGCTGGCAGCCAAAGGATTGATTATTGCCATGGAAGCGCATGATGGCATTACCGGCCTGATCTGCGAAAAGACAGTCATATCTGATCAGGGAGGCGCCCATCAGTTTGACGCTATGTGGTCTTCCTCTCTCTGCGATTCCACAGCAGAAGGGAAACCGGATATTGAACTGGTGGATATGACCTCCCGTTTTCGGCATATCAACGAAATTATGGAAGTCACTACGAAACCAATTATTTTCGACGGAGACACCGGCGGGCTTACCGAACATTTTGTATATACCATCCGAACTCTTGAGAGAATGGGCGTTTCCATGATTATTATTGAGGACAAGACCGGTCTGAAAAAGAACTCGCTGTTTGGAACAGAAGTAACACAGACGCAGGATTTTATTGAAAATTTCTGTGAAAAAATTGCAGCGGGAAAAAAGGCGCAGAAAACCAGAGATTTTATGATCTGTGCCCGTATTGAATCCTTGATCCTGGAGCGGGGTATGGAAGATGTGTCGGCCAGGGCGTTTGCCTTTACCCGAGCAGGTGCGGATGCGATTATGATCCATTCCAGAAAAAAAGATCCCTCTGAGATTTTTGAATTTGTAGAAATGTTCAGAAAAGAGGACATGCTCACTCCCATTGTGGTGGTGCCTACCTCTTTCAACACAGTGACCGAAGAAGAATTCAAAGAGAAAGGGGTGAATATCGTAATCTACGCAAATCAGCTGACCAAGACCGGATTTCCGGCTATGCAGGCGGCCGCCAGAACGATCCTGGAAAACCACCGGGCAAAAGAGGCGGATGATATGTGTATGTCGATCAAAGATATCATCACGTTGATTCCGGAAGAAACATCCTAATTATGATCGTTGCTCTCTATGTTGTCTGGCAGGTAAAAGGAAGTCCTTTGCAAAAATTCACTTGATATTGCCCCATAAAATGCATATAATAAAATTAGCTAATATAGCTAAGTAAAATGCTGCAGGAGGTGATTTTGTGACACAGGTTAATATGCTGGAAGCGAAGACTGACTTGTCAAAACTGGTACGGATGTTAGAAACCAAACAGGAAGAGGTTATTTATCTTGCAAGAAATGGAACTGCAATTGCACAGATGACCCTGATTCCAGAAAAACCTGTTCATAAGCGCATCGGCATAGCCGAAGGCAAGTTTAAAGTTCCGGATGAATTTGATCGCTGGGATAAAGAGGTTGAGGAGATGTTTGGAGGAGAAATATGAAAATTCTATTGGACACACATATTCTCCTCTGGACGATTTCTAATGACACAAAGCTTCCAGAGAAAGCAAAAAAGCTGATTATAAAAGAAGAAAACGAGATCTATTACAGCATCGTGTCTTTATGGGAAGTAGAAATCAAGCGCCTGGCACATCCGGATGCTATGCCCATTTCTGCCAGGGAACTTGCAGAATATTGTAAGCAATCCGGATTTCAAGTATTGCCAGTCAGGGAGACGCATATTTTCGCTATGAAAGAATTGAAGCGTGACAAAGGCGCACCACCGCATAAAGATCCTTTCGATCGGATGTTGATCTGTCAGGCCTCAGTAGAAAATATGATATTTATTACCCATGATTCCTTAATAGCGAATTACATTGATCAATGTATTTTGACTGTATAGAAGAACTTATTTACTGTGTTTGGGAAAAGCCTGCTAGTGTGTTGTCTGCATTATATATAGCCAAATTAACTTGCCTCTATGGGACCAAATTTAGGATAGAGTGACACCAGCTTAGTCCTGGCATTTTCAGTTGTAAATTGCCATTGGATACAGGCTGTATGTGCATTGCGGTCACTTTCCCATGCCGCCAACTCCTGCCGGAGCAAATCCATATCCTTAACCCTGCGGGACAGACACTGCCGTGTCATTACATTCAGCTCTATTTCGGCAATGTTCAGCCAGCTCCCATGTTTCGGTGTGTAATGGATTTCCAGCCTTCTGGCAATCCTGCGGGCTTCCGGAGCCGGAAATGCCTTGTACAGGGAAGAAATGGCATGCGTGTTCAGGTTGTCCATGACAAGTATGATCTTATTACAGTCAGGATAACTGACATCCACAAGATACTTGATCTCATCAGCCCAGTCAATTGCTGTACGGTGTGCGCGCACGCTTACATGGCGTATGCCGCCCAGAGGTTCTACGAATGTAAAAATGCTGCAGGTGCCATTCCGGATATATTCAAAATCGACTTTCCGGGTATCTCCCGGACGCATGGGCAGCGGCTCCCTGACTTCCCCGAGCAGCTGATATGGTTTTTCATCCATGCATACCACGGGAACTGCCGGCTGATAGGGCATTTCATAAATATCCAGGATATCCTCCATGCAGGCTATGAATTCCACATTTTCTCTGGGAGGGATGCACCAGTAGGCATTTTTGTGAGGTCTAAGTTCATTTTTTTTAGCGCAAGGCGTATTGCATCCTTTCCGATTGGGACATCCAGTTTAACACGGGCTTTTTCTTCTAATAGCCTCAAAGTCCAACGGGAATGTCCTTCCGGAACAGGGCCGCAGGCCATCTGGATGATGCGCGCCTCATTGCGCCCGTCCAGTTTGCGCCGTGCGGCACTGGAATTGGGACTGATGTTGTAGCGAACAATATTCGTTATGCCATTCGTAACATAAGATTGGATGATATTGGTAATGGTGGCAGGACAAACCGCATAACGATGGGCAATCTGGGCATGGGTAAGTCCTGGACCATGATTCTCGTCCAGTTCAAGAAGTATCTGGCATCGTTTTAGGACCGTCTTGCTGGTTTTTTTGTTACGAATCGTTTTTTGAAGTTCAGCCCTTTCCTCAACGCTGAGCTTAATAATATAAATTTTTGGTCTTGCCATAGTCGTCACCACCGTTTCTTTTTATGATAACATGGGATGGCGTTTTATGGAAGAATAATTTGACTAATTATAATACAGACAATACACTAGTGTATTGACTGCGTTATATTTAGTTAAATTAATCTTCGTCTACTGTACCAAACTTAGGATAAAGCGATACCAGCTTAGTCCTAGCCTTGTCAGTAGTGAAGTGCCACT
>CAJTCV010000048.1 GCA_910574805.1 Lachnospiraceae bacterium | reverse complement strand
CTGCTGTTATTATAGTTTACCTTCTTCGCCTTCAGATCGGCTCCCAGCATCTGCATGGGAAGCGAAAGCGTCTTTGCCCCCTGGATGCACCGCTCCATATAAAAACCGTTTTCCTCCATCTCCTGAACCCAGTACTTTGCGCTGTAGCTGTCGTAATAGATCCATGCCGGTGTGATTTCAAACTCGTTCACCATCTCCAGAAACCAGGCTGTAATGTCGCTGTAATTGATGCTGTTTCCGGAACACAGCCGGAGCTGTCCGGCTTCATACCACTTGTCATATGGGATCTTTTCCTCCTGTATCCGGGTCTCAAAATTATCAGCAGGCAGCCAGTACATCTGTGTAACATACCGTTTTTCTTCTCTGTCCATAAGAAGGAGTGTCGCACATGTCAGATCGGTCGTGATGCTCAGATCCGCGCCGCCGATCGCATAACACCCCCGGAATCTGGAAATGTCAAAGGTTTCCGTATTATTGACATCATCAAAAGTCAGCCAGGTGGTGCCGATCGTCTGTATAATGTTAAAATCTTTCACCAGCACACCGGTCAGGTCTCTCGGACTGCTTTTTGCCCGCTCTACCTTGCTGATCAGATCATTCAGCTTTTTCATACGGTTCAGCCCCGGATTTGCTTTTTCCCATGCCATGGGATCGGTCCATTCTTTTTTGGAATCCAGTTCATACAGGACCGGAAGAAAGTGATCATCCATGATTGTGCCGTCGCATACTCCGCAGGCGTATTTATACATGTCATCAAAGATACATTCCCGGATGGTGCCGGCCGTCGTGATCATGATCAGAAGCGGCTGGCGCCTTGCGCTCTGGCTCTGCTTCATAACTTCATACAGATTTCTGTCCTTGATTCCGTGCAGCTCATCCATGATAACCAGATGGCTGTTTAAACCGTCCAGCGTATCGCTGTTCTTGCCCAATGGCTGCATTTTGGAAAAAGTCAGGGCAAAGTACAGATCACTTTTCCGTTTTTTTACTACCTGCAGGAGATCCTGACTCTGCCTGACCATGTTTACCGTTTCATCAAAGATAATCCGTGCCTGGTCTCTTTTCGTCGCAACGCTGTATACCTCCGCTCCTGCTTCTCCATCTGCAATCAGCATATATAAAGCGATACCGGAAAGCATAGTGCTCTTTCCGTTTTTCCGGGCAACATAGAAAAGCGTTTCCCGGAACCTGCGGAAACCTGTGGACTTCTCAACAAATCCAAACAGCGCCGAGATATATGCCTTCTGAAATAATTCAAGTATGACCGGCTTCCCTGCCCACTCTGCTTTTGAGTGCCTGCAGAACTGTTCAATAAAGCGGATCGGCCGCTCTGCTTTCTTTTCATCGAAAATGTAAGGACTGCTCAGACTCCTTATATCTGCCGCCAGCGCCTCATACTGGCGGAGTACACGACTGCTTACAATACAGCGGCCTTTTCTGATCTCTTCCAGATACTGATCTATGTAATTCATGTTCTATCCCTCCTTCAGAAAATCATATACTGCATTACTCTTTTCCGCCTCCTGGGACTTCGGCATAAGATCCGTGAGCTGCTTATAAAGAGCTCCATATCTCTGCACAGTCTTGTTATAGCTTGTCAGAGCAGTACTCTCTCTGGTAAAATGCTGCACACCCTGTTTAAATTCTTCTTCCGTTCCGTTCTCCCGGATCTTTCTCTTGAGTGTAACCAGCGTTTCATCAATAAAAATCAGTTCGTCAATGATTTTCCGCCCGATGTATTTCTTATCATCCGGTATCTTTTCTAAAATTGCTTCAAGTTCTGCAATCTTCTTTCTTCTTGCCATAATATCCACCTTCCTTTCTGCATCCCCCCTTGGCAACTTTCCGGAGAGGTTTTCTGACCTTCTGCCGCCGGTCATCTGACCGCAACCTGAAAAAGCATACCCGGGGGGATGAAAATTTTTTTCTACTGCTCTTCTGTTTGCTGACTTTCCTCTTTCCTTTTCTTTGTTTTGGTTCACATATGTGACATTGTGTTAAGTTCTCCATATACTCCGAATGCGGGAAAGCTCCGGCATTTCCGCCTTTTCCTTCCCGCATTCGTTCACATGCTTTTTTTATGTGTACTTGTACCGTTTTTATAACTGAATTTCCGCATTGCATCGTTGATCGTGCTCTGCTCAATCCCGATATATCGAAGGGTCTTCTTCTCATCACTGTGATTCAGGATCCGCATCAGAAGAACAATATCTTTCGTCTGCAGGTAGAAGTGATAGCCGAATGTCTTCCGCATGGTGTGCGTACCCAGATTATCCAGTCCGAAAGCTTCCCCCGCCTCATGCACCACCCTGTAGGCATATTCCCGGCTCACCGCCTTGTCCGTTGCTCTGGCGCTAGGCACTACATACATATAGTCCGGCTTCCCTTCACAGTACTGGTCCAGCACCGGCCGGAGTTCCCGGTTGACCGGAAACAGTTTTTCTTTTCCGGTTTTTTTCTCCCTCACCCGGATGCAGTCCTTTCCGCGGATATCCCGCACCTTCAGCTTCAGGATATCCGATACCCGAAGCCCGCTGTAGATACCGATCTCATACATGACATAATATTTTTCATGCACGGTTTTCAGATAGTCGGCAATGTCCTGCACCGTCCCCGCGTCCCGGATCGGCTCCACATAGTTCATCCGGACACCTTCTTTCCGGTCAGGTCTTCCAGCGCTTCCAGGGCTTTTCTGTACTCCCTGATCTCTGCACTTTCCTGGACACCCGTCATATTGCCGTCATCGTCAAATATGGCACGGCTGACTTTTGCCATGTGTTCCTGATTGTGGCATTCCTGACAGAGGCACTCCAGATTATCCGTATTCAAAGTGATATCCGGATTGTTGATATTCCATGGCGTGATATACTTTTTGTGATGGCAGATACAGCCTACGCCTCCGCAGCGCTCACAGACGTAATGCTGCTGTGTCATATAGAGGCCGCTCACTTTCTTCCATTTCCGGCCCTTATAGAAAGCCTCTGCATACTTTTTCATGTTATCACGCCCCTGGCTTTGATCGTGATGCATTTCAGCAGACTGTCAATCGTGCGCTGCAGTTTCTGATCCTCTGCGTGGTCAGCATAATACCACAATGTCAGAAGAAATCCGCTCACCGTCCTGCACAGTGGTTCAGCATCCTGTTTCTCTTCCGGGTAACCGGTGGTCGTCTCGATGTATCCCGGAATTGCCTCACACAGGCCTGTGATCAGTTCGTCATTGTTCCCCATATCCACACGCAGGATATTACAGGCATCGTTAAGTGAAAGCATCTTTAAAACCTCCCTTTCTCCAGACGCCGGAAAAGGGGACAGGAGACTGTGCGCCCTGTTCCCTCTTCTCCGCGGATCGTCTCCGCTTTATCCCGCCGCTTTACACAGCTTTACAAACGCTTCGCTGACAATCGGCTTACAGTCTGCGATCGCAAGCGCCCGGTAATCAATCAGCCCTTTCCTGAAACTGCTTTCCCGGCTTACTTCAACTGCAATACCCTCGGGCATGTTATAGCCCATATACTGCGCATAATTGCCCAGAATCGCCGTATGATCCGGCATGTTGTCATCAATAACAACCTCATGCCCCAGAATCTTGCCGATACTCTCGGACTTCGGATCTGCAATAAAGATCGGCCTTCCGGTGCTGTCCACCATGCCATAAAATGACGTGTACAGCATTGCATTATTCATTGCCCATTTTGCACCGTTTGAATATCCGCGCTTCAGCAGCGCAATGGTTTTGATCACGTCGTCATAGGCAAAGGTTGTCTTTGCAGTCTGAATCATGTTTGCGCCTGCTGTCCAGGTGATTCCGGTCAGAAGTCCTGTACCCTGTCCGGATCCGGTGCCATTGACCAGTGCCTCGTTGATCGTCTCCATGACGCACGCTGTCAGCTCCTGTACCAGATAATTTTCAAAAGCTGCAATACTCATGCGGCGGGTCTTTGCGCTGATCGAGAACACTTTTATGATCTCATATCCGTCAAATGTGACAGTTGTCAGTGCCGGTTTGTCTCCCTCCGTCTCTGCACCTTCCGTATGCCATGACGCTTTATTGCCGGGCGTGCCCACCGGAATACTGATCTTTGTCGGAAGTGAGAAACTGCGGCATTCTGCCAGAAGTCCGCCCTGCTTTCGTGCTTTTGAAATGATCTCATTCAGTGTCTGCGTGGGAAGGATGGCAACGGCATCCGTAGAACTGGTAAAGGAATCCGCTCTTTTCTCCGCCTGTTTCAGCCCTGCATCAAGCGCCGTTTTCTCCGTATCGCTCAGACTCTGGCCAAGAAGATTTTTATAAAATGCACTGCGGTATTCCGGTGTATCCAGCACGTCGTCACCGAAGGTCTTTTTTTCTTTCGGTTCCATGCTCATGCCTGTGATAACGTTCAGCGTGGCCGCGGCGCTGCTTCTGGTCTCAAGATTCTCCCGGGCCTCCCGGATTCCGGAAAGTTCGATATTCAATGCGGCAATATCGGCAGTTTCATCCGTGTCGATCAGCTTCCCGATCTCTCTTGCCCTGGTCTCCATTTCTTCAACTGTCTTCGTTCTGTAAAAGTTAAATGCTTCCGCAACTGTTTTAAATTTCATGTCATATCCTCACTTTCAGTATTTGATTGATGGTTCTCTTCGCCTGTTTTCTGGCTTCCAGACTCTTAAGCCCTGCGCTTCTTGCATTTCTGGCTTCCACGCTTGCCGCCGGATAAGCCGGGAACGGCACTACGCTGCATTCCAGCACTTTTTCAATCCGGTTGATCGTTCGGGTATTTGTTGCCGGATCGTAGTGATCCCCTCCTGCCGGAACTTTAAAAGCAAAACTCATACCGGTCAGATCGCCTCTTTTAACGGCTTCATAGACTGCCCTGGCTTCGTATGTATCGGGTAATGCCGCTCTGATCTCGAGCCCTGCCGGGGTCGTCTCAAGCTGCATGGTTCTTGGCGTGCGTGCAAGCGGAACTTTGTTCAGATCGTGATTATAGAGCAGCCTCACGTCACTGAGATCTGTTCCATCCAGCGCGCCCCGCCGGATGATCTCTGTGTACGATCCTGCCGGATCGTGTATGACTGCCGGTGTGTCAAATACAATCGGCATGCCTGCCAGAATCAGGCTTTCAGCTCCTGCCGGAGCCGTCGCTCTGATCTCCGCTATTCGGATTTCCTTCATGTACTGTATCCTCCTCTCTCTTCTTTCCTGCGTGCGCCATCTGGTAGTCCGTCGCACGCTCCTGATCTATGTAATTAAGCGACTGTATCCGCCTGTCGCCGTTCTCAACTGCCGGAAGGTTCAGGATCTCCAGCGCCTGATTTACAGTAAGCAGGCCCATGGGCAGAAGCTCCTTGATCAGATTCACCTTTGTACTGTTACTGCTGAACTGCAGCCTTCCGCTCTCAAACAGGATGGAATTGCCGAAAGCCTGTTCCCGGTCTGTAAAAACTTTCGCCGTGAACTCCATGGAAAGCGCAACCGCAAAAGGCTCAATTGTACTTTCATAAAAGGCGGAAAACTGATCTTCCGTATAGCTGCTGTTCACGATACTTTCCGTAATGCCCAGATAATCACAGATCTTCGCCTTTACCTCTTTCGTCTGATCAGCGGTAAGGATCACCGGCCTGCTCTCAATCGGGACATATTCCATCTTCTGATCCGTCGCCACCACGCCGCCGTCATTGCTGATCTGCAGATAATCGCTGATAAACGCCTCTTTTTCCTCTTTCAGCTTCGTGGGGGACAGGATCTGTGTGAATTTCAGTATGCCGCGGATATTTGCCCCTGATTTGATTCCTGATATGATCCCTTCGTTCTGCGTGTGCGCCAGCTCCAGAGCCGGATACAGGGCATTGTTGCCGTCTCCCAGAAGTTCATCACTGTTAAAATTCCTGCGCATATGTATGAGATCGCTGTAGGGAAAAACTGCCGTCTTTCCGCTCCGGAAGAAAAATCTGCAGTACAGGTTGTCCGCTCCATCGCTCAGCATCTGCATACTGGCCGATGTGATTGGATAGATCCCGGTAATGCTGCGCCCTTCCCGCTGCAGGAGCGCAAAAGCGTTGTTGTAAAGGTAATAGTGCGTTGCCAGCTTGTAAAGCATGTCGTAAGCACTCATATACGGATTGGGGCGCACCTGCAGGAGTCTGTTCAGCCTGCAGTCTCCGTCAACCTTCTCATGATCCGCATACCGGATCACATGACTGCCTTTCAGCTTTCCGATATTCCTTGCAATCGCATCCACCGCCCCACGAAAGATATCGTTCCCGTATGCATCGCCGGTATAAGCGGTAAATGCTCCCGCCGGCTCTATGATAAGTTGTTGCACCGGCGCAAATGCTGCCGCTTTTTCCTGCCTTTTGAATATCCTGTCAAAAATTCCCACCGTTTCCATCCCCCTTTCACTCTGATCCGCATTCCTGGCACAGTCCTTTCACCCTCTGATCTTCCAGGCAGCACAGATATCCATACAGGAAAGCGTTTTCAGATCCTTTTTGAAAATCAGACTTCTTGTCATTATACAGGTTGTACCCAATCGAAAATACTTCGTCAATAAGACATTCCCTGTCTTCCAGATGCTCTTTCAGATTCATCCTGCAGATCTTATCAAGAATTTTCTCCGCCTGATTTTTGCGGTCCGTTTTCCTCCGCAGTTTCCGCCAGTTCCTCCAGATATCCAGAAGTGTGTCCGCTGCTTTCCCGCCTGCAATATCGGCGAATTTATCATAAGCTGTCAGCGCTTCGTCATCATCCAGATCTCTGTCCATGATCCGGTTTAACAATGGTATGATGTCATCTGCAAAGTCCAGTGATTTGTTGACAAGTATCTGCTCCTTCCTGGAATCGCACAGTGTAAATTCCGCTTTATCGGTTTTATGTACCATGTTCAGGCGAAATAAATCGTTACCGCCCAACTCATCAGCGCTGATCAATCTGATTTCCGGTATTTTTCTTGCAGCTAACAGGTGCATGTTTATTTTACCTCTTCCTTTCTTCTGAAATCCGTGTTGTCATGTACCTGTGGTGGGGTTACAGCTCCGGCTGTGCCCAGGTCCTGCGGATGTTGGCGCGTCTGCAGGACCTTTTTTCTTTTCTGCTCACATTCTTCACATATGCGGCCTTCTCCCGGATCCAGATAGCAGCCACATACCGAACATCTGTAATTCATCATGTTGATCCTCCTTTACTTTGATATGACAGAATCAAGAAAGCGCCGCTTCCGTTCATCTGCTTTCTTTGCCCGTATTCCTTCTTCCGGCAAATGAATCATAACAGTCATGTCATACAGTCGATCGACAATCCTTGTATTGCAGTCAAGCTGGTCGACCGGTGAATTGGCCGTTACAATTACCGGAAGACGCCTCGTATACCGATAGTCGATAAGTCGAAAAAGTTCCTGATCCTGCCAGGCTCCATTCTTTTCTGCTCCAAAATCATCAAGAATCAACAGATCACATTCCTGATATTGTCGGCTATGATCCGGCTCTTCCGGTTTGCGGTTAAAACTGCGCTTCAGGCTTTCCAGATAATCCGGTACTGTTATGAACCGGACAGAAATTCCGTTTTTAATCATCAGGGAATTGGACAGAGCACACGCCAGCATCGTTTTCCCGGATCCTCTTTTACTGGACCACAGATACAATCCCAAAGCATCAGCCCGCCATTTGTCGAAATCCCTGAAAAAGCTGCCTGCAATTTTTTTCATTTCCTCAGAATCTCCGCTGTATGAGTCAAATTTGAAATCCGGCAAACATGTTGTAAAAAATTTTTGAGGCAATTCTGCTTTCAACCGCTGATCATTCGGATTTCCCGCTTTGCAGACCGGACAGATTTTTGCATATTCATGATAACCATAATCTTCCACGGTTTCGTCAATGAAAATATAACCGATATCCCGGCATGTCCTGCACTTTGGTTCAGTATTTTCCGTAAGCTGCCCTCTGTTCTGCTTCATGACGTGCTGCTTCACTTGTCCCGTTTCCTCCATTCTGGCCGTTATAGTTGTTTCCCCGGTATCTGCCGCCTTTGTCCTGCTCCCTTGAAAGCCATGTGTTGATAAATCGATTGATTCCGCGTCTGGTCTTTTTCCTGGATGGATTTGCATTAAGCCATGCAGACATTTTCTTTAATTCCGGCTCAATATCTACTGCGGGATAAGCTTCTTTCCATTCCTCAATTTTACTTAAAGGCACATCATAATCAGTTTTATCTACCAGTGAAAGAAGAATACCAGAGACGTCAGGGGCTGTATTTGGGGCTGGAGCTGTTTCAGCTCCGGACAAAATAACATTACTTGTAATGTTATTATCTAATCTATTCTTATCTAAACTATCCTTACCTAACCTAACCTGGGTATCCCGGTTGTCTACCAGTTGGTTGCCATCTGGTATACCAAAGTCTGACAATGAATAAATTCCGTTACTTTCCTGAAGCTGCTGCTTTTCGGTTATGTACTTTGTCTGATGATATCGGTCTGATCGAATATAATTGTTCTGTTTCCAGTGACAGATAACTATGACTCCCGTTTCGAACGGTATTACATAACCTTTAGAAACAAGTATCCTCATATCATCCGCTGTGCAGTTGATCAGCTTCATCACCTGCCTCGGAGATGCTACAAAACCATCATCATCAGCACGCAATCCCAGATGAAAATATAAATTCTGTGTACTTGTGGGCATGTCCAGAAACAAATCTGTATTGATCACATCAAGGCTGAACATTCTTTTATTTGCCATTTTTATGCACCTTCCTCCATACCATTCAGGAAGTCAACCAGCTTCCCCATATTGACCAGGTACTTGCTGCCAACTCTTACAAAGACAATCTTTCCCTGCAGACAGAGCTTCCGGATAAAGTCATATGATAACCCCGTGCGGCCTGCTGCCTCCCTGATCGTCAGCATCTCCGGGATCTTCTTCTCTTCCTCGACCGGCAGTCTCATGGC
>CAJTCV010000047.1 GCA_910574805.1 Lachnospiraceae bacterium | reverse complement strand
GGATAAAGAGATAATATATTTTTTGGGTCTTGCCATAGTACCACACCTTTTTATTTTTAGGATACCATATATTACCATATTTATCAACCAGACATTACACTAGTTTCCACATTGAAAAACTGTCTGCATCTTTGTGCCAGTACACAGGAGGATCGTCTTTCTGCAGATCTTCTATGCGGATGCCAAACTCGCCCATCCCGCCTGCGTAATCACTGCCAATCACAAGATAATTGTCAACCGTCTGGGACCATTCTTCTGCCGGAAGCTGAAAAAGATCGTAGAGTGAGCGCTCATACTTGCCAGGACACTTTGACCAACAGTCTTTACGGTCGTCTATCATTTCCTGTAGCTGGTCATAAAATGTGCAGGGAATATGCGCAGACGTTTTATGCTCCATTTTCCCAATCCAAAGATTGGACGTACCCAAAAGAGGACAGTCCACCATCAGCTCCATAAATTCTGTGTAGGCTTTCGGCAGGCTTATCTGTTTCTCCTGCTTTAATTTTTCAAGCCATTCCCCGCCTGTTGGCTGGTCATAACCCAGCATTTTTAGCATTTCAACAGCAGATAAGTCATATTTCATATTCGTTCCTCCCGTTATTTATAAAATGTCTGGTTCACACATCCTGCGCCAGAAGTATTTTCGCCATTTTACAGATTCCGGATCAATTTCTTTCAGCTTATTTAAAATTGGCTCATACATTTCTTTATGGTCAAAAAGGCTGAACTTTGGGTTTATGGCCAGATTCTTATCAACCTCATCCCGAAGCTGTTGATAAAAAGAGAGCCATATCCCCAGACAATCAATAAACTGGCCAATGCTGTCATTAGCAAAAACTGGTATTTCTACAGAGTTTCCCCAGCTGTCTGCACGCCCTTTTTGTATTTGATAAACTTCCTGTGTTTTCATATCAATCGTCAGCTCCCCCATCATATCCATTGATGCAATGTCTAAAAAAGTGTTTTGCAGATGGGCGTGCTTTTTTATATAGGGCATATCCAAAAATGTTAGCGATGCATTTGGAGTAATTTCATAACCCGCATGGAGCGGAAGCCCTGTTTCTGTTAAAAATTCAAATATCTCTGTTGGCAGTTTCAACGGTTCCAATGTTTCTTTTGGGAATGGAATCAAAGATGCTTTATATTTTTCTGTTATTTCTATGTTCATGTTGGTTCCCCCAATCATTACTTCCGGACAGGTGATAACAGAATTATTCCGTTACCATGTTATAATATTCTTCCCCATTCTCCATATATGGTACAGCATAAAACCGTTTTCCGATCAGAGTCCTCAGCTTTTGAATATCCGCCAGATCAAAAGAACCAAACTCCTGATAACAGATGGTTTCACTTGTCTCATTTAACTGCTCATAAAAATCTGTGACAAAAAGGTTAAATTCATCCAGAAGCCCCTCAATCGGAACTTGCGTAAGATTTCTGGGTGACGCATCTTCTTCACCATAACAATCCGGCTCCATTTCAAATGTGAGAGATGTAACAAAAACCTCTTCATCGCCAACGCTATATCGACTTTTTGTTTTGTAAATCCCTTCTTCAATTTTTTGAAAATCAGATGTTGCATATTTTTCCGGTGTATAGTTCTTAAAATTTTTCATGTTACTGTTTCTCCTTATTACCTTTACTAAAGTATCCAATTACAGCCATCATAAAACCAGCCAACACAAGAATGACAGCAGGCCAGAAAACATATATTGGCATAATTTCTAATCCTGCAACAATAAGTAATGCGATACCAAAAAGCATCAAACTATTACCAAACATAATTTTTTTCATTCTGATCACCCTCTCAAAATGGAATTTATTTTTTTCTTGCAAAAATAAAAATCCCAATCGCAAGCAAAACAATTCCCACGATTATTCCTGTAATTGTTGGAGCACCTCCAATTTTGCCAGCAACAAATATTGAAGTGGAACCATCTGCCCCGCCAATGACGGACACTGATTTCGCTACTGATATTTGTTCATTTACCTTGAAAACCAGGCTTATTGCTGCCATTATAATTCCTATCACTGACAAAGTAATTCCTATCACCTTTTTCATGCACTCATCTCCTCATATATTCCAATTTCCCAGTATAGCAAACTGAAAGTTGCATTTACTCACCAGCCGTTTGCTTTCGCTTTGGGCGACAGGCAAAGTAGATAGCAAGAAAAATAATGGTAGGAATATTCCCCAACAGCCATACAAAAAACACATGCCAAATTAGTGTACCGGCCGACATATTAAAAGGATAAAGAAAACCAAACAAAAAAGAAATAATCGGTAAAATAAGTCCAGGCCATTTGCGTTCTGTCCGCGACAGAAAAATTTGTAACAAGACGATACCAATTAAAAAAGCGAATGCTAAAGTTGCACGAACCATAATATTCCTCCAATTCCGATTTTGCCTTACAATTTCTGCACGCCTAACTGCATCAGCCAACCCCGCAGCTTTTTTGCCGGGAAACCCGTAAAGGAGTAGTTTTCTCCTGTCCGGCTGTGGATTGTTACCTGGGTAAATATCGCCACACCACTCACCGAAAATCCCCTGATGTCTTCCAACGGTAAATCCATATCCAATGTGCCGGGCATCATGCTGATTTTGAAACACGCCCGCTGATTAGTGATATAGATGTTCCCTTGAAACGGCTTTTTGCTCAGTCCCTGCTTCAAATAGATTGACATCATTCCACTGCCGATCAGTGTCTCTTCGGGATTCAGTTGAAATTTTGCCATAGTTCTACGCTCCTAACTGTAATTATTTTTTGCCACCTACTTCGGGGCATTTTCCCCAAACCTTTATAAGAATATTTGTCAGCCCATCAGAAATGAAACCCCCAGGGCGGCTCTCTCCAAACGATTGCCAATAAGTAAAATGCTGCAACAGCGCAAGGCACAGCCAAAAGCACAGGGATGACTGAAAAGATTTTGAAACCAGATTTTTTCCAGATTATACACGCCAACACCAATAAAGCAACCGCTGCCCCTGCTGCCCCCAGTATCATAATAAACAAGAAAAAATACGCCAATCCCATGCTTCTCACCTGCTTTCTTGTTTTATTGAAATACCATACCAAAATTTACTCCTCTGTAAAACCGAAGGACGTAACGCCCTTATGGATCAGTTTACTGTAGCCTCTTTTGATATTTACTTACCTCGTCCAAAATATATTTTTCAAAGGTTTCGGTGTTTGTATCAAATCCACTCAAATAAAAGCTGTCAATCCTTATAAGGCAAGATTGATTTTCCGGCCATGTAGGTTCCCTATATGTGAGCACAACAATCACGCCATAGGGTATGTTTTTGACTACCTCGGATGTATCTGCGTAGGCTTGGGATAATACCGTACACACAGTTTCCAAATTTTCCGAAGAAACCGGCTCGATGTTCACACACAAACGAGAATAGTAAACGGATGATGACTTCACGGGATAAAAGTAATCGAAAGAATATTGCACATCTGTATCAGCCGCCCGTATTTCAAACGCCTTGCCGAAAATATCAAGTGAATAGGTGTCCTGTAATCCGTTACGAAAGCCCGGTACACCGAAACTCTCTCCCTCAACTTTGTTGAATACAAAAAATTGTGTTTCCGGGTCGTCTTTGGGTGATACGGTATATGCCCTTACCATCCATACATCATCATCATAATAATCATCGGTGACAGACTCAGACGAAAGCACCGTAAATTCCTGGCCGTACTGCTTTTCTAAATATTTTTCCACTTCCCGCTTGGATTTGAGACGGAAATCACATGAAGTAAACAATATCGCCAGCACACATATAAGACTGGCAAAACATATTCTTGCTTTTATTTTACCTTCCATCTTCGCCCTGCCTTTCATGGTATAATTCTACCAATCGGCTTTGCAATTCCAGCCCTTGCCTGTAATATTCCAATAGTTGCGCAGCGCCATATTCCTGCTTGATATTCTGGTCGGAATAGCGGTTTGCGCTTGCGGGGTCTATCCCATTCCACAAACGACATTCTTCAAAATTGTTACTGCAATAATTCGTTTCAAAGAAACCGCCGCCAAAAACAGATACCTCGTTCCCGTCTACCAGAGACTCCGCTGTGATTTCAATCAAGACAGACACATCATAGCAGTCTTTTGCGTCCGCATCCGCTGTATTTTCAAAAAGAGGTTCCTGCTTTATATCCCTCTTGCAGATTTGCAGGCGGACTGTTTTCAGAACATCCTCGTATTCTTTCTCCGCATATTGACTAACCGGAGCCAGCATCATGTTTTCTATGTAAGTGCTTTCGCTGATGTATTGATCGAAACCCACATAAAAGCAGTACATTCCACCATCTTGATTTTCCAGTATCAAAACCGGGCCGGCAGACTTCCAATAGTAACGCATAAGTCCTGCGTTATCCGGCTCCTCGGTCATTTTCGGCAATACGGATACTTCGTATCCCCAGCTTTCAATTTCACTCTGATAATGTGGAAGTTCTTCAATAATTGCTTGTATAATGAAATACTCTGTTTCCTGCTTTTTACATTGCCATATTATAAGTACAGCAATCAGCAGAAGTACCACCAAGATAGAGAATATCCATTTCCTGCAAACGCTTTTCCCGGTTATGGGCTTTTCCATTTTCTAATTTTCCTTATCCTTGTACGACAATCAACAACGCCAATACCACAATGCAGGCTATCAAAGCCAGCGAAACTTTAACCGGGGAACGCTCCCCACTTTTCCAGTCAGAAAACAAGCTGTTATCATCGTCATCCATGCACTTCCGCCCGTTTCGGTTCCAGAGCATAGAATGGTAAGCCGCCGAAATAAGGTCTATAACTCCAAAGATTAGCACAAGGTTACGCACCAGGAAAATAACCATGCCCAAAGATACCCGGTCTCCCCCGCGCCCTAACATAACGCCTCCCCATATAAAGCGGATGACGGTCATAACGACAGCGATGAAAAGGCAGATGAAACCTGCCGCCCCATACTGTCTTGCTTTCAGTTTTTCACTGGTATTCTGTTTTTGAGGAAATCTGCTGTCCACATTCTGTTCCTCCTCTGATTATTGTTCAGCGGGATATTCCACTTTTATCGCAGTAGTAAAATGTATATCCAATCCACATGATAATTTATTCTTTTGTGAACCCGTAATAAGTGCCAGTTGTCATGTTTGCAATATCAAGGTATGTGCCATCCTGCAAAAAGAAACCGAGATAGGATGAAATCGTATCTTCGGAAAGCTGCTCCTTGCCACGCAGCATAAAGGACTGGTTTACACAGGAAAAGCAGACAAAGTTATCCAGCATGTATTCTGAATTACTGGAGAGCACTTGCCTGATCTTTCTTTCTGTTATACCATAATCAGAAAACTCTGTTGTCAAATAGTTGATGGCATCCTGCCCAACATGAAACTCATAAGTACCCGCAAAATAATTGTCGTCTGTTTCACCCTCTGTCTGATACCAGTGGAATGTCTTGTCTGTACCAAATACCCATTGTGAGTTATCGTTCCCGGAAATCCAGGAAGTACCTGCCAGCAAATCTGGAGATTGTGATGCTTTGCGTGGGGCGAGCATGATTGCGGCCACAACACATATAACACCAATCAGTCCAGCCAGGGCAAGAGGGAACTTTGACTTTTTAGCAGGCTGTATTTCTGCTGCAGGCATTTCCTGTTCCAGAGGTTTGCCCTCTAATCTGTCCGCCACCATTCTATCAAAACGCTCTACGTTTTCCATGTTCTTCGTTGAAACAGAAATCAGCTTTGTATCCCCGCTGTAATAAGTGTATACCATATCTTTAGGATTGGGATTTTGTAAAGCGGCAGTATATCTTTGTTCCAGGGCATCAGCCAGCGGGGGGCTCAGTAACGCGCCTCCGATAGCAGCATCTATTTTCTCCCCGGCAGCATCGCCTTTCACATTTCTGGCAGTAATCGCCGACAATGTGACTTTTTGGGATGGACGCCACATTGGATAAAATGTAATGTCCTGGCCGTCCACTTTAATGCGCGGGCGTTTCTGTGCATAGAAAGACCAGGCAAAGAACATAAGGAAGATTCCAATAAAGCCTATAAAAAGCAGATAGGCGCCATCCTGCATGAGAGCCGGTCGTATAAAATCCAGGTTGATGAACCATATCATCACCACAGCCATAAGGGCGCTGAAGATTCGCAGAACAATCATTTTCGTTCTCTTTTTCATCCGTACTTCAAAAGACATTTTCGTTACCTCCGCCAATCATATTTATATCATTTGCTTTAGGGCAACTGGAAAGTTCTGTTTCCATTTCTGCAAGGGCTTTCTGCACCTCCGGATTCTTAATTTTAGGCTGGATGCTTTTCAGCAGGGCAAGGCATTCCTGGTTCCGCCCCATTTCTTTCAGCAGGGAAATCTTATGTACCGAAATGTAATCATTCAAGGGGATGCCGCCATATACAAGCATGATGCCTGTATCTTTTTTTAATTCCGCTTCGCACTGTTCCATCTCTTTCAGATAGTCCTCCGCGCTGCCCCCGGACTTCCAGGCTGCATAGGCCGTGTTCCATCGGGCGACTACACGCCTCTGGTGCAAATAAATACAGAAGATGTTTATTAAAAACCAGGGGATACAGACTGAACCCATAAAGCCCAGGGTAAACTGCCAGCTTAATGTCACGCCTACCCATCCAAGCCACAGCATCACCGCCAGTGAAACAAAGAAAAAGAAAACAGTTTTTAGATGCCTGTTCAAATTGGATCGGCTGATCGTCAAAAGGAAGAACATCAGCATCACAAAAGCTATAAGGATCATAAAGGGCAAATACTTATAATCCCTTTCCGGGTCAAATGCCATCCCCAAAGAAATCATGAGAACACATCTCAAAAAAACTCCGATAAGTCCTCTTTTATTTTTCAACCAAGTTCACCTCTAATCATTGTTCAATAAAATATTTTCCTCCATCGCAGACGCAAACCAAATCTTCATGGTCGGGATCTTAAGATACAGGTCAGTCAGTATCCCAGGACGCACTAAATCCGGTAATTTCAAAAAACGGCATATAAAAATGGAAGTGTCCATTATGGGTGTCAATGTTCCACCCTTCTTTGAGACCGATCACCGGTCCTCGATACATCCAGCCAGTTTCATCCTCTATTCCAACAGGGTAGCCGTCCCGGAGATGATACCATACTGGCAGGGTGATGGTCTCATTATTCGTCCAGTCTATCTCCTTTTCCTCCCAAAAACTGTAAGAAAATTCGTAGGAATGACCATCTGCGCCGGTGACGGTAAAATGCTCCGCCGTACCCTCCACATCAAAATTCAGACGGACCAGCAGCGTATAAAGGCCGCCATAGCTGACAACGCCGCTTTCCAGGCCGATGCCGGCCAGCAGCTCCGGCGGCAGAACTTCCTCCCCCTGCCGGACTCTGGGCTTCGGTGTCCAGGGCCAGGCGTTCACTGCGTATTCGTCCAGCTCTGTCTGGGAAAATTCATCACAGGGCAGGCAATAAAAGGCATAATATTTCTTCACGGAATCCTCCAGTTCTTCCCGCACCGCTTCCATTTCGTCCTGTGGTCCATGAACAACCGACTCTTGAAAGTTGTTGAACTGTGGAGCCCAGGTCCGCCAGGGCAGTTCTGGCTGAAAGCTATACTGTCCCTTTGGCACCAGCTGGGACAGAGGCCTGCCCTCTGTCCAGGCGAAAAAGTCGGATAGCTGTTCCAGAGCGGAGCCGGCATCGTCCATAGAGCTATACTGCGTATAGAAAATGCTGTCACGCAGTTCCCAGGCATCCAGGCTGCCTCCCTCATCCTGATATTTCTCCAGGTAGTATTCCGGGAGTACCTCTGCTTCATCGGAAACCAGCCGGGAGTAAAGCATCGGCACAGGATCGCCTCCGCCCTCGCCTACCCAAACCTGGAAAACCGCCTCCGGCAGCTCATCAAACCAACACTCCCAGGTCTGAAGCCCCCTTTGCCGGACATTGATCGTTTCATCCGGGTATCTTCCTGTCAGATATTCCTCTACATCCGCCTTGCTATAAGGTCCCCGGTATTCATAGCAGCCCACAAGCGATAAAGTCAGCAGGCAGGCCATCCCAACAACAAATATTCTTTTCCAATTTGTAAATATTTTTGTCACCTCCCGGCTAATTGAAATATAGGCATTCATATTCTGAATAAGTGGATGGAACGCCGCCGGTTTTCAAAGCAAAAAGGCGCTCCCCGCCGCACAGTTTCCTGCGAACATAAGAGCGCCACTTTTGACGGTATAAAATTGAGCATGACAAATCTTCGGAACTATATAGTTATAGTACCGCCCTGCTTGCTTGCGAATGGCACAGGTTATCATGTTTGTCAAGCTCTCTTTCTAAAAATTTGCAAAAGTATATTAACGCAATTATAGCAGAAATCTATATGTCACGCAAGTGGCGCATTGTGTCGATCCATAGGGGCTCGCGGGTTCATTTTGAGCATTAGCCTTATATCATTCTGTGTATAGTCTACAGGCATCCCGGTGTACGCATCTGTCTTGAACGGGGGATTAACAATAATCAGCTGTCTCCCGACACTTACCCTAAATCACCGGAAACCGACACTTCTGCAAACAGGAATTTATTTAACCTTTTTGCCGATCAAAAAACCGGCAACCGCACCAATCAAACATATTCCTGCAGGAATTAAAATAAATGTGGCAAAATACTGATTTTCAGCAAGTACACTCTCGGATACGACACCTATGCTGTATGTAATTAGTGCATAAATGTGCAACCCAATAGCAAACACACAGCCAACGACGGATATAAGCATTGGACTATACCGAATGACTTTATGAGTTGCGTTTTTGGTGCATAACAACTGAGCCAATGCAAAAGCAACGAATAGAACAATACATAAAAAGGTACTCACATAATCACACTCCTTTGTCAAATTCCGATTTTGCTTTCTGATTAACTTTACAACAAACAGGAAATATATTACTCATCTCTTAAGCAACATATTTCCGCTAACCTGCCATAACCAAAATCATTCGTAATAACCTGCAGAGTAATGTATTTCCTGCCGCTGTTGTAGCACAAGTCTTCACCAGAGTTTTCCGCCATACTGCCCATTGATGAAGCACTTGACTCATAAGCCCCTATGATGTACTCTAATAATGTATTTTACTGCCCATTATAGATTATTTATATTAGTGTACTGACCTGTTGATATTTAGCAATACTACCACCTCGTTAAGAGGCAGTAGTAAATGTGGGATACAACGAGCTAAGCTTCGTTCTGGCATCGCTGGTTCTAAAATGCCAGTTGACCTTCGCTGCCAGTGTATTCCGTTCCGTTTCCCATGCGGATAGTTCCCTGCGTAATAGCCCT
>CAJTCV010000046.1 GCA_910574805.1 Lachnospiraceae bacterium | reverse complement strand
GTGGTAACTTAACAATACCGTATTGCGGAAGATTTTTCCACTGCTTTTATTTAGAGGAACGTAAAAACTGCGCCACAGCCCTGGCAGGCCATCGCGCAGCGATTTTGTTCAATCGGGATTTAAGGATGAGAGATAAAATGATAGAATCGGAATTTAAAACAAAAGCACAGGAATTGATTAAGTTAATGGTAGATACGATTGCAGACAAAGAATATACAAAACTTGTATCCAGTATTCCACCGAAATCTTCATGGGCCTCTTTTATTGACACAGAACAGACATCAGAAAATGCCTGCTTGGGATTTGGAAAATGGTTAATTGAGCAATTGGCTATGTGGGAAGAATATGAAGATAAAAAGTTTGCGGTAGACCATTTTCAAAAATCCTGTATGGAGGATATAGATGCTATGGATGAAGCAAGGCTTGAAATTGATAATAGGGATATAGTGTGTTACAGGCCAACGAGTTTTGGAGAAGAATTGGATTTTTGGTTTGAAATAGAGTTTTTCATAGAGAATGGACAAATAAAGGCGGTATTTGATGTAAATATATAAAAGTTCAAGTTCCACTTTATTGAGCAGATAAAGAAAGCGAAAAATCGGGATTTGAATATGCAGAAAGGGCAGGTATGAAATACAAGGAAGAAGTAAAAGACTTATTTTCGGTTTCAGAAGATTATTATTTTGCACACTGTATCAGTGCGGATTTTGGCATGGGGAAAGGGATTGTTGTTGAATTTAACAAGCGATTTGATATGAAACACATATTACAGAGGAAATATCCCGAATACGCAAAACATTTTATGGATTGCAAAATCAGCGGCGATTGTATTTTAGAAGGCAGAGTATTGAATCTCATTACAAAAGAGAGATATTTTCATAAACCAACCCTTGCAGCCATGAAAGCTGCACTACAAAAAATGAAAGAGATATGTGAACGAGAAAGTATCTATAAAATTGCAATGCCGACTATTGGCGCAGGGCTTGATCGTTTGAAATGGGAAGATGTTGCAACCCAAATAAAGAATGTATTTGAAGATACAGAAATTGAAATTTTGGTTTGCAAATTAAAGTAGTTTTTTCGCACGATCAATTTCTGTTTGCTGGAAAGAGAAATAGAATGAAAAAATCGGGTTTTTGAGAGGAGTAACTATCATGGTTATTGATACTTGGGAAAACGGTCAGTATAAAGAAATCTGGGTTTATTCAGAAGAAACAGATGATGATGAACGGGCGATGTGTGGATTGATAAATGGTGATTGGGGTTGGCTCAATTATTATAACGAGGAATGTGACGCAGGATTAAGCTCCAGAAATCCGAACTATACTGGTACAGACGATGAAACCATGAATTTTATAATAAATGGTGAACTTGACCCATACCCTTTATCTTGTGTGTTACCCGCAGAACAAGTGATGAAAGCCCTTGAATATTTTGAAAAGTATCATAAGTTGCCCACATTCATAACGTGGCATGATGATAATTTCGCTTAGAAAATTCCAGTTTATTGAGCAGATAAACAGAGCGAAAAATCGGGATTGATGGAGGGCAAGAGTGAAAAATAAAGTGTATTTTTGAACGCACTTGTATAAGGGTTCATAAAACCCCATTTTTACAAGTATAGAAAACAGAATAATGTTAGTTATCGTTGCGTTTTACTAACTTAGAACTATCATAACCAAGGCTTTCAAGGTAAGCAAAAACATTGTTCTCATTCAGAACAACACGCTCTACATGTTCCTGGGGGTTCATCAATTCCTCATAGTCAGTAGGGGTAAAAGGTTTCTTTTCCGAAACCATGTGGTAAATACACACCATCATCATTCTTGCGATGGCAATGATTGCTTTCTTATGGCCACGACGCTTTTTGATCCGCCCATATTTGACCGCAAAATACGGCTGCTTTTTGTTTTTGATTGCGGCAAGAGCACACTGTACCATCATTGGTTTTAAATAATCACCTGCTTTTGCAATCCGGACAGATTTTTTCTTGCCGGCAGATTCGTTGTTTGCAGGAGAAAGTCCACACCAGGAACAGAGGTGTTTGGCATCATCAAAAATGTTCATGTCAACGCCTGTTTCCGCGAGAACAATTGTGGAACTTAATTCTGTCATGCCGGGCATGGTGCTGACGAATTCCACAAACCCATAATGAGGTTTGATACGGACATAGAGTTCCACTTCGGTCTGGATAATCATATCATCAAGATATTCCAGATGGCCACGGGCAAGCTCCAGTTTTTTAGCTTGGTCTGTTTCAATATTGTAGCCTCTGATGGCTTCGATGATTTCATCAGACTTGGCTTTAGCTCCTTTCTTTATTAGCTTGCGGACAGCTTTTTCATCAATGGAATCAGCGGTATGCTCCAGCAGATAAGACATGATTTCCGTCGCTGTCTTGCCGAAAGGGTCAGAAAGTACGCTGGCAATGCCGACATTGGAAACGGTCATACAGTTTTGGATGCGGTTCTTCTCAGAAGATTTCATGCAGACCAGCTTGAAGCGGTATCTGGCAAGTTCCCGGAGCTGGCGGAAATCCTTTGGAGGGATAAAGGAGCATCTGACAAGGTCAAATTTGTAGAGGTCGGCAATCCATTTGGAGTCCTTTTTGTCCGTTTTTTTGCCTTTGATGGCTTTGACATATTTGGGATGTGTAAGGCAGACATCCATGTCATTTTCGAGATAATTAAAAATAGGAATCCAATACTTTCCTGTGGATTCCATACAAACATGATAACAATTATTCTCGATGAGCCAGTTGTGAAACCTTTGAATATCCGAGTTGATGGTTGAAAAAGATTTTTGTCTGTATTCGGATATCCCGTCCTTGTTAGTAATTACGATGGTTGCAACGATAACATTTTTGTGGACATCAAGTCCACAGCAGATGGAGTATTTTAACTTCATCATAAGTATCACCACCTTAATCAAAAAGGAATAGCAACAGTGACTGTCATCCTGCGACTGAATAAACATGGTTTATTACCAATGATAAGAGTCCGGGCTCAAAGTCCCACTTGTTTGTGCTTGAAAGGATGACGGCACATATAACTATACGGGGTCGAAATAAATTCGCCACTCCTCCTTCCGTGCTCTGTAGTGTATTGCTATTCCTAAGGCTATTATAAACAAAATGGAGGGGTGACACAACAAGCTTTTTCATGTCTTGTTTGTGCCTTGAGCGAAGCGAAAGGAATGATAAAAACTATGGAATATAAGGACTATATTAAGCAAGGCTTGAATGGGAACGCCCCATTAAAATTAATATTATGCGGAAATATACAGGGGACGGAAAATGATAAAGTAGGTGTTGTATCAGTTGTGTATGCTACAAATGATAAAGACTTAGCAGAACAGAAAATGAATGAATTGATTGCCGTCAATCCTAATAATTATTACATGGTTTATAGTGTGCCACTAAATGTTGATTTGACGGAACTTTCTCATTATCCTTCAATAGCAATTTCTAAAGATGATTTACAATAAAGGCAATTCCAATTTGTCGGGAAGTTGGAAATCCTACTACTAAAGAAAGGACGTATTTCTGCAAACGGTGTCCTGTTTACTTGAGAGAGGAAAAATTTATGGAACTAAAATTTGAATGGGACGAGGAAAAAGACCGTATTAACCGCCAAAAACACGGCATATCTTTTGAAACGGCTTCATACGTTTTTCGTGATGAATATTACATAGAGATGTATGATTTCGAGCATAGTATGGAAGAAGACCGTTATATTGCAATCGGTATGGTTGGCGATTTATTGTTTGTTGTATTTACCGAGCGAGGGGAAAATATCCGGTTAATCTCTGCAAGATTGGCAACAGAAAGTGAAAGGAGGCTTTACTATGACCAAAACTTTTACAATTAAGGATGGCCAGGCTCCTACGCAGGAGCAGTTGGAGGAAGTCAGGGCAGCGGCAAAGCGGGAAATTCAATTTGATGAAGATTCTCCTGAATTGTCCCCGGCAATGTTTAAGGCGTTCAGGTGTTCCGTGGCACAGCGCAACAGAAAAAAGAAGAACGCATAGAAATTCTGTTACGAATCAAGGGCGCACCACCACGGACTTTCCGGCTTATGTATTGAAAATTGAATCAGAACCACCCAAAATGCCGTTGCATGGACAAACCCTAAGCAACGGCATTTCCTTATCTCCGCTTCATCCTGCTCAACGGGGAATCCTTATATGCCGGAGTTTTCTTCATAACATTCTTCAAAACCGTGCGTTCCTGCTCCGACAGCTTCTCATACCGGATTTGTAGCTGCGTACACATCAGGGCAGTGAACACATCCAGATAGGAACCCGGCACGGCCAGCGCCTTCTTTGCGTCCCTGATTAGCTTCATGCCATTGGAGCCGTCCGGCGCACTGTCCGTATCGTCCTTGTGCGCTTCCCTTATGGCATGGAGGATAGTGTCCCAGTCCGGTGCGTGACCTGACAGAAATAATCTTCTTCCTGTACCTGCATGGCTTCCAACGCCTTTAACGCAGCATCTTCCTCCACCGGCTGATATTGGGAAAGGACTTGCCCCCGCAGGACTTCCAGAAGGCTGTTGAAGTTTTGGAAGTGGGCGGTTGCCACACCATCCACATAAATCTCCGTGTCCGTCATCAGGGTAACAAAATCCTCATGTGTGGCAATCTCACACAGCATCCGGTTGTTGATACGCCCGCTTTTCAACAGCTCCACCATGCTGTCACTCAAATGCAGCTCCGTAAGTTCCATGCCCGGATGGTTCCGGTTCTCTGTCAGGCAGAGCAGGTAATCCGTTGACACACCGTAAAACTTTGCCAGCTCCACAAGGTTTTTGTGGCTGATTTCTTTGAGTTCGTCATTCTCATAGCTTCCAAGGGCTGATTTGGAAATCCCCGTAACCGCCGCCAGTTCCTCTAATTTTAAATGCCTCTCCGTCCTTAAATCCTTTAACCGTTCCTGAATCGTTATCCCCTGTTTCATGGCTTACTGCTCCTTCCCTGCGGCCAGCTTTTGCCGCCATCCCCATTGTACCACATATCCATGCCGGACGCATTTCCCTTTGTGATTCTTTTCAAAGGCGCAAAATGCGCTTTTGATTTGCCCGGATTTTCAGAAGTGCAAAATGCACATCTGATTTTTGCACCCGTCCGGCAGAAAGCCTTTTCCGCAATCGTGGAATTTTTCAGAGCTGGATGCTGTTATACTTATGACACGCAATCGGAAGATGAAAGGTGACCTTTTTGCAAAATTTTTTAAGACATGTCAGTTTTTATGAAAGAAATACAGGAAATAAAGGTTTCATTTAAGAAAAACTGCCCTCTCCTGACAAGGGTTTTCTCCTTATCAAAAGAGGACAGGCAATGGTTCAGGCCACTTTTACAATACAAATCTGGGTTGCTTTCAGTCCGCTGCCGGAAGGACTTCCCCATACCCGAATGAACTGGCCGGATGCCAGGTCTGCCGCTGTTGCCTCTAACATTTCAGATCTGGCCCCTCCATCATAGATCGTTTGTATAGCAAACAGGGTATTTTCATTGTATGTAACTGAAATCTTATTAAACTCAGAATCATCCTCGCTTCCGGGAACCACTATGATATCACCGCCATTATCCGATTTTTCTGTAAGGGCCTCTACCACGGTAAGCTGCCCATCCTTCAGCTCTTTGATATCCCCTTCCAGACTGGGAGTACTGTCCACCCATTCTGCAGATGTGCCAGACGTACTTTGACTTTGTGCTTCCGGCTGTTCTTTCTGTGTGCTGTCTGTTCCCTGACTGCTGCTTTCACCAGATTGCGGTTCCGGTGAGGCTTCCGGTGACTCCGGTTCATTCCCGGCGTCGGTTCCTTCTGCATCCGCTTCCGGTTCCGGAGCAGAAGCATCGTCCTCTGTATCATCCTTCGGGATCGGCTCGCCCTGAACCACCTGTGGTTCAGGGGTATCTGATGCTTCCTCCTTCTTTCCACAAGCACATACCGCAAGGCTCAGGATGCACAGCACCCCTGTCAATAAGATTATTTTTCCTGTTTTCCTTTTCATGTTGCTCTCCTCTCATATAAAATTCCATCCACAGTTTATCCAGTATTTCTGCAGATTTTTGTCCATTCTATCAGAGTAGTCTCTAAAAAGCCTCTAAAACATCTTAAAAAAGAATGAACTTAATTTATTATTGCTCCATTGACCGATTTTGAGAAGATGTTTGTTTTCAGCCCTTCCCAAAATCGGTCAATGGCAGTAAAATTGACAGAAGAGGATAAAATCAGAAACCATGGTACAGGGACGTGGTCATTACTCCAATTTTGAAAGGGAAAATATATGACAGGTATCTATTTAAGCGGAACGGGAAACACAGAACATTGTATCAAAAAGCTGCTTTTTTTACTGGATAAAACTGCGCAGGCAGTTCCGATGGAGCAGAAAGACGCGGTACATTTATTATCACAGCATGACTTTATCGTTTTTGCATATCCTGTTCAGTTTTCAAACGTTCCCATCATGGTAAAAGATTTTATCAAAAGCCAGCCGGATCTTTGGAAGGGTAAAAAAATACTCTGCGTTGCCACTATGGGATTGTTCAGCGGAGACGGCGCAGGCTGCTCGGCACGGCTGCTCAAAAAGTATGGCGCCAAAATCGTTGGCGGTTTCCATATCCGTATGCCTGATTCTGTCTGTGATGTAAAACTGCTGAAAAAATCCTTTCAGGAGAACCGGGAAATCATCCGGAAAGCAGACAGAAAGATTGAGAAATGTGCAGAGGAAATCAGGAAAGGCAGGTATCCCAAAAACGGCCTGCATCTTTATAGCCGAATCGCCGGATTACTCTGCCAGCGTTTGTGGTACTACAGCAAAACCAAAAGTTACTCAGATCAATTAAAAATCAGTAATGCCTGTACAGGCTGCGGGCTTTGTACCCGGCTCTGCCCGGCCGACAACCTTACCCTGAAAAATGGAAAAGCGGCTGCCGGAAAACACTGTACCATGTGTTAGCGGTGCATCAGTTCCTGTCCGGCAAGGGCAATTACATTACTGGGACACACAGTCATTGAGCAGTGCCGCTATGATAAATATATCCAAAACGAGAAAAAGTACGAGCCTTTAAAATGAAATGAAACATAAAGGGAAGGGAGTAACAAATCAATGAAAATCGAAACATGCAAAAAAGAATCCTTTGTTGTCATCGGAAAAGAAGGGGCGACAACGGACGGAGCCGGCTTTATTCAGAAGTTATGGGATGAGGCGAATTCCCATTTTGGAGAAATCGCACATCTGGCAAAGAAAGATGAAGATGGGAACATCAGCGGAATATGGGGCGCAATGTCTGACTTTTCCCGTTCCTTCCAGCCCTGGGAGGGCTTTCAGAAAGGACTTTACCTTGCAGGGGTAGAGTGTAATGAGGATGCAAAAGCCCCCGATGGCTGGACAAAGTGGGTGATACCCGGCTATGAGTATATTTATGTGGAACGTGAAAATGATAATACCTTTTCAGAAGTAATCCAATATATGAAGGGCAATGGTATTGCTTTGGCGGGCGCAGTCCATGATTTTACCTGTCCAAAGACCGGGAAAGGGTATATATTTTTTCCCATAAGGAAGCTGTAAAAAAGCGAATTTGAGGAGGAAAACAGAATGAAATCTATCTGCGGAATTGATTGTACGAACGGTTTGAGGAATTCTGTTACTTTCCTCAATGGAGCAAAAGCGACAGGTTTAATTAGCTAATTTGCAATTTGCTTACATAACAAATAATAATTTAGTGCGTCTTAATGCTATCAGGTAAAGGCGACAAATCGGAAGCGTCAGAACCGGCAATGGAACTATCAGCAGATATTGATGAACAGATGGAGGTATGACATGGAAATCGCCAAAAAGACGCTGCAAATGGTTAGAGAGCATTTGCCTCCTTCGGGAACAAAAATAGGGGAGTATGTTTTTTTAGGTTCTGATGATTTATGGATTGGAACAGTAGGATCATTGCGCCCCTTTGTGACTGTTGCGGAGGATCGCTGGCCTATGGGCGGTGGGTTTCTCCTTATTGTGATGATAGATGGCCCAGTTTATATTGCTGAATTGGATTCCAACGATACGGCGGCAAAGCTAGATGATTACAACACCTTGGATTTGCGGCAGGATAATTTGGTAGATTACTGTGCTACTGATTTTCCAAAGTTTATGGAAATCATGAGACTATATACAATAGCTTTAGAAACCACCCCCAATCCCGATGATGTATTTGACGAGAAAGGCTATGAAAGATTAGAGAAAGCGGGAACGATGCTTCGGCAGCAGATTGAAAAGATTGACTCCAAGGCAGTTGAAGATATGAACGGCTTTTGGAGTACCATGATTGAGGAGTTTGGATCTGGTATGTGGTGAGCCTGTCAAAAAACATATTCATATAAAGGTTGCTTACAGATTCCAGTTTATCGGTAATTTATGCAGAACAAGAAATTGAAATCTTGTACAGATGTGGATTATGCAGAAAAGAATTTTGACCATGAGCAGTGTGAAGGTCCGTGGAATCATCAGTATGAGCAGCACAATTATATACTGAGCACCGCGCCGCACGCAACGCCGGAACTGGATGTGGTTATTGCAGATGAGTCGGGAGAATATGCCTGCTATGCAGGGATGTGGTGGACACCTGAAAATCGCCTGGCATACATGGAACCTCTCTGCACCATTCCTGAATACCGGCATAAAGGTCTTGCGGCGGCGGCATTATCTGAAATGTATCGGAAAACCAAAGCATTAGGCGCAACACATATGACAGGCGGTTCCAGCAGATTTTATCAAAAAACAGGATTCCAAAATGCCGTAAAATGGACATTCTGGGAAAAATAATGTATAAGGACTGCTTAATTTATTGAACTTTTGCATGATCCACACAACAAAACGGACGCATCACATCAGTTAGTCGATACACCCGTTTTGCTTTCCCATATATGGCAGCCGCCCTAATTTAATTTCTCCAGGTTTTCATTCATCTTTTTCAGGATAGAATCCTTTTGGTCTAAAGTTACGGTCTTATCTTTTACAGCCTGGTCCAAAAGCTTTGTTATATCCTCAATATCCTTTTTATAGTTTTCCGCTGTCAGTTCCTCTGCGCTTTTTACCAGATCCGGCCTCATAACAATCGTCGGATTGAAGGCAACGATGGTAGTTTCTGTGGATACGGTAAAAGCGCCTTTGTAAATGACAAATTCACCTTTGCCGTTATCTGCTCTCAGTTTGGCCAGGTCCGCTTCCATGGCCTTGACATCGGCATGGTCTGCGCCCATGTATTTTTTAATCTGGTTGATGGATTCCTCGTATTCTTCCGGGGTATAAAGTTCAAAAAGCCCTCCCTAGTGTATTGACTGCGTTATATTTAGTTAAATTAATCTTCGTCTACTGTACCAAACTTAGGATAAAGCGATACCAGCTTAGTCCTAGCCTTGTCAGTAGTGAAGTGC
>CAJTCV010000045.1 GCA_910574805.1 Lachnospiraceae bacterium | reverse complement strand
TGAAGGAGCTGGTGAACCTGTTGGCAAAGCTTCGTGTTCAGGATATCAATGGCAGGCGTATACTGTATCCGGTATCAAAAGAACAGCGAATAGTTTATGAGGCATTTGATGTTGAACTGCCAACCGAGTAAGGCTGTTGTTATAATTTTACCGGGATTTTAGGTTAAAAGATTCGCTCTCTCCCGATCTTTTAACAGATTCTTCTCAGTTTTCTCCCTTTTCCAGAAACTGCCTGTAAAGTCCTTCCCTGATTCTGCCTTCATATTCCGACCTGGCTCTGGATACGGCTGATTTGTCTTTATGAAGCACCTCTCCCAGAATCCGGTCCCGAAAATCAAAGTCCTCCCTTAGAAAATGTTCATACACTTCATACAGATTCTCCGGTTCGCCTTCCACCGCACGGCCGACATAGGCTCTGGTCAGAAGATCCCGGAATATGACGTCCGCATGGGGTGAGAGGATCCTGTAGATTCCCTCGTTTCCCGCCGGTTTTGTCTGATACCGCATGTAACAGCCTGTTCTTTTATCCCTGCTGCATGTCTTTCTCCCGGGGCACCATTGTCCGCAATAGGGCTCCGGCCGGCAGTCCTCCCACTGTTTTCTCTCATGATCTGAAAGCTCCGGCATGCTGTCCAGCTTTAATGCGATCAGAAGGTCTTTGGTAAGGAAAATCCGGATCCATTCCCGGGACCGCTTGTTTGTCCCGCATTTGACATATTTCCAGTCCTGTGCCATATTCCGGATAAAGGCGCCCAGAAGCGTTTCCCTCACTGTGCGTTCTGCCTTTTCTTCTGTGCCTTCTGACGGGTCTCTCAATATATCCCCCAGAGTCGTTCCGTCTTCCTCATCACCGATATTTTTATCCATGCTCACCAGCCGGTTCATATCATATACCATCTGAACCAGGGCGTCCCACTCCTTTTTCGTCAGCTTCCAGTCTCTGGATGCACAGATCTCTTTCCGGCGCGCCTCCCAGAATTCCGGGTATTCTATGATCTCCCCGGTTTCCATCATTCTTTTGATCTCATATACATACTTTATAACCTGATATTTTCTGTCGTATGGGATCTCCTGCACGGGACCCCCGTGATCATAGCGCTCCGCCCCGCATGCTCTCTGCATGTTCTGCCGGTATTTCTGTCCCACACAGGCCACAAAAAAAGAACCTTCTTTTCCTGCCTCCGCTTTTTCTTCTGTATACTCTTCCACTGTTTCCTTTACTGCCAGCAGAAATTCCTCGCTGCCGATTTCCTTATTTTCTCTGCTGCTCATCCCGGACAGGTCTCCGGAACCTTTGCACCGGACCATCAGTCTGTATCCGGACGGGCTGTAAGCCTCCATCGTCCTCCCGAACATCTGTTCATATTCAGGATGCGTACGAAACCATTTCCAACGGGCATCCCGGTGCGCTTTTGTCTCCTTCGGCATCCGGGAGAGCGCCCGGAGGATCTCCCCATACTGTTCTCCCAGTTCCACTGCAAGACGTATTTTTTTCTCTTCTTTTCTCCTGTTCATACGGGGGCCTCCGCCTGCCGCTCCAGCATGCGGTGCAGGATCTTCTGCGGATCCTCAAGCTTCATGGCTTCCATCTGGTCGATTGTGTCACCCAGCAGCTTGAACACGGTCAGATCGTGAAGGATCGCTCCATCCTCCACCTGTTCTCCCTTCCTGCGGAGGATCTCGCCGTAGTAGATCCCTTCTACCTCTGCATCTTTCAGCTTCTCCACAAAATTCATGGCGTACAAAAGAATCGCAGACATGGGTTTTGTTCCGAATGTGATATCTGCCCGGATCACCGAATCCTCCGGGATCTCATCCAGGATCCGGAGCAGAAGCCCGACACCTGCTGCATCGCCCTGCGCTTCTGCCACCGGAATCTCCGTCACATGATCGGAGGATATGCCAAGGTCTGCAAGCTCCTCCAGAAAGACCATGTAATTGTCCGGCGTATCCATATTGTCCGCGCGGACCGCCAGAATCTTCACGGTATCTCCTTCCCTGTAATCCTCTGCAATGACCGGGATGATGGGAAAGCTCGTCTTTCGGTTCTTCTTCAGTGCAAAGCCCTGAGGCCTGTAGCAGGTTTTCAGCAGCCCCTGCCTGCTCTGAAGAGAGATCATGGTTATGTAGGTCTTTGTCATCACTGACTCCCTTCTGTAGTTGTGTATGTTCTGTCTTTCTTCTCTATAACAAAGATACAGCTTTTCGTTTTGGGGAAAGTTGCAAAACAATGTGTGAACGCAGTTTTTCTATGATGGCAGCCGCACTCTCTGCAGTCTTCGCAGATGAAAAAACTGCACAAAAAACAGGAATTCATCGAGGTGATCGACAGCATTCCTATGACAATGTGATGGTATACAGTTGAAAAATAATGCCCTTAGACGGGCTTATTGCATTTCTGCGGTACTCCTGAACCCAGCGAAACCCCTGAGCTGTGTCAATGCCCTGCATCGGGCTTTTCCCATTTCTACAAAGAGGTATAATATGAACATTCGTAATTATGGCGTTGTGTCAATGCCCTATATCGGGCTTCCCCCATTTCTACGTCATTACAGGCTTGGATTCCGGGAAATTTATATCTGTGTCAATGCCCTATATCGGGCTTCCCCCATTTCTACCAGCAGGAGGAGCAGCAGAAGCAGCAGGAGCAGATCAAGTGTCAATGCCCTATATCGGGCTTCCCCCATTTCTACATAAGAAACAAGAAGAAAAAGAAGCAGTTGTAGGGTGTCAATGCCCTATATCGGGCTTCCCCCATTTCTACCAACATTAGCAGCAATTATCACACTGCCCTTTATCGTGTCAATGCCCTATATCGGGCTTCCCCCATTTCTACACATCATCGAAGATGGTTATATCGAGCAGGCATTTATTGTGTCAATGCCCTATATCGGGCTTCCCCCATTTCTACTCTATCCCTTCAAAAACCCTTTAAAATCAATGGTTTCCGGGGCCGTTTTCAGGGGGTAATTGTCAGAAAATTCTGAAAATTTCAATTTTCCGATCAAAACTGTGCATGTTTACAATTTATTCATAATTTAAGCACAGTTTCATTCTACATTGTCCGCCAAAAAAATGCAAGTAAAATATCTATTTCCATGCTGCATTTTCTGCACCGGCGTTACTTTTCGCGGGGGAGGGTGGGTTCTGCGTCCTGCGCCTCTGTGATCTGCGGCGCAGGACGCAGACCACCCTCCCCCCATGAACAACAGCGCGCCGACTGCCTCTTACTTCAGCGCCGAACCCACAGCCAACAGCCGGAGTCACCTCTGGAATCTGTGACTCCGGCCGCCATGAACCTATATTTCAATCACCCATTCATAACTTCCATCCTCCTTTTTTCTCCTGCACAGAAGCCCCATCTCGATCTCCAGGCAGTCCGCCTGCATGCCGTCGAAAACCTGCTCCAGTTCGCGTTCCAGCTTTGTGATATTTTTGTCAATGCCGCGCTTCTGCCGCTTCATGCCAAGGATCTTCTCCGCCAGCTCCTGTACTTTCCGATAGACATTGATCTCCTGATACACAGTCTTCTCCTTTTCTTTGGAAAGCGTCCGGCTGGACGGGATTGTGATCTGACCGTCTTCCGCATCCGTTGATTTCAGCGCATGCAGTACCGGAGACGGATAGCAGTTTTTCGTCCGCTTAAAATTACAGGTACACCCGATCTCCGCCGTGATCTGCCGGTACTGCTCCCGAAGCTTGACACAGCTGACCGGCTTTCCCGGAAGCTTCTGAAGGAAACGCTCCGTAACCTGATACTGATAATTCAGTGTATAAGACATGACCTGATGAACAAACTCTTTCCCCTCTTCGCCCATATGTCCGAACACATACAGTACGGACTGCCGTTCAAAATGAGACAGATAACCGGTCTTTCTCGCCTTCTGGCACAGATAACACATCAGGTTGCAGCGCTCCAGCACGGTCTGCACCTCTGCGCAGAGCTTTCCAAAGCCTTGCAGATTCCGGTCCAGAACAGGTCCCTGTCCGGAAACCGGCGGGTTCTCTTTCTTCTGTCCCCCATGCATGCCGATGATCCGCTTCAGGGCGGGCAGGGAAAATCTTGCCAGATCCTTCATCCAGGCGGAAGGGTCTGGATCTTTCGTTCCTCCCGGTAATACTGTTCCCAGCCTTCCAGGATCTCCGCTCCTTTCTTCAGCTTCTCCTCCACCGTCAGCGCAGAGGAGGTCAGAAACATGCTTTCCAGTCTCTCCTTAAGATTCTGCTCCGCCTTTACCGGGACGCTTTTTCCGTTCTGGTCCAGATGATACCCAAGGAAATCCACCCCGCTGCTGACCGGAACCAGCATCGTCTTCTTCTCATTCAGCGCCAGTTCCCGCTCCTCCATGCATACTCTTACAAATCGCAGAAGTTCCGAAGCCGCTTCCTGATCCTTTGCAACTGCCAGCATATCATCCGAATACCGTACAAACCCAGGTGTCTTCTCCGCCATCTGATAGTCAAAATCCTTCAGATAGATGTTAGAGAGAATCGGCGCGATGCCGGAGCCCTGCCAGATTCCCCGGTCCTTTTTCACGATCTCACCATCCTCCTCAAGCGATTCCGCCTGCGCATTTTCCAGAATCAAATCAATGACATCCGACTCTTTTAACGTATGCTGCAATTCCTTCTGCAGTATTTTTACCGATATGGCGTCGAAAAACGAATGAATATCCATCTTCAGCATCCATCCGTCTTTGTGTCTGCGCATCTGGGCCTCCATATGATCGATGGCCTGCAGTGCGGAGCGCCCGCTCCGGTATGCATACGTCCCCCCGGAAAACATCGGTTCATAGATCTTCTGAAGCTCAAAGGCGATGGACTGCTGTATCACCTTATCCCTCATGGCATAAAGCGCCACCGTCCGCTCCTTTTCCCCTTTATAGAGCTGTACCAGCTTAACCGGAAGCGGATGATAGCGATGCTCCTGAAGTTCCAGATGAAGCTGCTTCAGATACTCCTTCTTATTTGCCTCAAACATATCATATGTGATCCCGTCCACTCCCGGAGCCGGCTTGTTTTTCAATACTTTCTGCAGACTTACGTCCAGCTTCTGCAGATCGATGATCTTTGTGTAAAGACTCATTTTTTCCCTCCTGTATGTTGTTGTACATCTGTCTTTCCAGACCGGACAGACACCTTTTTCCTGTAGTTTCTGTAACCTTCCGAATCCATCATATAATAATGACTTCCTCATCCGGCCAGCCTTCCGGCTTTTTCGGGACGCCTATGATCTGTTTCTTCCCCATGCAGTTCTTACAAATGTAATAAAAGCAGATATTACCGTTCTGCGCTTCGACTCCCTGCATGATACGCAGCAGTTTACCGTACAGCTCTTTATACCGCTTTTCATCCAGATCACATTCAAAGACGCTGTACTGCACCCGTCTTCCATAGCCTTCCAGCGTCTTTACAATCTTATTTCTCACCCGGTCAGAAGTGATATCATAACAGACTAAATACATGTAGGGCCCTCCCATCGAAAGGGCACATAGTCTGCGCCTGTCTGTACCGCTTTTTTCAGAAGACTTACCTGTTCCCGGATTCGGGACCGGAAGCTCATCTCTCCTTCGGAAAAACTTTTGTCCGTCATCCAGCGTTCAAATTCCCGGCAGAACTTCTGAAAGCCGTCTTCATTCAGCAGTATCTGGTCCCCCTCCGCGGAAAAATCATATTCCGTGATCATGCGTTTGTTGAACAGCCGGATGACGAGACGGTCCACCACCGGCTGGCGGAACTCTTCCACCATGTCCAGCGCCAGAGATTTCCTCCCATAGCGGATGCCGTGGAGAAATCCCAGATACATCTCGAAGGATTCCGCATCCAGTGCATTGTTGACCTCCTTGGTCAGAAATGTATAGCCAAGACTGATCATAACATTGATGGGGTCCCGGGGCGGCCGACGGTTCCTCCCGTGAAATTCAAATTCACACCGGAACATATGACCGAAGGCTCCGAAGTAAATACTGCTGCAGATGCCTTCCACGCCCAGGATCTCACTGGACGTCTGCCTGCCCGGAAGCTTTCCCAGATATTCTTCCATCTTTTCCACATCCGGCTGCCAGGCATAATCCTCCCTGTCGAAATGAAACCTCCGGATCATGGTCATCTGGTTGCGGATCTTGTTGTCCACGATCCTGCGCGCCACTGCCAGACGCCGTTCCAGATCATTCCAGACCTCATACTGCGCCAGACGCAGAAAGATATTTTTGGACGCCTCTGCAGCCGTGCAGCCCAGATATTTTCCGGAACGGGAAAAATAATTGACGTCTACGCCTCTGGTCATCAGCATCTGCAGCGCCTGCGCCGTCACCTGCACGCTGCCGATGACCGCCATATTCGTAAGATTTGCCACAGGGATCTCAAGAAGCGTCTCTGCTCCTTTGCTCACCAGCACGCGTTCATTTTTCCGGCGGACATAAGCGCCCTGTTCTTTTACATACAATACTGCCATGGTCTCATGCCTCCGTTCTGGAGTAATACTCGGAATCCATGGGATTGACCCACTCCATGATCCGTTTCTCCGCTGCAAAATTCACATCTTCAATGACGCACAGCTCCCGGAAAATCTCCTCCGCAAACTTTTTGAATTTTTCAAAATTTGTCTTTCCCACCGGTCCGAGCCCATGGGCAAAGATACTGTTATTGCGCAGATATACCATGGAACGGATCCGTTTCAGCTTGTCCACATGTCTGCCGTTTTCCATCCTGCTGATGGGATCGCCAAGAGCCTGCAGGATCACAAAGCCTTCCAGAAGAGAGACCTGTTCCGGCAGATAACCGTTCCCGACTCTTCCATACAGCGCTTTTTTAATATCATTGATATCGTTTTTGAGCTGAGAAAAGCAGTCCTCCGGGGACTGCCCTTCCAGATCCGGTCTCTGTTCAAAATTGTAACGGATGTTTTTGTAATCCATGCGGGATACATACAGGCCGTATACTGCCAGACGCCGCTGCTCAATCATTTCCAGCAGACGATAGAGCAGGAGCGTGGCCATATCGTATTTCTCCTGAACCTCCCGCACGCATGCGTTGGTATACATGGTGAACATGAGCGGAATGATATACTGCCGGTCCGTCAGGACTTCCATCTGCCTTTTCGCCGCGATCAGCTCCGGGATCTGTACCAGCCTGCCAAGAACTTCCTCCTGCGCGCAAAGATGCTCTGCATAATCCATCAGGAGAAACTGCCGGTGAGTCCGCCGGTCTCTTCGAATCTCCCGGTTCAACTGCCTCATATACTCATACGCCTCTGAGAAATCCAGTGCATCCCATGCTTCATAGCTTTTCGCCAGAAGATACGCAAAGTTCATCTCCTGCCGAATGGCCGGGTCCGGAATCTCCTCCTTCAGCGTCAGCAGACGCTCGCCTGCTCCGGCATAGTTATATTCGCCGAACAGAGTCAGCGCCTTCTCGATCTCGATATCTCCGAACACTTCCAGAGGATTATCAATCCAGAACATGCGTTCTGTCCCGGGGTTGGGCTTCCGGAAATCCACCAGATATTCCGTGCATCCCACATAGAGCAGCTGCACGCCGATCATGGCGCCCGCCATGGCTGCCGCGGCTGACATGGCCTTTGTCCCTCCGGTAAAATCAATATAGATTTTCTCCGGTTTCTTCCATTTCAGATAGGCCCTCTTGATCTCCCGGTAGATATCCAGCGGTTCCGTCTCATGGATGATGCTCTTCTCATATCCGGCCGCGTCCAGACCGCAGTAATCCACCACCTTCGCCAGATACCGTTCGGAAACTTCCGTATACAAAAAAAGAACCCGTTTGGGCTCCAGCAGCATAATATCCAGGACCAGCGGTTCGTAAGAGGTCCCCACAGACAGAATCAGGCATTCTACAGGCTCCGTCACCTGCGGGCGGTTGTTCTGTATGAACGTTTCCACGATGGGCTCCATGAGAATGTTCTCATAATAAGCTTCCGCTTCCTTTCTCTGTTCCGCCGTCTTGCGCTCCAGCTGCTTCCAGTGCTCCGCAAGCTCCGTCAGGCTTTTCTTTCCGGTCTGCTTTCTTTTTGTGTCCGTTGTGTTTGTTGTTTTTGTTGTCTTTCCCATTTGTTTTCTCCTTTTTCTCTTTTGTCCGTAAACGGCGAATCAATAACGCTGTCTTGGAAGCGTAATGCCCCATCGTTTACGTTTGTCAGGTAACTGCACACTGCGCATCTGACGGCCGATGCTTCCAAGCGTCTCTCCCGCCCCCCTTTCTTTCCATAATCTTCAGATCCTCAGGTGCAATGCCCTGCGGCGGGCGTGAAAATTTCTGAAAATCCGAAATGTCAGCTGCGTTCGTGCCGTGACAGCAAAAAAGAGTCTGTGAAAAATCCCGGCAATTCCGGATTCTTTCACAGACCCTTTTCTGTTCTGTACTTCCTGATCGTCTCTTCATTTGTATGCGCTTTCTTAGTGCCCTGCGGCGGGCGTGTTCTGATTTCTGTTCAACAACAATAGCAATGCCAACAACAACGTGTCAATGCCCTGTGGCGGGCTTCTCCCATTTCTACAGCCCGGAAAGAAAGAGGTATTTCCCATGAACATGCTGTGTCAATGCCCTACATCGGGCTTCTCCCATTTCTACTGGAGATGGTAGACGATGACACTCAAGACAATGCAGTGTGTCAATGCCCTACATCGGGCTTCTCCCATTTCTACCTTCCAAAAGTTTTCGTGTTCGGGATGCTCATTGGATGTGTCAATGCCCTACATCGGGCTTCTCCCATTTCTACGCCGTTCAGACCCCGAAGAAGTCAACAGTCACTCCTGTGTCAATGCCCTACATCGGGCTTCTCCCATTTCTACCTCTGATGTTAAGGCTAAGGAAGGGGTCTACATTCAGTGTGTCAATGCCCTACATCGGGCTTCTCCCATTTCTACAGTACCCTTTAAAAAACCTTATAAAATCAATGGTTTCCGGGACCGTTTTCAGGGGGTAATTGTCAGAAAATTCTGAAAATTCCAATTTTCCAAACAAAACTGTGCATGTTTACAATTTGTTCATAATTAAGCACATTTTTATTCTACATCGCATACTGTAAAAATGCAAGCAAAATCTGCTTTTCCTTAACAATTTATTATTTTTCGTGCGGCAGGGCTGAAGTTCCTGTGTTTCTGTTAAACATGTTGTCATAATCGTAAGACGACATATCCTGCGTTTGGAAATCGCTGAAGAAGCGGTTTTCGTTATTTCCAGGACATCTGCAACTGCTTCCTGCTCTTTGCACAATCTGACAAATACAGATTGATTAATGTCTGATATGGTATGCCTGATTCCTCACTCTGTTTCTTAAAATAATCTACTGTATCACTGTCTATGTCTATCGTTATCTGCTTTTTTAATCTTTTTGTATAAGGATTCTTTCTCGGATTTAAACTTTCAATATTATATCCCTCTCTCATTGATTTCACCTCCTGCATATCTGTTATATGTTCTTATTTCGTTTTTAGTCGCCTTGCTTGCTGAAATAATTCTGATAATGCTGTCATCTTCTCGATAGCAATGACTCACAATGCACAAATTTTCATGTTTGGTAATGACAAGTATCAAAAACCTCTCCTCTCTTATAGAATGATCCGGATCATCAAATATAATTGCATTATCATCATAAAATACCGTTGCAGCTTCTTCAAAATCAATTCCATGCTTGACTATGTTGATTTGATTCTTGTTTTCATCCCATTCAAAACTTATATATTTCATAACTTAACGACCACCGGCTAAAGCCGGTGGGTTATCGCGGTCTAAAGACCGCCGTTTAGCGACTGGAAGTCGCAGTGGGGGCTGAAGCCCCTCCTCTGTGACTAAACTCACTCCGGGGGCTAAAGCCCCTTTTCCTTAGACTTAAAGTCTACTGA
>CAJTCV010000044.1 GCA_910574805.1 Lachnospiraceae bacterium | reverse complement strand
TTGCCATTTCCTTCACCTTCCTCTCCAACCATTATATCACTGATGCTGCAAAAAGAAAGTGACGCTAAAGCTCTACCGCCTGAAAGGCGGTGGATTTAACCTAAGGCTTGGAAATTAAAAATAAGTACGCCTCATCTCCTACAGATAATAGCCGATCTGTATTTCCATCTGATACAATTTGATTTATGCCTGATAAATCACCAGCATTTTTCCCTTCCGTAACTTCTGAAAGCATTTCCTGTGCTTTTTCTTCTTGAACCGTTCCTCCGGGCATATTGACGTTAATGGTATCTCCATCTGCATCAACAGTGCCATATAAAACATCAACCACCTTCATATCGTATGATGTATAAATATAGTTACGCACATTTTCACTATTTGCTTGTAAAATTTCTACCTTTACAAGCGCACACGCATCACCCAGCAATTCATCAACTGTGCTATAATCCACGAGAGGATGGGCTTCACTATAAACCTGCATTGTATTATTGTCAAAATTATCGGTTGTTTCCTGTTCTATTGAACTGTTTTCTTCCAACCCGATTGTTTCTTCACTCTGCTGAACACTTAAGTTATAAGAACTATTATCCTGTTCGTCCTTTCCGCAACCAGACAGCCCTAATAAAAGAAATGCCCCAACTATAGCAAAGTATTTTCTCATAGCTACACACTCCATTATCATTAATTATATTTATCCAGCCCCTCTGTCGGTCAGAGCCGCATCCGCTCCCTTGCAATAAGTCCGAGCGGTTCATTGCCTCACTTCCGGGCAGACCGCAGAGGCAAAGCATTATGCGCCTCTGCGGAATAGGGTGTAAAGATTATATCTGTATATCCAATTATGCCTCTTTGCGAATGCCAAACATATCATTCAGCATGGATAACACTTTCTCCATGCCGCTTTCCTTAGAACCGGAAGTCTTGTAGGCATCCCTCCATTCCTGTGCCAGCCTTTTCATTTTCTGCCCGGCTGTTTCCGGGGCATCTCCATCTGTCCCCTGCGGCTTTTTAGAGGCATTCGTGGAAAGCCCTTTCCCTCCTTCAGTTCTGAGCCTCTTAAACTCGCCCTCAATCATTTCCTTGGCATCCGCTCTGTCCGCCATCTTCTGGAATGCCCGGTCAAGCCCGCTTAATTCTTCCTCCATTGTCATTTTGCGGAAACCCGTCTCTGAATTTTCATCCTCCACATAACGCTCCCTTGTGCCGTCCCGGTAGCCCTGCACGATTTCATCATAAAGGTTGCCATACGCCCTGACGGAATCCTCCATCTTGTCTGCAATGCCGTATGCGCTTCCTGTCCTCTGCCCTTTCAGCTTTTCCATTTCCCCGGCCAGTTCGCCGCCATAAGCGTTTGCAGACAGTGCGCTTGTGGCCTGTTTTGCCTGCCTTATAACGCTCTCCTTGTTCCCTTTTGCAACAACCCTGCCCGATATCCCTTTTTCACGGGTCTGTTTCCGATAGCTCTCAATTCCCTCCTGCGAAATGGAAACCTTCACCGCATTGTCTGCCTTCGGCTGCGGTGCATCTTTTTCCTTTTCCTGTGCGCTGACCGCCCTGCCATTCTGATACCAGCCGCTTGCCGCACTGGTCTGGCCCACATTTCCTTCAATATTTACTGACATACCAAATCCTCCATTTCCAAATTTTATGCCCTGAAATCCACCCCGCCGAGCGTCCCGTCAAGCTGGTCTAAAATGCTCGTGTCAAAGGCGTCTCCCGGTTTCCAGTTTGGATTGTTCTTCTTTACCAATGCTTCTAACCTGCTTCCATAGTCCCCTGCCATTCTGTCCAACGTCCACGAAGCAGAACTGCGCTGTTTGGAAGGAAGGGTACTTAAATATTTGTTGATAACATCATTTCTCCTGGTTCCTTCCGGTATGCTCTTTCCATTGGTGCTGATAAAATCCTGCTTTACCACCTCCGCCAATTCTGCCTTTACTTCATCTGACACAGACACAATTTTTTTCCAATCGCTTCTTCCCGTTATACATCTGTCCGCCTGCTCTTTTGACATCCAAGGGATACCGTTTTCATCATAATACATATTGCTATGTTTATACTTCACTCCTCCGCTAATAGCAGCGCCCATTTGATTAGATGTACTTGTTTTTTTTCCATTTTTCTGCGAAAACAGTTTATTCAAAAGGGAATACTGCAAAAGTCCTCTCATATTGTTGCTGCTGATATTCATATCCTCGCCTCCTCTTATATCTTCAAATCCAAATTTGCGCCAACCTGCGGCTGATCTTTCACAGTGGTTTTGCCTGCATCCTCTTCCTGGGAAGCCTCGATGATTGTTTTCATATCTGCGTCACTCAAATAAATCGTGCCATCTTTGGAAGCAGCCATTTTTTCATTTATGAGCTGTTCGGCCTTGTTGTAAGCTGATCCACCCTCTGTCTTTTCCGCAGTTACTTCCTCTGCTTCTGCCGTTTTCTTTTCTTCTAATGTTTCCGCTAATTTTTCCTTCCTTTCTGCTGCCTTTTCTTTTGTCTTTTCAAACAGTTTCTCAGAAATTTTCTTCCTTTCTTCCCGCATCTTAGCACTCATTTTTAACATACCATCGTTTCTGGTTTGCATTCTGCAATGATATTTTCCGTTCTCATCAATATAACTATGCTGATACACTATAGTCCAGCCAGTGGCTTTCGCCATGCCTTCTGCCAATCTAGACATAGACTCAACGCCTTTTATCATGTCTTCCATATCCTTTGCTTTTTCGGGATCATTCTGCATTTTTTCCAAAAGTTGGGGATTGACGGTCAGTGACTTGCCACTTTTGGCTGATGAGCAGACATTTCCAACCTTAAAGTCTACGCTTGGAACAAGTTTGGCCAGTTCATTCGCATACTCTGCTGTCTTCTTGGATTTACTGTTTTCTGCCGTCTCCTGTGTTTTTTCTGTTTCCTTCTTTTTCGTGCTGCCTGCAGCAGAGTTTCCCGCCATACCCTGCGCTACATAACTTCTGTAATTGTTTGTAATCTCCATTGCCATAATTTTTTCCTCCTTGATAATAAATTTATTTGAAATCCGTTTCAACTGTACAGTTGGCCTATAATATTTCAAGCAGCTCATAATACCAGTAATTCCTTATACTTTCATAGGGAATCTGTATTATCCTGTCTTTTGAACTGCTTTCATAAATACAGGATTCCGCTATGCCAGCCAAACCCGGAAGTTTATAAAATCCGCCGAAGACAATCCAAATTTCTCCTTCCGCATTGTTTTCTTCTAAAAAATCCTCAAAGGCCTGCCTTTCAACATAAACGTATCTGTCATCATATGAAATCATCTGGCTTAATTCCTCGGTATCATAAGAAATAACTTGAGGTTCCCCGTCATAATTTCCAACTAGAATGTCCCTGCTTTCATTGCAGCGGGCATAGGAATGTGTATGTACCGCCAACAGCATGGCCGCAATCATCAGAAAAGCTGTGGCTACCATGCCTACGCACAGTTTTTTCCGGTATGGACGGAAACCGGCAATTTCGCCCATCCTCCTTTTCATGTCTTCGAATTCCCTTTCCCCCGCATAGGTAACGGTGGGCGGTGCAGTCTCCGATTCGGAACTCAGCAGTTTGAGGGTTTTCAGCAATACCATCCCATATTCATGAGCCGTCCTTCTGCTGCTTTGTATGCACACCCTGTCGCAGATGTCCTCCATATCTGCACGGAAATGTTTCTGGAAAACTGTCAGTAATGGGTTGATCCACAGGAGGCATCTGAGCATATCCCATGCAAAGCCAAACCATAAATGCCCTAACCGGATATGCGTCTGCTCATGCTGTATAACAGACTTAAGCTCATCTTTGCTGTAACTGTCCGCCATCACTTTCGGCAGGACGATTTTCGGCTTTAACAGCCCGACGGTAAATGGCGTGATATTCATGTCTGTAACATAGATACGGACATTTTCAAACATAACTTTTTCCATTCCGGAAACAGTTCTTTGAAGACGTATCCGTTTTCCAAATATACAGATGGCAGTCAACAGAATGCCTGCCATATAAATACGGTCACCCCACAGCCATGAAGCCGTTACTGCCGTAATCCTCCATGTTGCTTTTAGTACGGCGGCATTTTCATAAAACATCTTCAATCTTCCAAGAAACGGGATGACCAGGAACAATGCCCACGACATCCCCCTTAAAAATGTCCGTTCCGAAAAATGTATCTTCCGGAGCAGCATCACAAGCCCGATCAGCACGAATGAAAATGCCGCACACCGCACAAGCTGGGTAGTGTAATAAGCCGCGCAAAAATTTATAAGGCTGGCTAATTGTCTCCAGTCGGGCATGGCCATCACTCCTTTTTATCCGAGGATTCCGCATTCTGCCCCTTGCTTTTCTCCAGAATCTCCTCCAGTTCCTTTATCTGCTCATCTGTCAATGCGAAGCTCTGCAGCAGCGCCGCCATTGCATTTGTCCCGCTGCCGGAAAAATAGCTGTCCACAAACTTCCTGCTTTTCTCCTTCACGCATTCCTCCTTCTGCTTCAGCACATAGTAGTGGTAAACCCTCGAATCATGCTCATCCACGGTGTATCCGAGGATATCCTTCTGGTTCAGGCGGTTCATCAGCACCCGCACCATCCTCATCGACATATCTACATTCCCCTGCATCCTCTTGTAGACCTCAGAGGATGTCAGCGGCGTATCGCTTGCCCATAGAACTTCCATAATCTGCCATTCGCTCGGTGTAATCTCTTCCTTTGCCATATCTCTGCCTTCCTTTCGTTTTATTTCGTCACTTTATATATCGGTCAATTATCGTTAATTATTAAGAGCCATTGACGTTTTTATATGATATGGGTATGGACAGAGGACAGATCATAGTTAAGCACTTCCCCTCTTTCCAAGTAATTTCCGGCCTGCCTACAGAAATAACAGACCGCCGCATATAGAGAATAAGTCCACAGCGGCGGTCACTACCCGGTTATTTTGGTTTCAATTTTGCTTCTACCAACTCCTTATGGTAAAAATAATTTATATGTTTTATTGAATGTTCAGCGCAATATTCCTCAATCTCAACGGAAAGATTGTTCCAGAACCCCATGTTCCCTTTTACATATATTTCATCATATAATTCCACTAATTGTGGGTAGGCATTTTTTATGTAGCTGAGGATATCCTGTTTATAACTCCCACGCAGGTTCAAATTTTCAAACCAGTATTCATCCACGAATCTGTGCGTTTTTACTATTATTTCCTTATAATCTGTTATGCCCGGAAAGATGGGCGACATGAACAAAACGGTATATATGCCGTTCTCATGCAATGTTTCTATCGTTTCAAGCCGTTTTCCGATGCTGCTGGCACGATCCATATCACTTTTAAACTGCTCATCCAATGTATTGACCGAAACCGAAACTTTCAGATTTTTACACTGTTTCAGTAAATCAATGTCCCTTAAGATCAGTTGGGATTTCGTTGAGATATTCAGTTCACAATCTATGGAAATCAACTGCTTCAATATCTTCCGTGTATTTTCGTATTTTTCCTCAAATGGGTTGTAACAGTCCGTTACGGATGACAGGAATACCGACTTTCCCTGCAGTTTCTTTTTGCTTATCGGCTTGTCACACCGCTTAATGTCAATAAAGCTCCCCCATGCCTCGCTATGATTCGTAAACCGCTTCATAAAACAGGCATAACAGTACCTGCACCCATGAGGGCAGCCTACATAAGGGTTTATCACATAATCGCTTGCCGGAAGATTTGATTTTGTAACCAAATCTTTTACTACTACTTCTTTTTCTACCATGTTCATAAGATAGTCCCTCCGTGGAACATACAGGCGTATACCTTTTTCTGCCTACAATATATCCGTTCCTCTCCTGAAAAACATTCAAAATCACCTTGCACCTGGCACTGGTACATATAATCGCCTTTCTGATAGAATTCCGGCCCTCGGAACGGCATGGAAACCGACACATGGGAAAGCGCTTCTTTCAAAAATATAATATCAAAATTCTCATCCAGGCTCTCCCCGTAATAATTCATAGCCCACACTGCATGATTCCTTATCCAGACACGTTCCCCGCCTATGAATTTCTGCCCACCAAGGTAAGTATCCATATACAGGTAATCACCATCTTCATAACGAAAATCGTGGGAACCAGGCTGTGACGGCACGATTTCATTTTCACCCATGATATAGGTATTATTTTTCGCTCTGACCAAAAAAACTCTGATATCCTGCAGGGGATATTTTTGTTCACAAAAGAGGCTGATTGTGCAGGTATCATTCTCCTTTACAAGCCTGTCAATGGAAACCTTGAAAATCTCACTAAGCTGTATAAGGTTCTGAATATCCGGAAAAGACTGTCCATTCTCCCATTTTGTTATAGACTGTCTTGATATATCCAGCCTGTTAGCAAGTTCTTCCTGTGACAGTTTCATATTTGTTCTTAGTAATTGCAATTTTTCTTTAAATTCCATTCTGACATCCTCCAAGCATTCATTATACTTTAGCGTTTTTCCATAATCAATCCACCTATACGTTCCAATCCGGCAACTGTTGGTTGCTTTCCAAAAAACAATTCTTCACTCTCTCTAAATTGAAAGGGGCGAATGCCCCGCAAGGCGGCGCAAATGGGAACCGCCGTGTAAGCATATTAACTCTGATTCCCCCGCTTTCCAAGCGTTTTCTGCTGTCAGACCTGCCTGCGAAAACGGCAGACCGCCGCATATGGTGGATGATGGCCATAGTGCGGCGGTCTTTGCTTAATTAATGGTATCTTTTCCAGCCTCGCCACAATTATTTCATCATAAGAATCGTAATCCTATTTGTTAGGCTTATAGGCATTACTTTGGAAAATACAACCAACAGCTTATTATATATCCCCGGAATAACCAGCCTTCTCCCTTTCATCATTTTGCGATAAGCAATCCCCACCACTTTTTCCGGCTTCATAACTGCAATCCTGAATAGCAATGCATTTTGAATGTTTGCTTTTACAGCAAATTCTGTCTCCGTTGCCCCTGGACATAAAGTAGTTACTTTTATCCCTGCTTTACCAAGTTCGCCACATAAAGCATTTGAAAAAGACATAATATATGCTTTTGTGGCAGAATAAACGGCATCTGTGGGAGACGGGATAAAAGAGCCTGTTGAGCCTACATTCAGGATTCTCCCATAGCCGTTTTCTTTCATATGTACTAATATACGTTTTGTCAATTCTGTTACAAACCGTATATGCATATTTATCATTTCAAGCTCCCTGTCAAGACTGGTATCCACAAAAAAGCCACACTCATTAAAGCCCGCGTTATTTACAAGAACATCAATGGTGACCTTCCATTTATCTATATCCGCCATTATCAAACCTGCCGCACTCTCCTGTGTCAAATCCTGAACAATGTATCTCACTGCCACATGGTAGGTCTCCTGCAAAGCTGCCTGCTGTTGTTTTAACTTCTGCTCATTCCTCGCAACAAGAATCAAATCATATCCCTCATCTGCGAATTTTTCCGCAAAGGCTTTTCCGATTCCGCTGGTGGTTCCCGTAATCAAAACCGTTTTCATTCTTCCTTCCCTTCTTCATTTTTAAACAGTTCCCATTCTTCCAGATATGTTAAATCCCTGCTTGACGGCTCCTTTAAAAGTTTTTCATAAAATGCCGACTTTTCGCGTGTTAAGGCAAGCGCATTGTGCAGTTGATCCATTTGTTCCTGAATATTCCTGATGTAATCCTGAACCATGCCATACCGCTGTTCCATTGTTTTCCCACCCTGTACCAACAGAGCAATATATTTTTTAACTAACTGGATTGGCACATTCGCCCTTCTCAGGCATTGAACCATTTTTATCCATTCAATATCTGAATCCGAATACTGCCTGTATTTCTGGCTTGTCCGGGAAATCTGCGGCAATAACTGTTCCTTTTCATAATACCTTAATGCTGCTGTCGATAATCCCGTCATTTCTGCTGCTTCTTTTGCTGAATACATATAAATCCACCTTTCCCTGTTATCATAAACTATGAAGTGCGCTTCAAGTCAACAATTATATTTCTCCCAATTCGTTTATTTGTTGCTACTGACTATCTCTGCCCCACACAGCTTATATTTATACGGAAAATGAATATTTCACTCCCATTAAAGCCCAAAATAAAGGGCATCCCTTAACTCATTGCATATGCTCTTGTCTCGCTTGACATACGGTTATTTGTTATTACTACCGGATACCCGTCATTTCCAAAATAATTACATCCTGTATATACTTCTTGTACAGGTGTCTTTCCAACTGGTCTGTTATGGAATTTACATTGTATGTAATATTTTAAGTGACTTCCCCTTTCTCCCAGTGTCGCAATAATGTCAACACCATTGTCATTTCCCTTTGTCCGCTTTGCGTCAAATTTTAATGCGGTCAGTATCCCTTGCACCCATAGTTCAAAGTCATATCCTGACATACAATTTTTTGGCATAAAGCCATCTGTTTTATCGAGCATTAGTTCGATTTCCTTAAAAAGCACTCACAGTTATCCTGTTGTACTTTTTAATATTTGAATGTATACAGGCATTAGATGGGTGTAGTAACTGGCACGTATACAACTCATTTGTAACGTATAGCCCCTTTTTGTCTCCGAACCATATTTAATTTTAATCATATTGTGTATTGGGTATAAAATATGGGCTGGAATCTCTAGATTTTGAGTACGTGATAAAGGGCATAAAAATAGACGATGGTTTTGAGCCATCGCCTATAATTACATCAATTGATTGTATACTGTTTTTCTTGGCAAGTTAATTGATACTATCGTTTTATGTGAACATTCAGCTATTAAGCAAAGCATGAAAGCAGTAAAAAATGTTTGCAATCTTTTTCACAAATTATCAAAAATCTCTTATATGCAGGATGAAAAAGAGAAGATATACGTGAACAGGGTAATAAATGTAAAATAAATATTTAAGGCTATGACCTTTTTCTCCATTGTAGAGGAGCATAAACGGGATTGCCAAACACATACACCATTGTGTATCCACAAACAGATCAAATATACTACAGACTGCTGGCGTTAACATAACAGGACAACCTGTCGTGATGAAAGAAACTGGTATTATCGTACAAACAAGTGATAATGCCGCAAATATAGCACAATTTATTAGTCTATTATTGATAAAATACCACGCAATTCCCATTAGAACAAACAGGATGGAATAATCTACATTCATAGGAGATGGGAAAAATATGGATATGATTCCCCACGCCGTACTATATCCGTATCTTGGCAAAATAATGTTGAGTGCATAAAATAAAAATGGAATAATCAATCCACATATTGCAGTACAAACAACTTTCAGATTTTTAGGATTATTTACAATATGTTCTATGCAAATGATAAACAACGCTGTATAGAAGAACATTGGTAATGTATTGCCAATTGAAGGTCCTTCTGTGGCTCCTTCTATTATTCGATTTACTATCTCAATCACAGTGCCAGCCATATACAATCGAAGAAGATACTTAGTTTTGTTTCGTGTATGACGCACACCCTCTACTACCATAAATAGAAACAGTGGTGCAGCAATTCTACCAATGATTCCCAATCCATCGTTAATTGTCCGATTTTGAGTGATTGTTTGATAGCTGCTAATGTGGTCTAAAGTCATTGTAATTAACGCAATCATTTTTATTTGGAAAGCATTAAAACTAAATGTATGTTTGAAATTCGTTTTCATATTTTCTCCCAATATTCATTCTGTTAAAATCAAGAATACTTTTTGCATTTATAAAATTCAAAGCATAACCTAAATTATACATGATTAGCTTTTCACAATAGTAATGTTATATACTTCTCCCAACTGTGCAGGATAGGATTCTAAAATATCTCCGTTATATTCAATTTCAATAATATTTCCCGTTTGCAATTCTAGCCCGTCTTTGTTTGGTATACTGAACTGATCTGATGAACTAAGTTCCGAAGAACCCTCTATCGGTTCTACTAAAATTGAATTACCTGTGACTTCAATTACTGTTGCTTGAAATGTTACCGTTTCGGTAATGCTGTCTACGGAATTGTTACATGCGCATAACATAATCGAAACAAGACTACTGTACTGACCTGTTGATATTTAGCAATACTACCACCTCGTTAAGAGGCAGTAGTAAATGTGGGATACAACGAGCTAAGCTTCGTTCTGGCATCGCTGGTTCTAAAATGCCAGTTGACCTTCGCTGCCAGTGTATTCCGTTCCGTTTCCCATGCGGATAGTTCCCTGCGTAATAGCCCT
>CAJTCV010000043.1 GCA_910574805.1 Lachnospiraceae bacterium | reverse complement strand
ACGAAGGGAAATACAAGTCGTATTTGTTATCTTTATTGTAAAAAACGGCATATTTCCGGGGGTTTTTCAGGTACGACCAACAAGGTTAGGGGCGTTGTTATAATTTTTTCCGGGAGTTTAGGTTATTACTGACTTGTGAATTGTGGGCATATCTTGCCGATTTGAATGAGCAGGCAGAGAAACGGTTAGATATTATCATGGAACAGATGAAGATTGTCGAAGGAGTGACGGAGGAATTAAAAGCAAAAAATCAATGGGAATGGGTTCAGAAGATGAACAGTATCAGATATCGGGCAGAGGAAATAGTTAAAAATGAGATGGTTTATATCTAAATCATGGAGGCAAAAGTAATATGGAAAAACAAGTTTATATTACAGAGGAAGAACGTGCAAAGTGCCAAAAAGTAACTGATGCGTTTGCGGAACTGTACGAGATGGAGAAAATCGTGGTGCTTGATGCGGGCAGATACGGCTTTGTGGAGCTGAAATATTACAAGCCGCCGCATGTCTTTGAAGAAGATGCAACTTTCACGGACGGCAGAGCATTGTTTGATGCTCTTTGGCAGGAATGGTTCGATACAACACTGTATCTGACAGCAAAGAAAATGCAGTTAGATAATATCATCTATGAGGAAGTATTCAACTGCCTTTCAAAAGAAAAACAATCGTCAATTATTGCGAAAAAAGCCGACTTTGCAAGAAAGGCGGGTATAACTCTGTAAAATCAGTTTTACGGAAAGTCAATGCCCTATATAGAGGGAAAAAGATTAGAATGGCTCTGTGTATGATATGCAGGGCTTTTCACTTTTGGACATATTCGAGCTGTTGACAAACCCCCTAATTTCGTAAATGTCACAAGATATCATGATAAAAATCCAGCAAAGATAGCAGAAATATTCCAAAGAAAAAGGTCATGGTTCCCTATGCCATGGCCTTTATCATCCTTTTAAGATTTAATGCCGTTGACGATAAGAGGCACTGCTGTTCAGCCGCCTCTAATCCTCTTCTGTATAAGAATTTCAAATTATGTCTTGACTTTTGCGCTGCAAAGCTTCCTTCGCTCCATATCTGCCGCAGAAGCAAAACCCTGGTGTGTCTTTCCGTACCATCTTTTTCATGATTCTTTTTTACAATGTCTTCAAAAATATTTACCTGGATTCTTTTATCAGAACCTTTTTCTCCTATGCACCTGCTACGGAACGGACAGTCTTTACATTCAGCCTTTGGACAGCGGTACTCTTTTGTTACTGTATTTATTGTTCTATTGAGCCGGTGCAGCGGAAGTGTTTTTCCTCCGGGACAGATGAATCTGTCATCCTTTTCATCATACTGAAAATCTTTCCTTTGAAATTCTGTAGTTCCTCTTTTTTGCTCCGTTCTTTCAGGCGTATAAAAATTTATGCCCCTTTCTGATAACTGTTGGTTGATAAGGTTTGTGTCATAGCCACTGTCGGCACATGCTTCTTGTATTTTCAAACCCAGATTTTTCTCAATATAATCAATCCTTTTGATATACGGCTGGCTGTCAGGCACATTACCGGCTGTAGCTGCCACGTCGATTATAATTCCGTTTTTAGAGTCCACGGTTTCATGCGACAAGTAGTGCATCCCCTCCGCTTTCCCTTTCCTCCTGTAAAATCCAGATTCGGGGTCGGTTCTGCTTTCTCGTCGGCTAATGATTTCCGTTTTTTCCTTCCGTTTCCTGCATCTGATGGGCTTGATTTTCCCTTCTGATTCCAACTGGGCCCGTACCGTTTCTTCATACTTGTCCAGTTCTTTGAGGTATTCATTTGTCACTTCTTCTGTTTGCTTAATGTATTCTGATTTACGGGATGCGTTTGCCTTCACGTGTGTCGAATCCGTAAAAACCAGCTTGCCGTCTGCCAGACCCTTTTCTATGCATATGGAAACAATTTTCTGAAAGATATTCCGAAAAAGATCGCTGCCGTTGAAACGGCGGCGTCTGTTCTGGGAAACCGTAGAATGGTCTGGAACTTTATCCATGATATCAAGACCAAGAAACCAACGGTATGCCATGTTCACCTGAATCTCTTCTGATATTCTTCTTTCGGAATTGATGCCATAAAGAAAACCGATGAGAAGAAACTTGATTAAGACCACCGGATCAATGGATGGACGCCCATTGTTATGACAGTACATATTTTCTACTTCGTTATATATGAATGAAAAATCAATAATATCATTTACTTTCCGAAGCAGATGATCCATAGGGACTAAATCTTCAATGGTTATCAAATGCATTTCTATCTGTTGGTTTTCTCTTTTCGTCATCATAATGTATCACCTCAAGGATTCATCTACACATATATTTTCTTATATGCAAATCTTTTTGGCAAGAGGTTTGTCAACAGCTCGATATTGTCTAAAAGTTATAAAAGAGGAACGAATGAGATGGATTCCGCAGGCGTAGGCATTGTGGGAAAGTGTATAACTGCCTGTTTTATGGAGTTGTGGGTAACTGTGTTTACAGGATGTGGGAAAGCTGCACTTTGCTTTTCCATGTGCTGTGAACACAGTTATCCATGACGGAATAGCCAGTTATGCACTTTTCCATAATGCGGTCTTTAATGATAAGTCTGCAAATTTTACAAATATTTGACAAAAGTTGTGTTTTTGATTTTACAGACAGCACTTATCATAATAATCACAGAGCAAAAAATATCAGATAGAAAAGGAGAAAATGTATCATGAAAAAATTTGTCACACTTATTGCGATTGTATCACTTATGCTTACTGCTATGACAGGATGTGGGAAAACAGTCAGTGGATCGGTATCTACGGACGGTTCAACTTCTATGGAAAAAGTCATTGGCGCTTTGGGAGAAGCCTTTGAGGGAAACAATTCCGGCGTAACCTTTACATATAATCCTACCGGCTCCGGTTCTGGAGTTACAGCGGTTGCAGAGGGACGTTGTGATATTGGTCTTTCCAGCCGTAACTTAAAGGATGAAGAAAAGGCACAGGGGTTGACTGAAACGATACTGGCTCTTGATGGCATTGCCGTTATTGTAAATACTGATAATCCGGTAAATGACCTTGACCTTGAAACGATTGGCAGAATTTATAGGGGCGAAATAACGAATTGGAAGGAGATAGGCGGTAATGATTTGGAAATTGTACTGATTGGCCGTGAAGCGGGAAGTGGTACAAGAGATGGCTTTGAATCCATTACAGATACGGAAGATGTCTGCAAATACCGTCAGGAACTTACATCTACCGGAGATGTGATCACAACGGTGGCAGGCAATCCTGCGGCAATCGGTTATGCTTCCCTTGCGTCCGTAAAGGAAACTGTAAAAGCACTTTCTGTCAGCGGCATTATGCCTACGGAGGAAACAGTCAAAGATGGAAGTTATGTAGTGCAGCGCCCTTTTGTATTAGTTACAAGGAGCAATGTAGAACTTTCGGAGGCTGCACAGAAATTCTTTGACTATATTACATCATCTGAAGCAAATGAGATTATCTCATCTGCGGGTGCTGTGCCGGTAAACTAAAGGCTTTGAAAGGTGGAGTCAAATGAAAAACAGAAAACGGCTTATGGAGAATGCCATACATGGCATTTTCCTGATACTTGGTCTGATTACGGTTGGCTGTGTGCTTTTAATTACAATTTATCTTGTCATATCCGGTATTCCTGCTATCCGTAAAATAGGTGTTTTGAAATTCCTTTTTGGGAAAAAGTGGGCTTCTACGGCAGCACAGCCGCAATATGGCATTTTGCCTTTTATCCTCACAAGTATTTACGGTACGGCTGGTGCAATTGTAATCGGAGTGCCGGTTGGCTTTCTGACAGCAGTTTACCTCTCTAAAATTGCGCCGCCAAAAGTAAAAACTGTTATAGAAACGGCGGTCAGTCTGCTGGCGGGCATTCCGTCAGTGGTTTATGGACTTGTAGGAATGATGGTGCTTGTTCCGGGGATACGGACCCTCTTTCATATTCCGGACGGGGCAAGTCTGTTTGCTGCCATTATAGTGCTTGCCATTATGATTTTACCATCAATTATCAAAGTATCGCTTACGGCGTTAGAAGCAGTTCCAAAGGAATATGAGGATGCTTCCCTTGCACTTGGAGCAACGCCGGTTGAAACATATTTCCGTGTATCTGTTCCGGCAGCAAAAAGCGGTATCGCAGCGGCTGTCGTGTTAGGAGTTGGCAGGGCTATCGGAGAGGCAATGGCTATTATGATGGTGGCAGGGAACGCACCTAATATGCCGGGGATGTTTCAAAGTGTACGTTTCCTTACAACCGCCGTGGCAAGTGAAATGTCCTATGCGGCTGACGGGAGTTTACAAAAACAGGCATTGTTTTCCATTGCGTTGGTGCTGTTCCTCTTTATCATGCTGATAAATGCCGTGTTGAATTTCTTTTTGAAACATAGTAAGGAGTAAATGAAAATGCAAAAACAATCTATTTCAACTAAAAGGAAAGCATACATTACCGTCATGCGTGTGCTGATGGGAATTTCCGTGAGCGTTACCTGTGCATTGGTATTATTTTTAATCGGCTATGTATTGTGGAAAGGACTGCCGAATGTATCATGGGAACTGCTTACTACAAAACCGAGTTATCTGTCGAACCGCATAGGGATTCTGCCGGATATTCTCAATACGGTCTATATTGTGCTGGCAACTTTGGTATTGGTTCTTCCTCTTGGGGTAGGTGCTGCAATTTATCTGACGGAATATGCCAAAAATAAAAAGCTGGTAGAAATGATTGAATACACTGCTGAAACATTATCGGGGATTCCGTCTATTATTTATGGTCTTGTGGGGATGCTGTTTTTCTGTCAGTTTTTTGGTATGAAAACTTCCCTCTTAGCAGGGGCATTTACACTGGTAATCATGAATCTGCCCACGGTCATGCGTACCACTCAGGAGAGCCTGAAAACGGTGCCGCAAAGTTACCGTGAAGGTGCTTTCGGACTTGGGGCTGGAAAATGGCGTGTGATTTATACCGTTGTACTTCCCGGCTGTATTGAAGGTGTCATAACGGGCTGTATCCTGTCTGTCGGGCGTATTCTTGGGGAATCGGCGGCACTTCTTTTTACGGCTGGTTTTGCCCACGCTCTGAATGGAATCTTTGAGGGGCTTGGCAGTGCAGGGGCAACACTGACAGTTGCATTATATGTCTATGCAAAGGAAAACGGAGAATTTGGAATTGCTTTTGCTATTGCCGCTATCCTGATGATTTTGACCATGTTCATCAATTTGTCGGCGGCATTGGTGGGCAGATATTTCCAAAGAAGGAGAATTGTATGAGTAATGTTATGACAGTGAAAGACCTGTGTCTTTGGTATGGCAGTGCGCAGGCTTTGAAAGATATAAATATTGAAATTGAGGAACGGAGCATTACAGCTCTGATTGGTCCCTCCGGGTGTGGAAAATCTACTTTTCTTAAATCTTTAAATCGAATGAATGACCTTATTACTGGTGTAAGGATTACGGGAGAAGTGTGTTATAGGAATTATAATATTTTTGATGCAGATATTGATGTCAATGAGCTTCGCCGCAGCATTGGCATGGTCTTTCAAAAGCCTAATCCGTTTCCGATGAGTATTTATGATAATATTGCTTATGGACCAAGGACACATGGCATAAAAAATAAAGCAAAACTGGACGATATCGTAGAACACTCCCTGCGTGGAGCTGCAATCTGGGAGGAAGTAAAGGACAGGCTGAAAAAATCGGCATTAGGATTGTCGGGAGGTCAGCAGCAGCGGCTCTGCATTGCCCGTGCATTAGCGGTTGAACCGGATGTGCTTCTGATGGATGAGCCCACAAGCGCCCTTGATCCGATTTCCACATCTAAAATTGAGGAACTTGCAATGGAACTGAAAGATAAGTATACTATTATCATCGTTACGCACAATATGCAGCAGGCTGTACGGATTTCCGATAATACTGCATTCTTTCTCCTCGGTAGTTTAATTGAATATGGAAATACGGAAAAGATGTTTGAGCAGCCAAAAGACAAGCGGACAGAGGATTATATTACGGGGAGGTTTGGATAATGAGAAGTCGTTTTGATGAACAGCTTGCTACGCTTAATAATGAGCTTACGAGGATGGGGGCAATGTGTGAGGAAGCGATTGCAATTGCTTCAAGGGCGCTCTCTGCGGGCGATGTGAAGCTGACAGATAAGGTTATATCCCTTGACGGGGAAATTAACCATATGGAGCGCACAATAGAAACGCTGTGCCTGAAACTGTTGTTACAGCAACAGCCGGTGGCAGGGGATTTGCGGCAGATTTCCGCAGCCCTTAAAATGATTACCGATATGGAGCGTATTGGAACGCAGGCGGCGGACATTGCAGAAATTATTACATTTCTTGACGGGCGGACAGGCGGGGAATGTGAACATATCCGTTTTATGGCTGATGCGGTGAGCCAAATGGTCACAGAAAGCATTGATGCCTTTGTAAAGCAGGATGTTGCGCTGGCTGATGCGGCGATTGACCGTGACGATGTGGTTGACGATTTATTCCTGCAGGTCAAATCATCATTGATTGAACTGATAGCAGAAAAGCCGACAAATGGAGGATACGCATTAGATTTACTGATGATTGCCAAATACTTTGAACGTATTGGGGATCATGCGGTAAATATTGCAGAGTGGGTGGCTTTTTCTGTAACAGGAAAACACAAAGGAGCAGAAAATTTATGAAAATATGGTGCGTAGAGGACGATGAAAGTATCAGGGATATTGAGGTATACACGCTTAATTCTACAGATTTTGAAGCAACAGGCTTTTCGGATGCGGCGGCTTTTCGTGATGCGCTGGCCACGGATAAGCCGGATTTGATTATCCTTGATATTATGCTGCCCGGAGAGGACGGCGTGGAATTGTTGAAATTTCTGAAAGACAGTCCCGACACTTGCAGGATTCCCGTTATCATGGCAACGGCTAAGGGCATGGAGTACGATAAAATTCAGAGCCTTGATTTAGGTGCGGACGATTATCTTGTAAAGCCTTTTGGAATGATGGAAATGGTTTCCCGTGTGAAAGCTGTACTTCGCCGATGCAATCCCACAGAAGTGGAACATCTTTTGAAGGCAGGCGGCCTTGTTGTCAATTTAGACGAGCATACTGTTACCGTTGACAGAGAAAGGATACAGCTTACTTTAAAAGAGTTTGAACTTCTCCGTCTGTTCCTCTCTCATCCGGGAATTGCATTTACCCGTGACCAGCTTTTTAATGATGTATGGGGTGCGGATTATATCAGTGAAACAAGGACGGTTGATATGCATATCCGTACATTGCGTGTGAAGCTGGGGGATTATGGGAAAATGATTGAAACAGTGCGTGGCGTTGGATATAGATTAGAGGTGCAGGCATGACAAAGAAAATTTTTAAGTCTATTATGATTGTGGCGGCGGCTGTCCTGATGGCGAGCCTTGTTATCATCATGGGGTGTCTTTACCGTTATTTCAGTGATGTTCAGGGGAAACAGTTAGAAGATGAGTTGTCTTTGGCAGCCGCAGCCGTTGAGAAGAACGGGCAGGAATATCTTGAGGAATTACAATCAAATCAGTACCGTCTGACATGGGTTGCCGGGAACGGCGATGTGATATATGATACACAGTCCGACGAGGAAAGTATGGAAAACCATGCGGACAGGGAGGAAATCAGGCAGGCATTACAGAACAGCGAAGGAAAAAGCCTGCGCTATTCCACGACACTCCTGGAAAAAACGCTTTACTGTGCCAGAAGGCTTAACGATGGTTCTGTCCTTAGAATTTCGGTTAGCAGTGCTACTGTTTGGTTGCTTGTATTGGGAATGATACAGCCGATTTTAATTGTGCTTGCCGTGGCCCTTGTGTTGTCGGGAGTGTTGGCAAGCCGGATTTCCAAACATATCATGGAGCCATTAAACAGCCTTGATTTGGAAAAACCGCTGGAAAATGATACCTATGAAGAATTAGCGCCCTTATTAAACCGTATCAATAAACAGCATAGGCAGATAGATGTACAGTTGTCGGAACTTCAGAGAAAGAATGATGAGTTTACACAGATTACGCAGGGCATGACGGAAGGACTTGTGCTTTTAAATGAAAAAAACATCATTCTGAACATCAATCCCGCAGCATTGAAACTGTTCCATACAAAAAAATCCTGCATAGGTAAAGATTTTCTGACAGTGGAGCGGAACCATGATGTGAGCCATGCTATACAGGACGCATTTTCAAACGGACACAGCGAAATCCGCATAGAACGTGAGGGAAAAGAGTATCAGCTCCATGTCAACCGCATTGAATCTAATGGTACTGTAATCGGGGCGGTTGTCCTTGCCTTTGATATAACAGAAGAAGCTTTCGCAGAAAGGAACAGGCGGGAGTTTACTGCCAATGTATCACATGAACTGAAAACGCCGCTGCAATCAATCATGGGAAGTGCGGAGTTAATGGAGAATGGTCTTGTAAAACCGGAGGATATGGCACGTTTTGTAGGGCATATCCGCACAGAGGCAGGGCGGCTTGTAACATTGATTGATGATATTATCCGTTTATCCCAATTAGACGAGGGGTGCGATATGCCTTTTGAAAATGTTGACTTATATGAGGTTGCAACGGATGTGGCTGCGGGGCTGGCGGATATAGCAGCGATAAAGGATATTGAAATTGCTGTGACAGGGGAAACAGTCAGGATAAAAAGTGTCCGGCGGTTATTGACGGAAATTATATTTAATCTTTGCGATAATGCTGTCAAATATAATAAAGATGGCGGTATGGTGGAGGTTTCTGTAAGCAGGGAGGAAAAGCAGGCTGTGATCTCTGTAAAGGATTCAGGAATTGGCATTCCGGCGGAACATCAGGCAAGGATATTTGAGAGGTTTTACAGAGTGGATAAGAGCCGTTCTAAAGAGTCGGGTGGAACGGGGCTGGGACTTTCTATTGTAAAACACGCCGTACAGTATTTGAATGGTCAGATTGACTTACAGAGCAGCCCTGGAGAAGGAACAATCATACAGATTTTTTTGCAAGAGGATAAAAATGATGTGATGCAGATTTCCTAAAAAATTCAAATTTTACATAAATTATACAAAACATAGCTTTTAGATTTTACAAAGAAGTCATAAGATTAGTTTTATATATTCAATACAAACGCTAATGGTGGTTGATAATGCAATCTTTATGACATAAATATGTAATTCATAAATTAGGGAATAGTGGTTTTATTTGAGTATAAAACGCTGTTCTCTTTTTTTGTAAAAGATGGCAGAGAGGGACAGGTCATGTTTAGAAAAAAACAAAAACTGTATATATGCAAAAAACGAAAAATACGGAATGGTTATACACATCAAGGTGTACTGCAAGGAAGGTTGAAACTTGCCTGCGGTACACCTTTTTTGTTGGTGTGAAATTTGTCTGATTTTAGATGTTATTGCAGTTTCGCTTTGACTGCTGCTGTTCCGTTTTGTGGCAGAAATTTTGATACGGTTTACTGTTTTGTAGTGGTCAAGTGTTTTTGTAACATTTGTGGCTAAAAATTATTGGATTGTTGCCTGGAGTCTATCGGGGCTGTCAGCCTTTATCAATGGCGCTTCGCACCGCTGCGCGGCCGTGCCATTGACAAAACCTGCCATCTCCGATTTTGGGTGATCAAGCAATCCAATGATGGGGCCTGCTCCCGCCGCTCCTTATGCTGCCGTCCGTGCCTGGTATGGCGTGCGGTAGCCGTTATAGCTGTGCGGGCGTACATGGTTGTACGTGACATAAGCGAATTCCTCCACGGTCTGGTACAGTTCCTCATCTGTTCGGAATTCATAGAGCTTGGTACATTCATTCTTCAGGGTGTTGAAGTACCTTTCCATTGGCGCATTGTCGTAGGGGTATCCGGCTTTGCTCATGCTCTGTACCACATGGACGGATTCGCAGAATTCTATGAATGCCTTCGATGTATACTGGCTCCCCTGGTCGCTGTGCAGGAGCAGGCCTCCCTTTGTCAGATGCTGGGAATCCAATGCCTTTTGCAGAGTGCGTACAGCCAGGTCACTGGTAATGTGTTTGTCTGTTACACTGGCGACTACACTTCTGTCATGGAGATCTATGATGGCGCAATTGTACCGTACGTCCCCGTTTTTCAGGAACAGGTATGTGAAATCCGTGCACCATTTCTGGTTCGGCTTGTCCGCATGGAAGTCCTGATTCAGTTTGTTATCAAATACTTTATGGGGCTTCCCTGGCTTTGTCCCCGGTCTCTTGGGGCGGACGATGGAATACAGACCCAATTCCTCGTTCATATATTTATGGATTGTTGTCTGGCTGTAGCCGTACCCCCTGCGCTCCAGATAGGCCGCCATACTGCGGTACCTGAAGTGCTATACTAGTGTAATGTCTGGTTGATAAATATGGTAATATATGGTATCCTAAAAATAAAAAGGTGTGGTACTATGGCAAGACCCAAAAAATATATTATCTCTTTA
>CAJTCV010000042.1 GCA_910574805.1 Lachnospiraceae bacterium | reverse complement strand
GGGTGTCGACATCGCCGGTTTTTCACAAATGGGAAAATATATTAAAAAAGCATTTTGCTTTTCATGAATTTGACATTTTCAAAAAAACGGTTATTGGAAATGATGTCTGGATTGGAAATCGTGTGATGATTAAGGCAGGTGTAACGGTAGGAGATGGAGCTGTAATCGGCATGGGTGCTGTTGTCACAAAAGATATAAGTCCATATGAAATATGGGCAGGCAACCCAGCGCGGCTGATACGAAGAAGATTTAATGACGAAGTAATATGTAATTTGCAAAAAATTAAATGGTGGGATTGGACAGATGACAAAATTCTTGCTAAGGGAAGTTATATAAAAGAGATTGATAAATTTCTGTCAGAGGCAAAAAAATGAAAAAAATACTGGTATTATCCTCTTTTCCAGCTCCCTATCGCGTAGATGTATTTAAGGGATTATCCAAATACTATAAACTGGATGTTTTTTTTGCGGCAATGTCAGATCAGGACAGAGATAATGAGTATTTTATCAATAAAGATATATTTCCGTATTATGTCCTTACCACTCATGAAGATTATATTGTTTTTCAAAAACACCTTAGAAACTTACAATCATATACATTGGTTCTCGCATACGACTGGTACTTACCACATGCTTTAAAAGTTGAGGAGAAATGTATTAAATATAAAATACCATATTACATAAATTGTGATGGCGCATTTTTGCCATCTCCCGTTACATTAAAAGATAGAATTAAAGCTCTGGTCAAAAAAAGATATATTTCTCATGCAAAAAAATGTCTGGCCAGTGGTCAATATGCCGCAGAATACTTTAAACACTATGGAGCTTCTGAAGAAAATATTGTATTTCATAATTTTTCCTCTCTTCATGAATGTGATATTGAAAAGACAGTTGTCAATGAGCAAAGTAAGGCACTGATACGGAGAGAATTAGGCTTATTTGAGTCTAAAAAAACAGTGCTTTCCATTGGACAATTTATACCACGAAAAGGATTTGATATTCTATTAGATGTATGGGGACAATTTGACTATTCTTATCAGCTTGTCATTATTGGCGGAGGTGCAGAACAAGAGAAATATAAAGAAATAATTCGAGGCAGGAAATATAAGAATGTCCATCTGTTGGGATATAAATCTCGCAATATTATTTCTAAATACTATCAGGCCTCAGATGTATTTGTTTTGCCTACCCGCGAAGATATATGGGGGCTTGTCATAAATGAAGCAATGGCTCATGGTTTGCCGGTAATTTCCACTGCAAACTGTATTGCTGCCTGTGAATTAATTCAGAATAAAATTAATGGCTATGTAATTCCTGGAGACGATCCAGAGGCATTATCAAGTGCATTAACAAATATATGGCAGGAAAATCTAAAAGAAATAGGTACAAATAACATTAATAAAATCAAGACATACACAATAGAAAATGTCATTAATCAACATTTGTCTGTTTTTCAATCAGATTTTGATTTTTAAATATTATTTCATGAGTGAGGAAGGCTAACATAGAATAAACTGGATGAATACTATAGTTTTAATTGTTCCATATTTTGGTAAATTGCCATCAAATTTTCAATTGTGGCTGGAGGGATGCAGATTTAATTCTTCCATAGACTGGTTGCTTTTTTTGGATGATCACCAGGTATATGATTATCCTGACAATGTAATTGTTACATATACTTCTTTCGACGAAATGAAAAAGAAAATACAGAGATTATATGATTTTCCAATTACACTGGAGGAACCATATAAACTTTGTGATTACAGGGTTGCCTATGGAGAAATTTTTAAGGAAGAAATAAGAAAATATCAATATTGGGGTTATTGTGACATAGATCTTCTTTTCGGAAATATTAGAAAATTTATTATAGATGAGGTGTTGAAAACGTATGAAAAAATTGGGTTTCAAGGACATTTGACCATTTTTAAAAATAATCCGGAAACAGCAAAACGATATCGCAATAACCTGGAAGGCATTCCGACCTATAAATATATTTTCACCACCCCGGATTCTTGTATGTTCGATGAAGATATTATTGATGCTGTTTATAAACATCTTAAAATTCCTGTATTTAAAAAAGTGTATTTTGCTCATCTTCTCAAATATTTTAAAGATTTTCATCTTGGTCATTTACCAAAAGAAGACGAGTACAAAAATAAAGATAACATTTTTTCATGGAATCAGGGAAAATTATATAGACATTATCTTAAAAATGGCATAGCCCATAAAGAGGAAATGCTTTATATTCATTTCTTTTGTCGAGATATGAACATAAAAATTAGAAATTATGGTAAACTTTCACAAATAATTATTTATCCTAACAGTATTGAAGAATATAATAATTTGATCAGCGAATCTATAATAAAAAGAAAAGCACATACTTCTGTTATAATTTTTAAGTTAAGGTATTTGTATAAAAACCGATATAAACTGTCATTTTGGAAAATTTTAGATTATCTTGATAAATCAAGGAAAGAAACCAGAGGATTTAAGAATTGATTGTTGTTAAACTAATGGACGGGTTAGGGAATCAAATGTTTCAATATGCTTTTGGTCGCTATTTACAGGAAGTATATCATGAAAAAATAGTGTTTGAAACAATGAAATTGCAAAAGGGATCAGCCCGTAAATTGGGAATTCAAAAGTTTAATATTCCTCTCAGTTCGGGTAAAAATTATTGTACATGTAAATTTGCTAATCCAATTGAAAATATTATCTTACAATTCATTTCAAAAACCGGAAGATGGATTGCCGAGAAAATATTTGGAATTTCAATGTCTGGAGAAAACGGTTATCATGCAATGATCAAATGGGGATATTATACTACAAATGACAGTATTTCATATTATTCATTCAGGAAAACAAAAAAGAAAATTAAATTTGTTCGCGGTTATTTTCAATCTGAAAAGTATTTTAATGAAATTGAAAATGTAATAAAAGCAGAATTGACAATCATGAAAATAGATAATTTGAGTGTACAACGACTGGCTGATCAGATGAAAAAAGAAGATTCGGTTTGTGTACATATACGCCGTGGCGATTATATAGGAAATAAACGTCTTGAAGTATGTACGGAAGAATATTATAAACGAGCGATCGAATTAATCAAAACTAAAATAAGAAGACCTGTATTTTATATATTTTCCAATTCGCCTTTTGAATTAGAGTGGATCCAAAATCACTATGCGTTTACAAAAGATATGTACTTTGTTAATGAAGGGAAAAATGAGCATGAGGATTTATTTTTAATGTATCACTGCAGAAATCATATTATATCAAATAGTACATTTGGCTGGTGGGGGAGTTATTTAAGCAATGGAAATATTACTATTGCTCCTCAAAAATGGAGTAATTCAGATGAGCAACAGGATATTCTGAGAACGGGATGGATATTGATTTAAAAGTTGAAAATTATATTTATGATTAAAATAAATGAAAAAGAGATTTTACAAAGCTATATTTTTTTACTTATTATAAACTATACAATAGAAGGTTTTTTGAAGTCCTTTCCTGTAAATATTGGTGGAATATCAATTTTATGGATTATTAGTAATGTTTGGCAATGGATATGCTTTTTACTGTTGTTTTTTTTCTATAACAGGCATTTTCCCGAACAAGGCATAATTGCTGCTGCTATATTATTCATAATGCTTTTTGGTACATGTCTATTACACAAACAAAATCTGATTATATATCCTTCTTTAATAACTGAAATTTTTCAGGGGGGATGTATTATATTAGGAGCATCTTATAAAAATAGCATGAAATATGTTGGAAATGCCATGCAAAAGGCAGCAATTATTACATTTATTATTTTATGCTTATATCCGTTTTTTTGTACAAAAGAGATATTTTTAACTACTAACTACATGGTATTTTCAAACGGTATGATTGTATCAGTTATATTTTTTGCTTATAAATTTTTTAAAGGTTATTATATTTATTTGCTCCCAGCGGTAATCGGTTTTATGGAGATTCTATTATGCGGAAGCAGAAGTCCATTATTATCACTTATACTATTTACTGTCTTATATTTTATATTATTTAACAAAAAAAAATCAAGAAAAAAAATAGTTTTTTTTACACTTGTATTATTTTTATTCATAGTGTTTTTGATGATAATAAGTAATAAAGAATTATTAAAAATTCTTTATGAGTGGATATTAAACACGACTGGAAAATATTCGAGAACTTTATATGAGTTAATATACGGCCAAGGTATATTGGATTTGCATGGGCGCGAAAATATCTATACATTATTTTTTAGTAATATTACTCATTTTTTATTAAATGGTTATGGACTCGCAGGCGACAGGATTTTTTTGTTAGATACGGTATATATATATGCACATAATATATTTGTTGAGATTTGGTTGGAATTTGGGATATTAGCTGGAACAGGTTTAATAATTGTATTATTGGCTGTCCTGCTATATCCATTTAAAAAGAAAATCAAATTTGAAAACATTATATTTTACACCATGTTACTTTCAATAGTTATTGGGAAATTACTTCTGTCCAATTCCTGGATTCAAGAGCCATTATTTTATTTATTAATTGGTTTATCTTTATCTGCAAAAACTAAAAACAAATAAAAATGTATTATTTGGTGTGGGGGGTATAATGTGACTTATGAAATATGCCATAATTGTGATTGCGTATAACAGGGAAAAAAGTTTACAGCGTTTATTATGTTCTTTAGAGAAAGCAGAATATTATGGAGATAACATAACACTAATTATAAGTATTGACAAAAGTGATAATCCTCTGGTTGAAGAGTACGCCAATATATTTACATGGAAACATGGACTCAAAATTGTTAATGTACAAAAAAATAATTTAGGGCTTAAAAATCATATTTTAAAATGTGGAAATTACCTAAATGAATATGAACTGGATGCGGCCGCGATACTTGAAGATGACATTTTGGTTAGTGAAGGTTTTTATAACTATATGCGTCAATCAGTACCTTTTTACAAAAATTGTACACAAATCGCAGGTATATCTTTATATACACATTTATGGTATATTCCCTGTGAACGTCCATTCATACCTCAGCCAAGCACGTATGATACTTATTTTATGAAGTATGCACAATCGTGGGGACAAATCTGGTTAAGAAAACCATGGAATGAATTTTACAACTGGTATCTTAAGCAAAATGGAAAATTTGATCCCGATCCACAGATTCCGTCTAATTTATGGTCATGGCCTGATTCCAGTTGGTTACGGTATCATATTAAATATTGTATTACGGAAAATAAATATTTTGTATATCCTTATATTTCTTTGACAACAAACTGTTCTGACATTGGTACTAACTATCGGAAAACAGATAACTCAACACAAGTTCCTGTTTTGTGTGGAAAGAATAAACGTTATTATTTTTCAACTTTTGATAAAAATGCAATTCGATATGATGGATTCTGGGAACGTGAGAATTTAGAGGAAATACTAAGCCTTCCAACTGGAATGTTGTCTGTTGATCTATATGGTTTCAGAATTGAAAACAAATCCAAATATCTATTAACATTAGAACATAAACAGTATAAAATTGTTAGAAGTTTTTCCTTAAGATATCGACCACATGAAATGAACATCATTGAAAATCAAGAAGGAAATGAAATTTTTCTTTATGATTTGGATAAACCGGAAAAACAGATTTTTCACAATGATCCAATTACCATCAAATGGATCTACGATTTTAGAAAGCCAGGTACTTTAAAAAAAGCATGGTGGAGACTAATAATAAATTTTATCAAAAACAAATGGAGATAACGTTTTATGAAATTTATTTACAGAATCAATGCAATTAAGTACTATATTTTCAATATTCAAAAACAAAATCATGTGTCATTTTTTTCTGGTATAAAAAATGTTGATTTCGAAGGTCAAAATACTATCCGCAGCGGTAGTTGTCTGACAAACAGTTCTTTAGGTTGGGGTAGTTATGTTGCAAATGATTCATATATTGAAAATACGAAAATCGGAAGATATTGTTCCATAGGCTCCAGAGTGCATATTGTTGTCGGAAAACATCCCGTATCTGAATATATATCTTCATCACCTTATTTTTTTCAATCGGAATGCGAAATAAATGATAATTATTTCGAAGAACATTCGTATGCTGACAGTAACTATTATGTTATTATCGAAAATGATGTTTGGATTGGTGATAGTGTTAATATAATGGAAGGAGTTCATATTGGTAACGGGGCTATTATAGCTGCTGGAGCTGTAGTAACCAGAAATGTACCTGATTACGCGGTTGTAGGCGGAGTGCCTGCACATGTTATTAAATATAGATTTTCAAATGAGGATATTGAATTTTTAATGGAATTTAAGTGGTGGAATAAAGGTCAGGAATGGATCTCTGAACACAGACATTTATTTAAAACAGCTCTTTTTTTTAGAGATTTTAATTTCAGGAAAAACAAAAACACATAATTATATTGAAAAGCAACAGGAAAGGAAAAGACTATGATTTATGTTGCATCAGGATACAGTGGATCTGGTTCTTCGGCAATTGTACATCTCTTATCAGAATACTCATGCTGTACAACTGGAACTTTCGGTAAATATGAACATTTATTATTTTACATCCCTGACGGTTTATTTGATCTTGAAGACCGATTATTAATGAATAATTCTATTCATATGTCAGATGGGGCAATTAAGCGGTTTTATTGGGCTATGTGGCGGTTATATGACAATGATTTTGGTTGGTTTGGTGGCTATAAAAAAAAATTGGGAACTCAATTTATGAAGATTGTGGAAGATTTTATTAAAGAGTTAATACAATATACACAAACGGGATACTGGTCTGATGACTTTAGATTCAAGCTGTCAGTAAAGGGCGTGATAAAAGACACCGCAAAGTTTATCCTGAAAAAACCAATAAAAAAATTTGGTCACATTATAGACAATCGTGGTAAAGATAACGTTATACAATACTCTTTTGTGTCTCCAGAAGAATTTTATACTGCGGCGAGGAAGTTTGTAAAAAACTATTGTAAATTGATATGTTCCAATACAGATAAAATTTATGTATATGATCAGCTTTTATTACCACATAACTTATATAGAGTAAATAACTACTTTGATAAAAATGATATACGTATAATTCTGGTAGATCGTGATCCCAGGGATATGTTTGTTCTGTCAAAATATGTATGGCCTCATATTATACCTGGCTGTGAGGTTGTATTTCCGGAGAATGCTGGTAAGTTTGTAGAGTATTATAAAAAAATAAGAGCTTCTGTTCATGAATATACAGATAGTAATATAATGCAGATCCAGTTTGAGGATTTAGTATATAATTATGATACAACAGTTTCTCGATTAGAATCTTTTTTAAATTTAAAAAGACAGGAACATATTAATTCAAAAAAAGCATTTAATCCTGATCAATCCATAAAAAACACTCAAAATTTCAGAATAAACAGAGAGTGGATAGATGAAATTAGAATAATTGAGAAAAAATTGCCCGATTCTTTATATAGCTTCCCTTATGTGTTTATTCCAGATATGAAAGATACCAGTGATCCCTAAATGAATTGAGGATTTAAGATACAGTGTTAGAAAATAGAAGCAATAAATCAACTAAAAATCTGCTATATGGAATAATTGCACAACTTGTACAATCTGTTTTTCCATTCATTGCACGAACAGTATTTATTTATACTCTTGGTCAAAGTTATCTTGGTATAAGCAGTTTATTTACCAGTATCCTTACTGTTTTATCGTTAGCAGAGTTGGGATTGGGTAATACAGTTATATACACTTTATATAAGCCCGTGGCTGAAAGAGATCATGAGAAAATTATTGCACTTATTAATTTTTATAAAGTTGTGTACTCTTGTGTGGCAATAACGGTTATTTTTATTGGTATAGGGCTTATTCCATTCCTTAAGTATTTGATTAATTTGCCAGACGGAATAGAACATCTATATTTATATTATATCTTATATGTACTTAATTCTGCTTTGTCATACTTGTTTGTATACAAAACGGCTGTTATAGATGCGGATCAAAAGAGGTATATTATTTCAAAATACACAACTATTTCCATGGTATTGCTTTATATTACGCAAATAGTCAGTTTGCTTTTGTTTCACAGCTTTTTGTTTTACCTCCTCATCCAAATTTCTTTCTCTGTTGGTCAGAATATGATTTTGTCTTCTAAAGCAGATAAACTATATCAGCTTAATGAGAAAGGCGTTACAAAACTTACCAACGATGAAAAAAAGAAAATCTTTGCAGATACTAAAGCTATGCTTTTGTATAAATTAGGTGGCACATTTTTAAATTCAACAGACAGCGTCTATATATCAGCTTTGGTCAGCACTATTACAGTAGGTTTATATGCTAATTATACTATTTTAGAAAATTTTTTAAATAAATTTATCAATTTGATATATGATGCTCTAATAGCAAGTATAGGAAATCTTAATGCCACAGAAAGCATGGAAAAGAAAAAGTTCATATTTGATATACTTACAGTACTTTTCATTTGGATAGGAACAATAGGATGCATAGGTTACTTTACCACTGTCAATCATATTATATCAATATGGCTGGGAGAATCATTTTGTATTGATGGATTTTCAGTTGGAGCCCTTACATTGCGTTTTTATTTACCCATAGTCCTGTATCCAATCTGGATGTACCGAAATACAACGGGAGTATTCAGGGATACTCAGGGGATTCTTATATATGCGGGAGTGCTAAATCTCATATTATCATATATTTTAGGGATAAAATTTGGACTTGCAGGAATTCTTTTTGCCACTTCACTTTCCCGTATGTTAACTTCTTTTTGGTATGAGCCGAAAATCTTATATAAAAAAGTTTTTTTGAATTATAATGTTAAAGAATATTTTAATAAAGTTTTTTTTAGTTTCCTTATTATATTATCAACTATTTTTCTCATCAAAGGAATTGAACTAATGTATTCAACCAATATATTTAAATGCTTGACTATAGAAATTTTTACCAGTATTATGATTCCCTCTTTTGTATTTTGGATAAAATATTATCGTACAAATGAAATGAATTATTTAATTGCAACTATAAAAAGAATAATAAAAAAATGAGTATAAATTCAAAACAAATTAGCAGGATTAAATACATACAAGTGTAAAATGTGGGAAGAGACAGATATTCGCAATAAAAAAATTGTATATGAAACATATTGCCAAGATAATATATATATAACTGATTACTCGCTTGGTGTTTCAAAAGATTGTTATATATTTTTTTCCGGTAATGGTTTATATTATCCCAATACACAAGATGAGTTTATTCAAAAAATAGTATATGAAGACAGATATGAATGGAGAAATCTTTGTAAAACCAGATCGTTCAAAAAAAACGCCAAAAAAGTCATTTTTGTAAGGGATATTTATAAACAATGGTATGTTACAGGATGTAGTAAAAAGCTTAATACAATTGATAAAATGTATCTATATTTAAAAAATATTACAACGGGTTATGATATTATAACTGTTGGGAACAGTGCAGGTGGATATGCTGCTGTATTATTCGGGATTTTGCTTAAAGCTAAATGCATTTATAGCTTTTCTGGGCAATTTTCTATTTTTGATAAAATAAATAATGAAAATATTTTAGTTCAAGATAATAAACAAAGACAATACTATAATTTGAGAAATCTAATTGAAGAAAATAAAGGAAATATTCCTGTATTTTGGTTTTATGCAGTAAAATCTGATTACGATATAGAACAAAGAAAAATAATAGATGAACTGCCAATTTATAAAATTGCTTTTGATGAATCGATTCATGGTAAAAGCTGTTTTCCTACCGATTGTATTCCATTTATTTTGAAGACTAAGGATAACTTAAATTTACAATATGTATTAAAATCTAAAGTATATAATAACATTTCATTTTCTTATAAGTTATTCGGAATAACAGGAATTGTAAGAGCTATTGCCCATGTCATTAGAAAGAAGAAGGCACTTTTTGTAAAATGATATAATTAAAACAGGTAAGGTCATATAAAGACTTTTTACCATTTCGAGGGATTTTTGCACTTGTAGTAATTACCGATCATCTTTCACAGGAGATGTATAATCCCGGAGTAATTATCGCATTTTCATGGTACAGAAACGGTGGCGATAAGATAATCACTGCCCTTTTAGCATAAGAGGCTGGTGGTTATTTTTCTATCCACTATCTTATTTGACGCTTACGATTTGGCAATAAAGTCACAAGTTTTTACTAAAAATTTTCTGTGGATTAAATTTAACAGATACTCAAACCGGATTAAAAGGAATACCAAAAGGGTTTATTTCCAAGTTGCTGGAGACTCCGGGAGAGCGTTTTGAATATGCAAACAGTGTTCTTTTAGAGCCAAAAAAAGCCGGCCTTAAAATCGTTTCATTTCCGATACACGCAATCCATATTGACGGAAACAAGACCTCTCATTTTAATCCAGTATTGGATTCTATAAGAATTTATTCGTTAATCATCAGATCTGTTGTATCCAGGCTGTCTGCTTCCATTATTGATCTGTTGCTTTTTGGACTTTTGGTATCAAATATAAAAGCAGAGTCAAAAGACTCCCTTCTCTGATCCGCTGGATTATCCTTTGTGTATTGCAGTCTACGATATCCGGCATAACAATCACTGTACTTTCAGTAAATACAGGCTTTCCGGAAATCGTGATTAAAATTTTTACAGATACACTGTTGTTCTTTTTTTCTCTTTCCAAATCTAGTGTAGTGGCTTATATATATTTAGCCAAATAATTATTCCATATAATGCCATTCCGTGCTATACTAAAAAGAAACGGCGGTGGCGACTATGGCAAGACCTAAAACATACATCATTAAACTCAATGACGATGAACGGGCTATACTT
>CAJTCV010000041.1 GCA_910574805.1 Lachnospiraceae bacterium | reverse complement strand
CTTACGGATAACAGATTTCAACTTTTTTAATTCATTTTCCGTAAGATGGATACTGTACTTTTTTGGTCTTGCCATAGGAATCACCGCCGTTTCTTTTATTATACATCAGAACAACTGTGATTACCAGAATTATTTGGTTAAATATCAACAGGTCAGTACACTAGTTCTCTTCCCTTTAAATCTTTTCCCATTTTTGCACCCGTTCCATATAAGCGCAGTTGACTTTACATCGTCATCTGCATTTCCATGCTGGATTCTTCCCTTTTTATTCTTCTATGAATTGTCCGCTTTTTCTCTACTTTATTGCCGCTGTTATGAGCGATCCATTTATCCAACTGAATTTTGTTGGCATATACACGATTCCCGATCCGTACTGTAAAATTATTGTTTGTTTTTGTCAAAAGCTCTCTTGCCTTGGTCTCTCCTATCCCTAAATATGCACATACCTCTTTTACACTCAATAATGCCTTATCTACCTCTATTTTCTCCATATCCTTCTCCTAATCTGTCTTACATTAAGTTTCTTTTTAACTACTTTTAAAATTAATACTTCATACCCGTCGTCCCCTGGGATATATACTGATCTCTTCCTGATCCATCCTGCCTTTAGGAAGCAGTTTTTCACATCATCTGAAAGTCATTCCCTCTCATTTGCCGGCTGTTCCCTGGAGCCTCCAGAAGTTCCGGTTTCTGTGCTAAGGATATCCATCCATAGTTCGTTTTCCGCATCCCCGCAGCGTCAAACCGGTTCATGCCATATTCAGCAAAATCAAAATTCCGGAAAGCCGAATCAGAACAGTCCACCCCCAGATCCTCCAGGCATTTCCTGCCATAGTGTTCATAGCTGATCTGGCCGGGATCAAACACATAACAGTCCAGCCTCTCTGTCAGCAGCAGCGCCTCCTCTATATCTCTCCAGTTCTCAAACTGCAGCACGGCCTTATATTTTATCAGCTCTTTCTGTGGCATCTCCTGCAGCCTTTCAGCCAGTCCATTTAACACTTCTACATCATCATAAAACTGGATCTTCTTTTCCAGGATGGGGACTGCGCTGCGGGCCTCCCAGATCCTGCACTGTTCCACGCTTTCCGCATGAAGAGAAGCACATGCAGATGCCATCTTTTCTGTGCTACAGGGAAGAGAGAGCCAGATCTTTCCATGTTCCGGATGTTTCCGGTTCTCAAGCCTGACGGATAAAATTGCATCTGACTCTGTTTCCTGCTCCGGCAGATTCTTGCCACTATAGATTTCCTGCCAGCCCTCCTTTACCCGGTAACAGTAGCCTTCTTTCGTAAAGACACCATTTTCTGCTTTCCGCAGATAAGCCCCCAACTTTTCCTTATCCAAAAACGCCAGGATCTCATTCGGAAGTCCCAGCAGCATCCCTACAGTTCCCCCATTCACTGCGCACTCTCCCAGATCTGTATCGCTCACGATCCATGGCAGAAATCCGAAATACTCCAGGTTGTCGGCAGCATTGATCAGATCCTTTACCGAACACTCCCAGCCCCCACGCTCAGACTCCACACAGCTAATCACTCCCTCGTACCAGGGAATGCTCTCCCTGCCTATCTGATCGATCTTACCTGCCAGAACATTCACCTCCTGGATATCCGCTTCCATCCGTGATAACCGTTCCGCCAGAAATTTCGGCCATCCGTCAAGCCTGGTCAGGGTGTAAGATCCACCTTCCGGCACTCTCACCTGTTCCATGGCATCCTGGAGCGCTGCCCTGGTCGCCGGAAGCCATAGGGTTGCCCCATAGTATTCCGGATATTTCTCATACTCTTTTGCTAAAATAGTCACCCACATCCGCATTCCTCCTGTTTCCATGCCCTGCTTTTCTCGTTTCCTTTGTGGAGTTTCCGGCCTTCAGTCAGTGGAAGTCAAGACCGGTAATTAATATAAAATCTCCATTAAAGAGTATCTTTTCTCTGTTCTGAAAGGCATTTTTATTGGAAATCAAAGGCTCGGATTCTTTGGAAACAGCATGTCCTCCAGTTCATCCAGCCACTTCATGTCCATCTCCTTTGCCGTACAGTCGATCCTCTCGATACGGTATCCTTTCTCTTCCAATCCCTTCCGGATATCCTCCACGCAGGACTTTGAAAAACTTTCTGCTTCCGCCTCATTTTCATCATTACATCCGAACTGATATTTCAGCAGGATTCTGTAATCAGACAGGAAACGAAAGGTCAGGTCTCCGTCAATATATTGGGGCAGAGTCGGATCCTTTTCGATCACCGATTTAATGTCCTCTATAATACGAGGTTTTGCGCTTTCATACATCAGGTCGTTGAATTCTCTGGTATTGAAATTTGTATCAAGCAATATCCTTGTTTTTACATTATAATCCATTCATACACCTCACAAGTGCATCCCTTGGGTTGGCTCCTGGGGAACCTGGCCGCTGGAAAACAGGTCCATCAGGAACTTGATCCCACCCAATTCACAGGCTTTCTGGAAAGCTTCGTCATAACTGCTGCATTTTCTCTCCGCCTTTACCTGAAAGCAGGCCTCCCCGATATGGGGGATTGCCCCTTCGTAGATTCCTATAGTCAGATTCCCTTCCGGAGTTATCCTCATGAAGCATCCATCTCCGCCTCCGGTATAATACAGCGTACCCCGCCCATTCAACCGGGTAATACGATCCTCCACCCATCGGTACTGGCTGCTGTTTGTTACAGTCTGCCACTGTTCCAGTTCCTTTTTTGTCATTTCATGCCCTCCTTTTCTCACCCTGCGGCAGAGATTATCCCCTCCAAAGGAGAACATACTTCAATCCCACACTGACGCATCCGGAGCAGAAAATCCGTAACCAATTCCTTATCACGAGAAATTCTGGAGGAATCCAGAACCAACAGTACTTCGATCCCCCTGCTGTCCTTTGCCTCCAGGAACAGGTCCAGTCCAGGTCTCTCTAACCCTGCCATTTCTCCCATATCGCTAGAACTGCCTGCGATCTCCACCCGGAGTTGTTCTCCATAGGTGTTCAACTGCTCATATTGCTTCTTTAAGGTGCCATGGCTGTCCTCCGGCGCATCGATACGGGTATAGATCCATGCTTTTTTCTTTCTGTTATCCATGCTTTCTCTTCCTCTCTCTATCTGCTCCTTTGCCCTGTTCTGACTCATTTTTTCATAGCTGTTGTATCTGCAGCTATTTTTTCCTTCTGGATATTTTTCATCCCCAGACTGATGATCAGTCCCCTGTCCACTGCAGCCAGGGTTGCTTTATCCAGGCAGCCTATGTATTCACGCAGCCGTTTCTGATCCAGTGTCCGTACCTGTTCCAGTAAGATCATGGAATCCTGGTGCAGTCCGTGAAACCGTCTGTCTATATGGATATGAGTGGGGATCGGATGCTTTCCGTCCCGGCTGGTGATCGCTGCCGCTATGGTGGTTGGACTGAACCGGTTCCCTGTGTTATTCTGCAAAATCACAACCGGACGGATACCGCCCTGCTCACAGCCAACTACTGGCCTTAAGTCAGCATAGTAGATATCTCCACGCCTGATTTTTCTTCCTGTCATTCCTGCCTTCCCTCCTTTCTGTCAGCCAAACGACATTTCCTGTTCTTTCTTTATAAAAGCAGCGGCCTAAAATACAGACCGCTGCCTGTCCAACTTCGTAAACGCACACATCTGTGTACGCAGGTTATCCGCTTTATAGCGGATTGCCTTTCCTCACATGAAAAATCGTGCTTGTTCTTCATTTTCATGTTTCATCTGCTCCCATTCGACACTACTTCCCGGAGCCTGGGCAGTCAGTTACAACCGGTTTTGGCTAACCGTCATGGGACTCGAACCCCGGCCAGGATCTCTGGCCGCCGCCCTCATTGCGGTTCCCTTCTTTATTTAAAAAGGGGCTGTGACTGGACGGAAGTATCATTATAGGCTGTACAGGTCATTGCGGTATGCCCCAGCCATGGGGCATTTTCAGGACGGACAGTTCCCGCTCTGCACCTTTGATGTCATCTTATTGACAGACACTCTGACTGTCTGCAGGTGGTCCTGGCGTGTCCTCCTTCGCCGCTTCGCGCTTTCGCGCTGTATAGCTAACGTATTGTAACTGCTGGATATGACCGCCTGGGGCGGTATTTTTCAAAGGGCAGAGAAAGGAATTTTTTCCCCTTCACTTATTTCCACGTTGGGAGAGAGGTTTGAGAACCAAAAAATCAAAATTTCTCTAAAAACTTTTTCAGCTTTCCCAAAATCTTATGGCGGCGCTTGTTCACGGCCTTCTGGTAGATCCCCAGTTCTTCCGCCAGCTCCCTTTCACTCCTGTCCATAAAAAACAGCTGGATGATCAGATACTGTTCCTCTTCTTCCAGGTTCCGGATGGCCTCATGGAGCTGCTTTCTCAGCATCTTTCTAAGTACGATGGTCTCCACGTCCGCCTGCTCATCTGCCGGCAGGTTATGTTCTTCCAGCAGGCGCTCATAGGAGTCCTCCCGGCTCGGTATCACCCGGATCTTCTGTGCGTCCTGGTCGATGATGGTCTGCTCTGCCTTCAGGTCGTACTCCTGATACTGCATTTTTCTCTCTGTTTCCCGCAATACTTCGATCACTTCTTCGCTGGCCTCCGGATACATTTTCCGAAAGTCCGGCAGTCTGCCTGGCTTTGCCATAGGCTTGTCCTCCATTTTCTGTAAATTTCAAAAATGAAGAACAAGCCTGGCGGGGATCGGCACCCTGGGGTACAGGTCTCGTAACAGAAAAAACACAGAAAGATTGATACATCCCTCTGCGTTTCATCTTTTTGTTCCTGTATATGATGTCCTATTAGTTCATATTGCAGACCGCAAAATCCCTTCACCAAACTACTGATTTTTTTGGCCGTTTGCTCCCAAAATCACATTTTTTCCTTCTTTGTAGCCTTAAATCATTACAGCTCTTTGCATCCGTATCCCCATATACGGCTTCAGAACAAATACGCCTGTCTTTTCGCCAACAGGGATGAACTACACCCATGGTTTGCGTTACAGCCAATAAAAAATCCTCCCTACTCTCAAAACAGAGCCAGGAAGGATTGCATTTATAAACAGGCACACTAAAATATACCCGCCAAAGCACCGTTTTTTTCTTTGGCAGGACGCCTGTTATTAAAAACTTTTTTTACAAGATTATCTCTTGATTTTTGAAATCATTTATCAATAGGCCATAAAGAAATCAATTTCATAAAATTCTGGGTTTAGTTAGTTGGATATCGCCTCCTATTGCTAAATCTTAAACAATACTCGTTCAGGTTCTAATAACATAATGAATAATGGCTATAAGCACAGTATTCTGCCGCCTGTGCCAGCTAATCAATGATGCCCCTGATCCTGTCCAAAGAGGCTATGTTGTTTTCCTCCATATACCCCCGGATGCCCTCTATGATCTCCACCGTGGCATAAGGATTATGGAAGTTCGCCGTCCCTACCGCGACTGCGGCAGCCCCGGCCATGATGAACTCCAGGGCATCCTCAAAGGTGGCGATGCCGCCCATGCCGATCACCGGCACGTCAACGGCCCTGCACACCTCATAGACCATCCGTAATGCCACCGGCATGATGCCCGGACCGGAATAGCCCCCTGTCTTACTGGCAAGCACCGGCCTGCGCCTGTGGATGTCTATCTTCATCCCCCGCAGCGTGTTGATCAGGGAAAGCACGTCCGCACCGCCTGATACCGCTGCCCTGGCAATCTCCTTTATATCCGCCACCTCCGGCGAGAGCTTCACGGCCAGGGGCTGCCCGACATAATGGCGCACCGCCCGGACCACACGCTCTACCACATGCGGGTCGGTTCCGAAGGCCAGCCCTCCTTCCTCCACATTCGGGCAGGAGATGTTCAGCTCCAGCATGTCCACATCACAGTCTGCCAGCCTCTCCGCAACCGCGCAATACTGCGCCAGCGTGTGCCCGCAGATATTCACGATGATTTTTGTGTCATGCTGCCGGAGGAATGGCAGGTCATACTCAATGAAATGCTCCACTCCCGGATTCTGCAGCCCGATGGAATTCAGCATGCCGCTCTGCGTTTCCGCAATCCTGGGGGCCGGATTCCCTTTCCACGGCTCACAGGAAACCCCTTTGACCGTGACCGCACCCAGGCGGTCCAAATCGATCAGCTCCCCGTACTCACGGCCTGCGCCGAATGTGCCCGATGCCGTAATGACCGGGTTCTTCAGCGCCACCCCTGCAACCACCGTCTCCATCCTGTCATCCATTCCACACCACCTCCCTGCCGGAAAAGACCGGTCCGTCCCTGCAAACCCGCAGGTACTGCCAGTCCTTCTCCCCCGGCTTCTGTATCTTCACTGCACATCCAAGACATGCGCCTATGCCGCAGGCCATCCGTTCCTCCATGGATACCTGAACCGGGATGCCCTGCCTTTCTGCCCATTCTGCCACGGCCTGCAGCATCTGCCGGGGACCACAGGCATATACCCTATCCGCCAGAGGCGCGATGGTCTCCACAAGCTCCAGCACCGTCCCGCGAAAGCCGCCATTCCCGGTCTGGCTCGCCACATGGACCTTCCGGCCATGTCCCCGGAAATCCCCGTCCATGAACGGGGCATCTGCATAGCCCAGGAAAACCTCCGCCTCTCCCGGAATCCTTTTGGAAAGCTCCAGAAGGGGAGGAATCCCCAGGCCTCCGCCGATGATGACGCTCCGCTCCCCTGCCTCCGGCAGCGTGAACCCGTCCCCCAGAGGCCCCATGAGCTGTACCGTATCATTATCCCGCAGCCGGGGGAACTGCTCCGTGCCCTTCCCCACCACCCGATACACTACTTCCACACTTTCCCCATGGATTGCCGCCAGGCTAATCGGGCGTGCCAGCAGGTTTCTCTCATCCGGCGGGTACATCTGGATGAACTGCCCCGGTCTGGCACTATGGGCGATTTCAGGCGCTTCCAGTTCCATTTTCCATATTCCGGGCATGAGCTCCTTCTGGTTCCTTATAGCAGCCTTGTAATAGGTATTCATCCGGCCCCTCCTTTCTCCGGCAGGCGCATTGCCTCTATCATCTCATAAGCGATGCTGATGTCCGTCAGCTCCTTCGGCAGACTGGAACGTGGGTGCCATGCCGCCGCTGACAGCTCCCCGGTGTCGATGCGCAGCTGAACCGAACCGTCCAGCTCCGCCGTATAGCCCGCGATCACGGAACCGGAAAAGCCCCAGGGCTGGCTCCCAAAATATTTAAGGCCCCTGATGCGGATGCCCGTTTCCTCATAGACTTCCCTCTCTGCCGCTTCCTCCAGCGTCTCCCCTGCCTCCACAAAGCCTGACACCAGAACCCATTGCGGGAGGGGACGGTTCCCGTACTTCGTCATCAGAAGCCTGTCCCCGTCCGTGACCGCCACCATGACCACCGGGGCGATGGCCGGATAAACGGTGTCCCCGCAGTCCGGGCAGCTAAGTGACCGCCGCCCCCTGTCCTGCGCTCTCACACCTCCGCACCTTCCGCAGTAGACATTCCTCTCATACCATCCAGCCAGGTGCAGGGCAGTGGCCCCGGCAAAATACGCCCAGCCCGGCAGGATGCCGTCAAGCTCCCGGAGCGGAAGATACTGCATGCCCTCCCTTTCGGGCAGGACGTCTCCCTGCTGCCGCAACAGGTAGACAGTCACCCCGTCCACGCAGAACAGGAAAACCGCCAGCCTCCGCACTTCTGCAAAAGGCATGCCCAGGTCATGGAATACCGGAATCCTCCGGCTGCCGTCCTCCGATACCCGCAGCAACACCTCTCCGCCACGGAAGGAGAAAAAGCAATCCTCCGGCTCCGGTTCCCTGTCACGGAATGCATGGTCCAGGCGGTAGGGGAAAATGTCCTGTATCATTGCCCCATCCCTCCTTTACAGATGCCGCAGGTTCTCACGGTATCTCCTGAGTTCCGTTTCATCCACGGAACCGATGACCTCATCCAGCCACTTGATCATCCTGTTCCTGTCCTTCGGCAGATGCCCTTCCACGTTGACGCAGTTGGACGCGCCCATGGTGGCAAAATAGGTATCAATGGTGAGCCTTTCTATCAGCATCCGCAGCTCGTACAGCTTTTCAATCTCCGTTTCCTCTGCCCAGTTTCCGGCCTGGATCTCCTGGTACAGCTCCGAGGATGGGTAGATGGTCAGCATGGAGGAAACAATGATCTTCGGGTGGAGCTGGTTGAACACCTCCGCTGTGTTCTTCACCCCTTCCTCCATATGCCCGGAGCCGTAGATTCCTGCAAGGTAGAAGAAATTGTAATCCATGCCCACTTCGTCCAGGCGCTGGCACTCCGTAAGGATTTCCTTAACGCCGAAGCCCTTGTGCATGAAGGACAGGGATTCCTCGTCCCCGGCCTCCACGCCGATGGTGAGGCTGTTGTACCCTATTTCCCGCAGTTCCCTCAACTGCTCCGTGGTCTTCGGCGTGATGTCCGTGATGCGGGCAAAACAGCCGATGGACTGCACTTTGGGGTAGTATTTCTTTACCAGCCCTGCCAGCGTTTTCAGTTTGTCGAAGCTCAATACAAAGGGATTGGCCCCGGTAAAGAACACCCTCTTTGCGTTCCGGTAATAGCGGCTCATTTCCTTCAGGTCCGCCTCCACCTCTGACAGGGGGGACATCCTGAACTTGAACGGCACGTCCTCATAGAGCGTGCAGAATTTACATTTGTGGTGGGTGCAGCCTGCCGTCACCTGGATCAGTGCGCTGCACGCCTCATAGGGCGGTCTCCATATCGTTCCTGTGTAATGCATAATTCATCTCTCCTTCCGTTCATTCACCCATCTTTGCCAGCGCCCCGCGGAGCGCCGCTGCCTTGTCCGTCCATTCCCAGGGGAGCTGCAGGTCTTTGCGCCCAAAGTGCCCGTATGCCGCCGTGGGTCGGTAGATTGGCTTCTGCAGCCCCAGCCCCTTGATGATGGAGGACGGGCGCAGGTCAAAGTGTTCCTCCACCAGTTCCAGTATCCTGTCATCAGGGATCACCCCTGTGCCGAAGGTGTCCACCGATACGGAGACTGGCTTTGCCACGCCGATGGCGTAGGCTATCTGTATCTCGCAGCGGCGGGCCAGCCCTGCCACCACAAGGTTCTTTGCCACATATCTGGCGGCATAGGAGGCGCTCCGGTCAACCTTTGTGGGGTCCTTCCCCGAAAATGCGCCGCCCCCGTGCCTGGCAGCCCCGCCGTAAGTGTCCACCACGATCTTCCTGCCTGTCAGTCCGGTGTCCCCTTGGGGGCCTCCTATCACGAAGCGCCCGGTGGGGTTGACCAGGTATCTGGTGCCTTCGTCCATCAGGCGTTCCGGGATCACCTTGCGGATGACTTTCCCGATGATGTCCTGCTCGATGGTGTCATGCCCGATCTCCGGGAGATGCTGCGCGGACACTACCACGGCATCCACCCGTACCGGCCTGCTGTCCTCATATTCCACCGTCACCTGCGCCTTCCCGTCCGGCCCCAGGTACGGGATGTCCCCGCCTTTCCTTGCCTGGGCAAGCTCCCTTGTAAGGGCATGGGCCAGATAGACCGGCATGGGCATCACCTCGTCCGTTTCGTCCGTGGCATACCCGAATACCATCCCCTGGTCGCCGGCCCCAAGCTCCTGCTTCTTGCTCCCCCGGACCTCCAGCGCCCGGCTGACACCCTGGGCAATGTCCGGTGACTGGCCGTGGATGGCGGTGATCACTGCGACCGCGTCCGCATCAAACCCGAAACGGTTGTCCCTGTACCCAATTTCACGGATCGTATCGCGTGCAACTGCCTCAATGTCGATCCCCTCCAGTCCCCCGGCTGATACCTCCCCCATGATGAAGACTGCCCCTGTCGAGGCGAACACCTCGCAAGCCACCCTTGCATCGGGCTTTTTCCGAAGGACTGCATCCAGGATGGCATCTGCGATCTGATCGCAGAGCTTGTCCGGGTGTCCTTCCGTTACGGATTCCGAAGTAAATAGTTTTCTCATATGTGGTTCCTCCTTGTCGTATGATCCAGGACGGGGCCAGCCATTCCGTCCTCCTTTATGCGGACGGACAGGATGTTTTGTGAGAACAGGCGCCCGCCTTCGTACAGCCGGTATTCCAGCCGTGCCTCCAGGCCGTTCCCGTCCGCCTCCATGGTGCAGCTCTCCGTCTCCGCCAGAAAGCCAATCTCCCCAAAGGGCGTCCGGTAAAGGGCCTTTGTCCTCTCCCCCGGCATGAACCGGAAACTGCCGGAGATAGCACCGCTCCTGTCAAGCCTTATCTCCGTTTGTGACAGGAACAGGAGATTGTCCGTGACATTCCCATGTTCATCCAGTTCCCGGTAGCTGACCTGATATCCCCCGCCCTGGGGTGAGCAGATCCCTGTCGTCCTTGTCAGGATTGCTTCCGGCCCGCCCCCTGCATCCAGGATGCCCAGGACGGAAACCTGAACGTCTTTCCTCATCCCTTTCGCCTCCGTTCAAGCACAGTCTAAAACGAAAAAATGGATATAACAAGTACTGTCTTTTAATGGTCCTGGACGTATTTTTAACACCTGGTATCTTTTGAAAAACCGGTATTTAAAAATACACTATCTTGATAACAGGCGCAAAATACGGTATAATTTCCCCATGTAAAGGAGGTCTTTTCTATGGCTGACAACAAATTTTCCCGCAGCCAGAGCCTGATGGCAAGCTGCGTCCCGATGACCACCCTGCAGTCCATCCTCGGTGGAAAATGGAAGATTCTCATTGTGTGGTACATCGCTGTATATAAGGTCCAGAGGTTCGGGGAACTGCAAAGGAGGATCGGAGACGAGATCACAAAGTCAACGCTGACAAAGCAGCTCCGGGAACTGGAAAACGACGGCTGGATCAACCGCCAGATTTACCAGGAGATACCGCCCAAGGTGGAATATACTCTTACGGAGCTGGCCGAGAGCTTCGTCCCCATCCTGGAACAGATGAAGGAATGGAGCGAAGTACACCTGTGCCGTCCCAGGCTTGCAGCGGAGGAGGAAAAGTAGGGGATCCATGTGTACTGCATAAAAAACTGCATATGGAAAAAGACGGCTTCGCTTGCTCTGGCAGCCGGTCTTTCCTCATTGGTATGCAATAAGGGAACCAGCCTGTCCCTGCCGGTTCCCTTTTATCCTTTGTGCATTATTGGTTTTCTTCGTATGAGAATCAACCTACGCATTGTTCTTTGAACGCTTGTCAAGCTCCTTTATGTATTCATCAAACGTGTATATCTTATCCTCCCCCGCAAAGCGGAACCTTGCCCTCGTCCCTTCTATGCAGGTCGCCTTTATCATATCAGAAACGGAAATTTTCTTGCTCTGGTTGCTCTGCACCTGCTTATCAACCGACTGCATAAGTTCCTCTTTCGTCCAGACCTTTCCGACAAAGGAAGGCGGCGTCTGAGATGCCATCCCCATAAATTCCCGGTCAAAACTCTGTGTCCCGTCCTGTGCCTGACGCACCTTTGCTTTTCCTGCTGCCGGGTATCCTGCTCCTATTCCGTTTACATTCATTTTCTTAATCTCCTCCATTATTTTTGTCAGCCCCTCTGTCGTTCAGAGCCGCATCCGCTCCCTCGTAATAAGTCCGAGCAGTTCACTGTCTCCATGCAAATATGCCTGTTAACCTCCCCGGCCAAATTCCATACCGGCTTTCACCTCCTCTCACTGATCTGCCGAAATGCCTGCCCTGTCCGGCGCGACTTTGGCGACCTCGCTTTTCCGCAGGGCGAGGAACTTATTCCCCATATAGATGCCCTGCGCCGCATCCTGTTGTCTTCTCCCGGAGGGAATCAGACAACTTCCATTCCTTTTTGGATGATGCCTTTTGGATGCCCGCTTGATGGCTTTTTGCTATTCCTGTTATATCCATTTCAATCGCCTCTCTCAGTTTTGCCGGAAAACCGGGGATGCCCGCCCTGCTTTGTCGGGCTGTGGCTTATTGGAGATATGGAACCGTAAAATTTATTTCCTACTATGTTTTACGAATCTTTATAAATCAGCTCATTTATTGCCTCAATAAATTCACTTTCTACCATATTCCCGTTTTCCAAGCCATGTGTCGTAACACCATCCTTAAATCCAATGATACAGCTATCAAAATAGACCTTTCCATTTTCAAGAAACATTTCGCCACGATATTCTCCAACAACCGCAAACGATGTTTCAGATTCTTTCACTTAACGACCACCGGCTAAAGCCGGTGGGTTATCGCGGTCTAAAGACCGCCGTTTAGCGACTGGAAGTCGCAGTGGGGGCTGAAGCCCCTCCTCTGTGACTAAACTCACTCCGGGGGCTAAAGCCCCTTTTCCTTAGACTTAAA
>CAJTCV010000040.1 GCA_910574805.1 Lachnospiraceae bacterium | reverse complement strand
ATTTCGTGTGCCAAAAAATATCCGGTATCCACTTTTCATCCCAAGAATCCTGCATTGCAGGATTCTATCCTTGTTTTCAATCAGGATTGCGAACTTGTTTCGCAATTACCTACATAGTATTATATCCAGCAATTAGCCAACTGCCCTTTCCACTCCAAAAGATGATTGTTAAAACCGTCAATATGAAAACCAAGGCATATTCCATCTATGATTATTCTCCTGTATCCTTTTGTCAATGCAGCTTTCTCCTGCCTGATTCCTTTAAGTATTTCTGAAACAAATTGATATGACTGCTTAACCTCTCTATTTGTTGCGCCAAATCATCTTTCCTGATAGCAATATGGCACACGCACAGACAGCCAATACAAAAATCACCAGCATCGGCAACAGATTTTCCAGCCCAAAAGTCCCCCCTGTCATCAGTCTGTATCCCCATGAAGCCGGGAACGCTTTCCCTATTGTTTCAAGCATTTGGGGGAGCATCTCAACCGGGAACATAATTCCAAAGAGCATGATTGAGGGCAGAAAAACAATAATGGAAAACATGGAGGTTTTCGTCTGGTCTTTTACCGCCAGGCCAATTATGCTGGCTATGCCGAGTGATACCGCAATAAAAATGGAAAGGGAGGCAAAGTATACGCCCGGATTTTCTGGTATCTTGGCATCAAAGGCAAGGGGAGCGGCAATATACAGGATAATGCTCATAATAAACAGGTGGATAAACGCCGAGATATTGGCCAATGCAATACCCAGATAGAAAGGAACACCGTTTGCCAGTTAAACCTTCTTATTGTCGCTGCCATAAATTTCCACAAGGGAAGGCGGCAGACCGATCAGAGCACCCATGGTCACGCCAAATACAGTCATGGATTGAATAAGTGTATCCCCTGCCCCCGGAATAACCGATGTAAATATCCCGCCCATAATCCCAAAGAACAACAGGGGAACGATATAGCAGGTGATGAGCAACGTCTTACTCCGTATATCTAATTTCCATTGTAAAGAAACCCCATATATAAAAGCGCCCATTCCTCAAACCCCCTTTGCAATTTTCATAAAGTGCTGCTCCAATGAACCGCGGCCTATCTGGATATCTAAGATGGTCTCCCCTTTTTCCCTGCACTGCACCAGCAGCGTAAGTAAAGTTTCCCCGATATTATCAGACTCATATTTCCCTGTGCCGGTTTCCGTTTGAATAGTGATATTTAATCGACACCGCCCTCGGTCAAGGATGCAAGGATTTTGACAGCTTCCTCATTGCCATGAAAACGGCGGGAGCGGAGGTTAAGCGGGGCAAACATCTTGCGTTCAAAATCCCCAACGGCAAACGGTTCGTCCGCTGTAATTCCCTCGGTGACGATTACACTGAAGCGGCGATTATGGAGCGCATTTCCGGTAAACGGATTGTCGCTCCAAGAGCAAAGGCGGCGGCGAGGTCCAAGCCCAATTTGCTGATTGACATTCAAGCAAAAATGCAGCAGGCCAACTCTCCCGGATTCGAGCGGTGGGCAAAAATCTTCAACCTCAAAGAGATGGCAAAGACGGTCATCTACTTGCAGGAAAAGGGTCTGACTGATTTTGGAGAATTGGAGAAAACCTGTGATGCGGCGGTTCAAAAATTCAACGATTTAGCTGACCAGTCGAAAGCTGCCAGCGCAAGAATGAAAGACATTTCCGAACTGCAAAAGCACATCGGCGCTTACGGTAAAACACGGGAAATTTTCGCGCAGTACCGGAAATTGACGGGCAGGAAAAGGGAGAAATTTTATGAACAGCATAGCAGTGAAATCACGGCCTGTCAAGCGGCGAAGCGGTATTTTGATTCCCTCGGTTTGAAGAAACTGCCGTCCATACAATCGCTGAAACAGGAGTATGCCACCTTGTATGCCGAGAACAAAAAGCGGTATCCAGAATACAAGCAGGCCAAGGCAAAAATGATAGAACTTCTCACTGCCAAAAACAACGTGGAGAGGATTTTGGGCGTGACCGAAAAAGAGAAAAATCGCAACCGCCAGCAGGGGGCGCGATGATGATTTTTCTCCCACTGTGGGTAACAGCAGACGCCGTAGGCGGCTTAAAAGGACCAGCGCAGTTGCGCCGGTCCTTACGGGGGTTTGGGGGCGGTCAGCCACCAACAAGCACGTGCCGGGTATATACCGGCGCATTGCTTGCCCATGTTATCGGAAATTTCTGATTTTAGCGGTAACCAGAAATCCATTTTTATCGGAAATAATTTATGAAAGCATTGAAAACACTGGACAACGGCAGAAAAAGTTTCTGATAAAAATATAGATTTACCTACATCTTGGACCGGAACAGCATACTCCGCTCACATGAAAATTTCCGATAAAAATGAACTGCAAATTGCTTATATGGAAACCTGCAGCAAGTATTCCATGCTATGATAAACTGATTTCCTGTGCAGAAAATGGCATGAATCTATGACAATGCGCCAAAGTAACCAATCCTCCTTTAGAATTGATACTCTGAAAACAGACCGCAGCCGAATTACTATGAACACATTTTATCAGAAATTTTTATTCCTGCCAGTCCTATAGTTATAAGGCACGGTCAGTCAATAGCCACTTTTTTATCAGAAATCTATTGCGGCAATTCCCTTGTATTTCAACGGTTTCACTCTGCATTTCTGATAAAACGGGATTTCTGATTACCGCTACTTGCTACCACTATGTTTACGTGCCTCAAACATCAAACGGTTTGTATATCTTGAATCTGCTGCGGTCTGCTTCAATGACCCCTTGCCGACGCAGTTTTCCGATTTCCGCCGACAAACCACTGCGCTCTACTTCCAGATAATCCGCCAACTCCTGGCGATCATATGGTATTTCAAATTCCAGACTGCCAAATTGTTTAGCTTGAAGCATCAGATACGCCATCAGCTTTTCATGTGTCGTGCGCTTGGATGTGACCTCGATTTTTTGGTGAAACATCAAATTCTTTGCCGCAACAATTTGAAGAAGATTATAAATCATCTGTTGATGGAATTGACAAGCATTACTGCATGAATGACAAATTTTCAAACAGTCAATCAGCATAACCTCCGCAGCCTCCGATGCCAGCACAGAAACCGGGACTGCCTCCACTCCTGCACAAGCAAAGGATTCCCCAAATAATTCACCAGGAACAAGGTTGGCAATCATGCTTCGATTACCAAAGAAATCCGTCCGTACAATTTGAAAACTGCCCGTTAGGACAATTCCCACATATTTTGCTGGTTCACCCTCGTTCATCACGGCTTCTCCTTTTTCAAAGGAAGATACCCTGGCGTTGAGGCAACGTAGAACCTTAGTCAGTTCCCAATGCGCCATATCCCGAAACAGCGGACACATGCACAATACTTCAAAATATTTTTCCATAGATTTGTTCCCTTTGTTGAAATTTCAACATACAAAACACGTAAATCATACTATACTGATTCCAAGATGTCAACAGGGATTCAAAGAATACAGTTGACCGGAAAGGAAAATTTTATGGTTCGCAAAATAATTCATATCGATGAAGAAAAGTGTAACGGATGCGGAGCCTGTGCCGCCGCCTGTCATGAGGGCGCTATTGAGATGGTAGACGGTAAGGCGAGGCTCACTCGTGAGGACTACTGCGATGGTCTGGGTGACTGCCTGCCCGCCTGCCCCACGGAGGCAATCAGCTTTGAGACGCGGGAAGCGCCCGCCTATGACCATGCGGCTGTGACGGCCGCTAAACAGAAGAGTGCGCCTCTGCCCTGCGGCTGTCCCGGAACAAATGCAAAGACGATTCACCGGGATCCTTGCGTTGCCCCTGCCGCACAGGCGCCTGCCGCCAGCCAGCTGACCCAATGGCCAGTACAGATTAAGCTGGTGCCGGTGAACGCCCCATACCTTAACGGTGCCAAGCTACTCATCGCTGCAGATTGTACCGCCTATGCCTATGGCAATTTCCACGATGCGTTTATCCGTAGCCATGTGACGCTCATCGGCTGCCCCAAGCTGGACGAGGGGGACTATGCTGAAAAGCTGACGCAAATCATTTCTGGAAATGACATCAAGAGCGTAACCATAGTACAAATGGAAGTTCCATGTTGCGGCGGAATCGAAAACGCGGTCAAACAGGCCTTACAGGAGAGCGGGAAGTTCATTCCGTGGAATGTGGTGACTATTTCTACGGACGGAAGAATTTTAGAATAATAATAGGAGGAAACAGTGATGGAACAGAAAATGTTTTGCTTCCAGTGTGAACAGACAGCGGGATGCAAAGGCTGTACTGGAAATTCTGGCGTATGCGGCAAGCAGGCCGGTATTGCTGAAATGCAGGATCAGCTTACCGGGAAATTGATTGGCCTTGCAAGGACCATAGACGGAAATGGGCATCTGATTAGCCATGCCGCCAATCAGGTTGTGCGGGAAGGGTTGTTTGCGACAATTACGAATGTGAATTTTGACAAGGAGGCCCTTTCTGCTCTGCTCCGGCGTGTGGATGAGGTAAAGCGGCAGATTGTTCCTCTCTGCTATGAGTGTACCTCAGCCTGCGGGAAGAACGATGACTATGACATGGAGCATCTGTGGACTGCTGGGGAGGATATTCGCTCTCTGAAGTCGCTGATTCTGTTTGGCATCCGGGGTATGGCCGCCTATGCGTATCACGCTGCTGTCCTGGGCTATACGGACCCGGAAGTAGACCGCTTTTTTTATAAGGCCCTCTTTGCTGTCGGTATGGAGGACTGGGGGATGGATGAACTTCTTCCTATTGTCCTGGAAGTCGGGGCGGTTAACCTGAAATGTATGGAACTGCTGGATAAGGCTAATACGGAAACCTATGGCAATCCCGTTCCAACAGAAGTAAGTTTGACTGTAGAGAAAGGACCGTTTATTATCATTTCCGGTCATGACCTCTTTGATTTGAAACAACTCTTGGAGCAGACCAAGGACAAGGGCATCAACATTTATACCCACGGTGAAATGCTCCCGGCTCACGGTTATCCGGAACTAAAAAAGTACCCCCATCTCAAAGGGAATTTCGGCACTGCCTGGCAGAATCAGCAAAAGGAATTTGCTTCTATCCCCGCTCCGGTCCTTTTTACAACAAACTGCCTCATGCCGCCGAAAACAAGCTATGCGGACCGGGTATTTACGACGGAAGCCGTCGCATATCCGGGGCTGGCCCACATTGGGCCGGAAAAGGACTTCTCGCCGGTAATCCAAAAAGCCTTGGAGCTGGGCGGCTACCCCACAGCCATGCAGTTTACTGGTATCAATGGCGGAAGAACCGTCACAACCGGCTTTGGGCGTCACGCGGTCTTGTCCGTTGCGGACAAAGTGGTCAAAGCAGTCAAAAGCGGAGTGGTCAAACATTTCTTCCTGGTTGGCGGCTGCGATGGAGCAAAGCCGGGACGCAGCTACTATACTGAGTTTGTAAAGCAGACACCTCCTGACAGTATCGTACTTACTCTTGCCTGTGGCAAGTACCGGTTCAATGACCTGGACCTTGGCACCGTTTCCGGACTTCCCCGCCTGATGGATATGGGACAGTGCAATGACGCATACAGTGCCATCCAGGTGGCTGTAGCCCTGGCAGAGGCTTTTGCATGTGGTGTAAACGATCTGCCGCTGTCAATGGTTCTCTCCTGGTATGAGCAGAAGGCTGTGTGTATCCTGCTGACGCTTTTGCACCTGGGAATCCAAAATATCCGCTTGGGGCCTACACTTCCGGCGTTCCTGTCGCCCAACGTGTTGCAGTATCTGGCGGAGCATTATCACATTGCCCCGATCACAACCCCGGAGAGTGATTTGGAGGTACTGCTGAAATAATGCTGATTATAACCGCCGCCCCTCTATATGAGTGGCGGCGGTTGCCTTTGAAGGAATAAAAAAGTAAAAGGTAAAAACTCAATCTTACATTTCCCCTTGACAACATCTTTAGAAGGACAGCCGCCCCTCAACGTCAAGCCCTGCGGTTGGCTCATCAAGAAAAAGGATATCCGGATTTCGTGTCAGGGCAAGTGCCAGATGGAGCCTCCGCTTCTGGCCAGTCGATAATTGGTAATACTGCTTCCGGGCAAAATCATGGATGCCAAGAACGTCAAGCATTGCACGGTCAAGCGAAGCTTTATTCCATTTCGCAAAAAGCTTAACAGCCTCCAGCGGCTTTATATGCCCAGGCAAAGAAGACGATTGCAGTTGGATACCCACTTTGCCGGTTATAGCGATGGTTCCACTGTCATATTTTCTTAGACCCTCGATACATTCCAGGGACGTCGTTTTACCCGCGCCATTTACGCCAAGCAGGGCAAAAATCTCCCCCTGCTGTACACAGAAATCTAAGCCATTCAGTACAACGTGGGTCCCGTAACTTTTCTTTAAGTTTTTGATTTTTATAGCCTCGTTCATTCTTCATCCTCCTGAAACAAGTCAACGCCTGACCTGGACAAGTAACTCTCAAGTGCCTGCCCGATATAATCTTTGGCGAGTTTTTGCTTCTCTTTCCATTTGGGGTCCATGCCCTCAAACTGTCCTAATTCAATGAGTTTCGGAAGCATACTCATATCCCCGCCGGTGAAATCCGTTATCATATCCCAATAGGCTTTTGCAAAGCTCTGCCCCTCATCACTGTCTGCATGGACACCTGCATTTTGAAGCCTTATTGCTTCATTCTGAAGCTGCATGAAAGTATCCATAAATACTTTCCCGCTGTCCTTATCAAAACGGCTGCGGATATGGTCAAGAGTCTGGTCATCAAAGTGTTTGATGAGCCAGTAGAAGTCATTTTTCATCTGCAGGTTCACAATGATGTCGGCGTACTTTTTGAAATTGACCGACTGCATTTGAAGGACTTCTTCCCGCAGCCCCTCCAGCTCCCTCAATGATTCGGACAGGCTCTCTATTTTTTGCCGGACAGCTGCGGTTTGCTCTGCCAGGACAGCTGCGATTTCTGCCGGTGTATCAAGGGGAATCAGCCGGTTCTTTATATCGTCCAGGGAGAACCCCAGATGTTTGAGCGATAAGATCTGATGCAGTTTTACCATATCTTTATCTGTGTATAGCCTGCGGCCTCCTTCGCTCATGGCAGACGAGGAAAGTAACCCTTCCCTGTCATAATGCTGTAATGTCCGTACAGTAACATCCATCTTTTTTGCGGCTTCGCCAACAGTCATATAGCCTTGTGGTATCGCTTTATTTTTGCCCATGTCTCACCTCCTGCTCGTAGTATATCTCATTACGTTACGTCACAAGCAAGTGTTTTAGAGATTTTTATCGCATATGCGTCTTCAGAAAAATATGCCCGGATCTTGTTCATACTTCCTATTACATTTCCCTCAGCCCATTTAACCGGATTTGATCCAGTTCCTCTGCATTCAGGCACCCAGCTTCAAATAGTTTTAGATATTCTTTTGACACGTCACTGTCAAAAATCAACACATCATCCGAATTTATGGCCACGTCTAACCCGCCCCTGTATAATCTCCGGATGGGGTGGTGCGCCATCTCCTTTATGCGCCCCAGCAAAAGGTTGCTGCTAGGCGTTAGGTTAAGACGTATTCCCCTGTCTTTTAGGAACTGTATGGCCTCCTCCGATTCCGCCGCTGCGATACCATGCTGCACTTCATCAAGCTGCAATGCCTCCACGCCGCGGACAACATCCTCTGCTGTTCCCCACTCACCGATGTGGGCTTTCAGGCAAAGCCCCTCTTCTTTTGCCCTCCTGTATATGGGGATGAAATTTTCAATCGACTGTGCCAGTTCGTCCCCATACAGGTCAATGGAGTAGAATTCCGGGCGCCCCCAGAAATGTTTCAGGCAGCTCTCCAGATAGTCCACAGGGCAATGCCTGGATAATCCGATCTGGAGCCGCAGGCAAACCTCCGGCGCAATCCGCTCGTTGATTTCCTGGAATGTCTCTATCAGTTCCACAATGTCATTATGGAAAAACTCATTTAACCCCCAGACATCTTCCCCTATCTCCAATATCGCAATGCCGTCATGCTTTGCCTGGGCAAAAGTTGCCTCTATAAGAAATTTACGCATGTTGCTGCTGGAGAATCTCTCACCAATGTATCTGCTGTTCCAGCCATCCATTTCCCGCATGGAAGCCAGAGGCTTTTTAATCGGCTCAATGAGAATCTGCTTCTGCTCATATAGATATGTCCTGCTCCCCCCAAGGACAAAATGGTTGTGCAGGTCTGCTTTTGGCACTTCTCTGACAGCAGCAAGGTCATTGTCCTTTAAAGCTGTTATAAACTTTCTTGAATCTCCTTCCATGGTTCCTCCATTTCCCCCACTGGACAGCACAGTTTACTTCAAATATGCTGTCCTCCATTGCCCGACCCTTTTCAAAAAATCCTTTTCCAGGCCGTCCGGGTCCAACTTCCCAGCGGAAAGCATTTGCCAGACACAGCGCATCAGATAGCTGTCAATCTCCTCTAACAGCATCCTTACGTCAACGCCTGGCCGAAATACGGAAAGGTCCAGATCCCCCAGCATCCTGTCCACCACACCCAGAACAGACGCCGCCGTTTCAACGGCAGCGGTCTTTTTCGGAATATCTTTCAGAAAATTGTTTCCATATGCATAGAAAAGGGTCTGGCAGACGGCAGGCTGGTTTTTACGGATTCGACACACGTGAAGGCAAACGCATCCCGGAAAACAGAATACATCAGGCAAACAGAAGAAGCCACAAATGAATACCTCAAAGAACTGGACAAGTATGAAGAAACGGTACGGGCCCAGTTGGAATCAGAAGGGAAAATCAAGCCCGTCAGATGCAGGAAACGGAAGGAAAAAACGGAAATCATTAGCCGCCGTGAAAGCAGAACAGACCCCGAATCTGGATTTTACAGGAGGAAAGGGAAAGCGGAGGGGATGCACTACCTGTCGCATGAAACCGTGGACTCTAAAAACGGAATTATAATTGATGTGGCAGCTACAGCCGGCAATGTGCCTGACAGCCAGCCGTATATCAAAAGGATTGATTATATTGAGAAAAATCTGGGTTTGAAAATACAGGAAGCATGTGCCGACAGTGGATATGACACAAACCTTATCAACCAACAGTTATCAGAAAGAGACATAAATTTTTATACGCCTGAAAGAACGGAGCAAAAAAGAGGAACTACAGAATTTCAAAGGAAAGATTTTCAGTATGATGAAAAGGATGACAGATTCATCTGTCCCGGAGGAAAAACACTTCCGCTGCACCGGCTTAATAGAACAATAAATACAGTAACAAAAGAGTACCGCTGTCCAAAGGCTGAATGTAAAGACTGTCCGTTCCGTAGCAGGTGCATAGGAGAAAAAGGTTCTGATAAAAGAATCCAGGTAAATATTTTCTGTATCTTGATCACCTGTTTCTGTTTACATAATAAATTATTTCCATTTTCTTTCACTCTATCACTAATATATCATATTTATATCCCTTTTCATACTTTAATTTAAAAAACAACAGCGAAGAGCCCAATTTAAACTCTCCGCTTCCCATCCATCACTTTGCAAAAAATAACCCCCGCCAGCGTACTCACCGCCGTCGCCAGGATCGCAGGCCCTACAATCGCTGTCGGATTCACGCTCCCATACTGACTCCGGTACGCCACCACGTTCATCGGGATCAACTGCAATGAGGAAATATTTAAAATCAAAAACACGCACATCTCATCTCTGGCCACGCTCTTCGGCACCGCCGGATAATAGCGGCCTCCTGTTATCCCTCCTGCTGCCCGCCGTTCCTCCTCGAGGTTCTTAAACTCCTCCATTGCCTTTAACCCCGCCGACGTCGCCGCCCAGCCGAGGCCTAAAATATTCGCTTGTGTCAAGCACGGACTAAATATTTTTTATATTTTGTTTATACTTTTGCGAATTATATTCTGTTTTGTGTAATTATGTAATATTTTGCGGTCTAAAACTCTTTACAGATCATCTTATATTTTCAACTTGTACGCATACTGCAGTTTCTCAGACTCCGGAATTCCAAATGCTTCCATCGTCCTCTTCAAAGACCATCCTTCGCTCTCCATTAAATTCTGCAGAGAGATTAGAATCCCTTTTTTTAATTCCATTTTCCTCTACATCTTTACTCAGATTACACAATTTGAATACTTCTCTTTCATCCATGCAGAGGTGGCTCTGTCTCATTGGCTGTTACACACTGAAAAACTATATTTTTAGTAAATGACACTTTTTTCAATTTTATATATGTTTAATTTGTGCCGTAACATATTCCTCAACTCTGTCATAAAAATACTGCGCATTTATCACCTGTTCTTCAACCTCTTTTTTCGAAATCACAAAATAGTCATTATAATCGCTGTCGCTGCGAATATCAAAGGCTTCTGATATAATATCTGACATTGATACATCAAATATTCCCGTCTTTATATATTCTTTTCGAAAATAAGCTCCCACCGCAGAATGCTTTGAAAAATCTATAGAGGATAATGCCAATACACTTCGCATACAATGAAAAACAGCATAATAAGAACGATTTGCCGCACCTTTGTAATCTGATATTTCTATCAATGCTTTTGCCGATATAATACATTGTTTCGCTGTCCCTAAACGATATTTGGCCAGGTCCGCCCTTGCTTTATCCATAAATGTTCATGCCTTCCTTCTCAATGTTTTGATAAAATGGCTGATACTTCATTTGATTTTTATAATCAGTATAGTTACGGGCAAGAAGCGAAACCATAATATCATTTTTCAAACCAATCCGACTTGCAATTCTGCTGATCTCTTTTCGTCTTTCCGTTATTTCTTTTTGTTCGCAGTTTAACAAGATCATAATGTCAACATCTGACTCTAAATTAAAATCCCCACGGGCATATGAGCCATATAAAATGATACGTTCAATTTTCCCACCAAATAGTTTTATCAGTTCTTCATTTACTTCAGACGCAATATTCTTTATATTTTCTTTCATCCTCATATACCTCATATATTTCTTAAATTCTAATATCCATTTCTTTTTTAGTATATCCCAAAAAACTTTGCTTCTCAACAATCTTTTATTTTTTTTAGACAAAGTCCATCCTCTGGCTTTTATAGCATATAAAAGCGAAGAACTCACGTCCTCCGCTTCCCATCCATCACTTTGCAAAAAATAACCCCCGCCAGCGTACTCACCGCCGTCGCCAGGATCGCAGGCCCCACGATCGCCGTCGGATTCACACTTCCATACTGACTCCGGTACGCCACCACATTCATGGGAATGAGCTGCAGCGAGGAAATATTCAGGATCAGAAATACACACATCTCATCGCTGGCCACGCCCTTCGGCACTGCAGGATAACGGCGTCCTCCTGCATTCTGCATTCCCGGACGCCTGCTTCTTTCCCCGGCTGCTGCTCCTGTCTGCCGTCCCGGAAAAGTTCCGCCTGCTGCCCGCCGCTCCTCTTCCAGATTTTTAAGCTCTTCCATGGCCTTCAGCCCCGCCGGTGTCGCCGCCCAGCCGAGGCCCAGCACATTCGCAATACAATTCACCGCAATCTGCTCCAGTGCCGGATGTCCTTTGGGAATCCGGGGAAACAGCCACCGAAGAATCGGCTGGATTCCTCTGGTCAGCCGACCGATCAGTCCGGAGGCGCTGGCGATCTGCATCAGTCCCATCCAGAAGGAAAGGATCCCCAGCATGGTAACACAGAGGGTCACCGCCTCCTTGGAAGAATCCAGCGCCGCCTGGGTCACCTCGGGAATCGTCCCGTGGATGGCGCCGTATACAATCGCCACCAGCATCATACCTGCCCACAGATAGTTCATATAGATACTCCCGTTATTTTCAGTCCTTCTATCTTATGGCACTTATCCGAATTCCATTCATACAATCTGATAGTTTCATATTACAAAACGGCCCATTCAATAATCTGCCAGACAACCATCAAAAAACCTGAATGCGATATTATATAAAGCTTCATCCTCATCTGACAATGATCTGCCATGATCCCCCGCGCCTCTGGATTGATTGACAAGGTCAAAAAACTGTTCAAATCTCACCCTGTCATTAAATAAATTCTGATAATCTTTCCAGTCTTTTAATATAAGCGCCTTCAATTGGGAGAAATATAATTCTTCCATGGCCTTCTTTAAACTGGCTTCTGCAATTTTTCCTTCCTGTGTCTTGTCAGTTGTTGTCCCTTTTAAATGCAGAACCAGTTTTTCTTTTGCTTTCTTTCCGTATTTTAATTGCATATTAAAGAATATGATCTCTCTGAGCCTATTTTCCAGCTTCTCTCTTCTTCTGTTCAAACGCGTGCGTTTTTCGCTTTGATCTGTTATATCTTTTTCATATTCAAATTTCGCATTCAAATATTCTTCTATAGATTTGATACGTATAAAGTATTCTCCATCATCTTTTTCAATCAAACAGTATCCCCGCAAATGCTGTATTTCTTTTTCTCCATGGGATAACTCCTTTGCAAATGATTTTCTTCCATCCAAAGCCAGTTTTTTCAAAAGTTCAAATTCCTCAGGATAATACATTTTAAGTACGCCAAGAATCTGCTCGATAACTCCGACCATTTCCAGTTTATATTCATCTGATTTTTTCAAATACGCATATCTTGAAATCATTGCCGGCCGTTCTACTCTGTTTAACATCAATTCACGATTCATTTTACTGCAAACCTGCCGGGTTAAAAATGGATGACCTCCATAATCTTCCAGTAATTTGGATACTACCTGCTCTTCAAACCTAACTCCTAAATGAGCACCAATATCTCCAATCATGGTCTTCACATCATCAAAATCAAACAATTCCATATATATCGGCCGGAATATTCCAAAAATAGGATTATCATATTCGTTAATCCTTCCGATCTCAACCATTTTAGGATTTACTCCTGCAATCAAAAAAGAAAAAAATGAATTATCAGTCTGAATGATTGCCCTTAACGCCTGCCAGAAAAATAAAGAATCATTTTCCTTTTTCCAATGTTCTGACGGCGAAGTCGTATAACTGATGCTTTCTATTTCATCAAAAATTAACAAGATACGTTTATTTTCCAGAATCTCATATATTTTCTTTATATCGATCTCAAAACTTTTCATGGCATGTTTTTCTTCGTATCTACCTTCATCCTCAATATTAATTGACAATTTATATTGAGAAATAATCCTGTCATTAATTTGCTTCAGCAGTTCATTCCATCTGTATCGATGATATTGAGAACAGTCAAAATATACAGCAACACCATTTTCTCTCTGGATCCGAAGCCGAAGCAGATTGAGCACAGATGTCTTTCCAATACGCCTTAATCCAAACAATCCTCCCTGTTCGCCCTGTTTATATTTTCCATATAATTCAGATATTATGTTTGTTCTGTCTTTTCCAAAAAACAAAGATTCACTGTTCAACGGAGATGCGATACCAAACAAATCTCTTTCGTACAGAAAATCTCTCATTCTGTTTTTTAAATGATCCTCATCCAGTCCGTTTTTCAGCTCATCGTAACAAAATGGAACGATCAAACGAGTATCCGGATTCTCCATACGATCATCTTTAACGATGGAGATGATATCTTCATTTTCATCCACCAGAAAACAGGTGATCTTATCCAGTCTGTTTTTATATTCTTGGCTCGTTATCAGTAAATAATCAAGAAAATCCTTTGTCCTGCTCTTGAAATCACGCATACTGTCCGTACTACATACGATCAATACTTCATTTCCAAGATTGTAAAGATTCCGCAGTGTCTCAACAGGCTTAAAAAAATGTATTGTATAATATGTGCTCTTAAAATACAAATCTTTTGAAAAAGTAATCAAACCATATTTTGCAAATTCTCTTATTACGCGAACAACGTTTTGACCTCCTTTTATATCGATCTCCCCGCTGTTTTTTCTGTCTTTTGTTATCCCTACTGTACTGACCTGTTGATATTTAGCAATACTACCACCTCGTTAAGAGGCAGTAGTAAATGTGGGATACAACGAGCTAAGCTTCGTTCTGGCATCGCTGGTTCTAAAATGCCAGTTGACCTTCGCTGCCAGTGTATTCCGTTCCGTTTCCCATGCGGATAGTTCCCTGCGTAATAGCCCT
>CAJTCV010000039.1 GCA_910574805.1 Lachnospiraceae bacterium | reverse complement strand
TAACAGATTTCAACTTTTTTAATTCATTTTCCGTAAGATGGATACTGTACTTTTTTGGTCTTGCCATAGGAATCACCGCCGTTTCTTTTATTATACATCAGAACAACTGTGATTACCAGAATTATTTGGTTAAATATCAACAGGTCAGTACACTACTATGTCTTTTTTGCTAACTAACATACTTCTTCCTCCTTTTTGTAAAAGTCTCTCCACCCCGCACACCCGCACTACATCCTCCACAACCCGGAACTTTACATCATATCCGGCAAACCGGAGTCCATACACCCGCTCTTCATCCTGCACATATGCCGGTCTTGGATCCTCCGCCAGCACGCCAAGTATAGCGGATCTCTTCTCCTCCGGATAGATTCCAAGCAGCTCATCTGGAAAATCCACCTTCAGCCTGTGCAGCCGCGTCTCCTCTGTATAGCCCTCCGTCGCCTCGGGCCGGCAGTCCGACATGGGAATATAAGGCTTGATATCGTAGACAGGCGTTCCATCCATCAGATCCGCTCCTGATACACACAGTACAGTTCCCTGCTTCTCATCTGTGCGTATGCTCTCCAGACGGACACAGGACAGTCCGATTCCGTTGGGACGATAGGGCGACCGGCTGGCAAAGACTCCCACCCGCTTTTTTCCGCCCAGCCGGGGAGGTTTTACAGTCGCCGACCAGTGCTCCTTTCTGTTTTCTGAAAACTGCCACAGCAGCCAGATATGAGAAAAGCGCTCGAGCCCCCGCACCGCCTCCGGATTCCGATATTCCGGTTCAAAAATAATCTCCCCTTTTAACTCCTTCACCAGTCCGCTTTGTCTGGGGATTCCGAACTTGTCGGGAAAATCTGTATGAATATGCGCAATAATTTTCATTTTCAAATTTCTCCTTCTGACCGCTGTTCCGTACGGCTGCCCTCACTTAATTTTCCCCTCCAGATCACCGCCAGCATGGTGAAAAAGCAGGCGCACCCGCCAATAAGATTGGATATCGGCTCTGCCAGAAAGACGCCGTGAAGTCCCACACCGGGAATCAGCGGAAGCAGAAGAGTGAGCGGTACCACAATCACAATCTTCCGGAACAGGGAAAATGTAATCGCATATTTCGCCTGTCCCAGCGCCTGGAACGTACTCTGTCCCGAGAACTGCAGCGCCATAAAGCAAAACCCGAAGAAATAGATATGCATGGCGGGAACTCCTGCATCCAGAAGCTCTGCCTCCGAATTAAACATTTTAATCAAAAGCTCCGGAATTGTCAGCGTCACTGCCCATGCTGCACACGTGTACACAATACTGACGACCGTCATGAACCTGATTCCCTGCCTGACTCTGTCCTTCTTCCCGGCTCCGTAATTAAAGCTGATGACCGGCTGCGCACCGTTTGCCATGCCGATGACCACCATAGTCAGTACCTCCCGGACAGAGTTCAGCACTGTCATGACACCCACATACAGATCGCCGCCGTAAGACTGCAGCTGTCTGTTGCACACCACCTGCACCACACTGTTGGTAAAATTCATGACAAAATTGGAAGTGCCCAGCGCTACGATCTGTCCCGTCAGTTTCCAGTCCGGTTTTTCAGGCCTCAGTATAAGCCGAAGCATGGGCCTTTTCCCTGTCAGGAAAAGAAGCACCCACACAGCGGAACAGAACTGAGCGATAACAGTCGCCAATGCTGCTCCCCGGACTCCCATATGTAACTGAAAGATAAAAAGAGGATCCAGCACGATATTGATGACTGCCCCCAGAGCCACTGTCACCATCCCCATCCGGCCGAATCCCTGCGCATTGATAAAAGGATTCATTCCCAGACCGATCATGACGAACAGGCTGCCTGCCAGATAGATCTTCAGATAGGCGCCGGCATAGACATATGTGGCATCGCTGCCCCCAAGGGCGTACAGAAACGGACGCTCCACCGCATAGCCGATAACCGTAATCAGAAGCCCGGTCCCCACCAGCATCCAGAACGCATTCTGCATGACCCTTCCCGCCTGCTTCTGGTCCCCCTTTCCTCTGAAGATGGAACAGAGCGGCGCTCCTCCCATACCGAACAGGCCCGCAAATGCCGAGATCATGCTGACGATGGGAAAAGTCAGCCCCACGCCGGTCAGCGCCAGGGAATCCGCACCCGGAATATGCCCGATATAGATCCGGTCCACCACATTATACAGAAGGTTCAGAATCTGCGCCACAGTCATGGGGACGGCCATACTCATGATATTTCCCGCCACACTGCCTTCTGCAAAATTATTTTTCTGCTCTGCCGTCTTTTGACTTCCTTTTTCAGTATCCATAGACCTCACAGATTTCATCCATATATTTCCCCGGCTCTTTGAAAATGATCAGCGGCTTTTCCACTGTCACCCGGGGCTTCCCTCCTTTCAGCGCCTCGATCAGCACCATATTGGGTTCCCGGTCCGCGTAAGGATGAACGAACCGCATCCGCTTCGGCTCCAGTCCATGAGCACACAGGCATGTGATGATCTCCGCCAGACGGAACGGCCGGTGCACCAGATAAAAACGGCCTCCGGGCATGAGCACTCTGGAGGCCTGATATATCACATCCTGAAGCGTACACAGGATCTCATGCCGGGCAATGGCTTTGGGCTGTGCCGGATTTTTCAGGCCGTGGTGATCTGTCATATACGGCGGGTTACAGGTCACCACATGATGAGAACCGCCTCCGAAAAGGCGGTCCGCTTCTCTGATGTCACCTGTCACAATACGGACCCTTTCCTCCAGGCCATTGAGTTCCACACTCCGTCTTGCCATGTCCGCACTCTCCGGCTGAATCTCCAGACCGGTGAAAATTTCTCCTTTCGTCTTTGCCTCCAGAAGGATCGGAATAATCCCTGTACCGGTGCCAAGATCCAGCACCCGTTCCCCCTGTCTGACTCTGGTAAATCCGGCCAGCAGAACCGCGTCCATCCCAAAACAGAACCGCTCCGGATCCTGAATGATTCTGTAGCCGTTCCTCTGAAGCTCATCCAGACGCTCTCCCTCTTTTAAGACTGCTTCCATTCTGTCACTCCTCCAAAAGCAGAGCCTGATAGACCTCCCTTTTCGCCACACCCCGGTCCTTCGCTGCCTGTTTCATGGCTGCCTTACGGTCCATCCCCTGATCTTCATAAAATCTTACATGTTCGCTTACCGGCATTTCCAGAAAATCCTGCTGCCGCTCCTTCACCATCTCCCGGCGGGATCTCCCCTCCAGCACAAGAACATATTCTCCTTTCGGCTCCCGGCTCTCACAGTACGTACACGCCTCTGACAGCATCCCCTCCCATATCTCCTCATGCCGCTTTGTCAGTTCCCTGCACATTGAAAGCTTTCGGTCTCCCAGAGCCTCCAGAAGCTCTGACAGTGTCTTTTTCAGTCGATGGGGCGCTTCATAGAGGATGACTGTCCTGGTCTCTTCCTGAAGCTCTGACAGGGCTTCCCTGCGCTCTTTTTTATCTGCAGGAAGAAAACCTTCAAAAGCAAATCTTCTGGTGGAACGTCCGGACAGAGCAAGCGCCGTCACACAGGCGCTTGGCCCTGGTACGGCCGTCACCCCGATCCCGGCATCCCGGCACATGCGGACCAGTTCTTCTCCCGGATCTGAGATTCCGGGCATTCCGGCATCTGTGATGAGTACGATATTCTGCCCTTCCAGCAGTTTTTTCACCAGAACCCGGCCCTTCTCATATTTATTATATTCATGATAGCTGGTCATGGGCACATGAATGTCAAAATGGTTCAGAAGCCGGATACTGTTCCTCGTATCCTCCGCTGCAATCAGATCAGCCTCCTGAAGAATGCGGACAGCCCGGAAGGTCATATCTTCCAGATTGCCGATGGGCGTCCCGCACAGATAGAGCATCCCTGTCTTAGTTGTCATTCAGCTTCGACTTTCCTTCCCTGCGCTCCAGATCCTCCAGAGCCTTTAATTCCCGATCCTCCGAATGGCGCTTATTATTTTTCTCTTTTTTCCGGCGGGGACGAAACTTCAGTTCTTCCACCTTATATTCCCGGATCTCCTTCTCTTCATTTTCCAGAGTCACGATGACCTTCACCATCTGACGGAGAACATTGACCGAGCTCACCTCTCCCCTGCTGCCGTCTCTGGCCGTCACATGGTCTCCCACTCCCGGCAGGCGGCTGTTCAGTTCCTCATAAGTCTCTTCCTCATGCTTCAGACAGCACATCAGCCGTCCGCATACCCCGGAGATCTTCGTGGGATTCAGAGACAGATTCTGTTCCTTTGCCATTTTAATGGATACCGGAAGAAATTCAGACTGATGAGTATGGCAGCACAAAGGCCTCCCGCAGATACCGATCCCGCCCAGAATCTTCGTCTCATCCCGCACCCCGATCTGACGCAGCTCAATACGGGTCTTGAAAACCGATGCCAGATCCTTGACCAGCTCCCGGAAATCGATCCGTCCGTCAGCCGTAAAATAAAACAGAACCTTGTTATTATCGAACGTATATTCTGCATCAATAAGCTTCATTTCCAGCCTGTGTTTGCGGATCTTCTCCAGGCAGATCTTAAATGCTTCTTTTTCCTTTTCCCGGTTGCCGTTCTCCTGTGCATCATCCTGAGCCGTCGTCAGACGAATCACTGATTTCAGAGGCTGTACGACTTTATCGTCTTCCACGTCTCTGGGACCGATGACCACAAGGCCGTATTCCACCCCTCTGGCAGTCTCCACGATGACGTGGTCATTTATATGAATATCCAGTTTTCCCGGTGAAAAATAATAGATCTTCCCCGCCCGGCGAAAACGTACACCGATTACTTTTATCATCCTAATTCTCCTTCATGGTCAGGAGCAGAAGCTCCAGAGCCATATCAAAATTCACATTGGCATTCAGCCGGATCTTGGCCTTGTCCAGCGCTTTCAGCACGCATTCCAGCCCCTCATAAGAGCTTTTCTTTACTTTCTCACGGATGCTGATAAGTTCATTTGCAAAGATCAGGCTGTCCGCATCCCGGGTGGCCTTGAACATCAGAACATCCCGGTACCACACCATCAGGATATCAAGATAATCATTGATCTCCATCTTGTATGTATCGATCCTCTTCAGATCCGCGATCATATCCGTCACTTCCATCTCCTGGATATATTTGACCAGATGCAGCGCATGCTCCAGCATCTCGGAGAAATCTCCCGACAGAGCCAGCCTCTTTGCCTTTCCCACATTGCCCTGCGCAAAAGCCGTACAGATATCCGCCCGGTATTCCGGAAGCTTTACCTCATCCATAAGATATCTTTTCACCTGCATGTCGGACACCGGTTTCAGATCCAGCGTCACGCACCTCGATTTTATGGTCTGCAGGAGCATTCCCGCATTGGTCGTAAGAAGCAGAATCACTCCATAGACCGGCGGCTCCTCGATGGTCTTCAGCAGGGCATTCTGCGCCTGCACGCTCAGCTTTTCCGCCTCATCGATAATATAGATCTTATAAGGACTGCTGTAAGGCCGGATCATGATGTCTCCGTTTACCTGCCTCCTGATATCCTCCACACTGATCGTATTGGGTTTTTCATGAGTCACACGGATGATATCCGGCTGATTCAGATTCACTGCCTGTTTGCAGGAGAGGCATTCCATACATGGTTCTGTCTCCTTCTTCTCACACTGCAGCGTCTGGGCAAAGATCCCTGCCAGCAGCTTCTTACCCGAGCCCTTTTCCCCGCTTATGATATACGCGTGGGATACCTTATTCATGCTGATCGCATGCTTCATATGCGCGATCGTCTGCTCATGTCCCAGCACATCCGAAAATCCAGCCATAACACTCCACCTCCCTCAGTTTCCTTCTGTATATAGCATACCACAGTTTTACCGAAATTCCTATCATGTTATTTTTCCATTATTTTTTTCATCACAAGATCCGCAATCTCTTCGATGCTTTTAAATACCCCGTTTTCATCCATACACGGAATGATGTACATGTTGTCATACTCCTGTGCCAGACGCAGATACACACTCCTTGCCTGATTCATGATCCTCTGCGAACGCTCATATACATCAAAAGTATCTTTCAAATAAGCTCTTTGTTCTTTTTTTTCCACATTCTTTTTCGACTGTTCCTCTGTGACGTCAAATATAAAATACAGGTCCGGCTCCCACACTCCCAGTCTCTCAAACTCCAGCTCGAACAGCCACTCTATGAATGCTTCCCTGTCTTCTTCTCTGGTCCGTATACTCTGATACACCGCATTGGACAGAGTAGAGCGGTTAAACAAAATATCATCATATTCCCTTCTGTCAATCCCCTTTAACGCCTCATGCCTGTCCAGCGCATACCACAGGCTCATGGATCTGGGATCCACCACATCCGCCCGCACATCCTGTTCTCCGGACAGCATCCTCCCGATCTCTTTTCCAAAAAAACCGGAGTACACCGGAAAATCCTGAACCAGTACCTTTCTTCCCAGTCCGTTCAGGCGGCCGGCGATCTCCCTGATCTGTACTCCTTTTCCGCTTCCGTCGATCCCTTCAAATGCAATCACTCTTCCATCCATTACCTGTCATCCCTTCTTTCAGTACCTGTATCTGCCCATGCTCCATTCCATGTACCTCCAGCCTGGCTTCTGCGTACTGCCCAAGCCTTTTCCCGATTCCGGATGTGATGATCTCTCCCGGCGCAAGAATCGGGATCCCCGGCGGATACAGCACCACAAAATCTCCGCTGATCCTCCCAACTGAATCCTTCAGATCCACATATTCCGTATCTCTGTCTTCCGCTTCCAGAAGCGTACAGACATGTTCTGTCACCAGTACCTCGTCCGAACAGCCGGATCTTTTTCCGGACGAAGAATCAAACATATGTTCTGTCTGCATTCTGTCAATTTCCAGAAGCGCTGTTTTCAGACGCTCCAGATCTTCTCCTGTATCCCATACGGTCGTAATCGCGCACACATAGGTGCTGCATGCCATTTCCACCTGAATATGAAAATGCTCCCTCAGCATCTCCGAAAGCTCCATGCCGGACAGCCCCGCTCCACGGACAGATATAAGGATTCTGGACGGATCCATTCCGGGAATATGAAGAAGCTTCAGCCTCTTCATTCCTGACAGTCCGTCTCTGAATACCCGGATTTCTTTTAAAAAAAAATCCATCTTCTCCCTGTGAGACCGAATCCAGCTTACACATTCATCAATCCCGGCCATAAGTACATAGGATGGACTGCTGGTCTGATAGACCGTCAGATATTTTCTTATTTTCTCCCGGCAGATCCGGGGACCGTTCAGATGAATCAGCGCTGTCTGGGTCAGAGACGGAAGCGTCTTGTGAAGACTGTGAATCACCACATCCGCCCCGCAGCTCACGGAATCCTCCGGCAGCTCTTCCGAAAAGGGAAAATGCGCTCCATGCGCTTCATCCACGATCAGAGGAATCCCATGGGCATGTACTATTTCGGCAATCTGTCCCACGCGGGACACCACACCGTCATAAGTGGGAGAAGTGATCACCACTGCCTGAATCTCTGCGTCCTCTTCCAGTCTCTTTTCCACATCCTCCGGCAAAATGACGCCGTTTATCCCCATATCACCGGTAGAATGTGGATAAAGATACGACGATTCCAGCCCACGGAGGAGAACTCCATGGTATACAGACCGGTGGCAGTTCCTCGCCATCAGAATCTTTCCTCCAAAAGAGGTACAGCCTGACACGGCCGCCAGAATCCCTGCCGTGCTTCCATTGATCAGATAATGCGTCTCTTCTGAGTGATACAGCTCTGCCGCCCGTTTCTGAGCCTCCAGAAGAATCCCCTCCGCATGATGCAGATCATCAAATCCTGGAATCTCTGTAATATCAATGGCACAGGGATCCTGAATCCTGCTTCCCCGGCGCTTATGACCCGGCATATGCATGGGAAGCTGATCCGAAGCCGCATATTCTGTCAGAAGATCTAATAATCCATTCATAATTCTTTACATCGAAAATACAATAATACCCGCCACCGTGACCACGATGGACAGCAGCGCCTTTCTGGAAGGTTTTTCTCCCAGAAAACAGGCGGCCAGAATCGTTACCCAGATGATTCCCGTGGATTCAATCATGGGAGTTACCTTCAGCTCCACTCCCCGGTAGGCAAACACATTGATCACCGTAGTCCCCAGCAGGAGCACATATCCAAGTATGACTCTCCAGTTCAGAAACTTCAAAAATACATTTTTATGCTCCGTCTGCGCCGACTGCTTCAGAAGAATCTGAGAGACAGATGCCACGAGCACGGACAGAAATGCCAGCAGATAACTAATGTTCATCCATTCCATGTATGCATATCCCCGCTATGATAATAATGCTTCCGATAATATTATTCACTGTCACCTTTTCCTGAAAAAGAATCACTGACCAGATCAGAATCAGGATATAGAGGATCCCCTTCCGCAGATAAGCGGTAGTCAGGGGGATCAGCTCCAGCAGAAACTGCCACATGATCGCAAAGACTCCCAGGCATCCCACTGCCAGCACATAGAACAGGATAAATTCCATGGATAATGTTTCATATTTTCCTGCATATTTGATAAATACAGAGCTCAGGCTCTGGATCACCAGCGAACATGACAGGAGCAGCATGATCTTCGCACGGTTTCCTTTTTTGTCTTTTGTCATGACAGATCTTCCTTTATGATATAATATCCAAGCCTTGTGGAGCTGTCAGACACCTTTCCCGCATTAGACAGATCAATCTCGCTGATCCGGTAGATGCGCTCCGGATGCTCCTTTTTATATCGATTCATCCGCTCCACATCTTCCATGGTGAAGAGAAATCGGACCTCTGCCCTCCTGGGCTCCGCCTTTCTTACAAATTTCGGCTCTTTCCCGCACGCCACATCAATCACCATTTCCATGTAATCATAACCGGTGGACAGAAACACCAGATCCGAACCAATACAGTCTCCGCCCATCCGGGAACCGATCTCAATGATCCGAACCTTCCCTTCCGGCGTGATCTTAAACTCTCCGTGGGAAGCTCCGTCTGTGATCTTCAGGGCATTCAGCGCCTTTTTCATGACATAATGAATCCGGTACAGCATGTCCTCGGAAAAATCACAGGGCTCCACATGACCGCACTCGATAAAATGAGGCTCCCCTGTGGTATATTTTTTCGTGATGGCAAGGTTCGTATGCTTTCCTCTAAAAGAAATGGTTTCATAGCTGTATTCCTCGCCCTCGATATATTCCTCCACAATGGCCTGGTTTTCAAAGGACTGAGCTACCGCATCCCTGATTGCCTTCTCCAGATCTTTAAAATCCGTGACCTTTGTGATGGCGCGGCTCCCAGACCGGTCTGTTGGTTTTACCACTACCGGAAGCTTCAACCCATATAAATACGCTTCCATCCGGTCCACCCGGTAGAATCTTGGTGTTGCAATACGCGCCTTTGTAAATGCTTCCCTCATGGCATATTTATTCGTGGAGATCCGGATGCATTCCTGACTGTTGCAGGGAAGTCCAAGCGCAGATGCCACTTTGCTGACTGTAATATTTGCCAGATCAGAGGCAATGGAGGCCACAGCATCCGGACAGATCTCTCTGCATTTTTCCACAATCTGTTCTTTCTCTTTAATACTGATAGGATAAAAATAATCGGCTGTACGCTCTCCCACAGAACCGTCCTTCCATGCAAAAACATGCGTTTCAAATCCCATTTCCTTTGCCTTCAGAATCAGTTGATTCTGAAAATCGTTCGCTCCAATAATAACGATCTTCTTCATAACGTTCCTCTTTCTACCGGTAAAACTCTGTAACTTTATCTGCAATACAGCGTACCTGTTCTTCCTTCAGCCCATAGAACATGGGCAGGCGCAAAAGCCGTTCGCTTTCCCTTGTCGTATACACATCTTCTCCATGGAACCTTCCGAACCGCTCTCCCGCAGGCGCACTGTGAAGAGGAATATAGTGGAAGACTGCCTGAATATCCTTTTCCTTCAGATACTCGATCAGCGCTGTACGTTCCTCCAGATCCCGGGCTTTGATATAGAACATATGCGCATTGTGTGTACATCCCTCCGGAACAACAGGAAGTTCGATCTTTCCTGCCTCTGAAAGGGGAGTCAAAAGCTTCCTGTAAAGCTCCCAGCTTTTCATCCGGTCCTCAAAGATCTCATCTGCCCTGTCCAGCTGCGCCATAAGATAAGCTGCATTCATATCCCCCGGCAGATAGGAAGAGCCTGCATCCACCCAGGTGTATTTATCAATCTGTCCCCGGAAGAATTTTGCACGGTTTGTTCCCTTTTCTCTTATAATCTCTGCGCGCTCCACATTTCTGCCGTCTCTGATCAGCAGCGCACCTCCCTCTCCCATACTGTAATTCTTTGTCTCATGGAAGGAAAAGCATCCATAATCTCCCAGAGTCCCCAGTGCCTTTTCCTTATAGGTACTCAGAATCCCCTGAGCAGCGTCCTCAATGACCATCAGATGGTGTCTGTCCGCAATCTCCAGGATACGGTCCATCTCACAGGATACCCCGGCATAGTGAACCGGCACGATGGCCTTCGTCTTCTCCGTAACTGCTGCTTCGATCTTTTTCTCATCAATATTCATAGTATCCGGACGGATATCCACAAACACCGGAACTGCTCCCCTTAATACAAACGCATCTGCTGTGGATACGAACGTATAAGAAGGCATGATGACCTCATCTCCTTCTTTGATATCCGCCAGAAGAGCAGCCATCTCCGTGGCATGCGTGCACGAAGTCGTCAGAAGGACCTTTGTCGCTTTTGTTCTTTTCTCCAGCCATTCGCTGCAGCGGTGGGTAAAAGGCCCGTCACCGCAGATCTTATGATTGACTGCCACTGCTTCCTCCACATACTTCATCTCTGTCCCCACATAAGGGGGCACATTAAAATCAATCATTCCTTAATCTCTCCTCCTGTACTGTAGTTCATTTCATCCTTTCCTCTCCCCGGAGCATAGAACACGATCCCGCGTCTCATCTTCACGGATTCATAACCTCTGTCTGTAAAATAATATGCAAATTCTGTTTCCAGAATGCTTTCCTCATACTCATAACAATAGACTACTGTGGGAAGCTTTTCTCTGCGGATCTCATAATAGGCCGGAATCAGCGGATCCGTCTCCAGTGTCTCCCATGTGGAGTAAGCCGCACATTCCGCTTCTGTATTCAAATACATCCACGGTGCAATTCCTATGATAAACAGTCTGTCCTCTTTTGTAAGAGAAAGCTCATCCATATCCATGAGAACATCCCTGTAAAGCTGTTCATTTTCCACAGAAGTGTGGATTCCTTTCAGCGGCCCTTCCGTAAGCTTCTGCGTCAGCTCCGGAAGATGTGCATCGCCCCACACATAGCTAATTCTCTGCCAGATCCCCGCTCCAAGCTGAACCGTAAAAAGTCCGACGACCAGCAAACGAAGCCATGGAATCCTGCCCTGCTCCTCCACAGCTTTCCACAGAAAAAGGACAGACACTGCCGATGGAATCATATAAGATGCCGACACCGTGAGAATTCCTGTATTTGTCGCAAAATGCGCCAGCAGCGTATAAAAAAGCCCCGGCAGATACCAGCCGTAAAAGAGACGGTGGTCCTTCCTCTCCCATACCAGATAAGCAATCAGCCCCGGAAATACCAGCGGGACCAGCATATAATTGATCCCCACCATCTCCCAGAAAAATCCATAGTAAATAATATAAGGAATCGCTGTTACCGACACAAGGAGCAGATACACAGAGGGAGCCACCCTCTTTTTCCTGTCTGCAATCCACATCACAGTCAGGATTCCTGTCACATACACCAGTATCTTATAATATCGATGAATCCGGACAAAATACCGGACAAATTTTTCCCAGAAAGACTTCTGGCGTTCGGTATCCATGACGATATAGGTGATACATTCCAGGATCTCATCCAGAGTTCCTCTGGAAAATACAAACAGAATGAACAAAACAAAGATCAGAAAAGCTCCCGCACATGCCAGAAAATAATTCCTGATTCGAAGAACGGAAGGTGCTTCCCTCCAGGTACGAAGATGATATAAAAAAGTCCCTCCGCATACTAATCCATACAGTATGAACAGGAGTACCGTATATGGATTGGAAAGCACTGCACCAGCCGTAAAGAAGCCCAGCAGAATAAAATCATAAAATTTCAGTTCCTTCGGACAGGTAATAGTAACCAGAGCCAAAAGCACAAATCCAAATGCAAGTGTATTGTAAGACAGACTGTTGATATTATAGGGGGTAGTAATAAAATAATACAGAGCAGGAAGCACCCGGATTGATCCAAACCGCTTCATGCGCAGAAAGCAATAGACCGACACCAGCACCTGAAAGAACAGATAGAAGAACCGGAACAGCAGAACAATTCCTTCATTGGAATCCTGAAAAAATCGTATAAGACCATACAGTGGATAAGTTACAAAAGCAAAAAGCTGTACATTGTTCCACTCATCCACCAGCATGGCATCTCCCTGAAAGAATCTGTACACGGTACTGATATAAAAGATCTCATCGTTTTTGTTGAATCCGTAGAACTGTCTCCAGGCAAACACGGAAAAGAGCAGGAGCAGCGCTCCTGCAAAGATCCAGCATTCTGTTGTAAACGATCTTTTTTTCCTCACATCCGTCACCCTGCTTTACCTCTGATTCGGTCAGTCTCCGATCTGTTCCAGTACATCCTGTATGGTCTTCACGCAGCCTTCAATACCCAGAAGTCCGCTGTTGAGACAAAGATCATAGTTGGATGCCATACCCCATTCCTGATCTGTATAATATTTATAATGGTTATAACGCGCCTTATCTTTCTTTTTCAGAACCGAAGCAGCATCCTTTTCTGATAATCCATAATATTTTACTGCCCGCTCCAGCTTACTCTTCTCATCCGCCACAATAAATACATGGAGACAGTCTTCCCTGTCCCGAAGTACATAGTCTGCACATCTTCCTACGATGACGCATGGCTCTTTTTCCGCCAGATCTTTGATGATGCGGTTTTGAATAAAATAAATCTCATCCTGCAGAGATACCCCATTTCCGGTAAATACGTTATTGGCATACGTAAGGCTGCTGGCTATATTAAAAAGAAGACTGCCGGTGATACGCTCACCCTTTTCCTCTACAAAATCCAGGGCAAAACCACTTTCCTTTGCCACCATATCCATCAGTTTTTCGTCATAGCAGGGAATATTCAATGCCTTTGCAAGCTGCTCCCCGATATACCTTCCGCCGCTTCCATTCTGTCTGCTAATTGTTATGATTCTCTTCTTCATATGAATAACCTCCTTCACCCAAAGATATGTATATTTTACCCCATTTTCATGGATTTGTCACCTTTTCTGTAAGAACCATAAAAAATATATCATATCTTTCATTTACAAAAAAAACACCGCCTTAATAACGGTGTTCTCTCTGTATGAGGCATCGGGGATTCGAACCCCGGACAACTTGATTAAAAGTCAAGTGCTCTACCGACTGAGCTAATACCCCATTTTTGTATTTGATTACAAAAAATGCCCAGAACCGGAATCGAACCAGTGACACGAGGATTTTCAGTCCTCTGCTCTACCAACTGAGCTATCTGGGCATGTGAGTAAAAGTTACTCAAATTGCGGGGGCAGGATTTGAACCTACGACCTTCGGGTTATGAGCCCGACGAGCTTCCAGACTGCTCCACCCCGCGACATTATTTAATTGTGGATAAAAAATCTATCCGAGTGGATGGAGGTGGATTCGAACCACCGAAGCAATTTGCAGCAGATTTACAGTCTGTCCCCTTTGGCCACTCGGGAATCCATCCATACATGGGACCTATAGGGCTCGAACCTATGACCCTCTGCTTGTAAGGCAGATGCTCTCCCAGCTGAGCTAAGATCCCAAAACAATATAAAATTATGAGACATTCATCTCAAACGACCCGGATGGGGTTCGAACCCACGACCTCCGCCGTGACAGGGCGGCGCTCTAACCAGCTGAGCCACCGGGCCATATACCTTCAAAATCACATACAGTTGAAAAAGATACTCACTTTCCCACGCTTCTACTTTCCATCCTTACCTTCCAAACCTTCTGGATAAGCCCTCGACCGATTAGTGACAGTCAGCTCCATACATTACTGCACTTCCACCTCTGCCCTATCTACCTCGTCGTCTTCAAGGGGTCTTACTTCCTAAAAGAA
>CAJTCV010000038.1 GCA_910574805.1 Lachnospiraceae bacterium | reverse complement strand
GTGTTCAGGATATCAATGGCAGGCGTATACTGTATCCGGTATCAAAAGAACAGCGGATAGTTTATGAGGCATTTGATGTTGAACTGCCAACCGAGTAAGGCTGTTGTTATAATTTTACCGGGATTTTAGGATATTATATTGCGCCGAACCTTACGGAAGCCCTGCAGCTGACGCAAAAAGTACCTGAGGATTTTCTGTGATTTCCAGGTGTGGGGGATACGTATAGAAAGTGAGCCTGAAATGGAGGAGACATATGGCGTATTTTGATTACAATGGGAAAAAAGTGTTTTACCGGGAAATCGGCGAGGGGAAGCCGTGCATGTTCCTGCATGGAAATACGGCGTCTTCCAGGATGTTTGAGCCTGTCCTGCCGTTGTATACAACCGGCAGGAAAGTGATTCTGATTGATTTTGCGGGAAACGGAAGGTCGGAGAGGCTCCTGGCATTTCCGGATGAGCTGTGGATCGATCAGGGGCATCAGATTGTGGAATTATGCCGGAAATTGAATTGCGCAAAGGTTGATCTGGTCGGGACCAGCGGCGGAGCTTATGCTGCGGTCAATGCCGCCCTGGAATGTCCCGGGCTTTTTGACAGAGTTGTGGCGGACAGCTTTACGGGGAACCGTCTGCCGGAGGACTTTGCAGAAGCCATCCTGGAAGAAAGGGAAGCTGCCAAAAAGGACAAAGGGTCCCGGGAGTTTTACGAATGGAATCAGGGGGAGGACTGGGAACGGGTGGTAGATCTGGACACCGAGGTTCTTGTGAACTATGAGCGGAAGCACACCCGCATTTTTCACCGTCCCATAGAGCAGATCCAGGTGCCGCTTCTGATTACAATCAGCAGAGAAGATGAGATGCTTGCGAAAGATATGGATGCGGAATGCAGCTACCTTTGTAACAGCAATCCGCTTATTCACTGCAGGATCTATGACACCGGGGCGCATCCGCTTATTTATTTCCGGGCGGAGGAGATCGCTGACCAGATCAAAGATTTTTTCTGCGTCTGTTTTGACGAATCCCATACAGGGTAAACAGCCCCATGACTGCAAAGATGCAGATGGTTATGACAGGTCCGGCCAGAGCGCAGAATACGATAAAGATAAACAGTACGATCAGCGCTACCAGAAGGACTGCCTGAATCCGTTCTTTCTTTTTTGGATCGGTGATGACTCTGTTTATTACGGCAAACAGGGCAAGGGCGGCAGGAATCCCAAGAGCAGTCAGCAGGAAAATCGCTCCCATCTTATATGCTGCCGGCAGGTCATACTGTTTGATGTAGAAGTCCTCCAGTTTTTCCGGATTGTAATGGATGGAGACATATTCACCTTCCTGAAACGGCCGGTAATTGAACCATATGTTGGTTTCGCCGGTAAATATCTGATTTTCCGCCTGATATTCCACAATGGGGCTGTAGCTGTGTTTGCTGCCACGGGAAGCGTCCCGGTAGCCGACGACCATTCCTTCGGCAGATGCGCTGCAGGCTCTCTCTTTTACATACGCAGAGCGAATCATAACTGTTCCCAGGATGCCGAATCCAAGCGAAAATAATGTTAAAAATAAAATCAAAAAAATCTTTCCTCCGGGCTTTTTTCCCGTATCTTCTTTTTCGCCATATGGAGGTACAGATGATGGAATATGAAGATTATGTAAAACAAGGATGAAACGGAGCAGAAAATGCAGGAAAGCAGATTATTTAAGATCGTGTACTATTTACTGGATCGGGGACAGGCGACCGCGCCGGAACTGGCAGAGAAGTTCGAGGTGTCGGTCCGGACGATCTACCGGGATATTGACGCCCTGAGCGGAGCTGGAGTGCCCGTCTATACGGAGGCGGGCAGAAACGGCGGGATTCATCTGATGAAGGATTTTATCCTGGACAGAGCCGTCTTATCGGAGGAAGAGAAGCAGGAGATCCTGACGGCGCTGCAGAGTATCAACACCGCGCAGGACGGGAGCAGCAGCCAGACTCTGCAGAAGCTTTCCGCCATATTTCAGACGGAGTCGGAAAACTGGCTGGAAGTGGATTTTTCCAGATGGGGCGATCAGGGATCTGACAATGAGAAATTTCAGCTGCTGAAAACGGCGGTCATTCACTGCCGGGAAGTCCGGATCCGTTACGCCGGTTCCAACGAGGTGACAGGCGAGCGAATTGTGCAGCCCTGCAAGCTTGTGTACAAATCAAAAGCCTGGTATCTGAAAGCGTTCTGCACGAAAAAACAGGACTGGCGGATCTTCAAACTGAACCGCATTCTGGAGTTTGAGCTTCTGGAAAAAAGCTTTGTGCGTCGGGAGTGTCCGGAGCCGGTGGATATGGCCGAGGGGGAGTATCGTGAGATTGTGCTTCGTTTTCCGAAGGAGATGGCGTACCGCGTCTACGATGAATTTGACCAGGGGCAGATACAGCGGCAAACGAATGGAGAATTGATCGTATCCGCGAAAATGCCGGAGGATGCATGGCTGATCGGCTCGCTTCTGTCCTTTGGAGCGCAGGTGGAGATCGTTTCCCCTGCGGATCTTAAGGAGGTTCTGGCAGAACAGGCAAAAATAATTTATGAAAAAAATAAACCCTGACACAGGATGTCAGGGTATTTGTGTTAGATTATAAATATCACAGGACCGTGATACACAACTATAAAAACAGCATCTGGCCGAAAGTAACCCCGGAAGAGAGGACAGATGCGGAACTGAAATGGAGGTAAGGAACATGAAAGAAATGAATCAGAGATTTTGCCAGAGCTGCGGCATGCCCATGGGAGACACGGAGGAACTGTACGGAACCAATGCCGACGGAAGCAAAAATGAGGAATACTGTAGGTATTGTTTTGAAAACGGTGCCTTTACATTTCCAGGAACCATGGAGGAGATGATTGAGATCTGTGTCCCCAATATGGCGGCCGCCAACCCGGACATGAGCGAAGAAGACGCAAGGAAGGCCATGACGGAGTGGTTCCCGACTTTGAAGCGCTGGAAGAAGTAGGAAAGCTCTGCTGCAAAGGAGGTCACGTACATGCACTTCGTGAAAGCAAAAGGGATCTTATCATCCAAAAGCGGAATGAATTTATACCGCGGCTGTTCTCACGGGTGCATTTACTGCGACTCCAGGAGCAGGTGTTACCATATGGAGCATGCCTTTGAGGACATCGAAGTCAAGGAAAATGCCGTTGACCTGCTGGAATATGCGCTGCGGCACAAACGAAAAAGGTGCATGATCGGCACCGGTTCCATGACCGATCCCTATATTCCGCTGGAAATGGAGCTTGGAAATATCAGGAAAGCGCTGGAGCTGATTGACAAATATGGCTTCGGTTTTACAGTTATCACAAAATCAGACCGTATTCTGCGGGATCTCAATCTGCTGCAGAGGATCCATGAAAAGACAAAATGTGTGGTGCAGATAACGCTGACCACTTATGATGAGGCGTTGTGCAGAAAGATTGAGCCAAACGTGAGCACCACCAGGGAACGCTTCCTCGTGCTGAAAAAGCTGCAGGACGCAGGGATTCCCACTGTCGTATGGCTGAGTCCGATTCTGCCGTTCATCAATGATACGGAGGAAAATATTTCCGGTATTCTGGATCTGTGCGCCGATGCAGGCGTCTATGGCGTGATCTGCTTTGGCATGGGGCTGACTCTTCGGGAAGGGAACCGGGAATATTTTTATGCGCAGCTGGACCGCCGTTTTCCAGGTCTAAAAGAGCAATACATCCGGACTTACGGGAAGCAGTACATGATCGAAAGTCCCCATAACCGCCCCCTGATGAAATTATTTTACGAGAAATGCAGCACAGGCGGAATCGTCCATGACAACGGGCAGATCTTCCGGTATCTGCAGACCTTTGAGGAAAAAGATGCCGCCAGACAGATGAGCCTCTGGGATGACTGATGGAAAAAGAGCCCTGCTCAGAGTAAACGAGATATGTTATACTAAAAACAGGCATTATAATTTAGAGCATAAAATATGCAGAAAGGTTTCGGATCCTATGATTTTGGAGAAGAAAGACGATGATATTCTCATTCAGACTTTACATGGCTTGATAAAATCCTGGGAAACAGAAATAATAGAGTTCAAAGAGGCTTAGGGAAATTTCGATGATGACCGTCTGGGAACGGCGTTCGTGAAAAAGACCGGGTTATCGTGGGAACCAACTATAAGCCGGGAGCTTCGCTGCAAAAGATGAAGCATACCATTTCTCTAAACACCACAGATGGAATTACATTCAATGATATTTTTGAGATTTTTCCTGTTGTGGAAGGAGAGAAAAAGCGTGTATTATAAAAGCAGAAGGAATCTAAGGTAAAATATCTTCTGCAGAGTATGAAGAGAGATGGGATTATCACAATAGATTCAGACAATCATCGATTGGCTAACTGGATATTGGTGAAATAATTTTAACCAATCATAATTGTCAATGGAAAGTTACTCATATCTTCCTGCATACATTTTTCTGGCTTCGGCTGTCCATTTTCTGATGAACGCGGTCTTTGCCTCGGTATATGCATCCCTGTTATGTTCATACTGCTTCCACAGCCGGAGTTTTAATGTTTCATATTCACTGGCTGTATGTATATGCTCGTTTAAATAGTCTCGGAAGTACAATTCATCATGATCTCCTGCATAACGAAGATGTACATGAAAAACCCTGTCGGCAAATCCGTCTTTTGTATATCCGCGGTTAAAAGATATTCTCTTTGCACCTGCTGACATCCGGATCAATCCGTTTTTTTCGATTACCTTTGCAGTTTTCTCAAGATCGGAATTTTTCGATACTTCAATCAGAATATCCACGATATTCTTTGCCCATATGCCCGGTACCGCCGTACTTCCGATATGGCTGATTCTCTCGACCGGATGCTCAGATAAGATGCTTTTCAGAAAGGCTTCCATTTCGTCATAATACAGCTTCCATTTATCGTTATGCGGAACAAGAAATATGGGAAACCGTTCCCACAATTCTTCCAAAGACAATTCCCAAAGTTCTTTTCCCATTTTCCACCCCTATATGCACTGATCTATACTTGATTATAAAAGATCTGCCTTCTGCCTGCAAGGTCTATCATACAATTCCAAATGTCCTGTAAAATTCCATTTTGCGAGGAACTGTGATTCGCCGGGAAGCAGTTGATTTTATCGTTTATATAGCATATAATAAAAAAGGAGAGCCAATGATAGAGACAAATTTAGCGCAGACAGTCAATGCTGCAAATGACGCTGGTTCTGCATATGATACAAATGTAAAATATTTGCTTTCGGACAAGCAGATATTATCATGGATTTTGAAATATACAGTTGAAGAATTTCAGGAGATGAGTATTGAGGATATTATTGACTGTATTGGCGATGATATTGAAACAGGGACAAAGCCAGTTGATGCAGGGCTTTCCAATCTTGGACGTGTAAGAGGAACCGTAACGGAGGATAATGTTCCGGGAGAGGGCATCATCTATTATGATATTCGTTTTACTGCGTATATTAAGAAAGCTGAGTTGAAAATTCTGGTAAACATTGAAGCTCAAAAATCATCAGATCATGGCAAATTGGGATATCATCTGGAGAACAGGATTGTATTTTATCTTGCAAGGATGATTTCGGCGCAGAAGCAGACAGAATTTTTTCCCAGTGATTTTGATAATCTGAAAAAAGTCCGGAGTATCTGGATTTGTATGGATAATGATGAGACGGAAGATTCCATTGAGGAAATTGGATTTGATGAAAGGTATTATTGTCAATATAAGGAATGGGGAGAACCATAGTTTCGGCAAAGGCATAAAGAAATCTCAAAATGTATTGATATCTATGCTGGAAGAGCTGCTTTCCGGGAAAGATGCGGTAGAAAAGAAACGCATATTGGAAGATGAATATGGAATGAGGATGACTGCTGAATTAGAAGGGAGGATTCAGATTATGTGTAATTTGTCAGAAAATATTGAAGAGAGAAGTATAAAACGTGAACGCCTGAATGCTGTCAGGAGGATGATCAAGGCCAATATTACAAAACAGCAGATATTATCTATGGGATATACGGAAGCTGAATATAAAAAGGCAGAAAGTGTATTATATGCGAATGTTTAGACGCAGATGCCGATGAACGCATGAGAAATCACCGTTCGTCGGCTTTTCTTATGTACAATTCATAGATAAATCCGTAGATAGAATCTTCCATAAAATCCTGCGCAGCCATTTCTCCTTAATCAAATAAAGTAAGCTGCTGATATCCCTGTTTGCAGGATTTTACCGGCCTTTCAGTTATTCGGTCCGTCTCTTTGATACGGTCGCAGAGGAGCGGAGAATGAATATCACAGGCCTTCTTCCTGCCTGCGGCGACATTCCGGCGGAAGTTTGCGTAACAGTAGACGCAGCCGTGGGGACAGGTGTCATAAGCGCCGATGTCGCTGCATTTGACGCAGCCGCAGTGCTCGCGCTGTTGATCCCTGCCTATAAGGAGCGGCGCGTCTGTGATGCGCTCGATCAGCGCCTTGTCAATGCAGCTGTTGTGCTCGATTCCGTATCTTGCAAAGTCGGCGGCCTCCGCACAGGTGGCAAGAGCAAGCCCGTTTTGCTTTCCGATGCGGGCAAGCTCCCCCGCGAAGCAGTCGAGCGCTTCGGGGGAAAGCCAGTGAACATTCAGCCGGTTCAGACTGACGCTGTTTTTGGAGGGGTAAACATCCACAAAGCTGAATACACATTTTTCGGTATACGCTCCCAGGGCGGAAGCGGTATTTTCAAAGCTTTCCAGATGAAATTCGGGGGGATACCGGTCGGAGAACAGGATCGGATCATATCGCCAGATCACCCGATCCCGGCCGATTTTTTCGGAGAGCCGCATAAAGGTTTCCAGGCGCCTGGAATGCTCCGGGACATATGGCTCAACCTCCCTGCCGTAGTCGTTGACGGTGAACTGAAAATAATAGTCATAATCCTCTAACAGATCAAGCTGATCCAGCATGGGAGCGGCGTTTTTGGTCCAGAACACAATGCAGTCCACCACTTCGGGGGAAATCCGAATCCTGCTTACCTGATGGGCGTTCATGGGATTTCTTACACAGGCAAAGCCTTCCCGGACACGCTGGTAAAACCATCGGGAGTAAAACGCGGGAATGTCGGTTCGTCTGCTTACGCTTAAAATCATTTTGTGGGCGCTCCTTGTCTTTGGATTTTTTCATTGATATTTAGGGTGTTTTTCCGTTACTATAGTTTTAGAATGGTACAGACCGCCTGAGAGAATGGTTGTGCGTCTGTAGTTTATCATATTTTTGGGCGGCTGACTATGGAGTATCCCGTAAAAAAGAAATATTTTCTGTCACACAGCCGGCGGAGCGTTGTCTAATACAGCAGGAGGTAAAAATTGATGAAGAGAAAAACGAAGGAAGAATTACAGATTCTGGTTGATCAGGCTGTTGCAGGGGATAAGAAAGCCCTGGAAACCCTTGTGGCACAGATGCAGGATATGGTATTTAATCTGTCGCTGCGGATGCTCGGCACCTTTGCGGATGCGGAGGACGCCGCCCAGGATATTTTATTGAAAATGATTACGCACCTGTCCTCTTTCAGAGGCGACAGCTCATTTACCACCTGGGTGTTCCGCATTGGGGTGAATCATCTGAAAAATTATAAAAAACATATGTTCGCCAGCCGCCCGCTTAGTTTTGAATTTTATGGAGATGATATTGAAAATGGAAAGACAGAGGATGTGCCGGATCTGACCCAGAGTGTGGACAGGCATCTTCTGGCCGAGGAACTGAAAATGTCCTGCACCAATGTGATGCTGCAGTGTCTTGATGTGGAGAGCAGATGCATTTTCATACTGGGCACGATGTTTCAGCTTGACAGCCGTATGGCGGGGGAGATTCTGGAGATGACGCCGGAAGCGTACCGGCAGCGGCTTTCCCGGGTACGCAGAAAGATGGCGGATTTTCTGAGACAGTATTGCGGAGAATACGGCGGCGGCAGATGCAGATGCAAAAACCGGGTGAATTATGCCATACAGAGCCGCCGGCTCAATCCGCTGCAGCTTGATTATATGACCGCTTCGGAAATTTCCATCGAAACCATGATGGAGGTGAAACACGCCATGGAAGACATTGACGAATTATCGCAGGATTTTTCGTTCTGCAGGCCCTATGCGTCGCCGGAGCGCACGAAACGTTTGATACAGGAATTTCTGGATTCCACACAGCTTTCCATTGTTCAGAAATCATAAAGGAGATAAGAGAAGATGAATACAAAATTTATGATGGATTATCTGTCGGCTTTGAGCATGAATAACAATCGGGAATGGTACCATGCGAACAAGGATGATTATAAAAAGGCGAATGCCGAATTTGAAAAACTGCTGCAGGAACTGATACTGGAGATTGGAAAATTTGACAGCAGCGTTTTGCAGAACAACCCGAAGGACCTTACGTTCAAGCTGGTAAGGGATACCCGCTTCAGCCATGACAAATCTCCGTACAATCCTGCGTTCCGTGCGCATATTTCTTCGAAAGGCAAGCTGCCGGTTCCGGTGGGATATTATGTGATGATCAAGCCCGGCGGTCAGTCTTTTCTGGGGGGCGGACTGTTTGCAGATATGTTCAAGGACGCGACGACAAGGATCCGGGATTATATTGTGCAAAACGGCGGGGAGTGGGAGCGGATCCTGCACGAACCGGAGTTTGATAAATATTTCACGATCCAGGGGACGGCCTTGAAGAATGTTCCCCGGGGATACGACAAGGAACATCCCCAGGCGGAATATTTGAAATTCAAGAGCTGGTATGTGGAATATCCCCTGGAGGATGAAGTGTGGAACCATGGAGAGGAATTTCCTGCAAAGGCGGCGGAGATTTTCCGGATTATGAAACCTTTTAACGATTATCTGAACAGGGCGCTTGCGGGATTCCAGATGCCTGAGCGGTAGAGAAATAAAAAGCAGATCCGTCCTCGAAAACAGAAAAAATATATTGACACAGTGTCAGAACAAGGCTATAATAATTATACTGACATTATGTCAGAATAAAAAGGAGGAGAATCTGTAAATGGTGAAAAAATCAGTATTTGCGTGTATGGCAGCGATTCTTCTGTGCAGTCTTACCGCCTGCGGGAGCAGCAGTGAAGAGACCGGTGAGATTGTGACAGCGCCGGAAGCGCCGGCGGAAGAGACAGAAAATGGCGCGCAGGATCCGGACGCAGACGGACCTTCGGAGACAGCGGAACCGGCGGAAACAGACAGCGGTGATGCAGAGAGTATGGCAGCGTCCGACGCCGGAGAGACAAAGGCGCTGGTGGTGTATTTTTCCGCCACGGGAAATACAAAGGCGGCAGCGGAGACGCTGGCCGGGCTGCAGGGAGCGGATCTCTACGAGATCGTACCGGAGGAGCCTTATACGGAGGAGGACCTGGATTATAATGACCGGACGACCCGTGCCACGGCGGAGCAGAATGATCCGGACGCCAGACCGGTGATGGCGGGAGAAGCCCTGGATATTGATTCGTACGAAATGATCTACGTAGGATATCCCATCTGGTGGGGAGATATGCCGAGGATTCTGTATACTTTTTTTGACGCTTATGATCTGACTGGAAAGACCGTCGCGCCCTTCTGTACCAGCGGAGGCAGCGGCCTCTCCGGGACGCCGGACCGCATTCAGGAGCTGGAAGCAGGCGCCGAGGTAACAGACGGCCTTGCCATAAGCGGTTCCGGGGCGGCGGATGCCGAAAGTGATCTGAAAGAATGGCTTGCGGCAATCGGGCAGCAGATCTGAACACTGACCGAGACGCAGGCCCGCGGGAGCTTCTGTTCAGGACCAGGGCCGGTCTGCCGAAGATCAGAACCGGTTGTCTGTCTGACAGGTGCGGCAGGATGATGCACGGAGCAGCAGGAAATTAAAATCATAAAACAACAGGAGGCTAAGACGATGAGCAGAAAATTAGTAGCGTATTTCAGCGCCGGCGGCGTGACCGCCAGAGCAGCAAAGACACTGGCAGAGGCGGCAGGTGCAGATCTGTATGAGATCCGCCCGGCGGTTCCGTATACAGGCGCGGATCTGGACTGGACGAATCAGAAGAGCCGCAGCAGCGTGGAGATGAACGATCCGTCCTCCCGTCCGCCCATGGCGGACACTTTGGCGGATATTGCGGGGCACGATGTGATCTTTGTGGGCTTCCCCGTCTGGTGGTATACGGCGCCCACAATCATCAGGACGTTTCTGGAGGCCTACGATTTTGGCGGGAAAGTGATCGTTCCCTTCGCAACATCCGGAGGCAGCGGACTTGGAAAGACCGCAAAGACCCTGCAGGAAGTCGTTCCCGCGGCAGAAGTAAAGGAAGGAAAGCTTCTGAACGGAAGAGTGGACGCTGCAGAGCTGAAAAGGTGGGCGGACAGCTTTTAAAATGGAATCCTGGAACAGATCAGAATTCATATAAGGGGGGAGACCAGTGCCGAAGGGATCACCGGAGCTTGTACAGGCCAGGCGGGATGAGATCATCAGTGCCTGCGGGAAGCTGTATGAGACCATGAGCTTTAAAGATATTACCATAAAAGAGATCGCGAATTTTACCTCGTTTACCCGTCCGTCCATTTATAATTATTTTCAGACGAAGGAAGAGATCTTTCTCGCCCTTTTTCAGCGGGAATATGAGACCTGGACGGAGGAGGTCGGTGGGCTTATGCCGTCTGGCAGGTCGGACCGGCGCCGGGAGTTCGCCCGGGCCCTGGCTCTCACCTTGGAGAAGAGGGGGCGGCTCTTAAAACTTCTGTCCACAAATCTGAATGAGATGGAGCAGAACAGCCGGCTGGAAAAGCTGGTGGAGTTTAAGGCCGCCTACGGCGCTTCGATCCGTGGGGTGGAAGACTGTTTGCAGCGGTTCTGCCCGGAGACAACCGAAGAAGAACGGGAAGGATTTGTATGTTCCTTTTTTCCCTTTCTCTTCGGAATCTGGCCTTATGCGGCTGTGACAGAGAAACAGCGCAGGGCCATGGAGCTGGCCGGAGTGGAATATGAAAAAAAGTCCATCTATGAGGTGGCCTGTCTGGGCGTGGAGCGATTACTGGGGCTGCATTCTGTTGGTAAATAAAAAAATTAGCACTCACCCCTTGTTTGTTCAAGGTGCATGTTATCATTGGTCATGATTGGGGAAATATGCCTGAAATCAAGGGGATTTTGAGACTTGCGTGAATTTCCGACTTATATCATATGTCGTCTTTCGTTTTTCAATTGTCATAAGAATTGTCATAAAAGAGAAATCCTCTGTTTTTTATCAGACAGGGGGGATTTTCTTATTTTGGGTATGTATATTGATTTTTTATGCAGCCTGTACTAAAATGGTTTCAGGTGCTATCGTTCATGGGAGGACGGTGGCGGTTAGCCCTCTCCGGAGGGACTGTGACCCTCTGTTCATATAGAAACCCGAAAGGGAATCTTGGAAAGGAGGGCTGAGCCATATGGATATTTTGGGCCTTATCGCAGTGCTGAGCTTTGGCTTGACCTGCTTCGGAATCGGATATACTTTTGGTAAAGATAATAACAAGACGCAGAAATAGCCGCCCCAACCTGGTAAGTTAAGCGGCTATCTGCACGTTTATAAGCCGGGCTAGCCGTCATCGTAGGCGACAGCACCTTTTTAATAATATTACCATTTCTGCGGAAAATATGCAATGGATTTTGAGCACTTTCATTTCAAGTCGGAGTGCTTTTATCATTTGAATGACTCTTCAAGAGTTTCTGGAATGCTACCTAGATCGGTCTGAGAACATACGTTTCTGTTTGCTGTACTGAAATAAGAATTATATTTGTTTAGAGTCTTTTCCTTCCACAAGTCAAAAACTTCTTGATCAATAAGACCTTCTTTTAGTAAATTCAACATCTTTTTCCAATCTTTAAGTGCGTCGTTGATAACTGTGTCATCAAAATAAAGCATCATAAAATTTGCATGTCGGTCATCAACTCTAGGAATATCTGAAAGCGGCGCATATTCAACTTTATTAAAGCCAGTGTCTATTTCAATTCCATCAACTGAGCTTAACTCAAAAATTAAATGTAATACATCAGAATAAGTGTCGGTAGAAAATGTATTTCTACCATTGTCATCAGAGAGACCGACCAACCAGTCGATAGATGTATCATATTTTTTGGCAATCTTAATTAGGGTATCTATTTGTGGTTTATTTATTCCTCTTTCGTAAGAATTGAAAGTCGGCTGTTTTATACCAATAGAGTCAGAAAAAAGAGCTTGACTAAGTCCAGTTTTTTCACGAAGCTCTTTCAGTCTCGTCGCTAAAACTTTCAAATTATCCATCTTAGTATCCCCCCCTTCAAAATAATATACAAGAATATATTCTTTAATATATCACATGAAAGGTATTTTTACAACATAATAAATTATTACGATCACATGATGAAACGTTTTATAAATCATATTATAATTGATATATTATTATAAATTATTATTATTCTGATTATATAATTGACAAGGATTTGAATGAGTGGTATAATTAAAGAAAAAAATAAAGAACGGAGGAACTATTATGAGGATCAGTCGATTAAAATTGAACGAATTACTGGTTCGCAAGAACATGACATCAAAGAAACTTTCTGAATGCTCCGGGATTTCAAGACAAACAATCAGTGCTATCAATCAAGGAAAGAGATGTCGAAACGACACTGGTATCAAGTTAGCTACGGCACTGAACGTTGACGTTTCGGAGCTCTTGGAGGTAGTAGAATGAAAGCGCGTAAGCGCGGTACTATGCCACTTTCCGAAAAAGCTCTGTTTGATGCAAACAACTTGGCCGAATACTTGGATATTGGGGTCCAAGCAGCAAGGCGGATCGGAAAAGAAGCAGATGCAGAAATCAGATTCGGAAAAACGGTCCGATATAAAAAATCGCAGATTGACCTTTTCTTAAGCTACATGTAGTATCAAGAATCAATTCACAAAAGATGACACTCGTTCGAGTGAAGAATTCCAAATAAACGCTGAACCGGCCACTAATTAGGATGATGGCCGCAAACCTAAACAGTTGGGAGGTTGATATTATGAACAGTAGTCTAATTGGGTTGTCAGAAAAGCGCAACTCTGTTAAAGTGCGCGCAAAATCAGAGGTAATCACATAATGCAGGGATGGGTAAAGGTACATAGATCAATGATGGACAACCAGATCATAATGAAAAGCCCTGACCATCTCGCAGTATGGATGTTTTTACTTCTTCACGCCACCCATACGGAGCAAAAAGCAAACTTCAAGGGAAAGGAGTTGATACTAAAGCCAGGCCAGTTGATCACAGGACGAAAAATGATTGTTGAAAAGATCAATATCTCCGAAAGCAAGGTGCACCGGGTTTTGGCTCTTTTCGAGGCTGAACGGCTGATTGAACAGCAGACCAGCAATAAAAATCGGCTGATTTATTTGCCGGGCTGGGACAAGCAACAATCGGCTGAACAGCAGGAACAACAGGTGAACAGCAAACTGAACAACAAAACCGGAAAAATCGAACAGCAAAGTGAACAACAAAAAAATGGCCTAAAACCAGCTGATAATAAGCATTTTGACGACTGTGAAAATGGTCATGTGAACAACAAATCGAACAACAAAACCGGGAAAAGTGAACGGCAAAGTGAACACAAACAAGAATGTATTATAGAGAATGAAATAAAGAATGAAATTATTATATGTCCGGAGCAAGCCCCGGACCGAAGCGGCATCCTGCTCCCTCTGGTGGACAAGTCATTTTATGATGTACCTTTATCCCTTATTGAGCAATGGAAAATGGCTTATCCATCTGTCAACATTGAGCAGGAACTGCAGAAGATGATTGCCTGGTTGAACGCTAACCCGACACGTAAGAGAACGAGGAAAGGCATTGAACGGTTTGTTGTCTCCTGGCTAAATCGGGCGCAGGATAGTGGAGGCAGGTACGTACAGCAGTCCGTAAAGTCTTCGGCCAGACCAACCGGATTCACCAATTTTGAGCAACGGGATTATGATTTTATTGAACTGGAAAAACAATTACTGGATGCGCAGCAATTGGATGGGAGTTAAAACTGATGCAGAATGATTTTTTTAAATGGAATAACTTTGTACAGCAGATGAAAAGGCAGAGAGGCGATGAAGTGGAGGGGCAAGCCGATAAAACGGCTTTACGGGGCGCACAGCGCGTCAGAGAGGCAAGGGGGATATCTCCCCCTAAACAGGGACAGGCCGGCCTAACCAATGGTTAGGGCTGGAAGGGCAAGCTGCACGAATACTGACAACTGATAAAAAGTAAGTGATTTTTGCATATTTTGACAGAAGGGAGCGATTTTGATGAATGATCTACCAAAAAGCCAAGGGAAAGGAACGTTTTCCATCGGTAATTGGCAGGAAATACGAAAAGCAGGCGGAGAATCACCGCCACCCGCAGAAATCAGCAAATATTTGCGAGGCACGCAGACGAAGCTTACCAGAGGTGAACTGATCGAATGCATTGAACGCTTTTTTGACAGCTGTATTCATCGTTATGTCGACGAAGAAACCGGAAAAACCGGCTTTTCTATGGAAGAAGAACCCAACGAAGGCAGAGCTTACAATATGTATCGGCATTTCAAGCGCCACATTGTCTAGTGTACTGACCTGTTGATATTTAATCAAATAATTCTGGTAATCACAGTTGTTCTGATGTATAATAAAAGAAACGGCGGTGATTCCTATGGCAAGACCAAAAAAGTACAGTATCCATCTTACGGAAAATGAATTAAAAAAGTTGAAATCTGTTA
>CAJTCV010000037.1 GCA_910574805.1 Lachnospiraceae bacterium | reverse complement strand
AGGGCTATTACGCAGGGAACTATCCGCATGGGAAACGGAACGGAATACACTGGCAGCGAAGGTCAACTGGCATTTTAGAACCAGCGATGCCAGAACGAAGCTTAGCTCGTTGTATCCCACATTTACTACTGCCTCTTAACGAGGTGGTAGTATTGCTAAATATCAACAGGTCAGTACACTAGTACCCCATCCTTCAGTCATGCACCCTCTTGCTTCTGCAATCGCATAGCTGATCCACCAAAATATTTGAACCAAGCATCTCATACTTGCTGAGAACCACATCCGTCCATTTGTGATCGAAAGAAAAAATTGGCTGTTTGCTGGCAGTCAGAAAGAAACAGCCGTAAGCACCGGAATCTATATTTGGGTAGAAATAACCCAAACAAACCGTCTTGCACTGATGGAGTATCTGAAATACATCCTGTCAAATATGCTGGGATGTGCATTTCTTGAAAGTCCAGAATATCCGAATGACTATCTGCCATGGAATCCATAGGACAGAAACAGTATCGATAACCACTGCCCTTTTAATATAAAGGTATGGTGTTATTTTTCTATCCACTATATTATTTTGCGCTTACAGAATATCCTCCATGCAGGTTACGAATTCCGCGTTTTCTTTTTTTGGGGGGGGGTACACCAACAGGAGTTTTTGTGAGGTCGAGATTCATTTTTTAGAATTTTCCGTATGTTTTCTCTTCCAATCGCAATATCGAGCTCACACGGGCTTTTTCCTCCAGAAGCCGAATTGTCCAGCGTGAATGTCCCTCTGGGACAGGGCCAGAAGAACATTCCCGTTGGACTCTGCAGCTATTACTGTGAAATATAATCTTCCGGGTAGCCAAAAAAGCGCAAACTTCCCCTATCAAGCTTAAAAGAAGTTTTTGACCCTGTCTGGAAGACTCAGGCGGCAACTGCCGGGGCTTCCCAGCCAAGTGCTTTTAGCTTTTTCAGATACGCATTGATTTTGCGTTCTTTGTTGAACTGGTTATAATAATCAGCTCCAAGATCCTTGAACACCACTCCGTCTTTGAGGATATGGTAAATGGCTATGAGCATGGAATGGGCAACTGCGACATAGGCCCTCTTCTTTCCCCTGTGGGAGCTGACCCCCATGAACTGCGCATGAAAACAGGACTTTTTATTTTTTACAGCTGCATGTGCGCAGGTAATCAGGGTTGTCCGCAAAAGGGAGTTCCCTTTTCTGGTCTTGCCGGACTTCCTCTTCCTGGCGCTTTCATTATCACCAGGGCATAATCCGGCCCATGACGAGATATGCCTGTCCGTAGGAAAACGTTCCATATCCGTTCCAATGACGGAAAGGATAGCCTGTGCGCTGGTATTCCCTATACCAGTCACATCCTGGATGGCATGGGAAGCCTGTTTTTCCTCCGGCTTCATGAAGCTGTCAATCTCATCATTCAGATTTTTGATGTGGATATTAAGCTCGTCCAGGTGCGCCAGGGGCTCCTTCATCATCCGACGCTGGAGAGGGCTCATCACACCATTGAGGTCGTCTATGATCTGCTCCCTGGTGGCCTTGAGATTATGGGCGATGATCTTCTGCTCATACATCTCATCATATTTCGGTCCATCCACGGATGCGCCGGTGATGAGATACTCCAGGATGTTGCGCGCGCTCCTGCCGTTGATATCCGACACGGTACCGGACAGCTTGATGTTGGCGCCCTCCAGCATCTTCTGGAGGTGGTTGAGCTCCCTGGTGCGTTCACCGACAAGGCTCTTGCGGTAACGGACCAGCTCACGCAGTTCCCGCTGCTCTTTATCAGGGATGTAACTGGGCTGGAGCAGCCCATGCTGAAGAAGATCTGCAATCCATTCAGCATCCCTGACATCTGTCTTGCGTCCTGGGACAGCTTTCATATGGCGGGCATTGACCACCATAGCGTTCAGGCCGGACAATTCAAGGATGTTATACAGGGGCTTCCAGTAAGATGCCGTGCTCTCCATTGCGGCCATTTCACAGCCGCCGTCTTTGAGCCAGTCAGCCATTTCGAGAAGCTCTCTGGTTGTTGCGCCAAACTCCCGTATCTCCTGCTTACTGCCTTTTCGAAAGCAGGCAGCAATGAGTTTTTTGTGCACATCAATACCACAACAATTGTCGTAAATTCTATCCATAAAGGCACCCCCTGGGTAAATTTACGGCACGGTACTCTGTCTGTTATCATTTTACTGTATGTCCTTCTGCCGTAAGAGGCTGGACAGGTGGTGGTGCAAATGAGAGTACCTGAAATCAGTTTAGAAAACGGGCTGCAGACCCAAAATTAAAACGATTTTTGCCGTTGGTTATAGTATAGACAATGGCAAAAACAAATTCAATAACCTATTGCTTGCACAGTTTCATTTATGGTGGTGCCAAATGTGAGGCATAAGGGTTTAGAAGAAAAAGCCCGTGTTAAACTGGACGTTCCAATCGGAAAGGATGCAATACGCCTTGCGCTAAAAAAATGAACTTCGACCTTACAAAAACACCTACTGCTGCATCCCTCCCAAAAATGCGGAATTCTTAGCCTGCAAGATATCCTGGATATTTATGAAACACCCTGTAATCCGGCAGTTCCCGTGGTATGCATGGATGAAAAACCAAATCAGCTGCTCGGGGAGGTCAGAGAGCCGCTGCCTATGCGTCTAGGGGATACCCGGAAAGACGATTCTGAATATATCCGGAACGACATCTGCAGCATTTTTGTATTCGTAGAGTCTCTGGGCGGCATACGCCATGTAAGCACGCGTACGCATTGTACAGCGATAGACTGGGGTGATGAGATCAGGTATCTGGTAGATGTCAGCTATCCTGATCGTAATAAGATCATACTTGTCATGGATAACCCGAACACGCATGCCATTTCCTCCTGGTATAAGGCATTTTCGGCTCTGGAAGCCCGCAGGATTACCAAAAGGCTGGAAATCCATTACACATCGAAACATGAAAGCTGGCTGGACATTGCCGAAACAGAACTGAATGTAATGACACGGCAGTGTCTGTCTCGCAGGATTAAAGACGTGGATTTACTCCGGCGGGAGCTGGCGGCATGGGAAAATGACCGCAATGCACATACAGTCTGTATCCAATGGCAATTCACAGCTGAAAATGTCAGGACTAAGCTGGTGTCACTCTGTCCTGAATTTTGTTCCATAGGGACAGGTTAATTTAGCTATATATAATACAGACAGAACACTAACTGACATTAGATGTGAAAAGCAGCTATTAATTAAATCTTCAGAGAAATCCAAGCCTTTTCAATAATTGTGCACACTTTTGAGAAATGCACTCACCCGTTTGTTCTTCAAAAGCGCGATAACATCTAATCAATCGTTCTTCAACTTCGCTAATGATTTCATTCACCTCGGAATTTGTATTGCTATATATACCAATCAATGTTTCAACACATGTAATAAATGCTTGTTCTATTTGTTCTCTGCCTTCAGGCCATTTCTTTTGGCATCGATCCAGAATTTCTAAAACTTTATAATATCTGTCTGATAGTAGCTTTATTGATGGTTCTGTTTCTGGATTAAGCTTCTTTAAATTTATTGTTTTCTGAACAAGATCATCTATAATATCGATTCCTGACTCCATCAATAGGTTTTTCCATTCAATTTTGTTATGATCAGATATCATGTCTTGATAATGTGGGCTCAATGCCATCCTGGCACAATTATTCGCCCACATCCGTTCCATCTTTTGCTCACTTCTTTTCCAATCTTTAGCAACATCCAGAATATATTCCAAAAGCAAGTAGTTATTCCCCATAGCACGTTTCCATTTTTCCGGATTTTGTTCAATATATCTCAAAAAGCATAGACTACCCAGGCTCAATGTAATTTCATTCTCACTTTCCAAGAAAACTGCATTACGAAGATAAATAATATCCTGTTGTTTATCTTTGGATCGTTCTATAATTGCATAATACACTAACTCATCTATTGCAACTTCATATTCATCATCAGACAGAGTAGGAACTAACAATCGTAATGTATTAAATCCTATAACACTCATATGATTTTTTAAATTTACTATTTTTACAAAACGACTAAGCATGCCTAATGTTTCTTTTGTCTTTTCCTCTAATACACTTAAAATATGCTGGAAAATAAATTTAGTGGAATTTTCACATAAAATGGATGCTTGACTATATAAATTAGTCCGATTATATCCTTGCCCCATTAAGTGCAGTACCAGAACTAAATTTAAAGGAATACCTTCTGTAACTTTTTGAATATTCTCCGCTTCCGAAGCCAATATTTCTCCAACATTTAAATGTTTATCCGAAACATATTTTCTACAAAAATCCAAGCTGTGTTCACAATTGAGTGGTCGAAGTACAATTGTAGTCTGTTGGGACACTTTAGAGATTAAAATTGCCGGAATCACACGAGAGGTAATCAGCACGCGATGATTCTCACTTTTAAATTGTTCAAAAAAATTACATACTTTAATTTGTTCATCAAATTTCAAAGTGTCCAAATCATCAATGATAATCAATTGTCTATTATTATTTTTTATAAGTGCATCTTCTAACTTTGACAACATATTCTTACAATATTTCCTTGTTTGTTTATTCAGCAACTTTTCTGACAATAAAATAATCATACTTTCGTAATCTTCTATATCATGGTCCAGATTCATCTCTATATCTCCAATAACTACTTGCATACTCGTTCGTTTTGCAGAAAGAAACATTACTTGATCAAATCGTAGATAATTACCTCCGGGATAATAAGATGTATTATATCCTGTCCTTAACAGATTAAGCACAAGATGTGTTTTTCCCAAACCGCCATGCCCAGTAAGGAATATGAAGAAAATACCGCTTTGCTTTTTTTGCAATTGTTCAATTTTCTCATTTCCATGTTTATCAATGACATGATAATATGAAAACGGCTGATTCAAATCCATAGCCAGCTGGAATTCTGGATGTCGGCTCATATAAAACTGCGTGTTTTTCCCAATCTTTTTCATCGTATCAGGAATAGCTTCTCGACCAGAACTTATAAAAAAGCAATATGTTCGTTCAAAATCAATGACCTCACCTTCAGATATATTTTCACCAAATATTGCATATTGATTCTCACCAGAACCCGTCACACGAATACATCTGTACCGATATTCTCCATTTAAAGTATTATTAAGCAACATTCCATACTCGGCATCTGTCAGAAGGCGTGCTCCCTTTTTCATGCAAATGAATGGACTAATTCTAAAATATTGTTTTCCTCCTGTATCCAAATCAGGAAAACGGATAAATAATGTATCTTCAAGTTCACAATAAGATTCCCTTGGTTCTATTACCAGATCTTGTCGATGAAGAAATTTTACAGGTATATCTCCAGTTTCAAGTTCATTTTCATTTAAAACAGCACACGAAACAATTTTTGACCGGTTGTCCCACTTATGTGGGACAACCAGTTCACACTTCCCTTTTGAAAACAACAAATCTCCTCGATCCTGAAGCCATTTCCGTAGCCTAAGTAACGAATCCCTGTGTCCTGGAGTCAAATTATGACCATTCCCGTTTCGCATTTCGATATATATAGTTACGGGAATAACAGCTCTTTCTAAAAATTTTAAAATTTTATCTTCAGGGACTATTTTTTGAATGGTTTCAATCATCAAAAGAATGTTCCATCGATACTCTCCTAAAGTAATGGTTTTTGATTGGTTTCTCAAAATACTATATGCATTCACATTTTTCTGATCTACTCCTGATAACAAATCTATAACATCCGAATTCCAATGATTTTCTTCACACCAGTTTTTTAGTTCTTCATTATATTGTAAAATACATTTATTGTATATTTGTTCTGAAACGTGCCGTTTTGAAGACTCCCTATGTATTTGAAGCGCTTTATCTAACAACTTATGCTCTTCAATGCCTTTTGCTTCCATTAAAAGCTGTCTACATCTGTCATATGCGATTCCTAAAACCAATCGTACATATACCTCAAATTCCATAACCACAGGCTCTACATCAAAACCATGCTCTGGCGGGAATTTTTCTTCATTCATTAATCTTGTAAAAATATAAAACATTATCAAGTCTCCTTTATCAATCGAAGTCTTCAGAAAAGAATATTACAAGTAATTTTTCCGCTCGATTTCGTATCACTGTTTGTCGGGCTGCCAAAAGAAAATTTTTATACAGATTCCTGTTCTCCCATGTAATATCACCATCTATATAGTTCAAACAAATCAAAAGTAATGTTGATGAAGGCGTACACTGAAATGTACTGTTTTCTTTATTCAGTCCACATCTTTCTTCCATAATATGTATCACATGGTCTATTGGAATAATCTTTTGACTTATCTTGTGGTCTACTTGAAACTGATAGTACTTACACAGACAATTTAACAGGTTAACGACATCCTTTTCATTACCATACTCTGCTCTCTTTACATACTCCTGAACCCTTTTTTGAGTCACCTCCAAATTTTTCCCCCGGCAAATTAATAATCGAATAGTGCTCTGTATTTTTTGAACATCTTCTGTTTCAAGTTGTTCATATATCTCCAAAATGGCTCCCATCCCAATTGCATCTCCAGCCAGTTGACGTGCGCAAAGCAAAACACACAAGAATGCCGGATGCTCTGGCTGTGGTGAAAATATCGGATTCTGATTTAAACTTCTTACATAATCGCGTCCCTGTTCCAGTTTACGCATTCCTGCAAACCCACAGAGCATAAAACTAATTCTATAAATATCTCCGGAAGGATATATAACTTGCTCAAATTTCTCTCTCACAGCGTTGTAAAATAACTCGCTATCCAAATTCTCCAACCAGCGACGCCACATGAAAGAAATTGGATCATAATTATTGAAAATGAATTTAATTTTCTCTTCTTTGCTTTTATCAGACAAATCTTCCAATGGGTCTTTTGCTGTTACTCCAAAAATATTATTCATATATTTGACATGAGGACCACTATGTTTATATTCCTGGTATGCATCTCTTAACTCACAATACAGAATATTGTCTTCTTCACAAAGCATATTTATAACCTTTTCAAATTCTTCATACATTCCTTCTTCACATTGTATGCCATTCTGCTCACTGCGCTTCTTACACAAAAAACGTAGTATTTTTAATAAACGTTCTTTCGAGTGAACACGTTTTTCAGCAGAAATCAATGCATCGAATGCTGAACGATAATTATATACCTTTTCCAGAGCGCAAAAAAGCTCATCTTCAACTTCTTCACTTATTGCCCGCATTTCACTGTACACCCGAATTGCAAGTCTTTGAATTTCATTCCATGTTCCGGTCTTCGGCCAATCCTTTAATACATGGACATAGCCACTGATGCTGGGATTATCGCTGGTATCTCCTTTCTTTTTACCAGGGGTCTCACGTATACTTCGATCCATTAATCTTGCCAATAGTCGCGCATAAGTATTAGAAACATCTCGATTTGGTTTTGGGCGTTCACTGTTATCATTTGGAAGAAAATCTGGAATAGCCTTTGCTGAATAAAGAAACATCTCTAAAATTACACATCCATTTTTCTCATAAATTGATTTTAGTATTTGTTCCAGCTTTTTAAATGCAGGATGTTCATCAATTCTAATTTTTTTTGTCTCTTTAAATTCAGGTGCTACAATCTCTTGATATAATTGTTTGTGTGCTCTTATCATTAAATCCAATTGGCTGGAAAAGTCCTCATTTTCCTGCGCATAAACATTCCAAAACATTTTATTATCCGGTTGTTTCCCATTATCATTGTTTCTGGATGAGTAAACGATGACAGGTTTCATGATATTGTCCTCTTTTCTCTTTTACATTCAGCTTCAATCTACTCCAGATTTTTCAAATCTAACATTGCTTCAATTTCATTGCCATTTTCATCAATATAAAAAGCTGTAAGTGAAATCTGTTTATCATCATCCAGACTGTAACGAAAACTCAGCATTGTTTTAGGCGGAATAACTTTCCCCTTGTTCATACAATATTCTCCAAGTATCTGTAATTCAGGCGAATATTCATTCAATGCAGAATAGAGTCGAATCCTGATTCCTACTACGCTTTCAACGGGAAGCACATCTTTAAGCTCCCCTTTACTAGGATATTCTGTTCCAGCTTTAATTAATGGTTTTGGCAAACCATTTTGGACATCAATCATAACTGTATTTGACAAACTTTTTTTATAATTTGTTAAACCTGTTGAGGCGTCAAGTGATAATGCTACACCATTTGCAATATCTGTCAGACAATTTTGGAACAACTCTTCTGACGAGCGTCGATCATTGGCCCAAATAATCGGACAATTATTTCCGATATATCCTTTTATCCATTTGCGCACTTCCGGCATCATACTGGTTCCTCCAGTAAGGTACACGAAATCCAAGTCCGAAAGATATTGAATCCCTGCATCCGATATTGTTTGAGTCACGATATGCTCAATGGTTTCATGCTGATGCCCTGGAAGAAATTTATGTGCTGCTTCATTTTCCAGCAGGGGCCTTATTAAGTCAAAATATTCATCCCTTGTGACAAATATTGAAAACGAAACGGGATCTTCAGGACCTTTTAAGTGATAAATATCCGGCAATTCATATTTTTCTAATGCAACATCTGTGAATGCTTCTTTCATTTTTTGCGCAAGTCGAGTTGCATAACTTATAATACGTTTTCTGACAACAGATGTAATTTCATCACGAAAACGGATCCCACCATCGAAATTTTCTAATGTTCCATATACAAAAGCACCTTGCTGATATCCACCATTAATGTAAGCCATATTAAATTTGCACACCAAATATGCTGCAATTCGATCATCAAAATCCAAACCTCCAAATGCCGCCCTTGCATTATCAGCACGTTTAACCCATAATCCTGACTTGGCCAGACAATTACTCTGAAAGTCAATGATACCTTCCTTTTTTCCCATTAAATGATATGGACGTACAGCAACATCTGTAGTACCACCTCCCAGATCAATTACCATAGCTATCCCTTTTTCAGAACTTCCAAGAAAGGGACTTTCCACACCAAGTCTATTTTTCCGACATATCTCACCAATAATAAAATTCGCAAGAGCAGCTGTTGGCTCTTCTATCAGTCGTATTTTTTCATCCACACCTCTGAATCCCACATCAGCAGCAGCACGCCGGGCCTGTTCCAGCAGTACTTTTGAAAAATCCGTATTGGTCGCCAAAGGTGTACTGACGCCTATTTTCACACCATCCAGTTTGCGATTAAAAAACATTGGTGGCAAATCCTCAAAACTCCAATATATATACTGTCGAATGGAATCAAAACAAACTCTTAAAAGTTCATACGCAATATCACCTGCCGTAATACCATTTTCATCAGGCGGACAATTAGATTCTAATCTGGCTTTTGCATTTATATAATACTTTCCATTAAAATCATCTAATTCGGCGGCACGATGCTGTGCCGCTTTTCCGACCAAACGATATGTAATACACTCGCCTTCTGCACCTATTCTTTCATCTAAATATAGAACGGATGGCATTATAAGAGAACTGCCCGCATATTCATTTTTAGTTTTAATATTAGGATAATAACAGTTTTCTTCATAATTATATTCGAATTTATCATAGTAAATAGGTATTAATTCAAAAGTATTGTCTTCTCTATTAGAAATATTCATCGGCATGTATTTTGCAACCAGAGTTTGTGTCGTTCCTAAATCTATACCAAAATACATCATTTTCTCTCATCCTCTCTTTTAATGGATTTGACAACCATTTTTCCTCGTACACTCCATCCTGGATATAAACTATGGTTATCCCATACTGGCATAATCATTTTTTGCTGCATTAAGAGAAAAAAATTCCCTAAAAGTCGTCTGATTTCTTCTATTGGAATATTTTCTTTTTCGCCATTCGATATAAGATACATCTGTCCAATCACATTACCATGTATAGGATTTGAAAGAGTCTCCAGCAACTTTCCAAGTGTTTCATCTTCACGCTCTTGATACATTAAAGCGATATCTTCCGCAGCACGTGTTTTTTGGCGTATAATTTCATTTTCGACATTTCTTATATCATCTTCATCCAACCTTCTCATACGTTCAAAACATTCTTCTGTAAAATCATAATGTAATTGGAAATACTCTACTACGGATGTGTCAATCAACTTTTGATCCGCCGAATTGCAATAACGATTAATAATATGACTTATTGGTCGATTCACATTTTGCAAACTTTCAGTGTTTTTAAATGAGCTTTTCAATAGTTCAATTGTACTATTTAATATTGTAATATTTTCAATATTTCTGCCTTTTGTACAGGCAATTGTATATGCTGTACAAAACTGAAATTTTGCTTTAGCTTTTGCAGCGTCATCTCTTAATTGATTATATGGATAATGTATTAGCCCGCATGGTAGCTTCCATTTTTTTCTTATGCGCACAACAAAACGCTCTGTCCACATGTCTATATCACAATCATTAAATTTATTTTCCATAACATCATACCATATATCTTTTATTGTTTTTCGTATTGCATCTTGATTAGGTTGTTTATTCTGCTGTACCTGCATTGAAACAATTCCCATCCACATCAAAGTATCCTGTGCTATTTGTAACGGTTTGCCATATGTTGCTCGCAATTCTTTCAATTGTTCATCAAAGTCTGAATATTTTAATTGTTTTACAAATGCTGATAACCCCAAACCATTTATTCCCACCTGCTGACGTAATTCCTGACATGTATAATCATTTCCTTCTGATTTAATTTCCAGATAAGTCATTCCCTCTAATAATTGTTGATGAATCTTAAGAACAGCATCTATTGCATTTAATTGTTCTGCAGTAAAAGGATATTGATCGCTAATAATCTGCCACACCCATTTTCTACAATTACGCTGATACTGATTTACAAGCTTACCCAATTCTTCCGTCCATATTATTTCAGGTAAATAGTCAGACCATCTTTTTTCGACCATAAAAATAAAATCTTTGTCATAACTTCTGGCACCAACACATAAATTCATATAAAGTTCGTCTAGCTTCAAAAAAAAGAGAGGGCGATTGGGATAGGATTTTTTGACTGCCTGATACAATGCATCAGCTGCTGTAACAGCCTGTTCCGTTTTTTCTGAAATATTTAAATTACTATTTTGTTTATTCATAACAAGTTATGTTTTCCTTTCTTTCTTGAACCATAATGTTTAAAGCAATTCAATAATTGTATAACTTCCTCCTCTGCGAAAAGAACTTTCAGCATGAAACACAAACGGCTCCATTAAAACTCGCTCTCCGTTATATTGACTCAAGTCAAATCCTTTTTTAATTTCTCTTTTTCTCTTTTCAGATATTGCTGTTGAAGGAAGAAAATAAGTCATTAAATCATATCCCAAAATATATCCATGGTGCCTTGTAGATGTATAATCGTAAAGATATCCGCAACGATATTCCTCATTTCCATTTGTATAGTATATAATTCCTTCTTTATTATTCTGTCGTAATATCATTTCAGTTGCTTCTGCTGCAAAAAAACAATAACCATCTTTATCACTTTTCAGATAAATTGTCAATTCCTCCACTGATCGAGTAAGTCTATTGAAACAATTATCTGGCATTAATGCCGCAACTGCCTCCCGGGAAAGAGTATGATGACAGCTCCTACTAAATAAACGATATAGAGAACTATATGCACAACGATATGATTCTTCACTGCCATTGTGTGCAAGTTGCATCAATATTTCAGCAAGTCCCTCATAGTATAGCAAATCACTACACATATCCAAATAGGCAAGCCATACTGCATTGCAACAAAGTTCATTTTCAGCCAGAGCTCGTTTGGGATCGTCTTTATAATATCTATTTAACCAATAAATAGTCATCGCGTCAGCTTTTCCAATCAATTGATTTGCAAGACCAAGCTGATAATACAACTCGTCTGTACGTTTTTCTTCGTCCGCAACCAAATCAGATGTCAATACAGCCATCGCCTCACTATTACACCTTGCCCCATACCACAACAAGAAGCAAATACAACGACACAAATCTTTATCTTCAAATAAATATTTTTTTGTTATCATTACGTATTTTTTTGCCGTATGAAAAGATAAGTTTCTCTTTTTTATCTCATCAGATTTATGTAATACCTCTAACAACTCCCCAGTGTCCAGAATGTTATTCTCAAGCTTCGCAATTGCACTACAAATAAAATCATGAAATGCCCCTTGAAATCCCATAGGAGATGAATTAACTAACAAATTTGCATGGCCACGAAAACGACCAACTTCATGCAATATTTCCGGAGAATTAAAGCCGGATTTTATTCCTTCCAACTGTATATTCACAATTTCTTCATTTCTTAAGAATCTAAATGAACCAATATCTGTTTGAATTTTCACCCCATTTCGATTAATCGAAGCCATTTTCCCTTTTATTTGGGTATTACTTGTTAAATTAACGATAATTGGGCTATCGATTCCACAAAAATATTGCAACTGAGTACAGTTCATTTTTCGCCTCCATATACACCAGCCACTTCAAACAATTCCTTTAGTATCTTTCTTTGGCTTTCTGTCACTTTTTCCCACAGTACATGAGCTTTAGCTGAAAATCTTTCCCTGTCTCCATTTAATCCAGCCTTGCATACTTCTTCAAGTATGCAAACACGGTCCCAAGGAGCACCTTTGTTTTTACGATTATTGGTACTTAATTGCTTCCAATATTTAATGTCTTCTAATGCATGCTCATAATCACCCAGTACGACTTCCGGAAAAATATAAGAAGACATCAGGTTTTCACGACTTATATTTTTTCGATTTGGCTTGGGAGCCATATATAGCGGATGAGTCTGACTCAATCCTTCTCGTAAACTTTGAAATATGTCTGCCCAGTCTTTATGTCCCCCCTGATTTAAAAGTTTTATAAGCCCACTGGCCCATTCTACCTGGCTGCCAATAATATTCCAATTTTCCAAATACATAACAATTTCCGAACAATTTTTTATTGCACATGGATATCCCATATTCCGCCAAGATCTCATGTTCATAATACAATTATAAAAAAATATGATTAATTCTATCTGATTTATATCTTCTTTATCACCTGCTTCCGCTGCCTGTTCTAGAATAAATTCTCCACATTTCAACTGATTCCCTTCATCTCTGTTAATGGATAAATAATTATAATAGTTCGGCATGTCGTAATTTTTTTTATTATCTGCCAAAAGCATACGATACTCATTTCTTTCTTTGCCTTCCATTATTGCATCAGCAGCACAAATCCCTTTATCATTATTACCAAAACGAAAGCAAATTTTTGTTCCCAAATAATCCTGACTGGTATTTAATTTGTGCAATAACAAAGGATCTGCCACTTGGTAAGAATGCATATATATTTCCTCTGTTTGCCTTGGATCCAATTTTACTCGAAACTGAAAAAAATCATTTTCTGTTATAAAACGATCACTAATAATACCGATATAATACTGTGGACGAATCATTTCCCGTGTTCCATTTATATGTGTAACTAAACTTTCTTTTTTCTTTTTTATATGTACTGGTGCGTTAGCAAAAAGTGAATTCAATCTTCCCGGCAAGGATTCCTGCCTCAACAAAAGATTTTCTCCATTTGGATAAAGTTGTCTGACTTTATTCAGCAATACAGAAAATGTTTCTTTTCCATCAAACCCTTTTACTATGGCACTTTCCTTTTTTTGAATCAAAAAGTAAAGTACTTCCCGAAAAATATTATTTATACTTTTCCTTCTTTTTAAAGTTGCTTCAATAATTAGCATCAATAAAGAAATATCGCCTAAATCCGCACATTGCTTTACATAATAGCAAAATGCCTCTTGATACCACTTTAAAGAATCGGGATCAAAATCACTTACCGCATATCCTAAACAATCAAGATATATCTGATCGTCCCAAATCTCATCAATTATCGCTAACGCAATTTCATAACGAGATGTCTCCCAAAGAATTTTAATTGCTATTTCCTTATTCCCACCCACATAATGCAATCCAGCACTAAGCGTATTTAACGCAGAAAAACACCCAGGCTTCCTAATCTTTAATCCCTCTAATTCGAACAACAATATCTGGTCAACACCAAACTCATTGTAGTTCTCCATCTGACAAATAATTTTTTGTACTTCTTTTTCTATTTCTTGATATTGTAAAACTCGTTCTGTAACATTTTCTTTAATCATTTCAATAACAGATTTTGATGGACGTTTTGCATTATTAATATTTTTCAAAACAAGTAGTGTCTCTTCTTTATATTTACTCTTATTTCCCTTTATTTCTCTTGGTAATGCAAAACCAAATAATGATGTGGAATCCAAAAAACATCTTATCCCATTGCAATTTAATATAATCACTTCCTCATTTGTTATCTCTTCAATTATACCGGTGAATTCTTGTCCAGGATAATATAAGTTAACAGCCATATTATCCATTCTTTCATTTATCAATAGTTCTAATATTTTTTTCATACTACAATACTCTTTTCTGATAGTTCAAAACAATACAATAAAAACAAATCTTTACTTTTATAATCTATTGTATTATTTTATCTATTCATATTTTTTATAAAAAACAATATATATCTCATTATACATAATTATTTATTTTTTTCCAAATATCCAGCAACATATTCTGCTGTCCAAACAACATGTTTAGAATTTTATTTTTATAACTATAATTGAGCAAACTTAAATTTTTACCAAAGTTGCCTTAAATGCCTTAATACTAAAGGCATCATACTAAAATTCTGATTGCATCTCTGGTAGAAGTCACCTTCCAGAAAATGTCGTTTCTCAACAAACAGACAAAACAATGTTCTCACCTTCTCGATCAGATCCTAGTACGGAACCAAAACAGCGGCTGACAGAAAACGTATAGACTTCTTATTGACACGGAGCGCAGCAGGTGAGTTTGGGAACACATGTCAGCCGCCAGACTGTCAAAAACAAGATATACGTACTGAAATTTCCTCTGATCTCCCATACATCTGATCTGATAAAACTGGAGCCCCTCCTAAACCGGAAAAAGCGGAACCCCGTACCGGAGGAGCTCGATACCAATGGGATGGAACCGGCAGGGGACGGGGGCGGCAAAAACAGCAGAACTGAGAGCGTATTACTACAATGCATGAGATTATACTGGAGCTGATATAGTATCAGAAGAAAGCGGGGATTGAGGAAGAGAAAAAGAGGAAAAAATCCTGAGCAGCACGAAAATCCTAAGATCGAAAGTAAGCCTCAAATAAGATAGTGGATAGAAAAATAACCACCAACCCTCTATAATAAAAGGGCAGTGGTCATCGGCACCGTTCCTGTACCATGGGATCCCATGGCAGATAGTCATCCAGATATTCCGGATTTTCAAGAAATGTACTCCCTGGCATATCTGACAGGATATATTTGATGTATTTCATTGCATCCAGACCATTGGCTTTCGCTGTTTCGACCAGGGTGTAGATCCCTGCACTTGCAGCAGCACCCTTCGGACTTCCCGCAAACAGCCAGTTCTTCCGGCCGATCACAAACGGACGGATACAGTTCTCCGCAAGAGAGTTGCTGATGGAACAGTTCCCATCTTCAAGATAATTGAAAAATTCCTGCCGGTTGTTCAGGGCATACCGGAAAGCTGTATGGAGCTTCGACTTGGGCAGTTCCCCGGCAGAGTTTATCTCTGCCCATGACCAAAAAGCCTCGAGAAGCGGTTTCTCGCGGCCAAGCCGTTCCTTTTTCTTCTGTTCCGGGGGAAGGCTCTCCAGTTCCTTTTCTATCTCAAACAGCTTATTCAGCCGCAGGACTGCCTCTGCGGGTTTTGAAACTTTCGGGTCATGGATGTCTTTGGGCAGCGCATCCACGAAAGCGCGTCGCAGGTGGGTGTAGCACAGGCATCTCGTAACCCCTTTCACCCCATTGTACCCGGAATAAGCATCCGTATGGATATATCCGGTATAGCCTTTTAAAAACGCTTCCGGATATTTTCCGCCCCTCCCCGGCTGGTACTCAAAATACCGGACCGGCCTTGCCTGGTCCCTGATGCTGCAGTACACCCACATGTAAGAATCCGAAGTGTTCTTCCGCTCTGGTTCCTTCAGCATCTGTACATGGGTCTCATCGATATGCAGATGCCCCTGTTTTAGAAGTTCCTGCCTCAAATGAGAGACCACATGAGAGAGCCAGTCCCGGTAGACGCAAAGGAGCCAGTTCGACATCGTTGCCCTGCTTAAGGAAAGGCCCAGGGCCTCCCATTCCTTTTCCTGGCGGTATAATGGAATGCCCAGCTCAAACTTCTGATGGATGAGCCATGCGATTGTGGAAGCAGACGCAAGGGAGTGCATGACCAGGGGACAGGGCACCGGGGACTTCTCCATATAAGGCGTTCCGTTTTTGCGGCATACCCTGCATTCATAGGTTTCCCGGTAATGGTCGACCACTTTCAGGCTGGCAGGAATGAACTGTACTTCCGTACGGACAAACTCCTCACCGACTTTTACCATGGCGCTCCCGCACCTTTCACAGATCTGTTCGCTCTCATCATCATAGCCAGCTCGGTTCGACACCAGAATGGGTTTTCCAAGAAAAAAGCATGGGAGCCACATTCTGAAGACTTCCGTGGACAGGAAATTTAATGAATTTTAGAATGCAACGAAATCCCTCTGCGTCTTGTGATAAAAAGCCTACTATCCACTGCCTCCGCCGTACATGTGTGATAAAACGGATGAACTCATGGATGGATGAGGATGTGGCCCTCCATGTGATGAGACCTTATCTCAGCAGCTTCCTCGGCCATAAAAGGCCAATGGAGACCCACTATTACTATAACCAGGTCGAGGACGCTTTCCGCACTATAGAGCGCAAAGACGCTGTCGCATCCCGCGTGATTCCGGAGGTGCAGTATGAAGAATAAAGATTTTGACAGGCTGTTCCGCTTCAGAACACATGCATTCCTTGATGAATATCTGACTTCGCAATGCAGCCGCAGCCTGCATACAGTAAAGGCCTGCAGAGACACTTTTACGGTTTTCAGGCAGTTGTTTTCAATGTACACAAAACTGCAAATGTTCCGCAGACTGTATATTTTCCATAGTAAAGCATACACCTATCCTGACATGATATAGATTATGGAGAGAAACCAGAAGTATACACTTCACAAATCAAGAATCACGAATACCAAACCACAGAAAACAACCTCCGACCTGTATAAGCCATTTGACATTACCTGCCTACTTTTATATCGAACGGACGAATGATGGATTGCAGAATCCTTTAGATATTTAAATACACCATACTTATTGATTATACTGTGCCGCAGTCGCTTCTTTCATCGCCTTTACGCAGGCTATGATATCGCCGGTCCGGTCTACGCGCTCTGCCGATTCGATGACCACGATGTCTGCATCATATGTATCAATAATCTTCTGCGCATTCGGGAGATAATATGCCCAGATGTTAATCGTCTCATGAAAGCTTTCTGCGAGGTCATCCACAATAAAAGAATTAAAATAACTGTCACCAATTATTACCTAAACTCCCGGAAAAAATTATAACAACGCCCCTAACCTTGTTGGTCGTACCTGAAAAACCCCCGGAAATATGCCGTTTTTTACAATAAAGATAACAAATACGACTTGTATTTC
>CAJTCV010000036.1 GCA_910574805.1 Lachnospiraceae bacterium | reverse complement strand
AACAGATTTCAACTTTTTTAATTCATTTTCCGTAAGATGGATACTGTACTTTTTTGGTCTTGCCATAGGAATCACCGCCGTTTCTTTTATTATACATCAGAACAACTGTGATTACCAGAATTATTTGGTTAAATATCAACAGGTCAGTGCAGTAGTTGCGAAAATACGCTCTATTGGACGAAAATATGAAGTCGAATAAGATTAATAAAGAGAGGAGAACGATTATGGCAGTAACACAGATTGCATTTGATATACCACCGGAAATACAAGCAGGAATCGATGCGGGTGTATTATTACGATTTGGCGGTGTTGTTCGAGATAAGGCGGGACAAATTGTGAAACATCTGGAGGAAGTTTCTATACCAGAGGCGAATAGTAGTGCGGGGGAAAATACGGTTATTCAATTTGCAAAAAAGAATAAGTATTTTATTATTGGAACTGTGCTTGTAGCAATAGCAGCGGGAGTTATCTATGTTGTGGCTAAAAATAAGAAAAATGAAGAAGAAAAGATACCAAAATGTGTAGCTGATTTTAATGAATCATTTACTGAATATGTAAATTCAATTAAGACGGGGACTGTAAGCGAGAAAAAAATAGATAATGTTATGATGGCATTAGAACAAATAAAAAGGAATCAGGAGAAAGAGAATATCAGGATATCGTTTTCTGTTGAAAATGTCGGCCTTTTACTTGGTATGGTTAGAGATTATACAATGAAGTTTGCAGAAGCCAACGCATTTGAAATACAGGAAGAAGATACAAATAGTTATGATGAATTGGAAGGACTGCAGCGTTATTTAAAAATACAGAAACAGATATTTAAAAAATGTGCATGAATAAGAACTTTCAAATTGGGAAGAAAGTGGGATACCATGGATAGAAACGTAAATATTATTGTCGGCCTGAATGGTGAGAAAATCGTTCTGATCAACGATATCCGTTTTAAAGGCAAAAAGCGGGAAGACTGGAAAGAGGTGGAGGACTACCTCAAAGAATATGTCGGGGAATTTTACGAGATTGCGGAAACGTCCGAGAAGATATTCATTTCCAGCAGTTTCCCGGATGAGTATGCCGGTTCAGAGAGCAGGCTTGCCCTGAAAGGGGCTGTTGCGAAGGCCAAGGCCAATGCGGCGCAGGGGATACCGGAGCTGATCCAGATTGCTACGAATGGGGAATACTCGGAGAATACGAAAAAGAAGCATGAGAAGGACGCTAAATACGGGTGGTATCGGTATGATGTAAGGTTTGCTCTGCCGGTATATGACGATAAGAGCGGCGAGGTCTGCCGGTACAACATCTTTTTTGCCCGGATGCTGGTGCGCCATGATGCGGATGGCGGGAAGTATCTTTATGACCTGCTGGCAATAAAAAAAGAAACGAGCAGCCCGCTTGAGTAAAAACTGTACGGTGAAAACCCATCTCTTTTACAAACGATTGTATCGGAAGGATGGGATTTTGTCAATAGAAAAACAGAAGAATTTCTGTATACAAAATTTCCAAAATCCTATATTGAGATTGTTACATGGCATCGGTTAGAAATAATCGGTGCTTTCTTTATGCCTGCGGCTCGGATTCGTCCGGGCTTTTTTCATGCCGTTTTTGAGGGGAGGTGGTTTTAGTGGCGAACCGGATCAAGGGCATTACGGTGGAGATTGGCGGCGATACTACCAAGCTGCAGACCGCCTTGAAAGGGGTCAATACGGAGATAGGCAATACTCAGTCCCAGCTGCGGGATGTGGAGAAGCTGCTGAAACTTGACCCTGGCAATACGGAGCTGCTGGCTCAGCGGCACCGGCTTCTGGGGCAGGCGGTCTCGGAGACCAAGGAGAAGCTGGAAACCCTGAAAACGGCGGCGGAGCAGGCCAATACTGCCCTCGCCAATGGGGAGATTTCCCAGGAGCAGTACGATGCGCTGCAGCGGGAGATCATCGAGACGGAGAATGCCCTGCGGAATTTAGAGCAGCAGGCGAACCAGTCGGCTACGGCGGTACAAAGAATAGCGGCTTCGGGGGAGAAGCTGCAGGCGCTGGGGGACAATATTTCTTCCGTGGGAAAGAAGTTCCTGCCAGTTACGGGGGCTGTCGTAGGGCTTGGGACGGCGGCGGTGAAGACGGCGGCGGATTTTGATTCCGCCATGAGCCAGGTGGCGGCGGTCTCCGGTGCTACGGGAGCCGATTTGGAGGCATTGCGGGATAAGGCCCGTGAGATGGGCTCCAAAACGAAGTTCTCTGCTTCGGAGGCGGCGGAGGCCATGAACTACATGGCGATGGCGGGGTGGAAGACCTCGGATATGCTCTCCGGCATTGAGGGTATTATGAACCTTGCCGCCGCTTCCGGGGAGGATCTGGCGACCACTTCGGACATTGTGACGGATGCCATTACGGCTTTCGGACTGTCGGCGGCGGATTCCGGGCATTTTGCGGATATCCTGGCAGCGGCTTCCAGCAATGCGAATACGAATGTCTCCATGATGGGCGAGACGTTCAAATACTGTGCGCCCATTGCCGGGGCTCTGGGGTTCTCGGCGGAGGATACGGCGGAGGCCATCGGGCTGATGGCCAATGCCGGGATCAAGTCCTCCCAGGCGGGTACTTCCCTGCGGACGGTGATGAACAGTCTTGCGGGCGAGGTGAAGATCTGCGGGGCGGGAATCGGGGAGGTTACGGTGGCCACGTCCAATGCGGACGGCTCCATGCGTGATTTGTCGGATATCCTGGCGGACTGCCGGGTGGCGTTCGCGGGCTTGTCGGAGTCGGAGAAGGCGGCTGCGGCGGAGACGCTGGTGGGCAAGAATGCCATGAGCGGGTTCCTTGCGCTGATGAATGCCGCCCCGGCGGATATTGAGAAATTGAGCGGCGCTATCGCAAATTGTGACGGCACGGCGGCGGGCATGGCGGAGACCATGCAGGATAACCTTGCGGGGCAGCTTACCATATTGAAAAGCCAGTTGGAGGAGCTGGCGATCTCCTTTGGGGAGCTGCTGATGCCGTCTATCCGCATGATCGTGGGCTGGGTGCAGAAGCTGGTGGATTGGCTGAACGGTATGGACGAGGGGACGAAGAAAGTCATTATGACGGTCGCCCTTCTGGCGGCGGCCATCGGGCCGGTACTGATCGTGATTGGCAAGGTGGCCTCGGCGGTGGGCACGATCATGACATTTATTCCGAAGCTGGTATCCGGCTTCAATATGTTGAAAACGGCTTTTTCTGCCCTGGGGGCGGTGATGGCGGCGAATCCTATCATATTGATTGTTGCCGCTGTGGCAGCGGCGGTGGCCGCCATTATTCTGCTGTACCAGAAATGCGAGTGGTTCCGGGATGCTGTGAATGCGATTTGGGCGCAGGTGAAGGAATTTTTCGTTTCTGCCTGGGAGGCGATCTGCTCCTTTTTTACGGAGACGATTCCGGCGGCATGGGAGTCGCTGGTCGGCATATTTAACCAGATTCCGGCATGGTGGTCGGGGCTTTGGCAGTCGGTGGGGGATTTCTTCGGCAATGTCTGGACGGGCATGATGGAGAACCCGGTGCTTTCCGGGATCGTGGATATGATCCGTTCCTTGTGGGAGAACCTTTCGTCCACTCTGCAGGGCATCTGGCAGGGAATACAGACGGCGGCTTCGGGTGCCTGGGAGCTGATTAAAAATGTGATCCTCGGGCCGGTTCTGCTACTGATTGATTTGGTGACGGGGAATTTTACGAAGCTGAAAGAGGATGCCCTGAATATCTGGACGAATATCCAGCAGGCGGCTTCTTCTATCTGGTCGGGTATCCGGCAGATTGTAGGTTCCCTGGCGCAGGGGCTGGTGAACCATGTGGTGATTCTGTTTAATGGGCTTAAAGATACCGCAGGGAATATCTGGTCTTCCATTAAAAATATGGCTTCATCCGCCTGGAACGGGCTGAAAGATTTGGTGGTCTCCATTGCCGGAAATTTGAAGCAGGCGGCGATATCGGCGTTTCAAAATATGGTCTCCGGTATCCGCTCCGCCTTGTCTTCCCTTGGGAGCGTGGTTTCGGGCGGGTTCCAGTCGGCGATCAGCTTTATTACGTCCCTGCCGGGGAAGGCGCTGCAGTGGGGGATGGATTTTATCAATGGGATTGCGGACGGTATCCGGAGTGCCATTGGAAACGTGGTGAGCGCGGTTTCGGACGTGGCGGAGAAGATACGCTCGTTCCTGCATTTCTCCGTGCCAGATGAAGGGCCGCTTACGGATTATGAGAGCTGGATGCCGGATTTTATCGACGGGCTTGCGAAAGGGATTGAGAATAGCCGGGGGCTTGTGGAGAAGGCCGTCCGGGATGTGGCTTCGGATATGGTGATCAGCCCAAAAGTGGGGGCGGCGGAGCTTGCTTCCATGGAGGGCGGTTATGGCGGCATGGGGAATATGGCTGATTTCCTTGCCGGGATCAGGTCTGCGGTTTCGGAGGCTATGGCGGGGTTTGCCGGGCAGGCCGGGGATATCGTGATCTCGGTGTATGTGGGCGGTACGCTTTTAGACGAGGTGATCGTGAGTGCCCAGGCGCGGCAGAGCCTGCGGTCGGGAGGGAGGTAGGAATGGCATTTATGCAATATCTGGCGTTTGACGGGATGCCCCTTCCTCTGCCGGATTCCTATGAGGTGCAGATGGTGGACATCGAGGCGGATTCGGGAGGGGAGACGGAGGCGGGGACTACCCAGCGGGATGTAGTGCGGCTGGGGGTGGTGCGTATCTCTGTTTCCTTTTCCGTATCGGCAAAATGGCTGGGGCTGCTTACAGGGTTTAAGCAGAGGGAGAAGATCGGCGTGGATTATTTTGATACGGAAACGCTGGTGGTGAAGAATGCGGAGATGTTCATTGACGGGTACAAGGCAGGGCTGGTGAAGGATACTTCTTATAAGGGGCTTTGGAAGGTTTCGTTTACGTTGAAGGAATTTTAAAAAGGGAATGCTTTTTAGAGGGATATCCTATATAATGAATGATATGGTTAGAGACTTGTATGTGTTAGGAATGGGGATGTTCAGGAAGAAGGTGAAGTTTTGAAAGGACAGGATTTTACCGGCCTGCCGTTTATGCCGGATTTAAGGGCGATTGCTGAACAGAATGATGCTGCTTTGGAGCGGGTGTTCAAAGGACGGATAAAAGGCCGTTTTCTGGTAGATATAAAGGAGCAGGTCATGAAAGGCCTGGGGTTGGAAAGCCTTTTGAAATACTATGATTTCCGCTGGTCGGATGAGAGGATGATTACGGGAATAGGGGAGGCTGCGGAGTATGATATCTGCAGGATGATAGTGGGGGTACATAGGGCGCACTCGATTTTTCTTTCGGATGATGAAATACGGAAAAATGAAAGGAGCAGGAGATATAGGCAGCAGCTTGTTTCAGAAACGATAGAGAAGATCAGGCTCCGCTTCTATGGAAGCGTATATTTCAGGAAATGCATGCTGTTTCCTGGAGAGGAATTTCTATATTATCCATTGCCTTATGAACTTTTTGTAATGTCATCTAAAATGAGTGAAATGTTGATGGACGGGCATGTCATTCCCTGCCTACAGTTATATTATGGTGTGGTCTATAACGGGCTTTCGGCATTGTCCTTATTGGGGGGGAATCTGTTAGGGACGGCATATCCCTTATGCCGGGGAGCAATTGAAATGTATGTTAAGCTCCTGATATTGGATACCCGGACGGAATTACAACGCTGGTATGAAAAGTTCAGGATGTTTGAGGTTAAATATTCCTGCAGCCATGCATACCCGGAGGAGTTTAATGCACTGTTTAAAAAACGCGAACGCCAAGATTTAAAAGCCAGGGCAGACTATCTTCATTTTGGCTGGGTAGATTTTATTGACGGATATCATAAGGCAGTGAAAAGATTCCCATATTCTATTTACGGCATAATCGCTTTTCTTAAAGATGAAAACGAGGATAGGATTTTAGAGTTAGAGTGGATTGGGGATTTTTATAAGTCATGCCATGCGTATACTCATGGCAGTATACAAACAGCAAAGTATCCGGTATTGCATTATTTTGAAATTTCGATAATGCTTTATTTTATTATTCGAGAAACATATTTATTATTGTGTAATGAAAAGAAAGTAGAGAGCATGATTGAGGGACAAGATATTATTTCGATGATAGATAGGGATTTTAATATCTTACATAAGCAATATGAAATTCGTTCTACTGAGAAATTTGATAGATATTATAACTTAGGTTCGTCATGAGAGAGAAGTAAGATGTATTAAATTATGCTGATACAAGAAAGAAATAGGAAAAGATTAAAAAAGGATTACTATGCGTATGAATGTACAGGCGATTATATGTAATATTAGTTTTCCAAAGACAACCCGAGAACTGGAATGGTTCATAAAAGAAAATGGCTGTTTTAATGTAGAGGATATTTTGTATGATGAAACAGTTGAATGGACAGTACCACAGTGGGCATTGCCTGGTGATATTGTATTCTTTTTCCATGCAAAAACAGCGATACAGATTATTCGCAAATTGGAAATAGAGATAGATAGGAATAGGGAATTATATGATTACGAGATATTAACAGACGGATTGAAGCGAGCAAGGAAATTATATGATTTATATGGGGGTAAAATTTTTGCGGTTGGCCGTATCTTAGGTGCGCCATTTTATGATAAAGAATTTAATCAGTCTGAATTACATTGGAGAGGAAGGGTATATGCTGAAATTGGAGATATTCATATATTTGAAAATCCAGTAAATATAAACATGTTCTCTGGTTTTATTATGATTTCTCGTCAAAGTTCCATTACAGCTGTTTTTGGGGAGAATTTTGAGCTGTTGAAAAAATTGCTATCCGAAATGAATAAAATACCTGATTATCTTATTGAGAGCAGGGCTAATCCTATTCCTTTAAATACTATAAATGATGAAAATTGGTTAGAGTTGGCACAGCAGTATCGATGTTCTTTTTTTCTGGAAATTCAGTTCAGAAAGTTTTATGTAGATTATTTGCTAAAAGGGATTTCAGATATAAAAAAGTTATTTTCAGAATGTGCATGTTTTAGAAAAGGAAAATTGGTGGGATATGCGGATAACTGTATTTGCTTTAATGGGCAACTTTGTTTTGTAGAAGTAAAGTTGAACTTTGACACGGAGCGTAATTTTATAGAACAGCTTTTGAGGTATTGTAATGTGGAAGGCGTTATGTTGGAAAAGGGAAGAAAATGTTGTGAAAATATTGAGCAGAAATTTGTGATTGTTATAGATACGAGGAGGATTGGGATATTTAATTCTGATTCAAAGAATATAACATTTATAGCTAATTTGGATTCATTGAGAACCGAAAAGGACTTGTCAGCTTTAAGATATGCAATACTTGATTTCATGAAAAGGCCGACATAAAAAATATTCAAATCATGTTTATATAAAGCATCAGTCAAAACAGCTGGTGCTTTTTCTATGGAATGGGGGTGTTTTCCTATGTACCCGGTGAGCAAAGCATTCCTGCAGGCGGTGCAGGAGAATACCCGGCATTATTACTGGACGGGGCGGATCACTACGGCGGTCGGGGCTGTCTATGATTTTTCTCAGGACGATATCGTAAAGGGTAGCGGCTATATTTCTGGCCAGTGCTGTGGGAGTTCGGAGATCGAGCTGGGGACGGTGTATGCCGCGGAAATGGGGATCAGCCTTTATCTTCCGGTTGACCGGTATACGTTGGAGGATGCCCGGTCGGCTTCGGAAAACCAGCGGTGGCGGGTTCGCCGTAATTTTGAGCAGGGGCTTCCATGGCGGGTGGATATGTTCGGATATCGGCTTGTGGATAACCGACTGGAAATCGTGCCGGAGGAAGCGGCTCTTTTGCGGAGGGCGGCGGAGCTTTATCTGGAAGGGCATACGCAGGAAATGCTGGCGGACTATTTTGATAAGGCGGGGGCGGTCGGCAGGCATGGGGCGAAGATTTCCGGCACAGGTATCATACAGCTTCTCTGCAATGAAAAGATTGCCGGGGATATGCTGCTGCAGAAGACCCACTGCATAGACCCGATCAGCAAGATCCATAAGGTGAATCATGGGGAATGGACGCAGTATTTTGTGGAAGGGAGCCATGAAGGGATTCTTGACCGGGAAACCTATAAAAAGGTTCTGGCGGAGCGGGCGCGGCGGGTAGAGGTGCTTGGCATGGATGGCCGGGACTGTACGAGGAAGCACCGCCCGTTTTCCAGCCGGATCACCTGCGGGGAATGCGGGAAGCATTTCATGCAGCGCGTTTGGGATACGAAAAAGCGGGGCAGGCGGGCGGTATGGGTATGCAAGACGCATATCAGGAGCGCGGCCAGCTGCAGTATCGGGCAGATCCCGGAGCCGCTGCTGGAAAAGCTGGCGGCGGAGGCCATGGGGCGGCGGAAATTTGACCCGGAGGAATTTCGGGAGAAGGTTACGGAAATCCGGGTGCCGGAAAATGGGCGGCTTATTTTTGTATTCAAAGACGGCCATACGGTGGAAAAGCAGCATGGTTTTGAATGGCCGGACGGGAGGAGGTGCCATATATGCCAGCAGTAGCGAACGCAAGGGTCACGGTCATACCGGCGAAGAAGGATATCCCGGTGAATATGCTTTCCGGTGAGGAACGGAAGCGGCTGCGGGTGGCGGCCTATGCCCGTGTATCGACCAACAACGAGGAACAGCTTACCAGCTATGAGGCGCAGGTGGATTATTATACCCGGTATATCCAGTCAAAAGAGGAATGGGAGTTTGTAAAGGTATTTACGGACGAGGGCATTTCCGCAACCAATACGAAAAAGCGTGAAGGCTTTAACCAGATGGTGGCGGAGGCCATGGCGGGGAATATCGACCTTATCATTACGAAGTCCATTTCCCGGTTTGCCCGGAATACGGTGGATACGCTGACCACGGTTCGGAAGCTGAAAGAGAAAGGGATCGAGGTATATTTTGAAAAGGAGAATATCCGGACGCTTGACGGGAAGGGAGAGCTGCTGATCACCATCATGTCCTCGCTGGCGCAGGAGGAGAGCCGCTCCATTTCCGAGAATGTGACCTGGGGGCAGCGGAAGCGGTTTGCGGACGGGAAAGTGAGCCTGCCCTATGGGCGGTTCCTTGGGTATAAGAAGGGAAAGGATGAGCTGCCGGAGATCGTGGAGGAGGAAGCGGTGACGGTGCGGCTTATCTACCGGCTTTTCCTCTATGGAAAATCGCCCTCCGCCATAGCCAGCTATCTGACGGGGGAGGGGATTCCTACCCCGGCTGGGAAAAGGAACTGGCGGCCAAATACAGTTGAAAGTATCCTTACCAATGAAAAGTACAAGGGGGACGCACTGCTGCAGAAAAGTTTCACAGTGGATTTCCTTACGAAAAAGAGCAAGCTGAACGAGGGGGAGGTGCCGCAGTATTATGTAGCAAACAGCCACCCGGCGATCATTGAGCCGGAGATATTCGACCTTGTACAATATGAGATGAAGCAGCGCAAAGCGGAGGGGCGGTTTACCAGCAGCACCCATCCGTTTTCCGGGAAGATCGTCTGCGGGCATTGCGGCGGGTTCTATGGGAGCAAGGTCTGGCATTCCAATACGCCGAACCGGGTTCTGGTTTGGCAGTGCAACGAGAAGCACAGGGGGAAGGGCTGCCGGACGCCGCACCTTTCCGAGGGGGATATCCGGCGGGCTTTCCTTGCGGCTTTCAATGAGGTGCTGGGGAACCGGGCGGAGATCATGGAGGCATACCGGGAGGTCATGGAGGCGCTTACGGATACGGCGGATCTGGATGCCGAGCAGGAGAGGCTCCAAAACGAGGGCGAGGTGGTCATGGGGCTGATACGGAAGGTCATTTCGGATAATGCCCAGAAGGCCATGGATCAGGCGGAATACGAGCGGAAGTATAATGGGTACTGCGAGCGGTACGAGGCCGCGAGGATGCGGCTGGCGGAGATCGGGGAATTGCGGCTGGGGCGCATTGCCAAGAGGACGAAGATATCCTTATTCCTGAAAGAGCTGGCCAGCCGGGAGGGGCTGGTGGCGGAATTTGACGAGGAGCTCTGGTATGCCACGGTGGATCATGTGGCGGTATACGAGGATAAGCGCATGGTATTTACTTTCCGGGATCATACGCAGGTGGAGGTTCCGGCGGATAAGTGGAAAGCGGCATAGCGGCGAAAAAACGAAGCCCGCAGGTTCTTGGGATAACAGAGCCTGCGGGCTTTTTCTGGTCTATATGCGTTTCATGAGAAGGAGCAGGGCTTCTTTCTGGCCGTCATTTAAGGTGCTCCATGCGGCGAATAAGGTGCGCTGTTCCTCGGTCAGTTCGGCGGGGGTATTTCCCTCGGAGAAAAATTGCGATAAAGTAATACCGAATGCCCGGCATACGGCCTCCAAGGTCGGTATGGTCGGGGCATTGTTGCGGTTGAAAAGGTTTGTGATGGTGGACTGGGAAAGGCCGGCTTCCTTTCCGAGCCGGTAGTTTGTCCAGCCGCGTTCATCCATAAGGTCTTTTATATGTTTTATGATATCCATTTCCATCACCGTCACCACCCATTTCCATTTGTATCTATTTTAGTTTCCAAATGGGTGATATAATAGTCATAATCAGTAAAGCACATACAACCCAGAAGGAACATAATCATAGTATGGTGGATAAATGGATATGCTATCATAGGAAGTTAGGAGGCGTTTTTGGCATGGGAGAACATTTATTTGAGAGGCTTGCCCGTGAGCGGGGTATCACGGTTGAGGAGATGCGGGAGATCATCTCGGCACGGATCAGGCGGGGGATGAATGACCCCGACCCGAAAAAGCGGGCGCAGTGGGAGGCAATTCCCCATGAGGGGGAAATTCCCACGCCGGAGGAATGGCTGTATTATGCGGTGAATTATCTGATTGAGCATGGGGATGGGGATCTGCTGCGGTGGTATCCGAATCTGTGAATGGGCGGCCTTGGCGAGGTGTTCTTTTTGGGGATATGGGCTGAGAATATGGGAATGAGAAGCGGGTATGCACACCTTTTAGCGTGGTACTCGCTTTTTTCGTATCCGTTTTGATTGTATTAAAGTTTGTCGGGGAATATGGCAACATTTTGGCAACAGAAAATCAGCAAGCCATTATAAATTATGTAATTAATGTAAAAATAGGCGTGTATTTGTATAAAACTTAAATAAAAACAGTTAAGAACGACAAAGAACACGCCGAGTTCGAATAGGGGACATTTGGACTGGAAACCTTATAAAATAAGGGCTTTCCAGTCCTTTTTATATCTCCGTGATGTTAAAATGATGTTGAAAATAGAGCCAGCTACTTTTCCTACTCCAAAATGGATGCGGTTGAAATCCCTGTCGAAATGTGGTAATATCTTTTTGGGATTACCAGGATGGTAGGCGGTTAGCCCTCCCTGGAGGGACTGTGACCCTCCGTTTACATAGAAACCTGAAAGGGAATCTGGGAAAGGAGGGCTGAGCCATATGGATATTTTGGGACTTATTGCGGTGTTAAGTTTCGGCTTGACCTGCTTTGGTATCGGATATACATTCGGTAAAGATAGTAACAAGCCACAGAAATAGCCGCCCTCCCGTGACAAGGTAAGCGGCTATAGCTGTAAACTTATGAATCGGGCTAACCGTCTATCGGTAACTCCCGTGGGGCGTCTGTTACCAGCAGGCGCCTCTCTTTATCTAAAGAATAGCACAATCTGCGGGAAAGTTCAAGAATTTTCTTCTGTCGGCGGTATCGCCCGCCGGAACTGATTGAGCCGGTCCGCCAGCTGCTGATCCTTGTCCGGGTAAAGGTGGGAATAGGTATCCAGTGTGGTCTTCACGGATTCATGCCCCAGCCGGTCCGCAATCTCCAATGGGGCAAAGCCCATTTCAATCAGCATACTGGCATGTGAGTGGCGGATGTCATGAATCCGTATCCGATTAACGCCTGTTTTCTTACAGCCTCGTTCCATTTCATGAGAGAGAAAGTGCTTGGTAGCTGGGAACAGTCTTTCGTTAGGGTCAAGCATATATCTGGTATTGATAAAGTTTTGCAGCTCCTGACACAGAAAATTGGGAATTGGAATTTTCCGCCTGCTTTTCTTTGTCTTAGGCGGAGTGGTGATATCCTTTCCGTTCAGACGCTGATACGTTTTGTTGATATCAATCTGTTTTGTCATGAGATTGATATCGGCAGCGGTAAGCGCCAGCAATTCTCCTTCTCGCATTCCTGTCCAGTAGAGTACCTGAAAGCAGATATAGGAAAGCGGCTTGTCCTTGATGCCCTCACGAAATGCGGTATACTCATCATAGGTCCAATAATCCATTTCCTCAGCTTTTGCCTGTTCCATGCTTCCAGCCTGACCACAGGGATTCGTATTTAAATCGTAGAAGCGCTTTGCGTAGTTGATGATGCAGGTAAGCTGATTGTTGATGGTCTTTAGATAAGTTTTGGAATAACCATTTTGGGAATTCATCAGATGATTCTGCCACCTGCGTACATCTGAGGCCTTAATCTCATTGATTGGCTTGCTGCCAAAGAATGGGAGAATGTGTGTCTCATAAATATGCTTCTTGGTCAGAATGGTTGACTGCTTGAGCCTTGCAGCCATATCTTCCATATAAAGTTCGTAGAGATTTTGGAAAGTCATATCCGGGTTAGCAGACTGTCTTTCAAGAAAATCCCTTTCGTATGCCAGGGCTTCCTTTTTGGTGGCGAAACCCCGTTTCCACTTCTGTCGGTTGTTGCCCTGCCAGCCCGTATAGTAGAACTTGCAGAACCATTTACCAGTCTTATTATCTTTGTAAGCTGGCATAAATATCATCTCCTTTGCTAAAGTGTAGTAATCCTCAGAGTGAAATGCAAAATCACTTATTTGTTGTATTGCTCTGAAGCTGAACCACAAGACTGTGGTGTGTACTGCACCTGTTCAGAAAATTGAGATTTCAGGTGCATTTATCCAAAGGCTATGATATAATCTGCTTGTCTAGGGTGATTACAAAGCCTTATGGGCAAAATCACTTACAAAATTTCGGTATCATTCCTTTTGCAGAAGGACTGATGCCGATTTTTATATATTTTGTTATTCGTTCTTGTCCGGTTCTTCCCGGGTGGAAACAATCTGAATGGTTGAATAATCCACTTTCTTTTGTTTTCCTTTTGCTTTTCTGCTTTTGGCTCTCTGGGAGATGAAATCAGAAAAGTAACTGTCGGAATAGTATTCTAAAGTTTCCCTTTTCCATGTTTCAAACTGTTCCTGATTGATGGAGCCGCTTTGCAGGGCGGCAAGTTTATTCATCCAGTTTTCCATAAAGAGACAGAAGTCCGCATTATAGGTTCCGCTCCCTTTGCCATCAACCATAAGGGCGGAAGTCCAGTCAGGACTTTCCGGCGGTTTGGCACAGGTAAGCTGGAATGCAATATCCTTAATCTCTGTTATGGTAAATAAAGCGTTGATAACATCTGACAGGGTATGGAAACGACAGGCTGGAAATTCATTCTCTGAGGATACAATCCCTATCTCGTCTGTCTTGGCTTCCAAAAGCTCCTGCCATGGAATTTCCAGTTCATCTGCCACAAGTTTAATGAAATCTATTTTCATGGTGATTTCACCGGATTCATATTTCTGAATGGTACGCTCTGATTTACCAAGTCTTTCGGCAAATTCTTTTTGTGTAATCTTCAATTGTCTGCGGCGTTTCTTGATTGCATTACCAATCTGATCGGCAGTATAATTTGGCGTTTTTTGAAGCATCGGAGGACGGTTATCGGGAACGACTGGAGCAGATAAAGCTTCAAAAGAAAAATAATCATAAGAAGCTGAAAACGGTGGAACGGTGTCTTGAGAGAAATGGAAGTACGCTGGATGCGGAACTGGAGTATCGGATACCTATAGATTATATGGTAGATTTGGCGGAGGTTGAGAAGGATGAGGTGCCAAGGAATTCGTATCAGCAGACGGAGGATTTGGTGGTTTCGCAAGCGATTTCAAAGATATTACTGATGAAATTGCGGCAGATGTTGGAGATAGAGATACGGCTGATATGAAGTTGCCCGCAAACAAAGCTGATTATATGAGAATGAGTATGGCTGAAAAAGTGTTCTGTTATCCGTTTGATGCAAAGGGAATAGAATCGGCATTTGAGATGGTTCGGGCGTATTTTGAAAAGATAGATATGGACACAGGTTTTCATTCCGTATATGAGGAGGCAAAACTTCTGTCAGATTATTATGAGAAGCAGAAGGTGGAAGAATTTATCGGAGAGAGAGCAGAACGGGTAATAGAGACAATGAAACTTCTGGGAATTGATGCAGGCAGAATGGCAGAGTGTTCAATCGATGTATTGTCTGAGGTATTTAGCTTTGGGGATATGGAGTATTTTGCTGGAATCAAGTTGTTTAATAGAGTAATCGATAGATTGGAAATTAATATGGAACAGCAGAAACGATATGAAGTGTTTGACCGGATTTATACGGAAAGTATGCAGGAGAAGAAGGACGAGCAAGATAGGTGCAGACGATAGGGTAATGATTTTGGTGCTATGGTTTTGCTGTAGTATCTGAATTGTTTTATGGAGAGAGGTTTGGAAATATGGATAAGAAATAACAGCCCTTTATATGAATGAAAGAAATCTTTAAAAGAATGAAGATTTTATAGATTATTTGTTTTTTAAGTGCTATAATTGGAAATGGATTTTATAATGTTTCACAAACAAAAGTGAGGTATGTATAAATGGTTGTATCATATATAGGATTATGGAAAATATTGTTAGAAAAAGGACTACAAAAACAGGATTTGGTTGAACACGCAGGATTGAGTTCTGCAACAGTAGCCAAAATGGGAAGAGGAGAGCCGGTATCTAATAAAGTCTTAGAGAAGGTGTGTGCATATCTCGAATGCAGTGTGAATGATATTATCAGCTATGAATAGTGATACAGAAGAAAGTTGAGGGCGGTGTATTATGTGGTGCAGAAATTGTAACATTGAAACCAATGATACTATATGCCCTGTTTGCAGTGAAACTACTGTGGAAGATATTCCGATAGAAATCTATTGGTGTGTACACTGTAAAACACCAATAATTCAGAATGTTACTCAGGCAGACAAAGGCATATGTCCATTATGTGGAGAAATAATAAAATATTTATCCGCGGATCTTAGACCAGTATTTCCAGAAGAGAGATTGTTATTGGAACTTTTGCTGGATAAGGAACCAAACGAATTTATTAAAAAATCGGTTTGGGCTGCAAATAGTAGATATTATATAGATGGAAAGAGCATTGCCATATCAAGCAAAACATTTCAGCTTGCTGATGCAGATAGTTTGAGTAATAAAATTAGTTGATATAAAAATGATAACAGTTATAAATATTAAGAAGGAAAAGAATATCATGCAATACAACAATACTCTTGACTATTATAATAGTTATGCTGACGAATTTTATAAAAGCACAGTAAATATTGATTTTACAACAATGCAGGAACATTTTTTAACAAAGTTGAAAAAAGGTTCCAATATACTTGATTTCGGCTGCGGTTCTGGGCGTGATACAAAATATTTCTTGGAACAAGGATATAATGTAGAGGCTATTGATGGTTCGGCAGAGTTGTGTAAATTGGCCAGTGAATACACTGGCATTAAAGTGAGAAACATTTTTTTTCAGAACCTATCGGAAGTAGATAAGTACGATGGTATTTGGGCATGCTCGTCCATATTGCATTTACCAGTTAGAGAATTGCTTGAGGTAATGAGAAAGATGATGATTGCATTAAAGAAAAATGGAGTTATATACACATCTTTCAAATATGGTATTTTCGAAGGTGAAAGAAACGGACGATATTTTACAGATATGACAGAAGAGACTTTTGCAGAATTTTTGAGTAGAATAGATGGTTTGGAGAAAGAAGATCAGTGGATAACTTCGGATGTGCGACCGGGAAGAGGTGAAGAAAAATGGCTCAATCTGATTTTGCGGAAAGGCTAGATATTGATGGATTACAAATAGAATATACTGATGTCATGACTGGAGATAAAAACAGAAATCGTTTTTTATATTACCAGTTAAAAATGAGTATGTTAAAAGCAAATAAGATTGATATTATTGTCTCTTTTCTTATGGAATCGGGAGTGAGAATGATTCTGAAGGATTTAAAGGCGGCGTTAGATCGTGGTGTACAGCTGAGAATTCTTACCGGAAATTATCTCGGAATTACCCAGCCGTCAGCTTTATGTCTGATAAAAAAAGAATTGGGCAACAGGGTAGATTTAAGATTTTATAATGATAAAGACCGTTCATTTCATCCGAAGGCATACATATTTCATTATGAAAATGTTGGAGAAATATATATTGGTTCTTCTAATATTTCGAGAAGTGCATTGACTTCCGGAATAGAATGGAATTACCGATTTAGTAGTCTTGATGATAAAAAGAATTTTAATTTGTTTTATGATACGTTTGTAGAGTTGTTTGAAAATCACTCCATTGTGATTGATGACGATGAACTCATAAGATATTCTAAGAACTGGCACAAGCCAGCTGTATCAAAAGATTTAGCGAAATATGATAATTTGGAAGATGATGAAGATACTAAGGTTGAATCATTGTTTCAACCACGAGGAGCACAGATAGAAGCTTTGTATGCATTGGAAGATAGCAGGTCGGAAGGGGCGACGAAGGGATTGGTGCAGGCAGCTACGGGTGTGGGGAAGACATATCTTGCGGCATTTGATTCAGAAAAATATGAACGTGTATTATTTGTGGCTCATAGAGAAGAAATATTAAAACAGGCAGCAGTATCCTTTAAAAATGTGAGGCATTCCGATGACTATGGTTTTTTTTACGGAAAACAGAAGGATACGGATAAAGCAGTGATTTTTGCATCTGTAGCGACACTTGGAAGAAAAGAGTATTTGACAGAAGATGTTTTTGCGCCGGATTATTTCGATTATGTGATTGTTGATGAATTTCATCATGCGGTAAATGAACAATATCAAAGGATTGTAAAATATTTTAAGCCTCAGTTTTTGCTGGGGCTTACTGCTACACCTGAAAGAATGGATGGAAAAAACATTTATGAAATCTGTAATTATAATGTACCATATGAAATTTCATTAAAAGAAGCAATCAATAAAGGTATGCTTGTTCCATTTCATTATTACGGTATTTATGATGAGACAGATTATTCATCATTGCATCTGGTAAAAGGTCGTTACGATGAAAAGGAATTAAATGAAACTTATATTGGCAATATAAAACGCTATGATTTGATTTATAAATACTACATGAAATATCGTTCTAAAAGGGCTCTTGGCTTTTGCTGTTCCAGACAACATGCAGAAGAAATGGCAAAGGAATTTTGTCAAAGAGGTATTGAGGCTGTTGCAGTATATAGTAATGCGGATGGAGAGTTTTCGGAAGACAGGGATAAAGCAATTGAGAAACTAAAGAAACAGGAAATAAAGATGATTTTCTCTGTAGATATGTTTAATGAAGGGGTAGATATTGCTGCTCTTGATATGGTTATGTTTTTAAGGCCAACCGAGTCACCAATTGTATTTTTACAGCAGTTAGGGCGTGGGCTTCGTATCAGTAAAGGTAAAGAATATCTAAATGTTTTAGACTTTATTGGTAACTATGAAAAAGCAGGACGAGCACCATTACTATTAAGTGGTGGGAAGGATCTTGGAGAAAAGAGTGCCTGTAATTATGCTGATATTGAGTATCCTGATGATTGTATTGTGGATTTCGATATGAGACTGATTGATTTATTCAAGGAACTGGAGAAGAAATCATTATCTGTAAAAGAGCGAATTAAGCAGGAATTTTACAGGGTAAAAGAACTACTAGTGTACTGACCTGTTGATATTTAGCAATACTACCACCTCGTTAAGAGGCAGTAGTAAATGTGGGATACAACGAGCTAAGCTTCGTTCTGGCATCGCTGGTTCTAAAATGCCAGTTGACCTTCGCTGCCAGTGTATTCCGTTCCGTTTCCCATGCGGATAGTTCCCTGCGTAATAGCCCT
>CAJTCV010000035.1 GCA_910574805.1 Lachnospiraceae bacterium | reverse complement strand
TAACAGATTTCAACTTTTTTAATTCATTTTCCGTAAGATGGATACTGTACTTTTTTGGTCTTGCCATAGGAATCACCGCCGTTTCTTTTATTATACATCAGAACAACTGTGATTACCAGAATTATTTGGTTAAATATCAACAGGTCAGTACACTACATAAACAAATAATGTAATATAACTTCTTTTTCATGGTTATAATCCACCTTTCTGCGAAAGGCACCAATGGGGTTATGAAACTCATTTGTGGCTTTCACTCTTCAAATTTTCCTGATATATTATCGTTGTAAGGCTGACACACTACACAACACGTGGAGGTGAGTGGCGGGGCTGTATAGCGGCAACCTCGTATGGTTATATGTGTCGGTCATCCGTTAAGGCATCAATGAATGGCGCATTCCCGTAGCCCGTAAACTTATCTCTTCCAAAGTCGACTCGATTTTGCCGGATGGCCAGTCCCTGTCAGCTTGCAACTATAAATCTCAGGAGGTTATTTTCTTGGCTTTTAAAATCTTTCGTAAAAACTGTTGTGGGCTTGATGTCCACAAAACATGGATCTATGCCTGCATCGGGATTACCGACACAAACGGCCGAACTGAGTATAAGCAGGCTCGTTTCTCGTCCTTCTCCAAAGGGCTTAAGGAACTGGCTGACTGGCTTGCAAAATACCGCTGTTTTGAAGTTTGTATGGAATCTTCCGGTAAGTATTGGATCCCTGTTTTCAATATCCTGGAAAAAGCAGGGCTCTTTGTCACCCTTGCCCATCCCAAATACACCAAACCGCAAAAAGGAAACAAGACAGACCGTAAGGATGCCAAATGGATCTGTGACCTCTTCATGTGTGACATGATCAAACCTTCCTTTATTCCGCCTGCTGACATCCGCCATCTGCGGGATCTGGTACGCTACCGGTTCAAGCTCACCTGTATGATTACTGGCGAGAAGAACCGTGCGCAGAACTGTCTTACCGTATCCAACCTCAAGCTGGATGATGTCTTCCGTGACGTTTTTGGAAAGTCCTCCCGTTCCATCACGGAACAAATACTTGCCCATCCTGGGGAAACTTTTGATGTGGCACCTTTTGTTGACAGACGGTGCAAGACTCCGATTGGAGAAATCCAGGCTGCCATTGATGGAGCTGTTTCTCCTGAACAGGCTGTCAAACTCCGTCAGTGCCTGGACCACATAGACGAACTGGAGATGCATATAGAAAAAGTGCAACAGGAAATCCTTCGTCTCAGTGATAAATACCAGGCCGCCCTTGATTTGGTCCGTACCGTTCCGGGCTTTGACAAAAATCCTATGACTGCAATCCAGATCCTTTCTGAAATCGGTGGTGATATGTCTGTCTTCCCCACAGCAAAACACCTCGTTTCATGGGCAGGATGCTGTCCCCGTAACGACCAGAGTGCCGGCAAAATCAAATCCACTCGGATTTCCCGTGCTGGTTCTTATTTTAAACCAGTTCTGGTGCAGGTTGCAAGTGCTTTGACAAGATCAAAGGACCATCCTGAAATCACCAATCGTTACAGGCGTATAAAAGCACGTCGTGGTCACAAGAAAGCCATCATCGCTGTCTGCCGTATGCTCCTGACCGCTATCTGGCACATACTCTCAGATTTAAAGCCCTATACACCAGACGGCTTCGTTGAACCACGTCCTGCGGAAAAGTCAAAGGTACTGACTACTGCGCAGGCACTTAGCTTGTTGAAGCAACGGGGATATGTTATCTCCGATTCTGCTCCGGTTCTAAATTAGGTGTTGTGTCTATATTCATTTTTTCGAAGCCACCACATGATGGCTTGTTTGTGGCGCAATTCACTTTCTCTCTAACCGCTACCTCTCAGTTTCAAACTTGCTCCTTTCCTGTAACAGCACTGTTACGCTGAACTCATTTTTCCTGACTTTAATGTCCACATTTCCCAGGTATTTCGCCGCCTCACGCCTGACATTCGATAAACCTATGCCATGCAGCGGGGCCGGGCCTCCCGGTACATCCGGCGCTTTCGTGGAAACCGGAAGATTCGTACTTTTATCAAATACCACCTCCCCCTCAAAGGAATTCTTTACAGATATGAGAAAAAATCTGTTTTTCCTGCTGCCGGAAAGGGAGATATATCTTTCCCCCGACGTCATCCTCCCACAGGCTTCCAGCGCATTCTGCAGCAGGTTGTTTACAATGATCGCAATGTCATACGCATTATACCTGTCCGATGCCGGGTACACGAAATCAGACCTGAACCGTATGCCCATCCTTTCTGCGGCTTTCTGCTTGTCATTCACGATCACATCTGTAACAGCGTTCCCTGTCCTGACAGACATCTCAAACGCATCCATGCTCTCGTCCATCCTGGCAATATACTGTTCCATTTCCTCATAACTGCCGCTCCCCGCCAAACCCTTTATGTTTGTGAGATGGTTTTTCATCTCATGCTTCATCCGGCGTATCCCGTCATAGAACTGCTCCACTTCCCCTATCCGTTCCCTTATGGCCGCAAGCTGCTGCTGTTCCACGAAATACTTCTTTTTCTCCTCCTGCAGCCCTACCATCTCCTGCCATGACGCCACCGTGACCACCATGCCTGCATAAAACAGGGCTGCTATCAACGGCACCAGCCCGATAAATGCAGGGTACTGACCATAAAGCGAGAAAACCACATTTTCCTTAACAGTAAAGAGCAGGCGGAAAATGATATTCTCAAACAGAATGCCCACAACTGGCGTCAGACATAGATAGCATAGTTCTTTTGTATGCAGTTCCGGCGGCCCCTTCTCCAGTTTTTTACTTAAGAACAGCAGCATGGCAAGCAGCAGTATGATCCTCAATACCATGAATGCAGAATACCCTGCCGCGACATTACGGTATATCATATTTTCATTGTCCAGCCCCTGCACGATTTTCCCATTGAAAAGATAATACAGGCTTTCCGTTATCAGCCTGCCCATATCCCTGGTGCAAAAGAACAGTATGCCATACAAAAAAACCTGTTTTCTTTCCATGCACAGCCATCTGCCGCCTGCCATCAACAGGAGGATCACGATCACCATGCACAGCCAGCCTGAAACAGAAAACGCTTCCCCCATCAAATACACCATCCCATAGGCCAGAAAAACTGCAATATTTTTTTGCATCCTATTTTTGCGTCCTGCCGTATATGGGCGGAAAAAGACAGCCATACAGAACGCACATAAAACCGTTTCACCCCCTGACGCTATATGCTGAAACAGCATAAAACCCATTTCGCTCAAATTTTCTTCTCCCCCCTTACTGCACAAATTGAAGGTATGCCGCCGCAAAGTCCTCATATCTTTTTGAAAGGGGCAGCCTGATGCCGTTGGTAAGCGTCACCTCTGTTTTGTCATACCCCTCGACATAGGCGAGGTTGACGAGATACCCCCTGTGTATCCGGAAAAACTGCCCCTGCAGTTCTTCCTCCAGCCTGCCGATCTTCTCATAATATTCCAGTTCCCCATCTTTGAGGTACAGCACCACCTTATGGTTACGGCTCTCAATATAATAAATGCTATGAATTGGTACAGCCCTGCTTTCACACCCATACTGGATGACCAGCGTTTTCTTTTTCTGTTCCGCCTCAAATATGATCTGCGCCGCCGCCCGGTCAAAAACCTCGGCAAATCTCTGTTCGTCAATAGGTTTCAGGAGATATTGGAATGCCCCCACGTCAAAAGCGTCATACACATACTTTTCGTATCCCGTGACAAAAATAATGACCGGCTGCCTCTCCAGTTCCATGCCTCTTATCCGCCTTGCCAGTTCCATCCCGTCCATACTGGATGCCGCTCCATCCAGCTCTATATCTAAGAACAGCAGGTCATACTCCGTTTGATCCAGCAAATATTCGTCCGCAGACGCATACTCTGCAATTTCACACTCCGCCCCCTGTTTCCTGACCAGAGAGGATAAGTAAGCCCTTATATTCTTTTCATCATCACAGATCGCAATTTTTATAAAATCCACCTCCTCCGGCTCTCACTTTTTATATCGTAAAAAACGGGAAATAGTCTAACGCCGATAGCGTGAATAGCGGATTTGACAGCGTGAATTCTTTTCCTCCCATCACCCCAAAACGCCAAATGCAATTTCGCCATTCGTCCGATATGGGGGAAACGCAAACCGCCGTGTAAGCATATTACCTCTTATTTCGCCGCTTTCCAAGTAATTTCCGTTATCAGGCCGCCTTGCCTGCCTGGGAAAAAAGCAGACCGCCGCATATGGTAGATGAAGGCCATAGTGCGGCAGTTTGTCTTTTGTATGGTTCCTTTCTTACTGCTCCTTATCCTATGTAACTTAAGGTTTATTTCTCTTTGTCATATACCCATATACTTTTAATCTGATTTTCAATCTCACTGAATGCCCATCTCCTGCCGCTCCTTGCTACACAGTTAGGATCGTTTACCATAAATCCTTCGTTATCATACCCATATATGACAATGTAATGACCGGATATTGTGAAATCCCCTTTCCCCATAGCACATATGATGATTCCGCCATTATCAAGCACTGCCCTCATATTATTTGCACTTGAGCTTATGGATGAGACTTTAATGCCATACAGCTTTGGTAAATCCTCCATCAAGGCCCATGATGTGCCGGTTCCTTCCACATAATATCCATTTTCCACACTGTATGCGGCGATTTTGTCTGGAGTGTACGATTCATCTTTAGCTTTTGTGTATTCTACTTTTCTGGCGGTAGAAATATTCAAAAAGAAAGTTTATAATTTTGTAAATGTACAGGGAATATCATTCCTGAAATGTCGTCTTTATAAGTGAAAGCTTTCAAGAACATAATTCTTGCGGAGGGGGATTGAAATGGAGGACTTACAAATCATTAGCTTATATTTTAAGCGTGATGAAGCTGCAATTTCAGAAACAGCAACGAAATATGGAGCCTTTTGCCACAGGATTGCATTGAACATACTGTCAACAAGTTCCGACGCTGACGAATGTGTTAATGATACATATTTGCGGGCTTGGAACTCAATACCACCACAGAAGCCCGACAAACTTGGCGCATGGCTTGGTAAAGTAGTCCGAAATATCGCTTTTGACCTTTGGAAGAAAAATCACCGCCAAAAACGCTATGCGGGCATGGAGCAGCTTCTAAATGAGTTGGAGGACTGCATACCGTCCCCTGCTACTGTTGAACACCAAATTGAAGAACAAGAGTTAACCAACATCATAAACACATGGCTTGCGTCATTACCGCAAAATGACCGTATTCTTTTCATGCGTCGTTATTGGAATGGTGAAACAGTAAATACACTTGCACAAGAAAGCGGTATGTCCCCGGCAAATATGGCGAAGAAAATGTACCGACTTAGGCAAAATCTAAAATCCAAACTTGAAAAGGAGGGCTATTCCCTATGAAAGAAAAGGAAATCTCAAAGCTGTATAACAGCATTACGAATGTCGATAATCAGTTTATTGAGGAAGCTCAAACAAAGACGAAGAAAAAGAATGGTTGGCTCAAATGGGCGGCTATGGCGGCTTGCTTATGCGTAGCTTTGGTAGCCGGAGTGCTTTTCAAAATTTCTGTTCCAGACGTTATCATTGCGCCGGGCTTTTTGACAATCACAGTGTATGCCGCTTCATCAGATGAAGAAATAACCATGCAGGAAGGTATAGGGTTGCCAACAGATTATAAGTGGAGCCTTGCTATGAGCAGCCGACCGGGACTTCCATTAAAACTATCCGTTACGGAATACGACGATTTAAGTTTTGAAGTATCAGTTGATGGCGGGACATTGCTTCTTTGGGAGGGCAACAAAATAACATATTTAGGCTCATCGTTCAACACTAGAAATGATACTACTGTATATTGGACTAACCTATCTCGAACAGGCGAGAGCGATTTTGAACGGTATATGGGAACTACGGCATATATCAATATCATAATTCACGAAGGAGAAAACATTGTTGGATATGCTGTTGTTGAAATATACACAAATGACCTTGAAAATGAACCTGCACAGACTTACTCTGCCAAGTTGCTCAAGTCAGTATCTTTCCCAAAAGCTAATGGGGAATATCAAAAGATAACCGCTGAATATGTAGCAACTGAAATGGAACAAATCAAAAGCGAAACACAAGCTGGACAAAGGTAAAACAACTACAATTTATCGAGCAACACCTTAAAATCCAAGTGCAATTTTATAAGGGCAGCCGACGTTAATTCGACTGTCCTTTTTCTATACCGCAGATAGAAAGGAGCGACAATGACAAGAAAGAAAACACCACAGACCATTGAAGAATAAGCTCCTTGCTGTCTTTTGTTATTGAAGCGAAGCCATATGATGTATAATCTCGTCATAAAAATCACCCTGATTACCATTCCTGACACATGGCCGGCCTACTCTTCCTTCATCCAAGAAATATATTTTCTTACAGTAACTTGCAATATGAGGATCATGTGTCACTAATACAACTGCCTTATCCATGCCTTCCATGTTGATGTCAAGGAACACTATGCTGCATTCCCGTACATATCCCATATCCGCATACAGCTCTTCGCCAGAGCCGTATTCCCTTATCTCAAAATCATGCCCGCAGGCTTCCAGCAGCGCCCGTAGCGCGCCCCTGTCCTCCCTGCTGTCATCACAGACCGCTATCTTCATCGCATTTCCCTCAATTCTGTGTTTTTCTCCACTATAAATTATATCGGATTATGGGGTATCCTATCAAATCCCATTGCACGAAACTCCCATAAATTGCACGAAACGACTATAAGCGCACAGCCCATACTGGCCGCATAAGCATATTACCTCTTATTTCCCCGCTTTCCAAATCAGACCGCCCGGCCTGCCTGCGGAAAAGGCAGACCGCCGCATATGGCGGATGATGGCCATAGTGCGGCGGTTTGTCTTTTGTCTATTTCCAATTAAAAATTTAAGCCATATGAAGGCTGCCGCGTTTTAAGTTCAAAACAACATCTGCCTGCGCTGCCAGTTCGTTTGAATGGGTTACAACTATTACGCATTTATTCAGCTCATGTGCGCTTTCTTTCAATATGCCCGTAATTTCGCCCGCCGTGTCCCCGTCGAGGTTTCCTGTCGGTTCATCCGCTAAAATGACCGGGGTATCTGAGGCCAGGGCGCGGGCGATTGCCACACGCTGTTGCTGCCCTCCGGACAGTTTCATTACATTTCGTTTTGCTTCCTCGGCTGTCAGCCCAAGCCGCAGGAGCAGGGACAGGACACCCTTTTTCGCTGTCAATGCCACATTTTCCATTGGCGTCATATAGTCAATGAGGTTGTAGCTTTGAAATATCAGTGAAACGTGGCTGCGCCTGTGACAGGCAAGCCCGCACTGTGAAATATTTTCACCATTAAAGAGGATTTCACCTTTTTGCGGAATATCCAGCCCGCCGATTAGTGACAGCATCGTTGTCTTGCCGGAACCAGACGGTCCAAGAACAGCATACATTTTCCCCACTTCAAATTCAGTATTTATGTTTGACAATATTGGCCTGCCTTTCTCATAGGCATAACATATCCCTTTCATTTCTAATACAGCCATTTTCTATTTTCTCCTTTTCCTTAACTCATTTTTGACAAGATTTCACGGGGTTTCAGGCGCATTACCGACAATGAGGAAATCCCCACTGAAAGAATGATAACAATAATGCCTATAAGATAGAGCTGCAGCATATTGTAAGAATCAATCGTAACTCTTATCTGCTCCCTGTCTGCCTCTGCCCCGTCTGCTGCAACTTCCACTTCCGGGGCGGTATCCTGACCAGAAGGCATATCCGACAAAGCAGAATCATCTTTTATGCTGACCACCACATCCTCACTGAATCCGTCTTTTTTGGTTATGGTCACTCCCGCTGCCTGTTCCTTACTTGCCGGAATATTCTGCTGCAGCAATCCATTTGCAAGCTGCCCTGCCACTGCGCTGCTTGTAAAATAAGAGCATCCAAAAGCAATCACTGCAATCATCAAAACCTCAGCAAGATACTGCCCGATAATCCTCATCTTTCCAATGCCAAGGGATAGGAACACACCTGTCTCGTGGATACGGCTTCTTCCCCACATGGTGAGTATCAATGAAAGGATGACAGCGCTCACCAATGCAATCACCCATATTATGGATGACACCAAAGCCTGCAGTTTCTGCAATGGTGCGGCGGCATCCAGATAAGTCTGGTTATCTGCCGCCACTTCAAAAGCCCGCCAGTCAATAGCAGATAAACCTTTCACTTCTGACATAATGCTGTCAAGCTGTGCAGGATCATATACGGAAAATGCCACCTCGTAAAATCCCATCGGCATATCCCCAAATAAATCCTGTAAGGCGCTTGTGTCAATAAAAATCTGGTTTTCCAGTTTTTCATAAGTGACAACACTCGCATATGCCGGATCTGGCTTTCGGATTTCATAAATACCAATAATCCTAACTTCCGCCTCCTCATCGGCCTGTAAGGAAATGCTGTCACCTATCTGCAGGCTGTTCTGGTCTGCCATATCCCTGCTGATAACCGCTGCATTACTTTCATTTCCCGTAATGTGTTTTCCTTCAGTCAGTTCCATTATTCCCGACTGAAAAAAGCTGTTATTTTCAGTTCCGGCGACAGTCCGGGCATATATCTTGTTATTAAGCTCCCCTTTCAAAGGAACATTACCGGGAAAGATAGTAAGGTTTGTAGAAACAAGCGTCTGGGCTGATGCATCATATTTTTCAATGCCGCCTATTTCCATAATGGCATTAATCATATCCCGTGTGACGGGAAGCTCCGTGTAAAGGTCAAGAGCGCCTTCCCCATCATCAACCCTCCTGAAATAAGGATTGCTTTCCGATAGTTCAACTGAAACATAGAATTCACCGCCTAAAGCCTCCCGCAGATTCTTTTGTGCCTCCTGCGATGCTTTTTGGGTAGAAAGCCCGGTCAATACAAAAGTTGACATGATAAGAAGAATGAAAAAGAGCAGGATACTTTTCCCCTTTTTCCGTGCGACGTAGAGAAACGCCCGTTTGATAGTTCCCATTTTGATACCTCCGTTTTCTGGTGTTATTCATTCTGACGTTGATATCTTACACTCCCAATATGGAACCAGTATGAAACGTATGTGAAATTGAAAAGAAATTAAAAAACTCCCCGGTCTGCCAGAGAGCTTTTCCTATTCATGGTTTTCATTGAATTGTTATAAATGAATTGTAAATCTCATTCCCTGCGGTTCTTCCATCGGGCAGAATGAGTAAGAAATGTCCATTGTCTTTAATAATGTGTCTACAATATACAGCCCCAGCCCGTTCCCGCCCTTGTCACGGTCCCTTGCAAAATCAGGACGATAAAATGGCTCGAATATATGCCGCAGCGCTTCTTTGGATATAGGGACGCACTCGTTTTCTATAAGGATATCGCGCCTGTCAAAATATACGGAAACTGTTCTTCCCGGTTCTGTGTATGCCACGGCGTTGGCAAGGATATTTGACACTGCTTTTCCAAACATCTGAGGCGGCAGTACCGCTTCAAAGCTGTCCGGCAATTCCAGGCAGAAGTCGATCCCCTTTGTTCTGGCAATCAGCATATACGGCTCACACATTGAAGAAAGCATTTCTGACAGGTCAGTTTCCACGGCTTCCTCGTTTTCTGCTGACATCCCTGCTTTCGAGGTTTCGAGGATATCATGTATCATATCTGCGAGGCGTCCTGTCATTTCCCTGCACTCCGGCAGGTAAGTGTCATAATCCTTATATTTCCCGACACCGAGTATCATATTCTCCAGCGTGGCATTCAGCGCAGTGACCGGCGTCTTCAATTCATGGGAAGCCGCCCGCAGGAAATCAGCCTTTGACCTTTCGCTCTCGCTTACACGCTGTTTCTCGATCTCAAGGCTCTCGATAGCCGACAGCAGGCTTTGGTATAAATGGTTGATATTGTCTGCCAGTATGCCTATTTCATCTTTTGAACTGATTTTGCAGGCAGCATCCCTTTCCATCCGTGCCATCTGCTCCGTCACCGCCCCGATCTGCTTAATTGGAACCGTGATTTTCCGTGAAAATACAAAGGAACAGGATATGGAAATAATCACACAGCAGATCAGGGATAGTGGCAGGGCTCTCAGGACAGTCTGCGTAACATAGTCTGTCACATTCAAACTTGTGTGGAGGGACAATTCATCGTGAGGGCTGACTGAGATTACAAGCCATTCCGGTTTCGTAAATAAATAGAGCAGCAAGTGGGCTATCCCGACAATAAAGAGCATCAGCCCTAATGTATAAAAGAAGGTTTTAGGGAATAACTTCATCTTTTTCATTGCCCCACCTCGTATTTGTATCCTATGCCTTTGACGGTGACAATACAGTCAAGCCGGAGCTTCTTCCGCAGGTTTTTAATGTAGGTATCAACCGTCCGGTCAATGATCGGATAGCTGTTCCCCCACAGGTCATCCAGTATCTGTGAACGGGTAAGCACCAGCCCTTTATGCTCCACAAGCAGTTTTAGCAGGTCTATCTCCTTCGGGGTAATGTCAATCCTGCCGTTTTTATCCTTTGCTGTATAGCCGGAGAAATTAACCGTAACATCCCCAAAAGTCAAGATGTCGGATACCGCGCCTTTTCCGCACCGCCGTAAAAGAGCCGTGATGCGCCGCCCCAACAAAATCATGGAAAAAGGCTTTGTGATGTAATCATCCGCCTGTCCATCAAAACTCGCCACCTGCGTATATTCATCTTCAAGCGCCGTAAGCATGAGGATGGGCACTGAACTTTTCTGCCGTATCTCATGCAGGATGGAAAGCCCCGACACTTTGGGGAGCATGATATCCAATACAACAAGGTCAATATCACCTCTGCCAAATATCTGCAAACCTTCCGCACCATCATAAGCGGGAATGATGTCATGTCCTGCCGCTCTTAGGTATTCACATATTGCCTCGTTTGTTTTTCTGTCATCTTCCACAATAAGCAATGCCGCCATATAAGCACCTCCTGATATTCTGAGTTTACCATATCAATGTGGAAGATATGTGAAATCATTTGATTTTGCAGGACTTTTCATTCCATCTCCCTGAACATGCCGGCCATTCCCCCGATAAGACTCCACTGGCGCAGCATATAGGATTTCAGATTTTCCGTGCTTTGCCTGTAAGCCTCCCAGACTGTTTCATACTACTTCGGTAGAATATCGTTCCCACTAAAGCCAAGAGCAGGATTGTTAATTCTTCTGCTCATATAAATCCTGTCGGCTGTTGGTATTTTCAGGAACATACTCTATTTCCATACCCCCGCCTATAGTGTCCAAATCCCGGAGCCTTTGCAAATCCTCTTCTGCGTTTGATGTCACTACAACATGGAGCCTGTATGGATTCTCATAGACCGAGGATGATATGACAAATGGCATTTCGTGGTTCATCATGGCACTGCTCACTTTTGTCTGCAGCTCCGTCACATATTCCAAACTTACATCTGTATTTGTATTTTCCCAAAGGGCCGTGCCTGCTCCGTCATCTGAATTTTCTTTCTCCTGTTGGGCATCCTCTGTCTTCACTTCATGGCTTTGCCGGTCTTCTCCCTCATACTCCATGATTCCGATAATTTCACATATACTTGCAGCCTGTTCTTCTGTCAGGGGGCTGTAGGCAATGCCTGAAAACTCGTAAAACATATCCGACACCGCTGTATACTTCAAGCCATCTATTACGTTCCCATAATCTGTAGTTATTGACAAATACCGCCCAAGCCTCACCGCTTCATGGGATGGTGTCTGACCATCGCCCGCCGCTTCCACATCTCCGTAATCAATCCTCTCCCATTGGCCGCTCCCATAGCAGGTCATGCCGGACAGCATTTCATATATTGTTTCTATTGCGGCCCTGTCGGTTATTTTCCGTGTCCCAACTTCTTCCTGTATTTTCTTTCCTGCATCCGTATTATCCATTCTGGCAGGCGCCACTTCTATTTCTGTGATCGCATCCGCGGAATCAATCCGATATACCAGCTTAAGGACATCATCGTATGGGTATTCACCGCTGTCGAAGCATTGGAATTTCCACAGCGAACACTCCTGCCCATCGTTCCGGATCAGATATTGCAGGTCCGAATGTCCCGAAACATAGTGCCATTCCCCGGTATTGTCAATACTTTTACCCATACTTTCTGCTAACACGGAACTGCCAGCCGAGGGAACCTCCGTATAAAACCCGCTGTATTGTTCTATGGGGACGGCTGCATATTTCTCTGTTTGCTGTGCCATAAAGTTTCCGCTATTTGATGCAAGCAGGGAAGATATTGGGGCAAACTGCTCCGGCATTTCGGGCTCTGGACCTTCCTGTATAGGCTGTTCCTGTACCCAATACCCATTCTGTGGAAGGTCACTTTCCGGTTCATGCCGTAATACAGACCAAATGGCTGCAACACCTGCACAGACCAGACAAAGACCTGCTGCCGCAGCATATCGCATTATCCATATATTATTTCTTTTTGACCGCAACTTCTTCTTTTTTCTTCTTACCATAAGAGCATGGCTTATCATACTTTCATCCACTAACCCTAATGCATCACTGATGTCTTCACGCTTCATCAAAGAATCCCTCCTGCTCCAAATATTTTTTTAATCCGATACGGGTGCGGTACAACATACTCTTTGCTTTGGACTCACTCATGCCATAATATCCTGCTACCTCACGGATGGAATCCGAAAAGAAATATCTTCCAATAAATACATCCCTTGTTTCCCCCGGTAATTCTGCAAGATAATCCTGAATAGCCTTTGCCAGAAGGTGCAGGTCAACATCCTGTTCTGTTGTGTTTCCGGCAGAAACACAGTCCTCCAATTCACATAGAGACAGGGCATATTCTGATGCCTGCCTTTTCGCACTGTTCCTTTTTCGGAAGACATCGATTGATATCTGCCTCGTAATCTTACAAAGGTATGTTAAAAGAACACTCGGCCTGTGCGGGGGCATAGATTTCCATGCACTTAAATAAGTGTCATTTACGCTCTCTTTGCTTTCCTCCCAATCAGCGAGAATGTTATACGATAATTTCATTAAGTAACGTCCATATTTCTGGTCTGTGTGCTGGATTGCCGCCTCACTGCGTTTCCAGTATAATTCAACAATTCTGTCATCCTGCATGGTCTCACTCACCTCCCTGGCTGTTATGCCCTTCATTGTATATCCCGTAAAAATTCAGATTTGGTTGCAGAGAAAAATACTTTTTTATTTTAGCTCAAAAAAATATAAAAAGCACCGTCATTTTTAGAAAGAGTGGAAGCGGATCAGAAATACCCAAAAGAAAAAAGAGCTCTCGAACAGCCCTTTTCCTCCCACCATCATTTTTCAATTTTTCTCTATACTATCACGCAAAACCCCATACTATCACGAAAACTCCATGCAGTTTCCGTGTTTGTATTATATCTCCCGTTTATCGACAGCATTTTCCGTCAAGCTAATACGCCTTTCAGCCAAAACCGCCAATATCCTACTCCTTTTTACCTTTCCGTTTTATACAATCACGGAAACCCCTGACTTTTGCGTGAAAGTATACTTTTGCCTGATAGTACGATTTTTTCCCCAATCGCCATCCTATCAGCGGCATCTAAAAACACGAAAAAATGGGGTTCACCAACCATTCCAGTGTACCCCACCAAGCCTTAAAACCCTTGATTTTAAGCCATTCTTCAATACTTTCGCCTGCGAGTACCCAAAATCCTATGGCATTATTTTTTTATTGCCGCCTGGGCGGCTGTTAGATATTGCACAAGGGATACAGCACATTTTTCATAAATTCTCCAAGACGCAGAGGGGTCAGATTTGTGACCACTGTGGCCACACTTACTGTCGCTCCCATGCTGGGTACTAATCTGGCACTACTCCCTTTTCCTCCAGAATATGCCCCATGCCGTTTGCTTTCAGATAATCAATCCCGATATGCTACATGATCCTTAATGCCTCCAGTATCTCCGTTCCCATACCATCTGTCAAGGAATATCCACATGGAGCGGGTATCCTTCATAGGATCTCTTTTCCACAAATCCGTAATCCATCAGTTCCTTTAACTGCTCCAGCAACATTTTTTGTGTAATGCCGTCTATGTCACGTTCCAGCTTCGCCAGGGATGTCGCCCCTAAACGCAGCCGCCATAAGATGATTGGTTTCCATTTCCCTTTGATCATGTCATTCACCAGTTCCAAAGGACAGGTGTATTCCGTCCGCATTTTCATTGGCTGATTCTCCTTTCCGTTTTTGCCGTTTTCTATTATTTTGGCAGAAAGTCATTCTTAAAATCCGACTGGTGATATGCCAAACTTTATGTCTCCATAAAATTAAGCATCTGGCACACAATCCTCATTTTTTCCTTCAAATAACTTACGCAGTTTATCATTGACCTTGATTCTGTTTTCTACCTGCAGCTTTCCGCAGAACATATAACATATTTTTAGGATAAACCACCATGTATACAGTGCATGGAATGACTGAAACTGTTTATCCGAAAGTAATCCATGCGCAATATCATTCCTCATGTTAAATCCAAATTTAGAGCAAAAAACAGTCTTTAATGCCAGTAAGAAGTCTTCATCCAGATGCTCCCTAACACCATCCAGTTCTAAAACGGCATGCATTGTCTTTATTTCCTCAATGCCATCCTCATTCAGATTATAAACTGGCTCGCCGCATTCCAGAGCAAGCTCTCTCACCGAATTTTCCACCTGCGGAACAAGTATGCTTAACGCAATCAGAAAGTCCCCTGAAAATCCTGCCATTAGCCCTTTTACATATGCTTCTCTTCTGTCTTCTGGAACGATTATGCTATTTTCGACAATCTCCCGGATATCCTTTTCTTCCACTTTAAATTTTGAACGGATATAATGCAACGTATTCCCAATCATGATCTGCGAGAAATAACCCATAAATTCTGATGCTCTCCGTTCTACCGACTCCTGAAATGCTGCTGAATCTATTTCATCACCAGACTTTTTGATTGGTCTGCTTTTCGCAATCGACTTGCCATCCTTCCCTAAGATTCCTACTGGAAAAAGTCCACCAAACCCTATTGCATCCGCTGACTTTGTAACTGATTCTTCAATCCTGCTTTTCTCTGGCAGTGGAATAAACGATGCAAAATAGCAGAGGGCTTCTTCTTTATCCAAAACCTCTAATTGCCGGATCAACTGCTTGACAGTCTCGCTATTATCGTGTTTCGCTGAAAAAACCGGCATCTCCGATATCATTTTCTTTTCTATCGCATCTATTTTTTTAAGTATCTCTTTTCTTTCAGCTTCTGTCCCTGTAATTGTTTTTAATAAATTAACCACATCTTTTAAAAGATGGACTGACCGCATCAGGTTCCCTGCATTCTGCTCATTTAAGGTACGCTCTGCCGTTAAGATTGCCTGAGCTTTACGCCTTCGTATCTCGATTAGTTTTGGTTCCGACACACATCTTTTCTTTTGCCATTTATTCTTTGTATAATATAACTGTTCAAGTACATCACAAAATTCACCGATAATATAAAAATCATAACTCTGATCATCATATGTATTTAAGATTTTTTCTGTATACTGAATCAGGTAATCTGTGTCAACCTTTTCATACATGGCTGTCTGAATCAGATAGAGAATTCTTCCATGATCCTCATTGTCATACTGATCCATAACCTTTATCAACAGTCTCTTTCTTATTGTATCATCCGTCTCTTTGCTGCTCAATTTTTTTGCCAGAAACACCAAACGGTTTATTGCCATAAAATTAAAATCAAATCCCTCTGTACTTTCCACATGTGCCCGATAATATTTCTCTGCCGACTTTGCGGCTGAAAAATCTTTTTCTGCCACCCATAAAAAATCATTGATCTTCGCCCTGTTGATATCAGCAATCGGATACTGCAATACCTCTTTCAACAAAGCCCTGTTGTCCTCTACCTTACTGCTGCTTTGCCAGATATCCCTTGCAAAAGTAAATGGGACATCTTCTGGCCTGTATACCCACCTTTCAAGTATAATGTCGTGCAAAAAGTTCTCTGACCCAAAGCTGTCAAGGTCAGTTATCTTTTCCAGCTCCTGAGCCGCAATATTGAAATCTTTCTCTCTTAAGATATTAACTAACCTGTCTATCAACAAATTTGATACCATATCACCCCATCCTTTCAGCAGCATCTAAATTCTTAAAATATCTATATATGACAGCTTTCAGATCAGTTGTCACTCCTGCTAAAAATATTTTGATATCCTATCCTGCCATTCTTCTGCCGGGATACACTCGATTATCCTCGCCGGCTCAATAATCCTTTCTGGTTTCATATAAGCATAGACATCCGAAGACAATTCTGAAAACGCACTCCTGACAGCTTTCTGAAACAATATCTTCTTTAATCCAATCCATCCGTTATGATAATCCTGCAGGTAATCCTCCTGCCCCTCATAAAAAGTGTAATATTCAAATTCTGTAATCTTTGCCCTGTACTTAATTACATAGGGTTTACTGGCCGCTGCCCACTCGTCATTTATTCCGACTGTATCTCTATCAAATTCTGATAAGGTGAGCAGAAACTCCGGGGCCTCATGAATTGTCCCATAATCATATACATCTTTGCTGAACAGGAATCCATTGACTTGATGGTCATAAAATATTTTTCGGCCTATGCTGTATAAAGCATCTACCTGCTTTATCATCCTGTCCCAATTCGTGTACTTTTTATAATCTATATCAAAATTCTTATCATCAATATGCATGATCTTAGAAGGGATATCAAACCAAATCCCTCTCTTCTTTAAAAACATGCTTAACTCTGTTTCTTCTTGAAGTACCTTTTGCAAATCTTTTAGCCCGTTCTTTTTTATTTCAGCACAATCATCCCCATTTGTTGTTACATGGATGGCCACAAATTCCAACTGGTCAATATCCAAACGCTCCGCTTCCTTCAGGTGCCTAACAAAAAAGGTATCGAAATCATTCCGGCTTTCCAATACATAGTCAGAAATGAAATCTCCCCTTTTCATATCCAGGACACTGTATAGCCATTCATATGCGGCATCCGGGTTTGTAATATCATAATAGCTCTGCATCTATATCCCCCTTTTTCCTCTCCGTTTTAACTACATTACCACATTCTCCATATATTTTCTATCTGAAAGACAGAACAATATTTTATCCCGAACTGTTTACCTGCTTCCGGCTCATAGAATTATTCCTGTGCTATAATCTAAATCACGATACAGGATAGGAGAACACACATGGAATTTACAAATCTGCTTGATGCAAAAAACCGCCATGAGCTGCGGGCATGGCTCATACAAAACCATGGTAAGGAAAAGGAATGCTGGGTGATCGTAAAGCGGGGACGCCCAACGGATGACAGCACTTTCTGGTACATAGATTCCGTTGAGGAGGCCCTGTGCTTCGGTTGGATAGACAGTACCACTAAAAAGATGGATAATGGTGTGACTGCCCAGAGACTGGCTCCCCGTAGAAAGGGAAGTTTATGGTCTGAGCTAAACAAGGAACGTTGCCGGAGGATGGAACGCCTGGGGCTGATGACAGATGCCGGGAGAGCCGTACTGCCCGACATGTCACCAAAAGGATTTGTCATTGATGGGGATATTGAAAAAGCCTTAAAAGCTGATATGGAGGTCTGGAACAATTTTCAAAAATTCCCTCCCCTGTACCAGCGGGTACGGATTGATACCATTCAGATCAAGAAGAAACAGCCGGAATTATTCCAAAGCAGGCTGCAAAAATTGATCGATAATACCAGAAAAGGCGTTATGTATGGGGAATGGAATGATAACGGACGATTGATAGAATAATCCAGCCGCCCTGCTTTTCTCTGTTGCTCTTCTTAAAATCCTATGCAGGCTTTTTACTGCCCTGCAAATAGTTCCACTATAACAATCTCCGGTCTGTTGTTAAACCGGACTGGTATGATGCTGTTGCCGATACCACGGCTGACTACCATTTGTGTACTGCTCTCCATATATACCCCCGCATCATACTTTGGGAACAGTCCCTGGTTCGGAGCGACCAGACCGCCTATAAACGGGAGACGGAACTGACCGCCATGTGCATGACCGCTCAATACCAGGTCAATGCCGCTGCTCGCATAACTTTCAAACAGCTCCGGCCGATGTGAGAGCAGGATCGTGTAGCTGCTTTCTGTATCGGCCAGACTCTCCAGCTTTGTGCTGACCATGGCAGGTATTTCCCCGAATATATCGCCCCTCACTGTAAAGTCCGGGTCGGAAAGCCCAGCCAGTGTGATCTTTTCACCGTCACGCTCCAGCTCCACCGCCCTGTCCTCAAGCATGGACACGCCAGCCGCCTCCAGCCCGTTCCTTAGTCTGTCATATTGTGACAGCCTCGCTTCATGGTTGCCCGTCACATAATAAACCGGTGCAATCCGAGCCGCTTCCTCTGCGAATCTGATGGCTATGTCGATATCCGTATGCCCGGAATCCACCAGATCCCCCGTAATCACGATGATGTCCGGCCCGCTCTCTGAAAGCAGCTCTAGTGTACTGACCTGTTGATATTTAGCAATACTACCACCTCGTTAAGAGGCAGTAGTAAATGTGGGATACAACGAGCTAAGCTTCGTTCTGGCATCGCTGGTTCTAAAATGCCAGTTGACCTTCGCTGCCAGTGTATTCCGTTCCGTTTCCCATGCGGATAGTTCCCTGCGTAATAGCCCT
>CAJTCV010000034.1 GCA_910574805.1 Lachnospiraceae bacterium | reverse complement strand
TAGGTAATTGCGAAACAAGTTCGCAATCCTGATTGAAAACAAGGATAGAATCCTGCAATGCAGGATTCTTGGGATGAAAAGTGGATACCGGATATTTTTTGGCACACGAAATAAGTCCCATGGATTTATGGAATTGTTAAGTCCTATGCAATGAGTGGTTTTAAACTTCTGATATACTGATGCTGATGGATCTTGTCGGCAACTATCACTGTGATAAGCTGAGTAATACCAGCGAGAAGAAGATCTGCATGGAGCGTTTTCTCATTTTGAGTTTTACGCCCAGCAATACAGAAACTATCTTTAAAGTGATTGATAGATTTCTCGACATTGACTCGGATTTTGTAGGTTTCATCCCATTCAGCTGAACCGCGTTCGACGCCCGGATACGCGCGAAGATTTTTCTCCGGATAGATGTAGATCATCCGTCCGCAGGAAGAAGTCGTGCAGGGGGTGTCACAATGGCAGACACGGCGTTTGGATTTATCTGCCCGATTGTATTCCCATTTCATTTTGGGACATACAAATTTCATGGTTGGAATCTTACTTTTTAAATGAGATTTGCTTCCTTCTCTTTTCATGGGAAGTGTGGGATCATATGGACAGCATGGAATACCGTTCTCATTAAAGGTATAACCCTCATCTTCCATGGAAAGTTTGACACGCAAAGGTATAAAGGCTTTTTCGAATCCGATGTCTCCAAGAAGGGATTTATAGATTTCGATGGTATCAAACGCTGTATCTCCGAGAAAAGTTTTGGGATTGATCAGCGGATGTTTTTGGAAGAAGTCGATCAAGACCGGAAGGAGCGCTTTTGAGTCAGCAAGCGATTTATCTTCATCCGGGGAATCGGTTTTTTTCCCAATCACGATATCAGGGTGTGCATTTAAAAAGTCCTTGTTGTAAAAAGTGATGTCACGAACAATGCCGAGACCATTGGTAATGATACCGAATTTATAGGCATAGCAGAAATGTCCGTTGATATACATCTGCTGAATTGCCTGGTTAGTGGCAGCATGGGAGGGCATAGAGCCATAGGCAGCTTTGTAAGGGTCATAATTCTTATTGAAGTTGTGAGCTTTGGCAAAAGCTTTCAGCTGCTTGATGATACGGTTTGCGTATTTCGGATTGTTTTCAGTGACCCAGGCTTCTATCCCGGAGGTATCAAAGATGGTCATGGATGCAAGGGCAGAATCAAGCTTTTGGCAGATCGGTTCGGTCAGATCAACCAGGTGGTCGAACATCGATTGTAAGTCCGAAAGAAAATCCTGTTTGAAACGGGTAAATTTAGAGGCATCGGGAACAACATCAAATCCACAGAAATCACGCAATTCCTGAGAGTATTTGAGAAAGACAATCAGGAGCATATCAGTCGGGATTGAAAAAATACGCTGGATTAGAAGAGCTTTCAGCATAGGATAAAGCTGATGTTTGCGAGGCCTTCCGGTACGAGCGTGAAAATGAGAGACAAAAGATACAGGAACAATTTCATCAAGATGGATGGTTTCATCAAGAAGTACTAGAAACTGATATTTGTCATTTTCAAATTTATTTTGACAATCTTCAAAAACTTCTGCCAAAGTGAGCTGCTTATGTGTTATCATATGAGTATATCTCCTTTAAGGTGGATGGTTGATTAGTTTCTGGACAATTCTATTTTACCATAAACCTTGAGGAGATATTTCATTTTGGCAACAAAAAATGCTGTATTTATGCGGCTTTTGGCGTTTCGCAAACGCCTAATAATACTATGGATGATAAGGAGAAACAGAACCGTGGTAGATGTGAAATGGCATTTAAAAAAATATGGTTTCTTTATTGTGTTGATGGTAATGGTTGTTATAACAGGCAATATTGTTTTGGGGAAAAGAGGTTCTGGAAAGAACACAGAGGAAGTGTGGGAACCGCCAGTCATAATGGAAAGCATGGAAGAGGTAAAAGAGGAGGAACCGACAGAATATTCCCATATTGAGTTCTTTTCAGATCAACAGAGAAAAGATGTGGTAAAGCAGTTGGGAGAACAGGGGCTTGTAAGTGTTACTGATGACATGAACATGGAAAACTATCAAAAAATGGAGGATTTTTATTCCGCTTATATTTCCGGCATGGACGCAATGGTTACTGTGTTTAACGTACAAATGGAGGGGAATATAGGTGCGCTGACATTTGTTCATAGAAACGGAAAAATACAATCTTATTATGTCACGGTAGGCTGACAGGGAGACTACAGGAAAGTTTAATAAATGCAGTAAATTTACAAGTTACACTATGCATAGACAAAATTGGCTAATGGAGGTGTGCTAATGAAATACGAAATAGCAAAAAAAGAAAACATTGAACAAATTTATCAATTGGTACAGAACACGATTAACGCTATTTATCCGTTATATTATCCTCAAGGAGTAGTTGAATTTTTTTGCGGGCTTCATTCAAAGGAAAACATTGCCACAGATATAGAAAATGGTTTTGTTAGAGTTTTGTTATCGGGTGATTGTTTAGTAGGAACAGGCAGCTGCAAAGAAAATCATATATCAAGACTATTTGTTGCTTCTGATTTTCAGAAAAAAGGATATGGCAGTTATATTATGCAATGTCTTGAAAAAGAAATATCTCTTAACAGCACGATTATTTACTTAGATGCTTCGCTTGCGGCAGCCTGTTTTTATGAGCATAGGGGATATAAAACCTTAAAGCATGAAGAATTATTTATCAATGGAAATGCAAGGTTAGCTTATGAAGTAATGGAGAAACGTATAGCAGTTCCTAATACAGATATTTTTTATGATGGAAAATACTTTATACCAAAGATGAATACTGAAAATGGTGAAGTGGATAATCAAACGCTTTTTTTATATCATCAAAATGAGAATATTTTATGGGCGGATTACTATGGCGGGGAAATAAAAAAAGGGAGTATAGTTGGAACGGTTGCTTTGAATGGAGAAATAGATTTTTATTATCAGCATATTAATTTGAGTGACCAGATAAGAATTGGGAAATGTCACAGTGTACCACAGATTTTAAGTGATGGCAGAATAGAACTTTCAGAACAATGGCAGTGGCTGAATGGCGATAAATCAAAAGGTTCGTCAATCGTAATAGAAAAAACCACAGATGAAAAATGAATATCATCATAGAGCCAGACGCACAGATGCCGCAGACATCTGGCACTTTATTCACCGTTATTTCCGCAATGCAGTGCTGGCAGGCGTTTCACCCCGGCCACCTTCTTGGGATTCTTCGATGATATCCGAAAACAGCAAAAAAAGTCGAGACAAAAAGCAGGGGTCATTATAAAATAATAAGCCCAAGGAAGAAGGAGGTGGTTTATTTTGAAAGAACAGACAGCGGCGGTCCAGAGGATGCAGGATTATATCGAAGCCCATCTGGAAGCGGATATCACACTGGCACAGCTGTCAGCCGTCTCCCTGTTTTCTCCCTGGCATTCCTACCGGATGTTTAAGGAGCTTTTGGGGGTGACGCCGGCAGAATATATCCGCAGGCTCCGGCTTTCCCGCTCCGCCATGCGGCTGAAGGAGGGACAGTGCCTTGTGACGGAGGCGGCCTTTGACTGCGGGTTTGGCAGTGTGGACGGGTATATCCGTGCCTTTTACCGGGAATTCGGCTGCAGGCCGGGGGAATATCTGAAGGATCCGGTGCCCATTGCCCTGTTTATCCCATACGGCGTGAAATTCGGAGAACTGAGAAAGGATGTTTTGGATATGGAGATGAAAAATCTCCAGAGCGTATTTATCCAGGTGATTCAAAAACCGGAGCGAAAGGTCATCATCAAACGAGGAATAAAAGCGGAAGATTATTTTGCATACTGTGACGAAGTGAGCTGTGAGGTCTGGGGAATATTAAAAAGCATGGATTCCCTCTGCGGGGAGCCGGTCTGCCTGTGGCTGCCGGGAGCCTATAAAAAGCCCGGCACTTCCACCTATGTACAGGGCGTGGAGGCAGAGGCGGATTACCATGGGGAAATCCCGGAGGGGTTTGATGTCATTTCCCTGCCTGCCGCCGAGTATCTGGCGGTCCAGGGGGAGCCTTTCCGGGAGGAAGATTATTCCCAGGCGATTCTTGCCGTACAATATGCCATCGACCATTATGACCCGTCTGTGATCGGATACGAGTGGGACGAGGAAAGCCCCCGCATCCAGTTGGAGCCCAGAGGGGAGAGGGGATACATCGAGCTTCGGGCAATTAAAAAGCAGCAGTAGCGGTGCATACCGTTACCGGAAAAAGGAGGATAAGATGAGCGAAACGAGAAAGAAAACAGAAGAGGCTGTTAAAACAACGGGCCTTACCAAAAGCTATCAGGGAAGAACTGTGTTGAAGGGCTTGAATCTGTCAGTCAAGTCCGGAACGGTCTTTGGTCTGTTGGGGGCAAACGGCGCCGGAAAGAGTACCACTATCGAATGCATCCTGGGAACGGAACAGGCCGATGGCGGAACCGCCCTGGTATTGGGGCGGGATGCCAAAAAGGACCGGCGCGCTGTATTTCAGAAAGTGGGCGTCCAGTTTCAGGAAGGGGATTACCAGCCGGAAATCAGGGTATCCGAGCTTTGCGAGGAAACTGCCTGCCTGTATGAGAGGCCGGCAGACTGGCGGAAGCTGTGTGAACGTTTCGGAATCGGGGATAAGACAGGTCATGCCGTAAAAAGTCTTTCCGGCGGGGAGCGCCAGCGGCTGTTTATTGTTCTGGCGTTGCTACCGACCCCAGAGATTGTGTTCCTGGACGAGCTGACTACCGGGCTGGACGCAAGGGCGCGCCGGACGGTGTGGAAGATTCTTGAGGATTTAAAGGGTGAAGGGCTGACCATCTTCCTCACTTCCCATTTCATGGATGAGGTGGAGGCCCTCTGCGATGAGATCTGTATTCTGAGAAAAGGGGAGGCCGTCTTTTACGGCACCGTGGAGCAGGCGAAATCTCAGAGCGGCTGTGAACGTCTGGAGGATGCCTATTTGAAATTTGCGGACGAGGAGGTTGTGGCATGAGAACATTTTTCAGTCTTTTAAAAACAGAACTGAAGCTGAATATCCGGAATATGAACATGGTGATTTTTGCCGTCATTATGCCGGTTGTGGTACTGGTCATCCTTGGTTTCATATACCAGACAAAGCCCGCCTTTCCGGGGGCGGAGTACACGTTCCTGGAGCAGTCCATGAGCGCGGTCTGTACCATCTCCATCTGCGCCGGGGGCCTGATGGGGCTGCCTCTGGTGGTAGCCGGATACCGGGAACGGAAAATCCTCAAACGGTTCCGGGTGACGCCCATCAGCCCGGTTATGCTGCTGGGGGTGGAATTTACCATCTATGTGCTGTATGCCGCGGTTTCTATGGCTCTGGTCTTTCCCATGGCGGCTGTGTTCTGGGGCGTAAGGCTTCCCGGCAGCCCGGCGGCATTCCTTGGAAGCTGGCTTCTTACCCTGGTTTCCACCTTAAGCATCGGGATGATGGTGGGCGGCATTGCGAAAAATGAAAAAATGGCCAGTGTGATCGCCTGCCTTTTGTACTTTCCCATGCTGATTTTTTCCGGGGCCACGCTGCCCTTTGAGGTGATGCCGGGGATGATGCAGAAAATCGTTGCCCTTTTCCCGCTGGCACAGGGGATACAGCTTATGAAGGCGGCTTTTCTGGGGATGCATACGGAATCTGTCTGGGTACCGGCAGCGGTTATGGGAATCGTCACCATTTTGTGTGCAGGCGCGGCGGTGAAATTTTTTAAATGGGAGTGAGTTCTTTCGGGCTATCAATTCGTATCGTTCAAATGCGAGGTTTTTTGTGAGAGAATCGGCTATAATAAAAGCAACAGGGGGGAACACGATGGACTGGATAAAACGGTTGAACCAGGCGATTGATTTTATAGAAGAAAACCTGGATGGGGAACTGGATTATGAGGATGTAGCCGGGATTGCAGGCTGCCCTTCCTACTATTTCCAACAGATGTTTTTATATATGACAGACATGACACTGCGGGAATACATACGGCGGCGCAGGCTGTCTCTGTCCGCCGTGGAACTGCAAAAGGGAAATGGAAAAGTAACGGATATTGCCATGAAGTATGGTTATGAATCTCCCACCGCGTTTACCAGGGCTTTTAAGAATTTTCATGGAATCACGCCCTCCGCTGTAAAAACGGAACCGGTATCCTTTCAGGCATATCCGCCCATTTCTTTTTCCATGGCAATCCACGGAGGGGCGCCGCTGCAGTTCAGGATAGAGGAAAAAGAAGCGTTCCGGATACTGGGAAGGTCCTGTCCCCTGTCGAAAGAACTGACAGAGAATTTTGAAAGGATACCAGCGGTATGGGATGCCGCACTGGCAGACGGAACACTTGCCAGATTACTCTCCATGGCAGAGGGAAAGCCGGAGGGACTTCTCGGTGTCAGTATCCATCATACAGAAGACTGGAAATATCTGATTGCTGTCCGTTCCGATCAGAAGCCGGGGGAATACGAAGAATATCAGATTCTGACATGCAAATGGGCGGTTTTTGAAGGAAAGGGAACGAACCGTACCCTTCAGGAGCTGGAAAAGCGTGTCATTATCCAATGGCTTCCTACGTCCGGCTACACCTACGCAGAAATACCAGATATTGAGGTGTATCTCCATGCAGACCCGGAAGACGCAGTCTATGAATACTGGCTTCCTGTACGATAAGAAGAGCATGGAACCGGAAGGAGGATACCGATGGATGGTCAGGAGATGATGAAAGAGCTTAGGGCACAGGCTTCTGAGAAATACAGGGAAAATATGATTCGGATGGGGATACCGGCCGAAAATAGTATTGGTGTGGCAACGTCCGTAGTAAGGGGCCTTGCAAAGAAAGCCGGGAAATCGCAGGAGCTGGCATTTGAACTGTGGAATACAAAATACCACGAGGCAAGGATGCTGGCGGTCTTGTTGATGAATCCGAAGGCGACAACGGATGCTGAGGCGGAAAGGCTGCTCCTTGATGTGGTTTCCTGGGATTTATGCGACCACCTGTGTAAAAATTTATTTTTGAAGATGAAGAGCAGGGATAATTTTATTGCAAAGTGGATACGGGAACCGCAGTTATATAAAAAAAGGGCGGCGTTTGTGCTGATTGCAGCTTCCGTGATACATGACAAAAAGCTGACGGATGAAACCGTGGACGGCTATCTGGAGATGGTTACACAGCATGCGGATGATGGACGGGAGCATGTGAAAAAGGCGGTTTCCACTGCTTTGAGGGAAATCGGAAAAAAGAACTTTCATTATAATGAAAAGGCGCTTTTGCTGGCGCACGAGTGGATGGAAGGAGAAAGCAAGGCATTGAGGTGGATTGGAAAGGATGCGGCGAAGGAACTGGAAACCATGGTAAAGGCAGAAGGACGGGGACGTCTGATTTCCGCAAATACCAGGATGGGAAAGGAATCAGGAGGTTCGGGATGAACGGGAAGTTTTTTGCGCTACCGCAGGAAAGGCAGGAGCAGATCATAAATGCGGCATATGGTGTGTTTTCCAGGAACAGCTATAAAAATGCGTCCATGTCTAGGCTTGCGGATGCCGGCGGCGTATCCAAATCCCTGCTGTTTCATTATTTCCTAAGTCAAAGCCCCCGCAGCAAGCTACAGGGTCTTTGCCCCTCGCGGCAGTCGCCAAATGGACATGCCAGCATGTCCGCCTGGCTCGTTGCCCGCGGGAATAAAAAAGAACTGTATCTGTACCTTTGGGAACATGCATGCAGGCTTTACCGTGAAAAAGTAAGGAAGGGAGATACGCAGACCACGGATTTGTTTGAGATCCTCTGCCAGAGGGTTCTGGCAGGCTGTGTATTCATGAGGGAAGCCCCGACCATATACCTGTTTATCTTGAGGGCATTTTTTGAGGAAAACCCGGAAATCAGGGAAGAACTTCAGAATCAGTATAAGACAGCCTATCTTCACGGGACAGAAGATATACGGGGGCCGGCAGATATGGACCTGTTCCGGCCGGGGATTGATACGCAGCTGCTGTTAGAAGAGATTAACGGTTATCTTCTCAGCTGTTACTGGAAGATGTTTTCAACCGGGGAGCTGGACCCGGATTCTCTGGAAAAGGACTTCCTGAAAAGAGTTGGACAGTGGAAAAGGGTATACCTGAAAGAAAGGAATCATTAAAATGGCAGTTTCAAATATAAGAGCAGACTTTCACGCAGAACTGCAAAAGGTTTGGGAGATTGTGACTTCTCTGGAGGATACGGCGTGGCGCAGCGATCTGAGCAGGGTTGAGATTATAGATGATAAGCAGTTCGTGGAATATACAACATCCGGCTACCAGACCACCTTCACCATTACAGTGAGGGAAGAATGCCGGCGTTTAGAATTTGATATGGAGAATGATAATATGCATGGGCATTGGACAGGGATTTTCTCCAGCAAAGGCAACGTAACAACGGTTGATTTCACGGAGGATGTTACAGCAAAAAAATGGTTTATGAAACCGTTTATCGGGGCGTATCTGAAAAAGCAGCAGGCTTTATATATAACGGATTTAAGAAAAGCTTTGGAGCATACCTCATAAGTAAAGCGGGAGGAATTATCTTTTCTATTGACTTTTTACAAAAAGGAGAATAGAATGATAGCAAGCACTTGCTTAGGGGTGGGAAGAATGGACGAAACAAGCCAAAAAATCATTGACGCAACCATGTCTCTGATTCGTGATAAAGGGTATGTTGCCACAACGACAAAAGATATCGCACGTTTAGCCGGCGTAAATGAGTGTACGCTGTTCCGTAAATTTCAAAATAAAAAAGATATTGTACTCCATGGGGTATCTCAGGAAAAATGGAGAGCGCATGTTACGCCGGAGCTTTTCCAAAATGTGCAATGGGAGTTAGAGCCGGATTTAGAGATGTTTATGAACGCATATATGGATAAAATCACTCCGGATTTTGTAAATCTGTCCATTGGCTTAAGAGCGCCGCAGCTTTATGAAGAAACGGCCTCTATGATCATGAAAGTACCACAGGCATTTATTTCTTCTCTGACAGAATACTTCAGGAAAATGGAGGAACTGGGGAAAATCCCTCATTATGATTTTGAAAGTCTGGCAATGACTGTTTTTTCTTCCACGTTTGGTTATACCTTTTTAAATGCGTCTTTTGGCCAGAACCTTACGGATGTGGGCAGAGAAGAATTTATCAAAAACAGTGTGAAGATATTTGTAAATGGGATTGTACAGAAGTAAAAATGGTAGTAACAGTTCAAGGGGTATCTGAACTGTTACAAATGGTACTGTATATTCAGTGCCATTTTATCATACCTATAAGCAAGCAAGTACACGCATACAAGGAGGCAATGATGATGATTACAGGCGCGGAATTATTTGTGAAAGCTCTCAAGGCGGAGCAGGTAGATACCCTGTTTGCCTACCCGGGCGGACAGGCAATCGACCTGTTTAATGCCCTTTATGGCGAGCAGGATATTGATGTTATTTTGCCGCGGCATGAGCAGGGATTAGTCCATGCGGCGGACGGATACGCACGCTCCACGGGAAAAGTCGGGGTCTGTCTGGTTACAAGCGGACCGGGAGCTACCAATTTAGTGACAGGGATAGCGACAGCGAATTATGACAGCGTTCCGCTGGTATGCTTCACCGGGCAGGTACCTACCGGGCTGATTGGCAATGACGCCTTTCAGGAGGTTGATATTGTGGGTATCACAAGAAGTATCTGCAAATACGCCGTAACGGTTCGCAAACGTGAGGAATTGGCGGCGGTCATCAGGAAAGCCTTTCTTATTTCCCGGACAGGGAAACCGGGCGTTGTTGTTGTCGATTTACCGAAGGATATACAGAGGGAATATGGCAGTGACGACTACCCGGAAGAAATCGAAATCAGAGGATATAAGCCGAAGCTTTCCGTTCATCCGGGACAGTTAAAGAAAGCACTGGAAACATTGAATCACGCAAAGAAGCCCGTCTTTTTGGTCGGCGGCGGCGTGAACATCAGCCATGCACATTCGGAAATGTTAAAGCTAGCAGAAATGACAGGGGTTCCCGTTGTTACTACCATCATGGGAAAAGGGGCAATTCCCACAACCCATGACTTGTATATCGGGAATCTGGGAATCCATGGAAGCTATGCAGCCAATACAGCTATCAGTCATTGTGACGTCCTCTTTTCTATCGGGACAAGGTTTAATGACCGCATAACAGGAAAAACCGGACACTTTGCCACCCATGCGGCAATCATTCATATAGATATAGACCCCGCTTCGATTTCCAGAAATATAGAGGTGGATATTCCCATTGTTGCGGACGCAAAAACGGCTCTTTTGGCATTGCTTGAAAAAGCGCAAAAATTAGATACGCAGGAATGGCTGGAGCAGATCAGGCAGTGGAAAAGCCAGTATCCCCTTTCCATGAAAACAGAAGGGCTGACCCCGGAAAAAGTGATAAGGGCAATCAACCATACGTTTGACAACGCGGTCATTGCCACAGATGTGGGGCAGAACCAGTTATGGGCGACACAGTTCCTGGAATTAAGCGAAAAGAAGCAGATGCTGACTTCCGGGGGCTTAGGAACTATGGGCTATGGCTTTCCGGCTGCTATTGGAGCCCAAATCGGAAATCCGTTAAAGGATGTTATCGTTATTTCCGGGGACGGCGGCATGCAGATGAACATTCAGGAAATGGCGACCGCAATCTGCTATGAACTTCCAATCACCATCTGCATACTGAACAACGGTTATTTGGGAAATGTACGGCAATGGCAGGAAATGTTTTTTGACAGGCGTTATTCCAGCACCTGTATGCGGTACAGGAAAAGCTGCCCCGGCAGCTGCAATACCCCGACAGAGCACTGCCCGGAATATACGCCGGATTTTCTTAAATTGGCGGAAAGCTACGGGGCAAACAGTATCCGCGTAACAAAAGAAAATGAGATAGCCGCTGCCCTTGAAACTGCAAAAGACACGCTAAAAGTACCTACTGTCATTGAATTTATCATTGAGCCGGAGGAAAATGTTATGCCGATTGTTCCGCCCGGCAATGCTTTGGACGACATGATACTGGAAAGCGGGGATAAGGGAATATGAAAAAGAGATGGATTTGTTTATTTGTTGAAAATGATGTAGGGGTTCTTGCCAGAATATCGGGACTGTTTTCCGGGAAGTCCTATAACCTGGCCAGCCTGACCGTGGGGCCAACCGAGGACAGAACGGTTTCCCGTATGACAATCAGCTTAACCAGTGATGACAGAACATTTGAACAGGTAAAAAAGCAGCTGGGCCGGTGTGTTGAGGTAATTAAGGTAGTTGATTACACAGACATTGCGATCCATAGGAAAGAGCTGATGTTTGTAAGAATCAATAACTGCTCGGATCGGGATATTGACGGGATATTCAAGATTTCGCAAGTATTTCAGGTATCGGTTATTGATTATTCCCCGGAGACCGTGCTGATTGAAAGTGTACATACAGAAAACCGTAATAATGATCTGATTGCATTACTGGAGAAATGCTATGCAAACCGAATTGAAATTGTCCGGGGAGGCAGTGTTGCTGTTGAAACATTAAGCATAGCTGAACGATAAAGAGGAATGGGGCTTCTCAAAATTGGTCAATGGGGTGATAATATAGAAAGCGAATCAGAGAGGGCAGGTTATTATCTTATATTTTTACGCCGCAGTGCGCCGGAAAGAGCTTCTGATTTATTTGGAGGCTCTTATTTTTTACATAAAGTCCGGCCCGTAGTGTCATCAGGAGAACTGCTATGGATGCAATATAAGAATGATACTTGTATTTTGTGACCATAATGGTTATATTGACATTAGCAGCATTGCCGTTACCTGGAATAAAATCAGTAAACATATTGAAAGAAACGGAGTTACGAAAGGAGATTTCTAATGCTTCATATTGAACATTATTCGAAAATGTATCCCGGCGGGAAGAAGGCGGTGGATGACCTGACCTTACATGTTGGGCCAGGTGAGATCTATGGATTCATCGGCCACAACGGAGCAGGTAAAACCACTACCCTTCGGGCTGTGGCCGGGGTGATGGACTTTACGGAAGGCACCATCACCATTGACGGCCACGATATTAAGAAGGCTCCTGTGCAGGCGAAACGTGTCACCGCTTTTCTGCCGGACAACCCGGACATCTATGCGTTTATGAAAGGGATTGATTACCTTAATTTCATTGCCGATCTGTATGACATTCCTGCAGATCAGCGTACCGCAGACATTGGCAAATATTCCGATGCTTTTGAACTCACGGGCAATCTGGGTTCCCCCATTGGCAGCTACTCCCATGGGATGCGGCAGAAGCTGGCTTTGATTTCCGCTTTTATCCGGCGGCCCAAGCTGCTGATTCTGGATGAACCATTTGTAGGTCTGGACCCTTCGGCTGCACATATAATGAAAGGTTATCTGTCAGAATTATGCCAAGGCGGGTCAGCGGTATTTTTTTCCACTCATGTACTGGAAGTGGCGGAAAAGCTGTGCGACCAGATTGCCATTATCAAAAACGGGAAAATGATCCAAAGCGGCCCTACGGCAGAGCTGGTGGGGGATTCCTCCCTGGAAAGCGTATTTTTAGAACTGGAGGGAGAGCGATGAAAAAATTTTTTGTCCTGTTGAACGTCAGCCTCCGGTCCATGCTTCTTTCCTCAACCAATTCCAGGGGACGCAGTAAGAGAAAAGCGGCTACCGGGCTGGGCGCAGTCTTTCTCATTGCCTTTCTGGGGCTGTACCTGTCAGGGCTTTACAGTTATATGCTGATGAAGGCGCTGGCGCCATCCAATATGGAAGTGTTGGTATTTGTATTCATGGGCATAGGGGCACTGGTGGGCGGGCTTCTGTTTACCACCTTTGCGGTGAAGGGCGTGGTATTTGGCGGAAAGGACAATGACCTGCTGCTGAGTATGCCGGTGCCTACAACCATGCTGATGGCCAGCCGGGTAACTGCCATTTATCTGGAAAACCTGCTGTTCGCCGTTTTCGTACTGGTTCCCGCCGGAGTAATCTGTACGTTTCTGACACAAAACGGTGTGGGTCTTAGTCTGCTGTTCTGGATGCGGCTGGGGATCGCGGTGCTGGCCCTTCCGCTGCTGGATACGGCGCTGTCTGTATTGTTGGGGGCGCTGGTGGCCTTTCTGTCTGTCCGGGTGTCCCGCAGAGCGTTGGGGCAGAATATTGTGATGGGAATATTCATGGCAGCAGTGTTCTATTTCTCGTTTCATCTAAACGGTATGATAAACAGTCTTGCTGAGAATGCCGCCGGAGTGAAAGCCTCCCTTACCTGGGCGGCGCCCATGCTGTGGATGGGGGAAGGCATTATGGGAGACTGGAAAATGCTGCTGGTCTTTGTCCTGTGCTGCGTGTTCCCTTTTGCTTTGGTGGTAATGGGCCTTGGCCGGGGATACCGTCAGGCCGTGACTGCTTTTGCCGCGCGGTCCGTACAGAGCAATTACAAACTCACGGCACAGACTGCCTCCGGACCGAAGAAGGCTTTGCTGAAAAAGGAAATGCAGCGCTTTTTTGGTACTCCCATGTACTTCTGGAATGCCGGTATCGGTCTGATTATGCTGCTGGCCGCAGGGGGAGCCTCCCTGGTTATGAGAGAGAAACTGTTGGCTTATGTGGAAATGGCAGGGTATCCTTTACCGCTGCTTCCCATGGCGGCAGCCGTGATTGGTTTCTGCCTCTGCACCTGCCCCATCACTGCGCCTTCTATCAGTCTGGAGGGAAAATACCTGTGGATTTTGCGGGAATCCCCCATAGAAGAAAGCTCCCTGCTCTGGGTTAAAGTTGGCTTTCAGCTTCTGCTGACCCTGCCCTGTACGGTAATTGCCGGGCTGTGTATTTCGATTGCTTTTGGTTTTTCTTTGCGGCAGGGGACGGTGCTGCTCATTGCCACAATGCTTTTCGCCATAGGGCATGCTGCCTTTGGAATGCTTATGGGCCTGTGCTTTCCGAAGCTTGACGCAGTGAATGAAACGGTCGTTATCAAGCAGTCTATGGCCACGGTGCTGGCAATGTTCGCTTCCATGGCGGTACTTGGGGTGGCGGCAGGATTCTATTATCTGGGCAGCAAAACAGCTCCCTGGACTGCGCTGGCGCTGCCCATAGGGGTATTCGCTCTGTTTGCAACGGTATGTATCGTAATCCTTACCAGACAGGGACCAGCACTGCTGAAAAAACTATAGACAAAAAACAGATACAGGGGGGGCGATGAACGGGAAATTTTTTACGCTGCCGGAAGAAAAGCAGAAGCGGATTATAAATGCTGCGTATGTGGTATTTGCCGACAGCAGTTACCAAAAGGCATCCATGTCCCGGATTGCGGCTGCCGGCGGGATATCAAAGTCTCTGCTGTTCCACTATTTCCACAATAAGAAGGAACTGTATTTATACCTCTGGGAGAATATCAACAGGATATCCTGTGAAATAGAATTAAAGTATTACAAGGAAACAACGGATTTTTTTGAGATCATGACCCGGAAGATTCTGGCAAGATGTGAGTTTATGAGAACGGCACCTGACGAATATTTATTTTCCATACGGGCCCTTTTTGCGGAGCCCTTGGAAATCCGGGAGGCAACCGGGAAGTCATATAAAGAAGTATATGAAGACGCAGCGGGTGAGCTGCTGGGGTTCGTGGACCTTTCCGTATTCCGCCCGGGTATTGACGTGGGAATGCTGCTGGAGGAGATTGACAGCTATCTGTTTCACAGTCTCTGGCAGATGCTGTCTGCCGGGAAGCTGGACCCGGACGGCCTGGAAAGGGATTTTTTGAAACGAGTCGGGCAGTGGAGAATTGCTTATTTGAAGTAGGCTGCATTGTGGGGAGAAAAACAATGGATATCATTTTATTTGTGGGCATAATCATCTATCTTATTATAACGGCATATACAGGGTATGCGGCGATAGAAAAATTAAAAGGGAATGAGCTGTCAGAAGAAAAACGGATACAAAGATACCGGTTTTCCTTTCTGTGGAATGTAGTTTCCGGGGGTGTTGTCATGTTACTTATTGTTATGGGACCGGCTACCCTGGAGGAAACAGGCTTCCGGCCGCTCCGCTTTTTGCAGGGAAGCCATAGGTATCTGATGTTTGGAACATGGATTCTATGCGGCCTGCTGAGTGCGGTATTTATTTTTCAAATAGCTGCGTTTTTGATAAATCTGTCCTACAGGGGCTCTGTTTCGAAACAGATAAAGGAAAAAACACATTCAGGGAAAGTCTATGACCGTGTTGTAAACGGGCTTATTCCAAGAACCAGGCGGGAGAAGGGGTATTTTACTGTAACGGCGCTGGCAGCAGGTGTCTGCGAAGAGATTGTATTCAGGGGATTTTTGTTGTATGTTTTGATAAGAATTTTCCCGGAACTATCGCCGTTTCTCCTGGCTGCTCTGGCAGGTGCCTGCTTTGGGGCAGCCCATTTTTATCAAGGTATCAAAGGCGTGATAAAAACAGGGCTTCTGGGTATATTGTTCGGATTCCTGTATATCAGCACAGGTTCCTTGTATTTGTGCATGGCAGTTCATTTCCTGTTTGATATTTCAGCCGCATTTTTATGTGAGGAGGACAAATATGAGGTTTGAAGCCGTAATTTTTGACCTGGATGGTACACTGCTTGATTCGATGGATGTCTGGGAGAAGATTGATATTTGTTTTCTACAGAAGCGTGGACTGCCGGTTCCGGCGGATTATGTGACTGAAATCTGTGCCCGCAGCTTTGAGGAAGCGGCGCAGTATACAATAGACCTGTTTGGACTTTCCGAGAAATCGGAGGATATCATCAGGGAATGGAATGAGATGGCCGTTTATGAATATGCCCATCATGTGAAACTGTCGCCATACGCCCTGGAATATCTTATCGAGCTTAAAAAACGTGGCGTGAAACTGGCGGTTGCCACAGGGCTGCCAGGAGAATTGTTTCTTCCCTGTCTGGAACATAATTCTGTTTTAGGATTGTTTGATATTCTCTGCTCCACGGATGAAGTAAAACGTGGGAAAGAGTATCCGGATGTATTTGAACTTGCGGCGCAGAGGTTAGGGGCGACCCCACAACGCTGTCTGGTTTTCGAGGATGTTCTGCCGGCTGTCAAAAGCGCGAAGCAGGCCGGAATGCTGGTATGCGCTGTATATGACAAATATTCTGCCCGGTACAGGGTGCAGATGGAGCAGGCGGCGGATCTTTACATAGTAGATTTCAGGGATGCCCCTTTACCAGATACAGATTTCGAGGATGAAAAGGAGTAAAAAGAAATTGAACAAAGCAGGGGTTAAATTCGGGATAATCATAATTATGACAGTCATGTGTCTGGCGGGATGCTCGAAAGAGAAAGCGTTTGTTGACAGCTGTGATTCGGAAATAGCGGAGCAGGTAACCAGTATTATGCAGGAATTCCAGAAGGGACGTTATAACCTGGAGAACTGTGAGGTCTTTGTCACGGAAGAGAGTAAAAAGGATGGATATGTGGTTCGGAGAATGACATTCCAGGCAGACTGGAAGCGGGTCAGGGAGCCGATCGATGACCCGTTGATTCGGGGGATGCTGCAGGCCAGGGATGAACTGGAATCGCCTGGGGAGAAGGATGCTGCAGGGAAAATCATCAATGGATATCTCGTGGAAATGAACAGTGAGCCGGAATCGGAAAGGATAGAAACAAAATTCGTTGCACAAATTTCTTCGGGAAACGAAACATTGGAACTGTTTTATCCCTTTGTACAGGAAGGAAAGGAAACGCTGGTTCCATTCCGGGAATATGCGGAAGAGAACTGGTCTGAAGATGCCAAAAAGCGGATGCAGGAGGGACGCAGGCGTTTGATTGATGAAGTCGAGGCCGCAGGGGAAGATGAGGAATCAGACGGAGTTTTCCCTATCGTGACGTCAGAACCGGTCAGTATTTTGACAACCGAAGAAGAACAGAATTTGCGGGACGAGGCAATGACAGCGGCAGAGCAGTGCAGGGAGCTTTATAAGGAGGCTGAAATTGTGTATCCTGAAACAGAGTATTCCCGCATTGAGGGTTTTTCGGAGCAACAGAGGAAAGAAGTAGTGAAGCGGTTGGGCGAACAGGGACTTGTGAGTGTTTCTGATGACATGAATATGGAAAACTATCAAAAAATGCAGGATTTCTATTCTGCTTATGTTTCCGGAAGGGATGCAATGGTTACCGTGTTTAGCGTATACATGGATGGGAACATAGGTGCGCTGACATTTATTCAGAGAAACGGGAAAATACAGTCCTTTTATGTGTCGGTAGGCTGGGGGGAAGGCGGCGTACCGGAGATAAAAGGCTTTGGGAGCAATGATCTGGAAGAGATAAGGCTGACAGAAAAAGGGTATTTTATTTATACAAATACGGAAACAATCGCACATGGAAATCTGAGGGAGTATTACAGGGTAAAGCCTTTGTCGGATGAATGCAGGGAGCTGACAAAAAAGTACATATATGGGCTTAGCTTTGTGAACTATAATATGCTTGTGACAAACTGGGACGCCAGCAACGTGGAAGAAATTTTAATGCCATGCATGTTTGAAGACATATATCCAATATACACAAAGGAACCTTTTAAGACAGAGGGCGGGTTGATACCGGCGGAAATATATGAACGTGTTATGACGACCTGCTTTCCAGTATCCGTTGAACAGGTGAGGGAACATTGCGGCTACCGTGCTGATGTGGACAGCTATGAATATGAAATGATATTTGCAAGGCAGTTTCCGCCTTTTGGGGAAGTGGTAGATTACAAACAGGGTGAGGATGGGACAATCACACTTTATGTTGACGGAGTCTGGATCGATTACAATTCAGATTATGCTTTCACAAATCAGATTGTAGTCCAGCCATTCCCGGATGGAACATTTCGGTATCTATCGAATACGATCGAACAAAAAGAACTGGAACTGCCGCGAGTAGAAAAATGAAGGGCTGGACTGTCAATACTGGATGACCTGAACTATATATAGGGTATTGACAGGAATAAGAAACATATATGGAAACGATTAGAGAGCAGACTATGAATAAAGATTTGGGTAAAGAAAGTAAAATTGGGATTATGTGTGCAACGGCCAGAGAACTTACCCGTTTTCGCCGCCGGAATATAGGGTTTGTTTTTCAGAACTATAACCTTGTTCCAATTTTGAATGTGTACGAGAACATTGTTTTGCTGGTGGAACTGGATGGTGGCACCGTGGACCGGGATTTTCTGGACGAGGTGATTCATGTGCTTGCGCTGGAGGATAAGCTGAAAAGCATGCCGAATAATCTTTCCGGCGGGCAACAGCAGCGTGTGGCAATCGCAAGGGCGCTGATTACGAAGCCGGCGCTCTTTCTTGCTGATGAGCCGACCGGGAACCTTGACAGCAAAAGCAGCGCTGATGTGCTGAGGCTTTTAAAACTCACTGGAGAAAAGTTTAAGCAAACTATTGTAATGATTACCCACAATAATGAGATTGCCCTTCTTGCGGATCGCATTGTCCGTATAGAAGATGGCAGGATCATGGAATAGGAGGCTTTTGCAATGGTATCATTATTTACAGCCGGTTCAGGCAGAATCATCCATAGTCTGGCGGACAAGAGCATCCGGGCAGACAGACGCCGGAATTTTTTTCTTATCACAACGATTGCTCTTGCCTCCTGCCTGATCATGTCACTTGCCCTTTATATTTTTGGAGGAAGTTATCAGACCAGGCAGTTCTACAGGGGGCGTTTACAGGCAGCGGTACTTTTTGTGGAACCGGAGCAGTTTGCCGCCTTATCAGAAGATAGTAATATAGAAATGGCAGGATTGTCGCTTGCCGCACCATTAAAAGAGCTGAGGACTGGCAGGGATATGCCATACTTATTCGTGAAGAGTTGGCTGCCCAAAACAGAAATAAACAGAACAGGGACACGATCAGCCGACAATTCAGCTAATCATGTCTTTTTTATTTCTTTTTATCTGGTACAATTCTGTACGTCTGAAAAAGTATATAAGGGAATAATGGGTTGAATCAACCAAAACGAAAGTATGTCAGGAGGAAAAGTATGAGTGAATTAAAGGAACGGATAACGGAAAATGGTATTGATTATATACTGGCAGGGGATTATTATATCCCTGATTTGAAACTGCCGGAAGAAAACCGTCCGATTGGATATTTTGGTCGGCTACATCGGGATTATCTGAAGCAGGAACATTCAGCACGTTACACAGCATTATTACCTAAAATCCCGGTAAAATTATAACAACAGCCTTACTCGGTTGGCAGTTCAACATCAAATGCCTCATAAACTATTCGCTGTTCTTTTGATACCGGATACAGTATACGCCTGCCATTGATATCCTGAACACGAAGCTTTGCCAACAGGTTCACCAGCTCCTTCA
>CAJTCV010000033.1 GCA_910574805.1 Lachnospiraceae bacterium | reverse complement strand
CATTGGCGGTAAAATCGCCGAATTTCTTTACGATGTCCTTCATCTCTATCACGACGGTTTCCGGATCCATATGACTTGTTTTTCCCACTCCCTCTGCCTCCTTTTTCTCTGTAGTTTGTTTCTGTGATCAGCATTTCCCGCAGGATACAAAAAGGCAGGCGCCGGTACTGCTTTCGTCCTGTAACCCAAAAGCAGCCCTGGCGCCTGCACAATATCGTCCGCCTTCCTTCGCGCCGGCTGCGCCGGCCCTTCAGAATCCTTAATCTAACTGATATACATCACCATAAGCAGCTTCAAACTCATCCTTCGTGGAAGGAACCGTTACTTCGCCGTTTATGATCTTTGTCTTTACTTCCTCTACTGCTGCAATCACTTCATCCGTAAGCAGATCCTGGGTCGGAGCGATGTCAACGCCGCCCACCGGCAGGTCATACGTATGGATACCGCTCTTAAGATCGCCTGCAATCAGAGACTCTACTGCATCATATACCGCGTTGTCCACTCTCTTCATGGCAGAAGTGATAATGGTGTTGGGAGCGATGCTGGACTGGTCGCTGTCCACACCGATGGCATAGACGCCAGCCTCCTGGCACGCCTCGATCACGCCCAGGCCCGTAGCGCCTGCTGCATGGAACACGATATCCGCGCCGTTGGTAATCGCGGTATTTGCATTGGTCTTGCCAGTTGCAGAATCTGCGAAGGAGTTCGCATTGAACTGCTGAATCTTCACGTCCGGATTCGCATCCAGAGCGCCTGCACAGTATCCGTATCCGAACAGGTTCATATTGTCATTGGCCATACCGATGACAAATCCGATATTGTTGCTCTCGGTCATCAGACCAGCCACATAGCCTACCAGATAGGAAGCCTGCTCCTGCTTGAACATCAGGCAGCTTACATTGTCCAGCTCGATGGTTGCATCATCAATGATCGCGAACTTCACATCCGGATTCGCCTCAGCTGCCGCTTTGGTCGCATCCGCCAGCATGTAGCCCACGCTGATGATCAGATCATATTCTTCGTCTACAAAAGTCTCGATATTCGGCACATAGTCTGCATCTGTCGCGGACTCCAGATAATTGACTTCCACGCCCAGCTCTGCCTCAGCTCTCTGAAGGCCTTCCCATGCAGACTGGTTGAAGGAACCGTCATTGACGCCGCCCACATCCGTGATCAGACCGATCTTCAGTCCTGCGCCGTCTGCTGCAGCATCTGCCGCAGGAGCCTCTGCCCCGTCTTCCGCTGCAGGAGCCTCATCCTCTGCTGCAGGAGTGTCTGCTGCCGGTTCCGTGGTGGATCCACCATCAGAAGAACCGCCGCCGCATGCGGTCATGGCTGCTGCCATGGCTGCTGTCAGTAATACTGCAAGAATTTTCTTTTTCATATGTTTCTCTCCTTTTCTTTCTCTGGCTCTCGCCTGGACCTGTCCGGAAAACGGATACCTGTCGTCCGGCCCCCTTCCGGGCAACCCCTTGTCCCTATCATACCATCTTTCTGTTAAAAAAGGAAGCAGGAATTTTACAATTCATATACTTTCCAGCCGACGACTGTTTTTCACACGCCTGCACCGTGCGGCGCAGCCTCAAAACAGTGACAGCAGCCTGTGCTTCACCTGATCCCCGGCAAAGGACACCTCCACCGCGTTGCGGCAGAGCTGCAAAAGCTCTTCCTCCGTGATCCCGTATTCCTGCGTCACCAGCTCCATCTCCCCTGTCATGTTCGTATTGCTCACGGTCCGGTTGTCCGTATTCAGCGTCACCAGAAGTCCCGCGTCCAGAAATTCCCGGATGGGATAGCCGTCCTTATCCGCCGCCCGGGTCTGCAGGTTGCTGGTGGGGCACAGCTCCAGACCGATTCTCCCATCCACACAGATCCTCTGAGCCCGGGGATGACCCTTTAGAGCGATCCCATGCCCGATCCGCGCGGCGCCGCACGCCACCGCTTCCAGCACATTTTCCACCCGGCCGCATTCCCCCGCATGAATCGTAAATGGAATTCCAAGCTTCCCCGCCTCCGAAAAAAGGTCCCGGAAATCTTTCATGGGAAAGGAAGCCTCATCTCCGGCAAGATCCACAGCGCACAGTCCATTTCCAAGATACTCTCTGCATATCTTCATCATGGCAAGGCTGTCCTCTTTCTTATGATGCCGCATGGCGCAGGCAATGACGTTCCAGGCCACCCGGCACCGGTCCTCTGCCTCTCTCAGCCCGTCCAGCACCGCTTCCACCACTTTTCTGCAGTCCAGACCCTCATGTACCGAGGACAGAGGTGCAAACCTCACTTCTATGTACCGGATATTCTCTCCTGCCACATCCAGAAGAAATTCCCTGGCTGCCGTCCGGAGCCCCGCCTCCGTCTGAATACACTGAAGAGGCAGGCGGAACCGGTCCAGATATTCGGCCAGATCCCTGCACCGCTCCCTCACCTGCAGCTCTTCCGCTCCTGCCCTTCTCCCAAGGATCCGCTCCACGCTCTCCAGAGTCATGGAGCCGTCCAGATGGCAGTGCAGGTCGATCTTCGGCATGGCCTTGATCCTGTCTGTCAGTCTCTCTTTCATCTTCTGTTCTCCTTTTCCTGTGTACGCCTATTCGATCACCTGATATTTCTTCCATCTGCCGCCCAGGTAATACAGAACCGTCAGCACCGTGGACACGCACCATCCCACGGCAACACTCCACCAGAGTACGGGAGCTCCCAGCACCGGAGCCAGCACAAAGGCAAACAGCACCCGAATCCCCAGGCTGGACAGCGTCAGCCCCACGAACCACCTCATATCTCCCACACCCTTAAATACGGATTTGATGACCATATATCCCGAAAAGACTGTGAGGAACCACCCCACCACCCGCAGATAGGAAGCTCCCACCCGGATAACCTCCTGTGCGTCCTCGCCCTCCACGAACCAGCCGATCATCTGTTCCGGCACAAGCTCCATCAGAAGGATCATGACAAGGGAGATTCCCCCCGTCACCAGCAGGGAAGCCCTGACCCCCTGTCGGATCCGCTCGGGCCTGCCGGCCCCCACATTCTGTCCCACATAATTCGACAGAGCATTGCCCCAGTTAATGGGAACAGCGGACACCAGATTTACCGCTTTATTCGCCGCTGTACAGCCCGCCATCACCCCCGAACCGAAGCTGTTGGTCACCGTCTGCACACAGACATTTCCAAGGGACACCACGGACTGCTGCAACGCCGCCGGCACCGCAATCCGCATCATCCGCACAAGCTCCATACGATCGAACGTATATTCTCGCTTTCCAAACCCCATCCGCAGAAGCTTCCGCTCCAGAAGAAGAAAAGACAAAAGCGTGCAGACTGCCTGGGACAGAGTGGTCGCCAGCGCGCCGCCGCCCACGCCCATGGAACAGCCGATGATAAAAAACAGATCTCCCGCCACATTCAGGAAAAAAGCCAGGATCAGAAGATACAGCGGCGTCCTGGAATCTCCCACAGCGATAAATACCGCATTCTGTGCATTATACAGGAAGACGGCAGCGCTTCCCCAGAAATAAATGGTCAGATAATCCATGCTGTCGCCCATGATCTTCGCAGGAGTATTGATCAGCAGGAGGATCTCCCGGGCGAAGACCTGCGTCACCGCCGTGGCCAGAAGCCCCATGCCCACTGCGAAGAGACTCATGGTCGTCATGCACACCCGAATCTTTTCTCTCTTTCCCGCGCCGTAATACTGGGCAATGACAACAGAGGCTCCCAGCGCAAGGCCGGAAGCCATCTGAACGACAACTGCAGTGACCGTGCCCGCGGAGCCCACTGCCGCCAGTGCGTCGGCCCCCAGATAGTTGCCCACGATCAGACTGTCTATGAGATTGTAGAACTGCTGGAACAGATTGGACAGAATGATCGGCACCGCAAAGGCCAGAAGCACCTTTGCGGGACTGCCGGTCGTCATATCCAGCGTATCTCTCCCGCCCTTCTTCATACAGAAACATCCTCTCTCCTACCACCACAGCAGATATACCAGAGTCAGTCCCAGACCGATAGCCGCCAGCATCAGCCCGAACGAAAGGCTCACGCTGATCAGACGGTTGGTCCGGCGAAACATTTCTTCCCATTCCGCAAACGTTACAACGAACGAACGTTCGATTGGTTTTTTCTTCCGTATGGTGCAGTTCAAAAGACGGACCACCTGATCCAGAAGCATTCCCAGCGTCCGGGAGAACCAGGTCCCGATCAGATACACATGCCGTTCAGTACGGCTTTTATGGGTGGTGCTCCGGAAAAATACCAGAATGCCGTCCACCAGATGATCATAGCACCGGCTGAGGAACGCAGACAGCTCCAGCATTCCCCGCAGAAGCTCCCGAACCACATACAGCCGGTCGATCCCGGAACAGATGCCGGATGCCACCGCCACTGCCGCCTTCTGAAATACCGGACGGTAGACCATGTCTTCCAGATCCATCCACCGGGGCAGCACATCCAGATATATGCGCTCTCCCTTTTCATTTTTCCCCATGAGGAACTTCCGTATGAAACCAAAATATACCAGCGCCCCCACGGTCAGAGAGATCAGCGCTCCTTTCAGATTCCCCATACTGAAATACCGGACAGCGTGTGCCGGCATCTCCCCGTGCAGAAACCCCTGGGCCAGGTCCGCCGCACCGTTCATGAAAAAATACGGAAAAAAGCCCATGGCAGTCAAAAGGGCCGCCGGCAGAAGCAGCGCCAGCGTACTTTCCCGGTTCATGCAGACCTTCCTCTCATCATACTCCTGCTGCCTGACCGGGTGCTCTTCCAGAAATACCGCCGCAAACAGCTTCGTCATATAGGCAATGGTCATACCGCCTGTGAGCAGGAATACCCACTCTGCCCCGCGGATCCAGAGATACGGCTCCCCCCGGGCCAGAAGCTCTTCTGCATACTCTACGATACTTTCATGCAGCAGCGTCTTGCTCACATAGCCGCTCCATCCCGGAATGCCGCCGATGCTCAGAGCCCCCATGAGGAAGATCCCCTTCAGAAGCGGTTTCCTCTTTCCAAATCCCCGGATCTCATTCAGGTTCAGCCGGTGCAGATTCATGTATACCACACCTGCCGCCATAAAAAGAATCAGCTTGATCAGAGAATGATTGACCATGTGCAGGATCGTCCCCCGCACCGCCAGGGCATTTTCCTCGCCCAGAAGCTCCGTCATCCCCGTCCCCACCAGGATAAATCCGATCTGGGACATGGAGGAACAGGCCAGTGTCCGCTTCAGGTCAATGGAAAATACCGCCAGAAATGCACCGCCGAACATGGTAATCACACCCAGACAGAGAATCAGCTTCCCCCACTGTTCGTCATACCGGAAGATCTCCGCCGACACCACCAGCACACCGAAGACACCGGTCTTCGTCAGGATTCCCGACAGCAGCGCGCTGGCCGGCGCAGGAGCCACCGGATGCGCTTTGGGCAGCCACACATGCAGCGGAAACATTCCCGCCTTGGCGCCGAAGCCGAACAGCATGCAGAGCCCCGCCAGGAAGATCTGCTGCTCCTTCTCCTGTCCCGCCCTGCTCACCGCCCCGTAAAGCTCCGACATGTGCAGCGTCCCCGCCGCGTCATACAGGAGAAACAGGCCCATGAGCATGACCAGCCCCCCGATAACCGCGATGGCAAGATAGATCTCGCCGGCCTTCATCGCCGCCGGCTTTTCATCGTGAACGACCCATACATAAGAGGTCAGGGACATGATCTCAAAAAAGAGAAAGGTCGTATACAGGTCTCCTGACAGAAATACGCCCATGGTCGCCCCAAGCGTCAGCAGGTAAAAGAAGTAATACCGGTTCCTGTTCCGGTAATGGCTGAAATATTCCCGGGAAAAGATCCCGGTCATCATCCACATGAAAGCGGCGATACTGCCGTAGAGCAGCCGGAAGCCGTCCAGCTTCAGATACATCCCGCGCATACAGAAACCGTCCAGGACGAACACCAGTTCTCCGGCCCTTATACAGGCCGAAGCAACCAGCACCATAAGCCCCGTCTCCAGAACCACCGTAAGCTCCACCAGACGGTCTCTTAACATTTTATGCCGCCTCCCTGCCAGATAGCAGAGAAAAGCGGCCGCAAATGGAAACCAGACCACATGAAACAGTAAAAGACTGCCGCTCATCCTAAAACCTCCCCCATGCCACAGACCGCAGAATCTCCATCAGCGGCTCCGAAAAAAGTCCCAGCCCCACAATGACTGTCGCAAAGATCCCCAGCGGAAGCTTCATCTCCCAGTTGGGATCTGTGATACTGACCGCATTATTTTTCGCCTCCGGCTCCCGGTCCGGAAACCACGCCCGCACCGCGGTGGTAAGCGTATACAGCCCCGTCATCAGCGCCGAATAAAGAAGCACCGCCACTGCCGCATAAGCAAAAGGATACGCCCTTCCGGTATCCATGGCCGCCTGCGCGATGTTCCATTTGCTGATAAATCCGGCAAAAAGCGGGATCCCTGTCAGAGACAGGCCGAAGATCACGAAGGTTCCGAATACGAGAGGCATCTTCCTTCCCAGGCCGTTCAGCTCATCCACATATTCCCGCCCGCTCTGATGGAGCACCGCCCCCGCGCAGAAGAAGGCGCCGATCTTCATGACTGCATGGAAGATCAGATGGCTGATGCCCGCCAGAAGCCCCAGGGGACTCATCATGGTCACTCCCAGCAGAATATAGGACAGATTGCTCACAGTGGAGAAGGCCAGCCTCCTCTTGAAATGCGTCTCCCGCACCGCCATGGTGGATCCGTAGAGGATGCTGAGCATGGCGATCCCCATGACAGCCAGATGCACCCAGGTCCCCCGGAGCATTTCTATATTAAAACAGTAATATGTCAGCCGCATGACCGCAAAAGCGCCGGATTTGACCACCGCCACCGCATGCAGGAGCGCCGTCACCGGCGTAGGCGCCACGGAAGCTCTGGGAAGCCATCCCTGGAAAGGAAAGACCGCCGCCTTCACGCCGAAGCCCCAGAATGCCATCAGATAGACCACCTGGATCGTCTGGATGCTCCCGCCCACCTTCTCCGGGTCCAGCACGCCGCCCGGTACAAAATCCGTGGTATTTCCAAAGGCAATGACAAAGATCAGAGAAATAAAGGCGAAGGCCGCCCCGCCGATGGAATAATACAGGTACGTACGGCTGGCATGGAGCGCTTTTCTGGTCATGGGATGCATGACCAGATAGACCGAAACCAGCGTCAGGAGCTCATAGAACAGATACATGGTTACCAGATTTTCCGCCATGGCAATGCCCAGCGTCACCCCGTAGGTCATGGTATAAAAGGCGAAAAAACTGGTGGTACGTTCCTCATGACGCATATATTCAAACGCATACAGGGTCGCCAGAGGCCAGAGCCCCGCTATCAGACAGGTGAACACGCTTCCAAGCCCGTCCAGCCGGAGAGCAAAGTCCAGATTGCCGGTCAGATGGAACATGATAAAGCCCTCCTCCGGTCTTTGCAGCACACACAGTACGGCAATGACAGAAGTCAGGATCACCAGAAGCTCCAGAAAGAGATTTCTTTTCTTTTCCGGCAGATGCAGCAAAGGCATCAGCGCTCCGCCCAGAATCGGCAGAACCACCGGAAGGACCAGATATGCACGGTTCATATGCCGCCTCCCTTGACAAGCCCTGACGCAAGCTCCAGCAGGCGCTCAAGGAGCGGCGCCGGAAACATGCCGAAAAGTACAGCCGCCGCCGTAAAGAGCACCATGGGCACGGTCATGAGAAGACACGGCTCCTTTTTCTCAAGCCTGCCGTAGTCATATTCATTTCCCGGAAAAAATGCTTTTATGGAAATGGGCAGCAGGTAGCCGGCTGTCAGCATGGCACTCAGAAGCAGAACCACCGGGCCGAACCAGGAATAAAAGCCGATCCCGCTCTCAAGCGCTCCCTCCGCCAGATACCATTTGCTGATAAATCCGCTGGTGGGCGGGATCCCCACCAGGGTAATGGATACCAGGGTAAAGCACCACATGGTCACCGGCATCTCCTTGCCGATCCCCGTAAGCTCTGATACTGTCTTTTTGCCGGTCCTGTAGATGATGGCGCCTGCAGCAAGGAACAGACAGTTTTTCACCACGCAGTGAAATACAAAATGAGACAGCGCTCCGGCCACACCGCTTTCATTGAGCACCGAGAGCCCGAACAGAATGTAGGACACCTGGCTCACAGTGGAGTATGCCAGACGCTTCTTTAACAGCCGCTCTTTGTATGCCATCATGGAACCCATGAAGACCGTGATCAGAGTCAGAGTCATCCAGGTATTCTGCACCCAGGTCCCCCGGATCACCTCCGGTCCCACCGTATAATAGAGCACCCGGATGATCGCCAGCACTCCCGACTTGGTGATGACGCCGGACAGCACCGCACTTGCCGGCGCCGGAGCCACCGGATGCGCCGTGGGCAGCCAGCCGTGCATGGGAAACATGCCCGCCTTGGTGCCAAAACCCACAAGCATCAGCATAAGCGCAAAAAGCAGCATCCCGGAAGAGCCCCTCCAGGAGGACAAAAATCTCAGGCTGCCCCCCGGAAGAAAGGAGCCGCCTGCACCATTAGCATAGAGGTAAAAGATACCGAACAGCGCCATAAATGCACCGGCCATGGAATAGAACAGATATTTCAGCCCCGCCATCACCGCCTCATGGCTCAGACTGTGGAGCACCATGGGCAGGGAGGTCAGAGTCATCATCTCGAAGAAAAGATACAGCGTGATCAGATTGCCCGCATGGTCCAGCGCCACCAGTACCCCCATGACGATCAGGTAAAAGCCGAAATACCGGTCCTCCTGCTCCTCATGCTTCATATATTCAAAAGCAAACACGCCTCCCAGTGTCCACGCCGCCACGGTCATGCCTGCAAAGAGCCGGGTCAGGCCGTCCATGCGCATACGGATCTCCAGTGTATCCGTCAGTTTCCAGAACACCAGTTCGTAATCATCAAGGAACATCAGTCTCACCACCAGTGCGGAGGTAAGTGCCATCACAAAAAAGATCAGCAGACATTTGATCCTGCGCTCCTTCCATCTGTCCTGGTGAAAAAGCAGGATCAGCCCCGACAGGATCGGGAGCAGGATCGCCGCCCCCAGTAAATACATTTCATTCATCATATTGCTCCTAACTGTCCATATATCCGGTGTTTAAAAATTGCCGGAAAAGCATGATAAACTATGCAAACATCCCGATCCCGAACTGGATCAGGTCAGTGACGGGCTGTGACATCAACCCCATGACAAAGTTCAGAAGGATCAGACACAGAAGCGCGCATGCCGTCCCCGCCGACGGGTGCAGATGTATGCCCCGGCATCCCTCCGGCGCCCCCACAGGAGTATACATCCGCACCACGGTGTGCAGGAAATAGACCGCATTCAGAATGGTGCTGACCGCCAGCACCACCAGAGTGACAAGCACCTTGCCCGGTCCGGCTCCCAGCGCAGCCATGGCAAACAGCAGCTTGGATATAAAGCCTGCCAGCATGGGGATACCCACCATGGAAAGGCTTCCGGTCAGAAACGCGGCGCCCGCCAGAGGATTCCGGAAAGCCGAACCCTGGAGGGCGGCAAACGCGCGCTTCCTCCCCGAGGCATCAATCAGACCCTTTGCCGACAGGAACAGAAGCGACTTGGTAATGGCATGCGTCAGGATGTGGAAGATCGCCGCCACCATCCCCGCTTCCGTTCCAAGTCCGATCCCCATATACACATATCCGATCTGGGCGATGGAAGAATAAGCAATCATCTTATAGACATCCTTTGCCATAATTGCGCTGACAGATCCCATGACCATACCCACCAGTCCGAAAACGAACAGCACATTGACGATCTTGCTGTCCACGATATTTTCAAAACCGATGACCCGGTAGAAGATCTTGATCAGCAGGATAATATAGCTCTTGGACACCAGGCTGGACAGGATCGAACTGCTGGATATGGTGGAATGCCCGTAGGCATCCGGCATCCAGGAGTGGAACGGATACAGACCGCTCTTAATGGCAAGCCCCACGGTGATGAAGCTGATGATCACCAGAAGCGGAACACTGTAGGCATCCGCCTGCACCAGACGCTCCATCGCCTCATGCGCATTCTCCATGAGAAGATGCCCCGTAATGTCATACAGCATGGCAAGGCCGATAAGAAACAGGCCGGACCCGATGAGGCTCATGACCATATATCTGGCCGCCGCCAGCAGGGACCTGCCGCTTCCCCGGATCATGATCATGCCGCAGGCGGCGATGGTATTGATCTCCACAAATACATATCCAGTAAAAAGATCATTGGTGTAGATAATCGCCAGCAGGGAGCTTAAGAGCAGGTCTGCCAGGATAAAATACAGGTTAATCTTCCTTTCGTCGATATTCCGGAACAGATGATCCATCCCGCCCATGAGGGAAAAGAGCATGACCAGGGAAAATACAGTGGCCAGCAGCGCCTCCAGTACGCCCGCCCGGATCTCATTGCCCCAGGGCGCGGGATATTTTCCCATAGTATAGACAAAGCTGCTGCCGGTGGACAGCACATGCAGAAGCGTCCCTGCCGACAAAAGCGACACCAATGTCACCACAGATAAGGTCACCCATTTTGCCTGTTTTCCCTTCATGGGCGTGGACAGAATCCCGGCTGCCATGCACAGGACAATGGAGAAGCATGGAAAATTCTCTGCAGCGCTCATCTTTGCTCCTCCTTCTGTATCCGGATCAGGATCTCATCCAGGTCCAGAGAATGGTATTTCCGGTACAGGCGGATCGTCAGAGCCAGCATCAGCGCCGTGACACTGACCGATACCACAATTCCCGTCAGCACCAGACCGCTGGGAATGGGGTTGATGTAGGCCTCCACATCCGTCACGCCGTTTTCCACGATGGGCGCCATACGTCCGTCCACGTAGCCCATGGCGGCCAGAAAGAGATAAACGGCCGTATCCATGATGTTCAGTCCGATGATCTTCTTGATCATGTTTCGGTGCAGCAGCAGGGTGGTAAACCCGATGCCGAACAGAATCACTGCCGCCACTTCATCCATATTTACCAGGAGATTCGGTCCCATCTCACATTCCTCCTCTCCGGAACAGGGCAAAAAACGCATACATGGTGCACGCCACCTCCAGTCCCACGAAAAGATTGATGGGAAGGATCATGCCTCCGCTTAAGATATCCCCCGGCGTTCCCAGAGGGATCATGCTTTTGATGGCGTTGGCGCTGGTATAGAAATAATAAATCATGGTGACGCTGTACAGAGACAGCGCTCCCACCTTGACGACCTCATAGGTCTTTTCATTGAAAAACCGCTGAGTCTTATGAAAACCGAAGGTAGTCACATAGAGGATCAGCCCGGCTCCGATCACGGCCCCTCCCGAGAACCCTCCCCCCGGCGACAGATGGCCGTTCAATATAATATAGAAACCGTACAGGAAGATGATCGGCGTCAGCACCAGCGTGATCTTCTGCAGGATCGCATCCGGCTTCGGCTCGTATTTCCAGTCCGTCTCCCTGGCATTTTCGATCTCTTTCTCATCTTTTTGCAGCAGTACAATGACACAGGTGGCTGCAATGAACAGCACACAGGTCTCCCCAAAGGTATCAAAGCCCCGGTAACACAGGATCATATTGGTGACCATATTGACCGCACCGAACTCTTCCATTCCCTTCTCCACATACCGGGCAGATACTTCGTTGTTGTTGGGCCCTTCCGGATCCCCCAGCACCGGCAGCCAGGAGACGGTCAGGAGCAGCACGGCGATCAGAAGCAGACACAGGCCCACAGACGCCAGATTGTACAGAATCCGGAATGCCCGCATCTCCTTATTCCGGCGCATATCCTCCACATACTGCTCCACCTTCTCCCTGTTAAGCCGGTCGGGATTGTAGACGGAATCTCCCACAAGATCCGTCTCCCGCAGCGGCTCCATCTCCATCTTCCCCGCAAAGGGATCTGTTTCCCCGTTCACCCATCGGGTCAGACGGCACCAAAGACTGTTCTCATAATCATTTCTGATCCTGCTCATCCGGACCTCCTTTTGCTTCTGAAAGCGCTTTCAGCTTGCGCAGTGTGACAAAAAACAGAATACTGCTGACTCCCGCCCCCACAGCCGCCTCCGTAATCGCCAGATCCGGAGACTCCAGCAGAAACCAGATGATGGACATAATCAGGCTGTAGGACATGAACACGATCACCGACAGGAGCGGATTCTTGATCAGGCTCGCGGAAATGGCGCACAGGATCAGAAATACAAGCAGCAGAAGCTTAAAAGTTTCCATCTTCCGGCACCTCACATTCTTCTTTCAGGTTTTCATTGACCAGCACCTCAAGCTTGCCGATCATATGGGAAGACACCGGTCCCGCCAGCCAGAAAAAGACGATGACCAGCATAAGCTTCAGAGTCCCGAACTGAAACCCGCCAAGGATCATCAGGCCAAGGATCACAAACAGGATCCCCAGAGAATCCCCCATCGCCGACGCATGCATCCGGTTCAGCACATAATGAAACCGGAAAACGCCCAGCACCGCCACACACATTGTCATAATGCCGATCACGATCAGGCTCCCCCCCGCGATCAGCTGTATCCACGCCATCATGCATCCTCATCCTCCTGTTCCTCTTCCTCTTCCACCGGCAGGACCGATGTTCCTTTGATCTTGCGCTCCTGATAGGCGCCGCCGTAGATTTTCGTCAGAATCACCACTGCCAGAAAGCTGATCATGGCATAGATCAGACAGACGTCAAAGAGATAGCTCTCTCTTAAATACAGCGCAAACATGGCAATCTCCACGATCGTCATGGTTCCGATCATATTGACCGCGGTTACCCGGTCCGTAAGCCTCGGACCCAGGACTGCCCGGATCAGACAGAGGATGATCAGCGCCGCAGTCACGATCATACAGGTCAGCAGAAATCCATGGTAAACTGTCTCATACATCTTCTTCCAGCGCCTCCATCTTCTTAAGGAGTTTCACAAAGACCGAGTTCTCCATCCCCTCCGCAAATTCCCTGTCCAGACAGTGTACATAAAATTCACTGCCCTCCAGACCGATGGTAATCGTCCCGGGCGTCAGTGTGATGGAATTGGCAAGAACCACCCGTGCCAGCTCGCTCTTCAGATCCGAGGTAAAATGTACGATCTGCGGTTCCACCTGATAACGGGGCGTGATAATGAAGAAAAGCACCTGCCGGTTCGCCTTCAGGATCTCCGCGATCAGAATCACCACATACTGCACCGCAATGGGCAGAAGCCGTACAAACCTCACATCCTTCTTCACACTGTAGCCCAGAAACCGGCAGCAGAACGCAAATAACGCAGCGCACAGGAACGTCCCGATCAGCAGGATCTCCACCGTGATCCTGCCGTTAAAGACGATCCAGAGCAGCAGAAATACAACAAACATATGTTCACTTCCTTTTTCCGAATGTTCTGTCAGAGTCCTTATCCCCTCCGGCATCACCTGGGAAGCGCGTTCCTGGCATGGTCTGTGTAGATCCTCCGGATCCCGGCATATTCTCCCAGCCCCTTCAGGACGCACTCCACCTGAAAGCCCGCGGACAGAAACCGGTTCCGCCAGGAATCTTCATCCTCCCCGGACATGTCATTTCTTGCATGGTCTCCAGCCACCACCATAAAAGGCGCCAGCGTCACACGCCTGGCTCCGTGGGCGCGGACCAGCTTCATCAGCGTCTCCATGGACGGATACGCTTCCACCGTCCCCAGAAACACATTGGAAAAGCCCAGATCCTTGAACTTATAGTCCAGAGCCGCATAGATGGCATTGGCATAATGGGTCGTGCCATGACCCATGAAGACCAGCGCCTCATCCCTGCAAAGATCTGGAAATTCCTCCATAACCGACCGGATCACCGCTGTGGAATCCTCCTCGCTGGTCAGGAGGGGCGCACCGAACCGCACCGACTTCAGGCGGTCCCGGTATGCAAGCACGTCCTCCACCATCTGATCATTTTCTATGCCGTTGATCACATGGGTCGGCTGTACGATGACATCCGTAATCCCATCTGCCAGCATCCGCTCCATGGCCTCCGGCACCGTATCAATCTGCACGCCGTCCCTCTTCTTCAGTTTTCGGATGATCATCCCGCTGGTCCACGCCCGGTACAGTGTATGATCCCCAAAGGCCTCTTCAAGATCCGCCTCTATGACATCAATGGTCTTCTCTCGGGTCTCATTCACACTGGTGCCGAAGCTGACCGCCAGGAGCCCCTTTTTCTCTGGTCTGTCCATATGTATCCTCCCTGGTAACTCTCTGTACATCCGCCCGGGCAGATGTCATTCATTCTCCATATGTATGGTCATCTGCGGGAAGGGGATCTCAATGCCTTCCTCATTCAGCCGGTCATGCACCTGTTCCAGCACCCGCCATCTCACGGTCCAGTAATCCTCGTTTTTCACCCATGGACGGATCAGAATCGTGATCCCGCTGTCTCCCAGCTCATTGACCGCCACTACAAAAGCCGGATCCTTCAATACCTGCTCGTCCGTTTCCAGAATCCCTTCTATAATTCTGCGGGCCTGCTTCAGGTCGGTATTATAAGCCACATCCACGCTCATATCCACCCGCCTCGTCTCATTGGCGGAATAATCGATGATATTGCTGTTGGACAGGATGCCGTTGGGAATCACCACATTCCGGTTGTCCGCCGAATGGAGAGTCGTCGCAAAGAGAGAGATCTCCACCACCGTTCCCTCGCAGCCGCAGGCGCTGATATAGTCGCCCACCACAAAGGGCTTCAGCATCAGAATCAGGATCCCTCCTGCAAAATTGGCCAGACTTCCCTGCAGGGACAGTCCGATCGCCACCCCTGCGGAACCAAGGAGCGTAATAAAGGATGTGGTCTGAATGCCGAAACGCGCCAGAAGCGCCAGAAGAAGCACCGCATATGCCGCAATCTTCACCAGAGCATCCAGGAACTGAACCACTCCCGTATCCACACTGGAACGCTCCAGCGCCCCCCGGAGCAGCTTCCGCAGAAAATGAATCAGCTTCAGGCCGATGAACAAAAAGGCAAGCGACCACAGAAGGGACATCCCCCCTTCCAGAAGCTTCGGCAGTAATCTTTCCAGTATTTCAGTTTCCATCATTGTACCTCCCATTTCGTTTTATGAAGTTCTGTATCTTCCCTGTATCCTCTTTATGCGAACCGGTCCAGGAAATCCTGCTCTGACAGGATCTCCACCCCCAGCTCCTTCGCCTTTTTATTCTTGGAAGAAGATGACATGGTATCGTTGTTGATCAGATAGCTGGTCTTCGAGGTGACACTCCCGGTCACTTTTCCGCCTTTGGACTCAATCAGGTTTTTCAACTCGTTCCGGTTGGCGAAATGGGTGAGGCTTCCGGTGATCACGAAGATCCTGCCGTCCAGTGTGAGCATGGACGTGTCCACCTGCTCCACCTGAATATCCAGCTCTTTTATCAGATCATCCAGCCAGCGATTGTGCTCTTCATCGGCAAAATACGCTTCCACACTGGCTCCGATGACACCGCCCACCCCCGGGATCTCACTGAGTTCTTCCGCCCCGGCCGCGCGCAGACGGGCCAGATCATAGCCGTATTCTTTACAGAGTACTTTCGCATTGGCCACACCGATGTTGGGGATCCCCAGGCTGTATATGACCCGCGGAAGCGTCGTATGCCGTGCTTTTTCCAGACTGTCTGTAAGCTTCGCGTAAGACCGCTCCCCGAAGCCTTCCATCTGGACGATTTCCTCCCGGTAACGGTCCAGATGAAACAGATCCGCATACTCTTTCACATAGCCGGACGCAAGAAATTTCTCCAGCGTCATCTCGGACAGACCGTCGATGTTCATGGCATCCCGGCTCACGAACAGCGTAAAGGCCTTGATCTTTTTCGCCTGACAGTCCGGGTTGGTGCAGTACAGAGATTCCACATCGTTCACTTTCTGGATCCTTGTGGCGCCGCCGCAGGCCGGACAGACGTCCGGAATCTGAACGGTCCCGCTGCCGGTCAGATTCTCCGCGATCTGGGGGATGATCATATTTGCCTTATACACGGTGATCCGGTCCCCGACCCCAAGCTTCAGACTCTTCAGGATACTTACATTGTGCACCGAAGCACGGCTGACCGTCGTTCCTTCCAGCTCCACAGGCTCGAAGATCGCCACCGGATTGATCAGGCCGGTCCTGGAGGGGCTCCATTCGATCTCCTTCAGACAGGTCTCCCGAAGCTCATCCTGCCATTTAAATGCAAAGGAGTCCCGGGGAAATTTGGCCGTGCGCCCCAGAGACTGTCCGTATGCAATATCCTCGTAGATGCAGACCAGACCGTCCGAGGGCACGTCATTGGAAGCCACGGCACGGGAAAATTCCATAACCGCATCCGCCACGCCCTCACCTCTGACCTTCTTATATTCCACCACGTCAAAGCCCTGGCTTCTCAGCCACAGGAACTGCTTCTCCCTGGAATTTTCAAAATCCACCCCTGCTGCGCGCACCAGGGAAAACGCATAGAAATACACATTTCTTCCGGCTGTGATCTCATTGTTCAGCTGACGGACAGAGCCGCTGCACAGATTCCGGGGATTTTTGTATCTGGCGGCCTCGTCCTCGATCTCCCCGTTGATTTTCTCAAAATCCGTATAACGGATGACCGCCTCGCCTCTTAAGATCAGCTCGCCCCTGTGCGGAATGGCAAGAGGTACATTTTTAAACACCCTTGCATTGTTGGTAATGACCTCTCCAATCTCGCCGTTTCCCCGGGTAACCGCCTTTTTCAGCGCTCCGTCCTCATAGGTGAGGACGACGGTCAGCCCGTCCAGCTTCCAGGAGAGCAGCACCTCATGATCCCCCGCAAACTCCGCAAGCGCTTCCACATCCTTTGTCTTGTCCAGAGACAGCATGGGCGTCTCATGGCGCTCCTTGGGCAGCTCGTCCACCGCCTCATAACCCACCGTCACCGTAGGGCTCCCCGCCAGCACGATCCCCGTCTCCTTCTCCAGCGCCTCCAGCTCATCGTACAGCCGGTCATACATCAGGTTGCTCATAATCTCCCGGTCTTCCTGATAGTAGGCTCTGGAAGCCTCCTTAAGCTTTTCTGAAAGCTCTCTCATCCGTTCTGTCCGGTCCATGTCCCCGCATCCTCCTTTCCCACAGTTCCCGGGACTTCCTGCTCTTCTCTCTCCAGAAAGTGCAGAAGCCCTGCATATTCTTCTTCCGTCACATGTCTCCATGCTCCCGTCTTCAGATGATTCAGCCGGATGTTCATGATCCTTACCCGCTTCAGCTCCTGTACATGGAACCCCAGCTCCCGGCACATCCTGCGGATCTGCCGGTTCAGCCCCTGGGTCAGGATGATCCGGAACTTTCGTTTTCCCAGCCGCTCCACCCGACAGGGTCTTGTCGTCACGTCCAGCTCCCGCAGGAAGACTCCCGCAGCCATGTCCTTTAAAAAACGGTCGGTAAAGGGCCGGTCCGTCACCACCTCATATTCCTTTTCATGAAAATGAGACGCCCGCATGATCCAGTCGATCAGATCCCCCTGATTCGTCATCAGAAGCAACCCCTCGGAATCCTTATCCAGACGCCCGGCGTAGGTGATCCGCCTGGGATAGTTCAGAAATTCGATGATGTTCACATCCTTCCCCTGGCTCACCTCCGAACAGACGATCCCCCGGGGCTTATTGACCGCCAGCAGGATCCTCTGGTCTCCCTCGGATCTCTGCACAGGCCGCCCGTCCACAGTCACATGCTGATCTTCCCGGATCTGCATGCCCACCGCCGCAGTCCTGCCGTCCACTTCCACTCTCCCGGCTTCCACCAGGCGGTCTGCCTCCCTTCTGGAACAGACCCCCGCCTTACTTATGTATTTATTCAGTCGTATCATGACCCCTTCTCCCGCACTGTGATCGCGGAGGAAGCACCTCCGCAACCACTATCTTACCAAATTCCAGCATAAAAAACCAGACTATTTCAGATATGCTTTCAGCTTTTCGATATTTTTTTCTTCAAAATCCATCAGCTCCTGTGCCATCTCATAGTATTCCTTCTGGGCCGACTTGTTTTTCTTCACCACCTTCATCAGCTCTGTGATGCCTCTGGTATTTCCCTGGATCATCATATCCGCCAGATGCTCCGTGCTGGCATTCAGAAGCGTGTTCATCTGGATCCCGCTCCAAAGCATGGTCCGCTCCATCAGCCTGTCCTCCGGCGGTGTCTCCTTCTCCTTCAAATACTCCTTCTGTATCTTTTCTTCCATCTGTACGAATCGGCACGCCTGCCGGTTCAGGTCCAGCGCCAGATCGTCATCCTCCACCTTTCCGATGATTACATTGATGGCTTCGCGTCCCATCCGGGTATTGCGGTAACTCTCGCCCAGCACAGCCCTGTCTGCTTCTGTCATCATAAAAAAAGCTCCTTTCCCATATCATTACTGATAGGGTATGGAGCTTTTCCATAATTATTCAGTTAAAATGGTTGATTATCTCAAAAAAGCCTTGATTTACGGGCATACAAGCAGGATTTCAAGCAGAATTTACTACCAATTTACTACTTTTGAGGGAAAGAGCCTTGATATGCCGCCCGGAACCCTGCAAGCCCAAACATCAGCATACAGCATTGAGAAAGAATAAATGAAAACTGAATACGACGCATACGCGGCGTTTCTCTATCCCTACACGGGAGAACAGGAACGCCGCTTTTTTTATGCCCTCATGTTACGCAGTAGGGGCAAAAAGAGCCTTGCTACAAGCGGCTTTGCGGGCGCGTTTTTTGCGGGGACAAGGATTTATACCTAAACCCGGCAAAACGGCGTTCTATCGCGTAACAAATCCACAACCAAAGGAGTGATGAAGCTATGGCAGTTTTCCGAGTGGAGCGCAACAAGGGCTATACCGTTATGAGCAACCACCATTTACGCAACAAGGAACTGACCTTAAAGGCAAAGGGGCTTTTGTCGCAAATGCTGTCACTTCCCGAAGATTGGGACTACACCCTTGCGGGGCTGTCACAGATCAACCGGGAAAGTATCGACGCTATCCGCACCGCCATATGGGAGCTTGAAAAAGCCGGATATATCAAGCGGCAGCAGGGGCGCGACGCAAAGGGCAAAATGACCGCCATTGAATACACCATATACGAGCAGCCCCAGCCCCCGGACGACACCCCGCCGGGATTGGATAACCCGACATTGGAAAATCCAACACCGGGCAACCCGATATTGGAAAATCCGATACCGGGTAAACCGACGACGGAAAATCCAACGCAATTAAATAAAGATATACAAAAGACTGACTTACCAAAAAAAGAAAAAAGAATTACTGATGAACAAAGTACCCATTCCATTCCTATCCTTTCCCCTAACCCCTCTCCCTCTGACAGAGAAGCGGCTACGCCGCCGGAACGGAAACGAAAGGAATCGGACGCACAGACAGCTTTTGAGATTTACCGGGAGATCATCAAGGACAATATCTCCTATGACATTCTCATGCAGGATATGAAGTTTGACGGGGACAGGCTGGACGAAATTGTTGACATCATGCTTGAAACCGTATGCACCCGGAGAAAGACGATCCGCATTGCCGGGGACGACTACCCCGCCGAGCTGGTGAAAGCAAAGTTTATGAAGCTGGACGGCGAACATATCCGCTTTGTGCTGGACTGTATGCGGGAGAACACTACCAAAATCCGCAACATCAAGCAGTATTTACGGGCGGTGCTTTTCAATGCCCCGTCCACAATCGGCAACTATTACACGTCCCTTGTGGCTCACGATATGGCAAGCGGCGCACTTGCGCCACAGGAGCCGCACGACCCCTATTCATTCAAACCGGGCGAAAGCCTGTAACCACAAAAGGAGGATTTTATTATGGCACAGAAAATGACGGGAGCATTGGTATTTGACGAGCGCACAGACCGCTACGACATTCGTTTTGACCTTGCCAGCTATTACGGCGGGCTGCATTGCGGGGACTGTTTCGACGTGTTCACCCGCGGCAAATGGAAGCCGACCCGCATTGAAATGAACATGGCGCAGGAATGGTACTTGGTGGGTATCAGAGCCGACGACCTTAACGGGCTGCGGGTGCGTATCTGACCGCCGCCCCATAGAACACCCCGAAAGGAGGGACAGACCCCATGCAGGACGAGATCAACGAGAAAACCGTTGCCCTGTATATCAAGACCGGGAAGCTGACCGCCGAATTGCTGCAAAAGGCAATGAAATCCGCCCTTGCGCAGTCAAAGAAGCAGATCGGGAAGCAGCCCCACGGGAAACAGACCCTAAAGCAGCTCATGAAGCAGAACACGGGCGTTTCCAACATTGAGATCACAAAGGAAAATATCAAGGCGTTTGAGCATACCGCCAAAAAGTACGGTATCGACTTTGCGCTGAAAAAGGACGCGACGGAAACCCCGCCCCGCTATCTTGTATTCTTCAAGGGCAGGGACGCGGACGCGCTGACCGCCGCTTTCAAGGAGTTTTCCGCAAAGAAGCTGACACAGGACAAAAAGCCCTCAATCCGAAAGGCATTAGCGGCTTTCCGGGAAAAGGCAAAGGAGCTGAACGCCAGCCGCCAGCAAACCAAACACAAGGACAGGGAGGTATCGCTATGAAGCCGGAAGTAAAGAAGCTGCTTATCCTTAACGCGCCCTATCTGCTCTTTGTGTACCTGTTTGACAAGGTGGGCGCGGCTGTCCGGCTTTCCCCCGGCATGGACGCAAGCCAAAAAATCTTACACTTGGGGGAGGGCTTCACCGCTGCCTTTGCTTCCGCTGCCCCCAGCTTCCACCCCGCCGACTTACTGATCGGCATTGCCGGGGCGGTGATTATCCGGCTTGCCGTTTACATGAAAGGCAAGAACGCGAAGAAATACCGCAAAGGCATTGAGTACGGTTCCGCCCGCTGGGGAAATGCCGACGACATTAAGCCCTACACCGACCCGGTATTTGAGAACAATATCCCGCTGACACAGACGGAACGGCTCACCATGAACAGCCGCCCGAAGCAGCCGAAATATGCGAGGAATAAAAATATCCTTGTGATCGGCGGTTCCGGCAGCGGTAAAACCCGGTTCTTTGTGAAACCGTCGCTCATGCAGTGCAGCTCAAAAGATTTTCCAACTTCATATATCGTTACTGACCCGAAAGGTACATTGATTTTGGAAACAGGAAAAATGTTACAGAGGTACAAATACCGTATCAAAGTGCTGAATACGATTAACTTCAAAAAATCCATGAAGTACAATCCCTTTGCCTATCTGCGGAGTGAAAAGGACATTTTGAAGCTGGTGAATACCATAATCGCCAACACCAAAGGCGACGGGGAGAAATCCGGGGAGGATTTTTGGGTGAAGTCGGAACGGCTCTTTTACTGCGCCCTTATCGGCTATATCCACTATGAAGCCCCGGAGGAAGAAAAGAACTTTACGACGCTGCTTGAAATGATAAACGCCAGCGAAGCCCGCGAGGACGACCCGGAATTTCAAAGCCCGGTTGATCTCATGTTTGAACGGCTGGAAGAAAAAGACCCGGAGCATTTCGCTGTCCGGCAGTACAAGAAATTCCTGTTATCGGCGGGCAAGACGCGAAGCTCTATCCTCATTTCCTGCGGTGCGCGGCTTGCGCCATTTGACAGTGCAGCGACACGTTGTCGCATATAAACTTTGCGTAGGATTTTCCTGCAAAGAGGTAAAAGTGACGGAAAGGCAACAGCCTTTCTAACTGATATTCCGAG
>CAJTCV010000032.1 GCA_910574805.1 Lachnospiraceae bacterium | reverse complement strand
TCAGTAGACTTTAAGTCTAAGGAAAAGGGGCTTTAGCCCCCGGAGTGAGTTTAGTCACAGAGGAGGGGCTTCAGCCCCCACTGCGACTTCCAGTCGCTAAACGGCGGTCTTTAGACCGCGATAACCCACCGGCTTTAGCCGGTGGTCGTTAAGTAATTTTTTCCTTCAGAGTATGGAGGAAGAAATAAAAAAGAGGAACAAAAGGAGCGGAAATCCGGACTTAAAGAGTTTCCGAAACCGCTCAAAATAGAAAAAGGAGGCAGAATGGGAGCGAAAGAAGACGGTTTCTCATATACAACAAAAGGATACAGTATCAGATCTGTGTTACAGGCATCTGAAATATCAGATGAAAAATGGCGATCTACGTCCCAAATCTGTAGACCGGCGTGAAAGCACCATTAAAAACCAGATCGAGAAGTATGAGTTTGGAAGAATGCAGTTGCATATGGTTTCATCAGCAGAAATAGATCAGCATATTCGATGTTTGATAAAAGAAGGAAGACTGTCAGAATCTTCCATTCTGAAAACGCTGGATGTCATAAATGCAGCGTATACATGGGCGGTTTTTCGCGGAGATATTGAAAGCAACCCGGCACAGGCAGTCAAACAGGAGCTCGTCAGAAAGATTAAGAGAATATCTGCAAAAAGAGCAGATGAGGCAGATGTGGTAGTGCTGTCATTAAAAGAGACAGACCGCTTTATGAGAGAAGCAGCAAGAAAAGATTCCAAAGGGTATCCCTGCTATTCGGCAGGATATTATCTGTTGTTATTGCTTCATACAGGCATGAGGTGCGGAGAGATGATAGCGCTTCGCTGGCGGGATGTGGACTGGGAGCATGGACTGCTGACCATAGAAAAAAGTGCGTCTATGGCAAAAAACCGGGATAAAAAGCAGGAAAATGACAGCAATTTTATTATGGTAGAGGGCGATACAAAGAACCAGAAGGCAAGGGTAATTCAGTTGACAAAAGAAGCAGGGCAGATTCTGGAAATTCTCTATGAGCGGGATATGCCTCACGGACCGGATGACCTGATTACGCCGACGGAAACCGGCAGAATGAATTCCGCATCGAATTTGGAGCACCGGATGAAGGTGATCCTGAAAAATGCCGGGCTTCAGGATATAAAGGGAGGTCTTCACATTTTCAGGAAAACTTTTGCGACGCAGATGTATGAAAGAAGAGCCAGAGTGGAAGAGATCGCTGCATATATTGGGGATCTGGAGTCCACCACACGAAAATATTACATTGCGATCCGAAAAAAAGTGGTCACAGGAAGCGGGGCCCGGCAGGTTGTGAAGCTGCCGGAAGTAGATGATATGAGAGGGAAAAACGGGTTTAAGGATTCCGGCTGATGTCTATGGGACTGTTTTCTTTTGAAGGATTTATAAGCGCCTGCAGTGGAGTATTTTGCAATAAAGTAGCGATTGCGTAGGACAGTTTTCTGTGCTAAGATGAAATCAAACAGGAGGAAATTCTGGTGGAAAAAAAGAGTAACAAAGTAATCAATACCCCATATGATGACGTGTTTCGTACATTACTGAATGACTGCAGCGAACTGATCATACCGGTCATCAATGAAATTTTTGGGACACATTATACTGGAGATGAAGAGATTATATTCGCTCCCAATGAGCATTTTTTGAATCAGCAGGACGGAGAGGAAGAGAAACGGATTACGGACAGCAGTTTTGTAATTGTCGGAGATGAAAAGAAACGTTTTTTATGTGAATGCCAGAGCATTGCAGACAGCAGTATGCTGGTCAGGATTTTTGAGTATGCAACCCAGATAGCGTTGGATCAGGGAGAAACTGTTCAAAATACACTGCGTGTGGAGATCCCGCATTCGGCGCTTTTGTTTCTTCGCAGCAGGGCATCTACACCGGATAAAATGGAGATTGAGATGAAAACACCCGGAGGAACCGTACGTTTTGATGTGCTGGTAATGAAATCTCAGCGATATACGATAGATGATATTTTTGATAGGAAACTGCTGTTTCTGATTCCTTTTTATATCTTTTCACATGAAAGCCGGTTTGAAGAATATGATAAAGACGAGGATAAGCTGGAAATACTGAAGGCAGAATATATAAGCATAGTGGATCGTCTGGACGAATGGATGCGGAAAGGGTCGATCAGTGCCTATATGAGAAAGACGATTCTGGAAATGTCAGGTAAGGTATTGGAAAATATTGCGCAGAAGTATGATAATGTCAGGGAAGGAGTGAAATCTGTAATGGGTGGAAGAGTTCTTGAATACGAGGCCAAGACAATCTTAAATGAGGGTATGAAACAAGGCATAAAACAAGGCATAAAACAAGGCGTGCAGCAGGGCCTGCAGGAAGGAGAAATAAAAAAGGCAAAAGAGACAGCGTGGAATCTGCGTGCACTGGGGATGGATGACAATACGATTGCAGATGCGGTTAATGTTCAGGTTGCTCTTGTGAAAAAATGGTTTGCGGAGGATATGGCCTGAAATTGCCTGCAATATGATTAGTAATGCAGAGGTGATCAATAGCGCTTGATTTGTCGCAGAAACCGTGATATATCATTGTCAGGCGGCTGGTTTTAAGCAAACAGGATAATCGGCAAAGAAAGCAGTGGACACGCAGCTTCTGGGAGCGTAGATGCCAGAATGCAGAAATGTGCTGTATGAAGCAGGCAGATTTATTGAAAAGAGGCTGAAAATATGAGTAAAATTGAAATAAAAGATCTTGGACCGGTTAATGAATGTGTAATGGATATTGATCATTTTATGGTTCTGACGGGAGCGCAGGCATCGGGAAAAAGTACGATTGCGAAGGCCATATTTTTCTGTAAGGGCATAAAAGACGATATTTATAATGTCATTACGAAAAGGGTTCTGATTGGGACAAGTGATACTTTGTCTCATGATGTGATAAAAGTATTAAGGAGTAAATTTCTTCAGCTTTTTGGAACATCAATGGCCATGAAACCAACAATGAAGCTGGTGTATCAGTATGATGATAAAACATTTATCCGTATTTCATTAAAGCTGCAGGAAGGGTATGATTATCTCCTGCCCAAATATGTTTGGATTGATTTCAGTGAAAATATCAATGATTTTTTCCTGAAGACGGTTCCTGTTCAGAGTATCCAGAGCGGAGAATTAAAATTGCAGCTTAACGATCTTTTTAAAGACGACTGTGAAACCATTTTTATTCCTGCGGGCAGAAGCCTTATTTCGTTGTTTACTTCTCAATTAAATTATCTGTTTACTACGATGGATGATGAGCAGAAAAGAAGCATTGATTTCTGTACACAGAAATATATTGAGATAATTCTGAGAATTCGTCCGTTGTTTGAAAATGGAATTGACGGTTTGATCAGCCAGAAAAGAAATACGCCGGGTGCGAAGATTGATTTCAAAGCAATTGATAAGCTGCTGGAATTGATGAAAGACGTATTGAAGGGGAGGTATGTATTTAAAGACAATGAGGAAAGGCTTTATATTGATGAAAAGCATTTTGTAAAGATAAATTATACTTCATCAGGGCAGCAGGAGACCGTGTGGATTTTTAATATACTGCTTCATCTTTTGATAAATAATACAAAAGCATTCATTATTCTTGAAGAGCCGGAGGCGCATCTTTATCCGGAAGCACAGAAGAAAGTGGTAGAGATTCTGGCCTTTATTGCCGGTAAATCCAGCAATGTTTTAATGACGACACACAGTCCGTACATTCTTGGCGCAATCAATAATTTGATCTATGCGGAAAAACTGGGGGAAAATCCGGACCTGCACCGGATGGTAAATGAGCAGGTTGAAGAAGAGTTTCATATAAAAAATCACAGTGCGTATTTTTTGGAAGATGGGAAGATGGAATCATGTGTGGAAGAGGAATCGGAGGGCGGTTTGATTGTTAATGAAGTGATAGATGGCGCTTCTTCTGATATCAATAACCTGTACGATCGCCTGTTTGACATTGAGTATGGTCAGGAGAGCTGCATATGATTTTTGACAGTAAATATTCGGCCTGCGAGTCAAAGCAGAAAATTGTTGTTTCCCGTGAAAATGGGAATGAACATATTTTGTACAATAAATCAGGATGCAATATATATCAGTATCATATAGATGGCGGAATTGTACGGGACAGTCACGGGGAACGTTGCGATTTTATGGTGGAAGCCGAACTTGCATCTGTCGTAAATGTGTATGTGATTGAGCTAAAGGGGTCTGATCTGAACAAGGCAATCAGCCAGATCCTTAAGACGATTGATGCTTACAAAGGGCAGTTGAATCGTTGTCAGATATTGCCCAGAGTAATCATACATAAAGCGACTACACATGATATTCATGGGAAGAAGTACAGAGATTTTAAGAAGGCTTATCCGGGAACAGTTGTAAAAGTACGACAGTACAGCGAGACCGTATGAAAATCAGGCGAGGGAAGGGATAAAATGGGACTCAATATTCCGGTAGGGATTTCTGATTTTGAAAAAATTCGCAGCAACGGATATTATTATGTTGATAAAAGTGGGATGCTTACCGAACTGTTAAAGACAGAATCGACGGAGGTTACATTGATTACACGTCCACGCCGTTTTGGGAAAACGCTTGGCATGAGTATGCTGTCGAGCTTTTTTGATATCCGAAAGGACAGCAGAGCATTATTTGACGAGTTGGAGATTACCAGTCATACGGTGCTCTGCGATAAATGGATGAATCAATATCCGACGATCTTCCTGTCATTGAAGGATGTCGACGGTTTGACCTTTTCAAGTGCATATGAGATGCTTTCCGCTACGGTTTCGGATCTCTATAAAGAACACTTATATCTTCTGGACAGTGAAAGGGTAAACAGTTATGATAAAGAACTGATTCGGCGGATCGCTGCGGGAGATGCTACGGTAACAGATATTAAAAAGAGCGTTGCTCTGTTGATTCGGACGATGAGCGTCCATTATGGAAAGCCGGTTGTTTTTCTGCTTGATGAGTATGATGTTCCGGCTGCAAAGGCGAGCAGTCATGGATATTATGCGAATATGCTGGAAGTGATCAGGGCGATGCTGAGTACGGCTCTTAAAGATAACCGGTACCTTCAGTTTTCTGTGATTACCGGATGCCTGAAGATTGCCAAAGAAAGTATCTTTACAGGTACGAATCATTTTGTTTCGGATACCATGTCCTCTTCCGGCTTCAATGAATATTTTGGATTTACGGAGGACGATGTCAGAAAGCTTCTGCAGGATGCCGGGATGGAAAGTCGGGCTGAGATGATGAAAGCATGGTATGATGGTTATCATTTCGGAAATGTGAATGTTTACTGTCCATGGGATGTGATGAATTACCTTCGCGACCTTCAGCGTGATCCGGCGGCAAAACCGGCAGGTTATTGGAAGAATACAAGCGATAATGCAGTCATTCGTTCCTTTATCGATCATGCAGGAGCCAGCATCACCGGGAAACTGGAGACTCTGATGGCAGGCGGCTGTATTGTTCAGCGGATAGAGGAAGAGCTTACTTATGATTATCTGCATTCATCAGAGGATAATTTTTGGAGTATACTTTATCTGACAGGATATCTTACCAGTGTCAGGACGGATGCTTCTGAGAAACCGGCATCTGAAGAATTTTCGACGCTGACGATTCCCAATACAGAAATCCGGGAAATTTTTGAAACAACAGTTAAAACATGATTCACAGAAAGTGCCGGAACGTGGAATCGAAAGAAACTTTTTGACGCGGTCTGGAATGGAGATCAGGAGACTGTTACGAGAGAAATGAATGTGCTGCTGCGCAGGACGATCAGCTATTATGATTACAGGGAAGATTTTTATCATGCATTTCTGGCCGGGATTTTTACAGGGGCCGGATATATGGTAGACTCAAACAAAGAGCGAGGGGAAGGCCGGAGCGACGTGGCGGTCATTGATTCACAGGGTGGGAGAGCGGCTGTCCTTGAGGTGAAATGTTCAAAAACATCTGAGAAAATGGAAGATGACTGCGGAACAGCGCTTCAGCAAATTGATGAAAGGATGTATGCCCGGGAGTTAGAAGATGATTATGGGCAGGTCTTGTGTTTCGGCATTTCCTTTTTTAAAAAGAGGTGTCTGGTGAAGAAAAAATAAGTCTCCTTCTGCCCGACAGGTCAATCCACAGGTCAATTTCCGTTGTCCCTTTCCCGCGATACTTGAAAAATCAAGGGATTTCGGCTCTGAAACAACGGACTCTGACTCCGTCATTTCAAGGTTCGAATCCTTGTAGCCCTGCTTCTAAGACCCGGTGGAATTTTCCGCCGGGTTTCTTTTTTGTCCGGAAACAGGTCATCAATCCGCTTCATTTTTATGATAATAAGAATCTGGATGTGGATGAGGTCACGGGATTCAGTTACAGTATTTCTATTGTTGATGCAGAGCCGGGAGAACAGGCGCGGGAATATGTGAAAAGATCCAGTAAACTACAGCTTGATGCGGAGCTGAAGCAAAAGGCGAGAGAACTGTCATTTGCCTTTACTAATATTTATGAAGAAGCAATTATGACAGAAGTTGCGGAAGGGAAACTGTCAGAAGAAGAAGCTATATTGAAAATAAGAGAGTATAAGGATGCGAGTGATTTTATAAAAGAGGCCATGGCAAAGGCTGACTTCCATATATTAACCGGTCAGCCAGAGGCGAATCTTGCAGATGGGAAGCAGGCGGCTTTGGGGGCGTTTTATTTTATTTCTGTTTGTTTTCTGGATAATATCAGGCCGGGTGATACTGTGGATTTTATCGTTGCTTCCTTTTTTGGCAAGGATTCTGTTCCGTCGTTTTTATCTGCTGCTTGAGATTCCCCTGGATATGCTGCATAAAAATTCTGGTTCAACTTTTGGAGAGATAAACAATTGGATGTCCCAGACAGGAGGTAAGATGGATGATGGAATGCAGGGAAAGTGAAGTTTCTTGATGCAGAATCATTTCTGACGGGGCTTATTATGAAACAGGACTGGTATGATCCAGACGCGGTGTTTGTGTCAGAGGAGAGTGTGGAGGAATCGTCAGAGGAAGCTGATGCAGATGTTTTCGAAATAGAGCTCGTGACTTCAGGGTTAAACAGCTCATTACTGGTCAGAAGCGATCCGTCTATAGATAAAGGGGAAGTGCTGGGGAGACTGTATAATGATGATATTGTTATCTGGACGGGACAGATGGTATTTGCGGAAGTAAATGACGGAAGTATAGAGCCATGGGTGAAAATCAGGACTTCAGAAGAGATCGAGGGATGGAGCAGGTTATATTATTTACATCCGGCACAATATGAAAATTTGAAACTGGAAATAAAAACAGGTATGGAATAGAGCTGTAAAACTATTTACCGAAAATGCAGCTTATTACAGGTTCGATATCCTGTTCATTCTGATGAAAAAGACATCCGCCATGCTGTTTATGATGGTAGAGATGTCTTTTGTCCGTTCTGGAATCTTTATGCTTTTAACCTTTCTTTCGTATTTCTTCTATGGATCAGGCTAAGAAATTCTTGACATATAAATCTTACAGATGTAATATTTTGATAAAGAAAAGAAACGGAGGTAGTCATATGGGCAGAAGAAGGCGGGGAAATCGTGGGAGAAAAAAGGGGAGACTGCTCTGGCTTCTGTGTATACCGACTGGAATCCTTGCTGCGGGAGCAGGTATCTTGGTGCTGGCGGGCATTATAAGGGAAGCAGGGCAGACACCGCCGGAGGAGCTTCTGCTGACCTATATGGGGCATATTCAGGAGCGGGAATATGAGGAAATGTACGGGATGCTTTGTGAAGAGCAGCTGTCTGTTTTGGATCGGGATGAGTTCATCAGGAGAAATTCTGCCATCTATGAGGGCGTTGAGGTACAGAATCTGGTGGTTGAGGTTCTGGAATATGATAAAAAACGGGCGGCTGTGCGTTATCAGACGTCCATGGATACGGCAGCCGGAGAGATCTCTTTTGAAAATGAAGCCTTATTCCAGAAGGGGGAGGAGGGGTACGGCCTGCTCTGGGAGGACAGTCTGATCTTTCCGGGACTGGGGCCGGAGGATAAAGTAAAAGTTTCTACGCTTCGGGCGGAACGCGGCGAGATCCTGGACCGGACCGGCCGGGTCCTGGCAGGAGAAGGAACGGCGTCTTCGGTGGGGATTGTTCCGGGGAGGATGGGAGACCGGGACAGTGCCATTCGGGAAATGTCGGAGCTTCTGGGTCTGGAGCCGGAAGCGATCGGGAAAAAACTGTCAGCCGGGTGGGTGAAGGATGATTCCTTTGTGCCGGTGAAGACGATTCCAAAGATTCCGGACATGGAATTCTGGATTCCCATGGAGCCGGACGAAGCACTGGAGCAGGAGAAGGAGAGACAGGAGAGACTTCTTCAGATTCCGGGTGTTATGATATCGGATGTTGAGGTCCGCAGTTATCCTTTTGGAGCCGCGGCTTCGCATTTGACCGGATATGTACAGAATGTGACGGCGGAGGATCTGGAGAAACATCCGGGAGAGGGCTATACGGCTGCCAGCGTCATTGGGCGAAATGGAATGGAAGGTCTCTTTGAAAAGGAGCTGAAAGGACAGAATGGCTGCCGGATCTACATCGTCAATTCAGAAGGGAAGGAAAAGGAAGAACTGGCATACCGTCCGGTGCAGCATGGCCAGGATATCTGCCTGACCATTGACGCGGATCTGCAGGAGATCCTATATGAGCAGTTCCGGGAGGATAAGAGCACTTCCGTGGCGCTTGATCCATATACCGGAGAAGTGCTGGCACTGGTCAGCACACCCTCTTATGACAGTAATGATTTTATTATGGGGCTGTCCCAGGAGGAATGGACGGCTCTTAATGAGGAGGAAAGAAAGCCTTTATATAACCGGTTCCGCCAGGTGTGGTGCCCGGGCTCGACCTTTAAGCCGGTGACGGCGGCCATCGGTCTGGATTCGGGGGTCGTTGACTGGGAGGAAGACTATGGAAATGAAGGACTGAGCTGGCAGAAGGATGCTTCCTGGGGAGGTTACTATGTAACAACGCTCCATGCATATGAGCCGGTTACGATGGAAAATGCACTGATCTATTCCGACAATATTTATTTTGCCAAAGCAGCCCTGAAGATCGGGGCGGAGGGGATGAAAGGGGCACTGCAAAAGCTGGGCTTCCAGGAAGAGATCCCCTTTGAGATCGTAATGCAGAAGTCCCGGTATTCCAACACGGAGGAAATTACGTCAGAGATCCAGCTTGCGGACAGCGGTTACGGACAGGGACAGATTCTGGTCAATCCTCTGCATATGGCATGCCTGTATACGGCGTTCTGCAATGAGGGAAATGTACTGAAGCCCCGTCTGGTTTTTAAGGAGGATGCGGCTGCAGAATACTGGATTTCGGATGCATTTACCGGTGAGACGGCAGGCCGGGTGCTGGAAGCTCTGAAAAAGGTCGTAAACGACTCTGTCGGAACCGGTTACGCAGCTCATATGGAAGATGTTCTTCTGGCAGGAAAGACAGGAACGGCAGAGATTAAAGAGTCCAAGGAGGACACCACCGGAACAGAGCTTGGATGGTTCTGCGTATTTACCGCAGACAGGACGCAGGAGAGGCCAATTCTGATCGTCAGTATGACAGAAGACGTAAAAGGCCGGGGCGGAAGCGGCTATGTGACAGAAAGAGTCCGGCGTGTGCTGGAACACTGGTTTTCGGGCAGCTGACGGACGGATGCCAGGATGCTGTTTCTGACCGGGTGAAGGATCATGGAAGTGAGGTTTTGGCGTTCTGTAAGGATTGCGGCCTGGCGGATTTTATGATAATATAAAAATTAGAAAACAGTGTATACAGGACAGAATCCTCCTGTTCTGCGGGGAAAAAATTTATGGTATATCTGATGAAACTTTGATGCAGTTTCGGGTTATAATAGGGATGAAAGGCAGTGGAAATCTTTTAACAGGCTGCCGGAATAAGGAGAACTTATGACATGAGAAAACGCAGAGAAAACAGACCGGGAAAGATGTTCCTGACCTTTACCTTTCTTCTGACGGTATGTCTGATGACAGGATGCAAGGGATCTACGACGCAGGAAACCCAACCGGCAGAACCGGAGGACACACAGGTGGAGGCCGGTACACAGCCTTCCGGGGCGGCGTACGGAGAAGCTGTACCGGAAGATCAGGAGCCGGCGGAGACACCGGCTCCGGTTTCTGAAGAGGAAGAGGCGGCAGAGACACCGGCAGCGGAGAAGAAGACACCGCCGGAGGGATGGGAGCTGACGCTTTCGTCCGAGGACTGGGGCCTTGGCTTCGGCGAATCCGGAACACAGCCCACTGGAAATGCTTCCGCGGAAGATCTTGCCTGGTATGATGCCTATTTTGTGGGAGATGACAGCGAGAAGGTCATCTATCTGACTTTTGACTGCGGTTATGAGAATGGAAATACAGGTCCGATTCTGGATGCTTTAAAGAAGCACAATGCCACAGGAACCTTCTTTGTGGTGGGACATTTTCTGGAATCGGCGCCGGATATGGTGAAACGTATGGTAGACGAGGGACATGCAGTAGGGAATCATACGTATCATCACCTGGACATGCCTACGATCTCTGACATGGAGACCTTCCAAGAGGAGATGGACAGTGTGGCGGACAAGTTCAAGGAGATCACCGGTGAGGAGCTGGCGCCCTACTACCGTCCGCCTCAGGGAAAATGCAATGTGGACAATCTGAAGAAGGCGCAGGAACTTGGATATTGTACCGTTTTCTGGAGCCTGGCGCATGTGGACTGGAACCAGGACAATCAGCCGGGCCGGGAGGAATCCATCCAGAAGCTTACGTCCAGGATCCATCCGGGAGCGGTGGTACTGCTTCACAATACCTCGAAGACCAACGGAGAGATCATGGACGAGCTTCTGACAAAATGGGAAGAAATGGGTTACACTTTTCGGCCGCTGTCGGATCTGACCGGCAGATAAAGGTCCTGGGAGCAGAAGGAATAGATACACAGGAGGAAGCTGCATGGGCAGTCAGAGATTTTCAAAAGATCTGACCAGCGGCCCCATTACGAAGACCATGCTGCAGTTTGCATTTCCCATGATTCTGGGAAATCTGCTGCAGCAGCTTTATAATATTGCGGATACGCTGATCGTGGGACAATTTATCGGGGCCGAGGCACTGGCGGCTGTGGGCTCATCCTATACGCTGATGACCTTTCTTACCTCGATTCTTCTGGGGCTGTGTATGGGGAGCGGGGCAGTGTTCTCCATCCGCTGCGGAGAGAGGGATGAAGAAGGGTTAAGGGAGAGTATTCTGCACTCTTTCCTGATGACTGCAGTTCTGGCTGCAGTATTAAACGGTGCCGTCTACCTTCTGATGGATCCGATCCTTCATTTCCTGCAGGTGCCGGAAAATATCTATGCAATGATGCGGGAATATCTGTGGATCGTCTTTATGGGGATACTGGCGACATTTTTGTATAATTTTTATGCGTCCCTGCTGCGGGCGGTGGGAAATTCGGTGACGCCCCTTGTATTTCTTGGAATCTGTGCCGTTCTCAATATTGTGCTGGATCTGATCTTTGTGATCCGGTTTCACTGGGGGGTGGCAGGGGCCGCATCTGCGACGGTATTTTCCCAGTTCGTCTCCGGTGTCGGGCTTCTGATCTACACATGGGCGTGCTTTCCCGGATACCGGATATTTTCAGGAGGGATCCGGCTTAAGAAAAAGGTATTTCTGGAGATCGGACAGTTTTCCTTTCTGACCTGTCTGCAGCAGTCGGTTATGAATCTGGGGATTCTGATGGTCCAGGGGCTGGTCAACAGCTTTGGAACGACAGTTATGGCGGCGTTTGCGGCGGCCGTGAAGATCGATTCCTTCGCCTATATGCCCGTGCAGGATTTTGGAAATGCATTTTCCACCTTTACGGCTCAGAATTACGGGGCGGGGAAGAAAGAGCGCATCCGGGCGGGCATCCGCAGCGCGGTGGGATGTGCTGTGGGCTTCAGTCTGTTCATCAGTCTGGGCGTATGGATTCTGGCAAAACCTCTGATGTTGCTCTTTGTGAAACCGGAAGAGACGCAGATCCTGGCTGTCGGTATCCAGTATCTACATATTGAAGGGTCTTTCTACTGTGGCATCGGGTGTCTGTTTCTGCTCTACGGGTTCTACCGGGCGGTGGAACGTCCGGGGATGTCAGTGGTGCTGACTGTTATCTCTCTTGGAACCCGTGTGGCGCTGGCGTATCTGCTGTCATCTGTTCCGTCTGCAGGCGTGGCCGGGATCTGGTGGTCGGTGCCCATCGGATGGTTTCTGGCGGATGTGGTCGGCTTTTGGTATTACAGGAAGAAGAAAAATATTCTTCTCAACTTCTGAATCGTGCTTTTATATAAAAAATGAAAGGGGTGCTCACCCTGTAAACATATTGGAAAGCTTCCCTGCATAAACTGTAAAAACAGTTGAATCAGGGGATATTCGGTGAAGGATTATATTTCGGAAAGAGCCGTCAGGATCGCAAATTATATCATACAGAACAATGCGACTGTCCGGCAGACTGCCCAGAGCTTTGGAGTCAGTAAGTCGACAGTGCACAAGGACGTGGCGGAACGGCTTCTCTATATTAACCCTCATCTGGCAGCGGAGGCCAGGAAGGTGCTGGATGTAAATAAATCGGAAAGGCATATACGCGGAGGACTTGCCACAAGGGAAAAATATCTGCATCAGCATCAGGTATAAGATGGAACTTGACAGAAAGCCGGTTTTCGTTTATTATGATTTCCATAAAACTACATAGGATTGATGACAAGGGAGCTTGTATGGAAGCGGGCTGAGAGTGGACTGATACCGTCCTGACCTATAACCTGATTTGGATAATGCCAACGTAGGGATGCGTTATAAGGGATTTTGAATCTCCTTTGTCTTCAATCGAAGATGAAGGAGGTTTTTTAATGTTTCAGTTACTGGTTACGGCGGAGGGCGGCCTTACGGCCGCAGGTTATGGAGTATGTGTGACTGCGGGAATTATTTTGTTTGCACTGGCAATCTTTTTTGCAGGGAAATATTCGGAGAAAAAACGGATGTCCACAAAGGAACTGATTTACTGTGCGGCGGCCATGGCCATGGCTTTTGTGACTTCTTATATCAAAATTTTTGAAATGCCCTGGGGCGGAAGCGTGACCCTTTGCAGCATGCTCTTTATCGTGATGGCTGCAAACTGGTATGGGGTACGGACAGGAGTCTTCGTGGGGCTTGCCTACGGCATTCTGCAGTTTATACAGGAGCCTTATGTATTATCGCTTTTTCAGGTGTGCTGCGATTATGTGCTGGCGTTTGCGGCGCTTGGTGTTGCAGGATTTTTTGCAAAAAGTCCGAAAGGTCTGGTGAAGGGATATCTGGCAGCGGTTCTGGCAAGAGGTGCTTTTCATGCACTGGGGGGATATCTTTATTGGATGAGCTATATGCCGGACAATTTTCCACAGTCTCTGAAGAGCGTATATCCGATTGTCTATAATTACAGTTTTCTGTTGGCAGAGGCTCTGATCACAGCCGCCGTCATCTCTGTGCCGGCGGTTGCGGCGGCTCTGAATCAGATAAAAAAATCAGCTGTTTCTTAGGAACGGAGTTTTTCTTTCTTTATGCTTGCCAAGCGGGAGAGCATCACGTATAATATTTTCAAATATACCGAGGAGGAAGACGGTTTGGCAAGAGAAATGGTCATCGTACTGGACTTTGGCGGACAGTATAATCAGCTGATTGCCCGCAGAGTCAGAGAATGCAATGTATATTGCGAAGTGCACCCATACACGTTAAGCCTTGAAAAGATAAAAGAGATGAATCCCAGGGGGATTATCTTCACAGGCGGACCGAACAGTGTCTATGACGAGGCTTCGCCTCATTATCAGAAGGAAATCTTTGAGACCGGCATCCCGATCCTGGGGATCTGCTATGGTTCACAGCTGATTGCCTGGAGTCTGGGCGGAAAGGTGGAGACGGCGCCGGTCAGCGAGTATGGGCATACGGAAGTGGAAGTGGATCATTCTTCCGTGCTCTTTAAAGATGTGGAATTTTCCACCGTGGCATGGATGAGTCACACAGATTATATTGCACAGGTGCCGGAAGGGTTCCGGGTGACGGCCCATACGCCGGTCTGTCCGGTGGCGGCCATGGAGTGTCCGGAGAGGAAGATCTATGCGACGCAGTTTCATCCGGAGGTCATGCACACAAAGGAGGGGCATAAGATGCTCCAGAGATTTGTGTATGATGTATGTGGATGTGCGGGAGACTGGCAGATGGGCTCTTTCGTGGAGGAGACAATCCGGCAGATCCGGGAGAAGGTAGGAGGCGGAAAAGTGCTCTGTGCTCTGTCCGGCGGTGTGGATTCTTCTGTGGCTGCCGTCCTTCTGTCCAAAGCCATCGGGAAGCAGCTCACCTGCGTGTTCGTGGACCATGGCCTGCTGCGTAAGAACGAAGGGGACGAGGTGGAAGCAGTCTTTGGTCCGGACGGTCCCTATGAGCTGAATTTTATCCGGGTCAATGCGCAGCAGCGGTATTATGGAAAATTAAAAGGTGTCACGGAGCCGGAGCAGAAGCGGAAGATTATCGGGGAAGAATTTATCCGGGTCTTTGAGGAAGAAGCGAAGAAGATCGGAGCGGTGGACTTCCTGGTGCAGGGGACCATCTATCCGGACGTGATCGAATCGGGTCTTGGAAAATCCGCAGTCATCAAATCCCACCACAATGTGGGAGGTCTTCCGGACGTGGTGGATTTTAAGGAGATCATCGAACCCCTCCGTATGCTGTTCAAGGATGAGGTGCGAAAAGCCGGTCTGGAGCTTGGCATTCCGGAATATCTGGTCTACCGGCAGCCCTTCCCGGGACCGGGCCTGGGGATCCGGATTATCGGCGAGGTAACGGAGGAAAAGGTACGGATCGTGCAGGATGCGGATGCGATCTACCGGGAGGAGATCGCGAAAGCCGGTCTGGACAAGGGGCTGGGACAGTATTTTGCAGGACTTACGAACATGCGTTCGGTTGGAGTCATGGGAGATTTCCGGACCTACGACTATGCGGTGGCGCTGCGGGCGGTGAATACCAGCGACTTTATGACCGCAGAATGCGCAGAACTGCCTTATGAAGTGCTGTTCAAAGTGACGAGCAGGATTATCAATGAGGTGAAAGGGGTTAACCGGGTGGTGTATGATCTGACGAGTAAGCCGCCGGGGACGATTGAGTTCGAGTAACGGATAAAATCCCGGAAATGCTGATAAAATGGGCGTTTCCGGGATTGCTTTATGCCGTTTGGCTCTAAAATGGCTCTATTTATTTGATGAATACTGGATTGGGGGTGGGTATCATGATACCTGCTTTTTAATACAGAGGAATTTCGCCCTCATAGTTGTCGGCTCTTTCCAACAGAGGACCAGTTGCACCCATTGTAAAAGCTATATCACTGCTTCGGATAGACAATAATTTCATTCCAATCTTCAGATTAAGAAAATCTAATATCTGCTGATTAAGCTGAATTACACCATTCTCTGAAATATTTACCCAACAATATGAGCGCCCTTTGTATTTGGCAAATTCGCCCTCTGCGGTCTGATAATTCAATAAAGCCGGATTATCAGTAAGAATGTGTCCTAACTTTGACGGTTCTAACAATCCTTTTCTTGTCACACAAAAGCCGCCAGTGACCTTGCTTCCAGTAAAAAGATAGACTTTTCTCTCTGCTGTGGCGTTGTACTCTGTAAGAGCCTGTGTTGGGAGATGGATTGTCAAGTCATCTCGTATCAGCGATTTTCCGAAAATAAATTTACCGCCTTTATTCATCTGTGGCATATATCATCAACTCCTTTTCTTAAAAGTGGAAGTCCACTATACCACGAGAAAATTCAAATGTCATTAAGGCTCTCTAAAGTAGCTATAATTATTTGACAAATACTGGATTTCGGACGGGTATTATGATACTTGCGTTTTTACATGGCAAGTCCACATTCAAAGGCAAGAACCATATACTTTTCTGCGTTGGTAAGACCATAAGACGTTAAATCTCTGATTTCCCATGTTTCAGAACTAAGGTTGTCCGCTCCATATAAAAATTGAATAAAAGGAATGTGTCTGTATTTTGAAACCGCGAACATGGAAGCACATTCCATTTCTATGGCAAGACAGCCCTCCTGTTGGCGTTCCTTGATAGCGGAGAGTGTTTCCCTGTAAATAGCGTCCGAAGTCCATGTTTTGCCTTTTACATAGGGGTAGCCACAAGCTGTTAATACATTTTCTAATATTTGAATGGAATGTGTGTTTGCTTCGATTTCCGGTGAGGGTGTTATATAATGATAGCTTGTACCTTCATCACGGACAGCGGAAACAGGGATAATAATGTTGTCCTTTACCTTGTTATCGTCCAATACTCCGCAAGAACCGAACAAAACAAACTTTTTAGCTCCCATAGCAACGATTTCTTCAAAACAAGCAACGCAGGCAGGCGCACCTACCATAGAACGGTAAAAAGCAATTGCCGTATTCTTGTAATTGATTTGGTAGACAGGTAATGTGCCGCTTGCGGAATAGAGTTCTGCTATTTTTTCTACATTATCCAAAGAAGAAAACTTTTGAATGATGTTGTCGGAAAATGTGGAAACACAAATTTCCGGGAAATTTTCTATTCTTTTGGTTGTGTCGGACGGACTGAATAGGGTTGGTTCTGAAATTTCTGTTCTTTGAAATATTGTATACAATTTTTACACCTCATTTCTATTCATTTTCGGGATATATTTTAACAGATATTCCCCGAACACCTTTTTTCACAATCTTACTATCATCAAGAATACTTTGCTTAACAGCGTCCAAATCCTTTGATAGTGCTTCAATCGCCCGTTGGTGTTCTTCTTCTGACGAAAAGCGTTCCGTATCATTCAAAAGGTTCTCCTGCAATTCTCTTGCTTTCATGTATACGCCCAACTTATGATTGAGCAGGGAGTTCTGAAAGGATATTTTGATTGTAGCGGGATTGAAACTTCCGTCCTCGTATCTCTCTGCTTCAAAGTTCATATCTAATTGTTCGTCCATTTTCAAAATCAAAGACAATACATCTGACACTGTTTCTATATCAAAATCCATGAAAACATTGATACTGATACCCAAAGCATTTGCAATTTTCAGCAGTTGGTCGGGCTTGGGATTGCGGATGCCATATTCATATTTTTTTATAGTGGCTGAATTGATGCCGGAAAGCTGACCGAGCGTTTCCTGCGATATACCACGCAAATTCCGAAAGTGTTTAATCTTTTCCCCGGTAGTCATGCCAATACCTCCAATTTATGTGATTTTCGTTAGTGCTTAGTTCAATTCTATCACATCAGGACACATTTGTGTATAAAAATTTAAAATAAATACTTGACGTTCACAAAAGTGTACCGTATAATAGAAACACAAAGGTCACATATGTGTACCTAAAATAAAAATAGAAAGGACAGGACTATATGGAGAATGGAAAGAAAATGTATGTAACGGCAGAGGAAGCGGCTAAAATGCTTGGCGTATCAACGGGTTATGCTTACAAGATTATCCGGGGGCTGAATGAGGAACTGAAAGCAAAGGGTTATCGGACAATCTGCGGTAAAGTCCCGACAAAATACTTTGAAGAAAAATTTTACGGTTTGACTGTAGCCATGTAGGAAAGGAGAGATTTTATGTCAGCGACAAGGGACGGAAAGATGTGGCGCTGCCAGTTCTATTATAAGGACTGGCAGGGCGTAAGCCACAAGAAGAACAAGCGGGGATTTAAGACAAAAGCGGAAGCGGAACAGTGGGAGCGTGACTTCCTGCAACAGCAGCAGAGGAATTTAGACATCAATTTTGAAAACTTCGTACAAATCTATTATGAGGATATGGAACACCGCCTGCGTGAAAATACCATGCGTACAAAGAAATTCATTATTGACTTGAAAATAATTCCGTATTTCAAGAAAAAGAACATGAATGAGATTAAGGCTTCCGACATTCGGGCGTGGCAAAACGCGCTGATGAAAAAAGGGTATTCGGAAACGTATCTGAAAACGGTCAATAATCAGTTGTCGGCAATCTTCAATTATGCGGTTCGGTACTATGATTTGAAAGACAATCCATGCAGGAAAGCCGGGAGTATCGGAAAGAGCCACGCCGGGGAAAAAGAGTTTTGGACGAAGCAGGAGTTTAAGCAGTTTCTTGTGACTGTGGAGAACAAGCCGGAAACAAAAATGGCGTTCCTGCTCCTTTACTGGACGGGCATGAGGATTGGGGAATTACTTGCTATAACCTATAATGATATTGATTTAGAGAAGCGTACCATTTCCGTAAATAAGTCTTATCAACGGATAGAGGGCAGGGACATTATTACGCCGCCTAAAACGCCAAAGAGCAAGCGTATCATAACGATACCGCCGTTTTTGACGGAAGAATTAAGGGAGTACATTTCGCATTTGTACGGAATTATGGCTAACGAAAGAATGTTCCGTTTTACAAAATCCTATATGGAGCATGAAATTATCAGAGGTATCAAGGCTTCGGGAGTGAAAAGAATACGTTTGCACGATATTCGTCATAGTCATGCGAGCCTGCTTGTAGAAATGGGTTTCACGCCATTAGCGATTGCGGAACGGTTGGGGCATGAGAAAATCGAAACAACATTAAATACTTATGCGCATTTATACCCCAATAAGCAGGGGGAACTTGCAGATAAATTGGAGATGGAGAACAGCAGGGAGGAAGAAGAATGAGTGGAGTGCATAAATACCCGACAATCAGTTTCCGTATTTCCCCCAGAGAGAGGGAAGAAATCGAAGCAAGGATTTTAGCAAGCGGACTTTCTAAGAAAGATTATTTTGTCCGTTCCTGCATTTATAACCGGGTGTGCGTGGTCGGTAAAAAAGAACTGGTTTACCAGTTAGTGGAGGAACTAAAGATAATGCAGACAAATATCCGGGAAGTGACGGAACAGTTTGAAAAGACAGAGGTAGATTTAACGCCGGAGGGATTGGAAGATATGCGGAATGACTGTCTTGATATGCTGAAAGCTATCCTGTGGGTATTGGACGGAGCAAAATATCTGTGGCAGGGCAACACCAACGGAGAAGAAAAAAGCCCCGACAGCGGCAACTGTTAGGGCTGTGATAACTGGTAAACCTCTGTTATCAATCTCACAATACAAGTATAGCAGAGGTTTCTTCCAGTGACAACGATTTTTCAGAAATGGAGGGCATTATGGAAGAAACAAAAACAGAATTACAGTTGATTAAGTTGTCGGAGATACAGTCGCAGGAAGTTTCTTGGCTGTGGTTTCCTTTTATTCCCTATGGCAAGCTGACAATCATTCAAGGCGATCCGGGTGACGGAAAGACAACATTTATACTGAATATAGCAGCGAAGCTGTCCAAGGGAGAAAATTTAGACAGTGGAATGAATTTTACAGAGCCTTTGAATGTAATTTATCAGAGTGCGGAGGACGGTCTTGCCGATACGGTCAAGCCCCGGTTAGAACAGGCAGGGGCAGACTGTGAGAAAATCGCTGTCATTGATGAAAAAATAAAATCCCTTTCTATGATAGATGAACGCTTGGAAGAAGCTGTTATAAAGACAGGCGCAAAGCTGTTGATTTTAGACCCGATACAAGCCTATTTGGGCGGCAGTATGGATATGAATCGGGCAAACGAAGCAAGGGATATGACGAAAAAATTAGCGGCACTTGCAGAGAAATATCAGTGTGCGATTGTACTTGTCGGGCATATGAACAAGGCGGCAGGAAATAAGGCGGCATATCGGGGCATGGGTTCGATTGATTTCTTTGCAGTCGCAAGAAGCGTTCTTTTAGTCGACAGGGTAGAGGGCGAGGAAAATGTAAGGGCTGTGGTGCAGATTAAAAATAACCTTGAGGCGTTCGGACACCCGAAAGCGTTTGCATTGTCAGAGGACGGTTTTGAATGGCTTGGAGATTATGAGATTACGGCTGATGAAGTGTTAGGCGGCATTGCTCCAAAAGTAAATAAAATGGAGCAGGCAAAGCGGTTACTTCGGGAATTGGCAGAAACAAACAATGCCATGCAGAGCAATGAGATTTTCAGTCTTGCGGATGAACAGGGCATATCAAAACGGACACTGGAAAATGCGAAGAAAGAGTTAGGTATCCGGGCGAAGCGGATAAACAACACATGGTATTGGGAACTGGATAAAATCCGTTTGTAACGGACAGGCAAGGTAACAGCGCAACAATGCAGGGTATTAGAATTTTGCAGTCTTGGAATTGCGTTCTTGAAGATTGCAAGGTTGCAAAATTTATAGACATTGCAATGTTGCGCTGTTGGGAGAGAGCCGGGCAGCGGCGGTATCAAGGCGGCGAAAAGCCGCCCCGTCCGTTAGGACGGTATGCTGTCCAACGGACAGCTTGCCCCCGGCAGGGCGCAAAACCCGCTTGCGGGTTGCATTTTTGTTGGCGTAGCTGACAAAAGTGCTTTTGCGTTACTTTCGCAGAAAGTAACAAAGGCTATGCGCCGTGTCCGGCGCTCATTACCCGATAGGGAGAAAGGGAAATTTATTGAAGCGGACAATCAGCGTTATGACAGGGAAAGGCTCTGTCAACCACAACAGCAGAAAATTCCATGCAAAGAACACTGACCCGGAACGGAGTTGTCTGAATGTGGAATACTGCAATGAGAATATCAAAGATGTATACCATGAATTATTTGATGAAGCACTCGCCCGATACAATGAAAAGCAAACCAGAAGTGACCGCCGAATTGATGATTACTATGAGAAAATCTGTTCCGGCAAACAGGAAAAGCTGTTCCATGAGATTATTTTGCAGATAGGCAACAAGGACGATATGGGAGCAAAGACCGGGGACGGACAGCTTGCGGCAAAAATACTTGATGAATATATGCAGGACTTTCAGCGGCGCAATCCTACATTAAGGGTATTTTCAGCACATCTCCACATGGACGAAGCCACGCCACATCTGCATATAGATTTTATACCCTATACGAATGGGAGCAAGAGAGGGCTTGAAACAAGGGTGTCATTAAAAAAGGCACTTGCACAACTCGGCTTTAAGGGCGGTACAAGGAGCGAAACAGAGCGTAATCAGTGGGTAGCGGCAGAAAAAGAACAGCTTGCGGAGATTATGTTGCAACATGATATTGAGTGGGAGAAAAAAGGAACGCATGAGAAACATTTATCTGTTTTGGATTTTGAGAAGCAGGAGCGGCAGAAAGAAATTGCGGAACTGGAACAGACAATCTCCGGCAGTAAAGAGGAATTATCCGATATTCTTCATCAGCAGATTGCGGCAGGAAAGAAAACGGAGCAGATACGGAAAGAGGGCGAAACGATCCGGCAGGAAGTATCGGAACTTACCGCAACAAATCATCTGTTAAAAGAACAGACGGAAACGCTGACGGAGGATAAAGAAAAGCTGTTATCCGAAAATGAAAAATTGGAGAAACAGCAGAAAAAGTTACAGCAGGACATTAACAAAATGGTACAGTCAAAGGAAGTCATGGAGAGAAATATACACGCCTATGATGAAGATGTAAAATGGCAGTTGGCAGAGCCGGGGGCATTGATGAGTGCAAAGGCATACCGGGATAAAAAGGCTTTACCGCTTGTGGAAAAATTAAAAGAGGTAGTAAAAAATCTGACTATCAAATGCGTACAGCTTACGGAGCAATACAAAAAGCTGACCGCCAAAGTGAACGGGCAACAGAAGCAGATTAGCCGCTTGACGGATAAGGTCATGGAGCAGAGCGACACCATAGAACGATTGCAGGAAAAAGCGTCTGATATGGGGCGTTTGGAGCGTCATTTAGGCAGGGAACAGGTACAGGCGATAGTAGAACGGTCAAAGGCATTAGAACAGGCAGAAAGGGCAAATAAACGCTCGAAACGTACTTTTGAAATGAGCAGATAAGAAAGTGAGGATTGATTTGATATGACGGATATGGAGAAGAAAGTTATGATACGGCTGTGTGCTAAAATCGTGGCAGATACAGACCTTTACGAAACGGATAAGGAAGTACAAAATCTGATAGACTGGGTATGTCTTTCGGAGCAGATAAAGGAAAACAATAATACAATCCGCAATCTGACCGGGGAGTATAAGAAGATAGAGCCGGATTGCCGGGAGGGAGTGCGGGCGCAGTTGGAACGCATGAAAGAACTGTGCAAAGAGCGGAATAATCTTTATGAGAAACAGAACGACTTGAAAGGTCAGAAACAGAAGATTGAGAAGTCGTTGGAGCGATAAGAAATGTGGGGCGTGGCGGTTGCTATGCCCTGTATTTTATAGTGGCAAGTACAGAGAGAAAGTGCTATAATCGAAAGCATGATTTAGGATATGGGAGATGAAGCGGCATGGAAATAAATATTGAGGATAATTTTTCGCTGTTATTTGATAAAAATAATAATACGGCATACAAAGCATTACAGGTACTATAGAAAGAATGTGAGGAATCGGACAAGGTATATTGTTATATGGATAAATTAGCCGATATGATTGACAGTGATAATTCCTACATTCGGACAAGAGGGCTTACGCTGATTGCCTATAACGCTAAATGGGATATAGATAATAAAATTGATGAAATTATAGACGAATATTTGAAGCATATAGAAGATGTTAAGCCGATAACAGCAAGACAGTGTATAAAATTACTGCCTATGATTGCAAAGAATAAGCCGGAATTAAAGTGTGATATTGTTGCCGCACTGCAAAAAGCAGATACATCTATCCTAAAATCCCGGTAAAATTATAACAACAGCCTTACTCGGTTGGCAGTTCAACATCAAATGCCTCATAAACTATCCGCTGTTCTTTTGATACCGGATACAGTATACGCCTGCCATTGATATCCTGAACACGAA
>CAJTCV010000031.1 GCA_910574805.1 Lachnospiraceae bacterium | reverse complement strand
TAAAATCTGTTCCTGATGGCAAGCCGGGTGAGCTGAAAGGTTCACGCCCGGTTTAGGGCGGGGGAAAATCCGGAGATAACATCAAAGGATTACCTATCGCTATTCGCCGAGCTGCGGGAGATCACCCGGTACGATGAGCTGGAGCTGGACACCCTGGGTGACCGCAAGACCGCCCTGTTCCTCATCATGAGCGACACGGACAGCACCTTCAATTTTTTAATCAGCATGATCTACACCCAGCTTTTCAACCTGCTGTGCGAGAAGGCGGACGACCAGTACCACGGGCGGCTCCCGGTCCATGTGCGCTGCCTCATTGACGAGTGCGCCAACATCGGGCAGATACCGAACCTGGAGAAGCTGGTGGCGACCATCCGAAGCCGGGAAATATCGGCCTGCCTGGTCTTGCAGGCGCAGAGCCAGCTAAAGGCCATCTACAAGGACAACGCCGACACCATCATCGGCAACATGGACACCCGCATCTTCCTCGGCGGCAGTGAGCCGACCACCTTGAAGGAGCTTTCCGCCGCCCTGGGCAAGGAGACCATAGATATGTTCAACACCGGGGTGAGCAAGGGCAGCCAGGAGTCCCACAGCGTGAACTACCAGCGGACGGGCCATGAGCTGGCCAGCGTGGACGAGCTGGCGGTGCTGGACGGCGGCAAGTGCATCCTCCAGCTCCGGGGCGTGAGGCCGTTTTTGTCGGACAAGTACGACCTGACAAAGCACCCCAATTTCCAGTACACGGCGGACTGTGACGAGAAGAACCGCTTCGACATCGAGAAGTTCCTGGACCACCGGCTGAAGCTGCGGGCGAAGGACGAGTTTGATGTGATCGACGCGGACGAATGAGCGCCACGCCGTAAAGCCCCCTCTGCGGGGCTTTTTCCATGTCCGGGCGTTCCCTCCCTGCACGGAACAGCGCCCGCCTGTAATGAAGCTGCCCCCACTCACCTTACGGCAGGCATCCAACAGGCGGGCTGACTGTGCGGGGCGGCGGGCGCCCTTTTGCACCATCAAAACCATTCCACGAACCGGGCGGGGCAAAGGCTCCGCCCACTGTCTTGAAGGAGGACAAAGTTATGGCATTTTTCAACAGTGCGATCGGTGTTTTGCAGACCCTCGTTGTGGCGCTGGGCGCCGGCCTCGGCGTGTGGGGCGCGATCAACCTTCTGGAGGGCTACGGCAACGACAACCCCGGAGCCAATGCTCATGTACGGTAAAGAAGCAAGCAACCGAAAACAAGAGATAGACCGCCAGCACCACACTATTCCGAACCAAAGAAGCCAAAGACCAAAAGACAAACATTATGGAAATGTGCATAACAGGCTATGGAATCATGGATAACTCTATTCACAGCACATGGAAAAGCTAAAGTGCAGCTTTCCCACGTCCTGCAAACAGAGTTACCCACAATTCCATGAAACAGCCAGTTATACACATTCCCACAATGCCGATGACGACGGAATCCCTCTCATTCATTCATACTTGTTTCCAAACTGCAATAATGCTGATGTAATTCATATATTTTTTGCTGCATTAGTTTTATTAGCTCCAATGGTGCTAACACAGTGGCGTTGTTCCCAAATGGCAATATATAATCGGCAACCCATTCTAAAGCTGCATGATTTATTTCCATGTCGATTATCCCGCCGCCCGTTGGAAATGTTGTTAATCCGCTTGCAAGTAAACATTCACTTTCACAGCGTTTAACGCCTATATCCGTTAGTTGGATTTTCATATGGTAATCATTCCTAACATCTGTTTTTTCAAGATATTCTTGAATAGACGTAGGAATAGGGTATTTCCCTTTTGGATAGGGCTTTTCCTCTATGATTTCTTTAATACGGTCAACCCGGAATACTCTGATTTGATTTGCCGTTGTACAATAGGCGGGGCAATACCAAAGTCCATTCATAGCATATAAGCCGATAGGTATAATTGTGCGTGTACTTTCAGAATATGTTGACGAATACCGTATTGTTGCGGCATGACGGTTTATCACAACAAGGAACATTGATTTAAGTAATGGCGAATCGCAATGTCTGTCTGGAATCCAAAATACTACCTTGTTTTGAATCTGCGTAATACTGTTTTGTACATCTAATGGCAGACAATTCAAAAATTTTTTTAGGACGGATATGGTTTCCTGTTCAAACGGCAAGTCACGGTGATATTGCAAGGCTTGACAGGCAAAGAAAATAGCTTTTGCTTCGCTTTCTGAAAAAGCAATAGGCGGCAAAATGCGTTCTTTTAAGATATGATACCCACCCGCCGCCCCAACTTCGGAGTAAAGAGGGAAACCAGCTTGTTCCAATTCTTGCAAGTCACGTAGTATGGTTCTTTTTGATACGGAAAATTCATTTGCCAATTCGCCTACAGTAAAATCTTTTTTTGCATTTATTGTTATCATCATCTCGATAAGCCGTTCTGCTTTTGACATTTTTGAACTCCTTTCCGAATGGTGACAGCCCTTGTCACTATTCTATGATAAACTATCCATGTACCAAATGCAATATAGCATTAAAACGAAACCATGCACGCCCCATGTGGGAGAAAGGGGGAATCATTTATGGCTTGTACAGAAGCATACAAAGAACATATCATGTATACGTTCAACGGCTTTTGCAAGACCGTCATACGCTTTGCGGCTATCAACGCATGGCGTGACAGGAGCAGACGGCGACAAAAAGAAATATCCCTTGAATACCTCACAGAAGAAAAGTTTTACCCTTTAGGCACAACAGACGAATATTTTGAAGCACCCTATGAAGAATACTCCATTACGATGTGCGGTCAGACAGTTATCCTCACCAACGGAAAACTTGCCGCCGCCCTGTTAGCTCTGCCGGAGAAAAACCGGGAAATCATTTTCCTTTACTTTTTCAGGCATTACACACAGCGGGAAATCGGGGAAATGTACGGACGCTGCCGGAGTACGACCGGGTATCAAATCCATAGGACTTTACAACTCCTGCATAAAGAAATGGAGGTGCTTTCACATGGGGAATCCGAATCTTTTGCCTTATGAAATGATTGTCCGGGCGACCAGCGGAGAGCCGGAAGCCGTGGAAGAGGTTTTACGACATTACAGCAAGCGTATCCGTATGGCAGCCCTTGAAAATGGTCATATAGATACAGACACCGAGGATAGCATAAAACAGCGGCTTATCTCTGCTTTGTTCCGTTTTCGGTTTGACGGACAGGCTACATAATGGGAGGTGAGATTTGTCGGGAAAATAGTCATACTTACATTCAATGGCACAGAAGAAAAAGCGATTGAAAAAGCCATAGCTGGCTTTGCCCATATAATACCGCTGGAAGCCATGCCGCCGCCACACTTCCCCACACTGATTTTTCCAGGATTGGAAATCAGATTACACCAACGCCGGGTACTGAAAGGCGGGGCAGACATAAATCTCACCCGTTTAGAGTATGGCGCACTCTGTTGCCTTGCCACCAGTCCGGGGAGGGTATTTACAAAGGCGCAAATCTTTGAAACTGTATGGAGCATGGAAAGTGAAAGCTGCCAGTCAAGCGTTGCCAATGTAATTTGCAACTTGCGAAAAAAGATAGAGCCGGACAACCGCAAGCCTACCTACATAAAGACCGTTATAGGCGTGGGCTATAAGTTTGTTTCCAGAGAATGACAGACAGATTGCTATTGCCGGATAAATATAATATAATACCCTCAGTGAATCCCCATAGAATGTAAAGGAGAAAATCGTATGGAAAAATTGATGTATATGATGATGATTGAGAAAAGCAAGACCTATAATAAAATGACAAAACAGGTAGTTATGGAACACGTTGAGAACATAAGAAAGCTGGACGATGAGGGAAAGCTGGAAATCTGCGGTGTCTTTAAAGGCTATCCGGGAATGGCAGGTATGTATATCCTAAAAACAGAGAGCCGTGAAGAAGCAGAAGAAATTTGCAAAGCAGAGCCGCTGGTTATGGGAGGATATGCAACCTACAAATTGGTTGGTTTGCAGATTGCAAACCGGGAAAATAATTACTTGCTGTAATTGCGAAAAGGAACAACACTGGGGCAAATTAAATCCGGCTTATTTGTAAACTGAATAACCGCCGCTACATGGAACGGCACACCAAGACAGGAAATCAAGAAAAGGTTTCCTGTTTTTTTGCGCCCATTTTTGGCATTTTGAAAAATCGCCAGTATTATGCCGTGCAAAGGGGATAGAAAGAAATTTCCTCTCCCATTTGGCAAATCCGCAAGCTGTCCGTGGAGGGCAGGCAAAGAGAAATTTCCGTAAATCTCCGCCTATTCCGGCTTGTGTGGTTTTGTAGGTAATGAGGGGAATTTTTTGCAAATCAACGTCCATTTTGCTTTTCGTTGGTTTGTAGGTATTAGAGGGAGAAATGTTTCCGCAGCTTTGGCAGAATCACCGCCCTGTCCGTCGAGGGTATCAGAAAATTCCATGAGATATTTTCGCCGGAACGCAACAAACCAGCCGCCAATAGCCGGATAGTAAGCGAAGATACCACACAGCGCAGTTTCTAAGAGCAAGATTCTACCACAGTACCAAATTTCGCTAATCGCTTATTTTGTCCTATGGGAATCTTGTTGGGGTTGCCACCCCAAGCCCGCCTTTTGCGGCTTGCGCCGCTTGAAAAAATCCACCCACGAAAGGAGGTTCACAGCCATGAAAAGATACAACACGCCCCACCGAAGCCGGGTAATCAAAACACGCTTGACCGAGGAAGAATACGCCGAGTTTTCCGAGCGAGTTTCTCTCTGCAAAATGAGCCAAGCCGAATTTATCCGGCAAGCCCTTATCAAATCAAGCATACGCCCGGTCATTACCGTTTCCCCGGTCAATGATGAACTGCTTTCTGCCGTGGGGAAACTTACAGCCGAGTACGGGAAAATCGGCGGCAACTTGAATCAGATTGCCCGCTGTCTGAACGAGTACGGCACACCCTATAACGCCCTTTCCCAAGAGGTACGAGCCGCCATAGCGGAGCTTGCCGCCTTGAAGTTTGAAGTCTTGCAGAAAGTAGGTGAAGCCGTTGGCAACATTCAAACATATCAGCTCTAAAAATGCCGACTATGGGGCGGCTGAACAGTACCTAACTTTTGAGCATGACGAGTTTACCATGAAGCCCGCACTGGACGGAAACGGGCGGCTTGTTCTCCGTGACGATTACCGCATTTCCTCTTTGAATTGCGGTGAGGAAGATTTTGCAATCGCCTGTATGCGCTCCAATCTGAAATACGGCAAGAACCAGAAGCGGGAGGACGTAAAGAGCCACCACTATATCATCAGTTTTGACCCCCGTGACGCACCCGACAACGGCTTGACCGTAGACCGGGCGCAAGCGTTGGGCGAGGAATTTTGCAAGACACATTTCCCCGGACACCAAGCCCTTGTATGCACCCACCCGGACGGGCATAACCACAGCGGCAACATTCATGTGCATATCGTAATCAATTCTTTGCGGATTGCGGAAGTGCCGCTATTGCCCTACATGGAAAGACCAGCCGACACAAGGGAGGGCTGCAAGCACCGCTGTACGGACGCAGCTATGGAGTATTTCAAAGCGGAAGTTATGGAGATGTGCCACCGGGAAAACCTCTATCAGATTGACTTGCTGAAAGGGAGCAAGAACCGCATTACCGAGCGTGAGTATTGGACGAAACGGAAAGGACAAGCCGCACTGGATAAAGAGAACGCTACCCTTGCCGCCACAGGAGAGCCGTCCAAACTTACGAAATTTGAAACCGACAAGGAGAAGCTACGGCGCACGATCCGCACCGCCCTGTCCTCTGCCGTTTCCTTTGAGGACTTCTCCGGGAAGCTGTTACAGCAAGGCGTGACCGTCAAGGAGAGCCGGGGGAGGTTATCGTATCTCACGCCGGACAGGACGAAACCAATCACCGCCCGGAAGTTGGGTGATGATTTTGACCGAGCCGCCGTACTGGAAGCACTCACCATAAACGCACAGAACGCCGCCAGAGCCGCCGAAACGCCCCTACCCCAACAGGAATACCCCCGCAGCATAAAAGACCGCTTACAGCGCAACAAAGCCGTTGTAAACGCCCCGAAACAGGACAGCGTACAGCGCATGGTAGACATAGCCGCCAAGAAAGCCGAGGGCAAGGGGAAAGGCTACGAGAAATGGGCGACCTTGCACAATCTGAAGCAAATGGCGGCGACCATGAGCATTTACGAGGAATCCGGCTTTTCTTCCCCGGAAGAACTGGAAGCCGCCCTTGCCGCCGCCAGTGCCGGGCTGCATGAAGTAACCGGGAAACTGAAAGCCGTAGAAAGCACTTTGCGGGAGAAAAAAGACCTGCAAAAACAGCTATTAGCCTACATCAAGACCAAGCCAACCCGTGACGGATTGCGGGCGCAGAAAACAGAGAAAGCCCGGAGAGCCTACCGGGAGCAGCACGAAAGCGAGTTTATCATTTCCGAATCTGCCGCCCGGTATTTCAAGGCACAGGGAATCCAAAAGCTGCCAGCGTCCAAAACATTACAGACCGAGATTGAGCAGCTTACCAAAGAGAAAAACGCCCTTTACAACGAGTACCGGGAGAAGAAAGAGAACGTCCGGGAATTGCAGACCGTGAAAAGCAATCTTGACAAAATATTGCGCCGTGAGCCGGAACGGGGAAAGGGGCGGGAAAATGAACGGTAAACGCCCCTACATGGACTACCCACAGTACAGAGCCGCCCGCCGCCTTGTGCATGAGTGCTGCAACTACGATAACGGCAACTGCATTGTGCTGGATAATGGAGAGCCTTGTGTATGCGTCCAGAGTATCAGCTATTCGCTTATCTGCCGCTGGTTCATTACCGCCGTTCTGCCGCTGGACGGGAAACTGGAAGCCGCCTTACTCCACCGGGCAGACAGGAAACGCTGTACCGAGTGCGGCGGGTATTTTCTCCCCAAGTCAAACCGGGGGAAATACTGCCCGGATTGCGCCGCAAGAGTGCGCCGCCGGAAAGAAGCCGACAGACAGCGGAAAAGATACCACCTTTCTACGCATTTAGGCTATGAAAGAAGCCCGTAAATCAAGGCTTTTTTGACCGCCCTCAAAGGGTAGCCGATACATTTATCCTTTACCCCCGAAAATGCCGTTTTAACGTAAGCGTCAAATAAGAACGTGTAGTGAAATATATGGCGTTCTCCTGTAAAATCAGGGTTAGAGTTTTTAGGGTTCACTCCAAAAACTCTAAATCCAAATAAAGGAGAATACCCATGGACATTTCCACTTTAACTCCGGATAAACAGGTAAAACTTCAATACTGGCTGGATGTGGTCCGGCAATGCAGAGCCTCCGGCCTGACGAATCAGGTATGGTGCGAACAGCATGATATCTCTTTAAAAAGCTATTATTACTGGATCGCAAAGATCCGGAAGCTGGCGCTTGAGGAACTGCCCCGAAAAAGGAATGGATCCAGGCCGGTAATGGAGCAGACTGTGTTGCTGCCGGATGCTGCTGCGGAATTTACGGAGGTATCCCTTCGCGGCAGACAGGATTTCACTGCCGCTCCTGCGGCAGTGCTCCATATCGGTACTGTGACGGTTGAACTCTTTGAGGATACTCCCTGCGGCCTGCTGGAAACTATCCTGAAAGCAGTGCGGTCATGTTAGGCGACCTCTCCCGGGTAGAAAAAATCTATATACGCACCGGGTACACGGATATGAGGAAACAGCTGGATGGTCTGATCGATATCATCCAGTACAGCTTCCGGCTTGATCCTTACAGCAATTCCCTGTTCCTCTTCTGCGGGAAACGTGCGGACCGGATCAAGGCCGTCCACTATGAAGGAGATGGTTTCTGCCTTTTCTATAAGTGCTACGAAAACGGCCGCCTCCAGTGGCCGCGCACAGGCGAAGAAGCCAGACAGATCTCCCATCAGCAGCTCCGCTGGCTGCTGGAGGGACTGAACCCGGAGCAGCCCAGAGCGGTTCGGAAATGGGATCCCCAAAAGCCCGGGGAAACCGACAATTCCTTATAAATACTGGAAAATCCTGCTGTTTTATGGTACAATGGTTCCATCAGAACAGGAAGGTTTTCAGCCCATGCTGGATATAGAACAGGAGTACAAAAAACAGATCAAAGAACTGGAACAGCAGATCCGGCTCCTGAAGGAGCAGGTTGATTTCCTTACCCGTAAACTTTATGGAACAAAATCAGAGAAGACGTCTGCCCTTGAAACAGAGGGACAGATGTCTCTTTTTAATGAGATTGAAACCTGTGCCGATCCGAAGGCGCAAGAGCCGGATCCGGTGGCGGTCGAAAAGCATCTGCGAAAAAGAAAATATACCGGTCAGCGGGAAAAACTGATAAAAGACATTCCCCGCAGCAAAGTGCTCCACACGATTGACGAGAGAGAACAAATCTGTGAAAGGTGCGGAGGCACCATGGTAAAAGTCGGTGAGGAGTTTGTCCGTACCGAGGTACAGTTCATCCCTGCCAGCCTCAAGGTGATCGACCATTACCGGGAAACCTATGAATGCAGGGCATGCCGCAAAAACGGAACACCTTATATGGATAAGTCCCCGGTGCCGTATTCCCCTGTCATGCATTCCCTGGCCTCTGCTTCCACAATCGCATGGCTCATCCATCAGAAGTTTGAGCTGGGCATTCCATTATACCGCCAGGAAAAGGAATGGGAGGCCCTGGGCCTTTCCTTAAGCAGGGCAACGATGTCGAACTGGCTCCTTTGCGTCTACCGGGACTGGCTCTCTCATGTGGTCTCTCATTTGAGGCAGGAACTTCTAAAACAGGGGCATCTGCATATCGATGAGACCCATGTACAGGTGCTGAAGGAACCAGAGCGGAAGAACACTTCGGATTCTTACATGTGGGTGTACTGCAGCATCAGGGACCAGGCAAGGCCGGTCCGGTATTTTGAGTACCAGCCGGGGAGGGGCGGAAAATATCCGGAAGCGTTTTTAAAAGGCTATACCGGATATATCCATACGGATGCTTATTCCGGGTACAATGGGGTGAAAGGGGTTACGAGATGCCTGTGCTACACCCACCTGCGACGCGCTTTCGTGGATGCGCTGCCCAAAGACATCCATGACCCGAAAGTTTCAAAACCCGCAGAGGCAGTCCTGCGGCTGAATAAGCTGTTTGAGATAGAAAAGGAACTGGAGAGCCTTCCCCCGGAACAGAAGAAAAAGGAACGGATCAACCGCGAGAAACCGCTTCTCGAGGCTTTTTGGTCATGGGCAGAGATAAACTCTGCCGGGGAACTGCCAAAGTCGAAGCTCCATACAGCTTTCCGGTATGCCCTGAACAACCGGCAGGAATTTTTCAATTATCTTGAAGATGGGAACTGTTCCATTAGTAATTCCCTTGCGGAGAATTGTATCCGCCCCTTTGTGATCGGCCGGAAGAACTGGCTGTTTGCGGGAAGTCCGAAGGGTGCTGCTGCAAGTGCAGGGATCTATACCCTGGTCGAAACAGCGAAAGCCAATGGTCTGGATGCAATGAAATATATAAAATATATCCTGTCAGATATGCCAGGGAGTACATTTCTTGAAAATCCGGAATATCTGGATGACTATCTGCCATGGGATCCCATGGTACAGGAACGGTGCCGATGACCACTGCCCTTTTATTATAGAGGGTTGGTGGTTATTTTTCTATCCACTATCTTATTTGACGCTTACGTTTTAACTGCGTAACAGGAAGCCACAGACAGGAGGTGAGAACCATAACCGATTACATCACAGCAGACACCATATTGCCCCGTTTTCTGCCCTATCCCTATTTTCTGCTGAAAATGGACTTGTCGCATACCGCAAGGCTGCTCTATGGGCTGCTTCTTGACCGTTCCACCCTCTCACAGAAGAACGGCTGGCAGGACAGCGAGGGCAGGACGTATATTGTCTACCCCGTTTCGGAGATAACGGAAATGCTGGATAAAGGCAGCACCGCCATAAAAAGCGCACTGAACGAGCTGGACGCTGCCGGGCTTCTGGTGAGGGAACGCCGGGGCTTCTCCGCACCGAACCGCCTTTATGTGAAAGTGCCGCAAGTGCCAGTGGTACAGTTTTCCGACCATATGACCGCCATACAGCCGGAAAAGCGACCCTCATAAGGACGGAAAACCGACCTTTGCGTTGGACGGAAAACCGACCCCTAACCAACTTACTATAAACCAACTAAAAGAGAACCAACGAAAAGGAGTGAGTGGGGAGCAGCCCGCACCCTTTGGCAGATATAAAAACCTTTTCCTCTCCGAATCCGAGTATGCGGAGCTGAAAGGGGAATACCCGGACAGGCTGGAACGGTTCATTGAGGAATTGAGCGAGTACATAGCCGCCTACGGGAAAGTGTACGCCAACCATGCCGCCGCTGTCCGTATGTGGGCAAAACGTGACAGGAAAGGCACAGGAAAGAAAGGAATCCCCGATTATTCCTACAAGGAGGGCGAGAGCCTTTGACCGCATAGACACAACGCCCCGTAAACAGGGCGTAAAAGACCATGAACAAGGAGGAAAATTTTATGAGTGATTACGATAACGCCATTTTCCGGCTTGCCACGTCACAGGAAGCAGAGCCGGAGGACTACACGGGCGAGGACGGGCTTTTATATTGCGGGAGCTGCCGCCAGCCCAAAGAAGCCTACTTCCCGGAGGGCAAGACCTTTTTCGGACGTGACCGACACCCCAAAGAATGTGACTGCCAGAGAAAACGCCGGGAAACGCTGGAAGCCAGCCACCGGGAATACAAGCACCGGGAGGAAGTGGAACGGCTGAAACGGACAGGCTTCACCGACCCGGCTATGCGGGAATGGACGTTTGAAAACGACAACGGGAAATGCCCCCAAATGCACAAAGCCCATGCCTATGTAGAGTGTTGGGAGGAAATGAAAGCCGGGAATATCGGCTATCTGTTATGGGGCATGGCAGGCACAGGCAAAAGCTATTTCGCCGGGTGTATCGCCAACGCCCTCATGGAGAGAGAAGTTTCCGTGTGCATGACAAACTTTGCCTTGATACTCAACGACCTTGCCGCCAGCTACAAGGACAGGAACGAATACATAGCCCGCCTTTGCAGCTTCCCTCTGCTTATCCTTGACGATTTCGGCATGGAGCGTGGCACAGAATACGGGCTTGAACAGGTTTACAACGTGATTGACAGCCGATACCGCAGCAGAAAGCCGCTGATAGTCACAACAAATTTGACGCTGGAGGAATTGCAGAACCCGAAGGACACCGCCCATGCCCGGATATATGACCGCCTTACGGAAATGTGTACCCCCGTCCGCATTACCGGGGAGAATTTCAGAAAAGCCAGAGCAAGGGAAAAAATGGAACAGCTTAAAAAGCTGCTGAACAGAAAGGAGAGCCTATGACCGACACCCCCAACAGAAGCACCGCCACTACCGCCCGCCGCCCGGATTGCGTGACCGAGGTACGCCGGGGGAACACCGTCCTTGTGGTTTCCGGCTATTTCAAACAGGACACTACCGCCACCGCCGCCGACAAGATGATGAAAGTGCTGGAAGCCGAAAGCGCAGCCGGACACAAGCCGATTTACAGCGCATGACAACCCGCAGATAAAAACCGTCATTTTGACGGGCGGTAAAGAAGCAAAAAAGACTGTACAGACAGCCGCCCCATGTGGTATGATAGATTTACGGAATAGTGGGGCTGGCTGTCGGAAACGGAGGACATTATGCCAAGACAGACCACCCAAAAACTCATTACCGCCCTTTATCCGAGATTGTCGCACGAGGACACGCTTCAAGGCGAATCCAACTCCATAAGCAACCAGAAGCGGATTCTGGAAGCCTACGCAAAACAGAACGGCTTTTCCAACCTCAAATGGTACACGGACGACGGATTCTCCGGGGCAAATTTCCAAAGACCCGGCTTCCAGTCCATGCTTGCCGACATTGAAGCGGGGCTTGTGGGAACGGTTATCGTAAAAGATATGTCACGGTTAGGGCGAAACTATCTGCAAGTGGGAATGTACACGGAAATGATTTTCCCACAGAACGGCGTCCGTTTCATTGCAATCAATGACGGCGTTGACAGCGCACAGGGCGACAACGATTTTGCCCCCTTGCGTAACATTTTTAACGAATGGCTGGTGAGGGATACGAGCAAGAAAATCAAGGCAGTCAAGAGGTCAAAAGGCATGAGCGGGAAGCCCGTCACAAGCAAGCCCGTATATGGCTACCTCATGGACGAGGACGAAAATTTCATCATTGACGGGGAAGCCGCCCCCGTGGTAAAGCAGATATACAGCCTTTGCCTTGCCGGGAACGGACCGACCAAGATAGCCCGTATGCTTGCCGAGCAGCAAATCCCCACGCCGGGAACGCTGGAATACCGCCGGACGGGAAGCACCCGCCGCTACCACCCCGGCTATGAGTGCAGGTGGGCGACAAACACCGTGGCGCATATCCTTGAAAACCGGGAATACACGGGCTGCCTTGTGAACTTCAAGACCGAGAAGCCGTCCTACAAGGTAAAGCACAGCGTAGAGAACCCCGTGGAGAAACAGGCGGTATTTGAGAACCACCACGAAGCAATCATTGACCGGGAAACATGGGAGCGTGTGCAGGAGCTACGCAAGCAGCGCAAACGCCCTAACCGCTATGATGAAGTGGGTTTGTTCTCCGGCATACTCTTTTGTGCCGACTGCGGCAGCGTCATGTACCAGCAGAGATACCAGACGGACAAACGGCGGCAGGACTGCTACATATGCGGCAGCTACAAAAAGCGAACCCGTGACTGTACGGCGCACTTTATCCGCACCGACCTGTTGACCGAGGGAGTGACCGAGAACCTACGGAAAGTCACCAGCTACGCCGCCAAGCACGAAGCCCGGTTTATGAAGCTCTTGACCGAGCAGACCGAGGACGGGAGCAAACGCCGGAACGCCGCCAAGAAGAAAGAGCTGGAAGCGGCAGAAAAACGGATTGCGGAACTCTCCGCTATCTTCAAGCGGCTGTATGAGGACAGCGTGACCGGGCGCATATCGGACGAGCGTTTCACGGAATTGTCGGCAGACTACGAAGCCGAGCAAAAGGAACTGAAAGAGAAAGCCGCCGCCTTGCAGAGCGAGCTTTCCAAGACGCTGGAAGCCACGGCAAACGCTGAAAAGTTTATGAAAGTGGTACGCAAGTACACCAGCTTTGAGGAACTCACCCCTACCCTGTTACGGGAGTTTGTGGAGAAAATCGTAATCCACGAATCGGAAGCCCTTGACGGGAAACGGCGGGGGAAGCTCCGCAGACAGGAAATCGAAATCTATTACTCTTTTGTCGGCAAGGTAGAATTGCCCGACTAAAGCCCGACCCGTCCGGCAGTCAGCCGGACAGGGAACGGCAAAATTTTTTACACTTCTTTTACTTCTTTATCTCACATGAGCAAAGAGCCAGGGCATGAAGTGTTTTATCCCCAATTAGGTGTAAAAACTCTGCTCGATGGCGGGCGGCGGCGTACAAAAAATCTATATGGTGTTGTTAAGAGAACCGTCCCGGCGGGACAGGTCAGGCAGTGACCTGTTCCACCTCCGGGATGGGTTTGAGATTAAAATGAATTTCGATAGAAATGTGTCTTGTTTTATTTTCGTCAATGCGCTCATGCACGACGATTTCTTTGATTAAGCGGTTGAGGGTGGCTGCGTCCAGCTCTGTGATGTTGGCGTATTCCTGAATGGCTTCCACCCATTGTTTTGCGTCATTGGCAAGCTGGACTTCATCGGACAGCCGCTTCCTGCCCTCGGACACTTTTGTTTTAAGCTCCGTCTGCTCGGTCTGTGTCCTTTCCAGCATGGTGTTGAAGTTCTGCTCACTGATACGCCCTGCAATCATATCCTCATAAAGCCGCATTACCATTTTGTCCAGAACCTCAATCCGTTCCTCGTTCCTTGTAAGGGAGCGTTCCATTGCTTCCCGCTGTTCCCGCTGCTCGGCTTCACAGGTATTGGTCAGGCGGTCGGCAACCGCTTCCCCGTCCATCAGGGCAGCTCTGGCACATTCCCGTATTTTCCGCAGCACATGGCTGTAAAGGGTGTCATAATCAATCCGGTGCTGGGTGCAGTGGTTCTTTCCAAAGGCATTGTAGGTCTTGCAGGAGTATATCCGCTGGGGATGTTTTGCGTTTGTGTAGCGTATCGTCAGCGACTTCCCACACTCGCCGCATTTTAGCAGTCCGGCAAACAGGCTGATTTCATTGGTCTGCCCCGGACGCTGGCGGGATTTCAGCTTGTTCTGCACAATGTCAAAACTCATGCGGTCAATCAGCGGTTCATGCTGTCCCTCCACCACAATCCAGTCCTCCGGCTTCTTTTCCCCAATCGTGCCGATTTTGAAGCGGTAGTCTTTTTTCTGGGAAGCAATCGCCCCGGTGTAGACGGGATTCATCAAAAGGTCTTTGATAACGGAGAAGTCCCACATATACCGCCCGTTTTCCGGGTCTTTCTTTTCCCATTTGGTGCGGGTATTGCGAAGCCCCCGTTCCCGATTCCACCATGTGGGGCAGGGGATTTTTTCTTCCTCCAGCCGTCTGCGGATATAGTTCGGACCATGACCGTTCAGGGCATATCCGAAAATCAGCCGCACAATCGGGGCGGTTTCCTCGTCAATGAGCAGATGGTTTTTGTCCTCCGGGTCTTTCCGATACCCAAACGGGGCAAGACACCCGGTAAACTGCCCTTTCTGCGCTTTCAGAAGATAAGAGGAATGGACTTTCTTGGAAATATCCTTGCTGTACATCTCGTTCAGGATATTTTTGAACGGGGCGATGTCGTTGTTATCCCGCAGGGTGTCGATACCATCATTCATGGCGATATAGCGGACACCGTTTCTTGGGAAAAAGTCCTCAATCAAATGCCCGGTTTGCAGATAGTTCCGCCCCAGTCGGCTGAGGTCTTTCGTGATAACAAGGTTGATTTGCCTGCGCTCAATGGCTCTCAACATCCTCTGTAAATCAGGACGCTCCATGTTAAGACCTGTGAAGCCATCGTCCTGATAGACTGCCACAACCTCCCATCCCTGCTTTTCGCAGTATTTTTCCAGCATATCACGCTGGTTTGCGATACTGGCACTTTCGCCTTGCAGGTCATCGTCCTTTGACAGCCTGCAATAGACCGCCGCACGATAGCCCCCGGCAAGTGCCTTTCCGATTGTTCTGTATTCCATTTCGTTCATCATAGCCATTTACCCACACAATCCAGACGGTATCTGGCTCTTTTGAACCTCATCTTCATTATAGCCCATATCTTTCTTTTTAGCAAGATATTCTTTCGCATTTATCTTTCCGTATTTCTGGGAAATCAGGCTGACGAACACATCAGTGGCGTCCAGTTCTCCGTCAAACACAGTAGTCACATGAATCTCTGTTTTGTTTTTTGCCATAGGCAGTTATCCTCCATACATGAAAATAGCCAGACAGAGGGTGTCGGCAACGAAGTCCGGCAACGGGCTTCAAAAGACCTTGCAAACAATCTCAATCTGGCACTACTTACTATTTATACTTTTCTTTTATTTTTCTGTTGTTTTGGTTGTTATAAGGGAGAAAAGCCCGGAAATAAGGGATTTTCCCCGGCAACCGGCTCGGCAACGGGATAGCAACAGGAGGTGCAACGGGCTGTCATTCTCAGAATGGAAGCTCCATCTGTTCTGTGACCTCCACAAAACCGTCCATCGTTTTTTCAGACGGGTTGCCGGAGTCCGTTGCCGGGTTTTCACGCTCCCAGCCCTTTTGTCTGCCATATTCTGAAAACATTCTTGGGTTCGGGAAGTACCGCCAGCCGGAAATGCACTGGTTCATAATCTCGTTGATTTCCCGGATTTCCCATTGCTTCGGCTCGTCAAAGGCATGGTTCAAGGCTTCCTTGTAAAGCTGCTTGGAGCAGACCATGCTCCCGGTGTACTTATCAAGATACGCCTGTATCATTCCGGCTTTGGTGTCCTCCGGCATAAAATCCCGCTGGTGTTCTTTGAGATACCGCTGCATGGCGGGGCTGAAAGCCAGCTTGAACCTGCCGCTTCGGTAAATCTCCATCGCTTCCGCCCACATCTGCCCGATATAGGCTCTGGAAGCAGTTTCGTCCTCCAAAATGTGAACCTCGGCTTGCTTCGGGTACGCCATGACCGGGATAAAGCGGCGGTTGCCGGAACGGTCAAGGGGCAGGAAGTCAAGGGCATTGGAAGTGCCGCCAAACACGCACTGACGGGGGCGGTCTGCCGGGTGGGTTTCATAGGGTATCTTGTAAACCTCTTTCTGCCGGCTTAAAAACGACTTGATTTCCTCAATGCTCTTGGCGTTGGCGGTTGCCATCATTTCCGACATTTCGATAATCCAGTGACCTTGCAGCTTACGGTACACATTGTCATCGTCCAGCTTCCGCAAATCATCGGAGAACCACTCGTCCCGGACTGCCAGCAGACGGAAGAAGGTGGACTTGCCAGCCCCCTGACCTCCGACCAGACAGAGCATGATTTCAAACTTGCACCCCGGCTGAAAGGCTCGTGAGATAGCACCCATCAGGAACAGCTTCAACGCTTCATAGGTGTAATCATCTGCGTCAGCTCCCAGAAAGTGCCGTAGGCAGAAGCGGATTCGTTCCTTCCCGTCCCACACAAGGGAACTTAAATAATCCCGGATGGGATGATACTTGTTTTCATTCGCCACAATCCCGATGGCGTTATCAATCTTTTTCTCATTGGTAAGCCCGTAGGTTTCTTCCAGATAGAGAAGCAGATACTTCATGTCCGTATCGTTCAGGGCGGTGCTTTCCCTTTGAAAACCGATGGGCTTTATAATATCTTTGCGGTCGGTCAGGATGTTGTATGCGATAGCTCCGGAAAGCAGCGGGTCACGCTGGAATACGGTCAGGCAGTTCCGTATACTCTGACGGACGCCGCCTTTCTCGGTGGTTTCCAGCCCCGCCTTGATTTCCTCAATGCTCTGGGGCGGCTGCATGGCGTTCATGGTGTTTTTTAGTTCTTGCTGCGTCTGTGGCTGCAAGCTCTGCCATTCGCTGTTCAAGCTGTATCACATCCTTTCCGTAGTCCGTAATCAAAGCCGCTTTTTCCTCCGTCTCCCCAAACAGCAGCACATCCAGCAGATATTCCACATGGGCTTGCTTCTGTAAGGCTTCCACAAACCGGGGATGAAAGGCTTCCTCCGGGGAGTGCGGGGCGTAGTCCATTCTCCATGCCATCAGCAAGTGAAGATAATCGGCAAGGGTACGGAAGCAGCGGCTCTTTGCTTCCTGAAACTGTTCCTCCGGGGATTTCTGCCGGGGCTTGGGCTTTTTTGCCTTTCCCGGCGGTTTCCAGTCCTCATAGGAAAGCCCGAAGTCCTGTGCCAGTTGTACGGCGGCTTCTTTCTTTCCCAGCCCATACAGGGCGGCGGCAAAATCAATCACATCCCCATCCGCACCGCAGCCGAAGCAGTGGTAACGCCTATCCAGCTTCATGCTTGGGGTTTTATCGTGATGGAACGGGCAGCAAGCCATCCCGTTCCGACCTATATGGATTCCATAATGCTCCGCAGCCTGTCTGGTTGTGACGGACTGCTTCACAGCTTCAAATAAATTCAAATCTATCCCTCCTTAAAAAGAAAAAAGCACCTGACATTCTCTGCTTGAAAATGGCAAGTGCCTGTTAAAGTTCCATATCCTGTTGTCTGTGTTTCGTCTGCGTCGGGGCGGTTCTTTGTGCTTTTTTCTCGTCTGCCTTATCCTGCAAGACTTCCTTGATAGGCTGCTTCTTGGGCGGCTCTTTGCTTTCCTCTGTGCCGGGTGTGGCTTTCCGTACCCAGTAGCGGATGTCCCGCAGCTTCTTCAAATCCTCCTGTACCTCGGTCAGCGGTACTTTCAGCTCTGCGATTTCGCTAAGAAGCGTTTCCTGCTCCTGTTGCAGCTCATTTTTCGTTTTATCCTTATCGTCCGGGTGCTTGGCAAGATAGGCGGCGGCTTTCGCATATCGGGCAACCTCCGGGTGTTCCTGTTTGAATTTCTCCTTTGTTTTCTTGAAAAATATCTTCTGGTACTTCTCATAGACAGGCTTACATTCCTTGCAGTCTGTCCGGCTGGCAAGAATCCCATCAATCACTTTGCTGCGGGCTTCCTTTGGCTTCATCTGACTGCGGTAATCGGCGGCTGATTTCCTGGAAGATTCCAGAAACGCTTCTAAGTCCTCCACAGTGGAAAGCCCCTTTTGCCGGAGATAGGACAGGGCTTCGCTGACTGCCTTTAAGTCCTGTGAAGTCCCCCGGTTCTGTCCAGCCCTTGTCCAGTCCTTCCGTTCTTCCTTTCGTATCTCCATATACTTCATCAGCAGATTGGGAAGAAGTGTTGCCTCCTCCGCCGCCTTTTGTGCAAGCAGCTCTTTCCGTTTTTCTCCCAGCTCGGTAATCCAGCCTTTGAGGTTTTGGATAAGCTGCCGGATAGACTTCATCAGATTGTTGGCGGCTTTGATTTCCCGGTTCAGGCTGCCGATATTCGTCTGAATACCACGCTTTTCCATCTGACGGACAGCAGCCCCCTCATGGACAGTAGGGATAATATCAAGCCCCTGTCTGGCATAGGAACGCAAGTCCACACGCTCCGGGCGGTCATTGGCTTCCAGATAGCGGTTCTGGATGACCTCCCATTCATGCCGCCAGATTTCGCAATACTTCTGGTCGTTCCAGTCCACCGTATCCTCCTTGTGGCTTTTCCACCTGCCAGACGGAAGTTTGATCCGTTCCCCGTTTTCGTCAAGGTCATAAACTTTGCGGCTCTTGGGAAGCCATTTCCCATGTTCGTCCATTGCCCGCATGGTCAGCAGGACATGGGCGTGGGGATTATGTCCCGGCGGATGGGGGTCATGGATAGCAAAATCAGCAATCATGCCTTTGGAAACAAACTGCTTCTGGCAAAACTCCCGGACAAGGACAGCGTACTGGTCGGGCGGTATTTCTCTGGGGATGGTAAGCACCCACCGCCTTGCAAGCTGAGAGTTCCATTGCTTCTCCACCGCTTCGGCGGCGTTCCATAAGGTATTGCGGTCTGCATATTCCTGTGGGGCATTTGCCGGGAGCAGGATTTCATTGTGGACGATACCACGCTTTTCTGGGTAGTGCTTCACTTGCTGGTCGTATTCACAGAACAGCTTTTCGCCACTCTGGTAAGCAGCGGCGGCAACCGCAGACTGCCGCTGGCTGCGCTGAACAATCGTGATTTCGTTGTGTGGACAGGGCATTTCGTGTCCCTCCTTTCGGTAATTGGTGGATGGGGTGGCGTTTTACCACCTCATTTGGGGCAGAAAAAAAGCAGGAGACCTTTTCAGATTTCCTGCTCGGTGTGCCGCTGTGTGGGCGGCGGGTATTTAGTTGTAAAAGTTCGGGGCAAGTTGACCCGATGTATAAGAAATAATAAACCAGAAGTTTACAAGCTAAATTTGTTACAACAAAAATGTAAATACTCTTTAACCGATATTTCTTTGCTATTCAAAATTCCAATAGCAACAAATATAACTTCTGCAACTGTAAGATAGCAGTCTTTCAAATCAAAAATAAAAAGGGTAGGTATCTGCAAAAAATCTAAACTTCCACCCCAAAACAGCTTATCAATCAAGCTACATAAACATCCCGATATGCCACAAATCATTATTATTTTTACCCAAAAACTTATATGTGCTCTTTTTGCCTGATATAGCATATATCCTGAAAAAAAGAGGAACAAAACAAACACATTCAATAAAATGGTAACAAACGGACTTGATAATAATTCGAAGAAATTTCCAGCATAAGATAAACGAGTATTTAGTTCTGGATTAAATCTTAAAACTTTGGCTATTATATCAAATTCGCATTTCATAAATACTTTTGAAATTACTATTTTAACCGTCTGGTCAATTAAAACCAATAATGCCACAGGTATAATAAACGGCTTAAACTTTTCCATCAGTAACACTTCCTCTCAAATTATTATTTTATTATTTCTTCTTTTTCGATTTAGGGGTAGGCAATTCCTCATACATAGCATTAAACAATCCTGTCAAAAACTCTTTATTATCAACTTCATCTACCAACAACATTTCTTTTGCTCCCTCGTAAGGTAACTCATACGAAACCGTTGGCATATAACTTATTGCTGATTTTACTGGTTTAACAAGTAATCTATCATCATAGATACCGCCTACAATCTTACCACGATAATAAATGACAAATTCGCCCATCATAGCTCGATAGGTAATTTCATTCAAGCCAGATAACTGACCTAAAATAAATTCTAAATATTCTTTGCTGGATGCCATAACTTTACCTCAATTTCTAAATTTATTACTGACTTCATTATACTTTATTGCTTATCGAAAAGATAGCATATTTTATGAAACTTGTCGGCTGGGAACAGCTTGCATTGCAAGGTGTCCCCAGATGGCAAGTCCACAAAAGGGTAGCTGGCGGCAGCCAGCGCAGGGGAAGCGTAGCGTCCCCTGTTTGATTTGGAGCAGACCTTGACTGCGGAAAATCACAGCCCTCCGGCGAGGAGCCTTCGGAGAACGCAATGCACCAACCTCTGGGTGGTGTATAATTGCGCCCTTAGTAAACTAAGGGGTTTACGGCTTCTCTCGTTCCAGAAGTTTTTTCAATAGTTCCTGCGTGTCCTGCCTGTGAAAAATGAGTTTCAACAACAGCATGACATCATCATCGGTCAGGCGTTCCGGCTCTTGCAGATAACTTTCCAGCATGCCGCCACGAGTACAGAGCCGGTGTGTCCGTTTCTTTCGGGTAAGCTGCTTTAACTGGTGCTGCAATGCCTTTTCATCATTGATGGCTTTCCGCAGTTTCTTTTCGCTTTTTTCCAGCTCCCGGTTGAGCTTTTCCAGCTTTGAGGTATCAGGCAAGGGCAGCGTCCTCCTTTCCCGGTATCAGCACATAAATCCGGTTTGGTTCTCCCACGCCCTGACGCACCCGCATGATAAGTCCGGCGGTTTCCAGTTCATTCAGAGAACGCTTGACCGTCATGGGGCTGCGGGACAGGACAGTGGCAATGGCTGTGACAGGGAAGCAGACAAACAGGATTCCGTTCTCGTCCTCCTGCCCTTTGGATAGCATAGCGTCCAGCATCCGGCAGTACATGACCTTTGCGGTGCTGCTGACTGGAAATCCTGTCAACGCTCTGGGAAATGGCATACAGGGCGGCAATGGTGTGTCTATCGTCATAAATTCAAAATTCATTCGGTGTGTTCCTCCTTTTTCTTGGCTCGTTTGGATAAATAACGGGGGCAGTCAACCACAACCGCCCGGAAGCTCTGCCTGCACCCATGCTGGCATTTCCGGCATAATTCGTTGTAAGTGACACGCCCCCGGTCATTGAGGTAAAAGGAAAGCTCATGCTTCCTCTTTTTGCTCATTCTCGGCATATTGCGCTTCCTCCCGTTTTCGTGTATAGTTTCGGGGCGATTTTCGGCAAAATTACGGTCATAGAGCCGCCTAAAATCTCCCGAAGTATCAGCGATAGGGTAGACTATCCCCCTATCAGATTGTCGTGTTTCGGTATCATTTCGGTGTCAGTCCGCCAGTTCTCCCCGGTGTCGTTCCTCCCCTGAATCTCACAGCGGCGTATCGCTCCCTTTGGTACGCTCGTTTCGGTCAGGGTTCCTCCACATCCCTGCCAAAAGTCATGGCGCTACATCGCCGGGGAAGCATATCCCACACAGGCTGGTCATTCGATTGGAATAATCCATCGATGAACTACCTGTATCATAGAACATTTTTGTGCCCTGTGCCGTATGTCCACAAAGTAGGAATTAGGGGTAAAAAGCGGAAATTTCCACGATTGCGGAAAGTGTGATATAATCCAGATAAGCGGCAGCAATCAAACCGCCGGAAAGGAGCGTGCGCCCATGAAAGGAGCAACAAGCATACAGGAACGCCTTTGGGAACTCCGCAAGGACAAAGGCTTAAATCTGGAAGAATTATCAAAGCTGACGGGCATTTCCAAATCAGCTCTTGGAAATTATGAAAAAGAAGATTATAAGGAAATCAATCATGGCAACCTTATCACGCTGGCAGACTTCTATGGGGTTTCCGTTGATTATCTACTGTGCCGGACAGAGAACCGGGAGCAGATCAACACGCCACTAACGGAGCTGCATTTGAATGATGAAATGGTGGCACTTCTGAAAAGCGGTCGGATTAACAACCGCCTGCTCTGCGAACTTGCCACCCATAAGGACTTTATCAAGTTTCTTGCGGACATTGAGATTTATGTGGATGGGATTGCCACCATGCAGATTCAAAATCTCAACGCTCTTGTCGATACCGTCCGGCATGAAATCATTGAACGGTATCGCCCTGGCGAAGATGACCCGCATTTGAAAGTGCTGCAAGCCGCCCATATCAGCGATGATGAATATTTCAGTCACATGGTTCTGGATGACCTCAACCTCATTATCCGGGATATTCGGGAAGCTCACAAAAAAGACAGCGAAAGTGCTCCCCAGACCACCGTTGCCGATGAACTGAAAGAAAATCTGGAAGCGGTCGAAAATTTCAAGGGCAGCCGGGATGAAAAGCTGGTTGTTCTTTACTGCAAGCAGCTCGGTATCAACTATAAAAATCTGTCAGACGAAGAATTTCGCTGGCTGATTCGGATTCTCAAAAAATCAAAGAAAATGGGAACGCCTATCAGCCAGAGGAAAAAACGGTAAAGAAAAAACCGCTGTTGCATGGTTTGTTGGCTCCCATGTAGCAGCGGTTTATGCTGTGGTTATTCAATTAAAATTTCAAAGTGACAAACTTAAACTTCTTCAACATCAATAACATTATATCCTCTTTGCTTTAATGCCTTCGCAAAAAATCCCATTCCAGAAATTAGTTTTCCAGTAAAGCTACCATCGTATATTTGATTTACACCACAAGTAGGACTTCTGGATTGTAATATAACCAAATCAATATCTTCATTTTGAATTTTTGATAATGCCATTGACACTGCTTTATTATATTCAGAATTAACATCATTTCCATTTTCATCTACTACAATCCCATTCACAATTTCTGCACAAGGTCTAGGAATTTTCATGCCAGCTAATATTTCTGGGCAAATAGAAATAACTTCTTTATCCTTTAAGAAATTGATAACTGCTAAATTTTTATTGTTTTTTCCGTTATATTTACAGTTTGTTCCCATAATACAGGCACTAACTAATACCTTCATATTTATCACCCCAAATCAAATTTATTTACATAATCATTCTACCACACCGTTATGAATAAATCATCTCATGCAAAACAATTTCTTCTGCCCGGTTATGGATGTTATTACATCGTTGTACCCATTCCATTTGACAGGTACGCTTTAATTCCTCTGTCACGCCCTCGGTAGCTTTCAGCTGTTCCATGATAGTGTCTAACCGTTCCTGTGCCTGTTCGTTCAGGTCTGCAAGATATGTCCACAATTCTCCGGTCAGTATCAATGTGTTCAATCTGGCTGGGTGGGCTTCTCTTAAATATTCCCGGTGTATCCGTCCGTACTTTCCGATAGGGCGGTGTTCCTCCGGCAGCTTCAAATCCGGGATATAGTAATCTCCAACAAGGATATAATCAATTCCGTTTTCCGTTATTCTTGGTTTCAATTCGCTCATGTTCCTTACCTCCTGTGGAAGCAGGCTCGTCTGGTACTAACTCAATCACATCGGTAATCTCACAATTCAGCGTTTCGCAGATACGGGCTAATGTATCCATACTGATGTGCTTTCCCTCTTTACTCATGTTGGCAATCATATTTGTTGTCATACCAGCGGCAAGCCTTAAATCCTCTTTTCTCATATTACGCTCTAACAGTGTGTGCCAGAGTGGTTTATAGCTGATGTGCATATTGTTTTCCTGCCTTTCTACCCATACCACCGGGGCGGCTGCCCCGGCAGGAACTTTTCTCTTATTATAACACCAATCTTGTGTAATCACAATTTATTCTTGTATCTTGCCGCTGATACCGTCTGGATTGTGCTTTTCCTTTCTTTTTGTTCCCTTTAATTTCCAAGCCTTAGGTTAAATCCACCGCCTTTCAGGCGGTAGAGCTTTAGCGTCACTTTCTTTTTGCAGCATCAGTGATATAATGGTTGGAGAGGAAGGTGAAGGAAATGGCA
>CAJTCV010000030.1 GCA_910574805.1 Lachnospiraceae bacterium | reverse complement strand
TAAACTGGCATTTCAAATCAGGGGATGCCCGTGAGAAACTGAAGTCACTTTATCCAAAACTCAGTTAATACAAGTTTTGAATATTACCATATTTATCAACCAGACATTACACTAGTAGGTAGCTTTCTTCTCTGCATCGGTCAAATCCAGCTCGTCCATGCTCAAATCCACCTCAATATGTTGCTTTGCACTAAGTTGGGACAAAAGTACGCACGTCTCCACATGCACCGTCCACCCAAACATATCGCACCCCTTCACCTTCCGCACCTCATACCCTTCCCCGCACAGGTACTTCAGGTCTCTCGCCAGCGTCGCGCTGTCGCAGCTGATATACACGATCCGCTCAGGCTGCATTTTTACCATGGTCTCCAGGGCCGCCGGATCGCAGCCCTTTCTGGGCGGGTCCACCACGATGACATCTGCGCGGATTCCGTCTTCCTCGTATTTCCGGGGCAGTACGTCTTCTGCTTTTCCCACAAAGAATTCTGCATTCTGGATTCCGTTGATCCGGGCATTTTCCCGGGCGTCATCTATGGCCTCCGGCACGACCTCCACTCCGTACACCTGTCCGGCGCTCCGGGCAAGAAATAAAGAAATCGTTCCGATCCCGCAGTACAGGTCCCACACCGTCTCATTTCCTTTCAGATCCGCATATTCCAGCGCAGTCTCATAGAGTTTTTTCGTCTGCGCCGGATTGACCTGATAAAAGGACAGGGGGGAGATCTGGTAACTGATATCTCCGATCCTGTCCGTAATATATCCCCGTCCCCAGAGGGGGATCAGTTCGCTTCCCATGATTACGTTGGTGTTCTCTGTATTCACGTTGATCATGATGCCTGTCATACCCGGGATCTCCCGAAGAGACGCTGACAGCGCTTCTGCCGCCGGAAGCTTCCGGCCGTTCAGGATCAGACAGACCATAATCTCTCCCGTGGCAAAGCCCTTGCGGATCAGCACATGGCGCACCAGCCCCCTGCATGCCGTCTCATCATAGGGAGAAATGTGACAGGTACGCATATGCGCCAGTACCCGTTCAAGAACTGCCTGATTCTCTTCCGCTCCCAGCCTGCAGTCCGTGCAGGGGATGATCGTATGGCTGTGGGGCGCGTAGAATCCGGCCACCACATTCCCGTCCCGGTCCGTTCCCACGGGAAACTGCGCCTTGTTGCGGTATCTCCACGGATCCTCCATCCCCATGATCTCCGGCACCGGCGTGCGGGCCAACCCGCCGATGCGGATCAGACGCTCCTGGATCTTCTTTGCCTTATATGCCAGCTGCGCCTCATAGTCCATGGCCTGGAGCTGACAGCCCCCGCACCGTCCCGCATGGACACATCCCGGCTCCCGGCGATACTCTGACGGCTCCACCACCTTCATAAGCCTTGCATATCCATAGCTTTTCTTCAGCTTCATGATCCGGGCCTCGACGGTATCTCCGATCACAGCGCCTTTTACAAAAAATGTAAAGCCTTCATATTTTCCGATGCCCTCTCCCCCGTCTCCCATATCTTCGATCTTCAGGAGGATCAGGTCATTTTTCTTCTTCGTCATCTGCCTTCTGTCAGCTCACTTTCCCGTACGGCGGATATTGGACTCAAACAGACGGTTGTAGCCAAGCCACCCCTGATTATCCCCGCCTGCCTTCAGCGCCTCCATCATCATCTGCATATGCGCGTCTGTATTATCTGCAAAATTCAGCGCCACCGCCTCCAGAAGCGCCGGTTTCTTGGGCGATCCGTATTCCAGTTCGCCGTGATGCGCCAGAATACAGTGCTTCAGCTCATTGGCAAGCTTTACAGGAAAACCCTGGATCTGCCGGATCCGCATGCCCACCAGCTCCGCCCCGATCATAATATGCCCCAGAAGCTGCCCGGCGTCCGTATAATCATTCTCCGGAAACGGAGACAGCTCATATACCTTCCCGATATCGTGGCACATGGCAGCCGTATACAGAAGATCTGCATTCAGCATGGGATAGGTACGCACATAATACTCGCACAGCTTTGTGACGCTCAGCGTATGCTCCAGCAGTCCGCCCACAAAACCATGGTGCACGCTCTTGGCCGCACTGCTGAACTTGAATGCCTTTACAAACTTCTGGTCATTTACAAAGATCCCCTTCAAAAGCTGAGACAGACAGGGATCCTCCACCCGGTCCACAAAGCCCAGGAGCTCCGCATACATCTCTTCGATATCTTTTCCGCTGACCGGAAGATAATCCGACGGGTTGTATTCCCCTTCCTGTGCTTTCCGCACCCGCTTCACGTTCAGCTGCAGCTGCCCCTGGAAGCTGGTTACATCCGCCATGATGTCCACGTAGTCAAGTCCTTCAAATGCTTCGATTCCTCTGGAATTAGGATCCCAGATCTTGGCATCCACGGTCCCTGTCTTATCCTGCAGGATCACATTTTCATAGGTCTTCCCGGCCTTTGTCAGCGCCGTCTGACGGGATTTGCACAGATAGATCCCGCTGACCCGCTCGCCTTCCCGTAAGGCTTCAATGTATTTCATAACTTCCCTCAATTCTCCCTACTCTAATATTTTCAGATTCACAGACAGCTCCAGTTCCTGATAGATCGTCTTGTTCAGACGCTGGCAGATTACCTGGATATTCTGTCCGTTGGAGCATTTCATCAGAATCGCCATCACGTCTTTCAGATTTGTGACGGACTGACCGCTCATGGATGTGATGATGTCTCCCGGCTGAAGCCCTGCATCGATGGCGGGGGAATCCATCGCCACCTCCGAGACATAGACTCCAATGGGAATCTCCTCGATCTCTGATACGGCAGTTGTCACATCCGCTCCCATGATCCCCATATATACTATGTCCTGATTGTTGGATAAATGCTCGATCACTTCCATGATATCCGATATCCCGTATGCCTGGATCGTGTCCTCCTGACCGGACACCTGACACTGGTCCTGCATCATCCCGATGATCTTGCCGCTCCAGGTGACCAGGACGCCGCTGCCGGAATGAGCTTTTGTCATGTCCGTGGTCAGCACGTTGTAATTTCCATCATACAGTCCTGCCGACTGGGATACACTGGTCAGATTTCCGAACAGAATGGACCCGGGGTTCCCGCCCGGACTCCCCACTGCCATGACCGGTTCTCCGCTCCGTAAAGTCCTGGAGGATCCAAAATCCGCATAGGTGATCACCTGACGTGTGCTCTCGGAAATATCTCCCAGATTCACACTGACCACTGCAAGCCCTGTATTCCGGTCATATTTCTTCAGCACAGCAGATGCGGATGTGTGATCATAAAAGGAGACCAGCAGGCTTTCCCCGTCCTTCACCTTCTCATAGTCCGTCAGGATCAGAAGCTCCACGCCGTTATCCTCCACCAGAACTCCTGCAGAAGAGCTCTGGCTTATGTAGCTCTCGTCGAACCAGTCCGTATCCACCGTAACCGCTGACACGCTGACCAGACTCTTCTCCACCTGACCGCCGATCTGCATAAGCTGCTGATACATCTTCTTGTAATCCTCCAGCTCCATGCTGACCTGCTCCATGATGTAGACCGGCGGATCTTCTTCCTCTTCAACCGGCGGATCTTCCGGCTCCGGAAGCGTTACCGGCTGCACCTCCTGCTGCTCTGCCTTCGGAAGCAGGCGCGGGACAGCCACTGCCCAGACCGCCAGGGCAGCCAGGGCAAAAAGTGTTCCGGATACGACCGCCCATCCCAGACGCTGCACGATCCGGCTCTGATAAAAACGCTTCTGTTTCACCGTCTCCTGGATAAAAGACGGGTTCCGGTTCTCTCTTCCCTCCGGCATAACGGCATCCTCCTCCCGGACGGCTCTTAAACTGTATTTATTATACCTGATTTTTCCCGGCATGTCCACTGTCACTCTTCACAAGGATTTCTCATTTCTTTTCACAGGCCGGGACGCCGCAAAAATAACCAAACTTCTCCTTTTCAATCCCGGTAAAATGCGGTATGATGGTAACAGCAACAGGAGGATTTTATGAATCAGAAAGCATTAAAAAAACTGGAATTTGACAAAATTATTCATATACTGGCCGGCCACGCCGCATCCGCAGGCGCCAAAGAGCTCTGTGAACATCTCCTGCCTTCGGATTCCCTCCCAGAGATCCGCAGGACACAGACAGAGACCGCAGACGCGCTCCGGCGCATCCTCCGCAGAGGAAGTCTGTCCTTCGGCGGGATCCGGGATATCCGGGGATCGGTAAAAAGGCTGCAGATCGGCGGTGTGCTGGGCATGGGCGAGCTTCTGCAGATCATGTCTCTTCTGGAAACCGCAGGGAAAGTCAGGCAGTACGGCACGCGGGAGGAAGACGAGGGTTCCGGGGACTCTCTGGACGAATCTTTCCGCCTTCTGGAGCCTGTCACCGCACTCGCCCATGAGATCAGACGCTGTATTCTGGCGGAAGACGCCATGGCTGATGATGCCAGCAGCGCACTCAGGGAGATCCGGCGCTCCATGAGGCAGATGGACGACAGGGTCCACAGCACTCTGAACTCCATGGTCAACGGCTCCGCCCGCACCTGGCTGCAGGATGCAGTCATCACCATGCGGGACGGCAGGTACTGCCTGCCGGTGAAGGCGGAATACCGCAATCAGGTGCCGGGCATGGTCCATGACCAGAGTGCCACCGGCGCCACCCTCTTCATCGAGCCCATGGCTGTCATCCGTCTGAACAACGAATACAAAGAGCTGCAGATCCGGGAGCAGAGGGAGATTGAGAAGGTACTGGCCGCCCTCAGCGAGGCTGCGGCAGAATATATGGAGCTGATCGCAGAAGATTACGAACTGCTGGTCCGTCTGGATTTTATCTTTGCCAGAGCCATGCTTGCAAAGGATATGGATGCCACCATGCCCGTTTTCAATGAGGAAGGGCGCATTGACATCAAAGACGGCCGGCATCCGCTCCTGGATGTGAAAAAGGTCGTCCCGGTAAGCATCCGACTGGGAAAAGACTTCGACCTGCTGATCGTCACCGGTCCCAACACCGGCGGGAAGACTGTCTCCCTGAAGACGGTGGGGCTTTTCACGCTCATGGGACAGGCCGGACTCCATATCCCGGCGTTTGAGCGCTCGCAGCTGGCTGTATTTGACAACATTTTTGCCGATATCGGAGACGAGCAGAGCATCGAACAGAGTCTCAGTACCTTCTCCTCTCATATGAGCAACATCGTATCCATTTTACGGGATGCCACCCTGAACTCCCTGGTCCTCTTTGATGAGCTGGGAGCAGGAACCGACCCCACGGAAGGCGCCGCACTCGCCATCTCCATCCTGGACCATCTGCACCGGCAGGGGATCCGTACCATGGCGACCACCCATTACAGCGAGCTGAAGGTCTATGCCCTCTCCACGGAAGGCGTGGAAAACGCCTGCTGCGAATTCGATGTGGAGTCTCTGCGTCCCACCTACCGCCTGCTGATCGGTATCCCCGGCAAGAGCAATGCTTTTGCCATCTCCTCCCGTCTGGGACTTCCGGACTTTCTCATTGAGGAGGCAAAAAAACAGATCAGCGCCCAGGATGAGAGCTTTGAAGATGTGATCGCCAATCTGGAACACAGCCGGGTGACGCTGGAGCGGGAGCAGGCTGAGATCGCGCGCTACAAAGAAGAGATCCGGAAGCTTCGTAATGCGCTCCAGAAGAAGCAGGACCGCATGGACGACCAGAAGGACCGGATCCTGAAAGAGGCCAATGAAAAAGCCAACCAGATCCTGCGGGAAGCCAAGGAATATGCCGACGAGACCATGAAGAATTTTCACAGGTTCGGTCGGGAGGGCATCTCTGCCAAAGAGATGGAAGCAGAGCGGGCACGCCTTCGGGAGAAGATCCGCTCCACCGAGACCGGCATGCAGCCTGCCGCTCCCAGGCCAAAGAAAAAAGTAAAGGCAGCCGCTCTGCACGTCGGCGACCGGGTCCGGGTCCTGAGCCTGAATCTGGAAGGCACCGTAAGCACCCTGCCCAATCAGAAAGGGGACCTGTTCGTGCAGATGGGCATCCTGCGTTCCCAGGTGCATATCAGCGATCTGGAGTATCTGGGCGAAGCCGAGCTTCCGGCGGGATCAAAATCCGCCTCCGGCAGCGGCAGGATCAAGATGTCCAAATCCGCCCTGGTCAGCACGGAGATCAATCTCATCGGCATGACTGTGGACGAAGCCATCGGACATCTGGACAAATATCTGGACGACGCCTATCTTGCCCATGTACCCAGTGTGCGCATCGTGCACGGCAAAGGTACCGGCGCTCTGAGAAATGCGGTCCAGCAGCATCTGAAGCGCTGCAAGTATGTAAAAACCTACCGCCTGGGCTCCCTGGGGGAAGGGGACGCCGGCGTCACCATCGCAGAATTCAAATAACACAAAGGAGATACAAGCCCCCATGCCATCCAAACAGAAAATACTCATCGTAGACGATGACTCCAATATTGCAGAACTTATCTCGCTTTATCTGACCAAGGAATTTTATGAAGTACAGATTGTGGAGGACGGAGAACAGGCGCTGCAGGTGTTCCATACCTTTCAGCCCAATCTGATCCTCCTGGACCTCATGCTCCCGGGTATCGACGGTTATCAGGTCTGCCGGGAGATCCGTGCCCGGTCCAATACCCCCATCATCATGCTCTCTGCCAAGGGCGAGATCTTCGACAAGGTGCTGGGACTGGAACTGGGCGCTGACGACTATATGATCAAGCCTTTTGACTCCAAGGAGCTGGTCGCCCGGGTAAAAGCGGTCCTGCGCCGTTTTCAGCCTGCCAGAGAGGACGCGGTGCCCGCTTCCAAAGTTGTGCAGTATCCGGACCTGACCATCAACCAGAGTAATTATTCCGTCCTTTACCGGGGCCGCACGGTGGATATGCCTCCCAAGGAGCTGGAGCTGCTCTATTTCCTCGCTTCCTCACCCAACCAGGTATTTACAAGAGAACAGCTCCTGGACCATATCTGGGGCTATGAGTACATCGGAGACACCCGCACAGTGGATGTGCACATCAAGCGGCTGCGGGAAAAGATCAAGGACCATGATGCCTGGCGGCTGGCAACCGTCTGGGGCATCGGCTATAAATTTGAGGTAAAATAATGCGCATTTCCCTGAACATCAAATACCTCATTGTCTTCCTGCTCTTCGGTCTGTGCTGCTTTCTGTGCATCTCCGGCGTCACTTCTCATCTGATGATGGAAAATGCCATATCAGCCAAAGCCTCCACTTTCTATCAGGAAGGGATCTATCTGTCCGATCAGTATATGGTCAGATATTTTGAAAAACAGGAAGACCTGCAGACGCGCTCTGCCATCCAGTCCCATCTGACTTCTCTGGATACTTATCTCAATGCACGGATCTGGCTGATCAGCCGGGACGGGGAGCTGATCCTTGACTCCCGCTCTCCCGGCGGCCTGCAGGAGCACCAGACCATACCGGACTTCAACTCCGTACTCCCCGGCGGCAGATATTACATGACCGGGGATTTCTTCGGCATGTTTCAGGAAGAGATGCTCAGCGTGCTGATCCCTGTCTCACACAACTACCATGTACGCGGTTATATCGCCATCCATACGCCCATGACCGTCATCGTCCGGGAAAAAGAAGGCTATCTGATCTCCTTCTACATCACCATGATCCTTCTTCTGGGTCTGGCCTTTCTCTTTGCCGCCTCCATCTGGCTCATGGTTTTTCTTCCCATCTTCCGGATCCGCAGGGGCGCCGGAGAATACGCTCTGGGCAATTACAGCGCTCCTATCCATATGAAGCGGGAAGACGAGCTGGGATTTCTCGCCGACACCATGGATTTTATGGCGGAGTCCCTGAAGGATCACGAGGAAGACCAGAGGAAGCTGATCTCCAATATCTCTCATGATTTCCGCTCCCCCCTGACCTCCATCAAGGGCTATATCGAAGCCATGCTGGACGGCACGATTCCCACGGAGATGCAGGAGAAATATCTGGGCATCGTCCTGCGGGAGACGGAGCGTCTGACCAAGCTGACCAGCGGACTTCTGACGCTGAATTCCATGGATCCAAAGCAGAACCGCCTGTGCAGGACCTGTTTTGATATCAATACCGTCATCAAAAATACGGCTGCAACCTTCGAGGGTACCTGTACTTCCAGAAATATCTCCATTGAGCTGCTTTTTACCGACTGGGAATCCTATGTCTATGCAGATATGGGCAAGATCCAGCAGGTCCTGTACAACCTGATTGACAACGCCATCAAGTTCAGCCAGCCGGATTCCACCATCACGGTCGAGACCACGCTGAAATATGAGAAGATCTTTGTCTCCGTCCGTGATACCGGGATCGGCATTCCCAAAGACAGCCTGAAGAAGATATGGGAGCGTTTCTACAAGACAGACGCCTCCAGAGGAAAGGACAAGAAGGGAACCGGACTCGGGCTTGCCATCGTCAAGGAGATCATTCAGCTCCACGATGAAAATATCAACGTGATCAGTACAGAGGGCGTAGGAACAGAATTCATTTTTTCCCTCCGCAGAGCCGAGGACGAACAGCAGAGGGCCGCAGCCGGGCACGATGCATGACACAGAAAATAAGGCAGCCGCAGGATGTATTCCTGTGACTGCCCCATGACATCGGAGGCTGAACCTCCTTCTTCTTTATCTATACCCGGTTATAGTTGATCAGACATCCTTTCAGGATGATCTCCCGTTCATCGCCGGTCATCTCTCCCAGCTTCAGGGTAAATTCCTTCAGTCCGTCCTTCACCACATAAGCTTTCACTTCTCTGGCCCCCTGTCTCACGGCATCCGTGATCTTCGGGATAAACAGATAGTCCCCGCTGGCAAAGGGCAGGTCTCCTTCGTCGATCAGGAAGGGAAGCATGCCCCAGTTGATGAGGTTGGAGCGATAGCGCTTCGTAGCATAGCTGTTGGCGATATTGGCCCAGCCGCCCAGCACCTTCTGGCAGGACGCCGCCTGCTCTCTGGCAGAACCGTCACCCGGTTTCACAGCGAAGATCGTACTGCCCACTCCGCTGTTGGTCCTGTCCACATCCGGATACAGGGTGTGAATCGCCCGGAAGACCGGTACAAGCTCCGGAAGCGCCTCTGCCGGACAGTCTCCGGCTTCAATGGCCTTCTGTGCCTTCTGGACCTCCTTTGCCCGTCCCACATAGCCCGGATCCTTTCTGGAGAGGGTGAACTCCGCCAGCCCAAGAGGATTGGAGCGATAGGAAGAGGTCTCCCCTGAGGGGATCAGCTCATCTGTCGTGGTCACAGGATCGTGGATCTCGGATACTACTTTCAGGATCATATATTCCGGCAGAGCACTCATGGCCGGCCAGTCCTTGATGTTGGGACCGAAATGAATCTCCACCTGCGGGTCTGCCACGCCTTTGCTGTCAAAGACACGGTTCTCATAGATCTGACGGTCGAAGACATATTTGGGATTCCGGTACTCGGTGTCCATCTCTGTGGCCGCTGTCAGATAACCCCTGTTGGCCGCCGTCGCCGCAATGGAACGGGCGTCCATCAGCGCCACGGAAGCGATCTGGCCGCTCTGCAGCTTCGAGCCCTCCCGGTTGGGGAAGTTCCTGGTGGAATGCCGGATGCTGAAGCCGTTGTTGGACGGAGTATCTCCCGCACCGAAGCACGGGCCGCAGAAGGCCGTCTTCAGCACGGCTCCCGTCTGCATCAGCATGGCTGCGGAACCGTTCTTCACCAGCTCCATATAGACCGGCATGGACGCCGGGTAGACACTTAAGGTAAATTCATCCGCCCCGATGCTCTTTCCGTTCAGGATGTCTGCCGCGGCGCAGATATTTTCAAAGCCGCCTCCGGCACAGCCCGCGATGATGCCCTGATCCACATAGAGCTTTCCGTTCCGGACCTTGTTCCGGAGGGAAAATTCCGTCTGATCTCCCAGACTTACCCTTGCCCGCGCCTCGCAGTCTGCCAGAATATCGTCAAGATCTGCTTTCAGCTCCTCGATGGTATAAGCATTGCTTGGATGGAAGGGCATGGCGATCATAGGCCGGATCTTCGACAGATCCACCACAATCATGCCGTCATAATATGCCACACTGCCTGGCAAAAGCTCCCGGTAATCTTCACTTCTCCCATGGATCTCATAGAACTCCCGGATCTTCTCATCCGTCTTCCAGATGGACGACAGGCAGGTGGTCTCCGTGGTCATCACATCGATGCCGATCCTGAAATCAGCGCTTAAGTTCGCTACGCCGTCACCGATGAACTCCATGACCTTATTATTTACATAGCCGCAGTCAAATACCGCCTTGATAATCGCCAGCGCCACATCCTGCGGACCTGTCCCCTTCACAGGTGCGCCGGTCAGGTACACGCCCACTACGCCCGGCATGGAGATGTCATAGGTCTGTCCCAGAAGCTGCTTCACCAGCTCCGGTCCGCCCTCCCCCATGGCCATGGTGCCCAGCGCGCCATAGCGGGTGTGGCTGTCCGAACCCAGGATCATCCTGCCGCCTCCCGCCAGCATCTCTCTGGCATACTGATGGATCACAGCCTGATGAGGCGGCACATAGACCCCGCCGTATTTCTTCGCGCAGGTCAGGCCGAACATATGGTCGTCCTCGTTGATCGTACCGCCCACTGCGCACAGACTGTTATGACAGTTGGTCAGTACATAGGGCATGGGAAATCTGGTCAGACCAGATGCCCGCGCCGTCTGGATAATCCCCACAAAGGTGATGTCATGAGACGTCAGCCGGTCAAAACGGATCTTCAGCTTCTCCATATCTCCGGATGTGTTGTGCGCCTCAAGGATGCCGTAAGCAATGGTCTGCTTCCTTGCTTCCTCCTTCGACGGAACCTCTGCCATCTTTCCTGCAAGCACCGCAGGGGCTTCTTCTGTGTCCGCCACAATCTGCGTGCCATTCAGGACATACGCCCCGCCCTTGTATAATTCGATCATAAACAGGATACCTCCAAAAGCTCTGTATTTATTAATTATACGATTATACAATCCGCAGGCCTTTTTTTCAAGTTATTTCAGACATTTTCCCCTGCTGCATTTTCCGCCGGGGGCTTCGGAAAAGTAAGAACCGCCTTGAACAGATCTCCGTCCAGATGGATGGCGAACGTCCCTTTCTGCAGTTCTGTCAGATCTCTGGCAATGGACAGCCCCAGCCCGCTGCCCTCCGTGCTGCGGGACTCATCCCCTCTCGTGAACCGTTCCGTCAGTTCCTCCGCGGAGATGTTCAGAGGCTGCTCGGATATATTTTTCATGGACATGCACGCCCATGCCCCGTTCTCACTCAGTTCCACATAGACTCTCGTTCCGGAAAGCGCGTACTTTTCCACATTGCGGTAAAGATTTTCAATGATTCTCCACAGCTTCCGCCCGTCTGCCTCCACATACAGGGGATCCTGCGGATAATCCGCCACAAGAACCAGCCCTTTCCGGGACAGGCGCTCTTCATACTCCCCGCTGATCTGCATCAGGAGCTCCTTCAGATCCAGCCTCGTAATGTCCAGAACCACATTTCCGGAGCTGGCTCTGGAAGCCTCCACCAGGTCCTCCGTCAGCTGCTTTAAGCGCTGAGATTTCTGATCCAGTACCTGCAGATATTCCCGCGTTTTGGGGTTCTCGATTTCCTCCCGCTTCATCAGATCTACGTAGTTGATGATGGAGGTCAGGGGTGTCTTCAGATCGTGAGATACATTGGTAATAAGCGCCGCTTTCATGCGCTCGCTCTTCATCTGCTCCTGCAGGGCATTTCTCAGACCCTCTCCCAGATTGTTGACGGCTTCTGCCATCCTCCGGTTGCCGGAAGAGAAATACTCTGTGGAAATCCTCGGAATATCCCCTTCTGTCTCTCCTGCGGCCAGGGCTTCCACACCGTCCAGGAGCTTCTGACGCTGAACCGCACTCCATATGACGAGACCAAGAGCCGTCAGTTTGTAGAGGAAGAGGACCAGAGCCGCCACCGCGCCTTTTCCGAAGAGCAGCCCCAGGGGGAGCTGAATGAGCTCGTAGCCCAGGAACAGGATCCCCGCCTGCACTGCCATGCCTGCATGGGCAAATACCTCCGTCAGAAGGCGGCTGACGTAGCCTGACAGCCTCCAGAACAGCCCCAGAATCGTGCACAGGAGAATCAGTGCACCGACTGCCGAGGCAATGGCGTACCGCTCCACCCTGTCCTTCGCCGTCTCATAGGCCAGCGCTCCCTTTGCAAACTGATCCGCCACCGGGAAACCGGTATCGATCCCCACATAGACCTGATACTCCCCCATCAGATGCGCGTTCCAGCCGGTCAGCAGCGCATGGGTATTGTAGGAATAATAATCTCCCACATTTTTCTGCACCACATTGGCTGAGCGGCTGTCAAAGGAATAATAGCTTCCCATACCGTAAAAATACTGCTCCAGATCTTCCTGCTTCAGCTCTGTCTTCTGGAGCTCCTGCACATTGGTATATACATTGCCGCTCCCCAGATCCCACAGGGCAAAACGCACGTTTACGGCCTCATAGGACCATGCCTTTTTGATCTGCTGGTACTCTGCCACATCCTTCCTGAGGACTTCCATGGCCTCTACGATCTGGCTCACCACTACATTATACTCTTCGTCGCACTCATTTGCATATTCCTGGATGGAATTATAGAAGAGCGGCTTATAGGATTCCTGAAAAATATTCTGTCGAACATTTGTTCCTTTCAGGCTCCACTGATACAGGTCTCCCAGTTTATAGCAGATGCCGTCTTTTTTCTGTTCCTCCGGAACTGTATCATAGACGATCCTGGAGTCCAGATAATCCCGGATGCGGATGATCCGTTCCGGATCGTATGCCCCGCCCCGTTCCAGACGGCTGTTCCGGGCCACCACCTCCAGTGCGTCAAATACGGCATCCGCCGCCAGCTGCTCATACTGCGCCGACTCCAGCCAGGATCTTCCCCGGAGGATATCCTCCCACATCTCGCTGGAATAGCCGCTTTTCATCCCCATGTTCACACCCACTGCCAGAACCGCTGCCGCTGCCAGATCTGCCAGCACCAGGATCCAGACAAGGATGATTTTGTACCCTTTTCTTTTCACTAAAACTACCTCCTGTCAGAGTTCCGCATCCGAGCGAAAGCTGTCCCTTCCCCTCACTGCTTCTCGATTTTGTACCCTACGCCCCAGACGACTTTCAGGTATCTGGGATCCCTGGGATTGATTTCGATTTTTTCCCGGATATGACGAATATGTACCGCCACCGTATTGTCACCGCTCATGGCCTCTTCGTTCCAGATCCGTTCATAGATCTGGGAGATGGAAAAGACCCTGCCCGGATTCTGGACCAGAAGGAGCAGAATCCGGTATTCAATGGGCGTAAGCTTTACCGGTTCTCCGTCCACCGTCACTTCCTTGCGCTCATCGTCCACACACAGCCCGCCGATCCGGAAGGACGTGGGCTTTCCGGCGATGGCTCCCAGCTGCGTATAACGGCGCAGAAGGGATTTTACCCTCGCCGTCAGCTCCAGCGGATTGAAGGGCTTCGTGATATAGTCATCCGCCCCGATGTTCAGTCCCAGGATCTTGTCCACATCCTCCGACTTGGCGGACAGGAAGATGATGGGCACGGAACTCATCTCCCGGATCTTCATGGTGGCCCGGATCCCGTCCAGTCTGGGCATCATAATATCCAGGAGGAGCAGATGTACCTCATGCTCCTTCAGCATCTCAATCGCCTCCTGCCCGTCGTACGCTTTCAGTACCGTATATCCCTCCTGACTCAGATAAATCTCGATCGCATCCACAATTGCATGATCGTCGTCACATACCAGTATATTCATATTCGCCTCTCCTTTTCTGATTTCAGTTATATCATCCTGTTATTAAGATGAAAGAAGTAAAATTATTAAGATTCTTTTAAATTCTGTTTTTACAGAAAGGGGCTGCCGCAGAACATATCCCTGTCTGTGCGCCGGACGCGGACAGGGGAGCACTCTGCGGCAGCCCCTTTGATTATTTTTTCACAAGCTCTTCCGGGTTCAGTACCCCAAGCTCCGGAAGGACAAATACTCCGTCTTTCCGGATCAGGACATCGTCAAACCAGATCTCGCCTCCGCCGTATTCCGGCCTCTGGATCAGCACCAGATCCCAGTGGATCGAGGATGCGTTGCCGTTGGGCGCCTCCGCATAGCAGTTGCCCGGCGTGAAATGGATTGATCCCATGATCTTCTCGTCAAACAGCGTATCCTTCATGGGATACAGCACATAAGGATTCACTCCTATGGCAAATTCACCCACATAACGTGCTCCTTCGTCCGTATCAAACACCTGATTGATACGCTCTGTATCATTTGCCTCGGCCTTCGTGATTCTTCCGTTCTCGAAGGTCAGGCGGATATTCTCATAGGTAAAGCCCTGGAACACCGACGGTGCATTGTAGCTGAGCGTTCCGTTCACGGAGTCTCTGACCGGTGCGGTGAACACCTCGCCGTCCGGGATATTCATCCTCCCCGCGCAGGGGATCGCCGGAATCCCCCGGATGGAAAAGGTAAGGTCTGTTCCCGGTCCCTTGATCCGCACCTGGTCCGTACGCTCCATCAGCTCCACCAGCGGCTGCATGGCGGCCTCCATCCGGCTGTAGTCCAGGTTGCAGACTTTAAAGTAAAAGTCTTCAAAGGCTTCCGTGCTGGTGCCGGACAGCTGGGCCATGGCGTCATTGGGATAGCGGAGCACCACCCAGCGGGTCTTCGGCACGCGGATATCGTGATGCACCGGCGTCACATAGTATTTTTCATAAAGCGCCATACGCTCTGCAGGCACATCGGACAGCTCCGATACATTGCTGCTTCCGCGCACGGCGATGTAACAGTCCATCTTCGACATCTCCAGCGCGTCCACCTCCGCCATCAGCTCCATCTGTTCCTTCGTGCACTCCATGATCTGAAGCCTCTGAAGCTGCGGATCCGTGTAATGCACAAAGGGGAGGCCTCCCGCCCGGTAGACTGCGCGTACCAGCTCTTTTGCCAGCGGCCTCGTGCTCTCTCCTGTATAATGTATATAGACTTTGTCCCCTGTCTTTACCTGACAGGAATAGCCGACCAGTCCCCCGGCCAGCGTCCGTATCCTTTCATCCATGCTTTTTTCCTCCTGTATCAAGTTCCGCTTCTGCCTCTCCTCTTCCCTGCCGCTGAAAGGTCTCCGCTGTTTTTAAATTCCGTTTCTTTATCACGGCGTATATGTGAAGAACAGGTTGCCGGCCGTTTCGAACATGGCCGTGCTGTCCTTGATCCCCATTCGATTCAGGGTTCCCCGGGATGCATCATAGCAGATGATATTCTGGGCGTCGTAGCCCACGATCAGCACGGCATCCCCGGTATCGGTAATGCCCATAACCGGCGACTGGCGCCCCACATAGTACAGAGCCATCCGAAGCCCGCAGCCGGGGAGCAGGATACAGCTCTCCTTCAGCTCCTGCCGGCAGATCTCCCAGGCTGCCATCCCCTGCTCCAGCAGCGCCGGCACATCCGCATAAATCTGTTTCTGGTGCAGCAGGAGGCTCAGGCACTGTGCCAGACTGCTCCCTCCGGTCTGTGAAGGCTCCAGATCTTCAAAGCCCGGAATCTGCGTCCTGACCGGCCGCATCCAGCGTTCCCACAGAAGCTCGCAGCCGTTCCTCCAGACCGTCCCTGCACCCTCGTTGGCATACAGAACTGCCTCTGAGAGCGTCCCAAAGCCCCGTACGCCGCCTGCAAAAGACCAGGCATAATAATATTCCGCTCCGGTTCCCTCCGGCTCCAGAACCCGGTTCTCCTCGTACAGCACCATCCGTACTCTGGGCTGCTTCATGGAGCCGTTTTTCATTGTTCCCTCATACAGGAAATGATATTCGCCCCGTTTCACCTCGTCGTCCGTCACGGCCAGCTTCAGCCGCTCCTGCACCGGCTCGCTGGTATAGGTGATAGGCTCCGGCAGCGTCTCTTCAAAGCTCCCGTCCGCTCTCATGGCCACACAGGACAGATCGATCCGGTTCTCGATGATCTCCACATCCGTCACATATTTCCCCTTGGAAGCATAGTCAAATTCCCGGAGCTCGCTGCCGTTGTGACCGCGGATGATGACCCGGTGCATGGGAACGATCCGCTGTCCCGCCATGTCTCTTCCCACAAGAGACAGATCTGCTGTCCCGTAGATCAGATCCTCCTCCATGAAGCCCAGAACCTGCAGCATCTGTCCCTCCCCGCCGGGGATCTCCGTGACCACACCGGTCCGGGTGTTCAGAAGGCTGATAGTCTCCCCGTCCAGGCCTGTCCAGGCCGCCAGGTCCCCGCTCCCGGACACCTCCAGCTGTCCGTCGCTGATCCCTTCCGCCAGGATCCGCACCGAACAGTCCGTAAGATCGATTCTGAGGATCCGGTCCTGCCAGGACAGCCACGCCGTATTCCGCTCATTGACGACCGACAGCTTTCCCACTTCCTCCTTCACAATCTCATAGGGCCTGCTGCCGGGAAGGAAATAACGCTCTTCCACCGTATTCATCAGCGCATCGTAGCGGCAGAGCAGAACGCCGCATCTGCCCTCATACAGTCCCCGGTTAATATAACCACACACGAGGAAATCCATACTGCCGGAGTCCTCGATCTTCATAATCCGGAAATCATGGGCGTCATACAGCCCTCTTGCATCATCCCCGTCCGCAAAGCCATAGACCCTGCTTAGACGATTCTGTCCGAAATCATAACACCAGAGCTGCCCTCCCTGCACAAACCCCACCACATTCTCTTCCTCATTCTTTCTGTAGTGAAGCTCCTGGCTCTGGATGCCGAAGCTGATCCTCTTATCCTCCACCAGCTGACTGCCCACATGAAAGATCCGGTCCATGGTCCGCTCATAATCCTGCAGATACATCCTGCTCTGCGTATACTGGACGCAGAACGCTTCCGACACCTGATACAGCTCCCCGGTGTCCGTATTCCGGATCTGATACTCCATAACCAGAGATACCACATTGCCCCGGATATCTGTAAAATGAATCTGCTCCTCCGTCACCTGCTCCACCGGCATCTCCCCGTAGACTACCGCCCGGGGATAGGAGTGGATATTTACCCGGCCCAGATTCTTCCCGTCCATGGTCCCGTCCGGCTCCAGCTTCCGCAAAAGCTCCTGATCCGTATCCTTCTGAAAGGTAGCCTCATGGAACAGCCTGGCAAAATCCACACATTCCTCCACATGATTCTCTCCCAGATAGCTGATCTGAAAATAGTAGCTGACTTCTTCGTATCCATCTGTCTCCACCTTCAGAATCAGGAGATATTTCTCCCCCTGATCCAGCAGATCCTTCAGATTCAGCTCCAGATGGATGTATCTGCCGTCATCTGTCCCTGCAAGCTCCGATCCGTTCTCAATGAGCCGCTGCATGTCCAGGCTTCGGACCTCATAGGCCATGCTTCTGATCTCTGCATTGTATTTCTCCACCGCGATACCCACCCGATGGTCCCTCGGGATCCCCAGAAGGGAGGTCTTCATATAGCTGCCCTCCATGGGTTCCACATAGCCGTGCGTCTCATTGTAGAATTTTCCCTCATGCTCCGCGTAGAGCACCGGCAGCGTCGCCTCCGCCATCACGGTGGTCATGTCCCTGTTTCCCATATATGTGGCATAATTCATAAATCCCGCTCCGGCGGCAAATGCCGCCAGAATTGTCAAACATCTTATGATCAGTTTCTTCATCTATTTTCTCTCCGGCATCGAACTTTATACAGACAACATCTGTCTCATCTTCATAACGCTCCAGCCATGTGCATCATGTTCACATGGCTGTAACTATTTTAACAAGCTTTTATTCCATGGTCAACCCATGTCACCGGATCGTACAGCAGCGGCTCTTCTTCCTGCGCCGCATCATCTCCTGCAGGAGCAGAACGCCGATCAGATCCTTCATCTGCTCCCATGCGGGGGCCTTCTCTCCGAAGTCCTCTCCGGCACTGGCACCTGCCCACACTTCCTTTGCCTTCTGCAGCAGGGAAAGCTGATCCGGATATTCATCATACATCATACTGCCCGGATATTCAAGGCGGGTACATACTTCTTCCACATAAGGCTGGAGTCTTCTTGCCATCAGGGGATACAGCTCCCGCAGGCGCATGGTGTCCATCTCGTCTTCCATACGCTCCGGAGAGTCCCACAGATTCCAGTAATTCATCTGGCTGCCGTAGGGATAGAGCCACGGAAATGCGCGATGCTCAGGGTTCATGGTATAAGGTGAATTCACATAATAGGGATTCCATTCTCTGGGGTCATTCATGAAATGCGCTCCATTTACTTCTTTACTATTACATATATGCCGAAAAAGCAGAATCTGCCATTGAAGCGCATATGCAGGAAAAATGACCAATAGTCAATATTTTGGACACAATGTACATTGCAATTTTCCCGGGAATAGGCTACAGTATAGAAAACAGGGGAAATGAGGGAATTTATATGGGAAAAATCGACATAAAAAAGGAGCATAAAAGAAAAGATCTGCTGAACGCCGCCTTTGAACTGTTCACATCCAAAGGCTTTCATGATACGTCCATCGCGGATATCGTCACAAAGGCAGGAATCGCCAAAGGAACCTTCTATCTGTATTTCAAAGACAAGACGGACATCCGCAACCGGCTGATCTCTTCCAAAGCGACCTGGCTGTTCCGGGAAGCCTGTCTGAAGCTGGACCGGGCCCAGGTCACGGGAGGGCTGGACGAACAGTTCATCTTTCTCACCGATGAAATCCTGCACGCACTGGAAGCGGACAAGTCCCTTCTGTTCTTTCTGTCCAAGCATCTGAGCTGGGGGATCTTCCGCAGCTCCATGACAGAGGAAAAAACCCCTGATGGAATCTCCGCCAGGGAAATGTACGAACATCTGATCGCCCGCTCCGGATGCCGGTTCGACAACCCGGAGATCATCATCTACCTGGTCATCGAACTGGTGGCGGGTGTCAGCTATAACGCCATCCTCTATCACGATCCTGCAGACATTGAAGAATTAAAACCCTATCTGCACACCATGATCCGCAGAATCGTAAAAGATTTTGACCTCGGTCCCGACGCATGAGCATGCTCTGCGCCGGGATCAGTCTTTGCAATGAAAGTGCTCATTCAAAAGCTCCATAAACCGTTCCTCCAATGGATGGAAACCTTCCTTTGCCCGTTTGATCCAGATCAGATAACTGGTCCTCGGATAATCCTTTCCATCCATCACAAGCGGTACAGAGCGAATCTCTGTATCCTCAAAAAACCCAAGCACCCACTTGGGCGATAAAAGAAGCGCCTCCGTCTCTTCCAGAAACTTCCGGCAGACTCCCATGGTATTGCAGAAGATCAGATGCTCATGATTAGTCCCGTCATTCAGTGCATTCTTATAGCGCAGCTCCCTGCGCAGAGACTGCTCTGTATCCAGGACCACATGGAGATATTCTTCCGCCTCGCCCACATCCACCGCGGTATTCTCATACAGCTTTGACTTCCCGCCCATACTCACAAAGGTGGACGATGTGTCCAGCGTATGAACCTCCAGGTTCTTCCCCAGAAGCTCGCTCTGGAACAGCCGGGAATCCCGTTCCGTTACCACCAGGATCCCGATATCTGCCCTGCGTTCCTCCACCATCTTCACGATTTCGCCCCGGTCATTCTCCTTCAGATCAATCTGCAGGAGCTGTTCCCGGTTCTCATGATAGAGCAGGAGCAGGATATCATAGATAAAATCGAACTGCTGGCTGGCGATCGCGACCCGCTGTATGGCCGTCTGGCCTTCTTTTCCAAATGTATTGTTCAGTGCCTGAGAGCTTTCCATCACCCCTTTCGCATATTCCAGAAAATCTCTTCCCTTCGGCGTCAGACTCAGTCCCTTTGCCGTGCGGTCAAATAATTTCAGATCGTACTCTGCTTCCAGACTGGAGATCGCCTTGGTGAGACTGGGTTGACTCAGATATAATACCTGAGCAGCTTTTGTTATGGAGCCGCACTCCACAACCTTGATAAAATACTCCAACTGATTTAAACGCATCCAGTTTCCCCCTTGGATCTACATCCCCAAAAAAAGCACTACTTGCATACCCCATTCTTACATTATAACCTAAACTTGGCAAATTTCCATAAAAAAATGGAATTTGTCAAATTTTTTTTGTTATGATACACTTATCATGAACCCGATAGAGAAACCCCTATCACCTTACACACCTTAAAAACAGTACTGTCCACCCCATAGACAGTGCTGTTTTTATATTCTCCCGGATCTTTTTCTTCCCATGCAGTTCTCTCTGATCCTTCCCAGGAACCATCCCGTTTTTAATCCCGTCCCAGGACGACAGAAACAGACTCGCCGATAACTTGTTCAAACAAATTTCAAAAAAGCTATTGACATGTTCAAACAAGTGTGTTATAACATAGAAAAGAACATGTTCAAACAAGTTTTTCAAACAAAACAAACGGAGGGAATGAAGGTGGTAAAGGGAAGTTACACCCAGTCAGGACAGTTTCAGGTCATCATCACCGGTGGTCTGATCCTGGGCTTCCGGAACTGCATCGACAGTCTGTATCTTTTTGAAAATGGAACGAAGACCCTGTGCGACATCAGCCAGTTCCGGGCAGGCATCGACAGCTTTCTGTGGCTCATCGGCGAGGCGGTCTTCCATATGCTGCCGGTGGGCATCTGCTGGTCTGTGACGAAGAAAATGGGGACCACCCAGATGCTGGGCATCGTCCTGGGCCTGACGCTGGTATCCGGTCAGCTCCTGAACGCCTACGCGGTGGCCGGAACGGCGGCTGCGGATATTCCAAAGTGGAATTTCGGCGGCTTTGAGGTCAACATGATCGGTTATCAGGGACAGGTCATTCCGGCAATTTTAGCAGCCTTCACGCTGGTGTATCTGGAAAAATTTTTCCGGAAGATCACACCCCAGGTTATTTCCATGATCGTTGTCCCCTTCTTAAGTCTGCTTTTGTCCGTCATGGCCGCACACTTTGTACTGGGACCCATCGGCTGGAAGATCGGAGCAGTCGTATCCGCAGTTGTATTTGCGGGAATCACCGGAACCTTCAAGGTGGTCTTCGGCGCCCTGTTCGGCGTGGTCTACGCCCCGCTGGTCATCACGGGACTTCACCACATGTCCAACGCCATCGACCTGCAGCTGATCGCGGACTACGGCGGGACCATGCTGTGGCCCATGATCGCACTGTCCAACATCGCCCAGGGTTCTGCAGTTCTTGGCATGATCTGGCTCCAGAGGAAGGACCCGGAAGCGCAGGAAGTCAACATTCCGGCCTGCATCTCCTGTTACCTCGGCGTGACGGAGCCGGCCATCTTCGGTGTGAACTTAAAGAGAGGCTTCCCCTTTGTCTGCGGAATGATCGGTTCCTGCATTGCGGCAGCGGTCTGCATAGCCACCGGAACGACAGTCAATGCCATCGGAGTCGGCGGTATCCCCGGTATCCTGTCCATTCAGCCCCGGTTTATGGCTTCCTTTGCGTTCTGTTCCCTCATCGCGCTGGCGGTTCCGTTCTTCCTGACAGCCGTCGTGGGAAAAAAGTGCCTGCAGGCAGACCAGACACATGAAACCGCCGATCTGACCGAGATCGCCGCCGGAGCAGGTGCAGGTAGCAGCGGCGGGCGTTACCGCTGCCATCATGCGGAATAAGGAGGCACAGAAAACGGCTCCCGGAACACTGACCGCATATTTATCCGGAAAAGCGATCCCGCTGAAGGAAATGGGCGACGGCGTCTTTTCTGAAGGCATCATGGGCGGCGGACTGGCAATTATCCCGGAAAATGAGACGCTGTACGCGCCGGCCGACGCAGAAGTCACCGTCATGATGCCCGATTCCCGCCATGCCTGCGGACTGAGGCTCAATAACGGCATGGAACTCCTGCTGCACATCGGCATCGATACGGTGGATATGAAGGGGGATGGCTTCAAGTATCTGGTGCAGGAAGGCCAGACGGTCTCCGCAGGAACACCCCTGATCAAATTTGACCGGGCAAAGATCAAGGCGGCCGGACATCCGGATGTGACCGTATGCGTCATCACGGAAGAAGGAAATGCGCAGAACATACAGCTCCATACCGGAATCCAGGTCAAGGCAAAAGAAACGAAAGTAGCCGACTGGACGTAAAAAGTGCATGGCCCGGACAGCCGGAAGCCCGGCAAAGCCGTACTGCGGACAACCGCGCAGATTTCAAGCAGAACAGGGAGACAGAAAATGACTGATTTCAGCGATAAAGTAGTTTATCAGATTTACCCGAAATCTTTTCGGGACACCAACGGGGATGGCTTCGGCGACATCCCCGGGATAATCGAAAAATTAGATTATCTTCAGGAACTTGGCGTAGATTATCTATGGCTGACCCCCTTTTTTCCCTCACCCCAGAGAGATAACGGGTACGATGTGTCCGATTACCGGAGCGTCAACCCACTCTTTGGGACGATGGAAGATCTGGAAGCCCTGATAAGGGAGAGCAGGGCCCGCAGCATGGAGCTTATGCTGGATATGGTATTCAACCATACGTCCACCGAGCATGAATGGTTCCAGAGGGCGCTGGCCGGAGAGGAAAAATATCAGCACTATTATATTTTCAGGGAAGGCGCGCCGGACCGTGCACCCACCAACTGGCAGTCCAAATTCGGCGGCTCCGCCTGGGAATATGTGCCCGGCCTGAAGAAATGGTATCTCCGTCTGTTCGACGTGACCCAGGCGGATCTGAACTGGGATAACCCGGAAGTCCGGGAAGAGTTAAAAGAGATTCTCCGGTTCTGGAAAGACAAAGGCATCCGTGGATTCCGGTTCGATGTGATCAACCTGGTCTCCAAGCCGGCGCAGATGGAAGATGATTTTGAAGGCGACGGGCGAAGATTTTACAGCGACGGTCCCCATATCCATGAATATCTGAAAGAACTGGTCCGGGATGCCAGGATCGGGGACTGTGTAACCGTGGGCGAGATGTCCTCCACGTCTCTTTCGCACTGCATCCGCTATTCCTCTCCGAAGGAAAAAGAGCTCTCCATGTGCTTTAACTTCCACCATCTGAAGGTAGATTACAAAGACGGAGACAAATGGGCGCTGATGGCCCCCGATTACCGGAAATTAAAAGAACTCTTTGTGAAATGGCAGACGGGAATGCAGGAAGGGAGCGGCTGGAACGCGCTGTTCTGGTGCAACCATGACCAGCCCCGGATCGTCAGCAGGATGGGCGACGAAGGCATCTACTGGAAAGAGTCGGCGAAAATGCTGGCCGGCATGATTCATCTCATGCGCGGAACCCCCTATATCTATCAGGGAGAAGAGATCGGGATGCAAAACGCCCACTACCCGTCCATTGACCAGTACCGGGACGTGGAGAGTCTGAACTATTATGAGATTCTTCTGGAAAACGGAAAGACGAAGGAAGAGGCCCTTGCGACTCTGGCCGCCAGATCCCGGGACAACAGCCGGACGCCCATGCAGTGGAACAAAGGAGCCTTCGGCGGGTTTTCCGAAGCGGAACCCTGGCTCCCCATGGCTGCCGGTTTCCGGGAAGCGATCACCGTGGAAGCCCAGCAAAAGGACGGCAATTCCATCCTTGCCTTTTATAAAAAGCTGATCACCATGCGGAAACAATATCCAGTGATCGCCAAAGGGACGATCGCCTTTCTGGAGACAGAAAATGATATGACACTGGCATATGAACGAACGCTGGAAGATCAGAAACTGATCGTGCTCTGCAATCTGGACGGAAAGGAACAAAAGATCAAAATCTCCCCGGAGTGGAGCAGCTGCCCGGTAATTCTTCAAAACGGCAGACGTACCGAGGCAGACTGTCCGTCCTGCAAAGACACTGATTTTGGTACGTTCCTCACGGATACCGGACGGACACTCACTTCGGAAGAGAAAACCTGTACAATGAAACCATATGAATTTGTGGTGCTGGGAAACAGGACATTAAAGCAACTGTAATTTCACAGAAAGCCAGTCGTTTTTGACGCCGGCAGCGCCTGAATCAAAGCCCCCGCTGCCGACATGCCGAAGGAGACGGGGTGCTGGTGACGCTGGAAACGCTGTTTGCGTGATGCTCCGTCAGGGAGAAAGAAAAGCCTCATATTTTATGAAATTTTTTCAAACAGTTTATAAACGGAAAGCAGCGTGTTATAATAAAAGATGATTATGCCGTTCCTCCATATTTGATCAGAAAGGAGCATCCAAATGAATACCTTTGAACACACAGTTTCTATGATGAAAACTCTGCCGGAAACGGATTTGATCAAAATCCAGACTTTTACCGAGTGTCTTTTCAGATTGCGTGAACATGAACTTGACGATAAGGTCTGCAGATTTTTAAAACCCATGAGCAGAGATGACTTTATAAAAGACATCGAAACAGCCGAACAGGAAATTATTGACGGAAAATACAGCCGCGCGGAAGAGGTATTTGATGAATTTGAACGCAGATATGGACTATGAGATCCTGTTAACGGACACTGCAAAGGCGCAGGCACAGAGAATTCTGGATTATATTTTTTTCCAGTTAAAAAATGTACAGGCTGCCCGCAGTGTGGAACAGGATATGAAAGAAACAGCCAGAAGATTGTCCCGCGTAGCAGGCAGCCTTAAATTCTGCGATGATCCTAAACTTCGTGCTTCAGGATACCATGTCATTCATTTTAAACGTCATAAATATTTCATGCTATATAAAATTATCGGAAAACAAGTGTATGTTACAGGTATATACCATGATCTGCAGGATTATGAAAACAGTTTAAACCTAAAATCCCGGTAAAATTATAACAACAGCCTTACTCGGTTGGCAGTTCAACATCAAATGCCTCATAAACTATTCGCTGTTCTTTTGATACCGGATACAGTATACGCCTGCCATTGATATCCTGAACACGAAGCTTTGCCAACAGGTTCACCAGCTCCTTCATAGTATATTTTTTATAAAGGCCATGCCTGTCCA
>CAJTCV010000029.1 GCA_910574805.1 Lachnospiraceae bacterium | reverse complement strand
ATTATCATAATATACAATACAATTCAAGTAAAAAATTTACAGGCATTAAAAAATCCCTGTTTTTCAATGCCTGTAATGCTATTTATGACTTTGCAATTGCCCTATGTTTTGTATCAAGATACCGCTTTTTACTGTCTCGACTGCTGATTCATCCATTCAAAAATGTTGGCGTATTCCCCTGCTTTAAGAGTTCCGCCGCCTTCATTAGACGGAGTCGTTCCAAACAATTCCGAATCCTCTGAATTCCGGACGGCTTCTTTGTCCTGGACTCCCGTCACCTGATCATTCAGAAGATATACCCAGGAAAAATGACCGATATAAGATGCGTCCGGATCGTCTGTCCCCTTGACATTCTCAAACATGGAAAGCCAGCAGTTTTCTGCTCCCGCCTGTATAAGCGCCTGATAGGAGGGCAGTACATATTGCTGCGGCACCGCCATCGTGTCATCAATAGAGCTGATAAACCAAAACGGCAAATCTTTGATCGTATTGACCTTTTCTTCCGTCAGCCAGCGCTCAGATCCGAATATGGCTGCTCCGTCTTCCGTAAATTTACAGGTTCCATCCTCATTTCTTTCGCACGCATAGTAAGAATAGCCTTCGCAGCAGGGATATCCCGCCGCAAAATAATCCGGATAGTGGATCATCATATTCATTGTCATATAACCGCCGTTGGAACAGCCGCCCAGATAGATCCGGTTTGCATCAACATCTGGATTTGACTTCACATATGACTGAATGGTATCCATCAGGATCTCCTGGTACAGCGAGTCACCGCTTCCCGTTATGCCGCCGTTTGTATCGCCTTCATTCATCCAGTATGTCTCCGTCTGGACCACCAGCACATAAGCGCCGGTCTGGTCCCCTGCCGAAAAATGAGACTGAATCTTCTCTCTCGTCAGAGCAGAAACTTCATTGCCGAGGATTGCAATATCCGGATCGTTTCCGCCTTCCCCCATACCATGCAGCCAGATCACCAGCGGATTTTTTTCGCCTTCAGAAAGAGTCTCCGGTTCATAAGCGGCGTAATAAAGGGTCAGTTCTTCCTCTGTTCCGGTAAACGGATTTTTATACGATCCTGTGAAAGAATCTCTTTCTGAAAATCTCTCTGTGTCCGGACAGATAATCTTATCCATGCAGTCAGCGGAAAATGTAACTGCTTCTGTCTTTTCATCTATAGTAAAATCTGTACATTCTACCGAGATTTCATATGATTCTTTCCATTTGTTCATGCCAACTGTTTTGTCATAAGTAAATGGCGATCCTGGATTTTCATAGGTTGTCTCCATTTCGACGGCGACATGGCCGGAAACAGTATCTGTCTTTTCTCCCGATTCATCACAGATATATACGTCTTTTACGACGCGTTCCTGATCCGCCGTTACGACGGTCCAGTTTTTTGCATCGACCTTTGATACTTCCTGGTCCAGTTCCAGAATGATCTTTGGAACCCCGGGACCCCATTCGTATCCCTGAACCAGAATCGCAGCGTCCACGACTATTCCGGAAGAGCCGGTTTCTCCTTCCTCTTCTGTTTCCGCCCCTACTTCCGCCTCCTTTTCCTCTGCTGCCGATCCTGCCGGTTCTGCTCCCTTCTGCCCCGAGCAGGCCGTTACTCCCGCCAGCAGACTGATCGCCGCCAGCAGCAGCCATAGTTTCTGTTTTTTCATACTTTCCTCCTGTGTTGTATTTTCGGGCAGACTCCCGTTTTCCAAGCTCCCTCCTTCTGCCGACAATCTGTCCCAATCTTTGTATAAATTTCACAATTATTATATTGTTTTCATTTATATCTTTCCAATATAATAAAAGCATTATATAATTTCTTTTAAATATGATAATAGCCGCCTTTCAACCGGCAGCATACAAAAGGAGTCTTATGAATATACGTCAACTGGAATGTTTTCAGGAAGTAGCCAGAACATTAAACTTTACCAAAGCGGCGCAAAATCTGTTTCTGTCACAGACCGTCGTCACAAACCATATCCGGCATCTGGAAGAATCGGTTGGTTTTTCTGTATTTGAACGCAGTAAAAAAGCCGTTTCTCTTACGGAAAACGGAGCGCTCCTGCTTAAAGAAGCGCAAAAAGTGCTGGAGTCAGCCGCCTCCTGCCAAAACCTTGCCCAACAGCTGAAGACCGGTCTTGCAGGAAAGATCCGGCTCGCCTATATCATCGGGATTGAACAATGTATCCTGACCCGCATAATTGGAGATTTTTATCAAAAGCATCCGGATATCCAACTGGAACTTTCCCGGGATAACTGGGCAAATATGCAGAATATGCTGTTAAGAAATGAAGTGGATGGAATCTTTATTTCCAGACCGGAACTTACCGACTGCTGCGAAACCATGCTTCTTCAGTCTTTCCCCCTGCTTGCAGCCGTCAGCGCCAAACACCCGATTGCGGAAGAAACATCCGTTACCTACCTCCGCCTATGTCAGGAGACGAATATCATCTTTGACGCAGTCACTAAAAAGACCATTATGCCGGATCTGGACAACTCTCTTTTAAGAGTTTCCATCAATTCGGGCGCTATGGTCATACCGAAATTTGTCGTCAACTATTCTTCCTGCTATGAGAAATATATTCGTTACCTGCCTCTGACAGATATTGATATCTCTTTTGATGTCTGTTTTGCATACAGCAAATCAAATCAAAACCGCTCGCTTCAACTGTTCGCAGATAACACCCTCCGTCTGCTGTCCGCAGAAGCAGAAGAAAGAGAATAGAACGGCAAATATCCGAATTGTCAAAAATAAAAAACATACATGATATCTCCACAGAATTTTTGTACGGAATATATAATTGCGTGCGCACGCATAATATGATATACTATCCAGGATTGGAGGTAAGGACTTATGAAAATATTAAAATGGCTGTCCGTTGCAGACCGTTTTTACAAAATTTATCTGGACAAACAACTGGCCCCTTTTGGGATCAACAGCAGTCAACATATGTTTCTGATCAAGATCTGTCATTCCCCCGGCATTCAGCAGGATTCCCTGCTTAATATGTTTTACGTTCATCCGAGCAATATCGTACGAACAATAGCAGCGCTGGAAAAGCAGGGGATGATCACCCGCTCCCCCAACGACCAGGACAAGCGGACATGGAAGCTATATCCCACAGACCGCGCATTGTCTGTATGTGAAGAAATACAGACCGTCTGTGAAAAAACGGAGGCTCTTTTGCTGCAGGGATTTGACGAAGAAGAAAAGAAACTTTTTACCGGTTTGCTGATGAAAGCAGGCAAAAATATCACGACAGAACTTCACATCGAGAGAAAGGAGGAGGAATTTGATGACTGACAATCCTCTGGAATATGAAAAAATTTCGAAACTGTTGAAGGACTTTGCCATTCCAAGCATTACGGCAACGCTGATCACCTCTCTCTACAATATTGTGGATCAGATTTTCATCGGCCAGGGGATAGGATATCTTGGAAACGCCGCCACCAATGTCTCCTATCCGTTTTCTACCATCTGCCTGGCGATCTCTCTGCTGATCGGCATCGGCAGCGCTTCCCGTGTGTCCCTTTATCTGGGAAATAAGGAACCGGAAGCGGCGGCGCGGGCGGCGGGAACCGGCATCAGCCTGATGGTCCTCTGCGGACTTGTCTATCTGGCGGCAGGCGAATGTCTTCTGACCTGGCTTCTGAAACTGTTTGGAGCGACCAAAGAGGTGTTTCCCTATGCGCGGCAGTATGCCGGCGTTACTCTGGCGGGGATGCCGTTTTTAATTGTGACAAACGGTATGAGCAATCTGATCCGGGCGGACGGCAATCCAAAGTATTCCATGCTCTGCATGGTTACCGGAGCGGTTGCCAACACCATTCTGGACCCGATTTTTATCTTTGTCTTTCACTGGGGCATCTTCGGAGCGGCGCTGGCGACGGTGCTGGGGCAGATTCTGTCCTTCTTTTTCGCGATACGTTACTTATGGCGCTTTCAAACCATTCCTATTGAAAAAAGCTGCTTCCGGCTGAAACCTGGCGAATGCCTGAAAACCTGCAGTATGGGTGTCAGCAGCAGCGTGAATCAGGTTGCGATTACCTTTGTACAGATTATACTGTACAATTCACTGACCTATTATGGGGCCAAGACCGTCTACGGCACGGATATTCCTCTGGCCGCCTGCGGAATCGTAATGAAGACGAACGCGATCGTTCTCGCCATTGTGGTCGGAATCTCCCAGGGCGTCCAGCCGATCATCGGTTTCAACTACGGGGCCAGACAGTATCCACGCGTGCGGGAAGCATACCTGCTTGCGATCAAATGGAACCTGGCTGTCTCTGCAGCCGGCTTCTGCCTGTTCCAGTTCTTTCCCCATGCGATCATCTCCCTGTTCGGAGACGGAGACCAGTTGTATTTTGAATTTGCAGTGCTGTTCATGCGCATCTTTCTCTTCATGGTGCTGGTAAACGGCGTGCAGCTGCTTTCCTCCAGTTTTTTTACCGCCATTGGAAAAGCAATGAAAGGGGCTTTGCTGGCGCTGACGAGGCAGGTTTTTTTCCTCATTCCTCTTCTTCTGCTGCTTCCGCTCCGTTTTGGAATCATGGGCGTACTGGCGGCGGGACCGGTCGCCGACTTTGCGGCGTTTCTGCTGTCTGTGCTGCTGGCGGGCAGAGAATTAAGAAGGCAGAAAACGCAATGATCAATTTTCTGTTTGGAGACCATCCTCATTCTGTCTATTACGGCTTTTTCTGCGCAACCTTTTTCGTAACAGAGACAATTCCGCTTTTGGAAACGCCTCCCTGTATCTGGAATTTTGCCATGCCTCATATCCTTCGCCATAACTGCAGCATTGGAAGGCATGGCAGACCGAAGCAGAAAAAGGATACAGAAATGTATTGATTTCCAGTATTCTGTCTGAACTTCCGGTATATCGGCGCAGTTCTTCCCCTTCCAGCGGCATTCCAAACGAGCAGCCTCCCTCAAAAAGTTCAATAGACAGATTGTCATGTTTCGAAACCAGATGCCAGATCCAGCTGCTGCTTTCCCCATGCCAGCAAAGCCATTTTTCCTTTTCCGGCCCGTCGAATAATTCCGCAAACGTTTTCAGAAAAATTCCGGGCATCTGCAGGCCACCCAGATAAGAATTGGATGTTTCACAGAACTTTTTTATTCCCAGTATTGAAAATCGTAACCATCCTCCGGTTCCCCGATCTCATATCCCAGCGCTTCTGTCAATCTTTCTTTCAGTTCGCGATACCATATCTCCCAGACGTCATCCGGCATCGTACCTGCTATCTGAATCCCGCCCGGTTCTACAGATGCCCACAGGTCAATGCCCTCGCCGGTCCATTCCGGCCCCGCATCCGTCCCTGACCAATAGGGCATGGAGCGATAGACATTTCCAATCCTGGTCCATATCTCTTCCGGCGCTGTATAGTGGACATTTAAGTTTACATCATGCTCCACAGGATTCCTCCTTTCATGCAGCGAACATACTCAAAATACAGTCCGTATCAAGACCATATAAAGAATGGTCCCTACGAGTATACTGATCAGCGAATTTCGTTTCCAGCGCTGCAATACAACCACGCTCACAGCGGCGATGAGCTCCGGCAGTCCGAAAGGAGCGACCGAGAATTCCACATCCTTCAGGCAGTAGACAACCAGCATTCCTATGATCGCCGACGGAAGCACTTTTCCCAGATAGACGATATACCCAGGCGTGTTTTTCCGGAAAACCAGAAACGGCAGAAAGCGCAGCAGCCATGTAAAGAACGCCATGGCCAGCACAAGAGCCGCGGCATGTACGTCAAAATTCATTCGGTTCCCTCCCTGTCCATCCTGATCCGGCTCTGAACAGCCGTTAAAACAAGCGTAATCAAAAGCATGGCCGGAATCAGAAAATGTTCCGGTCCAAATAAAACCAGGCACAGCAGCGAACACAAAAAGCCTGTCAGCGCCGGAATATGGTTCCCTCCGGTAAGCCACTGCTCGGTAAAAGAAGCGATAAAAAGCGCCGTCATGGAGAATTCAATTCCCTCTGTGGAAAAGGGCAGCACGCTCCCCAGAAGACTCCCGATTACGCTTCCCGTAACCCAGTAGCACTGGTTAAAGAAAGAAACGAAAAAACGGTACCGACTGCCGGATGCTTCCTCAGGGACCTGTCCGTCGCAGAGGAGGGAATAGGTCTCATCCGTCAGGGAAAAGATCAGATACGGCTTGTATTTCCCTGTGTCCTTATAGCGTTCAATCATGGAAATGCTGTAAAAAAGATGACGCGCATTTACCATAATCGTTGTAAGGATCGCTGTGACAACCGAAGCGCCTCCGGCGATCAGGCCCACCCCTACATACTGCATGGAGCCTGCATAAATAAAACTGCTCATGGCAAATGCCCAGAATAATCCGTACCCTGCATTCCGAAGCAGGATCCCGAATCCGATTCCAAGGATGATATATCCGGCCAGTACCGGAAGCGATTTATAAAATGCCTGTTTTATCACAAAAGCGCTTTGGTTTTTCACGCTGATTCCCCGCTTTCTTTGGTTTCCATACCATTATAGCTTTTTCGATCCAAAACGACAACTGTTACTTTTCACATGTCCGAAGCCATGCTATAATTGTCCAGACAGATCATCGAAACCTGCAGCCTGTCTGAAAAAATACAGGAAACTCAAAGTAAGATCCCTATAAACACCAGGAAAGAAAAGGAGGAAATTCCATGAACGACAAAACCAGATACGAGATTATGAAAAACCGGGAACTTTTGAAAGGATATCATGCAGCGGACGCCGGTGCGGAAGAGACCGATCAGCAGCAGAAACTGCCTTCCATTCCCTGCCTTCAGGAAAAAAGGGGAACCGATACTATTCCACTCCCCACGGACTATGCGTCTCTTTCCTTTTCCGGAAACATCATGGAGCTGATCAGCGGGCGGGAAAGCAGGAGGACCTATGCCGACGCCCCCCTGTCTCTCCTGGAGCTTTCCTTCCTTCTGTGGAGCACCCAGGGAGTACGCCGTTTTGCCGGGCACAAAAACCCGGTCACCTTCCGGAATGTCCCATCGGCCGGTTCCCGCCACAGCTTTGAGACCTTCCTGTTCGTCCATCAGGTGGAAGGACTGAAAAAGGGCATCTATCACTATCTTCCACAGGAGCACGAACTGGAGTTCTGGGATAACCGCTCTGATTTTGACGAAGAACTGAAGGACGCCCTCTGCGGACAGCAGTTTGCCGCCTCCGCCCCGATCCTCTTTGTATGGGCCTCCATCCCCTACCGGATGGAATGGCGCTATGGACAAAAAGCTGCCAAATACCTTCTGATCGACGCCGGGCATGTGTGCGAAAACCTGTATCTGGCCTGCGAATCCATCGGCTGCGGCACCTGTGCCGTCGGTGCCTACGATCAGGACCGGATGGACGATCTTCTGGGATTTCCGCCCGGCCCCTCCGCGGACAGGAACTATATCTGCACAGTCTATGCCGCTCCGGTGGGGAAAAAAGCCTGACAGCTTATGCGCAGTCCTGCTCCAGCACTACTTGAATAAACTTCCTCATCAGAGGAATATACGTAAGCACAAAAACCGCGGAAGTCGCGACGGACGCCGCTTTCCTGCCTTTGGCAGGAATCTGCATGCCCGCCAGAAGCCCCATGGAAAACAGGCAGAACTTCAGCAAAGCCATATCCTTCCAGCTGCTTTTCTGCAGATACCGGTCCGCGTACATAAATAGTTTTTTCATTCGTGTCAACCTCCTTTTCATTGGTTTGATGAGTGGACAGTTCCTCTTCGTTCATATATAAGGTCCGTGATCCCGTTATAGCTCTGGGTCTTAACCAGCTTCAGCGGGATCCGGCTTCCGTTCTTTCCAAACAGGCGAATCCCGTTTCCCAGCAGTATGGGAATCACAGAAATGTAATAGACATCTATCAGATCTTCCTTCCAAAGCTGTTGTACCAGATCAGCGCCGCCGCAGATCCAGATCGCCTTTCCTTCTTTTTCTCTCAGAGACCGTATGAGCCTGCAGGGATCTTCCGCCGAAAACCGTATATTTTCTGCGGAAGCGGGAACTTCTCTGCGGGTGATCACACAGCTGGTCAGATCGCGGTAAACCCATTCATCCGGCGACAGCTCCGTCACGATCTGATCATACGTATTTCTGCCCATAACCACCGTATCCACATGGGTGATAAATTCTGAATACGTATCCCGCATCTCACTGTCGTCCCCATGGCCGCCCAGCCAGTCAACGCCGCCTTCCCGGTCCGCGATATAACCATCCAGACTCATGGCGATAAACAAGATCACTTTCCTCATCTGCAGTTCTCCTTTTCCATCACATAATTCCCAAGCGCGACTCCTCCCCTGACTACAGTCTGCTCCCGTAAAAGCCGGTATCCTCTGCCCAGGAAAAACGGCTTTGCAGTGATAGACGCATGGGTGAGAATCCGCTCCGTCTTTGCCGCGCCTTCCAGACGGTCGCAGATCGCCGTGGCGAAGCCCTGTCTCTGATAATCCTTATGGACGTACAGCCGGTCCAGATATCCTTCCTTGTCCATATCTCCAAAACCGACAATCTTGTCGTTTATAAGAGCAACCACCGTATCATACGCGAGGAAAGACCGGTTCCATGCATCCAGGTCCACACTGCCATCGGCCCAGGCAAAAAGCTGCTCTTCTGTATAATCTCCTGCATTTACTGTATGGACCGTCTGATAAAACAAGTCTGCCAGCGCTTTGCAGTCTGCCGGCCGGTAACTTCTAAGCTTCATATTCATCTCCCATTTATATATCTGATTATAAAATAGCCGCCTGCTGTTTTCAACGTATACTTATGTTAATTTTTTCTCAATTGACGCTTATACCTTTTTAGCGTATACTAAATTTCACCAGATACTTCGCTTTTACAATTCTGCCATCTGGTTTCAAAGAAATTTCACAGGAGGCAAACCATGACCGAAAGAGAAAAAATGCTTGCCGGGCAGCTTTACGACTGCGGCGATCCCGAGCTTCTGGCTCAGTGGCATAAGGCAAAAGACCTGATCCGGGACTACAATCAGGCGGATTCCGCAGACGCGCAGACAAAGGACCGGATCCTCTCTGAGCTTCTGGGAGGCAGAGGCAAAAACCTCTGGATCACCGCTCCGTTCTATGCTGACTATGGAAACAATATTTATTTTGGAAATAACTGTGAAGTGAACATGAACTGTACGTTTCTGGACGACAACCGGATCGTCATCGGCGACAACGCGCTCATTGCCCCCAACGTACAGATCTATACCGCCTTTCATCCCACCAGCGCCGCAGAGCGCTTCGGACCGCCCCGGGAAGACGGTTCCTTTGCATTCTGCAAAACGCAGACCGCCCCGGTAATCATCGGAGACAACGTATGGATCGGCGGCGGAGCCATCCTGCTGCCCGGCGTCACCATCGGCAGCAACACCGTCATCGGCGCCGGCAGCGTCGTCACCAAAGACATTCCCTCCGATGTAGTCGCCTGCGGAAATCCCTGCAGGGTAATCCGAAAAAACGATGGGCACGGGCAGGAGCATGCAGTCAAACACCCCACTGCAAAGCAGTAGGGTATTTGATTCTCACGGCAGTCGCCAAATATCTGCAAGCAGCTGCCTGGCTCGTTGCTCATGGAGATCAGACGATGATCTGCAGAAGGAAGTTTGTTGTCATCAGGCCCCCGGAACCTTCATCCTCTTCCACGAGCAGAAGAAACTGCCGCTTCGCAGCGCAAATTCGGCGCGGGAAACGCTTTAATCAGCGTTTCCCTAATGATTATGCCAGTCGCAGGAAGTCAGGTTCTCATCGTACCGGTCGTAAGCGCTGCAGAACAAATCTTTTCCCCATCCGTCGGAAAACTGAAATTCCATAAATCTTCCGCGAAAACAGATTCCTTATCTGTTTTTTCTATGGTTCCATTATTGGGTTTGCGGTAAAAATCATCAGTCCATTCGTATGCGCATTCTTCATTGTCATAAATCGCATCCACATCCACTCCGTCCAGACTTCCCGGCACAATGGCCTCTTCGATCTCCCAAAATGGATATCCGCAGTCCTCCAGATTGTCAAATAAATAACAAAGGATGCAGTCGTTGATCTGCTTCACATTTTCTTTGATCTCTCTTTCTTTTTGATTGTAATAATCCGCAAGTCCTCCGGCAATGGCTTCCCCATCCTCCCCTTTTCCTCTCAGATAAGGAAATAAGGGCTGATATCTGAAAGAATCTTCCTTCTGCAATTCCTTCAGAATCTCCTGCAGCCCGGCATCAATCTCAATATTTCCATCTCCAAAGTCCTTATTTTCAAATACACCTGCAATTCCCATGGAAAATGTTCCCTTTGCAAGAAACCTGTCCTCTTTAAAAATGATCTCAATCACGGTTCAGTTCCTCCATTTCTTTTATGCGGTACAGCATTCTGTCTTATGGTTATTATATCTTTTTCTTTCCTGCCGGACAATATATTTTTGACAAGTTACTTTTCGTGGGATTGGTCTGCGTCCCGCTCCGTGAAAAGAAACCCATCATGAAGAAATTCACCTTCATTTCGCGCAAATTCCATGGTATAATTGTCCGGACAGGCAAGCGAAAGGAGCGACTTATCATGAGCGATCTTATGACCTTTGTAAACAGAGCCGAATTCCGGGAATGGCTTCAGGAACACTGCCTCACCCACGCCGGAGTCTGGCTTTTATTCGGAAAAGCCGGTGGGCCGAAAACCATAAAGGCCGGGGAAGCGCTGGAAGAAGCCCTCTGCTTTGGATGGATCGACGGGCAGATGCAGCGCATTGACGATCAGACTTATAAGAAATATTTTTCCCTGCGCCGGGAAAACAGCAAGTGGTCCGAGAAAAACAAGGCGCTGACCAAAAGTTTGGAAGAGCGGGGACTTATGACCGATTTTGGCAGACAGAAAATAGAGGAAGCAAAAAAGAACGGCCAGTGGGACGCTCCCGGACCCGCTACCGTCACGGAGGAACAGATCGCCTGCCTGTCCTCGCTGCTGGAAGGATATGAGCCCGCTTACACAAATTTTCAGGCCATGTCTTTATCGGTAAAGAAAACCTACACGCGGGCATATTTTGACGCAAAGACAGACGCCGGACGGGAAAAACGAATGGCCTGGATCGTGGAACGGCTCCATAAAAATCTGAAACCAATGTAGGAAATATTTTCCCGAAAGGGAAAACAACCGCAAGAATCATGAAAAAACAGGCGGAAGATTCTGTTATCCTTTTCTGGTAGTTTCATCGAAAAACAGCAACGAGCATCAGAAAAACAACAGGAGAGTACCCATGAACTGTCATATGACCGACCCTATAGCAGAAGCAATCGCCTACATCGAGTCCCACCTGGACCAGAACCTGAATCTGGAGCGGGTGGCCGATGCGGTTCACTATTCCAGATACCATCTGCACCGCATGTTCACCGCCGCGGCGGGCATGACCCTTCACGACTATATCCGGCGCAGGAAGCTGACGGAAGCGGCAAGGCTGCTGGTCTTTTCCGATCTGCCCGTGATCCAGATCGCGCTGGCCGCCGGCTATGGAAGCCAGCAGGCTTTTACGGATATTTTCAAAGCCATGTACAAGCAAAGCCCTGCCGCCTACCGGAAGAAGCAGCGATTCTATCCCCTGCAGTCTGCGTTTCCGCTGTGCAGGCCGCTTTCCTCCCCAGGAGGTCCTCTCTCTCCGGTCGCCTGTGCTTCCTTCCATGACATTCCGGACTGGATGGAACTGGCCGCCTTGACGGTGGACGGCTTTCCCTGCTTTGAGGAAGCGGACCATCTGGAAAGGCTCAAGGAATCAATCCGCCGGCAGCAGGCGCTGATCCTCCGGGACGAAGGCCGCATCGTGGGAGCGCTTGCATTTTCCAGACGGACCGGAAATATCGATTTCTTAACCGTTCACCCACAGTACCGGGAACGGAGGATCGAAGAGACGCTGCTCGGCCATCTCGCCCGAAACCTCCCGGCGGGCCGGCAGATCGGCATCACCACGTTCCGGGAAGGGGACCGGGCCGACACGGGACAGCGAAAAGCATACCAAAGGCTTGGTTTCCGGGAAGCAGAACTGCTGACCGAGTTCGGCTATCCCACCCAGCGGCTCCTCCTGCAGCCGGAAGCATGCGGGGTGATCTTATGAGTGAACATATATTCGACCAGAAATGGAACGCCGCGTCCCTTCTGCGCTTTGCCTTCCCCACCATCGTCATGATGGTGTTTATGGGCCTTTATACCATTGTGGATACGATCTTTGTGGCCCGTTTTGTCAGCACCGACGCCCTCTCCGCCATCAACATCGTATGCCCTGTCATCAACCTCACCGTAGGTCTGGGGACCATGATCGCCGCCGGAGGAAGCGCGGTGGTATCCCGGAAAATGGGGGCCGGACTGGAGCAGGAGGCGAAGGAGGATTTCACCCTGCTCATCCTGGCAGCCGCCGGCATCGGCGCAGCAATCCTGATCTGCGGAACCCTCTGGCTGAATCCCATCCTCCTTGCCCTGGGTGCCAGCGAGCGTCTGCTCCCCTACTGCCGGGATTATCTGGGCCTTTTGCTCCTCTTTCTTCCCGCCAATGTGATACAGACCGTCTACGCGAATCTGTTCGTGACCGCCGGTAAACCGGGGATGGGATTCGGCCTGTCCGTGCTGGCGGGCCTCGCCAACATCCTTCTGGATTATGTCTTCATCGTCCTTGGCGGCATGGAGATCCGGGGCGCCGCCCTTGGGACCGGGCTCGGGTATCTGATCCCGGCCGCCGCCGGAACGGTCTTTTTCCTCCGGAACCGAGGTGCTCTGTCCTTTGTAAAGCCCCGTTGGAGAGGGGCTCTGCTGACCGAAAGCTGCCTGAACGGTTCCTCCGAGATGGTCGGCCAGCTGGCAGCCGCCCTCACGACCTTTTTGTTCAACCTCACCATGATGGAGCGGCTGGGAGAGGACGGAGTGGCGGCGGTCACGATCATGATCTACTCGCAGTTTCTGCTGAACACCCTGTTCATCGGCTTTTCCATGGGCGTCGCGCCGGTGATCGGATTCCACTACGGGAGCGGCAACCGAGAGCAGCAGCGGAAAATCCTTTCCATCTGCGTCCGCTTCCTCACAGCAGCTTCTCTGCTGATCTTTGCACTTTCCATCTCCGGCGGCTCCCTGGTCGTACGTATGTTCACCCCGGACGCCTCCCGGGTTTATGAAATCGCGGCAGCGGGCTTTCCGGTCTTCTCCGTAAGCTTTCTCTTCTGCGGCTTCAACATCTTCACCTCCGCCCTGTTTACCGCCCTCTCCAACGGCAAGGTCTCCGCCGTCCTGTCCTTCCTCCGGACCTTCGGCCTGCTCTGCGGCGGTATCCTGCTGCTGCCGCGGTTCTTTGGGATCATTGGGGTATGGATGGCCGTGCCGATGGCGGAAGGGATCATGTTCTTCGTATCCCTGGGGTGCCTGATTTATTACCGGGAGCGATATCATTACTGAATTCTATTCCGCGAAAATCAGATCTTCGCCGTTGATCCGGATTCCGATGATGTTATCTACCTCCATCAATCTCTCAAAAGCTCCGTCTGCCGTCACTGTTCCGCCCTCTTCGCCAACTGCCCAGACAGAAACCGCATCTTCCGTTTCCGCAGAACCCTTTCTGGTCAGGATGCCGTCCGGTCGGATGAAATCACCTCCGACGCCTTCTGACTCTGTCGTCCCGACCAGATAGATCCCAAGCGGAGAAACCTGTACATTCTCCACAAATACACTTCTTTCTCCTTTTTGAAATTCCTTTCCAATCTCGTATGTCCTGGACATGTCTTTCAGCTCCATCGTCCATTCCAGAGTCCACGTTCCTTCGATTCTGGTAAGCCACTCCGTCTTCTCGCTGTCTGCATACACATATCCCAGATCGGTAAGCATCAGCTTTAATTCCTGCGGGCCCTCCGGTTTTCTCTGCTGTTCCAGCCCAATCCTCAGGATTACATAATACCGGTCTGGATCTTCTGCGCTTTTCTCTATGATCATGGGACCGCAGCCTGTCTCCTCTCCCCCAATCCACAACTTTGCGTCCCGCCACATATTAAAGATATCCTCATGGCCGGGTTCATTGTTCCGGGACCAGGAGACTGGTCCGTTCCAGTAGGTATGGATTTCCCGGGCAGAAGCTTCCCCGTCCGGCTCCTCCTGATAGATGCCATCCGGCAGTTCAATCTCAAAACAGATGCATGCTGCCCGTCCGTCGCAGATTGCCTGCTCAGCCCGCACCGTTACTCCATGTTCGGTTACCGATACCTCTTCTTCCGAAAAATCCATCAGCATGGAAGACAGTTGATCCGGCGGAATATCCGACGGAATATCCAGAGAAAACGCCAGCTCCTTTTTCAGTTGAAAATATTCTGCCGCACTGACTGTCAATGCAGTAAATAACGCGGCTGCAAGTATCAGAGCGCCTGTTTTCTTTCTTCTAGTCAAATGTTTTCTGCTCCTTTTCTGTCCCGCGCTTTCTTTTTGTATCTCATCTGACGCTCTGGCAAGAATACGCTCCCTTTCGTCCTCCGAAAAGTAATCCTGCTCCGAATCCAGCCATGCTCCATCTTCTGACACGCTTTGGGCATGCAGCTCATCTTCCGTTATACAGCTGTACAGTTCTGTAATCCTCCTCATCGTTCGATCCCCTTTCTTATCAACGCTTTTCGCAACTTCTCTTTCCCCCGGTACAGGCAATTCTCCACTTTCTTGTTCGTCAGTCCCTGTCTTTTTGCAATTTCCTTTATTCGGTAAAAACCAAAATACCGAAGAATAAAAACGGAACGCTCCGGCTCTTCCAGTCCGGCGACCGTTTCGTGAAGAACCTGCTCCTTCTCCTTTTGCTCCAGCCTGTCGGACAGATCCCCTTCCATAAAAAGCAAATCCTCCTGCAGCGGAATCAGATCTTCTTTTTCCATCAGCTTTTTTCTTCTGGTCAATGCCGTCTTCCTTGCGATCCCATAGCAATAACTTTTAAATGAACTTCCCCGGTCCGCCTGAAACCGGTCCGCCGCCCTCCAGATAGCCACCAGAATATCTGCTGCCGCTTCCTCCACATCTTCCTGCGCACAATCCCGCAGAATATTGCGGCAGATGGTCTTTATGGCTCCTTCATAAAGTTCCAGCACAGTCCGAAGGCCGCATTCCGGATCTTTCTTCAGAAGCTTGATCAACTGTCTGTCCGTCATGTTTCTTCTCCTTTTACTACTGATTTTGTAAGCCTGGCTTCACTATACTGTTCTGCAATCTGATCGTTTTTCACTCAAAAAATATATATTCTTTTCCTTTCTCCCCATTTGAAGGCAGATTCTGTGCAAAAAGCATCAGCCATTTGGCTGATGCTCATGAATACCGCTATTCCCAAAATACCGAACAACTGTCTTACCCTGTGATTCCTCTTTCCCTTCTGCTCCCATTCCTTTCTGGACGCTTACCTCTACTTTCTGTTTGGTTTCCTTTTTATTCTCAACAGTCTGACAAAATCATCAAACAAAGAAGTGTCTGTTGGCTCAAACATCATCCATTTTCCATCATGGTACGTTTGTGTCTCGTCATAAATTCTTTGAACTTCCTCCCCGTAATTTTCTCTGTCTTTTTCAAATTTCAGACGTTCATCTTTTCCCAGGATAATCATAAATCCCACACAGTTTTCTCTCGCATATAATGCGCACAGCGTTTTACCGCCCCGACGGTATTTATATTCATATGTCCATGCCTTACCGCCTTTGTTCCACAAACGGTCCATATCATAGTTTTCATCAATTAACGCACACAGCTTAATCCATATCTCATATAAAGATTCTCCAACCAAAGCTGTCATCTGCTCTTTATCCGGTATCCTGTCCAGCATAATAACCTCCTTCACCGCCGAAGCGCATCCCGCCCCGCCGTCAGCTCCTTTTTCCTGCTTCATCATCTTCTTCCTCAACCAGCTCATGAATAGAACCCTGTCCATTTTCCAACTGTGTGTTCCCTCTCATCAGCCAGTCTTTCATAATCATCCGTTACTTTACCCATATACATTCTCATTCTTATGTGCCATACCATCCCCCCTGTCATCGGCAAAATTATTTTAATTTCATGTATAAAAGCGGATACGGATTGCCCTGCTCGTCATGATCTGTTCGTTTATAAACATGGAAACCCATATGCTCATAAAAACCCTTTGCAAGCGGGTTCTGTTCGTTGACAGCCAATTTGTTGACGGAATAATTTTCGATCCCATACTGAATCAGCTTTCTTCCCAGCCCCTTTCCCCGTTCTTCGGGCGCAATAAAGAGCATTTCCAGTTTTTGTTCCTCAATTCCCATAAACGCAGCCGGGCGGCCGTCTTTATCCTGGACAATGATCAAATGCGCAATCCCATTCAAGGCCTGCGGGATATACTTTTTGATCTCTTCCACTTCCTGCTCCGATAAAAACCGGTGCGTTGCCTTGACGGATGTTTCCCATACGACGATTAACTGTTCTTCCAGCTCTTGGGTCATCTCTGCAACTTCTAAAATCTTCATTTGTTCCTCCCTGAATTCCAGCATGACTTTATCTGGCCCCCTCATCGTTTCTTCCAAAATACACCTTTTATCTCCACCCCGCCGTCAGATCTTCAAAAAATCGCTGAACTCCTTCAGCTCTCTTTTCCTGCTCTCCGAAAGACTGTTGAACTCCACATCACAGACCGCTCCCTCCAGCGCATACAAATGTACCAGACAAACATTCGGATACCTTCTCTTCACTTTCAGGAAAGCCTGCTCCGCCCCCAAACGGACCAGTTCCTCTGCCGAATGAATTCCCACAGAATCCAGCTTACTTGCCATCTCCTTACCAATATTCATCATAGACGTTAATTCCGCCATGTCTTCCCCCCTTCCTCTAACCGCTGTTTTTCCGTTTACTAACCCTTCGACAAACCGGAATCTATTTCTCTTTTTTGCTCATAAGAGAACAACTGACAGCTACAAATAAACCAATTAAAATCCACGGAAATGCTGCTCCTAAAAAATCACTAACCATACTTCATTCCTCCTTCAAAGTTTTCGATTCAAACTTATAACCACATAACCCGTTATAATTTCTTTACAATTTCGATTGCAGAGATAATTAAATCATATCGGATATTCTTTTGCGTATTCCAATTTCGGGAATCCCACTCCTCACCGCTTACATCATCACCGGCATATAACAACTGGGCAAGCGGAATATTGTAATACTGGGACACCGCAAAAAAGGCTGCCGCTTCCATTTCAACAGTGATACATCCCTCGTTTCGCCTTAATTCAACCATATCAGGAGTTTCTCTGTATATAGCATCGTTTGTCCATGTTTTCCCGGTTTTAAATGGAATCCCCATTTGTTCCAAACACGAAACAACCGTCTTAACCGTTTCTCTATGGCATTCCACTTCACGGGATGGCTCTAAATAATGATAGGATGTCCCCTCATCTCTAACCGCAGAAACTGGGATAATGATTTCTCCCACTTTACTGTCTTTTGTCAATGCCCCTGCGCCCCCGCAGATTATAAATTTCTCACATCCCATAGCATGAAGTTCTTCAATCGCTACAGCCGCACCCGGCGCACCACAAAATGCCATTGTAATACAAAGCTTATCTGCGCCATATTCATATTCATAAATCGGTATATCAAGCACTTCTGAATTAAGATAGCCAATGACAGGAAGATTGTTTTCCGAAACAAACTGTTCCAGTTCCTTCCTGAAAAAAGTAACCACACATTTTTCAGGAAGGCTTTTAGCCAAAAAATTCGTTGCCTGAATAATCGGATTTTTACCAGTGTCAAATTCACATATCGGATATTTATTCTTCCATACCACGCCTTTTACCTCCATTTCGACTTGTCAATGGCTCCATTATACCGTAATCGCTTTCCAAAGGGAATAGACTTTACAAAAAATCCATTTCAATGTAATGGACACAATTCCCCTGAATCTACTCTTGTTCCGTCTTTTGTGATGATAAGCTGCCCCTGCTGGCATTTCACGGTGATTTTGTCCCCTGCAAAGAATCCGGCCTATCCATTCAGGCTTCTCCCTGTCCTTTCGGCCCGCAGAACGGACTGTCAACTGAAAGCAGAACGAAAGGCCGGGAACCTCCAAATCCGTTCCCGGCCTTTTTTTGAATTACAAACTTTTATTTTTTTCTCACCGGAAAGCAGACTTCCGTGACCAGTTCTTCCGGATCATCCGTCTCACCGGGGCTTACATGGTAGATACAGAAGGATTTTCCGTCAAAATCATACCCGTTGGCAACCACCCAGTCCGCAACCGCCTCATTCACCCTTGAAATCTGGTCATAGCCGCCCTTATAGGTGGCAGACGCAATCTGGATCGGCGGCACGGTCTTAAACTTCACATGCTCCGTATCCTGATAGGTCCCCACGACCGCGCTCTGAATCTCCACATCCGGATCGTGCTCCTTATGCCCCTCATCATGGAAAATTGCCATCCCGTAACACGGCGCCGCCTGCTGCACATTCTGTCCTTCCAGCTCCCGGCACATGATCTCCCATAACAGTCCCTCCTGGTCATAAGCAGGGATCACCTGGCGCACACTTGCGACATAGCGCTCCGGCACGGTCTTTAATGTAACATTATAATCCATAAGACTACCATCCTTTCTCATCCATTTCAATGTACTGTCAAGAAGCATCAACTTTTGCCGGGTCTCCCGCGCTTCCTCTTCCAGCTCCTTTCGTTTCACCAGCAGAAACCGCTCCATCTCCTGTATATCCTCATACTTGCCCAGGATTTCCCTGATCATGGCAAGCCCGAAGCCCAGGCTTTTCAGCGCCTGTATCTTTCCGGCCAGCGGAAGCTGGGATTCTCTGTAATACCGGTATCCGGTAAAGCCATCCACACTTTCCGGACGCAGAATGCCGATCTCATCATAGTGCCGCAGCATGCGGATACTGATCCTTGACAGTTTTGAAAAGTCACCGATTCTTAACATTTGTTCTACCTCACATATATGTGTATTTCTGAGCTCAATCCTACTCTACAGTATACCACAGTGTGAGAGTCAACCCCGCAGGCAAAAAAATTGGACAGTTGTCAAATGTTCTTCCATTATTGTCTTTTCCATGCGTCCCGCAAACGCCGGTTTATTGTTTCCTGTCTTCTTTTTTCTTCTTTCTGTCCCACCAGGTACCTGCCAATGAACAGGTTCCGCCCATGGCCACAAAAACAATCATGATAATCCAAAATTCCATGCTTCTTTCTCCTTTTAATTTAATAAATACTCGAAAATCAAAATCACAGCCAAACATACGATCAGTGCGATTACACCTGCTGCAAATGCAAAGATGATTTTCTGGTAATTTCTTTTTCCAATTTCCTGCTGCGTTTCATCATGCGTTAATTGTTTTCCATCAATAAATGCCAGGATTTCCTTATACGTCTGAATGTCATGGTTCTTTTTGAATCTTTCAATCCTGCCTGCCGTATACAGTGTGACTGCAAACAGGCACAGCCAAATAACAATGCCTGCATATCCGTCCATGCAAAATAAAGGATAGGCACTTACCGTTACCATAATCAATTCAGTCAGGAAAACATAACTTATCATATGAAACTTTTTGATTGTCTCCTTTTCTGCTACTTCCCTCATCTCCTTTATGTCTTCTTTTATAAAATCATCCAAAGATACATTGAAGATATTAGATAAAGAAATTAAACTTTTAACATCCGGACAACTTTTATTTGTTTCCCAGTTTGAAATTGTCTGCCTTGAAACATATATTTTAAGAGCCAGCTCCTCCTGAGAAATTTTTTGTTGTTCTCTGAATTTCTTGATCTGTAATCCAATATCCATCCCGCACCTTCTCCTTGATTGTATTATGAATATATATTTTTTTATGTTTTTTGTCTGTCAAAATCCTTTGACATTCCCCTTTTTCCCTGCCAAAATGATTTTACATGGCTTAAAAGCGGTCTTTTCCGATTCATTATATCGTTTCCATGTATGAGTTACAATAAGAATCCAGACTTTGATTTTACCCGGCAGCATTTGTCTTCGCTGTCAAACTGCCTGTTTTCACATCCTTGAATCTGTGGTATGATAAAGAAACAGAAACATTCTGTCTGAAGCCGCATACGGCCTGCTACAGTATACCGAAAACAAGGAGAATGTCTATGAGCTACAATCTGATGGTATTTAACCAGCGAAAAGTCCCCTGCGAATTCGGACAGCTGCGCCCATGGTTCCATACCCATATGGAAGAAGATGTACTTCCGGAAAAAACGCCGGCTGTCTTCTGTTCCTTTTTGGAAAAGGTCCAAAAGCTGTTTCCGCCCATGGATCAGTGTCCGGAAAACCGGTTTCACGACGCCTGCGATTATGAAGTCCATAAAGATTTTATTTACATGTGCTTTGCGTATTCAGCCGCTGAGAAAGCCCACGACACTGTAAAGCGTCTGGCCAAAGCAGAACATCTGGGATTCTGGGAGGTCAGCCCGTCCTTTGACCGTACCTTTCCGGTCACCCTCCCCACAGACCGGTGGCCCATGATCCTGGAAGCCGGATGGATCTCCCACGGCAGACAGTTTGTCTATCATTTTGAAGAGGTTCAAAAGGTCATCAGACAGATGAAAAAAGTGGAGCAAGGCAGCCTCTCGCTCACAGACCGTCAGGGAAATTATATACAGGCCGGCGGATTTCTTGACGCTTTCATTGTCGAGGTCCGCACCTATACCGGCCCGGTAACCTGGAAACAGCTGCGGGCGGATCAATGTGCAGAAAATTCCGTGGCAGACGCACTGGTATCCATCAACAATTTTCAGATCCAGGTTCCAAAGTCCCAGATTCTGTCCCAGGATCAGGTCTGCCGGCTCTTTCTGGAATTCACAGAAGAGACCCTGTTCCACGAGCAGAATCTCTTCTGGAAAACACTGGACCTGTAAAACAGCGGGAGGGCGGAAGCGGAACTTTAAATACAGCCCAAGCCCGCACAACGCCCAGATAGATTTTCGGTCGCACGGCGGACGGAAATTCATCTCCTGCATGGGTGATGGGCGGGCTGGAGCGGAACTTTAATACAGCGGAAGCCCGCACGACACCCAGATAGATTTCTGGACGCATAGCGGACAGAAATTTATCTCCCACACGGGCGGCGGGCGGGCTGAAGCGGGACTTTAATAAAAAGGACTAATTATGACTGACTATGTAAAAACACATAAAGACGACAAGTGGATCGCCGTATGGTTTTATAATGAGGAGGAAAAGCCTCTGGCCATCGGCGAAAAGATGTATGAGATCAATGAGAATGCATACATGAACGGATACAACTGGGACGCCCTTTTCAACTATTATCTCGCCGAACACGCTCCCGAACTTCTGGAGGGCCTGGAGAGCGACCCGGAAGCCGGCTCCTATGCCGCTTACTATCCTCCCTCGGAGGAAAATGAGAAAAAGGCAGAGCGCTTTGCCCGGATCATCGTTTCTCTGATCGAAAATGAAGAAGAACTGTATCGGATCGTCCGGGAAAACGGAGATGAGATTGAGTGGGATTAATTTCGGAGGCCGGCAAATGAAACAAACCCTGCACTACACCGACGAAAAATCAGACAAGTTCTGGCGGATTGAGACCGGCGGCTGTGCTCTGGTGGTCAACCGGGGCAGAACCGGTACCGCCGGACGCTATGAGATCAAAGAATTCTCCACGGAAGAAGAATGCGAAAAGCAGGCTGTAAAGCTTGCGGCGTCCAAGAGGAAAAAGGGCTATACTGACATGCCGGATTTTGACGCCATGCACCATTTTTACTTTGACACGGACGAATACGGCCTGCATCCTCTGACCAGCCACCCGGCCTTCCGTACCTTTTTTTCCGACGATCTGTACTATGACTGCGGAGATGAGGAAGCGCCCTTTGGCAGCGACGAAGGAAACGATACGCTGCATTTTTTAGAAGAGGCGTTGAGAAAACGTCCCCGGATGTGCGTTGCCGATTTTCCCCGGTCTCTGATTGAAAAAGAATGGGGACTTTTGTATTTCCCTCCTGATCCAGAACAGACAGCAGAACAGTTAAAAACACAGGCTGCCCAGACTTATCACGGACTTCCCGGCGAACAGGAGATCCTGCAGACCGACCAGGTGATCCTGGCGGCAGCGCTGGGCCAGATCAAGATCATGGGAAGCCTGGAGCCGGCGCTTAAGAAGTCCGCCTTCTGCTCTCTTGCACGCATGGAACGGATGTACCGCCTGTTCTGGAACTGGGAACAGGAGGAACCACCCTATGCGATTTCCATCATGCGGCGGGATCTGATGCGGTGGGCTGACGAGCATCCGCTTTGAAGGAGGAATCTGTTCATGAAATTGAAAAATATACTGATCGTCGTGAAGGATCTGGAACGATCCAGAAAATTTTACCACGACCTGTTCGGTCTCGAGCTGCTGCTTGACCAGGACGGCAACCTGATCCTGACCGAAGGTCTTGTACTGCAGGACGAAACGATCTGGAAGAAATTTCTCGGCAGAGAGATCATTCCGGAGAACAACGCCTGCGAACTGTACTTTGAAGAACGGGACCTTGATGCCTTTGTCCGGAAGCTGGAAGCTCTGTACCCTTCCATCCGGTATGTAAACCGGCTCATGACCCACAGCCGGGGACAGAAAGTCGTCCGCTTCTATGATCCGGACGGAAATCTGATCGAAGTGGGAACGCCCATGGAATCCGTTTAATTTTTCTATTGACAACCGGAAGATTTTGTGAGAAAACAGACTGGAAAGCAGCAGGTCACGCTGTATGTTTCAATACAAAGGAGGAGGTCGCTGGTCATGTATGAGATCGTAAAAATCGCGGTAGAAGTTGTATTCGTAGCTGTCGTTGCATACGCAATCTACTCAGCCGTCAAAAAGAAGAAAAAGTGATCGCTGGCATGGACCGGGAGCCTGTCCCGGTCCTTTGCCTGTCTGCCTCCTCAGAACAGCCGTCTGTCCTCCTCATAGTCCTCCCGGCCCGGATTCCCCTCGCACCGCCAGATTCTCTGTTCTCCCACATCATAAACCACAGACCACACGGTATCCTTCCCCGTCTTCCGGTCATACTGGCACATAAATCCATATTTTCCGCTCAGTACATCCATGGCAAAAGAAACGGCGTCCTTCGTTCGCTCCTGACGGAAGGCGGACCGGATCGTTTTATAACGCTCTTCTGCGTTCCAGTCATCGATGCTTTCCACCCGATATGGCCTCATGCTCTCCAGGTGAAACGCATTTACCGCTGACACAAATGAATGTTTTTCATCCAGCCGGCAGATCTCTGTCCGTTTCGGACTGCATTCGATAACTGCCGCTGCTCCCGTCCGGTCTGCCACTGTAAAGGTCTGACAGGAAGCAACCGGCAGGCACTCCAGGACTTTCACGAACTCTTCCACAGTCCGGCACCGCTCCAGTCCGTACCGGAGCAGCATCCCTGCATTCAGACCGTATCCCATGACTCCGGGATATACCGAAGTCAGTCCTGCCGCAAAGCCATATTCGTTGACTCCGTCCTCCATTTCCACAAATGCGGTCGTATTTCCCTGAAAAGAAGCATATCCGCCATCCAGTTCGTACATACAGTTCATGTTCTGTTTCTCTGTCCCGGTCAGAAAATCACTGTTTCTTCCAAGAATCACATGCGTCTTATCCCGGAACGCAAAACACGAACATCTGTTCTACGGCAAAATACAGTACATGCTGAAGAGAACGTCCTCCAGTCTCCGCGGCTCCGTCTGCTGCCCTTCTGCAATCCCCCGGATCTCGTCCAGTACCTGCGGATACCAGGTTTCATAATACGGCCTGCATGCCTCTGCGAAGCGGACCCGTTCCTCTGTGACCGGAAACGGTACCAAATCCAGCAGATGCCTGCCTTCCTGAAATAACTGCATGCCCCATTGAAATCCTGCCTCAAAGTGGGTCTTTTGAAATCTTTCGTGATACATTTTCTGCTCTCCTTTTTCTGATTCTGAGAGCTGCCGGCAAACTCTGAAGAAAGCATAATTCAATAAAAATTTTATGTCAAGCATTTAAAAATACACTTTTCTGATGCCGCACAAGGGGCTGTTAAAAATCCCTCACCTGTGCTATACTATATTTCATCAATGTACTCAGGAGGAACAAAAGAATGTTTGGACTTATCATAGGACTGATTACCGGAGGGATCGCCGGCTGGATTGCAGGAAAGATCATGAACAACGAAGGCAGCATGCTGCGCAATATCCTGCTGGGCATCGTAGGCGGTGTGGTAGGAAATGTGGTGCTGGGACTCATCGGCATCCACGGGCGGGGTTTTATCGGGAGCATCATCGTAGCTGTCATTGGCTCCTGCATCATCATCTGGCTGGTGAACAATCTCTCCAGACAATAAAAATACAACCGGAGGTCACTGTTATGAAGATTTCATATCCAGCATATCTGCTGTCCTGTCTCATCTGTGCAGCACTGCTTACCGGCTGCACCGGCAGGGGACCCGCAGAAAACGCACCGGATGATACTGCCGCTTCATCCGCTCCTGACGAAAGCGGAGCTGCCGCTTCGTCTGTCACCTTTGAAGCCCGGACCCTGGACGGCGGTTCCGTCTCTTCCGAGCTTTTTGCCGACTCAAAACTGACCATGCTGAACGTATGGGCCACCTACTGTAATCCCTGCCTGAACGAGATGCCCGGACTTGGAGAGCTGGCCGGCGCCTATGCTTCCGAAGATTTCCAGCTGATTGGAATCATCAGCGACGTTTCAGAAGATGCAGATGAGGCGGTTCTGCAGTATGCGTCTGATCTGGTGGAAGAGACCGGCGCGGAATATCCGCACCTGCTCCTGAATGAATCCCTTTACACTGCGCTTCTCACAGAAGTGTCCGCTGTACCCACCACCTTTTTTGTAGATCAGGACGGCCAGGTCCTGGATACGGTCGTCGGTGCCATGGAAAGATCCGCCTGGGAGGAAAAGATCAATGCGCTTCTGGAACCATGACCGTCCCCGTCTGTGGCTGTACGGCGTCCTGACAGGCGTTCTCTGCTTCCTTCCCGGCCTGGCTCAGGGACAGTTCACCGTCATCTGGAAGAAAGCCGTCATGATCTGTCTGGAATGCATCGGGATTGGATGAAAGGCGGACTTATGAACAGACTGCGTCTTACTGTACAGCTTATCTATACCATCCTCACCAACGGATATGTCTACGGCTTCCTGTCCGGAAAGATCTATCAGGGAAAGCTCAAATACACATGTGTACCGGGACTGAACTGCTACTCCTGCCCCGGAGCTGTCGGTTCCTGTCCCATGGGCGCACTGCAGGCACTGCTGAATCAGCGGGGATTTCACATTCCCTTTGCCGTGCTTGGCTTTTTCTTCCTCTTTGGAAGTCTGCTGGGACGGACCGTGTGCGGATGGCTGTGTCCTTTTGGACTGGTACAGGATCTGCTCCACAGGATCCCTCTTTTCCGCAAAAGCAGGAGACTGCCCTTTCATCACATTCTGAAATACGGCAAATATCTGGTCCTTGTCTTTCTTGTGTGCATCGGGTCCATGTTCCTGTTCGGCGGCTTTGCAAAGGTCCCGGCATTTTGCAAATACCTGTGTCCTTCCGGCACCCTCATGGGCGCACTGCCGCTGCTCTCCATGAACGGACTGCTCCAAAGTCAGATCGGCGGACTGTTCTTCTGGAAGCTGGGGATTCTGCTCTTTATCCTCCTGCTCTCCATGAAAGTCTTTCGCCCCTTCTGCCAGTATCTCTGTCCTCTAGGAGCCATCTACGGCTGGTTCAACCGCTTCAGTCTGGTACAGATCCGCTGGGACGAAGAGGACTGCATCTCCTGCGGCGCCTGTCAGAACGCATGTCCTGTGGGACTTTCCGTCCGGGAGATCTCCCGCTCTCCGGAGTGCATCCGATGCGGCAGATGTGTATCCGCATGCCCTGTAAAATGTCTGCATCCGTCCATACAGGACCGGCAAACATGCAGATCTTATGATATCTTAGGTAATTGCGAAACAAGTTCGCAATCCTGATTGAAAACAAGGATAGAATCCTGCAATGCAGGATTCTTGGGATGAAAAGTGGATACCGGATATTTTTTGGCA
>CAJTCV010000028.1 GCA_910574805.1 Lachnospiraceae bacterium | reverse complement strand
TCGCAATTCAATTATACCATCAAGTACAGGTTTGTGCCTTTTTTATGGACTAAAGTATTGATTTTTCAAGGTTCAGCACACCAACCGGTGTGGGAAGTTTGAGTTATTTAAAAATGGAAGGGAGGGGAGAGAATAACATTTTACAAAGGAAGAGGGACAGATGAACAGAAACGGTACAGAATTAAAAAAAGTCCTGCATACACGTGATCTGGTGATGCTTGCTTTTGGTGCGGCGATTGGCTGGGCATGGGTGGTCCTTTCCGGTGACTGGATCCTGACCGGCGGGACGCTGGGGGCGGTCCTGGGATTTGCCCTTGGGGGACTGATGGTTCTGTTTGTGGGAATGACCTACTCAGAATTATGCCCTGCCATGCCAAAATGCGGAGGTGAACACGTGTTCAGTATGCGTGCACTTGGATTTAACTGGTCCTTCGTATGCTCCTGGGCGCTCACATTAAGCTATCTTGGGGTTGTGGCTTTTGAGGCATGCTCGCTGCCCAGTGTTTTGGGTTATATGATACCGGCCCTGTATCAGGGATATGCATATACTGTGGCGGGCATGGATATCTACATTCCCTTTATCATAACCGGCGTCGCAGCGGCAGTCGTGCTGACAGTGGTAAATTATGTCGGAATCCAGTTTGCTTCCTGGGTGCAGCAGGCATTGACGGCTGTAATACTGGCAGTCGGCCTGATACTGGTTGCCACGACCTTTTTTAAAGGCGATGTATCCAACATACAGCCGCTGTTCAGCCAGGGAGTGGACGGTGTACTGGCCGTGACTGTGATTACGCCTTTCTTCATGGTGGGCCTTTGACGTGATCCCGCAGGCGGCGGAGGAGGTGGATATTCCGGCCAGACGGATCGGACATCTGATGCTTTTTTCCATTGCAATGTCTGTGGGATGGTACTGCCTGATCCTGTTCTGTGTCTCCATGCTGTTTGATCATGAGTCCATTCTGCACGCAGAATTATGTACGGCGGACGCCCTGTCTGCGGCGTGGAACGGTAATCCTGCGGCCAGACGTATCGTGGTCTTCGGCGGCGTCTGCGGAATCCTCACAAGCTGGAATGCGTTTCTGGCGGCAGGAAGCCGTGTACTGTTCTCCATGGGGAAAAGCGGTATGCTCCCGGAATGGTTTTCCAGGGTGCATGAAAGATATCATACGCCTTCCAACGCGGTACTCTTTATCGGGGGAATCTCCGCACTTGCTCCGTTTTTCGGAAAACAGCTGCTCACCTGGATCTCCAATGCAGCCAGCTTTTCCACTGTGATCGCATACGGTCTGGTGGCGGTTTCCTTTCTGGTACTGCGAAAAAAGGAGCCGGATATGCCCAGGCCCTGTAAGATCAGAAACGGATATCTGGCAGGAAGGATCGCAGTCCTTCTGACGCTGGGCATGCTGCTTCTGTATATCCCTGGAATGCCGTCCGGACTGGGAACTCCGGAATGGATCATCATTTTTCTGTGGACCGTAGTCGGAGTCCCCATGTACCTGATTGCTGCAGATACCAGGAAGAGAGGGAGAATCTCCGGAGGCCGGACGGACCGGAGAGCCGGAAGAAAAAGCTGAGGCTGTTATTATGTTTTTGCATTTTCTGCCGATAGACAGTATAAAATGAACGTGCAGAGGGGGCGGTTTTATGATCAGTCCAGTATCTTTTTATAACAGTCCGGCATCGTACTATATGGATCGGGCAGGGACCGGCAGGCAGGGCATGGGACCGGTGCCCGCAGGATGGGGCCGGCCGTCGGATCCGGCGGGAAGAGCCGTGTGGGGAGAGGGCAGAAGAGTCGACGGGCAGGGAGGCGCAGACGACGGAGAATGCCAGACCTGCAAGAGCCGCAAATACAAAGACGGTTCCAATGATCCTGGGGTATCCTTTAAGACGGCCACCCATCTTGATCCGGAGACGGCATCCTATGCCATCCGCGCCCATGAAGGAGAGCATGTGGCTCACGCGTGGGCAGATGCGGCCAGGAATGACAAGGAGATCATCTCTCAGTCCGTCACCTATCACACAGATATCTGCCCGGAATGCGGCAGAACCTATATGTCCGGCGGGACGACGCGGACGGTGACCCGTTCTGCGCCGGAGACCTATGAGGCGGAAAAAATCCAGAAGGGACGCTTTCTGGATGTGATGGCATGAAGCAGAACAGAAAAACGGGTAAAGGTCATCGGAGATGATGGCTGTTTACCCGTTTTTTTCATGGTCAGGCTGTCTGCATAATACCGGGCAGGGCGGTCATCGCTCCATCCGGCTGATGGATTCGATGCCCACGCTTCCGCCCCGGACCACCTCGATGTCCTTGAACTCGCTCTTCATAAGCTGCACGACGGCGTCGTTTTTCGTGGCAGTCTGTACAAATTCCAGCAGCAGACTGTTCTTGCCGTAATCAATGACTCTTGCCTTGAAGGTCTCCGCGATCTGGAACAGTTCCACCTTGTCTTCGGAAGAACAGTGCAGTACTTTCACATAGAGGATTTCCTTCATGCGCACAAAGATATCGGTAAAGTCGATGACTTTTATGACCTCCACCATACGGTTCAGCTGCTTCTTGATCTGTTCAAAGGTCTCGTCGTCGCTGACGGTGGCGATGGTCATACGGGATACGGTGGGATCTTCCGTCGTTCCTACGGTCAGACTGTCCAGGTTGTAGGACTTTCCGGAGAAGAGCCCGGAGATCTTGGAGAGCACGCCCACCTGATTTTCTACATACAAAGAGATCCATCTCTTTTTCATTGCATTATCCATTTTTATCCTCCTCCTGTTAGAGATTCCTAACAATCCATTATCATATCTTCCAGTGTTCCGCCCGGCCGGATCATCGGGTATACCATCTCGTCCGGATCGATGATAAATTCAATGAGGGTCGGAGCTTTGGTGTTTTTCCTGGCTTCCTCAAAGGCGGCCGCGATCTCTTCCTTTTTCGTGACGCGGATGCCTTTTGCACCGTAGCTCTCTGCCAGGCGCACGAAGTCCGGTGTATATTCAGGGTATTCCTTCCGGTCGGTGCGCCGGGAGAGGGCGCCTGCCTTCAGATTGGTCATACCATACCTTTTGCCATAGAACAGGCTCTGCCACTGACGCACCATTCCCAGATATTCATTGTTGAAGATGCAGACGATGATCGGGAGTTCCTCCAGGACCGCCGTTGCCATTTCCTGAATATTCATCTGGATACCGCCGTCGCCGGAGATGGAGATGACAGGCACGCCTGGATTGCCGATCTGTGCGCCGATGGCGCCGGGCAGTCCGTATCCCATGGTACCGAGGCCGCCGGAGGTGACCAGCTGTTTTTTCTCCGTGATATCCGCGTACTGGGAGATCAGCATCTGGTGCTGTCCCACGTCGGTGACAATAAGAGCTTCCTCAAACTGACGGTTCATCTCTCCAATGATGTCCATGGGGCTCATGCGGCTGTTGGGGCGCATGACCAGGGGATGCTCCTTCTTCCAGTCTTCGATCTGCGCCAGCCATTTTCCGCAGTGATTTTCCTGTACATATTCCGACATGCGGGTGAGAGCTTCTTTGGCATCTGCCACAATGGGAATATCCACCTGGATATTTTTGGAGATGGATGCCGTGTCTATATCAATATGGACGATCTGCGCATGAGGTGCAAATTCATGGGCACGTCCGGTGATCCGGTCGTTAAAGCGGGTTCCGATGGAGAACAGAAGGTCGCAGTTGCTGACTGCGTTGTTCGCCGCATAGGAGCCGTGCATGCCGATATTTCCGATATAGAGCGGATGCAGCGTGGAGATGGAGCCTCGTCCCATAATAGTAGTAACAACAGGAATCCCCGTCTTTTCCACGACCTGGGTGAATTCAGCGTTGGCGCGGGCGATATTGACGCCGCCGCCTGCCAGGAAGAGGGGCTTCTTCGCCTTCTGCAGAAGCTTGATGGCCTTTTTAAGCTGCCCCATGTGGATACTGGTATAGGGCTTGTACCCGCGGATATTGACGGTCTTCGGATATTCGGCAGATCCCAGCTCCGCCATTACATCTTTGGGCAGGTCTACCAGCACCGGACCGGGTCTGCCGGTGCGGGCGATATAAAAAGCATCCTTGATGATCCGGCCAAGATCTGCACGGTTCCGGACTGTCACGCTGTATTTGGTAATATTTCTGGTGATGCCGACGATATCCACTTCCTGGAAGGCGTCGTTCCCGATCAGGTTCTTTGCCACCTGACCGGTGAAGCATACCAGCGGTACGCTGTCATAGTTGGCCGTGGCCAGTCCGGTGACCAGGTTCGTAGCGCCGGGGCCGCTGGTTACAAGGCAGACGCCGACCTTTCCCGTAGTCCTGGCATAGGCGTCGGCTTCATGGGCCAGAGCCTGTTCGTGCCGCGGAAGGACGACGGCAATGTCATTCTGCCGGTACAGCTCGTCGCTGATATCGATGGTGCACGCTCCGGGATAGCCGAAGACGACTTCCACACCTTCTTCCTTTAAAGCATTGACCAGTAATCTGTTTCCTGAAATCTGTTTCATTTTCATAAACCTCCTGTATGATAGTGCCGGATCTCCCTCCTGGTATCTTCCTGCGCGGGGATGCCGTCTGAAGTTCCCTGTATCTTATGTTTTCACAAATATAAAAACGCCCCAAGCCGTGAAGCTCAGGGCGAATGTATCCGCGGTACCACCTGATTTCAGAAAGAATCTTTCTGCACTCATCCGATACAGGACATTGCCTATATCGTCTCCCTGTAACGCGGGAACGCGTCGGAGCCTACTTGACATTCGCTGCCTGTCTTTGGGTCCGCTGCTCGAAGGCTACTTCCACAGTACCGTCACGAAGATTTTCACCGGCCATCTTCTCTCTGGGCATCAGAATACTGTGTACTCCTCCTTGTCACTGCATTTGCTGTGTTTGAAAATAAGATTGATCTTATTATAGGGGTACGGAGGGGATCTGTCAATCATTTTTTCGCTTTTTAAAACGGTATCTTTTTAAAACTGTACTTTGACAGAGTGCTGCCTTTTGCATTTATGCTGCCTGTCAGAAAGACTGCTCATATGCTTCTGGAAATTCTGCGCATTTTCTGGTATAGTTAAATACATGAAAGTGCGAGTGTTTGCGATGAATGTCGAAGGACAGGATTTCAGAGAAAAAAAATGGGACCGCTATCTGTCGGAGGAACGAAAGAAAGCAGCAGAGAGGCTGCGGCATGGGGCGGAGCAGCTCAGCCTCGGAGCCGAGGTACTGCTGAACCGCAGTCTTCGGGCATGGGGAGTTCAGCTGTCTCTGCCGGCGGCGTATACAAGGAACCGGTACGGGAAGCCGTATCTGACCGACATGCCAGAGCTGTATGTGAACTGGTCCCATTCGGGTACCTGGGTGATCTGCGTGCTGTCAGACCGGGAAGCAGGGATCGATCTGCAGGAGACCCGGAAGGAACCGAAGGAGTCTCTGATCCGCAGAGTACTGCAGCCGAAAGAACAGGATTATTATGCTCAGGTGCCGGAGGCGGACAGACACAGGCTCTTTTATGAATACTGGACGGTTAAGGAGAGTTATCTGAAGGCACTGGGGACCGGATTTCAGACCTCACTGGATACTTTTTTCGTGGGGATGGAAGGTCCCTGCCCAACGGTGTTCGCTGAGGGCAGAACAGCCGGGTATACCTGCCGGCTCCTGGAACCTGCAGGAAGAGATTATGCGGCAGCGGTATGTATTGAAGGAGTTCATCCGGAACTTCCGGTGCACCCTTCCGTGGAATATCTGCCGCCCGGGTGAGGGCGGGGTGTTGAAGACAGCAGAAGCCGGATTCCGGGCAGAGAATGGACAGGAGTGGAACTTATACAGGAGGATCAAAAATATGACAGAAGCACTGGACACCCTGAGAACATGGGTAAATGAAAGCGACAATATTGTCTTTTTTGGCGGAGCCGGCGTCTCCACAGAGAGCGGCATCCCGGATTTCCGAAGCGTGGACGGACTCTATCATCAGCAGTACGACTACCCTCCGGAGACGATACTGAGTCATACTTTTTACCGGAAGATGACAGGGGAATTCTACCGTTTTTACCGTGCCAGAATGCTGGCGCTGGATGCACGGCCCAATGCGGCTCACCAGAAGCTGGCCCGGTGGGAGCAGGAAGGAAAGCTCCGGGCGGTGGTGACCCAGAATATCGACGGGCTTCATCAGGCGGCGGGGAGCAGGAAGGTCTATGAGCTCCACGGTTCCGTGCACCGGAATTACTGTGAGAAATGCGGTGCATTTTACGATGCGGAATATATCCTGCATTCGGAAGGGGTGCCGGCCTGTGAGAAATGCGGGGGCAGGATCAAGCCGGATGTGGTTCTCTATGAAGAGGGGCTTGATACGGCGACCATGCAGGGGGCGATCGAAGCCATCCGTCATGCGGAGGTGCTGATCATCGGCGGAACATCTCTCACAGTCTATCCGGCAGCAGGTCTCATCGACTACTATGAGGGCAGGAAACTGGTGCTCATCAACAAATCTGTCACCCCCATGGATTCCCGGGCGGATCTTCTGCTGCAGGGAAGCATCGGCGAGATCTTCAGCAGCCTGTAAATGGAGGAAACGTATCCGGAGGATGCGGAACTGTCGTAAGGAGGAACCTGTGGATTATCAGATCGGAGACATTGTAAAACTGAAAAAACCCCATCCATGCGGGAGTCAGGAATGGGAGATCCTGCGTGTGGGGGCGGATTTTCGCCTGAAGTGCGAGGGCTGCGGCCATCAGGTCATGATATCCAGGAAGCTGGTGGAAAAAAACACACGCGGACTGCGAAAAAAGGCTTGAAAATAAAGGGAAATTATGCTATAGTTCTATTCTGTGATATATGGCAGCCCTGTATACGGGGCAATTCCTTGTGCATGGCATGAGCCGTGCGCCAGAGACCAAAAGGAGGTAAAAGCATGAACAAATACGAATTAGCACTGATTGTGAATGCAAAAATCGAAGATGATGAGAGAGCAGCAGCCGTAGAGAAAGCAAAAGAGATCATTACGCGTTTCGGCGGTGTAGTGACAGAAGTGGAAGACGGCGGCAAGAAGAGGCTTGCGTATGAGATCCAGAAAATGAGAGAAGGATTCTACTACTTCATCCAGTTCGATGCACCGGCTACCTGCCCGGCAGAAGTAGAGAAGCGTGTACGTATTCTGGACAATGTCATCCGCTATCTGTGTGTTCGCAAAGATGCATAGTGACAGCATATTTAGAGGTGATTGTTAATGAATAGAGTAGTTTTGATGGGACGTTTGACAAAAGACCCGGAGGTCCGTTATTCCAATGGTGAGAATGCGCTGGCGATCGCAAGATTTACGCTGGCGGTGGACCGCAGATTCGGCAGAAAAGACGGGGAACAGAATGCAGACTTTATTTTCTGCAAGGCATTTGGCAAGAACGCGGAATTTGCCGAGAGATTTCTCCGCCAGGGGATCAAGGTCGCGGCGGCCGGCAGGATCGAGACAGGAAGCTATACCAACCGTGAAGGACAGAAAGTTTACACGACGGAAGTAGTTCTTGATGAGATCGAATTTGCCGAGAGCAAGGCAGCGAATGACGCAGCCCGCGGCGGGATGGGCATGGGAGGCGGATATCAGTCCGCACCGGCGCCTGCACCGATGCCGGGTCCCATGGGAGCAGCCGGGGACGGTTTTATGAATATCCCGGACGGAATCGATGAAGAATTGCCTTTCAGTTAACGATCGGATTTGATACAGGAATGTGAGAAGGAGGAATCATCATGGCTTACACCAAAAATGAAAAAGGCGACGCTCCGAAGATGAGAAGAGGCGGGCGCAGAAGAAAAAAAGTTTGCGTATTCTGTGGCAAAGAGAACAATGAGATCGATTACAAAGATGTAAATAAATTAAAGAGATACGTTTCCGAGAGGGGAAAGATCCTTCCGAGAAGGATCACCGGAAACTGTGCGAAGCATCAGAGAGCGCTGACCGTTGCAATCAAGAGAGCAAGACACGTGGCTCTTATGCCGTACACAGCAGAGTAGGAACAACTTTTGGGGCACCGCCTGGCGGTGCTCTTTTTTTCTGCTTGTCCGGGGGGAGACTTAATGGTATAATCAAAAGAGTGTATCACTCTATATGTCCGGCATTTAAAAATTGCCAGAAAAGTATGATAGACGGCACGGAGGATCAGGAACCATGAGTGCAGGAATTTAGTGCCGTTTATATAACCGTTGAACAAGGAAACAGATATGAAAAAGAATGTAAAACTAAACGGCCAGCTTCGTCTGTATGTCCGCTGGCCTCTGTATCTGACTCTGCTTCTGATTGGCATGAACATATGGATCTATGTGATCTCTCATGATGCTGGGATGGTCATGGCTGTATTTGTGCTGGTATATGCGGCGGTGGCGGCTGTCCTGTATGTGAGCAATCAGCCGGTTCTTTATACAGAGCTGGTCTCATTTGCCACCCACTACGGACAGATCCAGAAGAACCTTCTGAAAGAGCTGGTGCTTCCTTACGCCCTTCTGACGGAAGAGGGGAAGATCATCTGGATGAACCGGCAGTTCATGGAGATCACAGAGAAAGGGCCGGAGTACAGCCGGAGCATTAACTCGATCTTTCCGGAGCTGAACCGGAAGGTGCTGCCAGGGGGAGAGCAGGAGCATACCTCGGTAGAATTTGTCTATCGGGAGTCGGATTACCGCGCGGATATGAAGCTGATCCATATGGATGAGGATGCGAAGAACAGCCATCTGGTGAGCATGGTGGAGTTTGAGGGCAGTCTGATTGCTCTCTATCTGTTCGATGTCACGGAGATCAACCGCTATATCCGGGAGAATCAGGAGCAGCGGATGGCGGCCGGCCTCGTCTATATCGACAATTATGACGAGGCGCTGGAGGATGTGGAAGAGGTGAGGACCTCTCTTCTGGTCGCCCTGATCGAGCGTAAAATCAACAAATATTTCAACGCCTATGACGGTATCGTAAGAAAACTGGAGAAGGACCGTTTCTTTGTGGTCATGAAAGAAAAAGCGCTGTCACAGATCCGGGAGAACAAGTTTGATCTTCTGCAGGACATCAAGACGGTCAATATCGGTAATGAGATGCCCATCACTCTGAGTATCAGCATCGGTTCCGGCGGCGGCTCGTACATGGACTGTATGGAATATGCCCGCAGCGCCATGGATCTGGCCCTGGCAAGGGGCGGAGACCAGGCGGTGGTGAAGACGAAGGAGCAGATCACCTATTACGGCGGAAAGACGCAGCAGGTGGAGAAGAACACCCGAGTCAAGGCAAGAGTCAAGGCCCAGGCGCTTCGGGAGATCATAGAGTCCAAGGACAAGGTGGTCGTTATGGGACACCGGCTTACGGATGCAGATTCCTTCGGAGCGGCGGTGGGGATCTACCGGGCGTCGAAGGCGTTGAACAAGAAGGCATATATTGTGGTAAACGACGTGACCACGTCGGTGCGTCCCATGCTGGACCAGTTCAATGAAGTGAACAGCCCGGAGACAGGGCTCGTCATTGGCAGCGGACAGGCGCGTGAGATCGTGGACCGCAATACGGCAGTGATCGTGGTGGATACCAATCGTCCCAGCTATACAGAATGCGAGGATATCCTGTCCATGACGCCCACAGTGGTAGTCTTTGACCATCACAGAAAGGGAAATGAAGCCATCAGCCATGCGGTGCTCTCCTATATAGAGCCCAACGCATCCTCCGCCTGCGAGATGGTGGCGGAGATTCTGCAGTATTTTGCAGATAATGTGCGGTTGAAGGGCGGAGAAGCGGACTGTATGTATGCGGGTATCGTGATCGATACGGATAATTTTATGACGAAGACAGGAGTCCGTACTTTTGAGGCGGCGGCGTTTCTGAGAAGATGCGGAGCAGATGTAACCCGTGTGCGAAAGATGTTCCGCAATGATATGGCAGAGTACAAGGCCAGGGCGGAATCTGTCCGGCATGCAGAAGTGTACAAGGGCTTTGCCCTGTCCGTCTGTCCGGGCAGGGGGCTGGTGAGTCCGACGATCGTGGGGGCGCAGGCGGCCAATGAGCTGCTGAACATCATCGGCGTCAGGGCGTCTATCGTATTTACGGAATATAATGGGAAGATCTATGTGAGCGCACGGTCTATTGATGAGGTAAACGTGCAGGTGATTATGGAGAAAATCGGCGGTGGCGGCCATCTGAATGTGGCAGGAGCGCAGCTTCAGTGCTCTGTTGAGGAAGCGATGAAGACTGTGCGGGAGACGCTGGACCGTATGTTGGAGGAAGGAGAACTGGAATGAAAGTAATCTTGCTGGAGGACGTAAAGTCCCTTGGAAAAAAAGGAGAACTGGTAGAGGTCAATGACGGCTATGCGAGGAATTTTATCCTGGCGAAGAAGCTGGGAGTCGAGGCGACGGCCAGAAACATGAACGATCTGAAGCTTAAGAAGGCACATGAAGATAAGCTGGCGGCCCAGAGACTGGAGGAGGCAAAGGCGTTCGCAGAAGAGCTTAAGAAGGTCCAGGTGACTTTGAAGATCAAAGCAGGAGAGGGAGGAAAGCTGTTCGGCTCCATCTCATCCAAAGAGATCGCACAGGCGGCAAAGGAGCAGCAGGGGCTGGATATCGACAAGAAGAAGCTGGTGCTGCCGAATCCCATCAAGGCAGTAGGGGCGACCGTGGTTCCCATCAAGCTGCATCCGCAGGTTACGGGTGAGCTGAAGGTGGTTGTTCAGGAAGCTTAGGAGCAGGAGTTGATTACAGGATGGAAGAAGCGCTTATCAAACGTGTGATGCCTCATGACGAGGAAGCGGAGAGTTCGGTCATCGGTGCCATGCTCATTGACAATGAAGTCATTATGACGGCGTCAGAGCTGCTTACAGGCGAGGATTTCTATCAGAAACAGATGGGGATGGTCTTTGACACCATGGTGGATCTGTACAATGAGGGAAAGCCGGTGGAACCGGTGCTCCTGCATGCCAGCCTGAAGGAGAGAGGGATGCCGGAGGAAGCGTGCAGCATCGAACAGATCCTGCAGTGGATGAATCAGGTATTTACTTCGGCAAATATCGGGCACTATGCAAGAATCGTGTCGGAGAAAGCCGTGGCAAGGCGTCTGATCCGGCTGAATGAAGAGATCGCCAATACCTGTTATATGGGCTCTGAGAGCGTCTCAGACACCCTAGCGAAGGCGGAAGAGCAGGTCTTTGCCCTGGCGCAGAGGGGTGGCGGACGAGAGTTTGTCCCCATCCGTCAGGTGGTCATCGATGTTATGAAAAAGATCGATGCTGCTTCCAGAGCAAGAGGAAGGGTGACCGGTCTGGAGACCGGCTTCATGGATCTGGATTACAAGACGTCCGGGCTGCAGCCTTCCGATCTGGTGCTGATCGCGGCCCGGCCTTCCATGGGCAAGACTGCGTTCGTACTGAATCTGGCACAGCACATGGCATTTAAAAAGGATCAGGCGGTAGCGATCTTCAGTCTGGAGATGTCCAGGGAGCAGCTGGTAAACCGTATGCTTTCCCTGGAATCCCATGTGGATGCCCAGAAGATCCGTACAGGACGGCTGACGGATGAGGAGTGGATGAATCTGGTGGAGGGCTCTGCCAATATTGCCAATTCCAGGCTGATCATTGATGATACGCCGGGAATCACTCTCTCCATGCTGCGTTCCAGATGCCGCCGGATGAAATCAGAGCAGGGGATCAGTATCGTAATTATTGATTATCTGCAGCTTATGAATGGAGACAGTCGATACAACAATGCCTCCAGGCAGCAGGAGATCTCGGATATCTCCAGAGGACTGAAAGCCCTGGCCCGTGAGCTGGATGTGCCGGTGGTGGCCCTCTCTCAGCTCAGCCGTGCGGTGGAGCAGAGACCGGATCACCGGCCCATGCTGTCGGATCTGAGAGAATCCGGGGCTATTGAGCAGGATGCGGATGTGGTGATGTTCCTGTATCGGGAAGGTTATTACAACCGGGATCTGTCCGAGGCAGAACAGCGGGTGGCAGAGGTCATTATTGCCAAACAGCGAAACGGCCCCATCGGAACGGTGAATCTTCTGTGGATGCCGGAGCTCACGAAGTTCAGCGATATGGACAGAGAGCCGTATGCAGGCTGAGACAGAAGAAGGATTAAGGCAGGATAAGAAACGATTGGCAGTGATTTGCGCTTGCATATTACAGGCGTTTATATTAAAATAGAGGCAGAGCCTTAAGGGGTATCGAAAAATATAAAAGGAGGATTAAGTACCATGGCATATGTTATTTCTGGTGATTGCGTAGGATGCGGTTCCTGTGCTGAAGTCTGTCCGGCAGATGCTATTTCTGAGGCTGATGGAAAGTATGTGATCGACGCTGATGCCTGCCTGGAGTGCGGCACCTGCGAGGCAGAATGCCCGAACGAAGCGATCTCCGCTGAGTAATTTCGTATTACATATCTGCGAAAGAAAAGACATAGTCCTAGAGGACTATGTCTTTTTTTGGCTGTGGTCCGAAGAACCACGGTTTTTTCTGCGCATCTTTTATCTTTTCTTCTTTTATTTTAGGTTCTTTTGCTTTTGCTTCTTTTATCCTGGGTTCTTTTACTTTCTTCTCCTTTTTCCTGCCGAGTGCCAGAAGCTTCCTCTGTTTCTGAGAGGAACGGATCAGCTCGTCCAGCTTTTTGTAATGAGTCTCTTCTCTTTCTTCCTGAAGCCGGAAGAGGTAGTCCATCTCCTTGACGACCTGAGTGGAGACCTGGTGGCTCAATTCCTTTCCCATCTCCTGCTGGTTCTCACGGATCGCCTGTGAGACAACCTTGCCGAGAATCAGCTGGAACTGCTCCATCTTGTCGCTGACGGGCGGTTGGGGTTCGGGGACAATTGCCGGTGGTACATTACCCTGTTCCATCTCCGGTACCAGTACTTTGATCGCTTTCAGCTGATAGCCCTGTTCCTTCAGATCCTTAATGTGATGAAACATACGGATGTTATCTTCAGTATAGCAGCGATGACCCATTTCGTTGCGTTCGATGGGCAGTTCCAGCTCGTCCTCCCAGTATCTGAGGACATGGGACTCTACATCCACCATCTTGGCAGCGTCGGAGATCATGTAGCGCTTTGATTCCATATACATCCCTCCACCTGTGAAATTGTCAGTTGGTTCTCACCATGCGTATGGCTGAACTGTTTAAATTATACCATACTCCCTTGATTTTGCAAGTGAATAGGCTTATAATATGTTCATATGTGGCAGAAAAAAGGCCGCATGGCTGAAAATACGACAGGAGGGTGCTTTGAAATGGCGAAGATTTCAAAAGATATGATCATTGCCGATCTGGTGAAGATGGATGAGAACATCATCCCGATTCTTATGAGGGAAGGGATGCACTGCATCGGATGTCCGTCTGCACAGGCGGAAAGTCTGGAAGAAGCAGCTCTGGTCCATGGAATGGATCCGGACGTGCTCGTTGCGAGACTGAATAATTTTCTTGGAGCATAAAACGCATGGGATGGCAGCCGCAGGAAAACGGCTGCCATTTTTCTGGTGCAGTTACTGATCGTCTCCCATCTGGTCCAGACGTTTCATGCGCATGACCAGTTCGACAAATTCGTCCGTATATGGACTACGTATGCTTTCCTCCAGCTGTTCCAGCTGATCCAGAACGGATGCATAGTCTGCGTTTCCGCTGTAGGGAGAGTCTCTTAAGAGCATGCCTGCCTGGGCGACAGCAGAGGCGAGAGCAGTGGACGGACTCATCTCGTCAGAGACGGCAGCTCCCACAGGATAATCATACTGTGTGCTGGTATTGCTGTCGGGCTCCTTGCAGCGGATGGATACAGTGCAGAATTCCTCTGAGCCGGAGCTTTCCGGCTGCTCCTGATACCGAAGCTCCGTGGATTCGATTTCCATGGGAGAGTCCAGAGGGACCAGCTCATACAGGACGGTGACCTGATGACCGGCGCCCAGTTCCCCGCCGTCTTTGGTATCATCTGCAAAATCTTCAGATTCCACCAGACGTTTCAGATCGCTTTCCGAAGTGATCCCAAGGTTCAGATCTCCGTCTGTGGCGAGAATAATGCGGTTATTGCTGTCTTCTGTCTTATACTTTTCGGCAATGCGGTAGGCGGTCTCGATTCTGGCAGGGCTGTTGGTGGAACCGCCGGCAGACAGGGACTCGATGGCATACATGATCATATCCCTGGACTCGCTTCCTGCCCCCTGAAGCAGGACCTGATCGCTGGAGGCATAGGTGATGATGGAAATGGTGTCCTCACTGCGCAGCTGTTCACAGAGCAGAAGAAAGGCCCGATTCACCAGATCCAGGCGGTCAGGCCCCTCCATGGAGCCGGAGACGTCGATCAGAAAGACCAGATTCTGCGGCGGCAGTTCTTCGGTATGTACCGGTTCCGTGGCGATGCCGATGCGCATCAGCAGAGTGTCCTCGTTCCAGGGACACTGCACTACTTCCGTAGTACAGGAAAAAGGTTCGTTCTCTTCCAGAAGCGGGTAATCATAATGAAAATAATTGATCAGCTCTTCCACACGGATGGCATCCGCAGGGGGCAGTTCTCCGCTGTTGACATAACGGCGCATGTTGGCGTAAGAAGCCGTGTCCACATCGACGGCAAAGGTGGAGAGCGGATGATCCCTCACAGAGAGAAAGCGGTTGTCCGTGATGGCGAAATATTCTTCCGTACTGTATTCCGGATCATAAGCTTCTTCTAATGCCGGTGCATGGCTTTCGTCGTCGGCGGGAGCTTCGCACCCGGCATCTGCCGGCGCTGAGGTGTCGCCGGCAGCGCCGCATCCGCACAGGAGGGCGGCGCCCAACGCAGCGGACAGGAAGCGTCTGCATGTACATTGGATCTTCTTTTTTATAAAAATTCCTCCTTACATATATAGATAAAAAACCCCGTTTTCCGAACAGACAAAGATCAGAAAACAGGGCTGTATGTTTGCAGAATAAACGATATCAGATCTCAGCAAGCTGCTGCAGAGCACGACCGTTCATCAGGAGCGTAAAATGCTCCTTCATGTATGCTTCATTAGAAGCGGAATATTTACCGGTGGAACCATATTCGGATAATATATTGCATACCTTATTAAACTGCTCCGGCGAGTGGTCCGACTTGGTGATGACCAGATGGTACTGCGCAGTATCCGGGTTCTTGTAGAGCCGGTTCTCTCCATGATAGATTCCTTTCAGAACAGAAGAAGCCTCCACGATGGAGTCCAGCCGGTGAAAGAGATAAAGCTTTCTGAGATCCAGCTCATTGGCAAGGGTGGCCGCCTGCTCTTCCCGCGTTTCTTTGGGCGCATTTTTCAGACGGTGCTCCAGGAGCTTCTGGAACAGGTCCAGGATCTCATCGGCGCCGTCCGGCAGAAATTCTCTGGAGGGATCTGACGGAGTATCTCCGGAGCCCTGAGAGAAGCGGGAGAATCTGGTGTCCAGCTCCTCCGGATCTGACACTTTGGTAATATCCAGAATGATGCATTCATTGGGCATGGGAATCGCCTCAATCATCAGCGGGATATTATCCGCCTCAAAACCAAACTGATGGGAGGCCTGCTCCATCATGTCCCGAAAAAGGGAACGTGCCTTCTCGGAGCCATAGGCGATCTCGCTGAGCTTGATATGGCGGACTTCCAGATCGTCGCGTGTCAGAATACAGCGTATTTTGTTTTCATTTATTTTTTCTATTTTCATGCGATCACAACCTGTATATAAAATATTATAGTTTAATATAGTATAAACAATAATCGGGAATATGTAAAGCCTGCCAGCTTGTGAATTAGAGGAAAAATTTCTGAAATTTTTGTGAAAAGTGCTTGAAAAAAGGCGAATGGTGTGTATAATGGAACTGTAAGTCTATGTTTCTGATTCTTTTCACAGTATCGGTGATCAAATTCCAGTTGTTTTTTAAGGCATAAGGGGGGATGCAGTGCCGGACGGTGTGTGCGCGTCTGCCGTATATCACAGGACCTTCTTTTGGCGAACAGGCACATGCCATGTATGAAAACACCGGCTGCCGGGCAATCTGTTAAGGATAAGAAAAGCCATACGTCTGCCGGCATTGCGGCGGACTGCGGCGGGAACCGCGAAGAAAAGTCTCTGTGCCCTGAGATTCTAGTGGTGAGAACGGCAGCTTTGTGGTATAATGGGCGGTATACAGGACTCTGCCATATTATACCAGTGTATTTTCAGAAAATACTTACACAGACAGATGCGATGCAGAAGGCGCCGGAGGAAGCGCCTGCCCCGGAGCCTTCTGCAGAGCAGAGTCTGGAAAAATGGGAATGCAGAGGTCTTTCACGAGGGATAAAGTAGTCAGGAGGACGTTCATGATAAGAGAAGACAATGAAGGCCGGGAAGAGAGAGGCGGGCGTGAGGAACAGAGAAAGAGAAGGCCGGCAAAGGCCCGGGGAGACCAGAGCCGGAGAAAGCGTCCGAAGAAGAGACGCAGAAAGCGCAATCCCCAGATGATTCCGGTGCTGATCGCGGTATTTCTGATTCTGGTGGTGGGCGGCATCACCGTGGGAAAGATGCTGTATGACAAATATTCTCCGTCCAGAGAAATGGCAGATACGAAGGAATATTTTCATCTGGAGAAGGATCAGGAGATGGCGGTTCTCCTGAATGATACGCTGCTGGAGGATAAGGGAAGATTCATGGACGGCAGGGTCTACGTGAATGTGGAGACCGTGTATCAGCACCTGAATTCGAGATTTTACTGGGATGCATCAGAGAATACGTATCTGTATGCGCTTCCTACAGAGCTGGTCAGCGCATCTGTGGGAAGCAGTGAATACAGCGTGGCAAAGGCAAAGCAGAATGAGGGCTACGTGATACTGAGAGCAGATGGGAATGATATCTATGTAGCGCTTGATTTTATAAATAAATATACAAAGTTCAGCTATGAATACTGGGAAGAGCCCAACCGTGTGCATATTGTCACTGAATTTGGCGGAAAGGATGTGGTGACGGCGCAGAAGGAGGCGCAGGTGCGCTGTCTGGCAGGGATCAAGAGTCCCATACTGACCACGGTGGATAAAGGCAGTACCATGTATGTGCTGGAGGAAGAGGAAGAGATCGAGGAATGGACCAGAGTCCTCACCAAAGACGGATATATCGGATATGTGCGGGACAAACAGATCTCGGCAGTGTCCCAGGAGGTAACGGAGGAACCGGAATACACGGAGCCGGTGTATTCCAGTATCACAAAGGATCATACCATCAATCTGTCCTGGCATCAGGTGACCAATATGGATGCCAACGAAAATATTTACCGGGTACTTGCCAATACCAAGGGGCTGACTACAGTGTCCCCCACCTGGTTCCGGTTGAAGGACAATGACGGCGGGATCGAGTCGCTGGCCAGCCAGGAATATGTGAATCACTGCCATCAGAACGGTGTGGAAGTGTGGGGACTGGTGGAGGATATCACCTACAAGGACACGATTCTGGACTATGAGATTTTCACAAAGACAGCCAGCCGCCAGAAGCTGGTGAACAATCTGATCGCACAGGCGATCCAGTACGGCCTCGACGGGCTGAATCTGGATATGGAATTTATCAATGCGGACAGTGCAAGGGGTTATCTGCAGTTTATCCGGGAGCTTTCCATCATGTGCAGGCTTAATGGGATTGTGCTCTCCGTGGACAATTATGTGCCGGCAGAATATAATAAGTTTTATGACCGCGCGGAGCAGGGCGTCTTTGCAGATTATGTGATCATCATGGGATATGATGAGACACCCCGTAATGCGGAAGCGGCCGGGTCCGTGGCATCACTGGGCTTTGTGGAGAAAGGGATCCAGGATACACTTCTGGAAGTCCCGAAGGAAAAGGTGATCAACGCCATGCCGTTCTATACCCGCTTCTGGAAGACGGATGAGAATGGGGAAGTGACCAGCGAGGCGCTGGGTATGGACAGTGCCACGCAGCGGGCAGCCAACAACAGCGTGGAGCCGGTGTGGGACGAGACGACAGGGCAGTATTATATTGAACTTGAGTACGAGGGCAGCATCTATCAGATGTGGCTGGAGGAAGAGCGTTCCATTGAGGAAAAACTGAAACTGATCAAGCAGTATGAGCTGGCAGGAGTCGCTTCTTGGAGGCTTGGATACGAACGTGCGTCTATCTGGGATATTATCCTCCGATACGTGAACTGACAGGACATGCGGGCGGAGGAATCAGAAAAAAGACCGCCGCATATACTTTAGGGAAAGTATATGCGGCGGTCTTTATATTGGAAAGAAAAAAACTGGAACTAATGATGTCAGTAATATTGATCCTCTGTGCGTGCATTCTGGCCGGCAGGGGCTGGGAAAAGGCAGCAAGCAGTCAGGTGCGGGCAGAAGAAAAAAGGTGGATGGTGGTGATTGATGCAGGACATGGAGGAAATGATCCGGGTAAGATTGGGGTGGATGATTCTCTGGAAAAGGATCTGAATCTGATCATAGCGCAGAAGGTAAAAAAGCTTCTGGAGCAGCAGGACGTGGAGGTTATCATGACCCGGGAATCGGATGTGGGGCTGTATGAGGAGCGAACTTCTAATAAAAAGGTGCAGGATATGAAGAACCGCTGTGCTCTGATCAATGACACGAGACCGGACTGTGTGGTGAGCATCCATCAGAACAGCTATCATGAGGAATATGTAAACGGGGCTCAGGTATTTTATTATGGGACTTCTCAGGAAGGACAGCGGCTGGCAGAGACTCTTCAGGAAAAGCTGGTGTCCTATGTGGACCCGGAGAATCATCGGCAGGCGAAAGCCAATGAGAGTTATTATCTGCTGAAGAAAACGGAAGTGCCCATTGTAATTGTGGAATGCGGGTTCTTAAGCAACTGGGAAGAAGCGAAGAAGCTGCAGGAGGACAGCTACCAGAACCAGATTGCCTGGGCGGTGAGTATGGGAATTTTGTCGTATCTGGAGGAAGGGGCGGAGTGACGCCCCCTGTCTTCTTTTTATGATATATCCGCTTTCTGCTCTTCCAATATGCATAACAAATTCAGTGCTTTTTCTCTTTCGTTTTTCTGCAAAATAAATTTTTCTCTTTTTTCATTTCGCTTATATCCGAATCCTGTCAGCAATCGTACCGTTGCCGGTACATCCAGTCCTGGTTGCTTTGCTGTTTCAAGCTCTTCCACTTCACTAAGCTGAACCAGTCTGTCTGCCGACTGGCGAGGCCTAAAATGGGCTGTGCAGGATGCGAGGGGAGGATATGCCGGCGTGTCCATCCGCGGCAAATGAAGCACGGCATTCATGTCCCGCATGGCGCGGGACATGAATGCCGCAGTATTTGAAAAAGTTCTGTCTGTGGGGCTGCAGGCCATTGGATTGCGACCGCACAGGCAGAAAAAGTTCCGGATCAGTTTGTTGTCTGCCGGTCAAATTCTGGATTGCTCCAGTAAAAGTTCTTCTGGTTCAGCGTTTCCTTGGTCATCTCCAGCGCCTCACCGAATCTCTGAAAATGCACAACTTCCCGCGCCCGCAGGAATTTCAGCGGTGCACGGACATCCGGATCGTCGATGACTCTCAGCAGATTGTCATAGACCGTCCGTGCTTTCTGTTCGGCTGCAAGGTCTTCAAAGAGGTCGGCCAGTGCGTCGCCCTTGGACTGGAATTCCAGTGCAGTGAACGGGACGCCGGCGGCAGCCTGAGGCCACAGCGCCTTGGTATGGTCGATATAGTAGGCGTCAAAGCCGGCGGTTTTCACCTGGTCCTCCGTCAGATCACGGGTCAACTGGTAGACGATGGCACAGATGATCTCCAGATGATTCAGTTCTTCCGTGCCGATATCCGTCAGGAGGCCGCCGACCTTCTTTACCGGCATGGTGTAGCGCTGGGCCAGATAACGCATGCTGGCGGACAGCTCTCCGTCCGGACCGCCGTACTGACTGATGACCAGCTTCGCAATGTCAGGATTGGTATTTTTGATCTTTACCGGGTACTGCAGTCGTTTTTCATAGGCAAACATCAGATGCACGCTCCTTCCCACGGCATGGGACCTTCGGTCCAGCCGTATTCCTTCTGATCTGTATTTCCTGTGACCATGGAAAGCTGTGTCAGAGGATAGTAGTTTCCGGCAAAGTCCGCCAGTAGCTTCAGCCGTTCTTCCGAGAGCTGACGGAACAAAGAGAGGCCTTTTTCGCATGTGGGATGAGTATCCAGATAGAGAGTCAGGTCATTGATGGCAAATCCTACTTCCATCAGCCGGGTCATGGCCGCTTCCCGTTCCCGCTGTCCGGCATCCGGGCTGTCGCTCGCCGGCTTCAGATGACTCTCTCCCGCAGGCGCTTTGTAAAAGGTCAGGTTGAGACAGGGAAATACAGTTCCTTCCTTCAGGGCTGTGCACAGATCATAGGGTTCGCACCATTCCTGTCCGGGAACGGCAGCCATGGCCATCTGTTCCGGGCAGCAGCACAGATTGTTTGATGTCATAGAGATACCTCCGTTCATTGTAAGTATCTGTCCGCAAAGTGCCAGGACAGATACCTTTTATGATTTGTAAAGGATCGTGAAAAAGTTCACAGGATTATTATTTGAAAAACGAAAGATTATACAGATGAAAATTCATGGAAGCGGATGAAAAATTTGTTGAAAATATGTTCAGTTTTTGATCTGCGTCTTTTCCTGGAAAAGGCGAAGCCGCTTTCCGACATTCTTTGATAAACGTTGTCTTATCGATATAGAAATAATTCCCTCTGCCGGATGGAGTTTACCGGATATACATTTTCTGCCGGTTGTATTATAATTTTTCCGACAGCCGTCAGTGGGGCGGACATGATCAGGCGGTCTGTGTCCAACGGAAAGGAGAGAAAACAATGAGCAAATACGATGCGTTATGGGAGCATGTACGGCAAAGGGGAGAGCAGTCTCTTAAACTTACTTTTGAGGAGATACAGGATATCCTGGGGATTCCCATTGATCATTCTTTTCTGAAATATAAAAAAGAGCTTACAGACTATGGTTATCAGGTGGGAAAGATATCCATGAGAGAGCAGACGGTTATTTTCAGTCAGATTGACTGACAGATTCAAGGGGCGGGGTACGGCAGATTCCATTGCCATTTCAAGAACAGCCCGATATAATGGAAGCAGCGGAGGTAGGAATCATGTTATTTTCATCCTGGAATCATAAGAATCAACGGGCGGGCCGGGAGGATGCCCTTTATGAAAGCGCCCGCATGCATATGGCCGAACTGGAGGCCGGGCGGGAGCAGCATCTGGCCGCCCTGTATCCCATGGTGCTGTCCCGGGACCGGGAGCTTGCGAATCTGGCGGCGGGAGCGGTGCATGCTTATATGATTTCCCTGGACGCACCGAAGATCATCCGGCTTGACCGTCAGTTCCGGCAGTATACATCCATGGAGTGGACGACTGACTGGACGAAGATTTCTCCGGAGCGTATCCGGGACCGGGTCAGCAGCCGGGATGTCTGGCTGAGTGTTCTGCGCCTTGGCACGCTCCATCCAAACGGCTACTTCAGAGAACGGTGCATGGATGCGCTGGCGGAGGATGAGGCTTCTTTTCCCTATCTTACGCTTCGGCTGAACGACTGGGTGAAGCAGGTCCGTGACAGGACCTACGCGATCCTGTCAAACCGTCTGGACGGGGTCAGAACCGATACGGCGGTGGAGATGCTGCCCTTTTTCAGCCGGACGAAAAAGGGAGGACGTTATGCGGGGCAGCAGATGCAGGAGATTGAGAAGAAGCTGGGAGAGAAAATTCTGCTCCATCTCCATGAAATCTCTCTGGACCGAATCCGGGATTATCCGCCTGCCGCAAGGCGGTTTTTATACCGGATTCTGCTGAAACCGGAGGTGCTCTCCAGGGAGGACGCGGGCCGGCTTCTGGAACGGGAGAAGAGCGGGAATGAGAAGATGCTCATCATCCGCCTGATTCTTACGCGTTACGGATGCACCGATGAGGAAGTGGAACACTATCTGAAAAACAAGAGTCCCGTCGTGCGGAAAAAGGCGCTGGAACTGAAATATGACCGGATGGGTGGCGCCTGGACGGGGCTGGAAGAGCATCTGATGGATCGGGCAAAAGGCATCCGGAGCGATGTCTGCTATATTCTGCGAAAACATACGGACTTTGATGTGGTTTCCTTTTATAAAGCCAATCTTCATCCCCCCGGGGAGTCCGTCGCCATACTGGGGATCGGGGAAAACGGCAGTGAAAAGGATGCTGCGCTGCTGACCGGATATTTGTCGTCAGAAAAGCCGGGGCTTATAAAAAATGCCATGAGAGCGCTGAGCTGCCTGGGGGCGGCCGGACTTTACGACATCTACTGGAAGTATCTGCAGGATCCGGATCCGGGGATCTCCAAAACGGCATATGAGGCTGTTGTAAGGAGCGATATTTATTATGGATCTGAACAACTGTACCGGGCGTATCAGGCCTGCGCCTGGGATCACGGGAAAAAACATCTGCTGAAGCTTCTTGTGCGGGAGCCTTCCTGGGAACGGCTTCCATGGCTTTTGCGGCTGTACCGTCCCTGTGACAGCTTTTCGGACCGGATGCAGATACTCCTGCACGGTGCAGTCCGAAGCCGGAGCGTCTATGCCAGGATCAGAAAGGCGCAGGCGGATGAGATCATCCGGATTCTGGAGTTGCCAAAGCTTCCGATTCCGGAAGGACTGAAACAAGAGATTCTGTTTGATCTTAAGCATCTTTCGGTGATCTGAGACAGGGTCTTGTCTGCTCTGCGCTGAAGGGTCGAATGGTCTGGAAACAGGCCATACATGACAGGGAAGCGTCCATTTACACCATTGTCATAAGGCTGCCGGCAGAATAGCCGAAATTCTCAGGTGAGAGGCGTAAAATCTGTTTTGGAGGAAAGCTTTTATCAGAGTTTTCTGAAGCATACAGAGAACGCCGGAAAATACATCTGAGCAAAGGAGGCTTTGGTATGAATGTAAAGACAATGGAAGGTCTGGCAGGGGCAGGTACCAGTGTCAGCCTTGTATCCACACCCATGAATATTGCAAAAGAGGCGGAGCGCAAGGGAGACATCGACAAGATGAAGCGGGCCATGGGCTACGCGGCCGGGATGATGGATGAGGCGGATCAGTACAGCAAGAAAACCAGCGAGGGCATGAAGCTGGATGCAGAGAAGGCCAGGGAGCAGGAGAAGCTCCGGCAGGAAGCGCTTGTGGAGGCCAGGAAGGAAGAGCGGGAAGAGCTTGAGAAGCGGCTGGAAGAAGGCGGACAGGAGGGACCGAAGACCGACTCCGTGGAGATCAGTCCGGAAGGAAAAGCACAGGCCGCCGGGACCGGCGGAGCAGACGCTGCAGAACCGGTCAGCCCGGATTCCGGAAGCGCCGCGCCGGATGCCACCTACGACAGCTCTGGCGTGCCGGTGGAAGCAGTGCAGGCAGCAGGAGAAAATGTGGACGTGAGGGTGTAGGAGATACACCGGATATGTCAGAGATAAGAAGTGACGGATCAGGGCATCTGCGGGGATTGCAGATGCCCTTTTGCTGATGCTTCGGCAGGGGGATTACAGTACGGATCTGTAATTGTAAAAGGAGGGGAATCTGTTATAATGAATGAAAAAGGAGACCTCCCATGAATCAGTATAAAATTCTGCTCGTGGAAGACGATGCAGAGATCAGCGAGATGCTGAGCAGTTATTTAACGGCAGAGAATTATGACGTGGTCTGCGCTTTTGACGGACAGGAGGCGTGCGCGAAGTTTGACGGCGCCGGGCTCCATCTGGTCCTGCTGGATCTGATGATCCCGAAGATCAGCGGGATGGATGTGATGCAGCATATAAGGGGCAGCAGTGTGGTGCCGATCATCATCCTCTCCGCCAAAGATTCCGAGAGCGACAAGACTCTGGGCCTGGGGCTGGGGGCGGATGATTACATCACGAAGCCCTTTTCCGTGGCGGAGGTGCTGGCCCGGATCCGGGCGGTCCTGCGCCGGACGAACCAGTATGACCAGGCCGCGGATCCCGCGCCTGCGGTCCTTACCGTAGGAGATCTGGTCATGAATCTGTCGGACCATACCCTCACCAAAAAGGGAAAGGCGGTGGATCTGACCGCGAAAGAATATGAGATTCTGAAACTGCTTTTACAGAATCCCAAAAAGATCTATACCAAAGAGCAGATCTATTCCCTCGTCTGGAACGATGCCTATTATGGAGATGAAAATGCAGTGAACGTACATATGAGCCGGCTGCGGAACAAGATCGAGGACGACTCCCGAAAGCCCCGCTACGTGATCACAGTCTGGGGGATCGGCTACAAGCTGGGGGAAGGGTAGATGGATCATACCGGAATTTTATTTTTTCTGTGCCTGTGCATTCTGGTTTTGTGCGGTATTGTTTTGTATCAACGGTTCGTGTTCCGGACCGGCACGCAGGCGAAGCTTCGGAGCATTCACAAAAAACTGAGAGAGATTGCGGATACGGACAGCGACGAGCGGATCATGGTTTTCACCGACAATCAGGAGCTTAGGGAGCTGGCGGCCCAGATCAACCGTCTGCTGGAGGAGCGCCTGAAGATCCGGGCGGATTACCGCCGGTCCGAGATGACCTCCAGGAAAATGCTGTCCAACATTTCCCATGACATGAAGACGCCCATGACCGTCGTCCTTGGCTATCTGGAGATCATGCGGCTTGGAGGGGAAGCGTCCCCGGAGATGCTGAAAAAGACAGAACAGAAGGCCCAGGGGGTGATGGAACTGATCAACCAGTTTTTCACGCTGGCCAAAATAGAAGCGGGCGATATGGACCTGAAGCTCGCACGGATCGATCTGTGCGAGATCTGCAGGGAGAGCATCCTGGATTTTTATGAAATCCTGTCGAATGCAGAATTTCAGGTGGAGATCCGTCTTCCCGAACAGCCGGTCTGGGTGCAGGGGGATCCGGAGGCGCTGCAGCGGGTCCTGTTCAATCTGGTTTCCAACGGGGTCCGCTACGGCTCCGACGGAAAATATCTGGGTGTATGTTTAAGGACAGACGAAAAAAATGCATACGTGGATGTGGTGGACCGCGGACAGGGGATCGAGGAATTCTATGCAGAACATGTGTTTGACCGGCTGTTCACCATGGAAGACTCCAGGAGCAGCAGTATCCAGGGGAACGGACTGGGGCTGACCATCGCCAGAAATCTGGCGCGGCAGATGGGCGGAGACCTTACGCTGGAAAGTACCCCCCATGTGAAGACGACCTTTACGGTCAGTCTGAAGCGGATGCGGTACTGATTTTGATCCGCGAAAGAATTTTGTAAGAATTGCGCAAGAGTTTTGAAAATTCCGTCTGTTATGATCTTGGGTAAGAAAGGGGGCAAAACGTATGCCATATATTTTACAGACGAACCATCTTACCAAGACCATCAGCGGCAGGGACCTTGTAAGCAATGTCTGTCTCCATATTAAAAAGGGAGAGATCTACGGATTTCTCGGACCAAACGGGGCGGGTAAGACGACGGTCATGAAGATGATCACCAATCTCTGGAAACCCACGTCCGGGAGCGTGGAACTCTTCGGAGAGACTCTGACGCCCAGGTCTTATGAAGTGCTGAAGCGGATGGGGAGCATCATCGAATTTCCCACATTTTACGAACGGATGACCGGATACGACAACTTGAAGCTGCACGCCGAGTACATGGGGTACTACCATCATGGAAGTATTGAAACGGCGCTGGATCTTCTGAATCTGTCCGAATCAGCGGGAAAACCGGTAAAAAATTATTCCCTTGGAATGAAGGAGCGGCTGGGAATCGCCCGGGCGATCCTTTGCAGGCCGGAGCTCCTGATTCTGGACGAGCCGACCAACGGTCTGGATCCGGCGGGCATGAAGCAGGTCCGGGATCTGATGAAAACCCTCTGTGCAGAGTACGGGATTACCATCATGATTTCCACCCATATTCTCTCAGAGATCGAGAGCATCGCCGATACGGTGGGCGTGATCCATCACGGCAGGATGAAAAAGGAAATCAGCATGAAGGAGATCGAGCAGATGAGTCTCGCGTACATCGAACTGTCCGTGCCGGACCAGAAGAGGGCGGCTTATGTCCTCTCGGAAAAACTCGGCCTTACGAATTTCAGAATTCTGGAAGAGCGGCAGATCCGTATCTATGATCCGCAGGCGTCCACCGAAGAATTGTCCAGGGTGCTGGCGCAAAACGGGGTGCCGGTGACGGCTCTTGGGAAGAAGGCGGAGACACTGGAAGACTATTTTCTGAAAATGACCGGGGAGGTGTCAGGAGGATGCTGAAACTTATAAGACTGGAATGGAAGAAAAATAACATTGGGAAATATTTCACAAAGGCGGTGATCGTGGCAGTGCTGCTCTGCCTGTTTTTGTTCGCGCTGGCTTATCTGGGGATCGCCAATGACCCGGACACCGGCGTGCCGGACGCGGCGTCCGGCAATGAGATGATCTCCTCATCCATTGAGCTGTTCACCAGTATGACTGCGCTGATTCTCACCGGGGTGATGCTGTCGTCCTTTATCGTCAGCGCCTATAAGAACAAAACCATGAACCTGATGTTCTCCTATCCCATCCGGCGGCAGAAGATCCTGGTATCCCAGATGCTGGCGGTCTGGATCTTCAATTTTGCGGCGCTGGTCCTGACCAGACTGCTGATCTGCAGCTGCATTCTTGCCGGCTCCTGCTTTATGACCTCGTCCTTCCCCATCGACTATGACATGACAGGCGTCGGCTTCTATCTGCAGCTTCTTGTAAAATCCGCCGTCATCGTCACTATGGGATTTATCGCCCTGTTTGTGGGCCTGGCCATGAAGTCGTCCAAAGCGACGATCGTCACCTCCTTCCTGCTGATCTTCTTGACCCAGGCAAGCATCGGCGATCTGACCATGGCGAATCAGGCGGCCTTTCCCCTGATTCTGACTCTGATCTCCCTGGCGGCAGCGTTCTTCTCCGTCAGCAGAGCGGAGACAGACGATTTGATGTAGAAAAAGTTTTAGTTGGAAGAAGAAGCAGCACGTATTTATAGGTAGGAGAAGCCGGATCCGGAGCTTGCGACACTGTTTGCAAAGTGGTATGGGGGCGTTAGACGAAGGCTTCCCCTTGACAAAAGCGACACCGTTGTCTTATAATAAAAAAGACAATAGTGTCGCTTTTTAAAAAGAAAGGGAAGGAAATATGAAAGATTTTAAATTAAGAGCCTGGAAGACGGAGGATGCAGAAGTACTGGCACGGGCGGCGGACAATCCGAAGATCGCCGGGAATCTGCGGAATGTGTTTCCCAGCCCCTATACGCTGGAGGATGCAGTCTGGTATATCAATGACTGTATAACCAGTGAGGGCAAGGGACGGATCGACCGCGCCATCGAGGTGGACGGCCGTCCGGCGGGCAGCATCACCATAACGGTGCAGGAAGATGTGTATGGAAGGTCCGCGGAGCTTGGCTACTGGCTCGCGGAGGAGCACTGGAACAAAGGAATCATGTCTGGGGCCGTCCGGCAGATGTGCCGGGAAGCATTTGCCGTTTTCGACATCGTCCGGATCTATGCAGAACCCTTTGCGTATAATACAGGCTCCAGAAGAGTCCTGGAAAAGGCAGGATTTACCTGTGAAGGGATCATGAGAAACGGCGTGTATAAAAACGGGCAGATGCATTCGTACTGTATGTACGCACTTTTAAAGGAGGAAGCAGCGTTCTGACATGGGGGAAAAGGGAGAGAGGACTAGAGAAAAGATCCGCTGTAAGGCCTATGGGCTGTTTGCGGAAAAAGGCTTTCAGGCAGTGACGATGACCGATATCTGCGAGCGGACAGGACTGAGCCGGGGTGGTCTCTACCGGTACTATTCCGGTACGGAGCAGATCTTCTCGGAGATTCTGTCAGAGGAATATGTGATCTCAGACCGGATCGAGCGAAAGGAGAGGGCAGGAGCGATCCTTGAGGATATGCTGGAGGCGATCCGGGCAGAGATTCTGGACAAAGAGCGCTCCTTAAGCCTTGCGATCTATGAATATGCCAATCTTGGAAATGAAGACTTCTTCACAGATCTCAACGAAAAGGCAAAAAAGCGCTGGATCAGTCTGATTCAGTATGGAATAGAGACGGGAGAATTTAAGAAGGTGGACCCGGAACAGGCGGCGGAGCTGATCCTGTATTACTATCAGGGACTTAGGATGTGGTCGCGGGTCATTTCCTTTGACGGGCAGACGGCAGAACATTATGTACGGACGGTGAGACAGATGCTGGTGGAAGGGTGAGGCGGTTACTTTAAACCTAAACTCCCGGAAAAAATTATAACAACGCCCCTAACCTTGTTGGTCGTACCTGAAAAACCCCCGGAAATATGCCGTTTTTTACAATAAAGATAACAAATACGACTTGTATTTCCCTTCGTATGTTGTTATAATATTATAACAACATCATTATCG
>CAJTCV010000027.1 GCA_910574805.1 Lachnospiraceae bacterium | reverse complement strand
TAACAGATTTCAACTTTTTTAATTCATTTTCCGTAAGATGGATACTGTACTTTTTTGGTCTTGCCATAGGAATCACCGCCGTTTCTTTTATTATACATCAGAACAACTGTGATTACCAGAATTATTTGGTTAAATATCAACAGGTCAGTACACTAGCAGCCTTGCATTATTTTCACCAAATTCAGCATTGTGCAGGTCTGACACCTGTGCAATCCGGAAGCCGGAAAATGCAGCAGGGATACGGCCTGCTGTGACCGTGACTGTGTTCACCATCAACGCCGTATTGCCCCATATGGTCCATATGATTACTGTGAGAAGCGCTGTGCTAAGTATACACAGTTTTATCGTACCTTTCCAAGGTTTCCACTTTTTCATTATTCAGCTCCATTTATCCATTTAAGAATTGTTCCAATTAACTTTGTTTCATTCATTTTGCCTTAGATAATATCAGATTACGCGGAATTTTATCAATTTCTATTCTGTCCTCTCCAGTATACCATAAAGATTGCATGTTTCCCAATTTATATATTTGTTCATGTAAAAACTGAAATATTAGTTCATTCCGCTTTTCCCCTTCCATTAGTACAATCTTACTGGAGGTGAACAAATAGTGGAAGATTTACATGAATTTTTTGGAATAGCAATCAAAAACGCAAGGATGGACTGCGGTCTGACACAGGAAGCACTGGCGGAGCGGGCCGGAATCAGCTGCCGCTACCTTATCGCCATCGAGAATGAAGGGAGGATTCCCAAGCTCCCTGCTCTCTACCGGCTGATACATAGCATGCACATCTCAGCAGACCGTATTTTCTATCCGGAACAGCCATCAGAAGGGTCCGAGCGGGCGCAGCTTACCCATATGCTGGAGTCCTGCTCCGACCGGGACATCCACATCCTTCTCGGTGCAGTCAAAGCCATGCTGCAGGAACAATGAGCAGAGAACCATTTCCCGCACTCTCTGGGGAAGTGGTTCTTCGCCTGTCCTCTGTCTTTCCCTTCTTCCGGAGCCTCTCATCTTCTCACAGTAAAATACAGCGCAGTTCATGCCCTGTTCTTCTTCAATTCTCCCGCCAGATAACGCACTGCTTCCTCCGGGGTAGGGATCTTGTTTTGACGCGGCACCCTGTTCTGGTAAGCTTTTGTGATCGCATTACTATTCAGCGGATTTATATACGCCTCTGTCAGCGCTGCCTGCATATCCTCGCGTACTTCTTTCACACTCACCCCGTGTTTCTTCGCCAGTTCCCGATATATCTTCCGCATGCTCATAGAAATCTCCTCCGTGGTAAAAACTATAATCGCCTGTTCTTTTTGATTATAAGCGATAATATTATCTTTTTCAACCAAAACAAGCGTTATAATCGCTCGTTTTTACCCTGTACAGAGCTTAAGATTAACACATTGGGAGGACATCAAAATGGATGAACAGTTTATCCGGGACCGAATCTCCAGTCTCCGGCAGGAAAAACAGATTTCTGAGCGAAAGATGAGCCTGGATCTGGGCCACAGCACCAGCTATATCCGCAGCATCACCTCCGGCAGGGCGCTGCCGTCCATGAGTGAATTTCTGTATATCTGCGAATACCTGGGCGTGACACCCATGGAGTTTTTCAACGAGGAACGGAAAACCACCCTGACACAGCAGGAAGCGTTCGAACACATTTATTCCATGTCGGATGAGGATATCCGGCTGCTGATCGGGTTCATTGAGCGGATGAAGGCTGGCGGAAAATGACAGGCAGTATCGTGAGTACCGGTGCTACCTGTTTTTCAGAAACACACCTCCCCATCCTGTTCCATCTGTCCTCCTGCTCTTTGGACTGTGGCTCTCTTCTTCATGCCTCCTTCCATGCCGATGCATTCGTCAGCACCATCAAAAATAACACAGACAATCCATGAAAAAATCTTTGTCCTGCGATCCTTTCGTGCGTAGCTTAAAACCTCCTGCTTCTCTCATCCTTCTCATTCTCTTTTCTGCCCATATCCAAAAACTGCTCCTTTGTTTTTCTCTGTCTATAAGATTTTGTTAGAGTGGGACCTTCTGGGCGGTTCACCATGAACCCCTCCTGGGTTCACAACGGAAGCGGCGGCGCAAAGCGGCTCCTGATACTGCCACTTTCTTCCCAGACACATCAGTCCGAAAGGCAGACTTCTCCCCTGGCGGATTTCAACGGTTGCAACAAAAATATAGTAAACGTCATAACTATTCTTACTTTGCCCGAAAGCCATCACAGCAACGACAATCGGCATAGCATGTCAAAGTAAAGATTTTAAAGTCATTTACTATAGTTTCACTATCTTTTTCCATATTTTCCAGAAAATGCCTCTTTACAGAATGGTATATAAATTCGAGGTATGGCTGCCATTCTCCCGATACCGGAATTCCTTCCTCAGATACCCTGCACTGACCAGATCGTTCAGGGCGCGTTTGATGGTGCTGCGGGACATCCCCAGTTCCCTGGCCATGGTAGGGATGGCAGGCCAGCAGCTTTTGTCCCGGTCCGCACGGTCATGGAGATACATATAGACTGCCACCGCCCGGTGAGGCAGTCCGGAAGCGTAGATGGTTTCAAAATATCCCATATCCCCTCCTTCTCTAATCTGTCCGCAGCGGCGGCCTGCCTGCGGGCCTGTGAGGCTGTAACGGCACGGTCCTCTCTGTCATCTGTCCCTGCCCCATACCGCCGCTTGCAGGCGGTCCTGACGGCGCAGGCGGCTCCTCAAATTCTTCCAGGTCATCATCCATCCGTCTGCGCAGGATCTCCTGCTCCAGGGTCAGCCGGTCCGCATAAGAGACTGCTCTCGCCGCATGCTGCTCCGCCACATATCCCTCTTCAAATTCAATCCCCCATTTAAAAAACAGGCGCAGCTCTGTCCGCATGGGATGGCATCCTGTTTTGGCCAGAATGAAATGTCCTTTGGGAAGGGATTTCAGTTCATCCGGGGTCATCAGCGGACGCTGGATCATCTGCAGGCTCTGGCTGGGATCATTCTTTCCCCTGCTGATGGAGCCGGACAGCACTGTTTTATTTCCAAGGGCCTTTGACAAAACCTCCGCACTCTCCGAGTTGGGCGCAAAGCCTCCGAACAGGATGTCCTGGCAGTTATCGATGATGATCTCGCTTCCCTCTTTTCCATAGTTTTTCTGCAGCTGGGCAAAGGACTGGATAATGGGGACCATGTTGATGCGCCGGGATCGGCCTGCGGAGAACAGCATCTCCAGGGATTCGATCTTGGGGATGGTTCCGATCTCATCCCCAAAGATCACAACCCGGTTGGGGAGCTTCCCGCCATGCTCATCTGCGATAGACAGCATCTCCCGGTAGATCTGCTGTAAAAACAAACTGACCATAAAATATTTCGTATTATCCTCCTCCGGCAGTACGATAAAGATCGCCGCTTTGGAGTTGCAAAAGGTCTCCGTGTCCATGGAACCGTCAAAGCACAGGATCTGCTCCATCTCCGAATCCAGAAAAGCGTTCAGTCTGGACATGGCCGTGGAAAGCACGGAGGCCATGGCCTGATCTGCGGTGTTCAGGGCGGCCCCGGCAAACCATTTCGCTTTATGCTCCGGGGGCAGCTTCTGCATCAGCAGCTGGAACTGGTTCTTCCCCTTTACCGGCGAGGGAGCCAGTAAATCCTGGATAAGCTTGAACACGCTGACGATGTGCCGCTGCTCCTTTGGACAGTATTCCGCAATCAACAGCAGCACACTGGTAAGAAGCCCTTCCGCCGCGTCATAGAAAAACGCATTTTGTCCATAGCTGGAGGAATCTGCCCCGGAGCTGATGATGGTCTTGGCTGTGATCTTGGCATATTTTTCTGCTCTGGCCTTGTATGCCAGGTTCTCCGGGTCCTCCAGCCACAGATCCATGTATTTGTTTACCATGCCCAGGATATTGTCCCCATCGGAGCGGGTAGGGTTTCTCAGATCCAGAATGGATATCTTGTAGCCGTAGTATTTTTCTGCAATCCCTGCGTAATTTCGGAACAAGTCTCCCTTGGTATCCGTACAGAGAAAACTCATACCGCTGGCGCAGGCATATTCGATACAGGGATAGAGAAAGTTCGCCGTTTTGCCGACACCGGCAGCGCCGATCATCAGAAGGTGGATGTCGCCGGAATCGATCAGGGCCGTGACGCCGCTATGGGAAAACTTTCCGCCCACCACAATACCCTGGGTTTCCGGCAGGTTCTTTCCCTGCCTCCACAGCTTTGGTTCGTATGGGACATGGGAGTAGGTCTTTTTGATCTCCATATCTGTGGCGAAGCGGGCGGTCCCGTACTGCCCGTCTCCAACCGTCTTGGATTTGATCCCGTCCAGGTTGTAGTGGCTGGACAGGAAGGTGACCAGCCCCAGCAGGGCGAACATCCCCAGGCCCGCGCATACCAGGATTATGATCTGTGTGGTCTGCATTTTCACACTCCTCTCTCTTAATCTGTCAACAAGCACGATTTATCTTCTGTCATAGTTCCTCGTTGCAACAATAAATCATCAGGCCATCTGCAACATCCGTTCTTCCGTTATCTCCGGAGGCGGCTTTTCCTCTGCCGGTACCGCCTCCATCCCGTGCATGGCCTTGATATCCTCATTCCAGTCCTTCCATGTGGGCAGTTCCATCCTCACATCCGGATATCCTGCCTCCGCCAGACTTTCCTGTATCCGTTCCGCCGCTTTCATCCCTGCCAGGTCATGGTCCAAACACAGATGGATCTTTTTCAGCTCCGGATGATCCTGCAGCAGCTGGAACAATGCCTGGGAGCCAACTCCGCACAGCGCCACATAGCTGTGTTCCTTCCATCCGTTCTTGTGCAGCGAGATATAGGAAAGCATATCTATGGGCGCTTCGAACACAAAGACCTCACTGCTTTTCCCGTTCCAGTGGAAACTGTACCGGGGATCGCTGCTCTCCAGATTTCCCCGGTAGCTTTTCCCCATGGTGTAGATCCCTTTCTTGTGGGCATGTCTGGCCTTTCCTTCCGGATCGTATCCCACAAAAATGGCATTGTGAAACTGCCTGGTCTTATCCTTCGACAGCTCCAGGCTTTCGTAGATCAGGTTCTCCTTTGCAAAAGCAGATACCACCTCATAGTCAAGCAGGCGGGACCTTAACAGATACGCAAACACCCTCCGCATATCCCCATTGGCGGCTGGCAGGGCAAACGGCTTTCTCGGCACTTCCTCCTGTTTCCGGCTCTGGCGGTAGGTCTGTCCCTGTTCCCCGCCCAGGAGCATGCTCACCGCATCCGGAAATGTTTTTCCATAATAATAGATCACGAAATCAATGGCCGCCCCGCCTTTGCCAGCGGAGCCGTGGTCGTACCATCGGTTCCCCCGGATGGTGATGCTGTGGTCACTGGACATCCTCCACTCCGGCCCGGAGCGCAGGAGCCGTTCTCCCTGACGCTCCAGGAAATCTTTCAGGTCTACGGTATTGGCCCGTTCCTTCTGTTCCTCCGTAAAATAGACATATCCCATCCTTTCGCCTCCTCCTTTACATGCTCTGCTGCGGCTCATAATCGTCCTTCCTGTGTCCCTGCGCCATCCGCTTCTCCTGCAGCTTCCGTCTCCTCCTGCGGTCAATGTGTCCCATGCCGGAGCCTCCCGATGCTTTCCGGTAATCCTCCTGAAAGATCCTTGACAGATGATGCATCAGTCTGGTGGCTGCCAAAATCAGATCCGGGTCCCGGAAGGAATCCAGGTTCTCCAGTAAAAACTGGGCGTAGATATTTCCCTGGGCGGCGGACGCTTCCAGGAATAGGACTGCTTTTTCCTTATCACGGAGCATCCCCGGCTGGCCGTACAGAAACAGTTTTCCAAGCGCATACTGGGCGTACTGGTTCCCCTGATCCGCAGACAACTCCAGCCACTTTACGACCTCGTCCAGATCCTGCGGCACATCTTCCCCCAAAAGATACAGACTCCCCAGACGGTACTGGGCGTACTCGTTTCCCTGGAGTGCCGCCTTCCGCAGCCATGCAACTGCCTTCCCCATATCTTTGGGTATCTCTTCCCCCTTCAGATACAGACATCCCAGTGTGTACTGGGCAAAGGGCAGCTCCTGTTCCGCCGCTTCGGTCAGCCACCAGACAGCCGCCACCATATCTTTTGGGATCTCCTTCCCTTCCAGGTACAGCCTGCCAAGGCGATATGCCGCGAATCCGTTTCCCTGCTCCGCCGCTTTCTGGAATAGCTCCCCTGCTTTTTCTGCATTCTTTTCTCCCAGGCGGCCTTCCAGATAAAGCTTCGCCAGTACATACTGGGCGGAAGTATTTCCCGCATCTGCGGCCTTTTCCAGCCACGCTGCGGCCTGATGCACATCCCCTGTCCCGGTATCCAGCCAGAACTTTCCCAGCGCATACTGGGCATTCACATTTCCCAGCTTTGCGGCCTGTTGCCAGTACCGGACGGCCTCTTCCTCGTCTCTTTCTGTCCCGATGCCCTGATACAGCATTTGCCCCAGACGATACTGGAGTTTGTCGTCATGGCTCTGCTCCTCCAGAACCAGGAAACCGGAAAAGGCATCCTGAAAATGCTCCTCCGCCTGCTCTGCCAACTTCACTGTCCCTGTTCCGTCCCGGAACATTTTCGCCAGTTCATAGCTTGCATAAGGATTTCCCTGTATGGCGGATGCATGGTACAGCGCAAACGCATGCTTCAGATCTCTTTCCACGCCCTGTCCTTTTGCGTACAGACCGGCAAGCGTGTACTGAGCATACTTATGGCTTTTCTCGGCTGCCCGCTCCAGCCAGAGAGCAGCAGTCTCATAATCCTGATCTGTGCCAAGGCCGGCAAGATACATTTTTCCGATCCGGTACTGCAGATACGTCTTTTTTCTCTCTGGCAATTCTTTTTCAGCAGAGAGAAAAGCATTCAACGCTTTCCGGTACCACTCCCTCGCTGCCTCCGGGTCTGCCTCCACTCCGAGACCGTCCGCCCACATCCGTCCCAGGTCATACATGGCAAGCGCATTTCCCTGCTCTGCCTCCTGGCAGAACAGACGCATGGCTTCCTGAAAATCCTGGGGAACTTTTTTACTTCCGTACAGATAGCTGCGGGCCAGTTTGTATTGCCGGCTCCATTCTGCTTTTGCAGAGTTTTTCTCGTCCCTCTCAAAAAGGTCAGGAACATCCGGTTCCAGTTCTGACAGGAACTCCTCTGCCTCCAATATGCTTTCTGCATCTGCGGGATCTGATTCTACTTCTGTTTCTGCTTCTATTTCTGTGTCTCCATCTATTTCTTCTGATCCATCCGGGATCCTTTCTTCCACCAATTCATCCAGGCGGACTTCTGTCTGGATTCTCCCCTGCTCGGATGATTCCGACAAAAAATGATGACCGCCCAGCTTTAATGCCTCAGCGATCACCATGTTCTTGATACTTTTCAATTGTTTCTGACTGGACAGGGGCGGCAGCGGCGGAGCCTTTGAGGAATAGGCCAGCCGGCTCTGATCCTGCCATTCGCCCCATGCCCGATAGGCTTCCGACACAGTCGGATCCTTTGCCAGCTCATCCACGATCTGATCTACCAGACGTTTCACATCCGCTTTCAGATAGCCGTATACCTTTTGCCCTCTGGTATTTTTGAGACGTCCGGAAAGCTGCTGCAGTTTCTCCCCAATGACTGGATTTTCACATACGCCCTGCAGCATGCCGTCCGTGAGCAGGCACATCCGCTCCGCTGCTTTTTCTTTCAAACTGCTCCGTGCCAGATTTTGTCCTTCGTAGATCTGTGCAAAATCCTGACGGAAGATATCGTGGGCCAGTTCCGAGCGCATGGCTTCGATGCCTGCTTTCGTCAGGAATCCATCATTGTCCTTCGCGGAATAGACCATCAAATGTACATGGGGATGATGCCCCTCATTATGGAAGGCCGCATACCATCTCAGATCTGCACTGTCAATCTTCATGTGCCTGGAGAGCATGGCACGTTTGGAACGTAGGAGCGCCATCCACTCTCTGGCGGAGTCATATCCGAGCCTTGCCGCATCTTCCCGGCGCAGGCTGACCACATGGGTCCAGACAGGTCCTTTGTGGTCAGATACTTCTTTCTGCACTTCTGTAAGGATCACCGGCTTTCCCGCATCCGTAAACAGACCATGCTCACCGATCCGTTCCACACGGGAGCGGTTGGCCAGGTAGTCCACATAGTTTTCCTTCATGGCGGCCATGTCCAGGTTCCGTTCCATTGCCTGGGTGATGAATTCTGAGGCATTGCCGATGGTAGAACACCGGCAATAGTCCTCATACTCCAGCATGTCTTTGGACTCCGGCATGTCTTTCAGGAGCTGTCGGATCAGATCTTTCTGGGCGGATGTCGCCGGGAGATTTTTTTTGCTCTCGTCCGCTTTTTCCACGCCTTCGCGGGTACTGATGTAGCGCACATAGTTCTGCAGGTGTTCCGGTGGAGCGTCACGGATGTAGCGGCTGGTGAAGATCAGTTTTGCCATGGATTTCTCTCCCCAAAGAAACAGAACACATCCCGTTTTCCGTTCTGTAGACCGGTTTACAAATTTTCATTGACATATTTCTTTTCTCTCCGTATAATAATAGTACCAGACAGGCAACGGCGTGTGTCTGTCCAGGCGATGAAGCATAACAGCGTACCGGACAGCCTTGTTATGCGGAGCCTTCGAGAGGGGTTGTGCAGCGAAACCTCAAGCCGGAGTAGGCAGCAGCCGAAAGAAAATGCTCAGAGACCGTCCTGTATCGTCAGGGCGGTTTTCTTTTACGGAGGATCCCTTATGGATGGACTACTGACCTGTGCGAAAGCATTTGAAGATCTGCTCCCTGTAAAATACCATATCATCATCGGACGAAAAGGAAAGTCCGTGGATCTTACTGTCAGCTTTGAGGCTGTGGAATTTCATCATCTTGTAGGGCTGCATAAGCTGCACGATCTGCGTCTCTCCAGAGCCAGTCGTGAAAAAGTATTTTCCCAGATCCTTTCCGGTCAGATCACTTTGGAAGATATCAAAAAGAGCCGCTACTTCTGCAACATCCAGAATCGTCTGGAGCCTTTTCCAAAGATTGAGGCGCTTTTCGATAAAAATGACCTGGTCTTCCGCTATAACAGAAAGCTTCAGGCCCTTTCCCTTATCGAAGCAGAGTACCTGCTTTCTACACCTCATGAATATACTGATGTATATATCTTTCTCGACAAAAAAGACGAGGCCGGGAATTTTTTCTGTCGCTCTTTTTTTCCAAAAGAGGACAGAGATTACACAAAAGGTCAGGCCGTTTATACTCTTCTGAAAAAAGAAAAGATAAACACCGACACCGGAACTGTGCAGATACAGTATGACCGGCTCTCTCCTAAAAAATAAAGAATGATCCTGCACAGACAACTACAGAGCAGCCTGCCAGCCACTCTGTAGTTTTTCTTTCTCTGTAAAAAATACTGTTGAAATTTTTACAGCACACCAAGCTTCTTCAGCAGCGCCACACAGTCCTTCACTCCCTGCTCATACAGATACAGGCAGTCGTGATCCGCCACCAGCAGTGTCGCCTCCACATAATCCGTGATGGCCTTCCTCACATCCTCCGGCAGGTCTTTGATCTTCTCCTGCATCTCCTTGCTCAGCCTGGCCACCTTGTCCTGCAGTTCCTGCTCCTCCGGTGACTGCTCATTGCGCTCCCGCACAGCGGTTTCTGTCATCTCCCGGATCACCATCTCATAGATCTCTTCTCTGTCCATTTTCATTTCACTCCTTTTTTCCATCAACATAAACGGAACTGTCCTCACAGTCCATATACAAAACCAATAAACTTTTTTACTTTTAGTTTTCACGTTTCTGATACTTGTATGCGTCATTCAGCTCCACCGCGCCGTTGAGACGCTTCACTTCCTCCACGCACTTTGCATGGAGCTTCCGGAAGACACTTTCATCGATCCGGCTCTCCGAGTGGTAGGCAATCATATGCGCCAGCATGGAAAGTTCCACCGCGATCTTAAAGTCCATACGGGCCAGACGGTTCTCGGTGTCCTGCACCGTGCTGGTGAGGACGGAGGACAGGGACTGCAGCAGATAGTTTTCCGCCTTTCCGGAATTCAGATAGCCGCAGTAGAACTTCAACGCCTCCGTGACAAACTCATTCCGGGAGCGCACATTGGCGGCTGGCAGGAGGCTGTCCGCCATCTCCAGCACTTCCTTCTCGATGTAGAAACCGGCCCGCACCTTTTCCTTTCCTCTGGCCATCCATGCCACCTCCCCTCTGACCGGCACATTTCTGCCCGGTATTCACTTTCTTTCTGCAAAAATCCCCTGAATTGCCTCCTTTTCCCGGAACCAGGTATAAAAAATCTCTGTCCCTCCCGAAAAAGTATGCACTTTTGCCCTTCCGCACGGCTTTGCCGGGCGGTGTTTTCCGGGTTTAGGCTGCGAAAGCAGCATAAACCCTTTAACCTGCACACAGTTCGACCCGGATATCATGCCACACCATGCTCCATTTTCAAGCCTGCCAAAATCGCCCCAACAAGCCAGATTTCCCTCTCATGGGTAAACTACTGCCACCCCTGCCGGAAAACCGGCACACAGGGCCACACGGCGGCTCACAGGGGCGGATGCTGAGGTCACATTCTCTGGGCCAGCTGTGCGGAAGGTACTTCCTGCCCGCATCCTTCCTCAACGGCATGGGAAAACTCCCTAACCTTTTCCCCGAAAACGCACGCCCGTTCCTCCAATCTGAGTCCCGGATCCCGATATGCCTCCTTAGCTGCCTCCACAAGGACATCCAGACTCTGTTCAGAAGCATGCCCCATCACACTGGCCTTCATCCGGTTTTCGTCCAGATCGATCTCATATACAGCCAGGACCTCTCGTCCCCGCATCCGGCACCATTCCTCAAATTTTTCCCGCGTGAGAGGAAAGGAATTCCGGAAAGCTGTCTTCGCCAGTTCCTCACAGTCCATCCCTTCCGCGCCCGGCTGGCAGCTCTCACAGGCATGTACTGTCTCCACTGGGGTACGGTAGTCCTGTGTGAGCAGATGGCACGCTCTCCCGTCCTTCACTACTTTGATCAGGACAAAACGCCGCCTGCTCCACATTTCAGCGTCCGCTTCCCGTTCTTCCCGCCTGACAGTATCCTCTACCTTCCGCCTCTCCTCCGCAGGAACCGTCTGTTCATAGAGCCTCTCCAGCATCCGGGCCAGCTCCTGCTCAATGCTGGTCCCTTCCGGCAGACATTCGGACAAAGCACAGTAGACATGCTCATCCATCCACACGGTCACATCCCGTTTTGCCATCCGCTCCTTCTCCTTTCACTACACAGAAAACTCTCTACTCTGCCGCCTGGGAAGCCCCATTTCTCTGCCGGTTCGAGCGGGAGGATCTGGCATTTTCCTCCCTCGCGATCCGGTCGTCCAGGTATTCCCTGGTCGCCTGGGGTACATATTTCTCATAGAGCTTCTGGAGATAGTCCTTCAGTTCCTCCTGCAGGTCCGCCTCCTTCTTCCCCATATGGTAGGTCAGGGCATCCAGCCGTTCCGTATTGAAGCTCATGGTCAACGTGGTATTTTTCATCTTCTTCTCCGCCTCCGATCATAAATTTTTCTTTTCTCTGTCTGCTCACAACTGCTCCCTGTTATCCTTCCTGCATCACCGGAACTGCCTGTCCCTCCTCCGGTTCATTCACCCAGTTCTCATAATCCTCCACGCTGCAGTACCCTGCCAGCATGGCAGAAAACGCATCCAGCCGGCTGGCCTTCACGCCTGACAGCTCCATCTGCAGGCCGGAATAGCCCTGGAACACCCGCACCACTTTTGCGTCCAGCACATCCGCCCAGGCTTCCTTCCCTGCCGTTGTCAACGTAGTCCCGTCCAGTTCCACGATAGTGTGGGGCAGCCCGTAGTCGATCTCGTCATGCACCAGATGCAAGTTCTCCCATCGGGCGCACAGCAGATCTTTCAGGCAGGCTTCCATAGTCTGTCCCTCATCTTTCTGTTGCATCATCTCTCCGGGATCCCTGGCCTGCGGAGCTGCCCCCGCCAGATCCTGACGGTTCTCCGTTTCCTTCTGGCAGTTGGGGCAAAGCTCCGGATAAAAACGCAGCTCCAGACATTCGCTGCGAACATATGCCATGCTGACCTCCGGCCTCTCTACAAGCATGTCCGCCAGGAGTTCTGCCAGTGCCGGATTTTCAGAAAGAGAAAAATCACACCCTTCCTGTACCTGATCCAGATAAAAGATCCAGTTCCCGTCTCTCGTTCCATCGGTCCCAGTCTGGATCATTTGGTCCGCCAGCCGGGACAACCCTGCCCCGAACTCCGACAAGGAATCATATTCCAGGGCGGCGGCATCGGGCACATAGGAGGCGTAACGGGCATAACCATATCCCTCAGATTCTACCAGGACACCGTCACGCCTTCCCTCTCCCGTCACAAGGAGACAGTGATAGATCCCGTCTCGGTCCTCCTGCATCAGATCGATATTTTCCTCAATGCAGGGCATCCCCTCCAGAGGATTTCTCAGAAACTCTTCAAACTCACCGGCTGACAGGCACACCTTTTTTTCAATCTCCGCCTTCTGGAACTTAAAATCCGGCTTGTATAAAAACAGCATATCTACTGGGTTGATCGCACATTCCTCCTTCCTTCAGGTAAAATCCACTTCGTAAAGGGTTTTCACCACCCTCTTATATTCTGCGTGCCGCAGCGCCTCCCTGGTCCCATGGCGCACCTTTTTGTTCAGCTGCTTTCTCCACATCTGGGACGCCGTCCTCACCCGCTCGATCGCTTTCTGCTCTAAATCCATCCAAAAGGGAGTCAGATATCTTTTCCCTGGCCAGGAACCCCGCCTCCTTTCTTTCTGGTCTTGTTTGTGCGCACAAAAAAAGCGCTGATCCGTCAGCGCCGCAATCCTTTCCTGTTTTCCTTTTCTGTTCCTGCTTTTCTTACATCCTTATCTCAAATCCTCCCACCTCCCTTCCGAATTCTTCCTCCGTCATCAGAGACAGGTTCTCTCCCCGCTCCATATCCCAGAACCCTGCATGGAACCGGATATGTCCGGCTTCCAAGATACGGCTGGCAAACAGGTCTCCCCAGCCATGGGCGGCGATCTCCTTCCATTCCTCCTTAAGTCCTGACAGCTTCCGTTCGGTCAGCTCTCCTTTTGTACAGATCTGGGCAACTCCCCACAGCTGTCCCTGATGTTCCTCCACATCCGGGACGATGGATGCGATCTTCCCCGACAAAAGCTGGTTATAAAGAGTCTCCGCCAGACTGCCTGCCCCATACTCCCGCATGCTCTTTGCAATCTCCTTCCGGATCACGGTCTGGAATGCCGGCACCTTCTCCCCATGAAGGAGCGCAGGGAAAAGAGGATACCCTGCAAAGGTGGTCAGGGTCAGGGGGCTGTACAGCTTCAGTTCCTGTCTTTCTCCATGATCCAGACAGATCGGATGTTCCCGGTTGACTACCACGCCATAGAACGTTTCCGCCGCCCCGGTCTCCCGGATCTTCTCCGCCCGTACCTGCGATAATCGAAATGATCTTTCAGTCCTTCCGGAATGGAAAAGCCTTTCTGCTCCAGATAGTAGTGTGCATAGCTTTCCGGTACCAAAAATGGAAATGGCAGAAGCTCGTAGATCTGATGGTTCTGGATGATGCGGCAGCACTCCTCCATGGTTCCGGGGAGTTCCGCCTCCAGTGCTGCAAATGTCAGCTTCCAGTCAATCCCGGAACACGTCTCCATCTCTTCGATCACCTTTGCCGCCTGGTTCAGCTCTTCCAGAGTGCTGCAGGGCGGCAGATGTTCCAGCAGGCCGTCAATGGATGTGAAGATCTCCACTCTTTCCGGGATCTCTTCCTCCCCGTTCAGGCTCCCCAGCCTTTCGGCCATCTGGTTGAGACGGTCCAGGTTTTTTGCCGGAAAGACTATTTCCCCCACCAGACGATTCTCCAGTTCCGGAAATTTTGAATCCACCGCTCCGATAAAGGGCAGCATGATCGATGAATGTTGCTCCTCCAGTCTCTTCCTGACCTGCTCTGCTTCCTCTTTTGTAGCCGGAAGTCGCATCCAGATCCCATCCTCCCAGTTTTCTCTTTTTACAAATATCCGCAATGTATTCCCTCCCTACTACTGTATCTGGAACCCCTGAGCATGTCCTTTTTCCATCTCCGGCGCTTCCTCTTTCCGCACCACAAGACCGGTCTGTGTATAAGCGCAGCTGTGGGACGCATAGTATTCTTCCCCAATGCCATGATAATCCAGATAAGGCCACACCTTCCTGGGGAACTCCATGATGCCGTTCTCTACCACATAGCCTCCCAGCTCCCGGCTGCAGGTCACACCGGGGAAACACTCATACAGCTGCAGGCTGTCCGCCGCTTCCAGGACATCCCCGATGGTGGAGATGGATCGGCAGTCCAGGATCCCGGAAAATTTCATCTGCTCTTCCCTATCCATCCTCCCGATCTTTTCTGCCAGGCAGCTGATCTCCTGAAACCAGCCATCCGCAGGCAGATACTGTTTAAGGTTTGGTATGGGAGATTCCACTTTTGCGATCCGGAAGGGGATACTGCTCTTTTTCTCATACCCTCTGGTAAGCGGGAGCATCTTCTGCTCCGGCTTCTCCCTGCCGGAAAGCGGAAAGGTGAGTAAGACCCGATTGACCGGCCTTGTGGTATTTTCATACAGGATCTTTATGACGGGTTCTCTTTCTTCCACGATTGCCTCCTCTCCCTTCTCCTGTTGCCAGAGTGTCACTTCATCTCCATTCCGCCCATCTCCGGTTCTTCTTTTCCCGTGATGGTAACATACTGGTCGATGATGTTCAGTGCTTCATAGTAGTCCTGGCATCCGCCTCCGGTGATGCGCTTCTCCATTTCCTCCGCCTTATCCTCCATCCCGTTTTCCCGCAGGGTCCGAGCCGCAATTCCCATCAGGTTGAAGATGTTCCCATCCTCACCGATCAGCGCACAGTCCGGCCGCTCTGCCACAGCTTCATGGAGAAATCCTCCCAGCCGATTATCTACATAGTCGGACATCCATGTGCTGCCAAACTGGTAACGGGTCTTAAGCCTCCAGGCGGCCAGCTTTCCCATATCCAGCTTTTCTTCCCCAAAGAAAAAGAGCAGGTTGGTCTTCCCCTCATTCCGGAAAACCGCCACATCATCCAGCCGTTTCCCTTTGGGAAGGATCCCTTCCTGCTCCAGCATCTGGTTGATCCCGTCTGTCCACTCCTTCAGATCCCCGCCGCAGCCCTGGAGGACCAACCCCTCACGGCCATGCATCGTTCGGAGTTCCTCTTTTTCGATCTGTCTGAGCATGCAAGTCCGGCTATTCCGGCCAAAAGAATCCCTACTGCTGCTGTAATACCCAGTATCCATCCCATATCGCTTTCCCCTTTCGTTTTTTCCAATCCTTTACTGCATCCGGCACTCTGCCTGGATGGCTGCCTCCTCTTCTGCTACGTCCCTGCTTATAACCAGAATCTTCCCTGCTTCTCATATGTTCATCCTCTGATTTCATGTACCTCGTCTCCTTCTGGTCATTTTTTCTATACGGCTTTTGTTCAAGCAATAAAAAAAGAAGGATACCTCCGATTATGGAAGTTCCTTCTATCTCATATACAAATATCTTTTTTCTAACCCAACTTCATTGATCCGCTCTGCACTTCTTCCCTATTTTTGACCTGTGTTGTCTTCAGGTTTTCTGACATAGGCTGTTTCTTAATCTGTATACTAAATAAGAATTTCGGAGAAAACATATTCCACATGTTCTAATGCTTTTTCTCCATCATTACCATTTAAAATCCCTTGTTCTTATATATTAATCATCTTACCCTCTCCACCAAAAACTCCCCCGCCCCATTCACCTTCCCCTCCATCCAATCATCCACCAGATAAGACAGACACAGCTCATCCCCTTCCTTCAGCCCCATTACTTTCACTTCCTCTTCCGGCAGCTGGATCATCCGGTTCTTCCCCATCACCACCATCATCTCAATCAGTTCCATGCACTTCGTCCTCTCTTTCATCATTTTTTTCATTGCTTCTTTCGTAAAAAATCCCACTCGTTCTTCCCTATAAAAAACCTGCAAACTTCGCCCCTTAAAAGTTGGTAAAGGATTTTACCAATTCCCGTACCAGATTTTTACCAACTTTTCCGCAAATCCTCCCGATTTCTATCATCCCAAAACGACACCTCAAAAACGCAAAAAACGCTGGAACCATGCGGGTTTCCAGCGTCATGCTTAATCTTATAAAATTGGAGTTACATTCCCATCTGCTTTGCCACCTCAGCCGCAAAGTCCTCATTCTTTTTCTCCAGACCCTCGCCTGTCTCATAGCGTACGAAGCCTTTGATGGTAACATCTGCGCTGTTGGCTTTTGCGACCTGTGCCACGTATGCGGATACCAGCTGCTTGCCGTCCTCTGCTTTTACGTACACCTGATCCATCAGGCAGATCTCCTTAAGCTGCTTGTTCAGACGGCCCATAACAGCACCGTTGATCACCTTCTCCGGCTTTCCTGCCATCTTCGGGTCGTTCTCGATCTGCGCCTTGATGATCTCCAGCTCATGAGCCTTGTACTCCTCGTCCACTTCACTGCTGTTGGTGTAGACCGGCTTCAGCGCTGCGATCTGCATGGCGATGTTCTTTGCCATCTCCCTGATCTCGTCGCTGACCACATTGGTTTCCACATCAACCAGAACACCGATCTTGCCGCCTGCATGGATGTAGGAAGCCACAAAACCGTTCTCTTCGCTGACCTGCTGGAAACGGCGGATGTTCATGTTCTCGCCGATCACTGCGATCTGCGCTGCCAGCGCTTCCTTTACCGTCTTGCTGGTGTCAGAAGCCCAGCTCTCTTCCATAAATGCATCGATATCTGCCGCCGATGTGTTCAGCGCCTGTGCTGCCACCTCTGCCACATAATTCTGGAACTTCTCATTCTTTGCCACAAAGTCAGTCTCTGCATTTACCTCTACAACGACTGCTTTCTTCGCATCCTCTGTCAGAGCTGTCGCCACGATGCCCTCTGCAGCGATACGTCCTGCCTTCTTCTGTGCGGTAGCAAGACCCTTTTCCCTTAAGAAGTCTACTGCCGCTTCCATATTGCCCTCGGTAGCAGCCAGAGCCTTCTTACAGTCCATCATGCCTGCACCGGTCATCTCTCTTAACTCTTTTACCATTGCTGCTGTAATAGCCATATCTGTTTCCCTCCTGTCGAATCTGTCCTCTTTATGCTTCTGCCTGCTCTTCCATCTCTTCGTAAGCAGCTTCTGCGTCCTCAGCCTCGCCCTGTCTTGCTTCCACAACAGCATCCGCCATCTTGGAAACGATCAGCTTCACTGCACGGATCGCATCGTCATTGCCCGGGATCACATAATCCAGTTCTTCCGGATCGCAGTTGGTATCACAGATGCCGATCAGCGGAATCCCCAGCGTATGTGCTTCCTGCACACAGATTCTCTCCTTCTTCGGGTCCACAACGAAGATTGCATCCGGGATTCTCTTCATCTCTTTGATACCACCCAGATTCTTCTGAAGCTTCTCCATCTCTTTTCTAAGAGCGATGACTTCTTTCTTCGGCAGCACATCGAAGGTTCCGTCTTCTTCCATCGCCTCGATCTCTTTTAACCGGTTGATACGTCCCTGGATCGTCTTGAAATTGGTCAGCATACCGCCCAGCCATCTCTCATTCACATAGAACATGCCGCAGCGCTCTGCTTCCAGTGCAATAGCGTCCTGTGCCTGCTTCTTGGTTCCGACGAAAAGAATGCTCCCTCCATCCGCCACGATATCTGCCACTGCCCTGTAAGCCTCATCTACCTTGCCGACAGACTTCTGCAGGTCGATGATGTAGATGCCATTTCTCTCCGTATAGATGTACTCCGCCATCTTGGGGTTCCATCTTCTGGTCTGATGACCAAAGTGCACACCTGCTTCCAGTAACTGTTTCATTGAAATTACGCTCATTTTTCTTCCTCCGTTTCGGTTTTTCTTCCGCCGGACCTTCTCTCCCTGGAGAACCTCTGAACAGGCACCGCTCCATGGATCCGTCCGCGTGATTATTTGCGTAAGCTGCCTGTACAGTCTCTTCGCACAAACAGCTTTGTATACTATATCACAGCAGATATTTCCTGTCAAGAAAAAAACTTGCGCAGACCCACGCAAATCTGCATTGATTCTTACAGGCCCTTCTGCATAGATTAATAGAAAAGGACCTGATAACAGGAAGACAACCATGCGTTTCTGCGAATTAAAGGAAAAAGACGTAATCAACCGCTGCGACTGCAAGCGTCTCGGCAGAGTATGCGACCTGATCTTGGATGAGTGCAAAGGCTGCATCACTGCCCTCGTGGTACCTGGTCCGTTCCGCTTTCTGGGACTTATGGGGCCGGATCAGGAATATATCATTCCCTGGAACCGGATCTGTCAGATCGGGCCGGACATCATCCTGGTGGAGGTCTGTGAAGCAGACGTTCTCTGCCCAAGGAGGCGGTCGGGGCCCCTTTGTTCCTGATGTACAGAATTTGCCATTTTTTATTTGGATCCCTTTTGCATAAGCAGAATATTTTGGGAAATGCTTTTATATAAAACGATGCTGCAGGAGGATGATCCATGGTTGTGAACAAGGTTGAGATCTGCGGAGTCAATACATCCAAACTACCGCTTCTTACCAATGAGGAAAAGAAAATGCTTTTTGAACGCATTCAGAAAGGGGATAAAGAAGCCAGAGAGCTGTACATCAAGGGCAATCTCCGTCTGGTCCTCAGTGTCATCAAGCGTTTCTCCTCCAGCAATGAGAACGTGGATGATCTGTTCCAGATCGGCTGCATCGGGCTTATGAAGGCCATCGACAATTTCGACTGCACCATGGATGTCAAATTCAGTACCTACGCCGTACCCATGATCATCGGGGAGATCCGGCGCTACCTGAGAGACAACAACAGTATCCGCGTCAGCCGTTCCTTAAGAGACACCGCCTACAAAGCGATCTACGCCAAAGAAAATCTCCTGAAGGAGAACTCCAAAGAGCCCACCATTCAGGAGATCTCGGACGCCATCGGCATCCCCAAGGAGGATATCGTCTATGCCCTGGATGCCATCCAGAGCCCTGTAAGTCTGTACGATCCGGTCTACACAGAAGGCGGCGACACCCTCTATGTCATGGACCAGATCAGTGACCGCAAAAACAAGGAAGAAAACTGGGTGGAAAATCTCTCTCTTTCGGAAGCCATGAAGCGCTTAAGCCCCCGGGAAAATCACATTATCAATCTGCGCTTTTTTGAGGGAAAAACCCAGATGGAAGTGGCCGAAGAGATCCATATCTCTCAGGCACAGGTAAGCCGGCTGGAGAAAAATGCCCTGAAAACCATGAAAAGCTATCTGAAATGATTATTCATATTTCACGATCTCTTTCTTCAGCCGTCCTATGATCTTCTTCTCCAGGCGGGAGATATAGGACTGAGAGATACCCAGCAGGTCCGCTACCTCCTTTTGAGTCATCTCCCGCCCCGCCGGATGGTTCAGTCCGAACCTCAGTTCGATGATCATCTTCTCTCTCTTGGAGAGTTTGGAAAGTGCTTTTTTCAAAAGCTTGCGTTCCACCTCGTCTTCCAGATCCCGGTAGATGATGTCTTCATCTGTCCCCAGAATATCCGACAAAAGAAGTTCATTTCCGTCCCAGTCCACATTGAGCGGTTCATCAATGGACACCTCCATACGTACTTTGTTGTTCCGCCGCAGATACATAAGAATCTCATTTTCAATGCAGCGGGAAGCGTAGGTCGCCAGCTTGATGTTCTTGTTCCGGTTAAATGTATTGATCGCCTTGATCAGTCCGATGGTTCCGATAGAGATCAGATCCTCCACACCTACCCCCGTATTGTCAAATTTTTTTGCTATGTACACCACCAGTCTCAGATTATGTTCGATCAGTTTTGCCCTGGCCTGCTGCTCCTGATCCGTCTCCAGTCCCAGTATCGCACGGTTCTCTTCCTCCGCATTCAGAGGCGGCGGCAGAATCTCCGCTCCGCCGATATAATGGATCTCTCCTTTTTTGGAAAAGAACATGCTCTTGAACTTTGGCGCTACCTTTAGCTGGATCTGATGTGGTATCGTTACCTTAATGATCATAATGCCTCCTCTTTATGAGGAAAGCAGGTCACGATGAAGTATAAGCTGATACTGTCTGCTCTTATTCGGCATACGCGCGATCATCGGCCGCCGGATCCAGATACTCTTCCCCTCCGGATCCAGTTCCATCCCGTCCAGCACATAGCTCTCCAGTATCCCATGCTCCGATATGGTGTCATAAGGAATAAAATGCGGAAGCCGCTCTTTTCCGGATTCCCGGAGAAGCTCTTCCAGCACCTTTTCATCCAGGATACTGACTGCTTTTTGGCTGACAGGGTCATACAGGCCATTGCCGGTATCATACAGCGCTTCCACGAATATCCGGCACACCCCATGATGCAGAACGACAGAAAGGGTTCTCTCTTTTTCCCTTCTCCTGCCTCTCCATATGTATTCCGCTGCCATTAAAACTGCTGCAGATATACTGCTGAAAACCGCAAACCACACTCCGGCCAGCCTGTGAAACTGCTCCAGATAGTGAAGGATCCCGTTTAGCAGAAAGCTTTCCATATACAGACTGGTCATCCGTCCGAGGAAATGCTTCCTTCCCGAATAAGCAATCCCTGTCATTCCCGCCGCCAGAACCACCGATCCCAGAACATAGTGGATCCCCGACAGCCAGGCAGATGCGATATACAGAAGACAGACACCCAGACTGCCTGTCATTGCCGCTGCACCGATCCGCCAGATCTTTACCTTCTCCTGATCTGCCCAGGCAGTCAGAAGCAGCAGCACCGCATTCATCCAGAGATTTTTCACAAACAGTACATCTACATAAACTTCATAGTACACTTGCCACCCTCTCTCTTATGGTAATCACCATTATAGGGATGAGGCGCTAAAATCCCTGTCAGATCCTGCGGCTATATGGTCTTTTTTATCCCCATAAAACGACAAACGGACAGCTCCCGGCATATGCCGGGCCTGTCCGTCTCTCTGATCTTCAGTATCCCTCCCTTCCGGTCATCCGCCGCACTCCAGCAGATGCAGCGCCGCCTGCATGGACTCTATGGGAATTTGCCCCGGCGCGGATGTCTCTCCCACAGACGCAAATGTCATGGCAGAACCGGTAAGACTGCCGCAGATACGGCTGACAGCCCCCAGACTTCCCATGGACATGGTGATCACCGGAATGGACAGCCGTTCATCCGCCATCACTGTCGCTTTCAGAAGCTCCAGCACATCCTGACGCTCCACGGGCATCACTGCCAGTTTCGCCGCATCTGCACCCATCTCCTCCATACGTAGGAGACGCCTCACCATCTCCTTCACAGGAGGCGTTCTGTCAAAATCATGGCTGGACGCGATCACCCGGCACCCTGCCTCTTTCAGCCTCCAGATCTTATCCGCAGTCCGCTCTTCCTCCAGAAATGCTTCCACATCCACCAGATCCGCACCGGCAGAAGCAGCTGACTCATTCAGCTGATGGTAGGCATCACGGCTGATGGACTGGTTGCCGCCCTCTTCCTTCGTCCGGAAGGTAAAAAGCAGCGCTTTCCCGTTCAACCGCTCTTTAAGCCCCTGCAGCGTCTCCTGCATGGCCTGGGACAGAAAAATATCCTCATAAAAATCCGCCCGCCACTCCACGATATCCGCCGGAAGCAGCGCAATCTCCTCTGCCTTTTTCCAAATGGCTTCCCTGCTGCCGGCCACCACCGGCACGCAGATCTTCGGATTCCCTTCACCGAGTATTCCCGTTCCTGCCTGAAATGTCTTTTTCATCGTCCTTCTGTCCTTATCCAAAATATTTTTCCCGGATCGTATCTACCGGCATCTGTTTCCCGGTCCACAGTTCAAATGCGCAGGCACCCTGATACAGAAGCATGTACATCCCGTTGAATACCGCGCATCCCGCCTGCTCCGCCATCTGAAGGAGCCTGGTCCTTCTGGGTTGATAGATCACATCCGACACAATCAGCTCTGGATGGAGATAAGCCGCATCCGGCAAAAGACATTCTTCCTCCCGGGGGCTCATGCCGACAGAGGATGCATTGACCAGGATCCGGCTCTCCTGGATGCTCTTTTTCATCTGCTCCAGATCCTGAAGCTCGTACATCTGCACCTGGCAGCCGGTTCGCTGATTCACCCGGTCTGCAACCTCCTGTATGGAATCCCAGGAATTTCCCCTCCTGGCGATCAGATCAATTTTCGCCACGCCGTCCAGCGCCGCCTGTGCGAGGATGGACGCCGCCGCGCCTCCCGAGCCCAGAAGCGTCATCTTCTCTCCGGCGATCTCATATCCGGCATCCCTGACTGCCATCATATAACCTCTGCCGTCCGTGTTGCAGCCGGTCAGAACGCCGTCTCTTTGCACCACCGTATTGACCGCTCCGATAAGCTCTGCCTCTTCAGAAAGCACATCTGCCCGCTCATACATCCGTCTCTTATGGGGCATCGTACAGTTCCATCCTCCTGCTCCCACCGCCGTCAGACCGTCCACCGCCTGCTCGAACCTCTCCGGCGGCACATCGAACGCCAGATACACATAATCCAGGCCGCACAGGTCAAACGCTTCATTGTGCATGGCCGGCGATATACTGTGTGCTACAGGGCTCCCCAGCAGACAGATCAGCCCTGTATACCCTGTGATCTTTCTTTCCTTCATATGTTTCCTCCTCCTTTTTCCCCTCGGCATGCAGGGTCTTTATGCCTGCATGAAGAAACGGAGCCGTCCCATTGACAGCTCCGTCTCATCCTCTATGTACTCCGCCTATCTGTCTTTCTGAAAAAAACACGGAATCTGGATCTCCTGCACCTCCACCGTGCTCTCCGGCTTCTTAAAAGTCTTAAGCCCCGGAAGCGGCTGGACCACCTGTCTTCTCGTCTCCGTTGCCGGTTTTGCGTGCCCCGGCTGATTCACTCCTGTCTGGGTCACAGTCCGGGTTCCCGCAGAACGATAAGAAGAAGCGCCTGTTCTGCCGCCCTCTTCCCGCAGCCCGGTGGCAATCACCGTAATGCTCACCTCATCGGAATTATTCGCATCATACATGGCACCGAAGATCACATTGGCCTCCTCACCCACCTGCTCCTGTACAAAGCTGGCAGCTTCATTGGCATCAATCAGAGAAATATCTCCGGATACATTGATGATCACATGGCTTGCGCCCTCAATCGTCGTCTCCAGCAGCGGACTGGTAATCGCCTGCTTGACCGCTTCAAGAGCCTTGTCATCACCTCTTGCTGTACCAATACCGATATGAGCGATTCCCTTGTCCGTCATGACCGTCTGCACATCCGCAAAGTCCAGATTGATCAGAGCCGGAAGATTGATCAGATCCGTGATCCCCTGGACAGCCTGTTGCAGCACTTCATCTGCTTTCTTCAGTGCTTCCGGCATGGTGGTTCTCCGGTCCACGATCTCCAGAAGTTTGTCATTGGGGATTACGATCAGCGTATCCACCGATGCCTTCAGTTTCTCTATACCCATCAGCGCGTTGTTCATGCGCTGCTTTGCCTCAAAACGAAAAGGTTTTGTCACGACACCCACCGTCAGGATACCCATCTCCTTGGCTGCACGTGCCAGAACAGGTGTTGCTCCGGTACCGGTCCCCCCACCCATACCGCAGGTTACGAACACCATATCTGCTCCCTGGATTGCTTCCTTCAGCTCTTCTATGCTCTCCTCTGCCGCTTTCTCGCCGATCTCCGGCTTCGCGCCTGCTCCGAGTCCTTTTGTCAGCTTCTCGCCGATCTGGATCGCTGTCGGCGCCTTACACAGCTTCAGCGCCTGCTTGTCCGTATTTACACCGATAAATTCCACGCCGCCAATCTGCTCTTCCACCATTCTATTTACAGCATTATTACCAGCACCGCCCACACCGATCACAATGATCCGCGCGGCAGCCTCTGTCTCATTTGTCATGATTTCTATCAAGGTCATTCCTCCTTACAAATACACTTCCCCTGAATTTCCTACAATACAATAATACTATCATATCTTTTTTTTCATAATTGCGCAACCTGAAATTTACTTTTTTTATCGCTTTTTTTAGTGCATTTTCGACATATCTCAGGCTTATTTCAACGCCTCCAGAGAGATATGCCTGCTCTCATCGGTATAACTTTCCATGTGCAGAGTCCCGCTTCTGCCCTGAAGATCCGGCTCCAGCTGTTTGATTCTCGCAATCTTCTCTTCCAGATGCTCCCCGGCACCCATGGAAATCCGCACATCTCCAAGCTGCAGATAGAGCTCCCTGGTATTTCCAAAACGGATCTCATCCGGATCCAGTTCATATTTTTTCAAAAGCTGCGTAATATCCAGTATGGTGTCAAAAATCTTCGGATCTTCCACATTCAGACTCCTGTAAATGGCAAGATCCTCAAAATAAAGCCCCGTGATCCTGGGCACCCCGTCGATCTCCTCGGCAGAGCTCTCCACAACGATCCCGTCCTTATCGAAATATACATTTTTTCCAAGATAACGGACATAGCCGACCATATTTTTCTCGTAAATACGGATCGTGATGCTGTGAAGGGAGTCCAGGCTCACTTCAAAATCATCCACAAACGGGATCTCCGGATGCTTCTGATATCGGTAGCGCAGATACAGATAGACTGTATTCCGCTGGTATCCCTTTCCAACGATCAGATCCGCGATCTCTTCCTTCGTATAATAATTATTTCCGATCACAGTTACCTCCGTGATTCGGAATACCCCCACAAAAGACAGAATCAATACGGCGACGGCTGCCAGTACCGCTGCTGCTATGAGGATCTTCTTCCGGAATCCGGATCTTCTGGTCTGTTCTGCCATAAGTTGTCTGACATCCTTCTTTTCGTGTTATTTTCCTGCAGAGCACAGTTCCCTCCGGGGGATGTGTCCGATCTGCGTGTGGCTGATATCCTGCTTTCGGGCAGACACAGATCGGCGCATACATTATAACATAATCCCCAGATTTTTCAAATCTTCATTGATATTTTCATAGCCGCGGCAGACGTATTCCATGCCGGAGATGCACGTCTCGCCCTCAGCGGAAAGAGCCGCCATGATCAGGGCAGCACCGCCCCGCAGCTCCTTTGCTTCCACACGCGCGCCGTGGAGCCTGGCATCGCCGTCAATCAGCGCGAAGGAATCCTCGCTGGAGATGGAGGCGCCCATCTTCCGGAGCTCTTCCACAATCTGAAAACGCGCCTCAAAGATCTTCTCTTCGATAAAACTCATGCCTGACGCCGTGGACAGAGCAGCCAGCAGAACAGACTGCAGATCCGTGGGAAATCCCGGAAACGGCGCTGTTACCATATAGGGGATGCACCTGCACTGTCTGTCCATCCGTACATAGATCCAGTCTTCCTCCGCCTCCACCACGGCGCCCATCTGCTCCAGAAGCTCCGGAAGCTTTCCCAGATGGGACAAGGGCACATGAAGGAGACGGATCTCCCCTCTGGTCATCACCGCACCGAACAGATACGTTCCTGCCACGATCCGGTCGGAGGGGATGATATATTCCGCTGCATGCAGCTTTTCAACGCCCTTGACAGTGATCACCGGCGTCCCGTCACCCTGTACGGAAGCCCCCATTTTCCTCAGAAAAGATGCCAGCTCCACGATCTCCGGCTCCATGGCGGCTCCGTGGATCACCGTCGTCCCCTCTGCCAGTGCTGCAGCCAGCAGTACATTTTCCGTAGCCCCTACGCTGGGAAAATCCAGATACACCTGTGCACCGTGCAGAACCTCTACCCTGCCTGACAGGGTATGCTCCTGATGCTCAAATACTGCTCCCAGCTGCTCCAGCCCCCGAAGATGCAGATCGATGGGTCTCTTTCCGATGGTACAGCCCCCCGGATAGGGGATCTCCACCCGATGCATCCTCCCCAGGATACTCCCCAGAAGCGTCACTGTGGAGCGCATCTTCCCCGCGCCGTTTCCTGATACCTGCCAGCTGCCCGCCTCTCTGGTGTCCACGATCAGCATATGCCCTTCCCAGCGGACCCTGCACCCCGCATCCTCCAGAAGCTCCAGCATATGCTCCACATCCGAGATCCTCGGACAGTGATGAATGATGAAGATCCCTTTCCCCAGAAGCGTCGCTGCCAGAATCGGCAGAGCCGCATTTTTCGAGCCCTGCACCAGCAGTTCCCCCTGCATCCTCTGGGAGCCCTTGATATACAGTTTGTTTCTGTCCAAATCCATTCCCTCCGGACCTGTTACCAGGTCTGCCATTATATACCAGTATATGCGGAACCGGCAGTCAGTGTTCCTTCTTCATATGCCGGGAGACATTCAGGATCAGCCCGATCTCGGCCAGCAGAAACATAACTGAAGTGCCTCCAAAACTGATAAAAGGCAGAGTAATACCTGTATTGGGAATCGTATTGGTAACCACCGCGATATTCAGGATCACCTGAATCATAATGTGTCCCATAACCCCTGCGGCCAGAAACGCGCCGAACAGCTCAGGAATATGCGTGGCGATGACCATAAGCCTCCAGATCAGAAGGCCGAACAGCAGAATCACGAGAAATGCTCCGGTGAGTCCCATTTCTTCACAGATAATGGAAAAAATCATATCATTCTGCGCCTCCGGCACAAATCCCAGCTTCTGCATGCTGTTTCCAAGTCCCACGCCGAAGATACCGCCGGACCCGATGGCGTACAGTCCCTGCATGGTCTGATAGCCTTTTTCATACAGTTCCGGATGCCTCCAGATGGCCAGACGTTCCAGACGATAGGATTCCACACTCAGAAAGATCCCGATGAATCCGATCCCCATCCCTCCAAGACCTATAAAAGGCAGGAAGCGGGGGTTGGCAATAAAGATCAGGATCACGGCGATCCCCAGAATGATGATGGCCGTACTCAGATTATTTGTCCCCACAAGTCCCACGATGGGAAGTACCAGAAGGATCACCCGAAACATATATTTCCATGACTTCATATGAGATGCGTTTTTGCTCACAATGGCAGCCAGCAGGACCACTACCGCCAGCTTTGCAAATTCTGACGGCTGAAAGGAGAGAGGACCAAGCGCCAGCCATCTCCTGGAACCGTTATATTCTTTTCCGATAAATAAAACAGCCGTAGACAGGATCAGGGAAATCACATAGCCGATCCCTGCTGCCGGAAGCCATCTGCGGTAATCCACCTGGGACACCAGATACATCCCCATGAGCCCGATGCTGGTGGCAAAAAACTGCTTCTTTAAATAATAGGCAGGGTCAGCAAATTTGACCCTGCCATTGTATGCACTCGTACTGTAGAGCACGACCAGCCCGAACACCGTCAGTATCAGAACAAGGATCAAAAGTACATAATCCACCGGTTCTTTTGTATCCGTTTGTCTCCTGACTGCCATGTCCTGCTCCTTTTTAGATCTGATACTCTCTCTTCCAGTCTATGCAGCCGTTTCTTAAATAGAACTTCGGTCTGTCACACCGCCGCCAGCGCCACCAGGCAGCAGAGGGCCGTCACAATGGAAAATACAGCCACGATCCGCGTCTCAGACCAGCCGCATTTCTCAAAATGATGATGAATGGGCGCCATCTTAAAAAAGCGTTTCCCATGGGTCGCTTTAAAATACGACACCTGGATCATCACGGACAGCACCTCCACCAGATAGATCAGTCCCACGATTACGATAAACAGCGGAAGCCTCAGCATATATGCCGTGGACGCCACAAAACCTCCCAGCGCCAGCGACCCTGTATCCCCCATGAACACGCTGGCCGGATAGACGTTGAACAGGAGAAATCCCAGCAGCCCGCCTGTCACCGCACAGGTTACCGGATGGATCCCGCTCCCTGTCCCGACAGCGACCACGGTGAAAAATACCGCCACCATAACGGTCACACTGGAAGCCAGCCCATCCAGTCCGTCTGTAAAATTGGTCCCGTTCACCGTACCGATCACAGCAATGAACAGAAGCGGAATCGAGAGTACACCCAGATCCAGACATCTGCCGCCTCCGAAGGGGATCAGCATCTGAAGCCCCACCTCCGAACGCTCGGCCATATACCATGCAAAGATTCCGGTGATCACCAGCTGCCCCGCCATCTTCTGCCCCGGCGTCAGCCCCTCCGAGCGCCGCAGCACCACCTTGATATAATCATCCAGAAAGCCCACGATGCCAAAACCCACGGTTACAAACAGAATCGGTATGATCTTCGGGTAATCTTTTACATAGAAAAGAGAAGTCACCACCACGCTGAGCAGAAAGATCAGCCCGCCCATGGTCGGCGTCCCGTTTTTCTTCAGATGTGTCTGGGGACCGTCATCCCGGACCGTCTGCCCCACCTTCAGTTTTCTCAGAACGGGTATGACCATCGGTCCGGCCGCCGCACTGATGGCAAAAGACGTGATCACAGGAACAGCAACACCAAAATCCATCATAATCTCGCACCTCGTATTTTCTCATCTTTGTTATGAGTATACGTCTTTTGGAAAAAATTATCAACCTGATTTATGGGACATCTGTTTTGACATCTTTTTCAATTTTTTTATTTTTTTTACAAAAAGACTTTACAAGCGGCTCCACATCTGCTAGAATAGTCATTGCTGTTAGGCAGTAAGCTTCCGTGGCTCAGTCGGTAGAGCGACGCACTCGTAATGCGTAGGTCACCGGTTCAAATCCGGTCGGGAGCTTTTCTTATTTTTTCCTGTAAATTCAACGTTTTTCAGCATTTTTAAAAAGCAATGAAGCCCCCTGAAAAAGGGTGGTTTTTTATGTTTTATCGACCGTTTGTCGACCAGAATTCCAGCTGCAGTGCCACCCGTTCTGTAGAGCTGGTCCACGTCCGGTTGAACCGTTCCACACCGTTGCCCCTGTATGCCTGGGCTTCTGCCGTCTCCGGAAGGAACGCTCTCAGCTGTCTGACTTCGCGGGATCTTCGCAGCGCCTGCATCCCCTTACGCTCTGACTGCCGGATCGCTTCGATGGTCACACCGTAGACCTCTCCGATCTCTTTCAGCGTCATATTCTGCTGGTATTTCATCCGGATCACGGCCGGCTGTCGGTCCGGCAGACGGTCCACCATGGGCCAGAGTATCGCCTGCAGCCGCTTCTGATCCAGCCGGTCTGCTGCGTCGCCTTCCAGATCCTCCCCGCTGGGAACCGTATCGCCAACTGTCAGATCTTCACTGTCCGGCAGAGAGGCGTCCAGGCTCCACACGCTGTCAAGAAGCATGTTCTGCCGGATTTCCCTGATCTGATTCAGAGTAAAATACAAGTAATTTTCAGCTGCTTCGTCTGGTGGTTCATATCCATACTTCTGCTGGAACAGATTACAGAATCTTCTGTACTTTGAAATCATCTCACAGGAACGATAAGACAAACGAAGGCTGCTCTTATTCGCCAGAATATAACGCTGCATCGCCTGACGTATATAATACTCGGCATAGGTCAGGAACTTTATGCCCCTCTCAGGATCGTATCCGTCAATGGCAGGATACAGGGCAAGATATCCCTCCTGTTCCAGATCATCCAGTTCTGCACGGCCCTGATACCGCATGGCCATCACATGTATAAACGACTTTACCTGCAGATAGAGGACTTTCATATTTTCACTGGTGTTCTCTCCTGCCTTTATCAAAGTGACAAGCTGCTCATTACTCATAAACTGCCTCTTTCTGGTCATCTGTTTTCCCATATACCGGGTGTATACGGCTGAATTTCACTGTCTTTTGGAAGATATCCCCCTACTGCATTTTCCACATACACAAAGAGGTCACTGTTGTAATCATCCTGTGTATCTGTCCTTGTTATCCTGTACCAGTTCCCGTTATACCGGATCAGATCATATACTTCAACATTCCCGTAATGATTAAATACAAACATTCTTGTTTCTGATACTCCACGCAGATAAGAATAGGTTACATTCTGCTGTGACAGTTGTCTGGTATAACACCATACGGGTGCAGATGAAATAGGATAATATTTTTCACCCCTGGGAAATCCATCATCATCAGTTCCCCTGTGCATTTTCAGATAAATCTGTGCTTTTTTATCCTTCATAAAATATTGGTTTTTTACTGTCATGGCGCAGTTCTCCTTTCTATACGGTTGCCATATCCCGGAACTCGTTATAATGTTCATAGAGACCAACGTAAGCATCCAGAAGGCTTGCAAGCCCGTCAATACGATACTTTGGGCTCTGTGCTTTGACCGGCACGATATTGCCGTTGCGGTCCTCCTGCACGCCTGTATTGGTCATACACCACTTGAGCAGGCTGCTGTTATTATAGTTTACCTTCTTCGCCTTCAGATCGGCTCCCAGCATCTGCATGGGAAGCGAAAGCGTCTTTGCCCCCTGGATGCACCGCTCCATATAAAA
>CAJTCV010000026.1 GCA_910574805.1 Lachnospiraceae bacterium | reverse complement strand
AAGCATTGGAGTACGGTCCAGCGGCTGCCTGATTGCTATTTTACAAGCTAAAGTATTGATTTTTCAAGGAGCAAATCCCATTTTTAATGTGGGAAGTTTGAGTAAATAAAATAAAAACGCAGTGCCATCAATCCGGATCCATCCGACTGATCAGCTCTGCGTCTGTGCGCCTGGCTTATTTATATTCACTTTGTACCTCTTTACATCAATATATGTTTCTTTCTTACATTTGGGACAGTACAGCGGAAAATGGATCAGAATCGTGTCCTCGCAGATCTGTTCCCGCGTTTTCCCGCCGCACAGCGAGCATAGCAGCCACTCCTTTCGACTCAAGATGATCATCCCCCCCAACAAGGCAGCTGATTATGGTTGTTTACTGGTTCGCCGGATAAACCGGAAGCATTTATTTACGCTCCACGGACAGTGCCATACTGATGTTGGCAGTCCGGAAGGTCATTGATTCCATCCGGCTGATCACATGCTCCATATGCTCTTCCAGTTCCTGAATCAGCCCTTCCAGATTCTTCTCTCTCAGAAGCCGGATCATCCGTATATGGGCTTCTCTCGAATCCAGCTCCTCTTCCAGATAAAAATAATCATAGAGAACCAGAAGCACCCGCTGTCTCTCATACAAATGCGTATACAGCTCCAGCAGCACAGGGCTCTCTGCCTTTGCGATCATATATCCGTAGAACTTTCCAATATGATCCAGATAGGTCTTAAGATCCCGATTTTTAAATGCATCTGCCTCTCCCTGAACAATCTCGTTCAGGCAGCGGTAATCCTCTTCATCCATCCGGTTGATACTCCTCTGCAGAGCCAGAATCTCCAGATCCGTTCTTACCCGGTAATAATCCTGCAGAATCTCTTTCGTACCGGTGATAATGAATGCACCCCTGTTGGGGACCAGTTCCACGTATCCCTCCGCCGCCAGACGGCCAAAAGCCGCCCGGACCGGAGTCCGTCCCACATGGAGAGCCTCACAAATCACCCGCTCCACAAGAGCCGAACCTGGCACAAGCTTCCGATCATACAGTGCACTGCAAATATAATCATATACCATCTGTTCTGCCGAAACCTTATCTTTCACTGTCCCTTATCCTCTTCCATGTCGTTCTAAATTGTAGAATAAAAATATTCAACAATTTTTATGTACAAAGTATAACACAGATTTCTGAAATTTGCAAATCTTTTATTCATTTTCTATAAAAAGGAATGTTCTGCACGAACTGCAGAACAGATGAAAGATCCCCGGATAACGCAAAAATTCCCGATACGCTCTGTCTGGTATCGGGAATCCGCTACATTTTGCTGAACAGTTATTCCGCACACCGCTTACGCAGTCGCGCCGTTCTTTGCATAGAAATCATCAAACAGCTTGCCGATCGCCGCATGCGTATCACCGCAGATGGACGGAAGGCTGCCGCCCCATGCTTCTTCTGCCTGCTTGAAGCCCTTTTCCACTGCCGCCTGCATCTCTTTCATCTTCTCCGGGTCATCCCCTGCAAGTGCATGTGCAAAGTCAAAGATTCTCTGAGAAGTCTTGGATACGCCCCAGTATCCGTCCTCGGAGATTGCAGCCTGTGCCTCTGCCTTGGTCTTGGCATCTACGGAATAGTTTCCGCTTGCCATAAACCGCCAGAAATCATTTCCCTGAGACAGATTCGCCGAGATTCCCTGCTTCTGGAACATCTGGGTCATCATATTGGTGAAACGGGACATCTGATTGTTCAGATCGTCCTTCAGGCTCTGAACGAGAGCTGCTCTCTCGGAATCACTCATTTTGCCGGTAACTGCCGTATCTTTACTGAACTCTGCGCGGTCCACATCCTTTTGGACTGCACTTGCGGAAGCCTCTTCCTTCGTATCTGCTGCCGGTGCCGTTACTGCCTTTGCACTCTGCACATTCTGGGTATACTGTCTGATGGCAGCATCCTGATTCACATTAACCTGCATACTTAACCTCCTCCTGTATATGGTCTAAAAAGTTTCCTTTAGACATTATATCGGCACTTTCTGGAAAAAGTAAAGAGCTGCCGCATATTTTGCAGCAGCTCTTTTATCAAATAAGAAGGGGGATTTTATGCTACCAGTTCCTTTGCTCTCTGCGCACAGGAAGCAGCATCTTCTGTATATGCATCCGCTCCGATCTCGTCTGCAAATGCCTGCGTGATCGGCGCTCCGCCTACCATAATTTTAATGTTGGAGCGGAAAGGCGCTCCGTTTAACAGGGTAACGGTATCCTTCAGGGACGGCATGGTGGTGGTCAGAAGCGCGGAACAGCAGACGATCTTCACATCCGGATTCGCCTCCACTGCCTCTACGAATTTTTCTTTGGCCACATCCACGCCCAGGTCGATGACCTCGAAGCCTGCGGACTCCAGCATCATGGATACCAGATTCTTGCCGATATCATGCAGATCGCCTGCCACGGTTCCGATGACGACTTTGCCCGCTGCGCCTGCCACGCCGGATGCCAGATGGGGCTTTAATACCTCTACGCCCTTCTTCATGGCCCGTGCAGCCACCAGCATCTCCGGCACGAAGATCTCACCGGATTTGAACTTTGCGCCCACTTCATCCATAGCGGAGATCATACCCTTATTAAGGATATCGGTGGGATCACATCCTGCATCCAGCGCTTCCTGGACTGCCGCCGCGATCAGTTTTGCCTTGCCCTTTACTACCAACTCATGTACTTCCTGAATTCCTGCCATTTTTCTTCTCCTCCATTTTTTTAATTTTTATTGCAGCTTATTTTTTCGGTCCGAAGATTCCTTCCCGATACGCGCTGATGTATTCCATACAGTAGTCATCCTGTCCAAGGAGCGCTTCCGTCGCATAGATCACGCCCATCATATCCCGGTTGGTGGGGTCCAGGATCGCGCTGTCCAGTCCTGCGTTCATGGCCAGCACGGTGAAGCCCAGATTGATCATCTTTCTCACCGGAAGATTAAAGGAAATATTGCTGACTGCAGCCGTAATATGGATATCCGGATATTTGGCCCGGATGGTGCTGATCACTTCCACATTCATGGCAATACCGTCTTCCGATGTGCAGAGCATCTCCACCAGGGGATCAATGTGCAGGCGGTTCGGTGCGATGCCGTATTCCTTCGCCTTGGAGATGATGTAGTCAAAGACCTTCAGACGGTCCGCCGCGCATTTGGGGATTCCGCTGTCATCGGACAGAAGGCAGATAACCTCCCATTTGGTATCCGCGATCAGCGGGAACAGCTTGTCGACCTTGCCGCCCTCACCGGACACGGAATTGATCAGGCCCGGCCTCTTACAGTACGGAAATACCTGCGCGATCACATCCGCGCTGGGACTGTCCACTGCGATGGGAAGATCGCTGACCTCCTGGATGCAGTCGATCATCCACTTTAAGGTCTCCACTTCCTCCGCCTCCGGAACCGACGCACAGCAGTCCAGACAGGTTGCTCCTGCCTCCGTCTGGATCCTTGCCCGCTCCTTGATGAACTCCGCGTCCCGCTTTGCGATGGCTTCCGCCACCGCCGGGATGGAGCCGTTGATTTTTTCACCGATGATGATCATCTTTGTTCCTCCTTATTTATAGTTCCGCATCTGCCCTTCTGATGCCCGGTGTCTGGAAGCATTTCCGGCCGCATCCGCGTCCTGAAATCCTTCCGGGCATCCTCCGGGCCGATGCTGTTTTTATAGTTCCGCATCTGCCCTTCCAGATGCTGTTTTTCCCGTCTTTCTTTAATATAAAGTGTAACACAGACGGCCTTTTGGCACTATCGCCAGAAATGTTGATTTTGAGCACGTGATTTCCTACATTTTATAGGACAGATTGCGCGCCCTTGTTTTTCATTGTATAATATTCAGGAAAAGGAGTGACCGCTATGTACCTGAGCGCTTTATTGATCGCCTGGCATCTTCAGAAACAATATCCGGAGACCGTCGTCTCCTCCTGGCTTTCCCGGGATCCGATCTTGAAATATCCCATCAACTACGAAGGAACGCTCCTTCCCGACGACGGGATCATCTACCTGATTGACAACCCGGAACTGTCTCTGCCGGTGAAACGCCTGTCCAAAAATATGATCCTGTTCACCGGCCGGTGCGCCCATCTGTCCGAGTCCTGCAAGCCAAGCTACTGTTTCCTTCCGGAGACGGTCACAGCGGGAGAACTGCTGTCCTTTCTGCAGGAGCTCTACAACTGTTATGACCGCTGGAATCAGAGTCTGATGGATTCCCGGCTGTCCAACGGATCCATCCAGAAGCTTCTGGATCTGACCGACCCGGTGATCCCCAATCCCATGATGGTGGCCGGCAAGGATTTCTCGATCATCGCATCCAAAAAGCTCACCTATGGAAAGCTCAAGAACTCGGTTCTCGGCTCCACCGAATCCACGCAGCCTATCGTCAACGCCCTCAAGCAGGATGTCTACTATGAGGAGTCTTTTGACCGGACCGGATACTTCTATTATCCCGGCAATCAGGTGGCCACGCCAAAGCTCTGCGTCAATATCCCAAGAGCCGGAAAGACCGTCTTCCGGCTGATGATCTCCGAGGGAGAAGTCCCCCTTGACGACACCTTCGGATTTCTGCTGGAATATCTGGCGAAAATGATCTCCCATGCCCTCTCCACCAATGTAGTGCAGAGCCGCGACAGCTCCTACAAGCTTCATCAGATCTTTCTGACGCTCCTTACCACGCCCAGCGCGGATTATGTGGAAGTCAGCCGCCAGCTGGACGCTTCCGGATGGTTTTCCTCCCACCACTATCTGTGCGTCCTGATCAACGTAAGCATTCTGGATACGAAAAATCTTACCCTGCGCTCCATCTGCAGCTATGTGGAAGAGATCATCCCCGGCTCCTGCGCGGTGGAACACCAGGGGAACGCGGTCATATTTATCAATCTGTCCCTCTGTCCTCTGGATCAGGATCAGATCCACCAGAAGCTGGCAGGCTTTATCCGGGACAGCCTTCTGACCGCCGGGTACAGCCGGAGCATGCTGGGACATTTTAACTTTTACCGGCAGTATGTCCAGGCTTCCACCGCTCTCCAGGTGGGAACCCGTCAGAATCCTTCCCGCTGGATCCATCAGTTCAACGAGATCGCCATGTACTACATCTACGAGCAGGCAACCCGAAAGCTTCCGGCCTATATGATCTGTCACGAGCGGCTTCTGGAGCTGAAATATGAGGATGAGGCCAACCATACGGAGCTGTACCAGACTGCCCGCTGCTACCTGGAGCTGCATCAGAGCATCGCCCGTACTTCAGAGGCCCTGTTCATCCACCGAAGCACCCTTTTATACCGGCTGGACAAGATCCGGCATATCCTGAAGACTGATTTCTCTGATCCTCAGGAGCTGCTCTATCTGCTGCTGTCCTTCTATCTGATCGACATGGAAGAGCGGCACTAGTGCTCTATACCGGGAATGGCAGCTCTTCCATAAAGGCGTCCGAAAATTCTCTGTCCCCTGCCAGCTCCAGAAATTCTGTCTCCTCCGCCAGACGGCTGCAGACCTCATATTCCTCCACATACAGGGCCGCTCTTCGCGCCCCCTCTCCCGCCGCATTCCCTATGGGCCGGATCTTATGTTCCAGTTCCGAAGGGAACAGGCCGACCGCACAGGCGCTGGCAGGATCCATATAGCTCCCGAAGGCCCCGGCCAGCTGTACTTCCCGGATATCGGAAAATTCCGCCCCACAGCGGCTGCACAGCAGGCGGATCCCCGCGGCGATGGCAGCCTTGGCAAGCTGCAGCTCCCGGATATCCTTCTGGGAGACCCCCACTTTTGGTGTAAAATGCCAGGTTTTTTCCATCCGTCCGCTCTCATCCATAAATCCCGTCTTCAGAAGACAGGCCGCTGCGTCCAGAAGTCCCGAACCGCAGATCCCCACAGGTTCCGTCTCCCCGATCACATGATAGAGAAGCCTCCCGCCTTCCTCTGTCACATGATCGATGGCGCCGTCGCTGCTGCGCATGCCGCAGGAAGTCTTCACCCCCTCAAAGGCAGGACCGGCAGCCGTGGAGCAGGCGATCCGCCTTCGGCGGTTGCCCAGCACCAGTTCTGCATTGGTCCCGATATCCACCAGAAGCACCAGCTCCTCCTGCTCGTGAACGCCGGAAGCCAGGATGCAGCCCACCGTATCAGCCCCCACAAAACCTCCGATGTTGGGAAGCCACCAGAGCTCGGCAGACGGATGGACCAGAAGTCCATAATCCAGCGCATTTCTTTTTACGGCCTCTTTTACCTTCGGTTCATGGGGCGCCACCACCAGAGTGTCCGTCGGAATATTGAGAAAGAGATGGTGCATGCATGTATTTCCCACCATGACGATACGGACGATATCCTCACTGCTTCTCTGACATTCCCGGGCCGCCTCCCGGAGCAGATGATTTACCGCTTCAGCGGCACAGCCGCTTAAAATCCCTGCCCCGTGTTCCAGCGCGTAGCTGCTCCGTGTGACCACATCCGCCCCGTATTTTTTCTGCGGGTTTTGCATGCTTCTGACGGACAGCTGCCGGCCGGTCAGACCGTCCATCAGATACGTGACGATGGATGTGGAACCCAGATCCACGGCTGCCAGCAGGGGCCTTTTTACATCTTCCAGTATTTCCTGACTGATATAAGGAATCTGAGCTTTCTTCATACCTGTTCCCCATTTTTTGACACATTGTTATCTGCAACAGCTGCTTCCCAGCCTCCTGTGGAATCACGGAAACAGCAGGATTGCGAAGACCCCCGTGATCACCACCGAGAGCAGCATCCGCTCCAGCCATACGATCACCATATCCTTGAAGCTCACCGGTATGTCCGTGGCCATCAGGCAGGGCACGAAGCTGGCCAGAAAGATAATCGAAGTCACGGGCACCACCGCCATCATATAGCGGGTCCGCAGGCTCCACTCTCCCACCGTGACCAGAAGCGCCGGGATCGTCACTTCGATAAAGGACACCGCCGCGCCGGTGCAGGCCGTCACCGCTTCCTCTGCCGGGATGGAGATCCGCATAAACGGATAGAAAACGTATCCGACCCACCGGACCAGCGGCGTATAGGTATACAGAAGCACGCCTGCTGTGGCAAAGAAGGCCGTCCCGGAGGCCACCGTCCCAAGCACTCCGATGGTCTCCTTCATGATATAGGCAATCCTTCTGCCCAGGGATTCCTGGTTCTCGGCTGTCTTCAGAGCCTCTTCCCCCGCCACCCGGAACAGCTGCTCCCGAATCGGAAGCTCCGGCTTTGGCTCCGCCCCCGGACAAAAAGCATCCGCAATCTGTCTCAGCGGATAGATCCGCACACCGATCAGGCTCACCAGCAGGGTGATCAGAAAGGCCGTCCAGAAATACAGATTCCAGTATCCCCGCTCGTTCAGCCCCGTATTGTTGGCCAGCACCAGCAGAAAGCCCACGGACACGGTGGAAAAGCTGGTCCCGATCACCACGGCTTCCCGCTCGGTCATCCGCCCGGTCTTGTACTGGTCGTTGACCGCGATATGCCCCACGGAGAAATTCCCCAGAAAGGCGGAGACCATAATCACGGCCGCCCGGCCCGGAAGCCGGAAGACCGGGCGCATGATGGGACGCACCAGCACGCCTACAAAGTCCACCAGACCATAGTCCACCAGAAGCGGCAGAAAGAGCGAAGCCGCCGGGATGGAGATGCAGATGGTCACCAGGATATTGTTCATGATGAACGCACAGATGCTTTTCTCTCCCAGAGACGCCACCGGATGGAAGAACCAGTCCATAAAGAAGGGATTCCATCCCAGATACAGCTGGATCACGGCAAAGCACAGAAGCACAAAGCCCACCACCTTAAACACCGCAAAGACGGCGGCCACCCTCGTCGTATGCCAGAATTTACCGGGCCTCAGCAAAAAGAGATCCACGATGCTGTAGACGCCGATCAGCCACACGACAAAGGGCATGGCGTGAAAATTTCCGGTAAACAAGGCGGCTTTTACCAGATTGGTGAAGTGCGAGACCAGCACGTTGGACTGCCCTGCCACCGTTCCCCACTCCCAGGAACCAAGCACGATCTGATACTCCGGCACATAAAAATTGATAAAAAACACGTAGATGCCGACCAGCGAGAACAGAAGGAACTTGATCCAGGAAGACGTTTTATACTGCTTCATATATACCCTTTCTATTATAGTTCCGCATCTGACCTCACTTCGTTCCGTAAAATCCTTCCGGGGCTCCTTTCGGGCAGATGCTGTTTTTTTATTTCAGTTCCGCAATTTTACAGATCCATGGCTGCGTGGTACCCCTGATAGACGGCCATGCAGATGTTGGCCGGACGGATGCAGTCTCCGATTCGCTTGACAACCGGAGCGCAGTCCAGAAGGGATTCTGCTATGTCCTTTCTCGCTCTCTGGCCCACTGCACAGATCACGGAGCCTCCCGGCACCAGCACTTCTTCTTCTCCGGCACGGCACCAGACGCCTTCTTCGGTGACCCGCAGTCCCTGATAACCCATATGACAGATGACTTTCTGATCCTCCAGTTCCTTCAGAAGAATGGGGCGGTGACGGATATTGGCATCCGGCGCCAGCTCTGTGCGCATCTCCACCAGATGGACGTTCTTCCCTTCTCTGGCCAGATGCACCGCGCTCTCGCATCCTGCAAGACCGCCTCCCAGGACGATCACCTCGTCGCTTTTTACCCTGTCCTTTTCCAGATAGTAGTTGTTTACCACCACAACCTGCTCTCCGTCGATCCCCGGGATCGGAGGCACGATGGGAGCGGAACCAACGGCGATGATCAGTGCATCCGCACCGACCTTTTCTGCATACTCCGGCGTCACCTCCGTACCGGTGCGGATTTCCACGCCTTCCAGCCGCGCCAGATGCTCCAGCGTCACCCCAAGCTCGTACATCTCATGTTTGAAGTCAATGCCCTGTTCGCATTTGAGGATGCCGCCCAGACGGTCGCTCTTCTCGCACAGGATGACCTGATGTCCTCTTCTTGCGGCGGTCACTGCCGCCTCCAGTCCTGCCACGCCGCCGCCCACGATCAGAACCTTCCGTTTCTTTCTCGCCGGCTGCAGGTCCATACCTTCCCACTCCCGTCCGATCAGCGGATTGACGGAACAGCGCCTGGTCTGGGTCGTTCCCCGCTCCGCCATGCAGACAAAGCAGCGCAGGCACCTTATGATCTCATCCTCCCGGTTCTCCATCACCTTCGAAGGAAGTTCCGGATCTGCCAGCAGCGCTCTTCCCATGACCACGATATCCACTTTCCCGGAACCGATCAGTTCGTCCATCATGGCCGGATCGTTGAAGCCGCCGATGGTCGCCACCGGTTTGGATACATGCTTTTTGATCTCCTCCGCCAGAAAGACATTACATCCGTGATCCCGGAACATGGACGGGTGGGTGATGGAGAAGCCGAATTTGTAGGAACCGGCGGAGACATGGATCAGATCCACCAGGTCCTCCACCGCCTGGGCGATTTTTACCCCTTCACTGAGGTCATAGCCGCCCTCAAACATCTCCGAGCCGCTCATGCGGAATTCAATGGGGAATCCCGGCCCCACCGCTTTTCGGACCGCCTGCAGCACCTCTCTGGCCAGCCGCACCCGATTCTCCAGGCATCCGCCGTACTCGTCGGTCCGATGATTAAAATAGGGGGACAGGAACTGATTGATCAGCCAGCCGTGTCCGCCGTGAACCATGATCATCTCATATCCGCACAGCTTCGCCAGCTTTGCATTTTCATAATATGCCTGTACGATATCCTGAATCTGCTCTTTTGTAAGGGGCGTCACCGGAAGCCCGTCCGGTCTTGTCCCCTCGCTGGGTCCGTACTGAGTCATGGATTCCTTTTTATTTTTGTCCAGCAGATAGGTACCCGCATACTGGCCGGAGTGGGACAGCTCCACGCTGGGCACCGCGCCGTGCCTTTTGATGGCGTCCGCCGTATAGGTAAAGCTGGCCACGGAGCCAACAGTCTGCGTATTCAGATGATACGCATGGGATGCGTCTGTGGGGGGATGAACCATCAGCTCGCTGACCGTCACCGCGGCGGCCCCGCCCTTTGCCCGCAGCTCATAGAAGGCCGTGGACTTTGACCCGATGGTACATTCCGGAGTGATCTCCGCCCCGCTCATGGGCGCCGAGAACATCCGGTTTCGAAACGTCACGTTGCCGATGGTGATCGGCTTACAGAGATTTTTATATTTTCTTATCATATTGATCTGCTCCCTCCTGCTGTCTGCATATCCTGTTTTGTTTTTATGTTGCATAGTCCGAACTCTTCTTCCAGGCATGTCTTCAGTTCTTTTTCATTCTGAAGCTGCCGCCGAACGGTCTGCTCCCCTTCCCGGATGACCAGCTCCATCTCCGTCAGCGCCTTGCTTCCGGCTGCTGTACACAGGTTTACCACCCGCTTATGAGAAAAGATCACCGCCGGGTTTGCCGCGCAGTAAAAATTCAGCAGCTGAAAATCCTGCTGGAGAAAGGGCTGGTCGTGAAACTGCAGCACCGCTTTCCAGGTTTCTCCATGAGCCCGTTCCACCAGAAGATCTTCCGCTCTTCCTCTTACCTGGAAGTGTTCTCCCGCCACTTCCTGCACGGATGGCTCAAGGCTCAGAAGGCCTTTGGGACCGGGACCGCCGTATCCCACGTCGCACAGGTATTTTCCATCCGAAAGCCGCACCACCAGAGCCATATGAGAGACTGGCGGAAGGATGTCCCGGTTCCAGAGCACCCGCACCGCCACCGGATACACGGTGAACCCCAGCGCGCGGAGCAGCGCCAGAAAAAGCGTATTCAGCTCAAAGCAGTAACCGCCCCGGTTCTTCTCCACGATCTTTTCAAAAAGCTTCCCTTCGTCCAGAGACGGAACCTCTCCAAGTTCACAGACGTCCAGATTCTCAAAGGGCACCTGTTCCAGATGCGCGCGGATCAGACCGTTTAACGTCTCTTTGTCCTTTTGGATATCCTCTGTATATCCGATCCGTTTCAGATATGCCCTTGCTTCCTCCTGCTTCATAACAGCCCCCTTTTTATATAAGTTCCGCAGTTTCCTGCCGCTTCCTTTTAAAAAGCCCCGAAGAGACAACCGCCTCTTCGGGGCACCGAATATCAGTTAGATCCCGTACACTTCTTTATTGTATTTTGCGATCTCATCGTCAATAATGGGATCCACATGGGGGAACAGGCAGCCCGGAGCGCCGTAGGTAATACAGGGGATAAAGTGTCCGCCCGGCCCGTAGGTCTCGCAGGCTCTTCTGACCTCTTTCCGGATCTCCTCCTCTGTGGAATCTGCCCGGTCCACGATGGAAGCGTCGATGCCACCCATCAGCGTCATCCTTCCGTTCAGCTGCTTCTGAAGCTTCGGAATATCATTTTCCGGAATCACGCCCTGCCAGATGTCGATCCCCAGATCCACCATATCTTCCACAATCTGCTCCATAAAGGAATCTGCATGGTGCATGATGATCACGCCCTTCTCCTTCATGTAGCCATAGGTCTTTGCATAATTCGGCTTGATAAACTCGCGCCAGGTATCCGGACTTACGAACAGAGAATTCTTCGAACCCCAGTCGTCATGGGAAAGCATGACATCCGGTTTGATGTGATCCACGATCAGCTTCATATACTGATAACGGTATTCTCCGATGGCGTTGCACAGATCCATCATGTCTTCCGGCTCCAGCAGGAAGTTCATGAGCATGTCCTCAAATCCCATCAGGAAATGCAGTCTCTCGAAGACGCCGGTGGGCATAAATGCCATGACCAGCTCTCCCTTTGCCCGGATCTCCTCCGCCTGTTTTACAAAGGGCTCCCACAGAGCGGGATCGGAGCAGTTGGCCTCCAGATCCGGCATGACCAGCTGATCCTTCCACTCGGTAATATCGCTGATCACCTTGTTCTCATCGGTCACATGGGGCATGGCCGCCACCTGGCCGGCGGGCCACAGAATCGTGGTGCCAAAACGGTCCTTCATGGGATCCATACCTGCCTTGCGGACGCCCCTGATATAGGTGGATGCCGGGTTCGGCGGGAAAAATGTGGTCCCCTCATACTGTCTGGAAAGCCGCTCCGGTTTTCCGTCCGGCTTTATCGTCTCCAGAAAATTCTGTACAGATGTAAGCATTTTTTCATGTCCTCCTTCTTTGAGTTTTATGTAAACTTCTTTTATTGCTTCTCACAGCTGCCCGTATACTGCCCGTCACGGGCCGGTCTGGAAAGCGGTCTTCAGTTCTTCGCATCGATCTCTTTCTGATACTGGGTCACTTTATCCTTGGTAATTTTGAATCCCACGATCAGCAAAATCATGCCTGCCAGACACAAAAGTGCCGGAACCAGTGCGAAAGCGATGGTCATCCCCTGGCGTGCGCTTCCTTCCAGCGCCACACCGGACTGCCAGCCCACTGCCACCAGACAGGAACTTAAGATCACACCCCGCATAAAGACGCCCACTTTCAGGGGCAGATTCTGCAGACCCATGATCCAGCCGGAAGCGTCTCTGCCAGTCTTCCAGGTTGCATAGACGACCGTGTCCGCGTAGAGCGCCGGAGACGCCGCAAACGCCATGCCGTAGAATACATGAGCAATCGTCATGAGCGCGATGACCACTGACGCGTTGGCATACATCACATAGATCAGGAACATGGACACCGCCATTCCTCCGTAGGATACGATCATGGTGGTCCGGGAGGACAGCTTCTGTGCGATATAGCGCATGGCGAAAGCGCCGACGATTGCGCCCAGAGACACGCTTAAAGTATAGATGCTCATCAGTCCGGGATTGCCCATGGCGTCGCGGAAATAGTAGATGGCGGAAGCTGCTGTTACAAATTTCACACACCATTTTGCCAGATCCGCCAGCATCAGCACCATAAGAGGCGGATTCTGAAACAGGGAGGCGAACATCTCCGGTACGGACACTTTCGTCTTGTCATTTCCTCTTGCCTGCTGCTCGCCGGTCTCAATCTCCTCGTAGCCCTCGGTCATCTTGAAGTGAGCAAAATAGGTAACTACCATCAGAACGCCCAGACAGAAGGCTGCCGCCGCGAACTTGTTCTTCTCACCCACAAAGCCGGCCAGAAGCGTTGCAAAGGGCAGGCCCAGATAAGAGAACAGAAGACCGCCGATGTTGTTCCAGGTTGCGCGGGAGGATGCAAGGGTCGCCTTGTCTTCCGGCGTCTTGCCTACCACGCTGACCAACGTCGCATTGGCCACATATCCGAAATTCCACACCACATGGGACAGAATCGCCGCCGCGATGATCACGACTGCGGAAAGCATCTCGTTGTCGCTGATCCGCAGGAACATAAACGCGTACAGGAACGGAACCATCCAGGGCACGATGATCAGCCAGGAACGGTAGCGCCCCCATCTCTTTGCCTTTGTACCGTTGATGATGCCGCCGTACAGCCAGGACAGGCAGGCGTCCACGGTGGTGAACACCGAGTTGATCATACCTGAGATCACGGCGCTGAAGCCTGCCAGGTCTGTCAGGAACGTCATAAAGTAGAACGTCTCGATGTTGCTCATCAGGACGAATCCGGCGTCGCCCACACCGAAGAAGTATTTTAGTGTACTGCTTAGGCTTTTCTTCTGGTTTCCATTGTTTTCATTACTCATTTGCACATTACCCCCTTCTGGTTTTGATTCCGTTTTTTGTGATACCTTCAGTATATAATTCACAGTCCTGCCCGTAAATCCGACAGACCGATTCATAATTTTTTATGATATTCCTACTTTTTGTCGCATTGATTTCGGCAATATTCACAATCCTAGACATCTGTGCTATAATATAAAAAATCACCAATGGAGGCGATCATCATGGAACCTTTTCTGTTAAATATGCAGCTTCTTAACGACGCTTTCTGCGCAGTTTATGAGCATGTTACCCTGTTTTCTGATGCAGACCCGGCAAGGCTGGAGGCTGTTCGGCTCTATCAGAAGGACCGGCCGCTTCTGCCCTCCTATCTCTATCTGCTCCGTTCGGACGAATTGGTGCATTTGCCCGCCTGCCTCCAGGGGCTTTCCTTTCTTGTATCGGGAAGGATTGCCTCCGGGCAGATTCCGGAGGACTGCTCCCTGCTGGTGGTGGAAGAGAACGTTTCCATTCCGGAGCTTTTTAATCTGGCCCAGGACACCTTTGAACTGTATACCAGATGGAATATGGAGCTGTACGCCGCCATGAAGAGCGTCCATCCGCTGGACGCCATGCTGGAGGCCAGCCTGAAGGTCTTTCAGAATCCCATCTTTATCCACGACACCAACTTCTATATTCTCTCCTGTCCCCACCGGGCTCCCAACATGCTGGTCTGGGACAAAGATGCCCGGACCGGCTGGAACATCGTCCCCCTGAGCCTGATCCATGATTTTAAAGTGGACCCGGAATACCTGAGCACTCTGACCACTACGGAGGCATGCGTCTATTCGGCAGAGCAGCGGGGATACCCGATCCTCTACATGAACCTGTGGAACAACGGCCGATATGAGGGGCGCATCTGCGTGGACGAGCTGGAGACGCCGATCCTTCCGGGGCAGCGGCTTCTGATCACCCATCTGGCGAAGCTGATCCTCCAGGCCATACAGAACAACAGCCTGTTCCACCTGAACATGGGTAACGACATCGAACAGTTTTTCCGGGAATATCTGGACGGAGATATCCAGGATCAGTCCATCGTCATGAAGATGCTGCAGTTTCTGGACTGGAAGCAGGACGATCATTATCTCTGTCTCCGGCTGGAGACCGGACGGCAGAACATCCGCATGCTCTCTTCCGCGGCCACATTGGGGCACATCGAGACCCAGATCCCTGAGGGGCACGCCTTCATGCACAACAACGGAATCACCGTGCTGGTCAATCTGACCTACTCCCACACCCGGATCTCGGACGTCTTAAGCAGCCTTGCCATCCTCCTCCGGGAAGGACTTCTGAAGATGGGGGCAAGCTCGGAGATCTATGATTTCATGCAGCTTTCTCAGGGGTATTACCAGGCGCGGACGGCCCTGGAACTTGGCAAGAAAAGCGGCAGCATGAACTGGTGCTGCCGTTTTGACGACTATCTTCTGGAATATCTGTTAAGCCAGGGAGGAGAACATCTCTCTCCGGAGCTTCTGTGCTCCAACAAGCTTTTAATTTTAAAACAGTACGATGAGAAGAATAAAACAGAGCTCTACCGTACCCTCAGGGTCTATCTGGAGCTGGAACGAAACGTCCTGCAGACCGCCAAGACCCTGTTCATCCACCGGAGCACCCTCTTCTACCGGCTGGAGCGGATCCAGAAGCTGGCGGATGTCGACTATGAGGATGCCAGGGAGCGGCTGGTCCTTCAGCTCTCTTTTCAGATTCTGGAGCAGAGGATCGTGTGAGACCAGTTGTACAATCTGTAGAAATCACCCCCCTTAAATTCCTATGTTTTAAAAGTTTTCAGTCCATGGGAGTCATGTTATAATCAAGATATACAGACCGATTACGAAGCAGAGGGGGATACACATGCATCAGGTATATTTTGTCAGGGAAAATAAGAGGATCGAAGTGCCGGAAGGAACCACCGTCCTGGAAGCCCAGCGGCTGGCCGGCCTTCGCCCGGATGCGCCCTGCGGCGGAGCCGGGACCTGCGGGAAATGTCAGGTGACCATAGACGGCAGGCAGGTACCGGCCTGCCAGACGCCGGTCCGGGGAGATCTTCAGGTGGACACCGCCGTCTCTTCTTCCCTGGAAGACGCCGTCATACTGACGGACGGTTTCTCAAGACCGGTGGCATTTAAGCCGCGGATCGCCGTCCGCTCCGTTGAGCTGAGGAAAACGGTCCCCGGGGACAAACGGTCCGACTGGGAACGGCTGCTGCAGGCCCTCTCGGACGCCGGGATGCCGGACACGGAACCTGTTCTGCCGGATCCGGAGCTCTCCTCCTCTCTCTACGAGCGCTGCCGGCAGGACGGTACCTGGTACGTCGCCCATACCGAAAAAGAGATTCTGGATATCTCCTCTGAGAGAGAACCTTTCTGTCTTGCCGCCTTTGACATCGGGACCACTACTTTAGCCGGATATCTGCTTGACATGGATGACGGCCGGGTGCTGGCGGTGGAGAGCCGCTTAAACCCCCAGGCACAGTACGGCGCTGATGTGATCATGCGGTCGGATTATGCCCTCGCTCACGGTACGGAAGCTCTAAGCCTCTGTATCCGCCGGGAACTGGATGAGATGATCGGATGCCTCTGTGCGCAGGCCGGCAGGAAGCGGACGAATCTTCTCCAGATATGTGCGGCGGGAAATACCTGCATGCACCACCTGTTCCTTGGGATCTCCCCCGCCTCTTTGGTCCACGCCCCCTACACCCCCGCCATCAGCCAGTCCATGACCCTCCCGGCGGCCGCATACGGCCTTTCGATTCACCCAAAGGGACAGCTTCTGATGCTGCCGAACATCGCCGGGTATGTGGGGGCCGACACCGCCGGCTGCCTGCTGGCGGTCCGTCCGGACCTGAAGGAAGAGATCACCCTCCTTCTGGATATCGGGACCAACGGAGAGATGATCCTTGGCAGCAAAAGCCGTCTGGTCACCTGTTCCACGGCCGCCGGTCCGGCTCTGGAGGGAGCGAAGATCGCCTGCGGCATGCGGGGGACGGACGGCGCTGTGGATCATGTTCGCTTTGAAGACGGCGTCTGGCGTTTTACGACGATCGGCGGCCGGCCCCCTGTGGGACTGTGCGGCTCCGGTCTTCTGGATCTGAACGCCCAGCTTCTGAAACAGGGCCTTATCGATGAGAACGGAAGCCTGAAAAGCGGCCAGGCGGACCCAAAGATCTTCTTCCTGGTGCCGCCCGAAGACTCCGGCAACGGAAAAGGCGTCTATCTGACCCAGAAAGACATCCGGGAAATACAGCTGGCCAAAGCCGCCATCGCCGCCGGGATCCAGATCCTGATGAAGACTCTGTCCGTGACGGAAGAAGACATCTCCTGTCTGTATATCGCCGGAGCCTTCGGCAATTACATGGATCCGGCCAGCGCAGGCGCCATCGGGCTGATTCCCCGGTCTCTGACAGACCGGATCCGCCCCATTGGGAACGCCGCCGGAGAAGGCGCCAAGATCGCCCTCTTAAATGCCGAAGAGTGGAAGCTGGCCGACTCTCTGACCAGAGACGTGGAATTTGTGGAGCTGGCCGCGCTGCCGGAATTCCAGGACTGCTTTGTGGACCAACTGGAATTTCCCCCGCAGAGCTGACCAATACATACAGCGCATAAAATAAATACATTATATCAAGGGATACCGCCGCGAAAGGACGGCGAAACGGTGAAGATTATGACAGATATGGACAAGATCATAGAACGGGCAAAGAAGCACGGATTTTCCCAGGCCTCGCCTCTTAACTGCCGTACCATCGAATTAAAACCGGAAGTCCGGCAGATGTGCGAAGCCAACGCCTGCCATATGTACGGCAGATGCTGGAGCTGCCCGCCGGGATGCGGCTCCCTTGCGGACTGCCGGGAAAAAATCGCCCGGTATCAGTACGGACTGCTCGTACAGACTACCGGACGGCTGGAAGACGAACTGGACGGCGAGACCATGATGGAGACGGAGGCGCTTCACAAGGAGCATTTTTACGCATTCGAACGGATCCTGCGGGCGGAGTATCCGGATATGCTGGCCATCGGCGCCGGCTGCTGCACAAAATGCAAAACGTGTACTTACCCCGACGAGCCGTGCCGTTTCCCAAAGGAAGCTTTTTCTTCCATGGAAGCCTACGGGATGGTCGTCACGCAGATCTGCCAGGACAACGGACTTTCCTACTATTACGGCCCCTGTACGATCACTTACACCAGCTGTTATCTGCTGGGGTGATCCCGGAACAGGGAGATGAGAAAAACAACGTTGCTTATCATTTGACATTTTTACTTCCTTGTAATAAAGTATTATGTAGGATATTGGATTTTAACCGCAAGGAGGTATCTATGAGTCAGAATATCAGCTATCTGAAAAAATTAAACAACGAATCCGTGGTCCAGCGGGTTATTAACTGTCTGACGGACGCCATGATCAATAAAGAGCTTCGCCCCGGCGACAAGATCCCCACAGAACTGGAGCTGTCCGAGACCCTGGGCGTAGGCAGGAATTCCATCCGGGAAGCCATCAAAATCCTGGTCTATCTGGGTGTTCTGGAAATTCGCCGGGCAGAAGGCACCTTTGTGTGCGAAGGCTTTACGGAGAGCATGATCGATCCCATGATCTACGGTATCATCCTGGATAAGACGGATTCCTATGATAATCTCATGGAGCTCCGGGAGATGATGGAAGCGGGCGTGGTGCGCCTCGCCATGGCCAAATACACAGAAGAAGATATGCAGAACCTGGAAGAAAAACTCTCCATCATGAAAACCGAGATCGGAAAAGGTCCGCACAATACGCAGGCTACCTTTGAAGCAGACAACGAATTTCATGATGCTGTATCCCGCATGGGGCACAATCCTCTCATTGACAAGATCAACCGGGTGGTACAGATGCTCACCTGGTCCATCCGGCTGGAGACCGTTACCCACATGGTGGAATCCGGACGGGGACAGGAACTGTATGAAGCCCACGAGACCATCTGCCGGATGTTAAAGGCCAGGGATATGAGCAATCTGAATCAGAATATCCGGGATACCTATTTTGAGAATGAGATCAAAAAAGTCTGACCTTTACATCCCAAGACGTTTCATATCCTTCAGAATCTGCCGCTGTGTCCTCTGAGCCCCGGCCAAAAGCTGCCGGGACTCTGTTTTGTCTGTCTCCGCCCCTCCTGCAGCCGCCAGATACGGCGCGTACAGCCGCAGGAGGAAATGAGACTGCACATTTGCAGCAGCGGCAAACCCAAAGCAGCACCACAGGAACGCCCACAGCGGCATCCACTCCATAAAGGAATAGGTGATATAGAAGGGCAGAAGCCACGCCCCGACCACCGGCAGAACCGTGACCGGAGATTTCCCGGCAAAAAACAGGCTGTTCAAAAGCTGCCTTCCGACCGGCGCGTCAAACGCCGCAATCCCCGGAAAGGTATAGACAGCCGTCACTGCCGCCGTCAGAAGCACGGTTCCAAGCCCGTAGAGATCTTCACCTCCAGCGCATCCGCGTTGCCCGCGCCGCCCTGGGACGCCGGCGCATCGCCTCCGGAACCGCAGCCTGCCGCCGATACCGCCATCATCGCCGCAAGCCCTGCCGCCATTACTCTGCATTTTCTCTTCATGTCTTCTCCTCCTTGCATGTTTTCACTGTTGCTTCTTATTGGCAGTTTCAGTATAGCAAGAAGCCTGTATTCCTCATATGTTCCAGTGTTAGATGTATATGGAATTATGCTGGATGATCGTGCTTTTTTCTTTGTTGGATTTCACCGGAATCCGGGGCCGGGCAGGTCCGCCCCTTTCTTTTCTTCTGAAAAAAACACAGGGATCGGAAAAGAACTGCTTGTTTTTCGCAAAAAGCGACGGAAAAGCGTCCCGGGAATCTCCTGATTACCCGATGCAGAGAACCGGCGAAATACCATTTTGCATCTTTCTTTATGTTATTTTGCGATTTCCCGAACCTGACAGCTTTCAAAAAAGACCGGTCCTTTCATCTTCGGACAGACACCTTGCTTCCAGTGCCCGCCCGGACGAATACCGGACCGGTCTTGTTCCTGTTCTTTTATTTTTCTGCTGTCTGCCAGTCCAGCAAAAGCTCCCTGACCCAGCCGCACAGCCTCTCGCTGCTCTCATTTGCGATCCGCATCACTTCTTCGTGGCTGTGCTTCGTCTTCGCGATCCCGGTGGCCATGTTGGTGATGCAGGCGATTCCCAGCACCTTCATGCCCAGATAGTTGGCCGCGATCGTCTCCGGCACCGTGGACATGCCGATGGCGTCCGCTCCCAGCCGTTCATAGGCCCGGATCTCCGCCGCCGTCTCATAGCAGGGACCGGAGAAGATGGCGTAGACGCCCTTTTGATAAGAGAGCCCCAGCCGCTCTGCAGTCCGCTCTGCTTTCTGCATCAGTACTCTGGAATATGCCTCCGACATATCCGGGAACCGCACGCCGAAACGCTCGTCATTTTCGCCGATCAGGGAGTTATTGCCCAGCATATTGATGTAATCGGTCAAAAGCATCAGGTCGCCGGGCGCAAAGTCCCGGTTGATCCCGCCGCAGGCGTTGGTCACGATCAGATTCTCAATGCCCAGAAGCTTCATCACATAGATGGGATACGTCACTTCCTTCATGGTAAAGCCTTCATAATAATGAAAGCGTCCCTGCATGGCGGCGATGATCTCCTGTCCGATCCTGCCGATCACCAGATTGCCTGCATGTCCCGCCACATGGGACTGCGGAAAGTTCGGGATCTCCTTATAGGGGATCACGGTCCGCTCCTCCATGATGTCCACCAGACTTCCCAGGCCGCTGCCCAGGATGATGCCGATGGTCGGACGCAGCGCGGTCCTGCTCTCAATAAACTGTGCGGATTCTTTTACTTTTTCGTAAAACATGGATCTTTTTCCTCCTACTATTATTTTTGAAACCCTGTTTTTCACCGGATCACCAGCACCCGCTCCCCGATCACATCCTCCAAAAGCCCCCGGACGATGCGCTCGGTCTGGGTCCTGGCGTTCTGGATCAGGCTGTCCATATCTGCTTTTTCCGACACGTCCGCCTTCGCCGCCGCCACCATGTCGATGACGTCTTCCTTTTCCGTCCGGTTAAAAAGCGCCCACTGCTCGTCATAGAACTCAATGGAATCTTCGTCGATCTCTATGGACTGTACTTCACACTCCGGCAGGGTGATCACCACCTGGTCTTCCTGAATGTCGATCTTCGCCTGCCGGATATCGATCCCGGCCCGGACCCTGGCCGTGTAGATCATGGAAAAGCTGTTTTTCGTAAGGAATGGAATTTTCCCTTCCGAATACTTGATCAGCCCTGTGTAGGTCAACCGGGCGGTGGTCAGTTCGCTGACTGCTTCCAGCTTCCCGCTGACAAATGCGGAGGTCAGTTCCGGTTCCTTCGGTGCGGTGTAACGGGCATATCCATAGATTCCCGCGCCCATGCCCAGCAGCAATACCATCAGTAACAGAACACATCGTTTTAGAAATTTCCTCATCTTTATCCCCCTCGTATTTGATTATATTCTAAGGAATCCCGCTGATGCCCGCGCAGGTCATCAGCTTCCGCTTCCCTCCGGTTGATGACATTATACCATGAATCTTCGATTCATGATCACCATTCGCCGCTCGCCGAATGAGCCAGCTCATTCTTCTCGCTTGCGCTCATTATATCATGCGTGCCTTTGACTGGGAACTCCAACTTTCTGCATTTTATATCACGAATATTTATATATGGATTGACACAGTATATTATATGATATATAATATACAAAACCAAAGCATAAGAAAGGAGCCAGAATATGATCTTTCCGTTAAGTCCGCCCATGTTCGATCTGCTGATCCTTTCCATTACGGAAAAGGAAGATTCCTATGGCTATCAGCTGAGTCAGAAGATCAAGAATGTCTCCGGAGTCAAGGATTCCACCCTCTATCCGATCCTGAAGCGGCTGCAGGAGCAGGGATACTTAAGCGTGTATGACCAGCCCTTCCAGGGGCGGAACCGGCGGTATTACCGGATCACGGAATCCGGCCGGCAGAGATATCAGGAGCTTATGGCGGAATGGCGGCTTCACAAAGAAGCCATTGATCAGATTTTGAAAGGAGAACACGAAGAATGAACCGGGAACAATACATGGAACGCCTTCGGCACAGGCTTAAGAGGCTTCCAAAAGAAGATTATGAGCGGGCAGTCGCCTATTTTACCGAATATTTTGAGGAAGCGGGACCTGAGCGGGAAGCGCAGGCCATCGAGGATCTGGGAAGTCCGGAGCTGGCCGCCGATCAGATCATCCGGGATTTTGCGGTGGAAAATGCCGCCGAACCAGTCAGGGATGTGAAAAAAGGCTTCTCCGCCCTGTGGATCGGGATTCTGGCCGTCTTCGCCGCACCCGTCGCCCTGCCGCTGGCGCTGGCTTTTGGGGCAGTGCTTCTGGCCTTTGTACTGGTGGTGATCGCGCTGCTTTTCTCCGTGTTCCTGATCGCGGTATCCGTTACCATCAGCGCCATCCCCTGTGTCCTCGTAAGCTTCTGGCTGCTCTTTACCTCTTTTGCGGACGGACTGGCGACGCTGGGATGCGGACTGATCCTGCTGGGCGCAGGCATCCTGATGACTCTGTCAAGTTTCTTCTTTACCAGATGGGGACTGCATGGCATGACCCGTCTGTTCGGATCGATCGTGAAAGGCGGTGCACGTTATGAAAAATAAGAAAATATGGCTTTTCCTGTCCCTTGGATGCATCCTGTCGGGTATCTTCTTTTTATTTGCCGGCACTCTGCTGGGGGGCATTCCCGGCTTCTATGTGGACCGAACCGGCGTCCATACTTCCAGAGAAGCGGCGGATCAGAGAAGGAATGTGTTTCAGAATACGGTAGAACTGGACGCATTTGACCGTATAGAGCTGGATGCCAGCTATGTGGAAGATGTGGCGCTTGTCCCTTCCGACCGGTATGCCGTTGAATACCGCACCTGGGGAAGCGCAGAGGAACCGGTCTGCAGGGTGGAAGACGGACGGCTGCTTTTCCGGGAAGGTCCTTTTTCCGGCAGCGACTCCCGGATCTGGTTCCTGTATGCCGACCCGGGATCCGAATATACCAGAGAGCTGGAACCGGGTCCTTATTATGTAACGATCGAATATCCCGCAGACCAGACCTTTACGGATGTGGTGATCCGAATGGAATCCGGGGACCTGAAGCTTCCCCGGCTGCAGGCAGATACGCTGGATATCCGGGATGAATACGGCGACGTCTCGCTGGAAGGGTATACCGGAACCGCGCTGAACCTCTTTCTGTCCAGCGGGAACTTGACCGCAGGGACCGTCGCCGCGGAACAGGCGCAGCTGGAGAGTGAATATGGAGACGTCGACCTGGACGGCTATACCGGCAGCTCACTGGAGATCCATATGTCCAGCGGCAATCTTTCCCTTGGTTCCATGGAGGCAGAGCGAATGGAGATTCACAATGAGTATGGAGAAGTCCTGATCGATCAGGCTGCCGGAGACAGCCTGACTGCGGATTTAAGCTCCGGGTCTTTTCTGACCAACGGTCTGGACATAAAGACTTTAAAAGTGCAAAATGAATACGGGACCGTCCGCATCCGGCTTCCTGAAGACCTCTCCGGATACGGGTACCAGCTGAAGACGGAATACGGCTCCATCCTGCTGGACGGAAAACGACTCACGAATCATGACGAAGATGAAGATGAGAATGAATGTCATTATACATCCGCCGGGACAAACGGGAAGACCGTCGAGATCTTCTGCGACAGCGGAGAGATCCTGATTGATCCGGCTCCGTAATCGGGGGCCGGGGACTTCGCAGTATTTTCATATGCTTTCTGTACAGGTGAATTCGTCAATGGCTGTTTCACACAATCTCTTTATTCATACAAAAATCAGGAAGGAATTCGAAAATCAAAGAATTCCTTCCTGATTCCTGCGTGCCTCAATAAAAATCTCCATTCAGGAATCGTATGAAATCAATGTTCTCCGGCTTCCGCCGCCCGGATCATGGACCTTAAATTCCAGAATCGCTGCCGAATCCTCCGGATGGCGGGGCTCCATCATTACGTCATATCTTCCCAGTCCGCTTTCCCTGTTGGATGTAATGACATAACGGTCTGACAGTTCCACCATAAGCCCCGGTTTATCCGATCTCCCGGCTCTCATCCGCAAGATATTCAAAGAAATCAAAATCCGCATACTGCCTGTGCCTCACCCGGTCCGCGCAAGTGATTCCCACCATGGTTCCGGTAAATTCCCCATATTCACAGTATTCATCGGAAAACTTCGTCGTATCAAAAGACTGTCCGATCCGCTCATACGTCTCATTGTCATAGCTCCATTCAAACCAGGAGCTTCTTCCCTCAATATAGAGGCGCAGATAGACCGGCACATCACGCACGGGAATCCGGGTATTCAGAAATTCCATCTTCTTTCCATTTTCCAGATAAATAATGGACAATGCGCTTTTCCCCAGCGTCTCGCTGTAATATTTACGCAGATTGATATAATTCATATTGTCATAATAGAGAATCAGTCCCGCGCTGTGCTGGTGTACCTCCGGACAGAATTCCATCTTTGTGGTGATACGTGCATGGGTGCCGGTCAGCTTTCTGGCAAGGATACTGACTTTATGAAGAGATGTCCTGGACTCCTGACCGCGGATCCTCACATGGCCCGGTCTTGCCTTCACGTCCGCAAACCGCTTCGGCATCATCCGGGGCGCATAGTACCAGCAGCCCAGCTCTTCCCCGTCGAAATCGTCAAAATCCGGCGTCTGCGCAAGAGGGCACTCCGGCAGAGACGGCTTTGGCACCTCTGTTTTGGCCAGATTGCCGCCGTCCGCCATGCGAAGCCAGCCGTCTCTGGTCCACATCATTTTCTGAATGGCCGTCTCCCTTCCCAGCGTACAGCGAAGCTCCGGGACAAAAGGCCGTGCCGCAATATGCACCAGATAGACCTCCCCATTGGGAAGCTCCACATAGCTTCCGTGACCGCATTTCTGGAGTACCGTATCCGGGTTGAAATACTTTGGCTTCAGATGATCCGGATCGTGCCGCTCATAAGAATTTCCCGGGGAGGATGTGACGATGGGATTGTCCGGGTCTTTTTCATAAGGCCCCCATACGTCCCCGGCGCGCCCCATGGTCACGCAGTGATTGTAACCCGTCCCGCCTTCCGCACACATGATATAATAATACCCGTTCCGTTTTGTCAGATGCGGTCCCTCGATGCAGCCCCTGTCCGTGCCGCCGTACCAGATGCGCTTTGGATATCCGACGATCTCTTTTTGCCGGGGACAATATTCCACCATACAGATCGCTCCCGGCTTCTCATAGCCCTCTCTTGTCTCCCACTCCAGAGAGACGATCCACTTTCGCCCGTCGTCATCGTGGAAGATGGAAGCGTCAAAGCCGGAAGAATGCAGATAGACCGGCCCGCTCCACGGCCCTTTGATGTCCTTTGCCGTGATCAGGTAATTATCCACATCAAAATATCTGGCATTCATGGAATTCATCACCCCGTAGATCACATAAAACAGGTCCTCTTCCTCACAGTAAGTCAGGCAGGGCGCCCAGATCCCTTTTGCACTGGGCAGATTTTTCAGATCCACCGCCTCATCATCGGTCAGCACATGGGTATACAGTTCCCAGTGCTTCAAATCTCTGGAGTGATACACCGGAATCCCCGGAAACCACTCAAAGGTAGACACTGCCAGATAATAGTCCTCTCCCTTTCTGCAGATGCAGGGATCCGGATTGAATCCCGGCAGAATCGGATTTCTGATCATATACCGTCGCCTCCTGTTGTATTTTAATCGCCCTTATGCTTTCCCTGTGCGAGATCTGCGACCACCTTGTCATAATGCCTGTCAAGGTCAAAGAAAACCATGCAGACTGCGCTGATCGCCGCTGTGAGCGCCGGTACCCATGCAAAGGACACGGTGACTGCCGCCAGCGCCGATGTGCTCTGAACGGCAGGCTCCGACCGGAAGCCGCCGGCCCCCAGGATCCATCCCATGGCCGCCGTACCGAGTCCGGAACCAATCTTCATGCAGAAGGAAGAAGCCGCATTTCCCATACCTGCCGCACTGCATCCGGATTTCCACTCGCCGTAGGTGATCGCGTCCTGCAGACATCCGAACATGGTGGAGCCCGCAAATCCGAATCCGATTCCCTTCAGGACGGAGGTGACACAGATAAATCCATAACTGGTACTCATTCCGCCCATGGCGCATGCAACCGCCACAATGGCCATACCGGACATGTTCAGATAACGCTTGCTGATCTTCTTCATCAGAAACGGTGTGATGAACAGCGTCACGATCTGTGTCCCGGACAGCAGGTTTGCCACCATTGCATACTGGTTTTCATTGCCCATGTTGTACTTTGTGAAAAATAAAACCGTGCCGAAGAAGATGGACATCATGAAAAACATAAAGAACAGATTGCATACCATCAGAAGCCAGTATTTGTTTGTCACCATGGCTTTCAGGCCCTCTGCGAAGGATACGGACTCTTTTTTCCCGGCGTTTTCGTCTGCCTGCACCGTCACGCGTTCCCTGCATGTAAAAAATGTGAACATATTCAAAGCGACAAACAATACCATCAGAATCGCAACGGTCATCGTCCAGCCTTTCTGGGTATAGGCGTCTCCGCCGCCGAAAAATCCCGTCATCTTCAGCACCACTGTGTTGACGGTCATGGTCCCGAACGTGGAAAGCAGGTTCCGGAAATTTCCAAGAAGTCCTCTCTCGTACTGATCCGTTGTCATCAGTCCCTGCAGGGTGGCATAGGGCACGTTTACGCCGGTATAGAAAATCGTCGAGACCAGATTGTAGGTAAGGAACATATACACAAGCCGCGGCGTTCCCACCAGGGACGACGGTACGCTGAACATCAGCACCGTACACACCGCCAGCGGCACGCACAGCCTTGCGATCCATGGACGTGCTTTTCCGTATTTGCTGTGTGTATGATCCACGATATACCCCATGGCAAGATCGGAAAAACCGTCAAAAATCTTGGAGACTGCGATGATCGAAGCCGCCACAGCGGGGTCTACATGGAGTACAAGTGTATAATACACGACCAGAAATGCACTGATCGACAAATATACAAGGTTGGCCGCATAATCACCGGCGCCGTATCCAAAACGTTCGATAAACGTTAATTTTGCATTGGGATTCCTGTCTGTTTTCATTCTCTTCTTCTCCTTTTTCAGTTCCGCATCTGTCCTCACTCCGCCCCGGTGTCTGGAAGGATTTTCCCTCACTTCGTTCCGTAAAATCCTTCCGGGCTGCTTTCGGTCAGATGCTGTTTTTCATAAATTGCCCGGCACTTCTTTTTCAATTTTGCATCTGCGGTTTACGCTTCTTCCAGCGGAAACCAGCCAAGGTCCACGCATCTTCCAAAATCCCAGCAGTCCCAGCCAATCCAGCCCGCTTCGTTGACCGTGTCTGTGAGAAGCTTGTAATTCCAGTAAAAATAGCCGTTTCCTTTGCGCCATGCATTCAGCTGCGCCTTTGCCACCGCCCGGTAGATCTCCTTTTTGCGCTCCGCACTGATCGTTTCCTCCGACATCCCTTCCATGCCGTTTAAGACGCTCTGGCCGCCTCTGGTGTCATGTCCGGCAGCCAGGGAGTTAAAAAGGCACCACTCGCCGCAGATGACCGGGAAATATTCCGCCATCTCTTCAATGTCCTCTGCAAGGGTATGATTGACATAGTCGAGGTAATGCTCCAGCTTCTGCTCACACCCTTCCAGCTCTGCAATCATCAGATACTGATGCGTGTCCAGCACCACATTTTTGTATTTGTCCTCCTGCATGAAATCCTTCCAGAGCTTCAGTTCAAATCCGTCATGAAACATGATATATTTTTCCTCCGGCAAAAAGCGGCGCATCCGGTCGTAAGCCTCCACATAGTACCAGCGCAGGAACTCTGCGGTGTTCGGCCCGGACCCGGCTGCCTTTTCCTGATCCGCCGCCGGATAGCGGTTCGGTACGTCCATGGATTTCCAGATCCCTTCCAGCGCCGGCTCGTTGATGATCTCGATGCCCCACAGCCCTTTTCTCCATCCGTAACGCTCCGCCAGCCGCTCCAGCACGGTCAGTTCAAACTCCACCTCTTCCGGCTCCTGAGACCATCTGCACACGCCGCTGATCCCGCCGTTGTCAAAGCCGTTCTGACTGTCCGGCGCCGTATGCAGATCAATCAGAATCTGAAGGCCGTATTTCTCCGCCCAGTTAAACGCCTTGTCGAGCTCTGCGACGCAGCCGATGAACGGTTCCCGGTCTCCGAAGATAAAATACGGCACCGGAATCCTCACCGCATCCATGCCCATGGCCCGGATCCTCGTAAAATCGCGCTCCGAGATATATTCCGCCCGGTGTACCCGGATCCTCGCCTCGTACACTTCCCTGGACAGCTGCGTGGGCAGATAGTATTCGTCCTCTGCCGTCGTCCCCTCAAACAGCGCCGGACTCATCCATTTCTCCAGTACCAGCCAGTTGCCGAGATTTACTCCTTTTACGTACATGACCAACCTCCTATTTTAAGTTCCGCATCTGCCCTCTCTTCGCCCCAGCGTCTGGAAGGTTTTTCCCTCTCTTCGTTCAGCAAAATCCTTCCGGGGCTGCTTTCTGGCAGATACTGTTTTTCAGAAACCACTTGCCACTACCATTTATCCTAGAACAGTTTCCTCCGGATATATATCATTTTTCTCAGTAGTTTATCATAATTCTCAGTTATTCTATGGTATTATATCTATGGGCCATTTCCTGCCAACAGATTTTTTCAAATCTATTCCCTCCGAAAAATTATTGTAGTATAATGAAATCAACGAAAAATTCCAGTTCAATGATGAGCCGGACAAAGCAAAAAATCAGAAGTTACAGAGTCAGGAGTGGTAAAAGAATGTTTTATGTTATTTTCGATTTCATAATGGCAGTAATTATGTTTTTGTTTGGAACATGGTTTTATAAATCAGATGGGAAAGCTGCAAATTTCTTATCAGGTTATAATATGAAGCCAGAAAATGAGCGTAAAAAATATGATGAAAAAACCATGTGTAAGGCTTACGGATACAGAATGATCGTTATGTCGTTACCGTTTGTCCTGGGAATAATGATAGATATTCAATATCAGGGAATTGGTTGTTTGATTGCATGGTTTGTATGGTTTGTTATGTTTATCTTATTACTTGTTGATAGATCCAAAAGAGAACGTTAACTTCCAGTTTAAGCAAAGTTAAGCTGTGAAAAAATTTGAACGGGACGAGGAAAAAGACCGCTATGCCGCAATCGGAACGGAGTGAGATACTACTGTGATTGAAAAAGATGACTGGCGTTTACGGAATGATGTGGAACATTTGAAGAAAGCAGCGATCAATCCAACGGATGGTGAAGAATTATGCAGGCATGCCCCTCATTTGAAACGTTGTGAATTTTGCTTCCAGCCGGTGCAGGATACTCCGCATCAGCGGTGGTTTGTTTCTGCAGACTTATCCGGCTGCATTTGTGAAGAATGTTATAATGATTTTAAAGATGATTTTGAATGGAAAAAACTGGATGGCTGGGATGTTGAATGGTTTGTCTGATATCCTGAATGGAGAGAAATTCTCAGTAACACTTCATTATCTCAGGAAAAGGATTTTACGGAACAAAGTAAGGGAAAATTCTTCCAGACGCCAGAGTGAAAAGAGGGCAGATGCGGAATTTAAACCAGAAAGGAATGCAGGATGAAAAACAAAAATATAGATAGATGCTCGTGGGCAACAACAGACTTGTACAAAGAATATCATGATAAAGAATGGGGGAATCCTGTCCATGATGATGATAAATTATTTGAAATGCTGATCCTTGAAGGTATGCAGGCCGGATTATCATGGCTGACAATCTTAAAGAAAAGAGAGGCTTTCAGAGAAGCATTTGACCAGTTTGACTGCAGAAAAATAGCATGCTATGACGAAGCAAAAATTGAGGAACTAATGAAAAATGAGCAAATCATTCGTAATCGATTAAAAATCAGGTCAGCAGTAACGAACGCGCAGCAATTTATAAAGATCCAGGAAGAATATGGCAGTTTTGATTCCTTTCTATGGTCTTATGTCGGCGGCAAATCTGTGAATAACCATTTTCAGTCTGAAGACGAATTACCTGCAAAGACCCCTCTTTCAGATAAAATCAGTAAAGATTTAAAAAAATATGGTTTTAAGTTTGTAGGAAGTACGATTATATACGCCTATATGCAGGCAGTAGGAATTGTGAATGACCATGTAAAACGATGTTATTTGTATCAATCCTGAAATTTGTGACAGCCAGATTCATATTTGCGAAGTGGAGAAAACCGGAATTTCATGGAGGTGTATTCTTGAAAAACAAACTGCGGAAGATCACAGTTGCAGGACAGACTTTTATCTATTGGTATTCCATCAGCGAAAGTTTCATCCTGAATATTTCACCTGAAAATATCAAAACTTCAAAAATCATGTTAAAATTTATTGCAAATGTACCAGATAAAGACCCTGTCATGTTCTGGGTATTCTATAAAATTCATGCGGTTAAAAATAATGTTGATACTTCCATTCTCCTGACAAGCCCAAAAAACATAGCTGAACTGATCTCTTTTCTTCTCAATGATAATGAAAACCTTTTTATCAAAGGACAAACCCGTATGATAAATAACGCGATGCATTTGTTAAATAAGATGGACTATACGAACCTTAACCCTGTTTGGGAACGCGAATGGTAAACTCATTTTGTCTGTAGGAAATCAATGGGCGAAATCATGTGTACAAGTCCAGGTGACAACGATAACTTTGATTATTTAGCAATGCACATTAGTGAGAAAAAGTATTGGAACATTGTTAAGCAAAAAAGTCACAGGGAAAAGTGATTGCATTTGCTTTATTCTATAGAGAAAACAGCAATACATATCGAATAGATATGTTGATTATCTTAAAATTTCAGATTATTATATCACCAGATGATGGGACAAGAAAAATGTTACATTCCTCTTTCAGTATTTTGGATGTGAATTGGTATTTATTAAAAATACTTCCTCCACTTTTTAATGTTAATTTACGAATTGAGTCATTTTTATTTAATCAATATTAACGTTTACAGTAACAATTTAAGATTATTTCTGATTTTATCATAAAGATAAACGGAAGAAAATCAGTATTTTTTTTGGGGGACGATATATGAAAACGTATCAAGTAAGTCTGAATGGTAAGCAGTATGGTATGTTGGAGAAAATGCTTTGTTCAAGTCGAGCCGGTCAGTTGGCAAAGAACCAGCACATAAACGGATATGAACTTTTTTCTGATATGTTGAATGAAATATATTTGCCTGTAGCAGATGGATGGAGTACATTGGAAATTACATTGGAGGAATCTGTCGAAGAATTACATTTATTAAGAATGATGACCAAAATAATCTATCCGGAAAATGAAGATTATTTTGTAGAACAAATAGGGAAACATCTTCAATGCGAAAAAGATTTTGAATTTCAAATTAATTTGAAATGTTAAATTTTTTTATTACAGAGTCAGTCTGAGAGAAAAGAGGAATTGATGAGGATAAAAATGAAACGAAAACTGGGAATCTCAAGGTGTGGACTTGCCTGTTGCCTGTGTTCAGAGAATGAAAACTGCAATGGTTGTTATTCGGATAACTGTCCCGACTACACCCAATGTGAAAACAGAAAATGCTCCATTGAAATGGAACTCCCGGGCTGTTATGCCTGTAAAATGGACTGCAAAAAAGGATTGCTGAACAAAATCAAACCATATGGTTTTACTTTGTTTATAAAAAGATATGGGATAGAGAACCTTCTCGACTGTCTTGAGGAAAATGAAAAGAGAGGAATCCTATATCATCGCAGAGGAATTATTGGTGATTATGATAACTTTGACGATGTGGAAAAACTGATAGAATTTATTAAGACAGGAAAACGCTAAATTCCAGTTTAAGCAAATTTAAGCTGTGAAAAAATTGGAATTTGTAAATAATAAAAAGGATGAGGATATACAACGGAGAATATTAGCAATTGAAAGATCCAGGGAACTATGCATGGTTAAGTTAGTCGAAAGTGTACATTACGAAATATATAAAGAATATGAAGTGGTATTATTAAAAATAAAATCATCAGATCAAATTGTACCTGTTGGAGATTTTTATGGTGATATTGAAAAAGTGATCATTTCACCAACCGAAGAATATTGCATAATGGCTGGATGTGGAGTTATCATTTATCAGCTTAAAGCACCTTATACTCCATATGAATATGAAAAAAACACAAATCAATGGAAAGAATGGTACAGGGACGGAAGTATCTGGATAACGAATATTGTCTTAGAAAATGATATATTAACTATGCAAATGGAAACAGGAGATGAAAAAACAATTAATATAAAAACTATCTTTTAATTATCATATGAATTTTTGAACGGAATATAAATTTTCATTTGTCAAAAAGTTAAGCAACAAAAATCGATAATTGACATGCCTATCAAACATGGAAAACGTCAATGCAGTGCTAATCGAAGATGGGTTGAGCCAAAAGGAACGCTTTCCGGGGTTCAAAGACGAACTGCGCCGTCCAATGATGCTGTTGGCGAAAGCAGCAGCGAGGCTTCCATAAGAGATAACAGGAAAGTCGATTATCATTTCAGAAGATTTTATGACAGATCAAGGAAGATATCTGTATTTGCTGTTTTCAAAAATATGGAGCGGATCTGGAGGATCATGGAATCGTACAGCAGGAAAAATCGAACGTTATAAGGAGGAAAATAAAATGCAGCAATCTGTCTTGAAAGTGCAGGAATTAGGAGCTCCACCGGAAGGCTTTGAAAGCGGTAAGCCTTCCAGTAAAAAGGCCTTTCGGATATGGGATGAATGGACGGAAGCAGTCACTTCCATCCAAAAGCCAGTCACATGGGAAGAAGCTGAAATTCTTATTAAATGTTGTCCAACTGACCATATGGCTGGAATGGAATGGACATTTTTACATTGTATAGAGAGTGTATACAGGGCAGAAGAAACGGAACGATACCAGGCACTCATAGAACAATGCAATTCGGATATGATGAAGCATAAATTGTTAAGGAGACTTGAAAACAGCCAGATGAAAGCATCTATACCCTCCGTGAATTGAGAATTATTAGAACTTTATTGACATATTAGCAGAGGCATCGTAAATCAACAAAAACATTCAAAATGTGGAGCAGGTCTATTTTCCGCATCCGTTTGCGGACTTTTTGAAGATAAGATACAGCAGTTATTCAATTTATAAAAAGTGTCTAATCAGAATTGCCGTTTGCCGGGAAGCTGCGGAATGTACAGAATCAAAATTGATGGAGGCGATTTGGATCATGAAAAAACCAGGGTCAGAAAAAAATCTTTACCTGCCATGGCAACAGACAGGAGAAAAGTCATGAATATTGACTGTATCATGGAATATCTGTCCCGCAATCTCCATACCGCCGTATGGGTTCTCACACCGGAAGGCCGACAGGAAAAGCGCATCTGCCTGCGGGCCGACCTGGAAGACCGGATGAATGAGATGCTGCTTTCGGAGCTGCTCTCCCTCGCCGTTTCCGAACACCCGGTTCTTGTCTCGGATGATGCCTCTGCTGCCTATGCCGTCGTCTCCGCCGGGGAGCGGTTACTTGTCCTGGGACCCGTTCTTCTGACCTTCGGCAATGCCTGCCGGCGCCGCATTTCCTGCGTCGGCTATCATTCGGACGCTCTGCTCTTACTTCATCCATGCGGAAGCGCTGATCTTCTCCGAGATGCCCTGCTCCTTCACAACCTTTTTCATAAGAAAAATCTGACCATGGAAGAAGCAGCCGACGTCAACTATCTGGATGACCAGATCAAATACACCGTGCAGGAACATTTTGTGAAGATCGTTTTCGAAAATCAGGAACAGGGGTCCAGACACAATCCTTATGACCAGGAGGTGCGGGAGGTCGCAGCCATAAGAAACGGCGACCTGGAAGCGCTGAAGCAAAGCTGGGCGGAAGATTATATCGGAAAACTTGGTGTGGTGGCAAAAACGCATCTTCGCAACAACCAGAATCTGGGCATCATTCTGGTCACGCTGGCCTCCCGCGCAGCCATGGAAGGAGGCGTCATGCCGGAGGTCGCCTACTCCTTCAGCGACAGTTATATCAACCGGATCGAGGAAGCCATCTCGCCGGAAGCGGCCCTCTCTCTTGGCCGGCAGGCCGAATACCATTATGCCTGTCTGGTGCAGGAAATCAAAAGGGAACGGACGGCACCGGAGATATGCCGGAACACCAATTCAAATATCAGTCTGTGCAAAGACTATATTTTTTCTCATCTCCATAGTAAAATCTCCGTCTCAGATATTGCAAAAGAGCTGTATTTGAATCCCAACTATCTCTCGGATCTTTTCCGAAAGACAGAAGGAATCACCATCAGCGACTATATTTTTCAGGAGAAACTTAAGCTGGTCAAAAACATGCTGATCTATTCCCGTTACTCCTACAACGAGATCGCCAGCTACCTTGGTTTTTCCTCTCAGAGTCACCTTGGTATGCGTTTTAAGAAAAGTACCGGCATGACCCTGCATCAGTACCGGAAAACATACGGCCGTAAAGAATTTCAGGATGACCGGCACAGACAGAAAAAGGGATAACTGACATCTCCTGCCGGTTATCCCTTTTTCTTATCCTGCTGATTCTGTTCTGTCTTCAGGTAGAACATCTGTTCTTTTATCTGGCATATTACAAACGTTGACAGAATGAACGGAGCGGCTTCAAATGGAACCGTTTTCCTTTTATCTGTTTTTCATAATCCGGTATACAGCAATCCCGTTTGTATTGCCGTTTAATGCCAGTCCTCCGCTGACAATCTCTGCTCCGTTTTCCACAATATAGTCTGCAAATCTTTCTCTTAAGGATTTTCTCTCCACTGCATGTTTCATCATTCTGTTTCCAGATACTGCTGTTGTCATAACTTTTTCCTCACTCTTCCTTTTCTGTCTTAATTTATTCTTTGCTTTACAAGTGCCATCATACCGTTAAAAACAGAACCTTTACAGTAGGAAATTTGACCATTTCCAAGTCGATATTGACTTTTCCGGATGATTTCTATAGAATAAATCCGGTAAAAACAAATGCAGGAATCTGCAGAAAAGGCGGAAAACATCCATGAGCCATGCATTTTATGAAACCATGAAAGAGACCAAAAGCCTGGGAATCCAGCTGGGATTCTATTCCGTTCCCGGCGGCTATCATCCTCCCCACTGGCATGACGAGCTGGAGATCCTGTACTACTTAAACGGCGGCAGCGAAATCTGTGTGGAACACAAAACCTTTCAGCTTCCCAAAAAGCAGGTCATCGTCATCGACTCCCGGCAGATCCACAGTACCCATACTTCAGACGCCACGGCCATGTTTGTCTGCATCCATATATCCAAAGCAAAGCTGCTGGAATATGTTCCGGATGCCGAGTCCCTTGCCATCCGCTGTCTTCCGGAAGATATCACAGAAAAAAATTTTCCTGTCTATCTTGAGATCTGCCGACTCGCCGGGTCTCTGGTACAGTTATACATGGAAGACTCCCCATTTTCTGCCCTGGAGTCAGAGGGAATCATTCTCCAGATGTTCGCCCGGCTTCTGAGGCATTTCTCTGTCCGTACCCTTCCGGAGCAGCCCGGACAGCCGCTCTCTTCAAGGGAACGCTTCCGGGAGATCATCGCCTACATCAACAACCATTACGCCGAGCCCCTGACCCTCGCAGAGATCGCGGAACATACCGGTCTTACGCGGGAATATTTCTGTCGTTTTTTCAAAAGGAATATGGGAATCTCCTTTCTGGAATACGTAAATGAAGTGAGGTTATCCCACCTCTATCATGATCTTTTTCACACGGATCAGTCCATCTCCCGGCTGATGGAAAACAACGGCTTTACAAATCAGAAATTATTTAATCAGAGTTTTAAAAAGCGATATGGACGCACGCCTTCTCAGGTGCGGAAGGAAAGCCTCTCATCTTCGCTTTCCCCCTGAATACCCGGCTTCCGACGATCGTTTTCCGCTGCCAAAGCCAACAGACAGGCTGTTGGCTCGCCAGCAGTCATGAAATTATGAATTTTCCCCGGAATACATTGCACTTTTTCATCATTCATAATAAAATATGACCAAAAGCAGCCATACATCAAACGCATGTCTGCCTGCCGGAAGGCCGGGAACCGTCCCTGGACAACAGAATTCCCGGACAACGCAGAAACCCGTTCAGACAAGGAGGAACAACATATGTACAAATTATGGGAAGCATTAAAAGAAGCAAAAAAATACCGCTGGGTGGAACTCTCCCACTCGCTGAACAACGACAGCCCCTACTGGGCCGGTATCCCGGAAGGCTCCGTGGAGCTTGGACCCGTCTGTTATGACTGGGGCAACGAGATGCTGGACTGCCTGATCCAGACCTTCAAGTTTCCGGGACAGTTCGGCACTCACATTGATTTTCCGGGACATTTTGTAAAAGACCGGGAGTTGTCTGAGAACTATGGCGTCAAAGATTTGATCTTTCCCCTCTGTGTCATTGATGTGACGGAAAAAGTGAAAAAGAATCCCACCTACGTAGTTACTTCCGCGGATATCAAAGACTATGAGGCAACCTATGGTCCGATTCCGGACGGCGCTCTGGTTGCCCTTAGAACCGACTGGTCGAAAAAATGGCCGGATATGGACGCCCTCTCCGGTACGGATGCCGAAGGCGGAGAAAATTTCCCCGGCTGGTCCATGGATGCGCTGAAATATATCTACGAAGAGCGCCATGCCGCTGCCAACGGCCATGAAACCCTGGATACGGATGCTTCCGCAGAAGCCGCAAAGACCGGCGACCTGACATGCGAGCGTTATGTGCTGGACAGCGGAAAACTGCAGGTGGAGGTACTCACCAACCTGGATCAGGTGGCTCCTGCAGGCGCGGTCGTCATCGTATCCTATCCGAGAATCGAAGGCGCCACCGGGCTTCCGGTAAGAGTGTGGGCGATCACGGGATAAGAAACACACTGCCGCAGAACCGAAACAGTCTTGTCCTGCGGCAGTTTTCTTCCACTTGTAAAAATAAACCGGTTTTATCCTTTCTGAAGTTCTGCCCGAAGTTCCTGAAGGCTCATATCACCCGGGATCGGCTCATATCCGCCTGCATCAAAGGCGGCGCACTCTTCGGCTGATGCTTCCCTTCCGTCAATATAGCTGATTCCGTATCGTCCCATAGATCCCATCTCATCTTCATCAGGAACTCCATTTTCATTTACATCATCAAAATTGAATGTCTCGATCTGCACAGTAACATCCAACGTATGCCTGTCACTGATCTCCATATATGTTGTATACACGATTGCCCCTGCATAGTCTGAATTATAATTCCGCAGACTGTTCTTCCCCGGTGCATATTCATATCCGGCATTTCCCATGGCGCCGTACGCCCAGTGGTCCATAAGCATATACACGGTTCCGCCATGATATGTATACAGATCTGTGTAATAGCCGTCGACCCCTGCCGCCAGTTCCGGAATCCCGTCATCGTCCACCTGAATCAGATTGCAGGTAAGATTTTCTTCCCCTTCCAGTTCCAGCAACCGGCTCACCGTTTCATATGCCTCCTGATAACTGGTAAACGTTCCGTTTTTTCTGCCTCCTGTCAAAAGTTCTCGAATGGCCGGAATTGTAAGCGTCTCCGTTTGTTCCGTGATTCGCTCCGACAACCGCTCCTCAAACCAGAAAGACCGTTCATACTCGTCTCCGTCCGCAGCAAATCCATAGTAAATGGCCGCAAAACTGGTATCGCCATATGTCTCAATGAGCACAATGTCCGTATATGCGTCATAATTAACATCGAAAAAAGAGACTGCGTCCAGACTTTTGAATGATTCTCCCGCAAGGTTATCCGGAACACGGCCTTTTATTTCGGTAAATATGCTCCTATCCTGAACAATCTGCATATGAAACTCTTCGTCCTCTGACGGACGATAAGGCACAAAACAGACTTTTCCATTATATTCGCTCAATTCCACCTCAAATGTCTGCTCTGAAATACAGTACTCTCCGAACTGTTCGCTCCATTTGTCAACGGAAAATGCTTCCTCTGTACCGGCATTTGAATCCTGAGCGGTCCCGGTTCCTGCATTCGGAACCTCTTCCGGTATCTCATCCGCCTCATTGATTTCCTGTTCTTTGTCAAAAGCTGATTCCACACTTCTCTCATCTGTCGTTTCCTGCTCCTGTCCGCATGCGGAAACCATGCCTGCCAGAAACAGCGCCGACACCATAAATTTCACTCTTCGAATCATAAGTTTATCCTTCCTCTCATCAATTTCCGCTCCGCTGCAGTTGATAAACATTATATCATAAAAAAATACAGGATATATAAACGGCACTAAATTTTTGCACTCGTAGTTCCCGGTCTCCCGTACCGTTTATCATACGTTACTTTTTCGGCAATTTTTAAGCACTGGATATATAGATCATGCCCTGAAAAAATGCTATAATAAAAATAACAGTCATTCCCCGGAGACTGCGTAAAAAGCACATTGCAATACAAGGAGAACGATGATGTTAAAAGAAAAAAAGATCATGTCGCCCCCATGGATCGCCTATCCGAAGATCGAACGGTATTCCATCGGATGGAGAATGGGCTACGGAGAAGATTATATCTGCAGATGGGCCCCATGGTTTGATGGGCTCACGGAAGAAGAACAGAAAACTTATCAGGAACTTTTCCCGGAGCCTCTGACCTGGAAAGGATACTGGGAGGATGAGGATACCTGCAGTTATTATGAAAGAAACGACTATGTGATGGAGCTCTGGAATGAGGCAGGAACTCCGAAATATTCCGTCGGACAGCTCCAAAAAGCCTGCGACGAAGGGAAAACGTTCCAGTACACCATGTTCTGGAAGCCCGAACCTTCCCCGGACGGACAGCTTACCGAAAGCTGCCTGGGTCAGTGGTGGAAATCTGATCTCTGGTCCATTACCCATACCTACTGCTGCATGGAGCAGTTTATGATGGCGAACAAGGCCGAATTATTCGGAGACGAAGAGATCCGGGAGCAGATCCTCGCATGCGAAGATCCGAAGATGATCAAGGCGCTGGGACGAAAGGTTAAAAATTTCGAGGAAGCGGTCTGGAATCAGGTGAAATATTCCATCGTTCTGAACGGCAACTTTCTGAAATTCACCCAGAACCCCGGGCTTCGGAAATACCTTCTGTCCACCGGCGACGACATTCTCGTAGAAGCCAGCCCGATGGACGCTGTCTGGGGCATCCGGATGGGCAAAACCAACGAAAACGCCCGGGACCCGCTGAAATGGAAAGGACAGAATCTTCTGGGCTTCGCTCTCATGGAAGTGCGGGACGAGATCAGGCGGGTGTGGAAGAATGCGGCACTGTGTGAGGCGGTTTTAGAATAACTGATGGTTTTTCCCGTCATACCATCTGCTTTTCTCCCTTAAAAACATTGTTCACTGATTTTCAGTTTTCCCAACATAAATGTGAGAAAACAGATCTGATATTTTCTCTGCCTTTTGTTCAAAAAGCAAATAAATTTTCTATATGATAGATAATACAAATCTATTTTAGAAGTTTATTTTATAATACATAGTTTACATTATGAGAAATTTGCGGACGGAACCGTGAAATGCATTGAGGATGAGATACCGTTCGAGGTGCCGGAGGGGTGGGCGTGGGAACGTCTCGGAAATGTAAGTACAATCGCGAGAGGTGGTTCTCCTCGCCCCATAGAAAAATTTCTGACTGATGATATTGAAGGCATCAACTGGATAAAAATAAGTGATGCTGCAAAGGACAGCAAGTACATTTTGCATACCAAAGAGAAGATTAAGCCAGAGGGACTTTCTAAAACCAGATATGTTTGTAGTGGCGATTTTTTATTGACCAATTCAATGAGTTTTGGAAGGCCCTACATCTTAAAAACTGATGGCTGTATACATGACGGCTGGCTCGTAATTGGCAATATTGATATTGTATTTAATCAAGACTATTTGTACTATGCTCTTAGTTCGGATTTTATGTATACAACACTAAGCTTGTTAGCAGCAGGGTCAACGGTAAAAAATTTGAAGTCTGATACAGTGCGTTCTGTGCTGTTTCCTATTCCGCCACTTAAAGAACAGGAAAGAATGGTACACCAATTAGAGGAACTCATAGCTTTTGCTGATGTAATTAACGCAGATAAAAATCAGCTTGTTAATATTATCAATCAAACCAAATCCAAAATCCTCGACCTCGCCATCCGTAGCAAACTTGTACCACAAGACCCAAATGACGAACCTGCATCCGTACTCTTGGAACGCATCCGAGCAGAAAAAGAGGAACTGATAAAGCAAAGAAAAATTAAACGTGACAAAAAGGAGTCCGTCATCTTCCGAGGTGAGGATAACTCTTATTAT
>CAJTCV010000025.1 GCA_910574805.1 Lachnospiraceae bacterium | reverse complement strand
CTCGGAATATCAGTTAGAAAGGCTGTTGCCTTTCCGTCACTTTTACCTCTTTGCAGGAAAATCCTACGCAAAGTTTATATGCGACAACGTGTCGCTGCACTGTCGAATGGGGCTAACCTCGCGCCGCATGAGATAAGTATGCTTTTTGCGGTCTTGCCCGCCGCAAGTTTGTATTTTTTGTACTGCTTGACTGCAAAATGCTCCGGGTCTTTTTCTTCCAGACGTTCAAACATGAGGTCAACCGGGTTCTGGAAGTCCTCGTCGTCCTCGCGGGCTTCCGACGCATTTATCATTTCAAGCAGCGTCGTGAAGTTCTTCTCGTCCTCCGGGGCTTCATACCAGATATAGCCGATTAGCGCGGTGTAGTAGAGCTTTTCCGCTTTCACCCAGAAATCCTCGCCGGATTTTTCCCCGTCGCCTTTGGTGTTGGCGATAATGGTATTGACTAACTTCAAAATGTCCTTTTCGCTCCGCAGATAGGCAAAGGGATTGTATTTCATGGATTTTTTGAAGTTAATCGTATTTAGCACTTTGATACGGTATTTGTACCGCTGTAACATTTTCCCGGTTTCCAAAATCAGTGTTCCTTTCGGGTCAGTGACGATATACGACGTTGGAAAATCCTTTGACGTACATTGCATGAGCGACGGTTTCACAAAGAACCGGGTCTTGCCGCTGCCGGAACCGCCGATTACAAGGATATTTTTGTTTCTTGCGTATTTCGGCTGCTTCGGGCGGCTGTTCATGGTGAGCCGTTCCGTCTGCGTTAAGGGGATATTGTTCTCAAATACCGGGTCTGTGTACGGCTTTATGTCGTCAGCCCCGCCCCAACGCGCCGAACCGTATTCTGTCCCGCGGCGGTATTTCTTCGCGTTCTTGCCTTTGGTGTAGATAATCAGCCGGACAATGACCGCCCCCGCAATGCCTAAAGCTAAGTCTGCCGGGTGGAAGCTCGGCGCGATACTGGAAAAGGCGGCGGTAAAACCGTCCCCAAGATGTAGCAGCTTTGCGCTCGCGTCCGCGCCGGGGGAGAGCCGGACAGCCGCGCCCACTTTATCAAAGAGCCAGACAAAGAGCAGATACGGGAGATTTAAGATAAGCAGCTTCTTGATTTCCGGCTTCATAGCGATACCTCCCTGTCCTTGTTCTTGACCTTTGCCCGTTCCGCGTTTCTGCCCTGTGCAGCTTCTTTGAGGGTAGAGAGCAGCTTTCGGATTGAGGGCTTTTTCTCCTGTGTCAGCTTTTTTGCGGAAAATTCTTTAAAGGCTGCGGTCAGCACGTCCGCGTCCCGCCCCTTGAAGAAAACCAGATAGCGGGGCGGGCTTTCCGTCGCGTCCTTTTTCAGCGCAAAGTCGATACCGTACTTTTTCGCCGTACTCTCAAAGGCTTTGATATTGCCCTCGGTAATCTCAATGTTGGAAACGCCCGCGTTCTGCTTCATAAGCTGCTTTAAGCTCTGCTTGCCCTGTGGCGGTTTGGAAAGCTGCTTTTTGCCCTTTGACAGTATGGCTTTCATTGCCTTTTGGAGCGTCTGGGCGGTCAGCTTCCCGGTCTTGATGTAAAGGGCTATGGTCTTTTCGTTTACTTCGTCCTGCAATTTGTCGCGTCCTCCTTTCGCGTTTCTTTATGGGGCGGCGGTCAGATACGCACCCGCAGCCCGTTCAAGTCCTCGGCTCTGATACCCACAAGATACCAGTTGTCGCCGTACTCAATCCGGGTCGGCTTCCACTTGCCCCGCACGAATACGTCAAAGCACTCGCCGCAATGCAAGCCCCCGTAGTAGCTGTTTAAGTCAAAGCGGATGTCGTAACGGTCGGTGCGCTCGTCAAATACCAATGCTCCTGTCATTTTCTGTGCCATAATAAAATCCTCCTTTTGTGGTTGTGGGTGGTTACAGGCTTTCGCCCTCGTTGCATGAATAATAGTCCGGGTCGCCGTACTGCGGCTTTTTCGGTGACAGTGCGCCGCTTGCCATGTCATGGGCGACAAGGGAAGTGTAATAATTGCCGATAGTGGACGGGGCGTTGAAAAGGGCTGCTTTCAGATATTGCTTGATGTTGCGGATTTTCGTTGTGTTCTCCCGCATACAGTCAAGCACAAAGCGGATATGCTCGCCGTCCAGTTTCATAAACTTAGATTTCACAAGCTCTGCCGGGTAGTCGTCCCCCGCAATCCGCACCCGCTTTCTGGCGGTGCATACCGTTTCAAGCATGAGGTCTACAATCTCGTCAAGCCTGTCACTGTCAAACTTCATGTCCTGTTTGAGAATGTGGTAGTCGATATTGTCCTTGATGATTTCCCAGTATATCTCTACTGCGCTCTGTGCTGCCGCTTCCGTTCCTTTCCGTTCCGGCGGCGCAGCCGCTTCCCCGCAAGGTGAGGGGTTAGGGGAAAGGATAGGAATGGAATGGGTACTTTGTCCATCAGTAATTATTTTTTCTTTTTTTGGTAAGTCAGTTCTTTGTATATCTTTATTTAATTGCATTGGATTTTCCAATGTAGGTAAATCCGGCGTAGGCGGCTGCGGCTGCTCGAATATCACATAGTCCGCGCCCCGCAAGCGTCCTTTCTCGTCGCGCTCCCTTGACCGGACGATATACCCGGCGCGTTCAAGCTCCTTAATGGCTTCGCGGATAGCGTCTATCTTCTCCCGGTTGATAAGGGATAAGCCTTTCAAGGTGTAGTCCCAATCTTCGGGGAGTGACAGCATTTGCGACAACAGCCCTTTTGCTTTTAGGGATAGCTCCTTGTTGCGTAGGTGGTGGTTGCTCATAACAGTGTAGCCCTTGTTTCGTTCCACTCTGAAAACTGCCATAGTTCATAGCTCCTTTGCTTTGGATTTGTTACGCAGTAGAAGCGCGGTTTCGGGGGATAAGGTATAAATCCCTTGCCGCGCCAGATACGCGCCCGCAAAACCGCTTGTAGCAAGGCTTTTTCTGCCCCTACTGCGTAACAAAGGGCATGAAAAAAGCGGCGTTCCTGTTCTCCCGTATAGAGAGTAAGAAACGCCGCCTGTGCGGGTCGTTATTCTTTTTCGTCTGCGATTATGTCCTGCATGACTTCCCCAAAGTCTGCCGTAAAGGAAAAAATGAAGTATTCCAAAACGGCGGGGTCTGCGCCCATAGGCTCGGCTTCCCCGGAAAAGGGCAAGCCCATAAGCCCGTAGAGCATTTTGATGATTTTGAACAGCTTCCCCCGGTCGGCGGAAGTGTTCATGGTAACAAGAATATCTGTCAAGCGGTTTATGGTTTCCATATCGCCGCCCGTCGTTACCCATACCATTTCTGCGAATGGCTGCGTGATTGCCCCGGCTACAAGGTTTATCTTATCCTTGCCGATTTCGCCGGACGGGAGTATAATACCCTTGTCTAAAAGCTCGTTTTTCATGTCGTCCTCCTGTTCATGCGTCTAAATTTTTGACGCTATTTTGCCGCCCTTGCTCCAAAAGTGGGCTTGTAAAGAGATACGGCGTGATATAAGCAGAAACGGCAAGAACCTTGAAAAATCAATGGTTTTTGCCGTTTTCTATAAAGGCTTGTAAGAAGTTATAAGACGATTTTCGTCTATAAGATCAATAAAAAATGCCAGACACACTGACATTTATTCCATGCTTTATATTTTCTGTTTTAAAAGTGTTTTCTTCTGACATGCTGTATCTTAAATGAATCATTCTCATAAACATAGTGTTTATCTGTCTGTGTTACTTTGTATAACGTTTATTTACTTTGTATCACATATTTATTTATATTGTTTCTATATCAACATGAATCACATATACAAAACATACCCTGCTAATATGAACACTTATTTCGGTCTGCCAATCGTACTGACTTTTATCATTATGTATCAGTTCATATTATATTGCACTCTAACCTTCGCTTCATTCTAAAAGTGGTTGGGTGTATCTGTGTACCTGTTTTGTATGATTTCCTGTATATAAATTTTTAGTAAAATGGAAGTAGCGGAAGCCACCTGTACTTCCGCTGCTCCTTTATTGCCTTTCTCTTGGAAACTGTAATAATTTCTTCCTGTGCATCCGCTGTTTTTTATCATTTTTTCCCATACTGTATTCTGTTTTGCTGATAAGTCCAGTTTTCCCAAATAGGAGCATTGATGAACTTTATAACCTTTTTCCAAATTTTACAGAAAGCCAGAATATTCATTCCGCTGTTTAGCCTGCTGTTCATCATACTGCTTCTTTATCCTGTAGACTGTAGACTTTGAACAGTGTAGCATTGCAACAATACGTTTGACGGAGTATCCCAACCCCAGATAAGCTTTTATGCTGTACTCGTTGCAGTTATCCTTTTGAGCAAGTCTGGAACCTTTATTCAACCGCCCTTTACTGTCCCGTTTGATGTTACGTTCAGAATCAAATGCAAACTTTTCAACTTTATCCATGTCAAACCATGAATCATCTTCATCCGGATAGTATATGTTCCCCATGTTAAACTCTCCTTTCAAAAATCTATTGGCTTATTGTTTGCCTCATGTGATGTTACTTTTCTGTAGAAAGTACTGCGGCTGACATTTAGCTGTTCACTGGCAGACTTCGCCGTAATATCTCCCTTTTTCCATTGTTGATAAATTTCATCAAATGTATCTAACTGTTTTGCTGGTCTGCCTTTATATTTCCCCTGTTCCTTTGCAATCTCTATGCCCTCTCTCTGCCGTTGTCTTATGTATTCCCTTTCCAGCTCTGCTACCGCTCCAAATATCGTAAGCATGAACTTACCAGCCGGAGTGTTTGTATCAATGTTTTCTTTTTGGCTGACGAACTGTACATGCTTATTATTTAGCTGCTCTGTCAGTTCTAATAAATCTTTTGTATTCCTTGCGAAACGTGAGATACTTTCCACAACTACAGAATCACCCTCACGCACAAAGTTCATCATTTCCTGTAAGGCTGGTCTTTTCGTATCCTTGCCGCTCATTTTATCAATGTATACCTTATTAACTCCCAGCGACTTCATGATTTCCTCCTGCCGTGTCGTATTCTGCTCTTTTGTACTCACTCTGACATATCCAATCTTCATAGTGCCTTCTCCTTTCTCAACCAGACATTAAGATGTGAGATACCAAAAATTTTCCTCATTTCAGAAAGTGTCCCAAAAGCTATACCCTACCCATGCGAAACAATCATACACTTTTCATACACTAAAACTGTCCCGATAGAGCGGAATTTCCATTTTTGACACACTCCCTGAAACATATTTCATTTATCCCCTTTTCTTTTTAGAGCAGAATTAAAAGTACACTTTAAAAAATAAAAATGCCTGTATCCATTTCAATACAGACATTGCTTTATAGCAAAAAAAGTTGAAACATTTGAAACATTTGAAACCGGCTCTTTTTCACTCACATAGAGGCCCCAATCCTCACCCAGCTGTTGGAACCCTCTATACCCCTCTATATTACCTTTAAACCACGTCCAAATACTCCAGACAGCATTTCCCCCCCCGGACCACCCCAGGACCCCTTTTAAAACCCCTCTGGCATACATTATCTAAAATTTTGTTGGAACTTTGTTGGAACGCACCCTTTTTTCACCGCTCTCCAGGCATCCGTTTCCAGACATAAAAAAGAACCGGAAAGCCTTTAAAATCAAGCTTTCCGGCGCCCCTGCCAAGGAATCGATGCGACAGGATTTGAACCTGCGACCTCTGCGTCCCGAACGCAGCGCTCTACCAAGCTGAGCCACGCATCGATATGTCATTTTGTTCATTTACAACTGCGAACTTAGACATTATACGATATATTTTTCGTTTTGTAAATAGTTTTTCTGTTTTTTTATTTTTTTGTTATTTTCTCACAGTTTTACTGTTCTTTTTCGCACTGTTTATCAGCGTTTTTCACAAATGCGGTAGCTCGTCAACCGTCTGTAAGATCACAGAATCACGGACAGAATACTTGCTCCCGCAAGAATACCAATCAGCATCAACAGAATTCCTGCTATGGCCGCACCTGCTCCCGCACGCCTCTCCAGCACCTCCTGAGACTGCGCGTCATAATACAGCGTCATACGCTCCCCCGTGTGAAATGTATTCCGGCCGCTGGAATTGATGTTGCACCGGCGGATATTCTTTTTTCCGTCCAGCACATAACGAACCACTGGATAATACGTGTATTTTGCCCCTTTCCATATCTTCGTCTCTCTGGAGATCTGACGGGTATAGATGTCTGTGATCTCAGCGTCCAGCGGTCTCAGCCCGCGCTTTTTAAGCATGATATAGTCCACGATCAGATTAACCCCTGCTCCCAGGAGCAGAAAAGCCAGACAGAGCATGGCCTGTATTTCATTTCCCTGGTTCTCTTCCAGTGCCAGGAGAATCAGAAGCGCACCCCCTGACATGGTCACCCATGGATGAAACAGGAATTCCTCCCTGTGTTCCTCCAGAACCAGTTTCCCACTGTCCTTTATTTTATACAGCCTGACCTGCTGTGCCAATGCATATTCCACAGGCGACCTGACTGCCAGCCGCTCCCGATGTCCGGTCTGCGGATTTTTATATTCCACTACCACATCATAATAGTTATAAAGCTCCCTCTCTTTTTTATCCTTTTTTATCACATGCTTGCAGCTGATCACGCCTGCATCCACGCACATCCCGGCTCTGCACCGCCTGAGCCGGTTTTTTACCTGTCCGGAACCCACCAGAAAAAGGATGATCCCCGGAAAATACATAAATAATTGCGACAGATCTGTCATATCTCTCCAGCCTCATAATAACCTCACTTCGTCGGAACGAGAATCACATGAATCCCGTGCCTGCGAAGCCGTTCAACAACTGCCGGATTTGCATTGTCATCCGTCACAAGTGTGCATGGCTGATCATAGACACAGCTCCCATACGTATTTCCCTGCGCTTCCCGCTTCTTGATCTTCGTATGGTCCGCCAGCACATACAGCGCCTTTGTGGTACGGGAGATCATGGCCTCATTGATCCCGATCTCCGTAGGAATATCATATCGAAATTCCCCGTCATCATAGACCGCCGCGCACCCCAGAAAGGTCTTATCCGCAGTCATGGACAGAAGATTCCTCATCACATATTCTCCAACCATCACATTGCTGCGCACTTCCCCTCCCGTAAAACGGAGCATGACATCATCCGGATATTTCTCACCGATTCCCCAGCAGTTATTTGTATATACCAGTATCTTTTTATCTCCTGCATATTTCAGCATATTGAGAGCCGTCCGGCTTCCGTTAATGAACAGTGTGTCTCCGTCATCAATAAACCGGGAAGCATATTCCGATATCCGTTCCCTGCATATGGCGATCTTCTCATCCTGCGAAAGCAGCATATTCGCTTTTTCCAGCGAAACAGCCCCCCCGTGAATCCGCGAGATCAGCTTCTCTTCCTCCAGATACTGCATATCCCGCCGAACCGTCATGGGCGAAATCTGGAAAATCTTCGCCAGGTCTTCTACTTTCACCTCACCGCGCTCACGGATCATATTCAGGATCTTCATATGACGTTCGTCAACGGCTTTTCGATTATTCTTCATATATCACACTGCTCCTTTATTCTTTACGGCAGCCGCAGTCTCCCTGTGATCTGCAGCAGCTGTACCATATCCGTGATTCTCGACACATCTGCCGGGTCTCCGGAATCCTCCGGATCATACCACACTGCTGCAAGTCCTGCATCCGCGGCTCCCTGGACATCCTTTTTCAGGCTGTCCCCCACGAGCAGACACTCATCTCTCCTGCAGCCCGCCTTTTCCACACAGCGCGCAAAGAATGCCGGATCGGGCTTTTCCACCCCTGTTTCCTCACTGGATACAAGGAAATCGACATAAGGCAGAAGTCCCAGCGCTTCCAGTTTTTCAAACTGCATACGCGCGGTCATATCGGTTCCGATGCCGATCCGCAGTCCCTGTTTCTTCAGCCTTTTCATCGCATCCACTGCCCCCGCAACCGGGACTGCCGCACCAAGCAGCGCATTCCAGTACAGATCATTCATCCGGAGTACATGAGGATACAGAGGCAGCCCCTGGTGCTCCAGCATGATCTGATATCGGATACAGCGGTTATGTACAGCTGCCGTATCTCCCATATATACCTTCAGTTCTCTCTCCGTCTCCTGATGAAGCTTTACAAAAATATTTCGCGACAGCCCAAGTTCGTGCTCTGCATAAGAGGACAACGCTTCAAACGCCGCTTCATGCGCCTTTGTGTAACTGTAAAGTGTATTATCCACATCAAAAATTACTGTTTTTATCATATTATCCTAAACTCCTTTGCTCGTCAACCACAACAGCCTGCCACTTTTCAAAAAACCGGATCTGGCAGATATTGCTATCCATTTATCACCAGATCCGGTTTCTCACTTTTTCACCATATGGTTGTCAGAGGTTCCTGTATGTGCATTAATCCAGCAGATCTGCTTCTTTCAGAGCCGCCTCGATCTCCTGTGCAGACATTACGTTTTTCAGAGGAATCAGGATTGTGCCGCTCTTCTCCACTCCGTCGAAGGTTTTTGCAAAAGTACGCGCACAAAAAACCACGTCATAATTGCGGGAAGCAGTCTTTCCCTCCGAAACCGGGCAGTGACGAAGCTCTGCCGGTTTAATCCCGTACTTTGTCATCACCTTTTTGATCGCATTCTCCATCATCAGAGAGGACCCCGCGCCATTGGCACAGCAGGCCAGAAGTTTCTTTCCATCAAGTTTTGCCATAATCGTATCTCCTTTATTTGTTTTATTTTTTAATTAACCGCTGCTCTTTTTGCCTTATGTTCCATGTAGGCATCATAATCTTCCGTAATCAGGAAATAGCCTTCCGGATCCATCCGGTATTCGATCTGGGGGATTGCCAGCAGTACAATCACCACAACGGCAACTCCAATATATCCTGCATAATGCATGAGCACTGTGAAGACCGGCCATACCGTATCCCAGTCAAACATGCCAAGATATCCGCCGTATTCTGCCAGACCTACCCAGCCGGCAATCAGCGCCGCTCCAAATACCTGCACAAGACCGGCAAAGAACGGAATGATCAGGCATGCTTTCAGACCGCCCTTTTCGTTGGCTACCAGACCCATGGTCGCATTATCAAAGAACACCGGAACAAAACCGCAGATGATAATGGTCGGGGAGCCCACGAGGATCAACACAAGGATCGCAATGATCTGTCCCACAAGGCCGGCCAGGAATCCGAATGTAACTGCATTGGAATCACCGAATCCAAAGCAGACTGCACAGTCAACGCCCGGAATAGATGCCGGAAGCAGTTTATCCGCGATACCCTGGAAAGAAGCGGTCAGCTCCGTCACAAAGGTACGGACGCCCAGCTGCAGGATCGCCAGATATACAGCGAAGTTCAAAGAGGTATTAAAACAGAAATAAGCAAAATTCTCTGCCTCCGTTGTTGCGCCGCTCTCCACAAAGAACGGTTTTCCAATGATTGCCATGATAACACCAAAGAATACCGTCATCAGGATCGCGGTACACACCATATTTTCATTGAAAATCGAGAAAAATCCCGGCATATCCATCTCGCCGACTTTTTTCACTTTTCTCCGAATGATTCTGCCAATGCCAGAATCGTAATCGTGACCCCGGCGGCAAACGGCGACTGGGAAGTACGCACCTTATGCAGGGCTCCCTTCGTTCACAGATTCGGGATTCTGAACCGCGCAGGGCGTAATTATCTGATTGTCTGCTGCCTGAAAACCGGCCACGAATACAAAGATGACTGGCGTTTTAAAGGTGCATGTTTCGGCGCCCTGCTCCCTTCGGATCTGTCCTCATTCAACGAAGAGCATCCGCTGGAGCTGACGTTGGTCAAGGATGAGATGCTTAAAAATCATGGCTTTTCCCTTTTAAAACACGGCGGCCATGATGCCGCGCTTATCGCCTGCGAAGAAGGCACTTTTTTGTTTGATCCGCCCGCTGTCTCTGGTGCAGGCTGGAATGTCACACAGATCAGCCCTCTTCCTTCCAGCGATTCAGTCCTGATCGATCTTGATGGCGACGGCAGACCGGAGCTCGGATGTATCAGTCCCTTCCACGGATCCTCCCTGGTCATCTATCACCTGGATGAGCACGACCATTATGTACCACAATGGAAATACAGCCGCCCGGAATCCGAGACCGGAATGATTCACGCAACCTGGACCTGTACGCTGCTCGGAAAGCCCACCTGGATCACAGGCTGGCGAAAGGGTACCAAAGACACCATTGCCATCACCTGGGATGCCGAAGCCGGAACCTATCGAACTGAATATATCGATCAGAACACCGGCTGTGCCAATGTGCTGCATTTTGTAAATAAAGAGGGGAAAGATGTGATCGTGGCAGCCAACCGCGAAATTGACGAAGCCGCTCTCTACACCGTCACTGAATAAGGCTCAGAAACTGCAGTGCATCAAGAAGACCCCGGTCAGTATTTCCTGCTGACCGGGGCCTTTTTGTTCTTTATGGTCTTCCTGTTCTCCGAATACAGCCCCGTTGGACTGTCTGCATTGCCTGACCTGCTGATTCCGTCCATGTCCCTGAAGCTGTCAGGCCGCAGGAACTGCCGGATTCTGTGAAGCTGCCGGATCCGTCTGTTCGTCCGGCTCTGTCGGGCCTGTTGGATTCTCCGGCTCTGTCGGATTCGTTGGCCCGGTCGGATTCTCCGGGTTCGTCGGTTCATCCGGATTCGTCGATTCGTCCGGATTCTCCGGCTCTGTCGGATTCGTTGGTTCGTCCGGATTCTCCGGCTCTGTCGGATTTGTCGGTTCGTCCGGATTCTCCGGCTCTGTCGGATTTGTCGGTTCGTCCGGATTCTCCGGCTCCGGATCCTTCGGCTCTTCGTCCTTCGGTTCCTCTTCTTCTGGTTCTTCCGGCTCCACAGGTTTGGGCTTTGTCGTATAGCTTGTCCAGTAATAATAGAAAATATGATCCTTGATGATCCAGTACGGCACCCCGTTGCTCTTCAGGTTCGCCTCCAGAGACGGCACCGGTCTCCAAGTACGGAAGAACAGCGAATCACCCACATTACTGGTTCCGTTCACCACAGTCCGCGCTGCATTCCAGCAGGAATCGGTTACAATATTCCGGATATCCGGGTCCTGTTCTGCCCGGAGTACCAGGTCAAACCGGCCGGATCCCGCCGGTTCAAACTGTCTGGACTGCCGGAGCACTGCCTCCAAGGAATTGGGGTACAGGGCGCTCCGCACCCGGTTCATGATAACATAACCCACGGCAATCTGTCCGTCCCACCCCTGGTTGCCTGCTTCGCAGTAGATCATGGTTGCCAGGAGCAGCAGCTCATAGTCGCTCAGGCTCATACTGCCTTTGGAGATCTGAGGATCTCCCGCAATCACAGAGCCATTATTTATGGAGGACGATGCCTGCTGCGCCGCCGCCAGTTTCGCCTGGCGTTCCTCTTCTTCCGCCTTCTTGATCAGCTGATTCAGGATCTTCGTCTTCTCGGCCACCAGCTCTTCCATGCTGTCGACCTCTCCGGACGCCTGCTCCAGAAGCCTGTCATACTCGCTGAGCCTGGAGCCTGCTGCTTTCTGTTGCGATGCTACCTGCTCCTTTTTCTTCGACGTCTCTTCCATCAGAAGCTCCAGTGCTTCCTGTTCTTCCAAAAGAGCCGCCCGCTGCCGCTCCAGTGCCGCCTTTGCCTCTTTGTAGCTGTCCAGCATGTTACGGTCATACCGGTTGATATTCATGGCATATTCCGCCTGATTCAGTACATCCGCGATGCTTCCGGTGAGAGCAGCCGACATATAGTTCATCATGCTTCCCTGACCGTTCTCATACATGTACTGGATCCTTTTTTTCATATCCTCGTACTGCTGCGCGACTTCTTTTTCTGCAGCTTCCACCTCCGCCTTCATGGTCACCAGAGCTGCTTCCTTTTCTGCAATATCCTTTTCCAGGATACTGATCTGCTCATTCAGGCTCCCTGCCTGCTTTTCCAGATCCTTCAGATATTTCTCCGTGGCGGACATCTGCCCTTTGATGCTTCCCTCCTGCTGCTCCGCCTTCTTCTTGTCCTCTTCAGCTTTTCGCTTTTCTTCCTTCAGACGGTCGATCTCCGCCTGTGTCTCCCTGCTCACCGCCCGCACTGCGAAGGCAGGAGCTCCCACACAAAGGATGAGCACCAGACATATGATCCTGACCAGAAATCTTCTCCTGCTTTCTCTCATAACATATTTCCTTTCTTATCTGCAGTTCCGCATCTTCCCTCACAGCATCTTCTGCCCAGAGCACTTTCCGTCTGCCGGTCCAAACTACCAGTTGTATTTTGTGAGCGTTCCGCACAGCTGCATATTTGCAAAATCCTGCTGACGCAGAGCTTCGTACAGGACAATCGCCACAGAGTTGGACAGATTCAGGGAACGGATCATGGGATTCATGGGAATCCGGATCGATCCCTCTTTGTTTGTCCGCAGGATCTCTTCCGGAATTCCTGCACTTTCTTTTCCGAACATAATGTAGCAGTCCGGTTCATAATGTACCTCTGTATACACATTGGGACCCTTGGTCGTCGCCATGTAGATCTTCGCACCCGGATTCCTCATCAGAAAATCCTCATAATCCACATAGGTGGTGACATCCAGATCTTTCCAGTAATCCATGCCGGCCCTGCGAAGCTCCTTCTCCCCCAGGCGAAAACCCAGGGGTTCGATCAGGTGGAGCCTGGTCCCGGCAGCCACGCAGGTCCGGCCGATATTACCGGTATTCGCCGGAATCTCCGGCTCATACAGCACGATGTTCAGTGACATGTCTATTGCTTCTGTTCCTCTCTCAGATGTTCGACAAATCTCTGAAGCCGCTCCAGCGCAGTCTTCAGATTTTCCAGAGAATATGCATAGGAGATGCGCAGGAATCCTTCCCCGCAGTCTCCGAATGCCGTCCCTGGCACCACTGCCACCTTCTCCTCCTCCAGAAAACGGTTTGCAAATTCGTCAGAAGTCATGCCGAATTCCTTAATGCATGGAAATACATAAAATGCACCGTAGGGTTCAAAACACTGGAGTCCCATTTCTTTAAACGCATGCATCAGGTAACGCCGTCTCTGGTCATAGGCCTCTCTCATCTTCGCCACATCCTCGTCGCCGTTCCTGAGCGCCTCCACAGCCGCATACTGACTGGTGGTAGGAGCACACATGATGGCAAACTGATGGATCTTGAACATCTGTTCGATAATCTTTTTCGGACCGCACGCATAGCCCAGTCTCCATCCGGTCATGGCGTAAGCCTTGGAGAATCCGTTGATCAGAATCGTACGCTCCTGCATCCCCGGAAGAGAAGTAATGGACACATGCTCTCCCTTATAGCTCAGTTCGCTGTAGATCTCGTCTGACAGCACAAAGATATCCTTTTCAATAATCACTCCGGCAATCTTCTCCAGGTCTTCCTTCTCCATGATGGCGCCTGTAGGATTGTTGGGGAACGGCAGTACCAGCAGCTTTGTCCTGTCCGTGATGGATGCCAGAAGCTCCTCTGCCGTGAGACGGAATTCATTTTCCTCCTTCAGTTCAATGATCACCGGTTTTCCGCCTGCCAGGACTGCACAGGGCTCATAAGAGACATAACTGGGCTGCGGAATCAGCACCTCATCCCCCGGATTCAGCATGGCGCGCATGGCAATATCGATGCCCTCGCTGCCGCCCACGGTCACCAGGATCTCCTTTACCGGATCATACTCCACATGGATCCGGCGCTTCAGATAGGACGCAATCTCTTCTTTCAGCTCCTTCAGCCCGGCATTGGATGTATAAAAAGTACGTCCCTTTTCCAGGGAATAGATGCCCTCATCCCGAATATGCCAGGGAGTGTCAAAGTCCGGCTCGCCCACGCCCAGAGAGATGGCGTCTTTCATCTCACTTACCAGGTCGAAAAATTTCCGGATGCCGGACGGTTTTACATTTACGATCGTATCAGATAACGGATTTCTCATGGGGTGATCAGCATCCTTTCATCTTTAGACTGGTGCACCATGACAGAACCATGGTCCTTGTATTTTTTCAGGATAAAATGGGTCGCCGTGCTCAGTACCGACTCCTGGGGAGACAGCTTGTCGGAGACAAACTGCGCCACATCCCGCATGGTCTTCCCTTCAATCGTGACCATAAAGTCAAAGCCTCCGGAGATCAGATAGACGCAGTCCACCTCGGGATAATTGTAGATACGCTCTGCGATCTTGTCAAAGCCCAGACCTCTCTGAGGCGTTACCTTTACCTCGATCAATGCCGTCACCTTCTCGGAACCGGTCTTATCCCAGTCGATCAGCGTATGGTATCCGCAGATGATGCCCTCTTTCTCCATCTGTGCGATTTCGTTGGCTATGGTCACTTCGTCCGTCCCCAGAAGAATCGCCAGATCCTTCAGGTCCACACGGCTGTTGCGTTCAATATACGTTAATATTTTTTCTCTCATCAATCATTCTCCTGTCTGAGTCCCGCATCTGCACGCATTCGGGCAGATGGTGCTTTCAGAAAATTCTGCTTCATTTATAAATCTTATATAATTCGTCTGTCTTCGGCCGCTCCAGGTATGCCTCTTCCCCGCCGTTCATGATCTTCTTCGCGTTCCCTTCCACGCACCGCCCGATGAGTGCTGCGGGAATTCCCGCTTTCTCAAGATCGTGGACCAGCTTCAGGCCGTCCGGAGAGGTCATAAGCATGCATCCGCTGGATATGAGCTGATACGGATTCAGACGATAATATTCACAGATCTCCACCGTCTCCTGACGGATGGGGATCGCCTTCAGATCGATCACCAGTCCGATGCCGGACGCTTCTGCCAGTTCCCACAGGGCGCCGTAGATACCTCCCTCGGTCACATCATGCATGGCGCTGACACCGGACTTCACGGCGGTGGCGGCCTCCGGAACCACAGACAGAAGCTTGTCAAAACCCTTTGCCCCTTCCACAAAAGTCCTGGGGAAACGGCTCAGAAGCTCTTCTTCCTTTTCTTTGGCGATGATGGAAGTCCCTTCGATCCCGATCCATTTGCTCACAACCACGTCGTCTCCTGCACAGGCTCCTCCGGTGGTTACCAGGCATCCTTTTTTCACCTTGCCCACCCCGGTCACAGAGATCAGCGGCTGATTCACCGCCCGGGTAATCTCCGTATGGCCTCCCATGGCCTGTATCCGGAGCTCTTCACAGGCACTCTCCACTTCCTGCATCAGGCTGCGGATCAGCGGTTCCTCTGCACAGGGCGGCAGAAGGACCGTCAGCAGGATCCCCACCGGCTCCGCTCCGGCGCTGGCAAGATCATTGGCTGTGATCTGAACCGCCAGTCTCCCCACGTCCTTCTCTGTCCCGGTAATCGGGTCTGTGGAGAGCACAAAAATCTCGTCCGGCTCAAGCTGCACAGCCGCACAGTCCTCCCCCACAGAAGCGCCCACCAGCACTTCCGCTCTCGTCGTATGAAGCTGTCGGAACACCGCCCGCTTTAATATACTCTCGGGAATCTTCCCTATCTCCATCTTCTCAACCTCATCACTGCGCCGGAGCCTCAGCAGGCGGCGCCTCCGGTGCAGGAGGCGCAGGCGGCACGAGCCCGGCAATATTCGCATCTGCCAGTGCCTCATCCTGCAGCGCGATCGCCGCACGCAGGTTCTCCGACAGCACCGGATCTCCCGCTACGCCGTAGACAACCGTCCGCTTTCCTCCCTGATATGTACTCTTGTTCACTCTGGTGCGCTCTGTCTCCACACCGTTGACTGTTACGACTTTATAGAGCTCCGCCGTGGCACCCTTGCTCCCTCCGGAAGCCGCCTTGTATCCAAGCGGCTGTCCGGCATCTGCCACCAGCACCGTCCTGCTCCCGGACTCGCTGAGCTTGACACTCTCGAAAGAAATCTGGCGGTTGCTGTCTCTGGTCTCCTTGCCGTAGATATTAAAAACGACCTTTTTATCAGATGTGGTATAACCCTCAATGTAAATCGGATACTCTGAGGAATTCCGGAACTTGAAGTCCTTCCATGTCCCGGCAATCGCCGCATCTTCAGAAAGCTTTACATAAGACACAGTCATGGAGTGGGGCGCACGCTCCGTAACCTCCAGCTCCGCCCGGAGCACCGCATTGTACAGGGTGGTGGACACCTGACAGACACCGCCGCCCATACCATCCACAATCTCTCCATTTACATAATTACTTGCTTCCGCATATCCCCTCTCCGCCGTAAAGGGTGCAATCATGTCATGTGTGGAAAATTCCTCGCCGGGATACAGCACGGTCCCGTCGATATAGTTGGAAGCGCTGTTGACATTTTTCAGACGGTTTGCATTGGAGCTGCTCAGACTTGTGCTGAACGTTCCCAGCAGGTCTTTGACATATGCCAGCTGCTCTGCACTTCCCTCCGGTTCCGTGATCTTCGTCTGAAGAGCGATCTGCGACGTCCCTTCCTCCGACCATCCGTCTGACAGATACTCCATAATGGCGTTCACAGAGCCCTCCACATCCAGTACAAGCCCCTGGGTTCCGGGGACAAACTGAAATTCTCCGTTGGTACGGGTCAGAGAAGCGTTCTGGGCCTCACGGTCGAACTGCGTACAGTTTTCCTGCACATACGCCCGCACCCGGGCTTCATCCGCCGTCCAGCTCAGAGGAAATTCCCTGCCGTTCTGCTGCAGGTCCTTCTGATCCTTATAGCGCTTTACGATATTGCCGGTCCGTCCGATGCCGAGCGCCTCATCGATCATGTCCGCGTCGGCAAACGTAATACCCAGATCGGACAGAAGCGCTTCCACCTGCTCATCCCCGATCTCCAGAGTGACCGTCTGTTCTCCGATCTGTTTCTCATAGTTCTTCAGAGCCTGTTCCGCCTCTGATCTGGTCATGCCGGAGACGTCCACCGCCCCGATCTTCACCCCACTGAGTATGGTGTCTTCTGCTGCGAAGGCCGTCATACCCATGCTGCATATCAGAATACATATTCCAATGCACAACGTTCTCACATACTTTTTCATTTCATTAACTCCTCCTGCATTCTATAGTTCCGCTGTCCCTCTCCTACAGCGCATATACCAACAGCGGCAGCACCATGGCAATCACCAACAGCGCCACGATCACTGCAGCGATCTTTCTTCTTGTCTTATCATTATAAAAATTCATTTTTTCTCCGTCCTTCCTGTCGTATGATTCTTCCATATTGCAGGATAATGCCGTCGATGATCCTGGACGCCTCGCTCTTCGTCAGCCCATCGATCTGAATATCCAACTCTATTTTATGATATTTCAGCAGATCCTTCAAGTACCCTTTCTGGGAATTTGTGATCGGACTCTGTTTTTTCGCCGTATAGGCCAGCGGACACAGGGCGAACGCTCCAGGATCCGCCTGTCCGAAGGCCTCCCACAGCCGCAAAAGGAGCAGATGGGCAGATCTGGCGTCATCCAGCGCCCGGTGTGCATTTCCCTGATCGATCCCGTAATAAGCGCACATGGCTGTCAACGTCCTGGAAGGCAGCTCCGGAAGCACCCTTCTGGCAATCTTCAGTGTATCCAGCGCCCCGGTCTCAAACACACATCCTGCCTCTGCCGCCGCCTGCTTCAAAAATCCATAATCGAAGGACACATTATGTCCCACCACCGGCAGTTCTCCGCGAAATTCCAGAAATCCGCGGATGGCTTCCTCCGTCCTTTTCCCGGTCCTTCTCATCTCATCGGTGATGCCGGTCAGTTCCCGGATCCTGGCAGGCACCGGAACGCCCGCGTCTACCAGCGTCTCATATGTCCCGCAGACGGTCCCTCCCTGTACCTTCACCGCCCCGATCTCCAGCAGACGGTTTCTGACCGGATCGAGCCCCGTCGTCTCCACATCCAGCGCTATGTAATCATTTACCATCGTTCTTTGGTCCTTTGCAGTATTTTGTCAGAAAACATTCCTGGCAGTCCGGGCTTTTTGCTGTACAGATCGTTCTGCCGAAGGTGATGATATGGATGTTCCACAGAATCCAGTGATCCTTCGGAAGCTTCTTCATCAGATCAAATTCAATCTTCACGGGATCCTCTTCCTTCGTGAGGCCCAGCTTCCGCGAGATGCGCTTCACGTGAGTATCCACGACCACACTTGGTTCATGGTAAATATTCCCCCGGATTACATTGGCGGTCTTCCTTCCCACCCCTGCCAGGGCCGTCAGCGCATCCAGATCCCTGGGCACCTCCCCCTGATGGTCATGCAGAAGCGCCCGGGTGCAGGCGATAATATTTTTCGCCTTGTTGTGATAAAAACCGGTGGACCGGATATCCTGTTCCAGCTCCTGCAGATCCGCACCTGCAAATTTCTCCAGTGTATCATATTTTTTAAACAGATCTTTTGTCACCAGATTGACTCTGGCGTCCGTACACTGGGCGCTCAGCATGGTGGCGATCAACAGCTGCCACGGAGTCTCATAATTCAGATAACAGATGTATTCTGTCCCATACTGCTGATCCAGCAGATCCAGGATCTCTTTTGTACGCCTGGTCAATGCAGCACCTCCACATGCGCATCCCGGGTCAGCGGGTCGCGTCTCTCATAGTCAAACAGCACATAGCACGGCATATTCTCATATAGAAATACTTCGACGTGAACTTTTTTTCCATAATCTCTTTCATATGCCCGAAGCTGCCGGCGGTAGGGACTCAGGTCCGCGGCAAAAGCCGGGCGGCTCTTCAGGTTCTCTCTTGCATACAGATCATAAACCATGCATTGATCAAATGCAGATGCCGTCCAGCCCTTCTCCTCCAGAAATCTCCGGAGGATCTCATATCTCGCCATACGGGAATGGCTGATCCGGTCCAGGCCTCTGCTCTCATAATATACCGCAAGTTCATGGAAAAAATCAAATGGAGATTCATACCTTTTCAGCATCTGCTCCAGCGTCTTTGCAAACTGATGGCTGTTATAATAGACTTCCACCATCTCTTCCACTCCTTTAAGTACAAGAAGATCCCCATAAGACAGCCAGTCCGTCCGAAGCACCTCATAGGGAGGCTCTTCGTGAAAAACAAGCCCATACTCCGCCGCCTGTCTGTACATTCCGGAGCCCTTCAGTACTTTCAGAAAGCCCAGCTGAAGCTCATGAGGCTTCAGTGCAAATACTTCGTCAAAGGACCGCCGGAAGCTCTTCAGGTCCTCTCCCGGAAGCCCGGCAATCAGGTCCAGATGCTGATGGATATTATGAAAGCTTCGGATCTGTTCCACCACTTCCCTCAGTCTGGCGGGATCCATTCTCCGGCGGACCAGACGGATCGTGTCCGGATTCGTGGACTGGACGCCGATCTCCAGCTTGATCAGCCCCGGCCTCATACGGCTCATGATCTCCAGCTGTTCCTCCGTAATCAGATCCGCTCCGATCTCAAAATGAAAGTTTGTTATTTTATTGTCATGCTCCAGAAGCCAGCGCCACAGCTCTGCCGCCCGCTCCGGATCCATGTTAAAAGTCCGGTCCACAAATTTCACCTGCGGTACTTCAGCCTCCAGAAAGACGCTCAGTTCCTTTTTTACCAGCGAAAGGCTCCGGAAGCGGACTGTTTTTTCTATGGAAGAAAGACAGTAGCTGCACCGGAACGGACAGCCCCGGCTGGACTCATAGTACAGAATCCTGTTCCGAAACAGCTCTGGATCCCGGTAGACAAAGGGCAGCTCATCCACAGGAAGTACCTCTGCCGGCCCCGTACTCCGTATTCTGCCGTCCTCCTCCCGGAACACCAGACCTCCTATGTCAGACAGCGCACCTTTGCCTTCTATATAACAGGCGGCCAGCTTTGAGAAGATTCCTTCCCCTTCCCCGCACATAACCCCGGTGACTTCCGGATACTCCTTTAAAAATCCCGGAGCATCCCAGGACACCTCCGGTCCTCCGGCCCACAGACGCACCTCTGGAAGAAGCTTCGGAAGCTCCCTCACCAGCTCCCCTGTGATCCGCCTGTTCCATATATAGCAGGAAAAAGCAACCACATCCGGCTGCTTCTGGTACAGATCCTTCAATATCTCATCCATATGCTGGTTGATTGTATATTCTCTGACCTCCACCTGATCTCCACAGGCGCCCGCTGACGCCTTCAGGCTGTATACGGCCAGATTGGAATGGATGTATTTTGCATTGACTGCCACCAGTATGATCTTCATGAAACACCTCTTGCGGAGATTATATCATATCCCATGAAGATTGCAACTTTCTTTCTTTTTTGTTTCGCTTTTCTTTCGTATTTTTAGAATTCCTTAATTCACACGCCATACTTTCGTCACAATTTCCTGTTATGATAATATTCGTAACAGGAACACATCAGTATTTCATTCATAACACTTTCGGGGGCTCGAAAGAGCCCCCACTCCCTCGGAATTACAGGCTTTTGCAGACGCAGGAGCCTTTTATTTTTGCGATTTTACCCCGGATTTGCAAATGTGCGTGCACAATCGTTTTCAAAATGGTATAATGAAATGGCTACAAACATCATTTTGGAGGTACACACCTATGGCATGGTACGATGAAGCTGTATTTTATCACATTTATCCGCTGGGGCTTACAGGCGCTCCGAAGCAGAACTCCTATGGGACGCCGGAGCACAGGCTGAACACGCTGCTTCCATGGATATCCCACATAAAGAAAATCGGCTGCAACGCGCTTTATATCGGTCCCCTTTTTGAGTCCGTGGGACACGGCTATGAGACTACGGATTATAAAAAACTGGACAGCCGCCTTGGAACCAATAAGGACCTGACCGCTTTCGTGGCAGAGTGTCACAGACAGGGGATCAGGGTCGTCCTGGACGGCGTATTCAATCACACCGGGCGGGATTTCTTCGCCTTTCAGGATCTGAAGCAAAACCGGGAGCACTCTGCGTACAAGGACTGGTACTGCAATGTGAATTTCTGGGGAAACAATGAATATAATGATGGATTTTCCTATGAGAACTGGGGCGGACACAACCTGCTGGTAAAATTAAATCAGCACAATCCGGCGGTCAGAGACTATATCTGCGACGTCATCCGTTTCTGGGTCCGTGAATTTCAGATCGACGGAATCCGGCTGGATGCCGCAGACGTACTGGATTTTGAATATATGAAGGCGCTCCGCCGGACCGCCAACGAGGTGAAGCCGGATTTCTGGCTCATGGGCGAAGTCATCCACGGAGATTACACCCGCTGGGTCAATGAGGGGACTCTGCACTGCGTCACCAACTATACCCTGCATAAAGCTCTTTATTCCGGGCACAATGACCACAACTATTTCGAGATCGCCCATACGGTCAAACGACTCTATGAGATGGGCGGCAACCGCACCGAAGGGCTTCGTCTCTATAATTTCACGGACAACCATGACGTGGAGCGGATCTACACAAAGCTGAACAAAAAAGAACATTTCACACCGGTTCATATTCTGCTTTATACACTGCCCGGCGTGCCCTCCATCTACTACGGCTCCGAATTCGGGATCGAGGGGCGAAAGGAACGTTTCTCGGACGATTCCCTGCGTCCCTCCCTTTCTCTGTCTGACTATGCCGGTGCTGTGGAGAAAAATCCATGCACCCGGCTGATCGCCGCCCTTGGAAGGGTCCGTCAGCAGACACCTGCCCTGTCCTATGGGGATTATAAGGAACTGCTGCTTACCAACCGCCAGTATGCATTTTCCAGAAATCACAACGGAGTGTCCGCAGTCATCACCGTGAACAATGACGACAGCGCTTATGTCATGACGCTTCCTGCCGGAAATGCGGCCCGGTATCAGGGCGCTCTGTCCGGGGAACTGGTATCCGTGGACAATGGGCGGATCGTCGTCAATGTGAAGGCAAATTCCGGAGACATTTGGGTGCCGGTATGCGAAGGGCAGTCCGAAGAGCCGAAGCCTGTATGCCCCTCTGCAGACGAGACAAAACCGGCAGTCGCTGAAAATAACACTATTCAGGAGCCGGCTGTTCCCGGGGCAGCAGAAGACACCTCTGAGACAAATACTCTCGAGACTGCCGCGGACGCCGGCAACGGCCCGGATGCCTCCGGGACGCCGGCAGACGCCACTCCCGCGCCCGCCGCAGAACAGCCATCCCAGGCAGATGCCGACAGCTTTGAAAAAGGCCGGATCGCCGGACTTCAGGAGGCCATTCTTGCGATCATGGAAAAAAATGGTCCGGTTACAGACCAGATGCGCAGGGATGTCATAAATAATACCCATCATGATTCCCTGATCAACTGGGTAAAAAGCTTCCGTTAACTACTTTTTGATCACACAGGAACTATCAGACATGCTCTATCCCACGATTGGAATTCCCCGTGCGGGAAAAGGAATCTTTCATCACTATACACAGTTCTTCTGTATCCGCTGCCTGCAGCGTGCCGGAGCGACCGTCGAGGTCCTTCCCGCACGCCTTTCCCCGGATGCGGCGGATACCGTCCTGACCCGGTGTGACGGCTTTCTGTTTTCCGGCGGACCGGATATCCGACCGGAATACTACGGAGAGAACCGCCTTCCCGCATGCGGAGAGTCCGATCCGGAAAGAGACGAGTCTGAACTTCTGCTGCTGCGTGCAGCGCTTGAGAACTACAGGCCCCTGTTCTGCATCGGCAGAGGCATGCAGCTTCTGAACATTCTGTTCGGCGGCACCCTGATGCAGGACATGGGCCCGAACCAGGAATACCGGCATCTGGACCTCCTGCACCATACGACTGCCACTCATCCGGTGGACATCGATCCTGACAGTCTGCTGTTCCGGATCCTCGGTTCGGATACAGCGTCTGTGAACAGTCTGCATCATCAGGCCGTCCGCGACGTTGGAGAGGGTTTATGGATCCCGGCGGACAGTCCGGAGGGACATGCAGAAGCACTGCAGATGGATGACCATCCCTTCTGCCTCGCCGTACAGTGGCATCCGGAGCTTATGACAGCACGAACGCCTGCACAGCAAAAGCTGTTTCAGGCGTTCGTAAAAGCCTGCCGTCCGGCAGCATCTGGTCATTCTTCCTTTTCTCTGTAAAACCTGCATCCGCAGCGTCCGTGCTCCTTCACTTCATACAGAGCAAGGTCGGCTCTCCTGTACAGGTCATCTGTAAATCCCTGCTCCGAAAAAGCAGCGCCCACACTCAGGGATACCACCGGCAGACCATCCTGCGGGTGGGTCAGTGCATCATTCATCTCTCCGATTTTCCGCTCGATGACCTGACTCTGCTTTTCTGTCATATTGGTCAGGATCACCGCAAATTCATCTCCACCGATCCTCGCCGGATAATCCGTGGCACGAAAGCCTTCCTGCAGAAGCTCCGCCACCTTTTTCAGCACCTTATCCCCTGTTTCATGTCCATAGCCGTCGTTGACCTGCTTGAATTTATCCACGTCAACAATCAGAAGCGCCAGGGGTATGGGCCTGATCCGCAGCAGTTCCTTCAGCTGCTCAAACGCCCCCCGGTTGATGATGCCGGTAAGCGGATCATGTTCAGCCTGATAGCGCAGCATTGCTTCATTGGCTGTATTGACTTCATAAATATCGTTATAGGTCAGCGCCAGATATTTAAATTCATACGACCCTGTGATCTCCATCATCCGGTCTTCCCTGATGCAGCGAATATAGATCTGCAGCGGCCGGATGATCAGAAGCAGAATCAGAATAAATATAATGATATTTTCCACAAACAACACGCTGATCAGACCGCCCTGCCTGGCCATGGTACTCTTTAATTCACCGGCGCTGCTCAGCATCCGCTCATGAGTCGCCTCATGAACTCCGGACAGCGATTCTTCCACGTCGCCGGCAATCTGATCCTTTGCCTCCTGATAGCTGTCACCGAAGACCAGTGACTGCGCCTTTTTCACCATTTCTTCCGGAAGGAGCGCCAGATCTTCCTCTGTCAGCCGGACTTCTCTTACCTCGGACGGCAGATCCTCCGCCGCCTCTCCTCCTGCTTCAGCGACCAGCCTCATGGCATAGATCTCCCGCTCCATCAGATCGTTGGAATTCTTCAGCGCCCCGGCAAGATACTGGTATTCCTTTTCACCATAGTATTCCCTCATCTGGTCAAGAGCCGTCTCCCGCCGTCTGGTCACATGGACTTCTGTAAAATAATTATCCATATACCGCCGCTCTGCCGTGATGACATACAGGCGCACCTGCTCTGTCAGATACGCCGATCCTTCTGTGAGAAGATCTCCGCTGGCTTCGCAGGCTATGTAATCATCCATGGAATCATGCACACCCTCGTATTCCTTTGATATACGGATCGTTACCGTAATCAGCAGAACATATAAAATGCAGGACAGCAGGATCATGAGCAGATTGATCGTACGTATCCGAATACCTTTGACCGGCTCTTTTTTATTCTGTTCCATTTTGACTCCCTCCGTTCTTTCAAAGCCTTCCCTCTGCAGTTCAGGATAAAATCTGTTCCTATTATACGTCAGATTTTTCCATCTGTACAGAGGGGCTTCTGCACGGAAGAAGCGCCTCTTCCTATTCTTTGAAAAGGGCTGTGGAATAATACCGGTCTCCGCTGTCCGGAAGAATCACGACGATGGTCTTGCCCCTGCTTTCGGGCCGTCCGGCGATCTGAAGGGCTGCGGACAGTGCCGCCCCGGAAGAGATACCCACCAGCACGCCCTCCTTCTTCGCCAGCAGCTTTCCTTTCTCAAAAGCATCCTCATTTTCGATCCGGATGATCTCGTCATAGATCCCGGTATCCAGCACCTCCGGAACAAAACCGGCGCCGATCCCCTGGATCTGATGAGGTCCGCCTTTTCCTTCAGAGAGGAACGGGGACGATGCCGGCTCCACTGCCACTACTTTAATCTCCGGGTTCCGGGATCTCAGATATCCGCCGACTCCTGTGAGCGTGCCTCCGGTACCCACCCCGGCCACGAGAATATCCACCTTCCCGTCGGTATCCTCCCAGATCTCCGGCCCTGTGGACGCTCTGTGCGCCGCAGGATTAGCGGGATTCACAAACTGCCCCGGGATAAAGCTGTCCGGGATCTCCTTTGCCAGCTCTTCGGCCTTTTCAATGGCTCCCTTCATACCCCTGGCTCCGTCCGTCAGAACCAGCTCCGCTCCGTAAGCCTTCAGGATATTTCTTCGTTCAGCACTCATGGTCTCCGGCATGGTCAGGATGATCCGATAGCCTTTCACAGCCGCTATGGAGGCCAGCCCGATCCCCGTATTGCCGGAAGTAGGCTCGATGATCACGGAGCCTTCTTTTAAAATCCCCTGCTCTTCCGCATCCTCAATCATCGCCCTGGCGACCCGGTCTTTTACGCTTCCCGCCGGATTCAGATATTCCAGCTTCACCAGAACGGTCGCCTCCAGTCCCAGTTCCTTCTCCACATTGACGATCTCCATCAGCGGAGTATTTCCGATCAGTCCCAGCATTCCCTTGTAGATATTTCCCATTTTCTTCCTCACTCCATGAAAATTCAGGGCACTGCCTGTTGCAGCCGGCTCCCCGGCCAAAGCTTCCGGAACCCATGACTGCCCTGCCGCCATTATCTCTTCCGGATCTGATGGTCCCATCATACGCCAATAAACCTACTTTGTCAATAGGTTTATTGGTAATTTCCGAACCTGCTTTACAGGACCAGCGGACGCAAGACACGCTGAAACTGCCATGACAGTCACAATCACCATAAGTTCCCGGCCCGGCACGCTCCAGGCGTCCCCCCATCTGGACGTCACAAGCCACCGGAACAGCAGCCGGTTCAGCGGGATTCCCGCCATGCACCCAAAGAGAACTCCGAAAACCGTACAGGTCATGGTCTCGCTGACCACCATCCGGGTCACCTGAGCGGTACTCATGCCGACGGCGCGCATGGCTCCGTATTCCCTCATCCGCGCCGACACGCTCATGGCAATATTGTTGATGATGTTGAAAAATCCAATCAGCGCAATTACTGCCAGGAATCCATACAGAAATAAGGACATGGAGTAACTCGCCCCCCTTGTCTCCTGGTTCCGGATCCGCCGGTCCGAATATACGACGTCGGAACCGCATGCTTCTTCCATCGCCCTTCGTATCTCCTGTACCTGCGCGTCTGTGGCATCCCGGCGAAGCTGGACGTCAAGGACCGCGTACCCGGTCTCTCCCGTCAGTCTTTGGAACATCTCTTCCGAACAGATCACCAGATCCGTCACCTGGCCGGTGTCGGCGTCCAGGCCGTAGTTATAAGGCACGTCCCCCAGAACTCCGGTCACCGGCACCTCCTGCTCCTGTTCTCCCATTAATATTTTCACAAAGCTGCCGGGCGCCGACATGTTCCCGTCCCGGTACACCGAGACGACCCCTTTGCCGTCCACCGCGTCCTGAAGGCTGCCCTCTATCAGCGCACCCTCCGCCCACTGAAACTGCTGTATATCATAGGAGAGAACGATAACGTTTTGCCCCTCCCCCTCCAGCGGAAACTCTGCATGACTCCGCCCAAATACCCGCTTCACCCCCGGATATCCCCGAAGCTCTTCTGCAAGCCCCAAGGGGATCTCATTGGTCTGATCCTCTCTTAACAGATACAGGTCCGGAGCCGACGGGCGCAGAGGCGTGATGGCATGATGCATAAAGTCAATGGCCGTGCTGAAGGCTAGAAACAGAATAATACTGAATGCAAAGGATCCGGTCACCAGGAAAAAATTCTTCCTGCTGCCCAGGGCATGATGAATGCCCAGAGCCGTCTCGATCCTGAAGAACCGCGTGCCCGCCGTCTTTTTTGCCGCATGCACGGTTCCGGCATTTCCGGAGACCGCCGTCAGAGGAGACACTCTGGATGCCCGTCTCGCAGGCGCTCCGGCCGCCAGCAGCACCGTGATCAGCCCCACAACCGCCCCGGCTGCGATCCCGGGCCAGCTGACTCCAAAGACCGGAAGCCCCTCAAAAAGTCCCGGACTCATAAGCCGCAGCATCCCGCAGAGCACCCACACCACCAGGACGCCGGACGCCGCACCAACAGGAATCGCCGTCCTGCAAAGGCTCAGGGCTTCTCTTCGCACAAACCGGATTACCTGCCTCCTGGTCGCTCCCAGGCACCTCAGCAGGCCGAAAAATCCGGTCCGCTCTGCAACCTGGCTGTTCATGCTGGCCGTAATCATAAAAACCCCCGCAATCACCACCAGAACCGCCAGAACCGCCGCCACCAGATAAAGCTGCATCAGATACAGATCCCCGCTCTGGAACATCAGCATCAGGACCTTCGCATTCTGCCGCACCTGCTCCGGCGAAAGTGCAAACTGTCTGCTGATCTCATCAATGGCCTGCTGGATCCTGCAAAACGGCCGGAACTCCACATAATAAAGCAGCTCCTGATCTGCGCTGTCCTCTTCCCCATAAAGATCCAGAAATCCGTCCACATTCAAAAAGATGCAGAATGCGTCCAGTTCCGCCGTGAGCGCCGTATTTTCCGCGATCCCGGTGACCAGATACTGCTTTGTATCTCCCCCGGGTGTTGTAAGCTCCACCGTATCTCCGACGCCGGTCCCCAGCCGGGCTCTTATATTTTCATTGACCACCGCCTCCCGGTCCGTCTCCGGAAAGGTTCCCTCCGAAACCCGGGCGTCCGGTATCATTTCCTGAAATTCCAGATCGAAGCCGCAGACTCCGGTCTCCGTTCCCTGAAGCAGATACCCGTCCTTCAGGTGATAATTCAGCGTCCCGTACCGGGCGGCTCTCCTGATCTCCGGACGGGCGCTCAAAAGCGCGCCCTGCTCCGCCTCCACCTGGAAAGCGGCATGCCAGCTTCCGTCCGTCTTCCTTGCCTGGATCCGCTGAGCGCGCATCTCCATATCCGCCATACCGAAGATCACAGTGACCAGAAATACGGCCAGTACGATGCAGAGCCTGGTCATCCGGTTTTCTTTCCTCCTCTGCCCAGCAGAGATTTTGATCAAGTCAAGATAATGTTTCATTCTGCCCGCCTCCCAGTTCTTTCAGTCTCCCGTCCATGACCTGGAACACCCGGTCCGCCGAGGCGGTCAGATTCCGGTTGTGGGTGATCATCAGGACGGTCTGCTGGTAGTGTCTCGACGCCCTGCACAGAAGGTCCATCACGTCCTGGCTGCTTCTGGAATCCAGATTTCCCGTCGGTTCATCCGCCAGCACCAGGGCCGGATGGGTGATCAGGGCCCGTCCGATGGCCGCCCGCTGCTGCTGTCCGCCGGAGAGCTGGCCCGGCAGGTGCCTGCGCCGGTCTTTGAGTCCGAGCACCTCCAGAAGCTCCTCCACCCGTTCCTGATCCGGCTTCTTGCCATCCAGCAGAAGGGGAAAGATCATATTCTGTTCCACGTCAAGCTCCGGGATCAGGTGAAACGCCTGGAAAATAAAACCGATATTCCGCCGGCGGAAGACGGTCCTCTCATTCTCTCCCATGGCGAACAGATCCCTTCCGCTCAGAAATACCTTTCCGCCGTCCGCCTCATCCAGCCCGCCGATACAGTTCAAAAGCGTGCTCTTCCCGGAGCCGGACGCCCCCACCACAGCGCCGAACTGTCCTTTCTCCATGGAAAAGGAGACCTTTTTCAGTGCTTCCACACGGGCTTCTCCCGTCCCGTAGACCTTGCTCAGATTCTCTACTTTTAAGATTTCCATCTGTCATGTCCTGCCTTTCTATACGATTTAGATGATTTTATCATCCGGACCTTACAGTCCCGTGAATGCCGTCTTACAATTCCGTAAGAAAGGTCATATGAAAGACGCTCCCCTCCCCGGGGCTGCTCTCCACAGACAGATTTCCTCCCTGGCCCTCCATGATCGTTTTCGCCAGCGAGAGCCCAAGTCCCACCCCCTGCCGGTCGCAGGAGGCGCTGCTTCGGTAAAACTGTTTGAAAATATGATGGATATCCTCCTCCGGGATCCCGCATCCGTTGTCCGCCACAGACAGACGAAAGATCCCAGGAGTCTCTTCCCAGGATACATGAAGGATCCCTCCGGCCTCCGTATGGTCCAGGGCGTTTTTTACAAGATTGCCGACGGCCTCCTTGGTCCACCCCGGGTCACAGCACAGGACCGCACTTTTCGCCCCCTCCGTCCGGATCTCCTTCCCTTCCCGGACGGCACGCTCCCTGAGATCACCCACCGCCTGCTCCACCAGATCCCGCGCCCGGCACTTCTGTTTCTCAAAGGCAATCGCCCCCGTATCCAGTCGGGCCATCTTCAGAAGGGACTGGATGAGCTGCTCCATCCGCTCCACCGACTGCAGGGATTTCCGGGAAAATTTCCGCACCGTTTCCTCCTGCTCCGGTTCCTCCTGAATGATTTCCATATACATGCCAAGCGCCGCCAGCGGCGTCTTTAACTGGTGGGAAATATTTGATATCATGTCTCTTAGAAATAATTTTGCCCTGTGCTCCATCTCACTCTTTGCCTGCAGAGACTGGGCAAGCTCCTCGATGCTTCCGAACAGCTGATAGACCGCCCCCGTCTGTCCGGCGGGCAGATGCCGCTCAAACCGGTTCCGGGCATAGGCTGCGATCACCCTCTCCGCCTCTTCATACATCCTCTCCCTTCGGCAGAAAAAAAGGGCGGCTCCGGCCAGGATAACGGCTGCAGACAGAAGTCCGGCACACAGCAGATGAAAAAGAAACACGGCGGACGTCTCCTCCAGAAGCAGCCAGAATAAGCCTCCGGTCTGCCCGGTATGTCCCGTCATCCGAAGCAGTTCTGCCCCCTCCTCCGTCACCTCCGTGCAGTTCCAGGCGGACGCCACCACCGCCGGCGGAACCTCCTGTTCCAGCAGATACGACACGGCCCCAAGCTCCCGCCCGGCGAGAAATCGCTGGAACTCCCGCACCTGAAGAAGACCGAACACTCCCAGAAGTCCGGTCTGCAATACAAATACTCCCATAAGAAAGAAAAAGAATCTCCGTGTCTGTCTTTCCTGCAGAAATCTCAAATCACTCACTCCTCCCACCGATAGCCCAGGCCCCGGACCGTCTTTAGATGTTCCGGCCGGGACGGGTCCTTTTCCAGCTTCTCCCGCAGGCGGCGGATGTACACGGACAGCGTATTGTCATCCACGAAATTCCCGCACCCGTCCCAGAGCCGGTTCAGGATCAGGTCCCGGGGGAGCACCCGCCCGCTGTTCTGAAGCAGCAGGCACAAAAGCCGGTATTCCGACCCGGTAAGCTCCAGCGGTTTTCCCGCTGAAAATACCTTTCCTTCCGCCAGGCTGACCACCAGCTCTCCCGACCGCAGAAGGTTATCCCCGGCATTTCCCCGGTCAAGGCGGCGCAGAAGCGCCCGGATACGGGAGCAGAGCTCCCCCAGCTTGAAAGGCTTTGTGATATAATCGTCCCCTCCGCAGTCCAGCCCGCGGATCACACTGGTCTCCTCGTCGGAGGCGGTCAGGAAGATGATCGGGGTCCGGATCCCCAAGCTTCGGAGCTTCTCGCAGAGGGCAATCCCGTTGCCGTCCGGCAGCATCACATCAAAAAGAAGGAGGTCAAAGCCGGTGTCCTCCGTCACCCGCTTTTCCGCCTCCTTAACTGTCCCCGCAATTTCTGTCTCAAATCCGTTTTTCTCCAGAGAATAGGTCAAACCGTCGATCAGGCTCCGGTCGTCCTCCAAAAGCAGCAGTCTGGGCATGTACGCATACCTCCCTCGTCTTTTTTTCTATTATACACGATTTTCGGAGGCGTGCTGCTTACAAAAATGTAAGGAAATCTGCGTAACACCATTTTAATACCCGACTCACCCGATCACTTTCAGATCACCCGGATAAATATTTCTTGCGAAACCGATATCAGAAAAATATCTTCTCTCCGTTTCTGAGATTTTCAGCCGGACCTGATCCCCTGCTTTCAGATCGTCGTATGCGCCTTCGGTATAAAAGATCCAGTGGCTCTCGCTGTCCAGAAATTGCTGCAGGCCCTCGATCATCAGCTTTCCCTTGATCTTGTAGCACCTGTAGGGCTTTGGCACCGTTCTTGCCGCCTCAATGATCACCTGATAGTATCCCTCCTGGTCAGGTGTATACAGCCGGTCCGTTTTCTCTGGCAAACGCCTGATATACTTCATAAATTCCTGCAGTTTCTTATGGAACCGCGCGGTATTTGCAGAGATCATCCCATGGCCGAGCAGTTCGTCATAGACCTTATTCCAGTTTTCCTCCTGATCCGCCTTTCTCATCTGAATGTTTGCCAGCGGAGAGGCTCCCAGGTCCTGGTATTCCATCCCCGGCGCCAGGATCGGACACAGATATTCTGCTCCCACCCATGCAGCCCCAAGCTCCATCATACAGAACTGACTTTTCAAATATTCCGGAGTGATGACCGCCAGCACCATGCCCCGGTCTTTTACATTGTCTTTGATGATTTTGATAAAATCTTCTCCGGTGGGAAGCGTTCCTTCCAGAGAAGTGCAGAAAATTTTAGAAGGTTCCACCCCCATGCCCAGCTGCAGAAGTTCCACGATCTGTTCCACCAGTTCCCGGTCCTTTGTGCTGTGGCTGATAAAAATACCATTCATAATTTGTCCGTCCTTTACTATTGTAATTTTTTTAACAATCTTTCTCTGTCCGATATAAATTTTTGCCGGATCTCCTGCATGGACGTCCGATATTCCTCATAGACCTGTCGAAACTGCTCCTGCAGCTCCCGGGCATTTTCATAGTAAGGAATCTGCAGCCGGCTTAAATTTGTCTTATTGTAAATCTTGATGGTAGTGCCTGACTGAATGCTGTCCAGAGCCTCCCGACCCTCCTGAGAAGTCAAAAACTCGTATAAGACACAGGAACTGTACTTCTCCGGATTCACCCGGATCCGTGTAAGGTTCCCGCTCAGAAAGGCTTTGGGCATACCCGGTTCCACCATACAGATCTTCAAAACGGATCCTTTGGAAGTCATGATAATGTCCCCCTCCTGAATCCCGAATTTTTCTTCCCAGTCCGAAGCTTTTGCCCGCAGTCTGGAATGCTCCGGAAAGGAGATCCTGCCGTCTTCCAGATCACGGATGTTCAGCCAGTAGTGGGTCGCCTGCCGGGAATACATTTCTTCCTCTTTTTTTGTAATCTGGGCCCCCCGTATGATCGTGGCGACGGTCCCCAGCGCTACGGTTCTCCTGCTTTTATAACCGGCCGTTTTCCACCGAAGATAAAGAAACGGGTTCCAGGAAAATTCCTTCTCTGCGATCTCTTCCAAAGAGACAACCACAGAAAATCCGGCGTGCTCCTCCAGATTCTCATATGCTTTTTGCAGTCTGGAGATCATTTCCTCCGATATCTCATGAAGTCCGCCGCCCTTTTGTTTCTTCTCTTCCAGTTCCGCCATGAACACCCTGCCCTGATATCCGGCAGGCTTCTGCTTATTGAGGACCAAAAGCTCAAACCCTGTATGAATCGAAGCATACAGATTGGCCGGCAGTGTGATAACCGCCTCCAGCCAGTCTCTCCGGGTCAGGATTGCCCGGAGCTCCTGTTCCCGCTGTCTTACCAGGGCTCCCTTGGTCACCACAATCATGGCCTTTCCCCGGTCATTGACCCGTTCCAGAATCCTCTGAATCGAGACCCACTCGGCGTACAGCTTTTCCCTCCTGCCCGTCAGAGATCCCTGTTTCCCTGCAAGCATACTTTCGTTCTTCCCCTTGGGCAGATCGGCAAGGACCAGATCAAAGCCGCCCTGCGAATCCCCGGCCTCCGGCTCCAGAATGTCGCGCTGAAGTACCTTTGGCTGAGGGATTCCATGACAGAACATCCGGATCCGTGTAAGATCACAGTATAATTTCCTCTGCTCCTCGCAGACCATGCGCATGATCCCGCCGGCCCCGGACCGCCGGTCGAACACCGTAAGGCCGGTGCCCCCCAGCCCGGCATACAGCTCCGCCATGGAAGAGGTCCCGGGATTGACCGGGAGCACGGCCATCAGCCGGTTGACGCTCTTCGGCGTAAGCTGCAGGCCGTCCAGCTCCGGCGGAAGTTCCTCCAGAATGGTTATGACTTTCTCCAGATCTTCACGACTCTGTATGAACTTCTTCAATTCCCGGTTCAGATCCCGGACAAGCGCCGCGCATTTCTTTTCTCCGGCAAGTTCTTTCCATGTAATGCTCTCTTCCAGTTCATCGGCCGTCCTCTCCAGTTCATACTCTGATATCTCTTCAAAAATATTCCGGAGCCGCCTCAGACCCTTCAAGTCTTCTGTTTCCCTCCAGCCAGAACGGGACCGTGTGACCAGCCTACTGCCGGGATCTGTCCGCAATTCCGTTTCCTCCCGGCCCCTTTCAGTTTCTGTCTGCTCCAGGTAAACAGCAAAGGCCAGGTAGAGCATAATCAAAAAGCTCTGTTCTCTGGAAACCCAGGTTCTTAATTTCCACCATATATCTTTGATATACATTTCCATGATTTACCACCTGTCTAAAGCTTAACAGATATCACGCAAAATGTCAATAGGTATAATTATTCCTTTAACATTTTGCGGGCAAATCCATCCCATCGCCAATCAATCTCTAAAATTTCCATAAAATTGACCGTATTTCTCTTGACAAAAAAATAACTTCCCCATATAATAAAATACGAAAGAAGAGTTTTCTTTTTTCCTTCGCGGAATGATGATGTGTGACGGTTCCGACACATCGGTAAAATAAAAACTGACCGGATGAAGATGATGTGTGACGGTTCCGACACATCGGTAAAATAAAAACTGACCGGGCGAAGAGAATATTCAACGGGGTTAACTCAGCTGGTTAACCCCGTCCTTATGTACCTGAACACCTGTAATTATGAGGTATTGATAAATGGAATACGATTCAGAACTTTCTCTTCTATCATCAAAATTTGCACAGGATTATCCCCCTGACAGATATCCTGAACTCATGCACAAGCGCGGACGCCCCTATACCTGTCTGCTCATTGATTCACATGATGGTTATTTTATTTGCGTCCCGTTTCGTTCTTCCATCGGACATAAAAATGCATTTATGTTTACCAAAACCCTGCGTTCCAGGAAAATGAAATCCGGTCTTGATTATTCAAAAATCGTCATTGTTAAAAACAGTGCCTATCTTGACTCCTCCATAACCGCCATCGTTGATCAGGATGAATATGCCGAAATGATGAGAAATATTTCCCGTATTGTCCGGGAAGCAAATGATTATGTGAATACTTATATCCAGCACATCAAGGGAACATCTCCCATACATCCACGAACATTTTTACGAAAATATCAATATACCACCCTGTCGTATTTTCACGATCTTATGGGAATTTAATTTTCTCAAAGTCAATAACCCCGCCGCAAGCAGCGGGGCATGGAATTTGAAACGCCCCAAGGGGCGGGGTATTGACCCTCGCGGCATTCGCCAAATGCTCGTGCAAGCACGGCACTTGGCTCATTGCTCGCGGGAATAAATGTTCCCATTTTACAAACAAAGCAGAGAATTGATCACGGATTGTGTGATGGATTTTCTGCTTTTTTCCAGGTCTTTTATTCTACTTTCACAATACAGATCTGCGTCGCCTTCCATCCGTCGTCGGAAGCGCTCCCCCAAATCTTTACCAGCTGGCCGGATTCCAGGTCTGCTGCCGTGGCCTCTGACATCTCGCTTCTGTCCCCTCCGTCGTAGATCGTCTGGATGGCGAACCGCGTATCTTCATCATAAGCAATCGAAGTTTTCTCAAATTCCGAGTCGTCTTCCCCACTGGAACCGATCATGAGCGTTCCGTCCTCCAGCTCTTCGGTAACTACCTCTACCAGCGTGAACTGTCCGTCTTTCAGATCCTTGATATTTCCTTCCAGATCATACTCACCGTCCGTCCACTGGCCGGAGGAAGGCACTTCCCCGCCGTCCTCTGATCCCGCCGGTTCTTCCGGCGTCTCCGGGTCGGTATCCTCATCCCCGGGCTCTTCCACAAAGACCGCTTCCCCGTCCGGCTCCCCTGCACCGGGTCCCTCTTCGGTACCTCCGCAGGCGCAGGCCAGAAGACCCAGGACGCACACAAGCCCCGACAGCAGGATCCTTTTTCTTACTCTGTTCCTCATATACTTCACCTCTTCTGATTTTTCACTGATTTTACCAGAACTGTCTCTAAGTAACCTCTAAAATATATGAAGAAATACTTAAGATCCGTCTGCTGCGCTGCCGCCGTAAGTTTGCGCCTGCCGGTCACATCTGTTACTGCACTGTCAAAATCTTATCCAGCGCCTTCGTCTCTCCGGTCTTCACGATCTCCACCTGCTCCGGCTCGGAGATCAGCACCGCCGTCGTCAGATCATAGCCCGCCGCCCGGATCGCCGCCATGTCGAATTCCAGAAGCTTTTCTCCGGCTCTTACCTTGTCCCCGGATTCTTTCAGTGCTTTAAAATGCTCTCCGTTCAGCTCTACCGTATTGATTCCCACATGAATCAGAATCTCGATCCCGTCCCGGCTCATAAGGCCGATGGCGTGTCTGGTGTCAAAGAACATGGAGATTTCTCCGTCAAATGGCGCAACCACCTCGCCTTTTACCGGCACGATCCCGACCCCTTTTCCAAGGGCGCCGGAGGCAAAGGTCGCATCCGGGATCTCGCTGTAAGGGATCACCGTTCCTTCCACAGGGGCGTAGACGCATCCTGCCTCTGTCTCCATCGCTGGCGAAGCTTCCTTTCCAGCCTCTTCCTTTTTCTCTGTCGGCGCATCTTTATAGCCAAGTACCCAGGTCAGCGCAAAAGCAACGCCTGCGGAAATCAGGAACATGATCATATAGTTGATCGGATCATGCAGGCAGAGCAGCAGACCGAAGATTCCGGTCACGCCGGTTCCCGTGGCGCCAAGACCCACGATGGAAGCGTACAGAGCTCCTGCCGCGCCGCCCACGGCGCCGCAGATAAACGGTTTGAAAAACCGCAGGTTTACACCGAAGATGGCCGGCTCCGTGATTCCCATAAAGCAGGACAGCGCAGACGGGACCGCCATGGATTTGGTTTTCTGATTTTTCGTCTTCAATGCAACTGCCAGCGTAGCCGCGCCCTGCGCAATATTTGCAGCCGATGCCAGCGGCAGCCAGTAAGTCACCCCATAGAGACCGAGCTGTCCCACGTCGATGACCGTGTACATATGGTGAACGCCCGCCACAACGGTCAGAGAATACAGACCGCCCATGATCAGGCTTCCGATCCCGAAAGGCAGCGCGATCAACTGCTGCACCCCTCCGATAATGCCGTTTTCAATAGTTACAAATACCGGACCGATGATGGAGTAGGTGAGATATCCTGTTGCAAATACACTGACCAGCGGCGTTACGAACAGATCAAACATGGCCGGTACGATCTTATGCAGCTTTTTCTCGATGAGACACATGACAAACACGGCGATAATCACCGGGATCACATGTCCCTGATAGCCGACCAGATCCACCTTGTACAGACCGAACCAGACACTCTGGGTCTTCTGTACCCCTTCCGTCGCCACGGTCCACGCGTTCTGCAGATCCGGATGAATCATCAGCATACCGATCACGGCGCCCAGATACGGGTTGCCGCCGAACACCTTCGCCGCGCTGTAGGCGATCAGAATCGGGAGAAATACATAGGCCGTATTGGAAAACAGATTTGCAAACACGAAGACCGAACTTGTTGTGTCAATATTTACAAATCCATTGTTGACCATAAAATTCAGCGCTTCCATAATTCCCATGAGAAATCCGCTGGCAACAATCGCCGGAATGATCGGCACGAAAATATCTCCCAGCGTCTTGACGGCCCTCTTGTAGATGGGCTGTTTGGCCGCTGCCGCCGCCTTTGCATCCTCCTTGCTGGCGGCAGACAGGCCGGAGACGGCCAGAAATTCATCATACACTTTGTTGACCGTCCCGGTCCCAAGGATGATCTGAAGCTGCCCGGAGGCACTGAAGACGCCCTTCACCCCATCGATCTCCTCCACCGCCTTCGCGTCGCACCTGTCGTTATCCACAAGCACCAGGCGAAGCCTCGTGGCACAGTGAGCGGCCGATACGAGATTTTCTTTTCTGCCTACTTTTTCGTAGATCTCTTCTGCTACTTTTCTGTAATCCATACTCTTTCTCTCCTTCTTTTATTCCCCCGGACAATGATCTTCACAGACACCGGACCCGTGCAGTCCGCCTCCTGTGCCATTTTACACCAAAATGGCCTGCCTGAATTTCCATCTGCAGCACCGGACCCAAAGTTCTTACCTCATTGCCTGCATCAGGGTTGTTGACTTTCTATATCATATAAGCCGGAACCGCCGGCATATATTTCCTTCCGGATCAGCCTTCGCAGTACCTTAAGACACCTTGTACTCTGCTGCCCTCTATTTCCACATGATACTGATCCTTTTCCGGGTAAAACCGCGTGGAAAACACATCCTGCCCGCCATTTAAAAACACTTCCACGCCGGACACATCCACCAGGATCCGAAGCTCCTGGAGCGCTCCTACCTGTCTGCCCCGGATGTCCCTTCCGCCGCCCAGGAGGGGGTCTGTAAATTCCATCCAGAAGATGCCTTCCGCCTTCTCATACCGAAGGACAAGCCCCCCGGCCAGCACCACCTTCACATCGCCGCCCTCCGTCGTAAGCTCCAGCTCGCAGCAGGGCTCCAGGGGGCCGGAATAAGTGCCTTTGATCCTTCGCTCTTCCTTCCACCATTCCTTCAGCTCCCGCACCGGATTCTGACAGAGAATTCCGTCCCTGACGGACAGCTCTCTTGGGATCGTCAGCATATTCTGCCATCCTCTGCCTACGGTCCGGTTCCGGTATACCTTTTCCATATCCGGCATCCCCATCCAGCCGATCTGAATCCTTCGTCCGTCATCCGCCAGAAAGGTCTGGGGCGCATAAAAATCAAATCCGCCGTCCAGTTCCCGAAATTCTCCCAGCGCCTTCGTCTCCCGGAAATCTCCGGAAAGGAAACAGGTGCCGCTCTGGTATTTGTTGGCAAACTTCAGGCCGTCCTGCTCCACACCCTGGGGAGATATGGACAGCACCGTATGTCCGTCCAGCACGTACAGGTCCGGGCATTCCCACATATATCCGAACGGCTTCTCCATCCGGAACCGGTGCACATAGTTCCAGCGCTTCTTATCTTCCGAGGAAAAGAGAAGCACCGTTCCCTCGTCTTCCCTTGTCCTGGCCCCCAGCACCATATAATACCGGCCGTCCTGTTTCCATACCTTCGGGTCCCGCACATGCCTTGTCAGATCGTCCGGATAGTCCCCATTGGTCATCAAAAGCTCCTTGGTATCGACCTGCATCCCGTCCGGGCTTACCGCCATAACCGTATTGGACTCCCGGCCGGTGTTTACATAATCATGTTCTCCCAAAAGCTTCACATTTCCGGTGTAAAACAGATACATCTGATCTTCCTCGATCAGAGCCGAGCCGGAATAGGCGCCGTGGCAGTCAAAGGGCTGGTCCGGACAAAGGGGCACCCCCTGAAATTCCCAGTGCAGAAGATCCCGGCTGGTACAGTGTCCCCAGAATTTCAGCCCGCCTTCCGGCTGAAAATATGCCAGCTGATAAAATGCGTGGTATATCCCCTTATACTGGCACAGCCCGTTGGGGTCGTTCAGCCAGCCCGCCGGCGGCGCGATATGGAGCCGGGGCCGCCACAGATCCTGGTCCGTCCTCCCTTTCTGCCGCCGGGATTCTTCTTCGATCAGTTTTTCCCATGCTGTATGCAGTGCGTTCATCTTTTTCTCCTATTAAGGTTCCGCTTCAGCCCTCCCAGTGCCCGGGGGGAGATTAATTTCCGGCCACGTCCCGTGTCCTGAAATCAATCTGGGCTCTGTCCGGGCTTTCGCTGTTTTTTAGTTCCGCATCTCCCCTCCCAGTGCCCGGCGTCTGGAAGAATTTTCTGTCATTTTCATGCCAGAAAATCCTTCTGGGCTCTGTCCGGTCCGATGCTGGTTTTGAAGTTCCGCTTCAGCCCTTCCTGTGTCCGGGCTTTCGCTGTTTTGTGAATACGTATTCACGAGAGACCTTACAGAAGGATACGCGTCATAACGGTATCCTTTTTATGTTCTGTCTGCTATTTTCATTTCTTTTGCCGGACCGAGCTGTCCCTTTTCACCAGCTTCGCCTGAAGGGGATGATCCTCTGTCCGGCTGTCTTCCGGATGGGCGATCTTATACAGGAGCCTTCCCATGGCGATGGAAGCCATCTCCTCATTGGGCTGAGCCACACTGGACAGGCGCGGGTATAGAAATTCACACATGTAGGTGTTGTCGAACCCCACCAGACCTGCCTCTTCGGGCACCCTCACGCCCATTCTCTGCAGGATCCCAAGCATCTGCACGGCTCTTCGGTCATTATAGGCGAAGATCCCCGTTCGCTTCCTCTCCCTGCTGTAATACTGCTCCAGAGCCGCCCGTATCTCCCGCTCTTTTTTGCTGGAAATGACCGTCAGCCGGCGCCGGAATTCCGGGTCTTTCTTTTCCAGTGCTTTTGCAAAGCCCTGATATTTCACATCCTCCGTATTTCCAAAAAAGATGTATTCCTCAAAGCCTTCCTCCAGAAAATGCCTCCCCACCTGGGCGCCGGCTTCCTCGTGGGAGACATAGACCGAATCCATGCCTTCCACCTTTTTCGTGATCACGACAGTGGGAATATCCAGCTTCCGGACCATCCCGCTCCAGCCAGCCGCCCTCTCATCCACCGGCACCGCCACCAGACCGTCCACCCGGTACCGCCGCACCACGTCCAGGCTCTCCTTCTCATGCTCCGGATCATAATCCGTATTGAAAAGAATCAGGCTGTAACCGGACGCTCTCGCCTCCCGCTCCAGATATTTCACCAGATCCGCAAAAAAGGAGTTGGAAATGTCCGTCAGCACCACCCCAATCAGATGCGTCTTGCTTCCCACCAGACTCTGGGCCATCACATTGGGCTGAAAATCATGTTCTCTGGCGCACGCCAGCACCCGCTCCCTGATCTTGGGATTGACCGCCTGATTCCCGTTCAGTACCCGGGAAACGGTTGGCTGCGATACTCCGGTCAGCCTTGCGATCTCTGTCATCGTAATCATAACTTCCTCCGGCTTGTGAATACGTATTCACAACTTTTCTTAATCCTACCACATTCGTATGCCCACGTCAATTGGTACATGTTTATAAGATTGAAGGGTTGTTTTTGTGCATGTTTCACAATTTACTTCGGCCAGACAAAATCACTTTTATTCCTTCTCCGCTTCGTCAGACTATATTCCCTGCATGTTTCGTTCGTCCATTTTTTCAAAACCTACAGAATCTCCACGAATCGTAATTGTCAGGTCGGCGTTACTGTATTCTGCTGCAATTTCTTTCAGCTTGCTTACAATATCATCTTCTGTCATATTTAACATTTCTTCCATATCTGTTCTGTTCCAAAAATCCTGTATCTCGTTCATCATATTGCTGATACAATCGTCACGTTCTCCAACCGTAAGCGTCTGTTTGTCAGCGATATGCCAGGAAAACTGGTAAAACAAGTCACACCATGCGCCGTATCCGTTTTCTTCCGCTGTTTTCGACGGAAGATACTGATTATGGCTGGGGTCTTCCTCTTTCCGTCCCGTGTAATTGCTTTGTACATATTTTCCATTTTCCACTCCGGAAAGCCATGTGGTCAATACCACAAAAGAAAGTTCGTCACTGCTCAAATTTACAGAAAAATCCTGACAGGCAATATCACCATTGATCCGTTCCATTCGTTCATAATCTTCATTTGCCCATTCCAGTAAATCCATGTTAAAATCTGCAACTGACCTGCTTTGGTAATCGGCTGTTTTCAAATTCAATAAAGAACGGTAATCTTCCTCTGTGCCATTAGGATATTCCCGGCGCTCCTGTCCTTGCTGTATATTTTCCTGTTCACCCTCTCCTCCGTCCAATTCCGAAAGGGGCATGAAGGAATATTCCACGGAAATCTGCAGTTTATCTGTATTCCATTGCTCATTCAGTTTTTCGATTTCAGCATGAATTGCTTCCTGCATGAAGGAATCATTCTGCAACTGTTCTTTCGTTTTGCCTTGTAAGATATTTTGTAACCCGCTCGCAACGCCCAAACGTGCGGCCCTGTACTCACCGACAGTAAGGGTATCCGCATTTTGAATGGTAAGGCTAAAAACAAATTCCAGCATGGCATTATCAGAAGCACCGGGATAATCAGTCGCCATGCCTCCTCCAAAATCCCGTGTCTGCCACTTTTCAGCCGTGAGGGGTTCTAATGTGTAAAACAGAAAAGACGCAATCTCATTACTGTCCTTTTGTTCATATAGAGTAGTATTTTGAGAGAATTTTTCCAACAAATTATGATATTCTTCCGTGTCTGTTAATTCCCATACTTTATTTTGAAATTCCGAAACACTCATATCTTCGTAACCGTCAAATTGTAAGGCAAGCAGTTTATCAAATTCTTCATCGGAAAAATCTGTGTCATGAACAGTATTTTTTTCTCTGTTGGTGCCCGCTGCGGAAGTCGCAAAAGTAGTAGTTACACCAACAATGAGTATTGCAGCAATACAAATTGCAGGCAGTGAGGTCTTTTTAATTTTCATAACCGCTGTAATCCTTTCTTCGATCGCATTTTTACTAAAGTTGTTGCAAAATGGCAGCAGACCGCTTTTCGCCTCTTCCATGTTAATAAGCATCAGCGAATAGGCAGATTTTGATTTTTCTCCAAATTGCCGTACAACGCTTTCATCACAGGCCAGTTCTATATCACGGTTAAAAAGAAGATACATCATCCACACAAAAGGGTTGAACCAGTGAATACAAAGGGCAAGCGTGGCAATCAACTTTGTGACCGTATCACAGCGGCAGATATGCACATACTCATGTGAAAGGACATATTGCAGTTGTTTTTCATTTTTCCAGTCCATTTTTTTCGGCATTAAAATAACCGGGCGGAAAATACCATACGTCAATGGGGCCAAAATCCTGTCTGACTGCCTGACTAAAATTGGACGTTTCAATGGGCGTTCCTCCAGCCACTTTTCTACATAATGGTTGTGTACGGGCAAAGCTGTCCGAAATTCCATCAGGCAACGCAGATAAGATATCAGGAAAAACAATGTGATAAGTATGACTCCTGCACACCATACAAGAAACCATATGGAAACAGATGGCGAAACATCCACTGGCGGCTGCTCCATTCCCTGTACTGTAACAAAGAGCCCCTGCACAGCGGGAACGCTGTAAGCTGTTTCTGCTTCCGGCAATGCTGCAGAAGATATGCTGTGAGTTACCAACGTATAAATACTGAACATGGACGGAATGGAAAACGGGATCAGCAGTCTTAACATCACCAGTTCCCATAAAACAAGAAATGTCTTTTTCGGCAGTTTATTGATTGCCACTGCACGGATAATCACTACCGCAGTAATGAACGCAGCCCCCGAAAAGCTCATTTGCAGTAAATGCATTTACACCACCTCATTCCAAATCTTCCACAATCTGCCTGAGCTTCTGAATCTGTTCAGAGGAAAGTTTTTTCCTGCCCAACAGGGCTGCAAACAGTTTGTCAACGGAACCGTCATAAATCTTGTCAATCAGTTCATTTGTTTCCGCTTCCTGTACTTCTTCCTTGGGAATAAGGGCATGGCACATGAAATTAGGTTCGGAACGCTCAATCGCACCTTTTTTGATACATCTTTTTATCAATGTGTAGGTGGTGTTCATGTTCCAGCCAATTTCTTTTTTCAGAACATCAGATATATGCTTTGCTGTGGTGTCGCCCTCAGTCCAAAGCACATTCATTACTTTCAATTCAGAATCGAAAAGTTTTATATTCAATTTTATCCTCCCTTCCACAAGACTGCAGTAGTTTGTGATTGATTATACTTTACACCTTTCTTGTCGGCATGTCAACACTACTGCAGTAGTGTCAAGAGAAAATTCATAATTTTTATATCACTGCTGTCAATCAAATATCCTGTTTTATTCACACGCCGAGGTTTTCCTCTCCCCACTGTTTCATGTGTTCAAATACGGGAATAAAGCTTTTTCCCAGGTCAGTGAGATGATATTCCACATGGGGAGGCACTTCTTTGTAATCATGACGGGTAATGAAGCCGTCCGCTTCCAGTTCCCGAAGCTGCTTTGTCAGGCTTGATTCCGTAATGTCGCCGATCTGCCTGCGAAGCTCCCCAAAACGGTGTATGTCCCTGAAGGCGATGTAATAGATGATTTCAATTTTCCATTTACCGCCCAGAATTTTCTGTATGGCAGAAACGGTCTTGCAGCGTTCAACCGCCAGTGTACTCTTTTTCATCTCTGTCCACTCCTTTCTGAAACAGTATAACATGCTTTTTTCAAAAATCAATGTACCTCTCTAATATAGGTACTGCAAAAAAGTACAGTACTTGTAAAATCATTGTACAAGAATATAATCAGTATAAACCACAGAAAAGGAGAGATATTTATGCACTACACAGGAACCGTCTGGCGGCCGCCGTATGAAGCGTCATCGCTTTTATTAGAGGCAACAGCAGGCTGTACGCATCATAAATGCAAATTTTGTACCTTGTATCATGATTTGCCGTTCAAGTTCAGAATGTCCCCTCTGGAGGATATTGAGTATGATTTACGGGAGGTTAAAAGGGCAGTAAGTGGTTGGAACAGCGGGCGTATCCGCCGGGTATTTTTGACGGGAGCCAATCCCTTTGTGTTGTCTTATGGAAAATTAACTGCGATTGCAGAACTGATTCACAAATATCTCCCGTCCGTCAAATCGATCGGCTCGTTTGCAAGGGTTACAGATGTAACTTTAAAGACCGATGAGGAGCTTGCCATGCTGCGGGATCTGGGCTATGACGGCCTGACCATCGGGATAGAAACAGGCGATGATGAGGCCCTGCGGTTTATGAACAAGGGATATACCCCGGCGGACATTATAGAGCAATGCCAGAGATTAGACGCGGCAGGCATTCATTACAGCTTCTTTTACCTGGTGGGCATTTCCGGCGCAGGCCGCGGAGAAATCGGGGCAAAACTGACGGCTGCCATATGCAGCCAGACACAACCGACGCTGATCGGAGCAAATATGCTTACGATTTATCCCGATTCTGAACTCTATGCTGAAATACAGCGCGGAAACTGGAAGGAGGAAAGCGAACTCGAAAAATACAAAGAGGTACGGACACTCATTGAACATTTGCAGATACCCGTCATCTTTGCGGCGATGGGAGCTTCCAATGCGTACCAGTTTCACGGACAGCTGCCCAAAGACAAAGAAAAGCTGCTGGCATTTCTCGATGAAATCACAGGAACTGTCAGCGAGGAAGAATTACAGCGGTATAGAAAAAGCGTTCATCATCTGTAGGCGAAAGGAGGAGCAGTCATGCACTTTACAGGCAGAACCTGGCGGCCGCCTTATGAAGCTCATTCTGTCATTATACAGGCTGCCTCCGGCTGCACCTGGCATAAATGCAGGTTTTGCAGCCTGTATAAAAACGAATGCTTCCGAATGTCGCCCATGGAAGAATTTGAAGAAGATTTAGCAGAGATAAAAAGTTATCAGCCAAATGCCCGAAGGATTTTCTGGACAGGAGCCAATCCATTTGCAATGAGCTATGAAAATCTCAAACTGCGGGCGCTGACGGTAAGGGATTATCTGATCAAGTGTCAGACAATGGCAATGTTTGCGAGCATCCGCGACATCAAAAATAAAGAGGTATGGCAGCTTAAGAAGCTCCGGGCAATGGGGATTAACGGACTGAGCATCGGCGTGGAAAGCGGCGATGACGAAACGCTTGCCCTTGCCAATAAGGGATATACTTCGGCGGACATTCTGGAGCAGTGCAGAAAATTAGACGAAGCAGGCATAGAATACTATTTTGTCTATATGACAGGCCTTGCAGGAAAAGGCAGCGGATACCAGAATGCAGGGAACAGCGCAGAACTGTTCAGCCGGCTCAATCCGTATTTTATTTCCGTGGACTCGCTCACGCTTTTTCCAGACACGGAACTGTATCAAATGGCACAGCAGGGCCTGTTTGTCCCTGCCGGAGAAAAAGAGCGTATCCGTGAATTGCAGATCCTGATCAATAACCTGAAGATACGCACGCACCTGTTTGCAAACACGGTATCCAATTTCGCGCCGGTAACGGCGTATCTTCCCTATGACCGTGAAAAGGTAACAAGCGAGCTGCAATATGTTTTAGATCACACGGACGAAATGGAGATGCAGGAATATAGAAGAAATTTGAAATCTTTGGGATACTGACTTGTCAGGTTTTCCCCATTCTCTTTACCAGTTTTGCACCGTAATGCGCGGCAAAAACGCAAAGTCCCATCAGCGCCAGACAGTCCAGAAAGAACTTAAGCTTTGGTTCCTCATAGTCCAGAAAGACAAATTCACTGCGCAGGAACAGATACGTCAGAAAATTTCTTTTGATAAAAACCCGGACTCCGTAAACTGCAATCAGCAGGCTTATGATCAGACCCGCCGCCTGATATTTACGCTTCGGGCTCCTCTTTTTTGCCGCCAGTCTGCAGACCACCCCCCAGTGCAGGCCAAGATGCAGGCTCATCAGCAGATAACCCCAATAAGAACCCAGGATATGCAGCCGCCTTGCCAGCATCAGCCCGCCCCGTATGGGCAGAAACGCAAACACATGCCGGGACATGGTGATCCCGCTGTACATCAGCGCGAGCATTGCCGCAAGCGTCAGGACATTTACGAGGCACTGCAGGGTTCGCATGGGGGTATACCTTCCCCGGAACAGATTCTTATACCAGCTCCGGTTAAGGACCTGATGGACAACAAACAGCACAAGCATCCCTGCCCCGATCCACTCATGAGCGGTCTCGCCCCAGAACTGATAACCCATCAGGAAAAACAGCGCCGCCGTCATCAGGACGTCCAGCGTCCACTTTATTTTTGCCTTTGTGTTCATACTGCCTCCGCTTTGTAAATCTTTCTCCTTATGATTCCGCGGCCTTATTGACGCAGCTGACCGCATTCAGGCTGCGGGGATAACCGATATAGGGCAGACACTGCGATATTACCCGGATCAGGAAATCCCTGTCATTGCCAAGGTTCATGTTTCCTCTGGCGTGGGCCACAAGCTGGGGTTCACAGCCGCCCTGTGCCGCCAGAAAGCAGAAGGTGATCAGTTCGCGCTGTTTCAGATCAAGGCCGCCCCTCGTGTAATAATCGCCGAAGCAGTTCGCGGCCAGCCACCGGTTGATATGGCCTGCCTTCCACGCCTCCTTCATATGCGCCCCGAAAATCTCCGCCTGCGCGTCTGCACCCTTTTCCAGCCTGTCTTCCATGGTCGTCGTCGCCTGTGCAGGAAGCGGCAGCTCGACGCCCCGCGCAGTCAAAATCTCGTTGGTGGCCGACAAAAACGGCATGACCCTGCCAATCCCCAGATAGTCTGCCGCCTGATAGACCATCTCCTTCACCATAACGGGCGTCAGTCCGCCGTCCAGCGCCTTCGGCAGAAAATCCTGATAAACCGCAAGCCCCTGACAGCCCAGCAGCGTGGCAAGGACCGCCAGACAGCGCGTCTCCTCCGGCAGTTCCTGACCGGGTTCTTTCACCACCTCTTCCAATGTAAAATGCTCTATGATCCTCATGAATTCCGGATCGGTTTCGTAAAAGTTCATCATCTCTGATACCTCCATTTAAGTTCCGCATCTGTCCTCCTTCCGGGGCCCCTTTCGGACAGATGCTGTTTTTATTTCAGTTCCGCGTCCGCCCTCAAATCTTCTGGTTTCCTGTAGACCACACATGCGTTTCTTTTGCTGCCGCCGCCGTATTCTGCGCCATGACGCCCACCAGCCTGTGGGGAACATAGGGCTCCTCCAGATAAGCCAGCTCCCCATCGCTTAACGTCAGGTTGACTGCCTTTGCCGCTCCCTCCACATGGCGCAGCTTCGTCGCTCCCACCACCGGAGCGGTAACCTTTGTGAGCAGCCATGCCAGTGAAATTTCCGTCATGCTTACCCCTTTTTGTCCGGCAAGCTCCGCCACCCGCGAAATGATCACGCCGTCCTGCTCTGCCGTGGCGTCATATTTGAATTTCCCATAGCTGTCCTCAAGAAGACGCCTGGAGGTCTCGCCGGGCTGCTTTGACAGCCTTCCCCCTGCCAGCGCGCTGTAGGGCGTCATGGCGATATGATCCTGTGCGCACAGCCCCGCCATCTCCCGCTCTTCTTCCCGGAAGATCAGGTTATAATGCCCCTGCACCGATACGAATTTTGCAAAACCTTCCTTCTCGGCAAGGGCATTTGCCTTTGCAAGCTGCCACGCAAAGCAATTTGATATGCCGATATACCGGGCTTTTCCCGCTTTTACGACGCGGTTCAGCCCCTCCATGACGTCGTAGAGCGGCGTCTGATAGTCCCACATATGATAAATGTACAGATCCACATGGTCCATGCCCAGATTTTCAAGGCTCTTATCGATCATCCGCTCAATATGCCGCTGGCCCGTGATTCCTTTTTCCACATCCTCCTGCGTCCGCGGCAGGAACTTCGTCGCCACCACAACGTCTTCCCGCCCTGCATAGTCCCGCAGCGCCCTTCCCAGATACTGCTCGCTGGTGCCGCTCTGGTAACCGATGGCCGTATCAAAAAAATTGATGCCCAGTTCCAGCCCCCGCTTTATGATTTCACGGGAGTGCTCCTCGTCAACGGTCCATGTGTGCTGCCCGTTTCCTGCATCGCCAAATCCCATGCATCCCATACAGATACGGGAAACCTGCAGTTCTGAATTGCCTAATTTTGTATACTGCATCGTATCAGTCATCCTTTCCAATCAGCGTTTCCAATGAAAATGCTTCCTGCTCCAAATCATTATCCCAACTTCCCATACGCTTCGTCATCCACCGGCTCGCACCATTCATTCCCGGTCTCCTCGCCGGGAACTTCCACCGCGATATGGGAGAACCAGCTGTCCGCCTTTGCCCCGTGCCAGTGCTTCACTTCCGCCGGAATCGTAACGACCATGCCCGGTTCCAGGCTGACCGCCTCTTTGCCTTCCTCCTGATACCAGCCGCTGCCCGCCGTACAGATCAAAAGCTGCCCGCCGCCGCTTTTTGCATGATGGATGTGCCAGTTGTTCCGGCAGCCCGGCTCAAAGGTGACATTTGCCAGAAATACGGCCGTCTCCTTCGGGTTCGTAAGGGGATGCAACCAGGAACTGCCGATAAAATACCGGGCAAACGCCGTATTCTCCTGTCCCAGGCCAAATACATTCTCTTTGTCAAACGCTTCTTTGTTGTTGATTTTCATAATCATCTCTCCTCTCTTATTCCGCCGTAATTCCGTTTTCTTCCAGCCATGCGCTTACATCCTCCGCAAGGGATTCGCCGCCAGAATAATGGACGGACAGCGCCTCTCCCATCCCGGCTTCCGGAGCCAGTTTTGCAATCGCGGTCAGACTCTGCCCAAAGCGTCCTCCGCCATGGCTGCAGAACGGTATGATTGTTTTCCCCGTAAAATCATATTCCTCGAGAAAAGAAGCAATCGGCATGGGAATGGACGCCCACCAGTTGGGGTACCCCAGGATAATCGTGTCATAGTCCTCCATATTCTCCACATGGACCGCCAGTTCCGGTCTTGCCTGTTCGTTCTGATCCCGCTGCGCCTCGTCAAGCACGGTATTGTAATCATCGGAATAGGGATTGACCAGTGTGATTTCAAACAGGTCCGCGCCTGTCTGATTTCTGATTTCCTCCGCAATGCCGCGGGTATTGCCGCCCCATGAGAAGTACGCGATCAGTACATTACCGCCCTCCGCGGTTCCCGTGCCTGCTCCGCTTCCCAGGACTGCACCCTCCACGCTTCCGTTTCCTGCCGCGGCATTTCTCACCAGCCGGATTCCCACATTGAAGCTGCTTTTATCCTGATCCATCATGGCACGGTAGGCGCTCCTCATGTTTTTTGCAAAATCATTCCAGCCACCGCCCCGGTACACGCGCCGGGTGCCGCCCTGCGCGCCCGTGGGGTCAGTCTGGCCGTCCGCCGGATAAGCGCCGTAGAGATCCCAGGTCCATTCCCCCACATTGCCGTGCATATCATAAAGCCCAAAGGGATTGGGCTCAAAGCTTCCCACCGGAACCGTTGTCTGGCGGTATTCGCCGGGCTGTACGGTGAGATCTCCCTGAGAAAAATAGTTTTCTTCTATCATGTAGGGATAGTGCCCGTAATAATTTGCTTCTTCCGCACCTGGAGAATTCTCCATGTAAAAGGGTGTCTCCGTCCCTGCTCTACAGGCATATTCCCATTCCGCTTCCGTGGGCAGGCGGTAGCCGTCCGCGCTCCGGTTCCAGCTTACGCTTTCGTCTTCCACTTCATAAACGGGTGTCAGTCCTTCCTGCCCGCTTCTTGCATTACAGTAAGCCACCGCTTCCAGCCACGTCACATTTTCCACGGGCAGATCATCGCCGGAAAAACTGCCTGGATTTTCTCCCATGACCGCTTCGTATTCTGCCTGTGTCAGTTCATAACGGCTCATATAGAAGTCGCTGACCGTCACGCTGTGCTGCGTCTCATCCTCACCGCGCCACGCCTCAGTCTCCGGGCTTCCCATCTGAAAGCTTCCGCCCTCTATGAGGACAAAATCCTCTGGAACTTCCGCCGGCCGGATCTCCTGCGCGGGATTTTCCGATGTATGTTCCGCAGGCTCTCCGCCCGTCTCCGCCGCTTCGTTGTTATCACTGTCATATTCCGTCTGGCTGCCGTCCGGCGTCTGTCTCTGGCCGCACCCTGCCAGCGAAAGCGCCAGTGTGCCGATCAGTATCGCCGATAAAATTTTCTTCATATTTTTCCTCCTTCTGTGCCTGCCGGTTTCTTTTTGCTTTTCTGCATTTCATACCGCAGATAATCCATATGCGCGATCTGTTTTTCCTTAATATGAATCTCGTCCAGGATCCTGACCCTTCTCCGGTTCAGCATCGCGATCCGTTCCTGTTCTGTACGCTCCCCTTCCAGAACAAGGCGCATATAGGTTTCCACCTCACTGCTGCCAAAACCTATGTCACGCAGCGTCATGATCATGCCAAGCCGCTCTATGTCCTGATCATCGTACTGCCACGAACCCATAACCTTTTTTACCGCGCCGCACAATCCCCAGCTTTCATACTCTTTCAGTATTTTAAGGGGAATCTGATACCTCTCGCCCGCTTCCTTCATTGTCATTTTTTTCACAATCCCCCTTTTGATGCCGTCACAGCTTCTCTGACTGCATCTTTCAGTCAAACGCTGCCGCGCTTTGCAGGCAGCCTGTTGCGTAAAAAAATATAGACGCTCCCTTTTCGGAACATCTATATTGTAAATCCATTTTGATGCTATGTCTAATGCCTTTGTTGAATGATATGAAATGCCTGAAACGTATTTTTTAAATGTTGTTGATTTCTGGAAAATGACTGTATTTACAAATACATCTCTGCCAGATATTCCTTCGTATACTCTATAAAACGCTTGAGCACCGGCGAGAGCGCCAGGTTCTTTTTCCAGACCAGCACACAGCCGCTCTCGATCTTTGGATCAAACGGCCGCATACATAAGGTCTCCTGATTACAGGAAAAATCCATCACCAGCGCCACGCCTATGCCGCTCTCCACCATGACCGACTGGTTGTAATGGGAAATGTTACAGGTCGATACGATGCGGAGCTTCTCCCGGTCGTAGCCGAACCAGTTTTCCAGCTGATTCCGCACAGACTGACGCCTTGCCATGATCAGCGGAACGCCCACCAGGTCCTCCGGCCTGATCTTCTCTCTCTTCGCCAGCCGGGAATCCCTGCGCATCAGCACCTGCCATTTTTCCTTCAATGGCATCCTCACATAATGATATCTGCTGATCTCCACCGGCTCCAGCAAGAGCCCCATATCCAAAGTCCCGTTTTCCAGACGTTCCTTCACGTCATCAGCGATGGCCGTATAAATATGAAAGCTCACATCCGGATATTTCTGCTGGAAGGAAGCCATGATTTCTGCAAGCGGCTTCATATTCTGCGTCTCCCCGCAGCCGATGGAAATCTCCCCCGAGACCGCTTCCTCCCCATGCATCAATTCTTTCGCTGTTTTTTCAGCCAGATCAACAATCTCCTGCGCCCGCCGCCGAAGGAGCATGCCGTCCTCCGTCAGCACAATGCTGTGCTTCCCTCTGCGGAACAATTTAACGCCCAGCTCCTCTTCCAGCGACATCAGCTGGCGGGAGAGGGTCGGCTGCGTGATATGCAGAAGAGACGCCGCCTTCGTTATATTCTCTTCTCTTGCAACGACCAGAAAATACTGTAATACCCGCAGTTCCATTTCGACATGCCTCCTGAAGCGGTTTCTTCTATCATATCAATTACCATCTGAAAATGAAAGTGCTGTTTTATAAATATTTTCTTCCTGACAGTCAAAAACCGGTGGTACAGCCGTTTATGTCTGTACCACCGGCTGCTCTTTTATGTTATAATCAGACCTTCCAGGCCAGACAACAATTTCCCCTTTCTCTTACCTGCCTTTCTTGTTATCTTTGATCGAATTACCCTTGTCTGATTTCTGCGTATTTCCGCCCTTCCTGTCTCCTTTGGAACCGGACTTTTTATCGTCTTTTTTTCCTTCTTTCTGATCTGTATCTGTCTTGCCTTCCTGTTTCTGTGATGCATCTGTCTTCGCCGACCGTTTTATCGCATCCGTCTGCGGCTTCTGAGCCTCTGATGCTTTCTTTTCTTCTTCGGCTTTCTTCGCTTCCTCCCTTCTTCCCTGTATATGAGAAAAAGAATCTTTATTTTAAAAATCTCTTCTGATTACAGAGACTGCCATACACGGCAGGTTCCACCCGTCTTTTTCATCATATTTCGAATGCTCTGTATCCCCACACTGGTACTTTCCACTTTTCTGCCATATGTTCCTGATAAACGGACTGAATGATTACAGGCTCCTGCGGGTCTGCATATTTTATAATATCAGACGTGACATTATCCATAATTCTTGTCACATAATCCGTATACACCCGACACCTGCACTCTCTCCACTCTACTTTTGACTGGAGCCGAAATCCTCTTTATTCCAGGTAACTGCAGGTTTCTGAAGAATGATGTCTGGAAATTGATCCCTTTTTAAAGACAATGGAAAAGAACCCTGGATTTTGTTATCCGAGCGTGACTGCAGATTCCGGATATGAGAGTGAAGAAGGGTATGCGCGGTCAGAAGCCATATATAAAGCCCCAGACCTGTGAGAAGTGGAAAAAACGCAGTTTCAGACAGGGAGTTATTTCTTTTCGATCAAAGAGACTGCATAAACCACAGAAAAACGGCAGTCTAACTTAACGACCACCGGCTAAAGCCGGTGGGTTATCGCGGTCTAAAGACCGCCGTTTAGCGACTGGAAGTCGCAGTGGGGGCTGAAGCCCCTCCTCTGTGACTAAACTCACTCCGGGGGCTAAAGCCCCTTTTCCTTAGACTTAAAGTCTACTGA
>CAJTCV010000024.1 GCA_910574805.1 Lachnospiraceae bacterium | reverse complement strand
AACCAGGAAAAATCGAAACTGATGCAAACGAAAGGGCAGTTATCGAAAAATCAAAGCTGCTTTTTCGTTTGCACCACCTTCGATTCTTTCCTTAACGATTTATCTATTTGATTATAAAACACTTATCTGCCGTTTACAATGTATACTTATCAGTTATTTTCCACTGGATATACAATTTACAAAAGGAAGTTATTCAAATTTTTCATACTTGTTTAAACAAATTTGAAAATAAGGATTGATATGTTCAAACAAGTGTGGTATAAAGGATACATAACAACTTGTTCGAACAAGATAAGCGTAAACAACGAAGAGAATCAGGAGAAAGGAAATGGGTAAATACATAGAAGACGCAAAAGAGCTTCTGGGATATGTGGGAGGCAAAGAGAACATCGCCGCGGTATCACACTGTATGACGCGGATGAGATTCGTGCTCAACAATCCGAAAAAGGCGGATATAGCGAAGATCGAAGCCATGAAGGTGGTGAAGGGAAGCTTTACGCAGACCGGGCAGTTTCAGGTGATCATCGGCAACACGGTGGCGGATTTTTACAATGACTTTATCACGGTGTCCGGCATCGAGGGCGTATCCAAGGACGCGGTAAAAAACGCGGCAAAGCAGAATCAGAATGTGCTGCAGCGGATGATCACCGCGCTGGCGGAGATCTTCGCCCCGCTGATTCCGGCGATCATCACCGGCGGTCTGATCCTGGGCTTCCGGAACTGCATCGACAGCATGTATCTTTTTGAAAACGGGACGAAGACCCTGTGCGACATCAGCCAGTTCTGGGCGGGAATCGACAGCTTCCTGTGGCTCATCGGAGAGGCCGTCTTCCATATGCTGCCGGTGGGCATCTGCTGGTCGGTTACAAAGAAGATGGGCACCACGCAGATGCTGGGCATCGTCCTGGGCCTGACGCTGGTATCCGGGCAGCTTCTGAACGCGTACGCAGTGGCGGGGACAGCGGCAGCGGATATCCCCAAATGGAACTTCGGCGGCTTTCAGGTCAACATGATCGGCTATCAGGCGCAGGTGCTGCCGGCGATTCTGGCGGCGTTTACCCTGGTGTATCTGGAACGGTTTTTCCGGAAGATCACGCCTCAGGTGGTGTCCATGATCGTCGTACCATTCTGCAGTCTGGTACTGGCGGTGATCGCGGCGCACTTTGTACTGGGCCCCATTGGCTGGAAGATCGGCTCCGCCATCTCCGCCGTGGTCTATGCAGGAATTACCGGTTCGTTCAAGGTTCTCTTCGCCGCGCTGTTCGGATTTGTATATGCGCCGCTGGTCATTACCAGACTTCATCATATGTCCAACGCCATTGACCTGCAGCTGATCGCGGATTACGGCGGGACCATGCTGTGGCCCATGATCGCCCTGTCCAACATCGCTCAGGGCTCCGCGGTGCTTGGCATGACTGCGCTTCAGAGAAAGGACGCGGAAGCGCAGGAGGTAAACGTACCGGCATGCGTCTCCTGCTATCTCGGCGTCACCGAACCGGCGATCTTCGGCGTAAATTTAAAGCATGTCTTTCCGTTTGTATGCGGAATGATCGGATCGGCCTGCGCCGCGGTGGTCTGCGTGGCAACGGGTACTACGGCCAACGCCATCGGAGTAGGAGGGCTTCCGGGAATCCTTTCCATCCGTCCGGATTCCATGATCGGCTTTGCCGTGTGTATGGCGATCGCGGTGGCGGTTCCGTTCGTACTGACGGTAATCGTAGGAAAGAAAAAGCCTGCGTCTGAGAAAAAGGACGGCGGATCTGCGGAAGCTTCGGCGGACGCTGCGGCAGGCCCGGACCGCAGCGGGGCGGCAGGCGCTGCCGCAAAGGAATTAAAAGCATATCTGACCGGTCAGGTCATCGACTTGAAGGAAGTGGGCGACGGCGTGTTTTCTGAGGGCATCATGGGCGGCGGCCTGGCAATTATCCCGGAAAATGACACGCTGTATGCGCCTGCGGACGCGACGGTCAGCGTACTCATGCAGGATTCCGGACATGCCTGCGGCCTGACGCTGGACAATGGAACCGAGATTCTGCTGCATATCGGCATCGATACGGTGGATATGAAGGGAGACGGTTTCGAGTATCTGGTAACGGAGGGGCAGAAGGTGCCGGCAGGGACGCTGCTGATCCGATTTGACCGGGCAAAGATCAGGGCAGCCGGACATCCGGATACGACTGTGTGCATTGTTACCGAGCCGGGCGCCGCAGAAAATATTCGCTTTGTGACAGGCATAAAAGGAGAAGTAAAGAAAACAGTGGTTGTGACATTTGAATAATACCGGGACCGGAAGTCTGCGGGTGTCAAAAGAGGGCAGAATCTTTTCCGCCCTCTTTAAAAAGTCTGTTTTTTGAAAGGCGGACACAGATAAAAATGTTGCCTGGTTCCGGTTTTATATGATATAATAACTTAAAATGATAAACGATTGATATACAGAAAGAGCGAAGGAACAATGGAGAGGAATGCTATATGGAACGACGGCTGCTGATAAAAAACAGATATCTTTATCTGCCCATATGTGCGGGAAAGAAGGAGGAGCGCATGGAGATTTTCAGATGCGCTGCAGATGCAGAAAGAGAGAAAATTTTTGAATTTATGATTCCGGTAGATGAGAGTCAGACAGAATCTTATGTCTGTGATTACCTGGCGGAAGTCCCGATCAGTGATTTTCTGGAAGAAGAAATTATGATAAGTATGGAAGCGCCTTCCGCTTTTATGGAACGGATAGAGAACAGGGAGAAGGTCAAAAAGGAAGCAGAAGACCGTCCGGTGCTTCATTTTACTGCAGACGCGGGTTGGATCAACGACCCTAATGGGCTGATTTTTGACGATGGCCTGTATCATCTTTACTTTCAGTACAATCCGTTTGATATCAGATGGAACAATATGAGCTGGGGGCATGCGGTCAGCAGGGATCTGCTTCACTGGCAGCAGCTGGATACAGTCATGTTTCCGGACCGGGACGGTGTGATCTATTCCGGATGCGCCCTGAAAAATGACAGAGGAATGCTGAATCTTCCTGAGACGGCACTGCTGTTTTTTTATACTGCGGCAGGAGGATACAATGAATGGAGCAGCGGCCGGAAATTTACTCAGAAGACCGCGTACAGTCTGGACAGAGGGATGACGCTGACTAGGTTTAAAGAGCCCTGTCTGCCCGCTCTTTTTGCGGAAAACCGCGATCCCAAAATTTTCTGGCATGAGGAAACAAAGGCGTACGTGATGGTTCTCTGGATGATGGAAAATGATTATGGGATTTTCCGTTCACGGGATCTGGCGTATTGGGAGCAGACCGACCAGTTTACGCTGGAAGGAGCATGGGAATGTCCGAATCTCTTTGCACTGACGGCTGACGATGGAAAAAGGTGCTGGTTTTTCTGGACGGCCGACGGGTTTTACTATGAAGGACAGTTTGACGGTTATCATTTTAGGACTGATGCCAGGCGTCAATATGCATATGCAAACCAGTTTCCGTATGCGGCGCAGAGCTATTCCGGCATCACTGACCGTCTGGTCATGATCCCGTGGCTTCGGATGGAGAATGACGGAAGAAGATTTACCGGAGCGTGCGGGATTCCTGTAGAGATGACCTGCCGTAAGACAGAACAGGGGTATGAACTGATACAGCGTCCGGTCGGGGAGGTGTTTCAGCAGGGGAAAAAGATCAGAGAAGGAAAAACAGAGACGGAAAATCCCTTTGTTTTTCATGGAGAGGCAGGAAAAAAGAAGGCATACATGCTGAAGGTGCGCGCGGAGAAATCCTCTTTTGAAAGTTGCAGCTGGATCATCAACGGCAGCCGGATCCTGTACACGGAGGCGTCAGGCGTATTCTCGGTGGAGGGGGTGGAATATCAGGTGGGATGCGGGCACCGGGAATTTCTGCTGCTTGTAGATGACCGGATTCTGGAAGTGTTTTTCGGCAGCAGCGGGAAGACCGGTATATTTTTTCTGAAAGAACGGGAAGCGGAGCTGGAGATGTCTTCGGAGGCGCCTCTGGAATATACGCTGTATGAGATAGAATAAGCAGATGGAGAAAAGATGATGGCAACCATAAAAGATGTTGCAAAAGAAGCAGGGCTGACTGTAACAACGGTGTCCAGAATCCTGAACAACCGGGGATATATCAGTGACAGCGCAAGACAGAAAGTGGCGGATGCGATGAAAAAACTGAATTACCGTCCTAACGAAGTCGCGCGTTCTCTTCAGAACAGGAGTTCGAATATAATTGGACTGATTGTACCCCATATCAGGCATCCGTATTTTGCAGAAGCAATCAGCAACGTGGAAAATGAAGCTTATAAAAAAGGATATAAAATTTTATTGTGTAACTCGCAGTGCATGGACGAGAGAGAACGGGAGTATATAGAGATATGTTCCAGCAACCGTGTGGCGGGAATCATTCTTTTCAGCGGTCAGATTGCAGTAGATGCGTTTGTAAAGCTGGATGTGCCGGTGATCACCATTGAGCGTTTTCTGGACAACGGAACCGCATCGGTGGAATGCGACAACTATGAGGGCGGAAAGATTGCGGCCAGGAAACTGATCGCATGCGGATGCCGGCATCTGGTGCATGTGGGGAGCGTGAACAGGAATCTTCCCATGCCCGCGGATCTTCGTTCCCGGGGGTTCCAGGAGATCTGTGATCAGGAGGGTGTATCTTTTCTGGAAATGGTGACAGAGGAAGACCAGTTCAACAGTATGAATTATGCGAAGATGCTGGAGGGGATCCTGACGGACTATCCGGAGACAGACGGAATCTTTACGAACAATGATATCATTGCCGCGCAGGCGCTGCAGGTCTGTCACAGGCTGGGAATGTCCGTACCCGGCAGACTGAAGATCATCGGCTTTGATGATGTCAGTATTGCTTCACTGACCACGCCGATGCTGACGACGCTCCACCAGCCGATGAAGGAGATTGCGGAGACGGCAGTCGATCTGCTGGACCGTGCTTCAAAAGGGAAGCTGGTTGCCAGACGGACCGTGCTTCCGGTAACTTTGATCGAAAGAGAAACTACATAAAGAAAAATGGGGGCGTTGCAAAATAGATGAGTAATCATCTTGGAGCAGCGCTCCATTTTTGTGTTTAAAAACAGAAAACGGACTCCGAAGAGTCCGCAATCCATGGTATAATTAGATATGACTAAATATCTCAAATACCATAAAAATTATACCGAATTTGGCGAGACTTATCAACTGGTTTTGCCATTAAGATTGGAAGGTTTGGTTCCTGATGATGATTCTGTCCGACTGCTGAGCCACGAACTGGAGGAATTGGATTATACATTGTTGTATCAGGCTTACTCTGCCAAAGGCAGAAATCCGGCAGTAGACCCTAAGACCATGTTCAAGATTCTGACCTGTGCTTATTCACAAAATATTTATTCATCCAGAAAGATTGAAATTGCCTGCAAAAGAGACATCAACCTTATGTGGCTGCTGGCAGGCAGGAAAGCTCCCGATCACAGCACAATCGCTCGTTTTCGTACCGACTTCCTTGCAGAAGCCTGTGAAGATCTTTTTTATCAGATGGTAAGCCGGCTCGAAAAAGCAGGTGAACTTTCTAAGGAAACCGTTTTTATTGACGGAACCAAACCGGAGGCATGCGCTAATAAATATACTTTTGTCTGGAGAAAGTCTGTTGGGAAATGGGAAGAAAAAATGCTGCGGAAGATTCAGGAATCAGTTGCGCTTTTGAATCAGGATTATTTCCAGTCTTTCCATGTTGATGAAGCGACAAGAAGCAAAGATCTCCAAAAAATCTGCCGTTTTCTTGATGGAATCTGTCTGGAACAGCGTACCGTGTTTGTACACGGAAAAGGAAAACGAAAAAGCAAAAATCAGAAGTATTATGAACTGTTCCACAGATTTTCAGAACGCCAAACGGTGTATGACTGGCATACGGCAAGTTTTCAAGGAAGAAATAATTACTGTAAAACCGACCCGGATGCGATCTTCATGCACATGAAGGATGACCATATGCGGAATGCCCAACTGAAGCCGGGATATAACGTTCAAATAGCGGTGGATAGTGAGTATATCGTAGCGACAGATATTTTTCAGGACAGAAATGATGTATGGACATTGATTCCATTTCTGAAAATGATGGAAGGAAAACTGGAGTTTCGCTATCCCAGTGTGACAGCGGATTCCGGTTATGAAAGCGAAGAAGCTTACAGTTACCTGAGAGAGAAGCAGCAAACACCATATATCAAACCACAGACATATGAAAAGTGGAAGAAGCGGAGTTTCAAACAGGATATCAGTAAACGGGAAAACATGGGATATGACACTGGTACAGACATTTATACTTGTCATGCTGGAAAAAAGCTGAAGCCGTTATACATAAAGAAGCAGAAAAGTAAAAGCGGCTATATGTCGGATGTAACGGTCTATGAATGTGAGGATTGTACGGGATGCGCTTACAGAGAAAAATGTAGCAAGGCAAAAGGGAATAAACGGCTGTATGTTTCAAAAAGTTTTCTGGAAAAGCGGCAGGAATCTTACGCAAACATTCTCAGTGAAAAAGGAATGTTGTACCGAATGAACCGTTCTATTCAGGTAGAAGGAGCGTTTGGAGTTCTGAAAAATGATTATGACTTCCAAAGATTTTTGCTCCGTGGAAAAACCAAGGTAAAACTGGAGATTCTTTTGCTTTGTATAGGATATAATATCAATAAACTTCATGCGAAAATCCAGAAAGAACGACTTGGGAGCCACCTGTTTCCATTGAAAAAAACGGCATAAAATAGGAATGTTTATTAAAGTACGTCAAAAATCCGGCAAAAGTCTTTTGAATGGAGCTTTTGCCGGATTTTTGTTTTTAAATGAAGCGAGGATATCGCTCAATCATCTATTTTGATGATTTTGCGACACCCTCATTATTGTACATAAAAGGATTTTAAAACAGGAAGCAGCAGAAGAGCGTGCAGTTCTGCCACAAGGCCGAAAGAGAGAAAGATCAGGCCGGGAAAAAGATGGCAGGACCAGATTCCAAAGGCCAGGACTGCCAGAATCAGAAGCGTTTTTCCCAGATGGCGGATGGACAGGGTGAAGGCCAGAATCAAAAGCTCTCTGCAGGTTCTGTCCAGTTTTGCCAGAAGAGGAAAAACATACATGACGACAAAGCAGTAGATGATAAACAGAAATGAAAAAAAGAACAGGAAAAAAGTATAGATGCCGGTTCCGGAGCGGTAACTCATAACGATATCCGCCAACAGGAAAATACCTGTTGCCGTGAGAGGAACGCCGAGCCTTATCCCCTGCCGAAAATTCAGCCAGAAAGATTTTCGAAAATCTTTTGTTACAGAGTGCTCTTCTTTTTCCGCCAGGTTGATAACGGCATAATGTAAAGCGGCAGTGGCAGGTCCGATAGTGAAGACCGGCAGGCAGCATAGAAGCCACAGCAGATTCAGGATAAACAGGTCAAACAGCCGTTCCATTGCTTCCCAAAAAGGATTTTCCGCATTAAATAATGAATTCATTTCTGATTTCCTTTCTCTCTTTTTTGATATCATATCAGAAAATCCATGAGGTTGCAAGAAATATATAATAAAGGTTTGACATTAAAAAATAGAAGAAATAGAGAAAAAATCACAGGAATAATGGAGAAATTGTGAATATATTTTGTGAAAATTTGTTGAAATGGACAAATGGATAGGGAAAAATATGATAAACGATTGACATATAGATGGCAAAGTGATATATTAAAACCACCAAAAACCAATATTCCAGGGAGGGAAACGAAGATGAAGAACAGACTGGTAGTTATGATCCTGACAGCGGCAACGGTATCATCCTTGATGGCATGCGGCGGCGGTGACGGAGATGCTGCATCGGGAGGTGCAGAAGGTACAGGCGTATCTATTACGATTTTCAACTCCAAAAGCGAAGTGCAGGGACAGTTCGAAGAGATGGCGGAAGAGTACAGCGCCAAAACCGGTGTAAATGTTGAGGTATATTATTCCAATGACACCGTTGCGGCTCATCTGGCGACCAGATATTCCGCAAATGATCCGTATACGCTTGCCATGGTGGACGCGAAGGACATCTATTCTCTGGCGGAGGATTATGCATCGGATCTGAGCGATCAGGAGTGGGTCGACAAGACGGATTACGAGATTTCCGTGAATGACAAAGTCGTCGGCTTTCCGGTATGCGTGGAAGCAAGAGGTGTGATCTATAATGCAGACGCGATCGAGGCAGTTACAGGCGAGACGTTTGTACCGGAAGATTATACCACGCTGGACGCGTTTGAAGGACTGCTGGAGAAACTGGCAGCCGGCGGTATGGAAGCGCCTGCAGGCATTATGAAAGAAGACTGGTCGCTGGCGGCGCATTATCTTGCGGAGACATATGAGCAGCAGAGCGACGTGGAGGGATTTATCAGTGATCTGTATGCGGGCAGTGCGGACCTGGCCGGCAATGAGAAATGGAATTCCATGATGGATACCTTCGACGTTTTGATGAAATACAACTATGCGGCGTCTTCGCCGGTGGCGGCAGAACGCGAGGTAACTGAGCAGAAGCTTGCAGAAGGCGATATTGCGTTCATGTTCGGAGGAAACTGGGACTGGTCCGTGATCAGTGAATATGACTATACGGAGAATATGGGCATGATGCCGGTACCGCAGAACACGAATGATGGAACAAACGGAAAGCTTGTGGGCGGCGGTTCCAAGTATTTCTTCATTGATTCCTCGGATAATACATCAGAAGAACAGCGTCAGGCTGCAAAGGATTTTCTGAACTGGCTTGTTCAGGACGGAGAGGGGAATCAGTTCCTTACGGAAAAATGTAATCTGGTGCCGGCATACACCAATATCAGCGCGGCGGCTCTGGATCCGCTGTCGGTTTCCGTCAAAAAATACGCGGACGGCAATCTGCTGATTGACAACTACAATTATCTGCCGGATGATCATCTGTCTGTCTGCGGCGCATTCATGCAGGAATATCTGGCAGGCAAGACAGACCGTACGGCACTTGCGGAGAAAGTGGCGCAGTACTGGATGGCAGCCACTCCGATCGAGCACTGAGCCGGAACGGAGAATCAGGAGAGTGTGATTTCTTAGAAGGGAGAGCCGGTATTTATGAAAACAAATACATTTTCTTATAAGTGCAGACTGTATCTGATGTTTGCAGGGGTATCCACCGCGGTATTTGCGGCGGTTGTGATTATTCCGTTCATTTATGGACTGTACCTTACGTTTACCAGTTGGGACGGAGTCTCAAAGCAGAAACCATTCGTTGCACTGCAGAATTATATGGCTACCTTTGCGGATACGGCATACTGGCAGGCACTGGGGAGAACCATGATCTATTCGGTCATCGCCGTTATACTGGTGAACGTGGTGGCGTTTATTCTGGCATATATGGTAACCAGCGGAGTAAAAGGACAGAATTTCTTTCGGGCAGGTTTCTTTATCCCGAACCTGATCGGCGGCATCGTTCTTGGCTATATCTGGAAATTTGTATTTAACCGGGCGTTTGTTGCTCTGGGAGAGTCCTTCTCCATTGGATTTTTATCCACGTCCTGGCTGGCGACCACCAACGGTGCCATGCTGTGTTTGATTATCGTATCCGTATGGCAGTATGCGGGTTATATGATGCTGATCTATGTGGCGGGATTTATGAGCGTGTCTTCGGATGTACTGGAGGCGGCAAGCATCGATGGCTGTACGGATGTTCAGACCATATGGTACATTTCCGTGCCTCTTATGGTGTCTTCTTTTGTGCAGTGCCTGTTCCTGACCATAACAAGGTGCTTTATGGTATATGATGTGAACCTGTCTCTGACCAACGGGGAACCGTTTAACAGTTCCGTCATGGGAGCGATGCATGTGTACAATCAGGCGTTTACATATAAAAATTACGGAACAGGCCAGGCGGAAGCGCTGATCTTATTTATCATCTGCGCAGTGGTAGGCGTGCTTCAGGTTTATGTAGGTAAAAAAGCGGAGGTGTCAGCATAATGGATGAAAATACAAAAGCAGCACAGAACAAAAAGGTTCGGCATGTTATAAAAATGATCATTTTGATCCTGCTGTTCGCCTGTTTTATCTTTCCGTTTGTTCTGGTAGTGATCAATGTGTTTAAAGTAAAAGCGGATATCACGTCGAATCCGCTGGCGCTGATCGGTTCCCATGGATTCACCCTGAAGAACTTTCCGGAAGCGATGAAAAAGATGAATTTCTGGAGAGCATTCGGAAATTCGGCGCTGATTACAGTTACATCCACGATTCTGACGATTCTGTTTGCCTCCATGACGGCATACGTGATCGTCCGGAATAAATGGAAGGCTACAGGAGCGCTTTTTGGAATGATGATTGCGTCCATGGTGATTCCGTTTCAGGTGCTGATGATCCCGCTGGTGTCCCTGTACGGCGGCGTCTTCGGACTGTTGAATCATCGGGCGACTTTGATTTTTATGCATGTGGGATTTTCTCTGTCCATGGCGACTTTTATGTTTCATGGCGCCATCCATACGAACGTTCCGCTTTCTCTGGAAGAGGCGGCGATCATAGACGGATGTACCCGGTGGCAGACTTACTGGAAAATTGTGTTTCCGCTGTTGAAGCCGACCATTGCTACGGTTGCGATTATTGATGCGATGGCCTTTTGGAATGATTATCTTCTGCCGAGTCTGGTACTGGCAAGAAAAGAACTGTATACGATTCCCATTGCCACACAGGTGTTTTACGGAACCTATTCAACGGACATCGGGCTGGTTATGGCAGCGTTGCTTCTTGCGATGCTCCCGATCCTGATTCTGTATGTATTCCTGCAGCGTTATATTGTAGAAGGCGTTACTTCCGGTGCAGTAAAATAATGATACAGGCAGGATATGGTGAAACATGAAAGAATTTATCGTATCATTAAACAGCGTTGATAAAGTGAAGCGTTTTGTTTCGGTTACGGCAGGTTTTGATACGGAGATCGATGTGGTCAGCGGCAGATATGTAATTGATGGGAAATCTTTTATGGGGATTTTCAGTATGGATCTGTCGAAACCGCTTCTGGTTCGGGTTCATGAAAACGGGGAACAGGCGGAACAGATCATGAAAATGTTTCAGGAATTTACGCTGACATAATAGACGGAAAATATCGGGAAAAAAGGCTGGAAATGTCTGTAAGACAGTTGCCGGAAAGAGCTTCGGATTTTACGGAGTGCTTTCCGGCTTCTGTTTTATTCTATATCTTTCAATGGCCTTTTTTGACAGATCATTAAAAATCCCAGAGATCTGAAAATGAATATTGAGCGACAGCAAAAGAGCGGATATAATAAAAGTGATGAAATTTTATTGTTTCTTGCTTATAGACTGATTATAGGAGGAGGCCGGACATGCTGTATACCATACCAGATATGTCAAAACCACATAGCATTAGAATGTGTGATGATACAAGAGTATATGCCGATGATGTGATTGTGCGGGAATTTTCACTTTCAGTAGATGGAATACTCAATCATGCCAGAGCTTGTGACAGAGTTATAAGCCGGGGCATAGCACTGTGATATATAAGATTTAAAGAACCATCAGAGGACAGGAATATGAAAAGACCCACGGATGATATTGCGAACTGGCGATTGCAGCAGGAGAATACATCAAAACCATTCCCATATGTTTTCCCGCAGATGCCGCCCCGCTTCCGGTGGTGCTGTGCCTTTGCGAAAGCAGTATTTCTGATTCAATGGGGATGCTTTGCCGCTTTTGGTGTTTGCAGTATGGTGCTGTTTATTCCCATGGTTATTTGGGGCAAGGACATGGGAATGAGTGCCATGATAGAAAACAAACCGTTTTTAGCATTTTTTATTGTGGTGGCTGCTATATCACTCCCGATTTTTTTGCAGCTGTTCCGTTTGGATTTACCCCAAAACTTTTTGGCGGTGTCCTTGCTGCGGGCATCCATTTCCATATTATGTTCCGAAAAGAGGGGATAACCTGAAAGAAAAGGAGTGTTTGCGGAATATAGAGTGGCGGCATATCAAATATGTGAAACTGAAATTTTGTCCGCTGATCATTCCGTCCGTCTGCCCGGAGTGCAAATGCAAGGAAAAGGAGCTTCACGATTCCCATGGTTCCCGACTTTACCGCGTTCAGGAAGAGCCGGTGATCTATCCGAAGATGAGTGATGAGGAGTGGAACAAGGTGGCCGATCCGGAGGGCAGACGAAAGGGGGAGGCGTTTTCCATCATCACCTATGAAGGCACCTGGGAGGTGAAGGAAGCCTGGTATGAGAGGGTATTTGAGATACTGCCCAGGCTCCAAAGGCAAGGCTTTCGGGATGCCTGCCATACCATCAGCGCCGTGAAGGATTATCCCAATGTCCATGCGGGAAGGCTGAGAGAAGCCCTGAACCGGAACGATCTGGACAGGAATGACAGGATTTCGTTGTTCCACTGTATTCAGAAGCTGAAAGGAAAAGAAGAAGTGCTGGATTATTTTCTGGATTATCTGTCTACAGAAAAAAATCCCACTTTGCTGATTTATGCCGTCTGGTGCACGGAGGGCGTGGAGAACCGGAAACTGCAGGAACTCTATGTGCGGCTGATGGACAAGTACAGAACCCATGAAAACACAAAATTTGACTATAAAGGCAGTCAGATGGTCTTAAGGGGCGGCGCCTGTTTTGGAGCCAGCAGACCGGAGGGACAGCTTACAAGCAACCTGATGCGGCAGTTTGATTATTTTGGCATGGATTACCCAGGTGGTTTTAAGCTTCTGATGGATGGGGGCAGATGGAAGGAATGGAAACAGCAGAACGGATTTGGGGAAGTGGATAGATAGAAGAAAGCATCCCTCAAAGAGATTGAAGAATTTGAGCAGGATCTGTGAGGATTTGCCGGCTGCTTAAACATATAAACTTTTTACTCTCAAGAAATGGGATTTATTTCCAGAATTATAGAAATTACAAAAGGGATAACCATATATGACATTACAGGAAGCAGAAGAAAAACTATCAGATCTGAATAATAAAATAGCTGAATTATTAAGCGAACGAGAAGACGTAATAAAAGAATGGAATATTGCATTCAATTCTGAAAATCCGGAAAACATCATCTGTATAGATGAAAATATTGGAGAGAGCCATAAACTTTATCTGGTTAATGGTGATTTTAAAATACCCGTTTGCTATTTCAGTGAAAAAGATATCAGAGGGAGCATCAATGATTTTAATAGAATCATTGATAATTCAATACATATTTTAAATATTGCAAATAAGAGAGAGTTCGATTCACCAGAGTATCAAAAGAATCTTATATATGCGAAGGCGATAGAGATTAGGGATAGTTTGGCATCAAATTAACAAGATTGGAAAACTGAATATTAAAGATTTTGCCAGTCCATTATGATATGGGCTGGTTTTTCTTAAAATGGCATTGAAAATATATACAAATCAGGATATAATATGACTATAGAAAATCAACTATTCGAAGAAAGGAATCATTATGGAAGCAATCAGACCATCTTCAGATCTCAGGAATCACTATAGTGAAATATCCAGGCAATGCCATGAAGAAAGAATACCAGTTATTATTACGGTAAATGGCAGAGGTGACACTGCGGTTTTGGGCTTACAGGATTATTACCAGATGAAATCAGAACTGGAATTGTTACGAGCACTTTCAGAAGCGGAAAATGATGTTGTAAATGAGAGAGTGGCTCCAATACAAAATACATTTGATAATATTAGAAAATCCCTGTTAGAGAGGGGATCAGATGACGTATAATATAATCAGGACTGATAAATTAGAAGAACAACTACGGGAGATTATCTTTTATATTGCGGATGATTCTGGCAGCATAGACATAGCATTAAATTATCTTAATAAAATAGAGAAAGCTATTAAGCGTTTGGAAGATTTCCCCATGTCTGGAAGCATCCCACGATATTCGATTCTGAGAAAACAGAGCTATCGAGTTCTTATAGTAGAAAGGCATCTGATATTTTATAAAGTAAATGAAGATAAAAAAGAAGTCATTCTCTATGCTGTTGTAGATGGAAGGCGGGAATATAAGAATTTGATTTAGTGAATTTGGAAAACTGATTTATAACCAGGCGGCGCCGTCCAGAATCCATCAGACAATACTCGGCGAATTACACACAGTCATAAACAATTATATCAAGTCAAAAGGCGGTTCCTGCCGTGTCTATCCCGCACCGTTCGCCGTAAAGCTCAGGGAGAACCACAAAAAGAAGAGCTGCTCCCTTCAAAACTCTGGATACCATACAGGAACTGTGATAAGAAAAAATCAGAAGCAGAGGAGGTGCGGCGTATGGCGAGGACGATCAGCATTGGGTGTCAGGATTTCGAGATGATACGAAGAGAAGGCTACTTCTATATTGATAAAACTGTGTTTCTTTCCGAATGGTGGGAGGGCGGAGACTGTGTGACGGATTACAAGGCCGCGTAGATTTGGCAAGACACTGTATATGATACCCCCATGCAGGAGGCTTATGTAAACGGATACTGGGAAGAAATGGTGTCCTTTAACAGAAGTCTGTTCAACTCCACGTTTAAGACAAATCCGCAATATGAACAAGGTGACGCTGTCCATGTTCAGCAGCTTTGATACCGGAACCCGGCCTTCGGAAGCGGAGCCGGAGCGTTTTTACCACGGATTTGTTCTGGGGCTTTTGACGGAGCTGTCCGGACGTTATCTTGTAACGTCCAACAGAGAAAGCGGATTTGGCCGCTATGATGTGCTGCTGAAACCTGAGAAAGGGGACGACGGAATCATTCTGGAATTCAAGGTTCAGGACCTGGAAGAGGAAAAGGAAAAGGAGCTGTCAGATACGGTAAAGGCGGCGCTGCAGCAGATTGAAGACAGAAAATACGAAACGATACTTATGGATCAGGGAGTTCCCGGAGAGCGGATACGGAAGTATGGGTTTGCTTTCTGCGGGAAAAAGGTGCTGATCGGAAAGGAGAACCGACATCCATGAACCAGTATCAGATTCTGCTTGTGGAAGACGACGCGGAGATCAGTGAAATGCTGAAAAGCTGCCTGAAGGCGGAAAATTATGAGGTAATCTGCGCCTTTGACGGACAGGAAGCATGCGCGAAGTTTGACGCCTTCCCGGTTCATCTGGTCCTTCTGGATCTGATGATCCCGAAGATCAGCGGGATGGACGTCATGCAGCATATCCGGAAGAGCAGCGTTGTTCCGCTCATCATCCTCTCCGCAAAGGATACGGAGAGCGACAAGACGCTGGGCCTGGGGCTGGGGGCGGACGATTACATTACAAAGCCCTTCTCGGTGGCGGAGGTTCTGGCGCGGATCCGGGCGGCTCTGCGCAGGACGAACCAGTATGACCAGGCGGCGGATTCGGGCGCGTCCGTCCTGACGGCCGGAGATCTGGTCATGAGCCTGTCGGACCACACCTTAACCAAAAGGGGAGAGACAGTGGATCTGACGGCGAAAGAATTCGAGATTCTAAAGCTTCTTTTGAAAAATCCAAAGAAGGTCTATACAAAAGAACAGATCTACTCTCTTGTCTGGAAAGATGCTTACTACGGGGACGAGAACGCCGTCAACGTACATATGAGCCGCCTGCGCAATAAGATTGAGGACGATTCCCGGAAACCCCGTTATGTGGTCACGGTCTGGGGCATCGGCTATAAACTGGGGAAATGTAGATGAACGGCGCATTACTCCCGCTTTTTCTATGCCTTTGTATCCTTGTTCTGCTGCTTGTGGTTTTCTGGCAGCAGTTTGCCTTCCGGGTCGGCACCCAGGCAAAGCTGAAACAGATCCACGAAAAGCTGAAGGAGACCGCAGACACGGACAGCGGGGAATGGCTCATGGTTTTTACGGATAACAGAGAACTGATGGAGCTGGCGGCGCAGATCAACCGCCTGCTGGAAGAGCGTTCCAGGGTAAAGGCGGACTACCGCCGTTTTGAGATGGCGTCCAAAAAAATGCTGTCCAATATTTCCCATGATATTAAAACGCCCATGACCGTGGTGCTGGGCTATCTGGAGATCATGAGGCTTCATGGGGAAGCCGACCCCGGGATGCTGGCAAGGACCGAACAGAAGGCCCAGAGCGTGATGGAGCTGATCAACCAGTTCTTTACGCTGGCGAAGATCGAGGCGGGCGATATGGACCTGAAGCTTTCCAGAATTGATCTGAGCGAGCTGTGCCGGGAAAGCATTCTGGATTTTTATGAAATTCTGTCAAAATCCGACGTTCAGGTAGAGATCGACCTGCCAAAGCAGGCGGTCTTCGTGCAGGGAGACCGGGAAGCGCTGCAGCGCATCCTGTTCAACCTGGTTTCCAACGCGGTGCGTTACGGTTCCGCCGGGAAATATCTGGGCGTCATTCTGCATTCTGACGAAACATATGTCTATGTGGATGTGGTCGATCATGGGCAGGGCATCGAGAAGTCCTTTGCCGGCCGCATCTTTGACCGTCTTTTTACCATGGAAGATTCCCGCAGCCGCAGCATCCAGGGCAACGGCCTGGGGCTGAAGATCGCGAAAAATCTGGCGCTGCAGATGGGTGGGGATATCACGCTGGACAGCATCCCTCATGTCAGGACGACCTTTACCCTCAGGCTGAAAAAGATGCGGTACTGATTTGCCGGCGAAAGAAATTTGTAAGATTTCAGCAAGAGTTTTGAAAAGTTGATCCGCTACAATGGTTCGTAAGAAAGGGGGCAGGAGAACATGCCATATATATTACAGACAAACCACCTTACGAAGACCATCAGCGGAAAAGATCTGGTGAACGACGTCAGCCTGCATATCAAAAAAGGAGAGATCTACGGGTTTCTCGGACCCAATGGGGCATCCTGTCAATCTGGCTGCACATCTCCTTTGTCAGATAGACCGAAGTGATGATGCGGTCGTCCCGTTTTGCCATAGCCTGCCTCCTTGTCTGTGAATTATTTTGTGTCCTGCACGCACTTCCCGGTACATTCCTTTTTTTCCAATCCTGCGGTATCATATCTCTGTATCCCAAAACCAAAGACTGCAGGGACACAGAAAGGAAAAAAATATGAACAGAAAAGAAACAAGAAAAGAACTGGAACGTATCATAGCCGTATTCCAAAATTACATCCATGCCAGTACACACCTGGATATCGTATGGTCAGAAAAAGCCGGATATATCTATCTTGATCTTACTCCTTTTGAAACAGGCCAAGATCCGGATGCTTATCTCATGGAGACCGGCGAGGAACTGTTTGAAATGCTCTTCTCTGAAATCTCCCTGGATGTTTTTGAACTGACCGGAAATGAGGATGGCCTGCCAGGCGCCAATCCCCTGGAGATTGCAGAACTTAAACGGCGTCTGGAACCATTCCTTATAAAGCTGCCGGAGTACCGGCCTCTGGCCGAACAGCTTTTGTCCTCCAAAGGCAGCACCTGAATCTGCGGCGGGCGGCGGATATCCACTGCCGCCTGCCCCCTGCCTTCTATCCTCTTTAGTCAATTTTTAACAGCACCATTTGAAGTTTAACAAGGGTACAGGCTTTGCCTGTACGGTGTTTCCCCGGTTTGTTTCACAAACCTATTCCTGCCTTAACAAAGCCAATCTTTGATTGGCTTCAAAACCTCCGGTTTTGAGCGTATGTCCCCACCGCTGGCGGCGGGGCAGAGGTCGCTCCGCTCCCGAAAAGCGAAAAAAGGAAGTACCATGGTCTCCCACGATACTTCCCCTGAAATCTTTCCGTTGTTCTGTTTTACCGCTCCCACCCCTGCAGGTTCTCCCGCCCGCGCTCTGCTTCCTGCTCCGGCAAAGGGGTAAACTCAATGCCATCAATGCAGTTCTTATACAAAAACTGCTTGATCTCCGTCATGTCATTGGATTCATAAAACTGTATCAACAGCCCCGTAAAAGCTGGCTGCAGTTCAATGGGAACGGAAATAATGCCGCACCCGCCCCCAATCATCACATGGTTGCCTGCCAGCATGGATGTCCTCTTGTTGCCGTCCAGAAACATCTGCTTCCGCATAAAGTAGAGCATCATGGTCAGCGCCCGGTCTGTCGGGTTCTCTATCTGTCCTATTTCCGCCATTTCCTCTTTAATCTGGGATTCTATGGGCATGTCCGGCTTCCATGTTGTACCAACCATGCTCACTGCCACGTTCCGCAGATACCCCGCCCGGGGAATCAGGCTGTCTCCACCCACACACTGGTTCACCTTGCAGACAAAGGGATAATCGGCCGGCCCGTCCAACGTATCCAGCACAAACTGCCATGCGTGTTTCAGATTGTTCACCGCCACAATGTCGGATACCTTCACCCCCTGGACACCCATACCGTTATAGATGGCCTCTGCGTCCGGGTAGGTCACGGCCGGACCCTCCAGCCGTGCGCTCTTCCAGATATAGTCCACGATATTCCGTCTTACAACAAAGAGCGTCTCTTCCCTTGTCATATGGTATTTTGCTTCCAAAATCTCTCCTTAATTCATAGCTTCTGTCAGCGCTCCATGCCGCCGTCCTGCGCTTCCTCCTGCTCCAGAAAACGGAACATCCGTATTGTCCGCTCACAGAACTCATGGAGGACCGGTATGTCCGATACTGCCGTCTCCCATACCAGCCCCACGTCCACAGCGCCGTAATTATGGGCAAACAGGTTCCTCATCCCCTTAATCGCCGGCCAGTAGATGGAGTCTTTTGTCCCCTCGCGGAAATCCTCTGTCAGATGCCCCGTCAGCTCTCCAATCTGAAGAAGGCTCATACAGACCGAATTGCGGTAATCTCTGTCCATGTCAAAAATATCCTTCTCCCTCCCGAAGCGTTCCAGAGCCGCCTCGATATCTTCACAATACGTCAGGATGTGCTCAAGGATGTCAATGTTCTTCTTCATAAATCAGCTTTTCATCCTCCTTCATGCGGACACGGAACCCCTCCGTCCTTGCTGCGTTTGCGTCATGGGACAGGGCTTCTGTCGTCACCAGATCCACCGGTTTCTTTAACGCCTGCGTCAGTTCATGGTAAAGGGCGCCCAGGCCGAACATGGACCGGATCCTGCCCCCGTCAATCCGCAGGTCGATATCGCTCTGCCCCGTAGCCTCCCCACGGGCATAAGAGCCGAAAAGATACGCCCGGCTTACGCCGTAATCCTGCAGGATCGGGCGGATGATCGCCTGTATCTCATTCATGGCATATATTTTTTCCATAGCCGGACCTCCCTGTAGATTTTACTATCCATTTCGATTATAGAATTTTGATAATGGAATTGCTTTTCAATCCCATTATATCATCCCCATTTCCGCTTTTCAATATTTGCAGACATCCGTGTTTTAAATGTTTTAAAACTGTTCCAGGAAGCCGTTGATTTCCCTGCACACCCTCTCCCCGGGGCAAGGGCAAACACCATAAGCACAGCAATCCCCACAACTGCCAGCACTCCAATCAAAACCACTTTCATACACACCTTCATCTTACCGCTCCCACTCATCTTCCTGCAGATCCAATCTATCCTCTGAACGGCCGCAGGGATAGACAAACGGCGGTACATCCTTTGCCGCCTGTTCCTCCTGCTGGCGGCGTTGTTCCTCCACCTCTGCCGGGGTGACGATATGGGCGGGTACTTCAAAAGCCCCGATAAAGTTTAGGTAAATGTCTATCCGCTGGCGGCGGTCATTCCCCCGCCCCTCGCCCTCATGCACAATCACTTTCTCGATAAACTCATTGAGCATGGGCGTTGTAAGCTCGGAGAAATCCGTGTAGCGTTTCACAAGCTGGATAAACTGGTCTGTTTTCAGCTTGTCGGCGTTCCAGCTTTCAATCTGCCTTTGCCATTCCGTTATGGACGTTTCCAGCCCGGTCTGTTCCTCGTCATACTCGGCAAGAAGCCGGGTAAAATGCCTGTTGGGTATCTTGCCCGTGGCGTTGCCCTCGCCCGCCCGCTTCCAATGTTCGGACGGGATAGGGATTTTCTCGGCGCGGAGTTCCTTTGCTATGCTGGCTATGGTTTCCCCGGCAAGGACACCGCCCTTGTGGGTGTAGTCGTGGGTCATTCCGTCAAACTCATTTGTGATTTTTTCTCCCGCCCGGTAAGCGGCGGCGGCAACGGCGGACTTGCCCTTCGTTCACTGCTTTTATTTGTCCGAATTTTTATTGCAAAAAAGAATTGACATGTTCAAACAAGTATGATATAACATAGAAAAAGACATGTTTAAACAAGCGATTCTTAAAGCATCTGACCGAAACGTCAGATGAATGGAAGAGCGGTGGCAGTTTTCAGACAGGAGGCGTAAAATGGCAGATTTCAGCGATAAAGTCGTGTATCAGATCTACCCGAAGTCATTTCGGGATACCAACGGGGACGGTTTTGGAGACATTCCCGGAATCATCGAAAAATTAGATTACCTTCAGGAACTGGGCGTAGATTACCTGTGGCTGACCCCGGTGTTTCCCTCTCCCCAGAGAGACAACGGATACGATGTGGCAGATTACCGGGAGATCAATCCTCTCTTCGGGACGATGGCGGATCTGGAGAAGCTGATCCGCCAAAGCGAAACGCGGGGCATGGGCATCATGCTGGATATGGTATTTAACCATACGTCCACCCGGCATGAGTGGTTCCAGAAAGCGCTGGCAGGAGAGGAGAAATATCAGAACTATTATATCTTCAGGGAGGGGATGCCGGATCAGGCGCCCACCAACTGGCAGTCCAAATTCGGCGGAACAGCCTGGGAATATGTCCCCGGCCTGAAAAAATGGTATCTGCGGCTGTACGATGTGACGCAGGCGGATTTGAACTGGGACAACCCGGAGGTCCGGGAAGAATTAAAGGAGATTCTCCGGTTCTGGAAGAAAAAGGGCATTCGGGCGTTCCGGTTCGATGTGATCAATCTGGTGTCCAAGCCGGAACAGATGCTCGATGATTTTGAGGGAGACGGGCGGAGATTCTACAGCGACGGCCCGCATATCCACGAATATCTGAAAGAACTGGTCAGGGACGCAGGGATCGAAGACTTCATCACCGTGGGGGAAATGTCCTCCACAACGCTGGAACACTGCATCCGCTATTCCTCCCCGAAGGAGAAAGAACTTTCCATGTGTTTTCATTTCCATCACCTGAAAGTGGATTACAAAGACGGGGACAAATGGGCGCTGGCGGCTCCTGATTACCGGAAATTAAAGGAACTTTTTGTCAAATGGCAGACGGGCATGCAGGAAGGCGGCGGGTGGAACGCGCTGTTCTGGTGCAACCACGACCAGCCCCGGATTGTGAGCAGAATGGGCGATGAGGGCGTATACTGGAAAGCGTCGGCAAAAATGCTGGCGGGGATGATCCATCTGATGCGGGGAACTCCGTATATCTATCAGGGGGAAGAGATCGGAATGCTGAACGCCCACTACCCTTCCATCGAGCAGTATCGGGACGTGGAAAGCCTGAACTATTATCAGATCCTGCTGGAAAAAGGGAAGACGAAAGAAGAGGCGCTGGCGACCCTGGCGGCCAGGTCCCGGGACAACAGCCGGACGCCCATGCAGTGGAGCCGGGAGACATGCGGCGGATTTTCCGAAGCCGAGCCGTGGCTTCCCATGTCCGCCGGATTCCGGGATGAGATCACCGTGGAAGCGCAGCAGAAAGACGGAGATTCCATTCTTGCCTTTTATAAGAAACTGATCGCCATGAGAAAAACGTATCCGATCATTGCCAAAGGAGAGATCGCCTTTCTGGAGACCGAAAACGATATGGTGATGGCATACAAAAGAGTACTGGGGGATCAGCAGATTGTGGTGCTCTGCAATCTGGACGGAAAGCGGCAGCGCATCAAAGCGGACGAAGCGTGGCGCGGTTTACCGGTGCTGTTGGAAAATGGCAGCAGGACGGCCGAAAACAGTCCGTCCTGCAGGAACATGAATCCCGGCGTACCTTTCGAAAAGGAAGGCCCGTTCACAGGTTCGGAAGAAGGAACCTGGACGATGGAACCGTATGAATTTCTGGTTGTTGGAAATGTCAGAGAAGAACAGCGGTAAGTTTTTTGAAAATTTTTCTTTTCCCTCTTGACCGTACAGTTACTGTATGGTTTGTCCTGCGAGATACAGAAGAAAACGCAGGAACGATAAAGGGGGAAAAGAGAAATCATGGAGAACCAACATGTATACAACAAACCGGTCACTTTGAAAAATATTCTGAAATTTGCCGTACCCACCATTGCCATGACGGTGTTCATGTCCTTCTACACTATGGTAGACGGCCTGTTTGTGTCGAATCTCATCGGCACCGGCGCGCTGTCTGCCATCAATCTGACGGCACCCATCATCCAGTTTGTGACGGCCGTTTCCACCATGCTGGCCACCGGAGGCAGCGCGGTCATCATGAAGAAGATGGGAGAACAGAAGACGGAGGAAGCCAGAGAGGATTTTACCTTTCTGATTCTGGTCAACGTTCTGGCGGGGCTCCTCATGTGCGCGCTGGGTTATCTGACCATGGGACGGATTTTCACCGGGATGGATCTGTCCGCGGAGGTGGAAGGGTACTGCGTGGAATACTTAAGCCGCTATCTGGTCTTTACGGTGCCATCCTTTTGATGAACAATTTCACGCTCTATATGATCGCCAGCGGGAAAGCGACGCTTTCCCTGATCTGTTCCGTGGCCGCGGCATTTTAAACATGGTGCTGGACTATGTGTTTCTGGCGGTGTTCCCTATGGGAATCGGCGGCGCGGCGGTCACGATCATCATGTACAGGGGTGCTGAACTTTAAGCGCATTTCCGCATGTACCCGCGGTCCGGCCTGCTTCGGCAGCGCGGTGCGGCTGCGGCTCATGCTGTTCTGTCAGTAAAAAAGGATAATTAAAAAAATTTCTCCCTTTTCGGAATTGTGTACCCATGAAAAATGAGCTTATAAATATACATTGCAAGCAGCAGATACATATTTTATAATCGAATATATAAATTGAAATTGTGCTGGAGGTATAATAAAATGATTTCATTATATGAGATAGATTTTTCCAATCTGAATTTTTGGATAGGTTTCATTGCAACTTCTTTTCCAACTGCTTTGGAGGAGGAAACAGATATGTCATTGACCGAACTTATGACAGAGAACGGAATGTGTGATACGAGTTGGTGGGACAATTTCACAAAATATTATGACGGAGTTTTAGAGGAATCAGACGGTTATGTTGATGAACCGGAAACAATTATTTGCGAACTCGTTCCAACTCAAATCTTAAAAATAGAATTTCATCCGGGGGATACAGTATATTACATCAATGATAAACAAATTGCCTGTACAGGGGGGCATTACAATATTCAAGTGATTCCATTCAAAAAGTTATTGAACTCTATAAAAGAAAAACAAATATTTCTTTTATTATTGCCTTTAGCGGTTATTGACAGTCCGGATAAAGACGAAGCAACACAAATCATATCAAATGTTTTGCAGGGAATCTTTGATAAACGCTTATGCAGTCAATATGCAAATTGTATTGTAAATGGCTTAATGTCAGAATGACAGATTTCAGTTTTAAGAAATATCAGGCGAGTGCAAATTCAGGAATCATATGTAAGAATATGCATTTTATTTCAAATTTCAATCAGTGGGAACACTTTTTCGAAAATGGAGAAAACAGATCCTGATGAAAGATCTGAAGAATATCATTGATACTTTCAAATCCGTCCATGGCAAGCTTGAGATTCAGATAGTCCTGTTTTTCCGGGAACTGGTTGATGTAGAGCGCAAGGCCCATATCATAAAACCGTCCTTTTTCTGTTGTGATAAATGTATCATAACGGTCCAGACAGGATTCATCAACCTCCGCAGGCGGAATAAAGGCCAGTTCTGCGATCTGATCGGTAAACCAGTTGGACAGTGTCTGCCGAAGAAGCAGATTTTCGCTGCGCCGCAGAGACGAGATAACGAGGACGCGTTTGGTGCCCGCATTGTTCTGCTGTTCCATTAAAGACTTATAAAGGTGAATGGCAAGAAAGGCGATCTCTTCATCCTTTACCTTTTGATGAAAGCGCTTCTGCAGACAGGAGGCAAAATAAGTGGCGATATCGTATCCCTGCGGAAAGGTCTGCCGGATATAGTCGGTCAGATGATTTTTCAGCTGCATGTCGTAGCGGATGCGAACGATCAGGGAAGAACAGTGCAGGGCCAAAGAGATACGCAGGTTCAGGTCGTTGGTCAGATCGATCTCAAAAGCACTTCGGATCTCCCGCAGGATGTCAAGCACCAGGTCGTCCATCTCCTGAGAGATAACCGATGATGTGCTGGGATTTCCCTGGCCTTTCATATACAGAGCCAGATAGTCAATCTCAGAATCCGGGATTCTCAGAAAGAATTCTTTGCCAAGATGTGCAAAGACAGCCTCGGCGATCTCACGTTCCGGGTACAGATTTTCTGTAACTTTCAGGTCTGTCGGATCGATAAAAAACCAGTCCTGCATTCGGCGGATGGCTGTGTAGATCAGAATGATTGTATTGTTCAGTTACACTTCGGAGACTGTATGCTTGAAGGTTACGAAGGTTTCTACAAGGACATCTTTAATACGCATCATGGGATCATGGTCATTTTGTCCGGCCAGGATCGAGGAAGCGCTGGCAATCAGCAGATTTTCCTCTGACAGGCACAGACGTTTATTCATCTCACTCCCGTCCGCCATGATTTTATTGGAACTGCGCATTAGCTCCAGATTGTATTTTTGAAGAACTTCCGCCACGCGTTTCAGATCGTTCAGTAAAGTGTTGTGTGAGACATAGACCGTGTTTTCAATGTCATACATGGACATGGCCCGGTGCTGCTTTAAGAGCAGAAGCAGAATCTGATTGATCCGCTCGTTCTGATAATTCAGTGAGGTGTTGCTGAACTGCTGGTACAGGGTATCCTTCAGTATGGAAAATGCATCCGGATCCTGCACAATAATACGGCTCCCTCTGGGTGCGGCGGACTGAAAAGAGACACAGGAATTTTTAGACAGTTCATCTTTGATCTGCCGGATATCATTTTGAATGGTACGAAGGCTGACCTGCTGTTTTCCGGCAAAGTAGGATGCGGTCATGTAAGTGCCCTGGTTTTCGAATAGTTCGAGAACAATCTCAAGCTGACGCTGATTGAACATAGGAGCCTCCTTATTGTTCATAAGCAAATAAAATGGGAATTCGTCGATTTCCATAATTCATTATGTAACAGTATAGCATAATCCAGTCTTTTTGCACAAGCAGAACGACTGCCTGCTTTGATCAAAACAGACAGTCCTGTGCCCGGCTCTGAATCACGCGTTGATGACCGTGACGAGCTCCTGTGCTTTTTGGCTGACATTTTCCACCGCCTTCATGCTGAGGCTGATGACGTCATGCGCCGTGTGTCCGCTGGACTCATAGGTCTCTCCAAAGGTACGAATGAATTCTTTTCTCAGGTCGGAACCGTAGTTAATCTTCAGAAGTCCGCATTTGCGGGCTTTCTGAATCGTATCAAACGGAATGCCGGAGCCGCCATGCAGAACAAGAGGAACCGGAGAAATATCGGCGATGGTCTGCAGAAGTTCCAGATCCACATGCGGCATCAGCTCCAGTCCATGGACATTTCCGACGGAGACTGCCAGCAGGTCGCAGCCGGTAGCGGTTACAAAATCTTCTACCATGCCGGGATCTGTTTTGGCATCTGCTTCATTTACAATATCTTCTTCTTTTCCCTGCAGGGCGCCAAGTTCTGCCTCCACCGGGATTCCATAAAAATGACAGAACTGAACGGCGCGTTTTACCTCCGCTACATTTTCTTCATATGAAAGCATTGCTTATGAGCCGGCCGGGAGATGTGAAGGTGGCAGAGCTTCCCATGCCGGAACCAAAAGAAAACGAGGTGCTGCTTCGTATAAAAATGGCAGGGATCTGTACGAATGATGTGCGTGATTATAAAGGGGACTGCAGTTACAGCTATCCCCGGATCGGCGGTCACGAATACGGCGGCGTGATCGAAAAGCTGGGGACTGGCGTTGATTCCCGTCAGTTTGCCGTCGGGCAGAAAGCGGTCGCTTATATTATCGAAGACTGTCACAGCTGCCATTACTGCCGCACCGGGAATGGAAATATCTGCTTTCATCATGCCGAGTCTCCTGTCTTCCAGAACCCGGACGGGATCTCCGGATACGGCGGATTCAGCGAGTATAAGATCGTCAAGGCAGAGGATCTTTTTGTATATCATGAAGAGACTTCCTTTGAGAAGATGGCGTTTACAGAGCCGCTGGCCTGCGTGGTGAATTCCGTGAACCGAACAAACATTGAACTTGGAGACGACGTGGTTGTTATCGGCGGTGGAACAATGGGACTTCTGCATGTGATGGTGGCAAAGCTTCGGGGCGCGAGAGTGATTGTCAGCGAACCATTGGAAGAGAGACGGGAGAGGGCGCTGCGGTTGGGAGCATCCGCAGCGATCGACCCGATCCATGCAGATGCAGTGGAAGAAGTGAAAAAACTGACCGAAGGACGCGGCGCCGCAGTCGTCTACAATACGACGGCAAATCCGGTTCTGATGGCGCAGGCCATGAATATGACGGCGCCCTGTGGGACGTGTGTGGCATTCTCGTCCATGCATCCCAACAAGCCGGTGGAAGTGGACGCCGGAGCCATGCATTCTCTGCAGAAGACAATGACCGGCGCAGTCAGCCCGACGGTTCAGGCATTCTATCAGGCATATGAGCTGATTGACAAAGAGATTCTGGATCCGACGGTTTTGACAGAGAAAATCTTTGACTACACGGATTTTGATGCGGCCATGGCCTGCGCCATGCGTCCGGATACCTATAAAGTGCTGTTAAAATTTGGTGAGATCTGATGGGAAATTTTATAGGAATTGATCTTGGAACTTCCTCTGTGAAGCTGGTGCTTACCGACGATCAGGGGAAGGTCCTGAGGGAAGCGGGAGAGTCCTACTCCCTCCTTCAGCCTCGATCAGGCTGGAAGGAGATCGAGCCGGATACTTGGTGGAAAGCTGTGTGCAGAGCACTGCAGACGCTCCTGAACGAAGGCGGCGGAAGTCAGGTGGAGGGAATCGGCATCACCGGACAGATGCATTCAATCATATTTCTGGATGAAAATGGAGTATCCATTCGTCCGGCGCTTATGTGGAACGATAACCGTACGAAAGATCTGCTTCCCGGACTGCGGGAACAGATTCAGAGTACGGATGTACCCTATATCGGGAAAATCATATCCACCGGGAGTCCGGCGGCCAATCTGCTCTGGCTGAAGGAAAACGAGCCGGAGCATTTTGAACGGCTTGAGAAATTCCTGATCGGACCGGATTATCTGGTCTGGCGGATGACCGGCGTCTATGGCACGGATTATTGTGAGGCGTCCACGTCGTCCCTGTACGATCTGTATAAAAGAGAATGGTCGCCGTCTATGCGGGAAGTGATCGGACTGCCGAAAAAAATCTATCCCGAAGTCCGCGGCAGCGCAGAGATTGTCGGTACGATCCTGCCCGAAATTGCGGATCAGTTTGGTTTGAATCCGTCTGCCAGGGTGATCGTGGGAACCGGAGACAATCCGGCGGCTTCGATTCCTACCGGCTGTCTGGGATGCCGGTATCCAGTCTTCTCTCTTGGAACCTCTGGGGTGCTGATGCTTCCAAAGTACAATCCGGATTTTGAAGCAAAAGGGAAGAACATCCTGTTCTCCTTTGATTCCGAACATTTCTACACGCTGGTGCAGGGAGTTCTGCAGTCCTGCGGCAGCGGTTATGGATGGTGGAACCAGGAGATTCTGGGACTGTCGGATTTTGCAGATGCGGATTGCAGGATCGACATAGAACGGCTGGGAGAGAAGGAGCTGCTTTTTTATCCGCGCCTGACCGGTGATAAGACGATTTATAAAGATCCGACGATCCGCGGCGCGTTTCTGGGGCTTGGCACCGATACCACAAGAGCTGATATGACACAGGCTGTAATGGAAGGGATCGCCTTTGGTCTGAAACAGCTGGTCGGGGAGATGCGTCTGGCCAGAGCGTCGCTTGCGAATCTGAAAGTAATCGGCGGTGGATCCAGAAGCCGGGTCTGGATGCAGATCCTTGCGGATGTACTGGATTCTCCTGCGGAGCAGATGGAAGGCAATGCAGGCGCAGGCTATGGCATGGCATTGCTGGCAGCGTACAGCTGCGGTGCGACGGATTCACTGGAATCCATATCGAAAAAGGCAGTTTCTGTCAAGGAGTGTTTTACGCCGAGGTCGTATCATGCAGACCTGTATGAAAAGAAATACCAACAGTATCTGCGGATTCATGACGCGGTAAAAAGCGTATTTGGATAAAAAGTTTCGGCGAAATATCCGGCGGCAGGGAAGGAGAGGATGTATATGGCAGGGGTATGCGATATCTGTGGAAAAAGTACGGGACGAAGAGTGTTCCGATGCACAGACGGGAAAGTGTGCAGGGATTGTTATGAGATCGTCAGCAATCACTTTACCAGCACAATTACAAAATCTACTCTGGCAGAGTTGAAAGAGCGGTATGCGGAAAATGCGGCTCCACTGGATCTGGGAGAGAATGGTTTTCATATCTCATATAAGATTGGAACTTTCCTGCTTCTGGACGAGCAGAATCAAAAGTTTTGTATCCTCAGCAACCGGGCGGTCACCGGCGTCTATGCCAGACCGGAGATCTTTTCCTATGATGCGCTGGAAGAATACGAATTCCTGTGCGAACCGGAGGTGACAATGGAGGAATTTCTGACACTGACCGCCAAAAGACGCAGCAAAACAGTGATTAAAAATCTGCGGATCCGGCTGAAGACCAGAGACAGCAAAGACAGGGATCTGGTTTTGCTTCCGGGAGCTGCGAAAGCTTCTGGTCCCGCATGCCGCCAGGCAGGGAAATATGCAAAAGAGATTGTACAGTGGGCAAAACGCCTGCAGGACAGATATGAAGGAAAGTGATTCAGGTTATTGGTTGTAGAATGAATGATAATCGGGAAGCGGAGAGTGTGAAAAACTCTCCGCTTTTTATGGTCAATATAATTTTGAAAGTGCTATAATGATATGGCAGGAAAGAGAATGATTTCAGACGGGAGAGGACACATGAAAAAACTGTTGATCATCAATACGGGAGGGACCTTTTCCTCCGTGGAAAGCGAAAGGGGATTAAAGCCGGGCTTAAGCAGCCGGGAACTTCTGGAGGCCATGCGGCTGGTGGCGGGAGGGATCGAACTGGAGATGGAGGATCTGTTTCTGGTGGACAGCGCCAACATATTTCCGGACGACTGGCGCAGGCTGGCGGAGAGAATCTATGAGGCGGCCGCCGGATATCAGGGGATCGTGGTGATCCACGGCACCGACACCATGGCGTACACCGCTTCCATGCTGTCGTTCATGCTGCAGAATGTGCCGATTCCTGTAGTCCTTACCGGAAGCCAGCTTTCCATCAGCCATCCGGTTGCGGACGCTATGGAGAACTGCCGCTGCGCGGTGCATATGGCGGCCGGCGGCCATGGGGGCGTCTTTCTGGCCTTCAACCGAAAGGTGATGCTGGGCGTTCGGGCTTCCAAGGTCCGGACCATGAGCTTTGACGCTTTTGAGAGCATCAACTATCCGGATGTGGCGCAGATCAGCTCTCTGGGACTTCGCATCCATACCGGGTATCTTCCGGAAATCAAGGGGGATTTTCGGCTGTGTACAGAATACTCGGACCGGGTGTTTGTGCTGAAAATGTATCCGGGAATCCGGCCGGAACTCCTGTCCATGCTGGAGGAGCACGGGTATCGGGGTGTCTATATCGAAGCCTTTGGGCTGGGCGGGCTTCCGTTTCTGAAAAACGATTTTCTGGCGGCGGTGGAGCGGAGCGTGAAACGCGGGATGACGGTTCTGGTGGGAAGCCAGTGCAGATACGAGGGGAGCAGCCTTTCCGTGTATGAGACAGGGCTGCGGGCGCTGAACAGCGGCGTGCTGCAGGCGTACGATATGACGGCGGAAGCCGCGGTTACCAAGCTGATGTGGGTGCTGGGGCAGACAGATGACCGACACAAGATCGAGGAATATTTCTCCGAAAACCTGGTGCAGGAGGTGCGGATCCCTGTGTAAAATCAGTTATACAGTATGATAAAATTTCATACTTGACATTGGTACGAAATCATACTATAATACATGGTATGATTTCGTACTATGTGGAGGTGCAGTATGCGGGAACCGGTTTCTAAAGTAATGAAACGTTATAATTATCTTCTGGGGGAACTGAATGCGGTCTATCATGAGATGTCGCTGAAGCTTGGCCTGTCGGACAGCGCCATGATCATTCTCTATACGATCTGCGATCAGGGGGAGCGCTGTCCTCTGCAGGATATCTGCCGGTATTCGGGTTTAAGCAAGCAGACGGTCAATTCCGCGCTCCGCAAACTGGAAGCGGAGAGGGTTCTCTATTTGGAAGCCGCCGGTTCCAGAAATAAAACGGTCTGTCTGACGGAGAAGGGCATGGGCCTGGCAGAACGGACGGTGAAGCGGATCATGCAGGCGGAGAATGAGATCTACACTTCCTGGCCGGAGCAGGATGTGGAAAAATATCTGGAGCTGACGGAGCATTTTCTGACGGCGCTTCAGGAAAAGGCCGGACAGATGAAAGCGGGGGATGGAACATGAACATCCGCTTATCGGATCACTTTACGTATGGCCGCCTTCTGCGCTTCACCTTTCCGTCCGTCATCATGCTGGTGTTCACCTCGATCTACGGGGTGGTGGACGGATTTTTTGTGTCCAATTTTGCAGGAAAGACCCCTTTTGCGGCTGTAAATTTTATCATGCCACTTCTGATGATCCTGGGCTGTGCGGGATTTATGTTCGGAACCGGAGGCGGGGCGCTGATCGCGAAGACGCTGGGAGAGGGGAAGCGGGAAAAAGCTAATGAGCTGTTTTCCCTGATTGTCTATACATCCATCATCTGCGGCGTGGTGCTGGCGGTCTTCGGTTTTTTGTGCATCCGCCCGGCCGCCTCACGGATGGGCGCAGAGGGAAGGCTTCTCAGTGACAGCGTCCGATATGGATGGATCGTGCTGCTGGCGCTGCCGTTTTATGTGCTGCAGTTTGAATTTCAGTGTCTGTTCGTCACGGCGGAAAAGCCAAAGCTGGGACTGTATGTGACCGTGGCGTCCGGCGTCACCAACATCGTTCTTGATGCGCTGTTTGTGGCGGTATTTCACTGGGGGATGGAAGGTGCGGCGGCAGCCACGGCTTTCAGCCAGTTTGTAGGCGGCGTGGTTCCGCTCGTCTATTTTGGGCGGAACAACGGAAGTCTTCTGCGGCTTGTGAGACTAAGGGGCCGTCCGGATACAAGGGCTCTGGTCCGTACCTGTACCAATGGCTCCTCCGAGCTCATGAGCAATATCTCCATGTCGCTGGTCAGCATGCTGTATAACATTCAGCTGATGAAATACGCCGGGGAGGACGGAATCGCCGCCTACGGAGTCCTGATGTATGTCAGCCTGATCTTTCAGGCGGTATTTATCGGATACTCCGTGGGAAGCGCTCCGGTGGTCGGCTATCATTACGGTGCCGGGAATCACCAGGAGATGCACGGGCTTTTGAAGAAAAGCTGTCTGCTGGTCGGCGTATCCGCGGTCCTGATGTTTGCGGCCGGGCAGCTTCTGGCCGGACCGCTGTCGTATCTGTTCGTGGGATATGATCCGGGTCTGACGGCGCTGACTGTCCGGGGGTTCCGGTTCTTTTCCTGTTCCTTTTTGTGCTCCGGCTTTGCGATCTTCGGATCGTCCTTCTTTACCGCTCTCGGCGACGGACTTACTTCCGCACTGATCTCCTTTCTGCGGACGCTGGTCTTCCAGTGCGCGGCGGTCCTGATCTTCCCGATCCTCTGGGCCATCGACGGGATCTGGATGTCTATCGTGGCGGCGGAGATTCTGGCGGCAGGAGTGACGTTCCTGTTCCTGGCCGGAAAGAAGAAACGGTATGGATACTAAAAAACGCTGGTCTTTGCCAGCGTTTTATCCGTCTTTGTCTGCCGCCATTCTGACCATGCAGGTCTGTCTGCGGCAGGCAATGCCGTATTTTAATATGGTGGTCATTCCAGTCGTTCAGCAGTTCGGCGCTCAGCTTCGTCTTATCCGCATAGTAAAAGCCTTCTGTACGGATTTCCTGAAAAAATTCGATGCCGATCGGCAGTTTTACGAGTGCTTTCAATTTCTGTCCCCCTTTCCGCACAAAGCGGTGCGGGGGTAAAACTGGACTGGTCAAATTTTTTAAAACTGGATATTTTATTCAGTCCAGAATTGTTTTACAATAGGCTGAACTTAAAAAAGAAAAGAGGTTTTGAGCATGAAGTATAATCTGAAGAAAATCGTGCTGGCCGCGCTGTTTGCGGCGTTTGCGTGCGTGGCGACCATGTCCATACGGATTCCCACGCCGGGGACGGGCGGCTATATCCATCCCGGTGATGCAGTGGTGATCCTGTCCGGAATCATCCTTGGCCCGCACTGGGGGCTTCTGGCTGCCGGCATCGGGTCTGCTCTGGCGGACCTGCTGGGCGGATATTTCATTTACGTACCGATCACGTTTGTGATCAAGGGCGCGGTTGCTTTCGCGGCGGGGCTGATCTATCAGAAGATCGGAAAGACGGCGAAAAGCCGCGGCGCGGCGGTGGTGCTGGGCGGAATCGCAGATATCGTGCTGGTGGCAGGCGGATATTTCCTCTGCGAATCGATGATGTACGGCGTAGCTGCGGCCGCGGCAAGCGTTCCCGCCAACATCATACAGGGGATCAGCGGCCTGGTGATCGGCGCGCTCCTGTATCCGGTCCTTCTGACGGTCCCGGATATCCGGCGGATCGCGCATGAGGCGAAAGCGTATTCGTGAGTTTATACGGTTTGTGTAAGACATCCCGGTTATGGATTTTAGAAGATCCGTGGCCGGGATTTTTGATATGACAGAATATTTTCAGGTATTTCGCGAAATGATCCGCTGAGATCTGATTGTGCTGAGCGAATTCCTGCATGTCAGAGGGAATAGAAAATAACATGCTGGTCTGCCAAAAATCAGAATTCCCATCGTTCATTAAATCCTGGAAAGTCACTTGATAAATTGCATTAAATAGTATATCTTGTTGTTACAGGAAAGAAAGAGGGGGAGAGAATTAATGACGAAAGTACAGAAAGTACAGCAGGCATTCAAATAGGACATTAAAAAGATCAAGGATGATATAATTGAGAAGATGAGGAGCTTCATCAGGAGATTTTGCGCGAAAGGAGAGAGGCTGATGGATTTGTCGGAGATTCATGTGGTAATTGCGGATGATGATATTTTTAAGAGCATTGATATACAAAGAGCCCTGGAATTTAACGGCATAAAAAATATCATGACTGTGAGAGATCAGGAAAAACTGTGGAAACAGATATACCATGGCGAGGATAAGACAGATTTGATCGTGACAGATATGCAGTATCCGTTAGCAGCGGGGGAAACTGTAGATGAAGAGGCGGGCTTCAAACTGATCGAAAGGATGGAAGAAGAAAAAATCGATATACCGGTCATTATATGTTCTTCTCTGAATTACAGGAGTTCCAACATATTAGGAAGCGTATGGTATAATAAGCTTAATGACCTGGAATTAAATTTTAAGGAAGTACTGAGTAGATTGGAAAAACAAGGAGGAACAAATGATGCAGAATGTAAATGAGCTGCGCAGGAGATATGCCAGTGGAATGGTTAAAACAGAGGCTGGAAACGAGGTTTCACTGGAAGAGCTGAACTTTGAGAAATGTATCATAGGAAGCGATGAAGCCGGTAAGGGAGAGATTTTCAGACCGTTGATCACAGCTGCCGCCTGTGTAAGACCGGAAAATATGGAAAAACTTCTCGGGCTGGGGGTGAAGGATTCAAAAGCCTACGGTAAGGATTATGAGACAGCAAAAGAAATATTTTACCCCATAGGTGAGATGCTGACAGGATTTACCTCCTATAAGGATTTTGAGGGCAGGGAGGGAAAAGTCATTCGTTCAGATTACGCGACATTTGTGGTAAGCGTACTGTTAAATGATAAATTTAATAAAGACTTTAAACCCGGCTCCGGGAAAAAATCCGGCAATCTCCAGGAGGTGCTGAGACAGGAACATAAGGCTGCGCTGCTGACACTGGCCAAAGAGGTGTCATGTGATTATATGGTTTTGGACGACTTTCAGGATGGATGGCATCATGACAGAATCCTTAAAGAACTCGATATACCGGCTGGTCAGGCAGTGATCGCCACAAAGGCAGATTCCAAAGTGATGGCAGTAGCCTGCGCGTCTGTCATTGCCTATTATCTGACCAATCTTTATGTGGACGCATTGGATCAGATGCTGGAGAGCGCGTATGGGATCCATATACCGTTGGCCCGCAGTGCGGATTACAATTCGGAAGCTTTTCAGGCGCCGCTTAAGCTGCTGAACAGCATTTCAAAAGAGAAATACGAAGAATTTCTGGTACAATACGCAAAAAAACATTATATAAGAAACATGGAATTAAATAATTGAATAAAGTTTACATAATATAGGGAAAAGGATGATGGGAAAAGTCAGGCCATGAAAAAAATGATTTACGCGGTAAAAAGCGGAAGAAAGACGGGGATATTTAATGAATGGCGGAAATGCTCGGAGCAGACAAACAGGTATTCAAATGCAAAATACCGCCGTTTTGAATACCGGAGCGAGCTTGAGGAGGCGGCGGAAGATGTGCCCGGCAGCCTGCGATATGCCATAAAAGAAGCGGAAGAATATCTGGGGGACCTGGTGTATCTGGGGGAGAGCGCCGACTGTCTGGAGGATGCGAGCTGGGAGGAAGACGGGTTTCTGCCCTTCGGTGATGAGGCAGGAGCAGAAGGTCCAGAACCTTTTTCTGATAAGGGAGAGCAGGAAGAGGAGGATGACGAGGAAAAATTTGACAAATGGAAAAGTGCAGGCAGAGAAAAAAATGCCGGGCCGACGGAATACTGGGCGATAGCGGAGGATATGAAACAATGTATCTATACGATTAAATCGAAACAGAGCGACAGCGACCGGGCGGCGGCTGCAGCCAGACTGAAGAGACATCTGGAAAGATGTGCCTCTGATGGGAATTTGAGCGAATTGACAGCGGGCTACAGGGATTTGAAGGCGGAGAATGCCATTGGGTATCATCCGCATGCAGCAGCCGATTTTGTGAGCCGGCTGGCCAACCGTTATCCAAAGCCCTGGACATCTGAAACGGAAGATGCAGATGAGGCGGAGGACGAGGTTTCCATGCAGCAGCTTTTGATGCAGGCTGAGGCTGTAGAATACGAGCTGAAGGGGATGGTTTTTGGGCAGGATGCGGCCATTGAGAAGCTGAGAGCGGCATATTTTGACAGGGAACTGACGATCCGGCTGCAGCCGAATAAGGGAGGCCCCAGAAACGTATACCTTTTAGCAGGACCTCCAGGAGTGGGAAAGACTTTTATGGCTCAGCTGTTTGCCAGGAAGCTGGGACTTCCTTTTAAACGATTTGATATGTCAGGATATGGCACACAGGATTCAGAAGGGGACCTTCAGGGCTGGGCCCGCCAGTATCGAAATACGGACAGCGGCGGTGCACTTACCGAGTTTGTGGATGAAAATCCGCGGTGCGTTCTTTTGTTTGACGAGATCGAAAAGGCGGACCGCGGCGTCATATTGATCTTTTTGCAGATTCTGGATGAAGGAGTCTGCAGGGACAGGTTCCACGAGAAAAATGTATCATTCAAAGATACTGTTATTTTTTTCACAAGCAATGCAGGTCGGCAGCTTTATGACGGTGCGCAGAATAAAAATCTTACGCTGCTTCCAGAGGAGGTGGTGATCGATGCGCTGGGGAAGGATATCAATCCGAGAACAAAGCAGCCCTGTTTTCCACCGGAAATACTTTCGAGAATGTCTTCGTACACAGTTCTGATGCTGAATCATTTAAAGGCGGATACCATTCTGAAACTGGTGGAGAAGGATATAGGGAGCCGGCTGAAAAAAATTAAAAAGGAATACGGCTATGAACTGGATCAGGGTAAAGAATATCTGGCCCGAACCGTATTATATTCCATGGGCGGAAGAGCAGATGCCAGAAATGCTTCCAAAATGTCCGGCAAGCTCATAAATAAGGAATTGTATGAGTTTTTGAAACTGGCGGAGGAAAAGCAGGGACTGGATGAAAGCGGCATGGTCAGAAAGATCGGGTGGAAATGTGATCTGAAAGGCGCCGCAGAGGAGATCGAAGACTTCTACTTTGGGGAGAGGGACTGTGTGATCCTTGTCTTCGGAACTGTGAAATACGAGTCGGCTGGCAGGATAAAAAATAATCATGTACGCGTGGAAAATACCCTGGATATCCTTGGGTTTATGAAAATGATCCATAAGGAGAATGTTCTTTTTGCGGTCATCGACTATCTGTATGGCCTTGAAAATGTGGGAAACGGGCTGAATGTTGCGGATGTCAGGACGATGGGGCGGGAGGCATTCTGTAAACTTCGGGAGGAAGATCAAGAAATCCCGGTCTATATTCTGGACGGAAGCAGCGGACACTCCTATACGGAAAAAGAGAAAAATACCCTTGTGAAAAGAGGGGCTGGAGGATTTATCGAGCGTAAATATTTTAGAAGTCAGCTGGAGGATATCTACCAGAACGTAAGCTGCCAGGTGGTAATGGAGACGCTGGCAGCGCGCCGTCAGGTTCTGACATATGAGACAAAAAAAGAATTTGACGAGAAGACCCATGCGGGAAGCATCATTTTCTGCGATTTCAAGCTTGAAACAGCAGTGGAGTCCGGGGACAGGTCATCGATGCTGTCCGACGATCTGCGTCCGCGTAAAAGCTGGAACGATATTTATGTGTCAGAGGACCTCAAAAAGGAGCTGGAATTTTTTATTCATTATCTAAAGAATCCTAAGAGGTATAATAAAAAAGGTGTGAAGCCCAGGGGTGTCCTGCTGTATGGCCCTCCGGGAACCGGCAAGACCTCGCTGGCAAAGGTGGTAGCCTCGGAGTCCGGAGTGAATTTTCTTTCCATCAGCGCAGGTGAGCTGCTGAATGGGGGGCCCAGGAAGGTACAGGATGAATTTCGTATTGCGAGAAAATACGCGCCTGCTATCCTGTTCATCGATGAAATTGACGCCATCGGTATGAACCGGGAATATTTCTGTGCGCCAAACCCGTCCCTGAACGCGTTGCTGACCGAGATGGATGGATTTATCAGCAGGGACGATAAGCCGGTATTTGTCATGGCAGCCACGAACCTTGGAAACAAAATTGACTTTGCTCTTCAGCGCCGCTTTGACATGTCATTTGAGATGGGCGTTTTGGATGGAAAGGGAAGAAAGTGGCTGCTGGAAAAACTCATCAAAAAGCAGAACGATATGTTTGATATTTCGGATGGAGAGATGAAAAGCATTGTTGACAGGTCCAGGGGCCTGGCTCCGGCAAAGCTTGAGAAGGTCGTTGAGGCAGCTTTGCGGGAGGGGATCCGGTCGGACCGCGTGATTGATGACGACCTGTTTGATGAAATATTTGAAAAATGCACCCTGGGCGAGGAAAGGATTGACAGATCTCCAAAGGAGATCGAGCGTACCTCGTATCACGAGGCAGGACATGCCCTGATCGATCTGTACTATGGCAGACCACCCGCTTATATGAGCATTGTGGCAAGAGGGAATCATGGTGGATATATGTTGCCCGGAACAGGGGAAAGGGATTCGACCAAAGAATATTATCTGGAGAGGATCTGTTCCGCCCTGGGAGGCAGGGCAGCCGAAATGGTATTTGGCTATGGCCTGACATATGGTCCATCTGGTGATCTGGAGTATGCTACGAACATTGCCGCAGATATGGTGTGTAAGTTCGGGATGTATGAAGAAGAGATGGGACTGGCCGTGATCAGAAGGACAGAACTTAAAACGGGAGAGGCAGATTATTGGTATGACAAAAAGGCAAGAGCACTCATTAACCGGATCTTATCAGAACAGTTGAAAGAGGCAATACGCATTATTGAGATGAATAAGGACGCGATGGAGCGTCTGGTGAAAGCGGTCATGGATGGCGAAAACAGGAATAAGAAGAAATACCTGACCGGGAAAGAAATCCTGGAGGCGGCAGGCGAACTGAATAAAAAGTTATAGTTGAAGCAGGGCGTTTTCTTAATTATGAAAGAAGGCGCCCTGTCTGTGTGTTATGTCGATTTCAGCACGGACGGCAGTATGGATGCTGCTGTTGTACACAGGCTGCAGCAGTTTACCCATGTGGTAATTGCATCCGAAATTCAAACGGAGTGAACGCCGGATGAATTATGTCGAATAAATTTTCAGAAAAATGGTTGACATACGGAGATAATAATGCTATAGTGTGTTAAAATTTCAAACTTCAAACCGTTGAAGCGGAGATAACGGCAACGATGCCCATACAGAGAGTCCGGGATGCTGAGAACCGGGCAGGAAACAACTTGTCAAATGGACCGCGGAGGGCGCAGTCAAATGTGAGCATTCACAGAGTATTCTGCGACGCTTCAGGCAGGCGTAGAAATGCCGGGGATATGTTGGTATCCTGCAAAGCGCACGGGTTATACCGTGAATCAAGGTGGCACCGCGGACTATGCCGTACTGTATCAGTATCTGTTCGTCCTTGACAGAGTGTAAGCTCTGTCAGGGACGTTTTTTTATTCCCGCGGACAGCGGGCCTGGCAGATATGCCTGCATGTCTATTCGGTGGCTGCAGCGAGGGGCGGATGCCCCGCAGCCTGCTGCGGAATATTTGACGGTAACAGATCATAAGGCAGGCTGTAAACTCATGGCGTCTGAAAGAAAATCATATGGAGGTAACGACGATGAACAAAGAGAAAATCCCCTACAAAATCTACCTGAACGAAGACGAGATGCCGAAGGCATGGTACAACCTGCGGGCCGATATGAAGCAGAAACCGGCACCGCTCTTGAATCCCGGCACCCTTCAGCCCATGAAGGCAGAGGAACTCTCAGGCGTCTTCTGTGAGGAGCTGATCCGGCAGGAGCTGGATGACAATACGGCGTTCTTTGAGATCCCGGAGGAGATTCATAATTTTTACAAGATGTACCGTCCGTCTCCGCTGGTCCGCGCCTACTGCCTGGAAGAGAAGCTTCAGACGCCGGCGAGGATCTACTACAAGTTCGAGGGCAATAACACCAGCGGCAGCCACAAACTGAACTCTGCCATTGCCCAGGCGTATTATGCGAAGAAACAGGGACTCAAAGGCGTGACTACTGAGACCGGAGCCGGCCAGTGGGGAACGGCCCTTTCCATGGCATGCTCCTACTTTGGACTGGACTGCAAAGTATATATGGTCAAATGCTCCTATGAGCAGAAGCCCTTCCGCCGGGAAGTCATGCGCACCTACGGCGCATCGGTGACCCCGTCTCCGTCCATGGAGACCGAGGTGGGCAAAAAGATCCTTGCGGAACATCCGGGTACGACCGGAAGCCTCGGCTGCGCTATCTCCGAAGCCGTGGAAAAGGCAGTGTCCAGCGAGGGCTACCGCTATGTGCTGGGCAGTGTGCTCAATCAGGTGCTGCTTCACCAGTCCATCATCGGTCTGGAAACGAAGGCGGCGCTGGACAAATACGGAGTGAAACCGGATGTGATCATCGGCTGCGCCGGAGGCGGTTCAAACCTGGGCGGACTGATCGCGCCGTTCATGGGCGAGAAACTCCGGGGTGAGGCGGACTACCGGATCGTCGCTGTGGAACCGGCCTCCTGCCCCAGCTTTACCCGTGGCGTGTACGCCTATGATTTCTGCGATACGGGTATGGTCTGTCCGCTTTCCAAAATGTATACCCTGGGCAGCGGTTTTATCCCGTCTGCCAGTCACGCAGGCGGCCTCCGCTATCACGGCATGAGTTCCACGCTGTCAGAGCTTTACCATCAGGGCCTGATGGAAGCGGTCAGCGTGAAGCAGACCGAGGTGTTCGAAGCGGCGGAATATTTTGCAAGAATCGAAGGAATTCTGCCGGCGCCGGAGAGTTCTCACGCCATCCGCGCTGCCATCGACGAGGCGGTCCGGTGCAAAGAAACCGGAGAAGAGAAGACCATCATATTCGGTCTTACCGGAACCGGTTATTTCGATATGGTGGCTTACGGGAAATTCCACGACGGAGAGATGAACGACTACATTCCGACGGATGAAGAACTGGCCGCCAGCTGTGCCGGACTTCCCAAAGTAGAATAAATGACCGGGGCGCCGCAGTTATGCGGCGCTCTTTTTATGAGAAAAGGCGTGTAAAAACCGCTCTGTATAACAGGATCACGGAAAAGAGAGGAAGAAAACAATATCCGGCCGTCCGCCGAAACGGAAGCGCTGAAAGGAATCAGGTTTATGTTTCTGATTTCTGCACGGATTCTATCATAAGGATATCTCCACAACCTCAGGCAGCAGTTCATAAATGGAGCATCCGATCTCTTCCAGGATCTGTCTGGACGTGGTACAGTATGCGGGGCAGTACCAGAGTCCGTTCATGGCATACAGTCCCACCGGCAGGATGGTGCGCGTACTTTCTGAGGACAGGGAGGAATACCGTATGGTCGCGGCATGACGGTCCATGACGATCTGAAATATGGATTTTAACAGCGGCGAATCACAATGCCGGTCCGGAATCCAGAATACGATTTTGTTCTGAATCCGGGTAATGCTGTGCTGGATATCCAGCGGCAGACAGTTTAAAAATTTCTTCAGAACGGATATGGTTTCCTGCTCAAAAGGCAGATCCCGGTAATACTGAAGCGCCTGGCACGCAAAAAATACAGCTTTGGCTTCACTCTCTGAAAAAGTGATCGGCGGCAAAACGCGTTCTTTCAGAATATGATATCCGCCCGCCGCCCCGACTTCAGAATAAATGGGGAAACCGGCCTGTTCCAGCTCCTGCAGATCGCGCAGAATCGTTCTTCTTGATACAGAAAATTCCTCGGCCAGTTCGCCGGCTGTAAAATCCTTTTTGGCATTTATGGTGATCATTATTTCAATCAGGCGCACTGCTTTTGACATTTTTTAAACTCCTTCTGGAATTATGACAAGATCTGTCACTGTTTTATGATACAATGAGCGCAAGCGAGAAGAATGGGCCTGCACATTCGGCGAGCGGCGAATGCCGATCATGAATCGCAGATTCATGATAAACTATCCATATCATAAATGCAACAGAAAACGGGATCCCACACATGGGGAGAAATTTCAAAAATGGAAAGGAAACGATGTATGGAAAAATTAAGATACCTGGTGATGATCGAAAAGAGCAAAAACTACAACAGGATGACCAAAAAGGCAGTTGAGGAACACGTCGAAAACATAAGAAAGCTGGACGAGGAGGGAAAACTGGAACTGTGCGGCGTCTTCAAAGGCTATCCGGGAATGGCGGGGATGTATATCCTGAAAACCGGAAGCCATGAAGAAGCAGAAGAAATATGCCGCACGGAGCCGCTGGCCGCAGGCGGATATGCAGTCTGTAAACTGGTCGACCTGCTGATCGCAGACCGGGAAAACAACTACTTGCTGTAAGTGCCGGAGCGAAAAACAAAGATAATTAAAATAATACAAATAAATTTTCAGAAAACTATTGACAAACAGGAAGAGATATTGTAATATAAAATCACCAAAACGAAAGGGACACATAAAAGTCTCTGGAAATGGAGGGAAGGTCCAATGGGAAGATGAAATTTTGATCATGGTTGGGAACGATCTGAATGTCAGCAGTAAGGTGACAGGATCTGGAAAAGAGAAGTCGCAGAAAAAGCAGAATTGCCGGTCCTTTCCCGAGTATGATAAGAGATGAAAACAGAACAGTGGATCCAAACAATCTGGCAGTATCCGGAAATAATCTTGAAAGGAGATCATCAGGGTGAAACTTCAGATTGACTGGTAAAGAGCCATTCGATTGAAAAGACGATCGGGTGGCTCTTTCATTTGTGCGGAGACGACAGGAAGGGGAACCGTGATAAATAGTCATTGCAATCCGCGTTGAACAGGTATATGATGTGTTTGACAACAAAACAGACGGGAGCTTGTATGACAGGCTGAGAGGAAGGTATGACCTTCGACCGAGAACCTGATTTGGATAATGCCAACGTAGGGATGCCTGATACAAGGAAGTTCAGGAGAAACAGTGTATCTTATGGGAAGCTGCCAGATCGGCGGCTTTTTTGTCGTTTTGGAGGTGTTTTATGGTAAAGATCAACAACAAAGAACTGGATGCTGCGGGCAGGACGCTTGCGGAATGTGTTGCGTCTGCAGGATACGATTCAAAGCGTATCGCGGTGGAACGAAACGGGGAGATCGTTCCCAGAGCGCAGTACGCCGAAACGGTATTGCAGAATGGGGACAGCGTGGAGATTGTCCGTTTTGTAGGAGGTGGTTAAATGGTTCCGACCGAAAAAGAATGGAGAAAAGCGCTGGCAGAGCGCCATGGCGGCGCATTGCAGAGGAAATTTTCATCGGCTGCGGTTGCGGTCTGCGGCCTTGGAGGCCTTGGTTCCAACATTGCCGTTTCCATTGCCAGGGCGGGCGTCGGCAGACTGACGCTCATCGATTTTGACCGTGTGGATCTGACGAACCTGCACCGGCAGCAGTACAAAGCGGATCAGATCGGGCGGTATAAGGCCGAGGCACTGCGTGAAAATCTGAAGGAGGCCGCTCCGTATGCAGAACTTGAAATCCATACGGAGCGTATCACGGAAGCGAATGCGGCGGAGCTGCTGACCTGCACTGACGTTATTTGTGAGGCTTTTGACGATGCCGAATCCAAGGCCATGCTGACTAATACGGTTCTTGAAACCACGGCAAAGACGGTTCTTCGTGCAAAGGAAGCCTTTGAACAGGGGGCGGATTATCTGGGTGTGGGAGCCGTCTATCCCACTACGACGAAGGTAAAGACCGTTCTGACTTCCATCGATACGCTTCGGGAGCTCTGCAGCGCCGTTCCCATTCCCGTAAACGCCATCGGCGGATTGAACAGGGACAATCTCGATGTTCTTGTCGGAATCCCCATTGCCGGTATCTGTGCGGTATCCCGCCATCATGAAGGCGGTCGACCTGGGACAGGTGGCAGCCAGGCTGAAAACAAGGGCAGAAGAACCTGGTCTGTGCAAAAGAGGTAACATAAAATGGAAGAAAGACGCCTTTCCGCTTTTGAGAACGGATTGAGCCGGTTTCTGGCTTTCTGATACAGGCTGCTGATGGGGGGATTTGGCCGTCGGCAGTACGCTTCCGGATATGCTCGTAAAATGGAATAAAAAATGTCTTGACATATTATTGCCTTGATAGTATCATATAGAAAATAAATTGAAAATATCAATAAGATAATAACAAAAAAGGAGGAACATGATGGGGATCGCGTACAGAAAATTTGAGCCGACGGAATATGTTATGAAGGTAAGAAGAGGAAAGGTGGTCCAGAAGGGACTGGGGCTGTCGTTTTTTTACAATACGATGACCACCAGCATGATCGTCATCCCGGCTACAGCGTTTGACACGGGTTTTGCCTTTGACGAGCTGATGACCGCGGATTTTCAGAGCGTCAGCGTGCAGGGGGATATTTCCTATATTGTCACCGATTATGAGCGGGCGTCCAGAATGGTGGATTTTTCCTGGAAGGGAAAGAAGGAATACATGGCGGTGCTGACGGAGGCCGGACAGAAGATGTCCAAGCGGGTGCTGAATCTGGTGAAGGTGTGTATTACCAAATTTATCAGCGGCAAGACGGTGCGGGAAGCAATCGTATCCGCCGACGAGCTGGCCGGCGCGCTGCGGGAAGGGATGAGGGAGGATGAGACACTGAAGGAATTCGGCCTGGAGCTGGTCTCAGTATCCATTCTGGGAGTTCTGGCGCGCAGTGATACAAGAAAGGCGCTGGAAGCGGCGGCCAGAGAAGAAATCTTAAGGCAGCAGGATGACGCCATCTACAAGCGCCGGAACGCGGCCATCGAGCAGGAGAGGCTCGTAAAGGAAAATGAGCTGAACACGGAGATCCGGGTGGCAGAAAAGCAGAAGGAAAAGCGGGAGAAGGAAATGGAGATGAAGCGCCTGGTGCAGGAGAAGCAGGCGGAGCTGGATGCCCGCAAAATTGCCAGCGAGATCAGTCTGGAGGAAGAAAACTGCCGTCTGGTGGATCTGCAGACGGAGAACGAGAAGAAGAAATCCGACGCAAAGGCCTATGATTCCGAGGTGCTTCTCAAAACCTTTGCAGGTGTGGATAAAGAGATTGTGAAGGCACTGGCCATCAGCGGGATGGACAGCAGGTCTCTGATTGCCCGGGCATTTCTGGAGATGGGCGACAAGGCGGATAAGATCGGTACGCTGAACGTGTCGCCGGATCTTCTGAACGCGCTGACAGATTAAACATTTTTTGGAGATATCTCAAAGCAACCAGACGCCGCGCCGGCAGCGCGCCGGGCACAGCAGGGAGGATGATCCATGGAACGGGAAATGAACAAGGTGATTCTGGTCACCAGAAAAACCAGACTGGAGGACCTGATCCGCAAATACAACACGGCGGAGCAGGCAAAATTCTATATTGAGCATCTGGGGGCGGATTTTTCCGATTATATCAGAGAGGACGAGGCGTATAAAAAGGCGGTGTCCGCGGTGATGCAGGCGGCAAAGACGTATGCGAGGGTCCAGCGGATCGATCGGGATTTTCTTCCCAATATGATCTTTGGCAGGCAGGATATCGTAATCGCCGTGGGGCAGGACGGACTGGTGGCCAATATCCTCAAATATCTGGACGGCCAGCCGCTGATCGGCATCAACCCCGAGCCGGACAGGTGGGACGGGGGGCTGCTTCCCTTTGAGGCGGAGGATACGGAACGCGTGCTTCTGCAGGTGCTGAAAGGAAGTGGGAATGTCCGGGAAATCACCATGGCCCTGGCCAGAACCCGGGACGGCCAGACCATGCTGGCGGTGAACGATCTGTTCGTGGGGCAGAAGACCCATGTGTCGGCCCGGTATGACATCAGCTGGAACGATCGGCAGGAAAGCCAGTCCTCCAGCGGGATCATCATCTCCACCGGCCTGGGCTCCAGCGGCTGGTACCGCTCCGTCATGGCGCAGGCCTCCGGCATTGCGGAATACTTCGGCGCGCCCCGTTTCTTAAGCAGGGGGCTGGCATGGGAGGAGCGGGCGCTGTCCTTTGTGGTCCGGGAGCCCTTTCCCAGCAGCCGGACCCAGGCGGGGATCGTGTACGGCAGGCTGTCGGAACAGGACACTTTCCGGGTCGTGTCCCAGATGCCGGAAAACGGCGTAGTCTTTTCCGACGGAATGGAAAGCGACGCCATCGAATTCAACGCCGGAACGGAGATCACAGTGGAGGTTGCACCGAAGAGAGGGGTGCTGGCGGTCTGACCGTCCAGTATCCCCCGTCTGCTTTCGGGCCGTATGTTTGTTATGCGGCCGCAAAAAGGCGCAGCCGGTTTGACTAATGGTCGAAATGCGCGGACACCTCTTTTAACTTTTCTATAATGGGCAGGTGCTGCGGACAGACGCTCTCGCATTGTCCGCACTCCACGCAGTCCTTTGCTCTTCCGAACCTGTCGGCCAGGATCTCATACTGGGTAAAGTTCGCGGTCCATCCCTTTTCCTCCAGATCTTCTCTCATATCCTCATTGTACAGAGAAAAATATTTGGGAATGGCGATCTTCTGCGGACATCCTTCCGTACAGTAGGAGCATCCGGTACAGGGGATGGCGGTTTTCTCGTTGATGATGTCCGCCACCTGGGCGGTCAGCTTCTTTTCTTCTTCCGTGAGGGGCCGGAAATTTTCCATATAACTTAAATTGTCCTCCATTTGTTCCAGAGTGCTCATACCGGAAAGCACCATCATCACATTGTCAAGGGAGGCGGCGAAGCGGATCGCCCAGCTGGAGACCGACAGTTCCGGTTCTCTGTCGCGGAACAGCTTTTCCGCGTTCTTTGGAACCTTTGCCAGCGTGCCGCCCTTGACCGGCTCCATGACGATGACCGGTTTTTTGTGCTTCACAGCGACTTCGTAGCATCGGCGGGACTGAACCCACTCGCTTTCCCAGTCCAGATAATTGATCTGCAGCTGGACAAATTCCATCTCCGGATGCTTTGTCAGGATCTCATCCAGCAGCTGGGCGCTGCCGTGGAACGAGAATCCGGCGTGCCTTACCAGTCCCGCGGCTTTTTTGCTAAGCAGCCAGCGGAAGCAGTCCAGCTTCTCATATTTTGGCAGCATGGAAGCTTCGATGCCGTGAATCAGATAGTAGTCAAAATAGGTGACGCCGGTTTTCTTAAGCTGTTCGTTGAAGATTCGGTCCCGGTCTTCCAGAGAATCGATATAACCGGCGTGCAGCTTGGTGGCAAGGGTGTAGCTGTCTCTGGGATGGCGGTCCACGAGAGCGGTTTTTGTCACGTTCTCGCTCTGGAAGCCGCAGTACATCCAGGCCGTGTCAAAATAGGTAAAGCCTCTCTCCAGAAATGTATCGACCATCTGTTTTACCTGTTCCACGTCAATGTCGCCCGCATTGGTTTTGTCGTTCAAGGGCAGGCGCATAAGGCCGAAGCCAAGTTTTTTTGTCTGCATATAGCGTGTGCTCCTTTTCTGTGTTTTTCTGTTCTGCCTTCTATTGTATCTTATGGCCGGTAAAACGGCAAATGGTTTTCTCGATAATGGTGATCAGTGGAAAGCATATGATTATTTACAGAGAGATCGGCGGGGATGTATTTGTTTATCACATAGCGGATACATGTACGGAATATACCGGATTGTTTTGCTGAGGCCGCTTTATCACGCATGCTGCTGAAAAGAGATACGGTGTTCAAAAGAGATGATGGCGCCATATCTGAAGCCACAGGTAGCAGATAATTAAAAATAGTATAAAAAATTTTCAGAAAACTATTGACAAATAAAAAGAGATGTTGTAATATAAAATCACCAAAAAGAAAGAGACACACAAAAGTCTCTGGAAAGGGAGGAAAGGTCCAATGGGAAGATGAAATTTTAATCATGATTGGGAACGATCCGAATGTCGGCGGAAGAGATGACCGGATCTGAAGAAGAGAAGGCAGAAGAAAAGCAGAATTGCAGATCCTTTCCCGGACGTGATAAGAGATGAAAACAGAACAGTGGATCAAAACAATCTGGCAGTATCCGGAAATAATCTTGAAAGGAGATAATGAAGGTGAAACTTCAGATTGACGAGTAAAGAGCCATTCGATTGAACAAACGATCGGGTGGCTCTTTCCAGTGTGTCAGGACCCTGTATTGGTTCGATTCTGTTTTGAGGAATTGTACAGATACGAAAAATGACAAGCTGAAACCATATATTTTTAAAAGAAAATCAATCAGACAGGGGAAAACGGCCTTCCGCAAGGTCTTCCAGCGTGATATGGAAAAAGAAATCACGGACCATCCGGTCAAATTCCTTCCACATGGGCAGAGTGGCGCACTGTGCGCTTCTTTTGCATGGTTTTGCGCCGTCCTGCAGGCATGCCACTACCGCCAGCGTCCCTTCCATGACTTCCAGAATCTCGCCGACGGTATATTCTGAAGGCGTACGGCGCGGAGCTGGTGCTGACAGAAGGCTTCAGAGGGATGGCGGGCGCCATCGAGAAGGCGGAGGAGCTGGCAAAGGAGATTCCGGGCGGCTTTATCCCCGGGCAGTTTGTCAATCCCGCCAATCCGGCCGTCCACAGGGCGACGACGGGCCCGGAGATCTGGAGAGACACCGACGGAAAGGTGATTGTGGCGCTTCTTCCGGATACGGCGGACTGTTATTATTCCACGCCGCTGTTTACGGAATAAAAAAACACGGATGAAAAAGAAACCGTTCAGCCGGCGGAATTTTGGATTGTGAATGTTTTAACAAAATAGAGGCGGTACGGATGGAACAGTATGTTATCTTGCCCTGTATCAATGTCGTGAAAAGCAGCTCTTCTGTATCTGCTGGTGATTTTGAACGGATGCGGAAGGGCTGCTGTGTAGTCGTTTATAAATATACGAAAGATTGCGGAGCCTGACGGATACTGTAATTGGACAAAGTCTTGGGCTTTTCGTAAATCATTACATTTTTTAATTTATATGCAATAGCCTTATCTTTTCCTGAATAGTAGGAAAAATAAAATTTCTTTGTAATGCCTGCAGCAGTTTTTGATATCTCCCAGATTTCTTTCGGCGTCCCTTCCAATATTTCATCAATAAGCGCCTCTCCGATCACTTCCTTCTGCGGTGCTGACGCATAGAAAATGATTCGATCCACACTGTCTTTCGGTCTGCTTTTTCGGAACTCGTATTGTTTTTTTCCTCAAGTATTACCTTCGCATACTTAGGCTTAATTGATAACTATAATTGAGCAAATTTGAATTTTTACCAAAATGATTTAAAATCGCATATAACTAAAGACATCATGCCTCTGTGGGTGTATACTGTATCTGCTAAGAAAACAATAACCTGCAAAGGATGATGTCTTATAGAAAACAGTATATACCATTCACCACTGCTTTACAACTGCCTTAAAAAGTTAAATCTGTGCCGTGTCTTTCCCCAAACCGTCATAAAGCATATCATGGCCATACTGATATCCGTCTTTACCCCTGGATATCACGGGAAAACTGTCGATTTTGAAAAATACAGCCCCTGCCACCGTATCACGGTTGCACATTTCCTTAATAAAGGAAAATGGGATGACGCCACACTGGAAGATATACTCAAAAGCACCGTCATCCAGTTCATCTACAGGGAAGCCAGACAGTCTGGAAAGCCTGTATTCTGCATTGTGGATGACACCATCTCATCAAAGACAAAGCCTTCGTCACGGGCTCTGCACCCGATTGAAGATGCGTATTTCCACCAGTCCCATCTTAAGGGGAAGCAGGACTATGGGCATCAGGATGTAACCGTCATGCTCTCCTGCAATGGCCTTGTCCTTAATTATGCCATCGTCATGTACGGCAAATCCAAATCAAAGGTGAAAATCGTACAGGAGATTGCGGATGAACTGCCTGTACTGCCGGTTGTTTCTTATTTTCTCTGCGACAGCTGGTATACATGCGGTGACATCATGGATGCCTTTATCAAAAAGGGCTTCCATACCATTGGTGCGCTGAAAACGAACCGGGTGCTGTACCCCTGCGGTATAAAGCAGAAGGTAAGCGAGTTCGCCCTCCATTTGCGAAAGACAGATGCCGGTGTCAGCCTTGTGACAGTTGGCAGCCAGAGCTATTAGGTCTATCAGTATGAGGGGAGCCTCAATGGCATTGAAAACGCAGTAGTTCTGATCAGCTGTCCGAAGGGCGCATTCCATGCCCCCAAAGCCCTGCGGGCTTTTATCAGCACAGATGTTTCTTTAAGCACCCGGGAGATCCTGGACAGATATGTGGAACGGTGGCCGGTGGAGGTGTTTTTCCGCCAGGCAAAGGACAGACTGGTATTTGACAGGTACCAGGTCCGCTCATCGCAGGGGATCAGGAGGTACTGGCTGCGGATGTCGCTGGCCCATCTGCCTGCGTGTACTGGCTGCGGTGAAACCATGTCCTTCAAAGATGGCTATGCTTATATTTACAGCCATATCCAGGAAGAACGGATTCGTTTCGTCTACCAGTGTGGGGCGAGGCACATTGGCTTTGAGCAGGTTATGGCTCCGGTGCGATCCAATCCCTGTTTGCTATGACGGCCTGCCTGCAGTTATCGCAGATCACAAGCGCAGGAACTCCGCCAAAGTAGTCCAGGGGATGGTTATTTACATTGATCCACCAAGGATCTTTTGCCGAAAACACCCCCTCTGCGTATATGTACTGTGAATAGGGCAGACTGGCAACAAATATCACGACAGTATAGATTTTAGCGGTTAACGGAGCGGTAATCTTAAATGTCTTGCCGGCAGAGTCAACCTCCATCTTTTCACCAATGACGGCATTGAAGTGTAAGGTTTCGGCATTTTCAGCGCATCATTCAGAGTAATGTTCGCAGAACTGGCGGTATTGATAATAACGCCTGCCGGTTTCCTCGCACTTCTTTTTGTACCTGTTCCAAAGGAACACCAAAGTCATGTTCTTTCTGGTGGAAAGATGCCTGTTTACATCCTCGTAATCAGGATACTCAATGTTGGGATTTTGACCATTGTTTCCTGGCGGATTTCCATACACTAACTCAGCTGTTTCATAGTTGGTGATGCCATTCGGGAGCGGGTAGCTGGTGTTAGTATTGATTATGTTGTATCTTCCGAGAACGGTTGTCTGCTGCTGCGGTGCGGAAGCAAATGAAACGCTGTTAAAGATGGTAAGGCTGGCGGCATACCGCACGAGGGGTCTGGCAGAACAGGCTATCTCTGGGCACATCAGTATTACGGAGACAAGGCAAGACCGGATGCGCTTACCTTTGCAAAGGCCAAGAGAGTAATTTTACTGCTAAATTGGCTTGACAAACAGATCTGTTTTTAATATAATGCAGCTGTTGGCAGCTCGGAGGGTATATTGCTCGCTGGAAGTAATATGCTGGATAAGGCGCAGATTGAAAGGTCTGTTCTTTATCCGGCTTTTTTGTTTTGGGGAGGCGAAGGGAAATTAGTGGGGAAGAGAACAATCTGCGGATGGAAAAACGGAAGAATACAGTGTATGCTGTGAAAAAGGGAAGGATTATGGATATGGGAAGTTATATTATTAAACGCTGTTCGTCAGAACATATTCAAGAATACGGGGAATTATATGCAAAAGCATTTTCCGGAGAACCCTGGAATGATTGTTGGAAAACAGAAGAAGCCGTACTCCATGTCAGTGAAATTTTAGAATCAAAACAATCTTATGGATTGGAATGTCTGCTGGATGGCAGGGTAGTGGGATTTATTTTGGGCAGTACGATGCTGTTTCATTACGGAAGAGTTTTTGAGATCAATGACCTTGCAGTTTTGCCGGATTACCAGAGAAAAGGCATTGCAACAAAACTGCTGGAACGCTGTCTTGCGGAGATGAAAGAACGCGGAATAAAAGGAGTAAACCTGATTACCGCCAATGAGGGCATGCTTCCGGAGTTTTATGGAAAGCATGGGTTTGAAAGGGAAGACGGTGTTATTTTAATGGGAAGGAAAATGGAATAATTCTGCTTTTGATATAAAGCAGGCAGTTTGCCCGGAGGGTATATGACTCGGTGGAAGTGATATGCTGGATAAGGCACAGATTGAAAAGTCTGTTCTTTATCCGGCTTTTTTACTTTTGAGAAGCAAAAGAAATCAGAGGAGGAAGGAAACGATATGGATCTGTTTACAAGTAAAATCAAACCAATGTATTTTAAGTATCTGGCTGCGGCATTCGGAAGCGCGCTGATTTCGTCTATTTATGGTGCGGTGGATATGGCCATGGTCGGGCAGTATCAGGGACCGGAAGGTACGGCGGCGCTGGCTGTGGTTGCTCCCGTCTGGAATATCATATACAGCCTTGGGCTGCTCATGGGAATCGGAGGTTCTGTGCTTTTTACTACATTGCGGGGAGTATCTGAACAGAATCAGAAAAGATCCAATGAATACTTTACTGCAGCGGTGATTGGGGCGTCGGTTTTGGCTGCCCTTACATGGCTGGCAGTGGTTTTTTTTGACGTGGCGCTGTTGCGTTTGTTCGGGGCGGAGGAAACACTGCTTCCGCTGGCAAGGAGTTATCTGCTTCCGGTTAAATTTGTAGTGCCCAGTTTCCTGTTTACACAGCTTATGTCGGCCTTTTTACGCAATGACGGGAATCCTGCTCTTGCAACGAAAGCGGTGTTGTTTGGCGGAATCTTTAATGTATTCGGGGATTATTTCTTTGTATTTGTGCTGAGGATGGGGATCATGGGCGCGGGTCTTGCAACCGCCATGGGATCTGTTTTTTCCCTGCTGGTAATGCTGACGCATTTTCGCAGTAAAAAAAATACGTTAAGGATTGTAAAGCCTGTAAAATTATTTTTCATCCTGAAGTCCATTTGTATCACCGGGTTTTCCACCTTTTTTATCGATGTGGCGATGGGAATTCTTACCATGCTGTTCAACAGGCAGATTTTAAAATACCTGGGAACGGACGCGCTGGCAGTCTACGGTATCATCATCAATATCAGCACGTTTGTCCAATGCTGTGCTTACAGTATCGGCCAGGCGTCCCAGCCAATGCTCTCTGCGAATTTTGGTGCGGGAAAAGGGAAACGGATTGTGCAGATTTTGAAATATGCATTAGGGACGGCGGCGGTGTTTGGAGTGGTCTGGACGGCGCTTGCTGTTTTCGTTCCCAATTTTTTTGTCCGTATATTTATGACGCCAACGGAGGAAATACTGGTTATTGCCCCGGGTATTATTTGCAGTTATGGCATTTCTTTCCTGTTGCTTCCGCTGAATATTTTTTCTACTTATTATTTTCAGGCGCTGATGAAACCGATGGCATCTTTCATTGTTTCTGTTGCCAGAGGCGCAGTGATAAGCGGGATGTTGATCTACATCCTCCCAGCTGTGGCAGGGGCAGATACGGTTTGGTTTGCGATGCCGGTTACAGAATTGCTGGTTGCAGTTTATGTGGTCTTGAAAATGTTCCAATATACAAAGGCGCTGTCTTTTGAGAAATGACGGAATAAAAAAGTGAGGTTTAGACCCAAAAGACAGCGGACGAGACGGAAATAAATGTTTTTCAAAAAATATAAGAAAGAGGGTATTGTCTATGAAAATTATTACGGTCAGCCGGGAATTTGGAAGCGGAGGACGGGAGCTGGGAAAGCGACTGGCAGACGCTCTCGGAGTTCCGTGCTATGACCATGAAATCATTGAGATGGTAGCAGAAAAACATGGGTTTGACCAAAATTATGTTTCGCATATCTCGGAAAAGGATATCCGTGTGTTCTATCCGTCAACAGTTGGAAACCGATTCATGAATCCGGCGGCATTTCTCTATTTCCATGAAATGTAGAACTTTTAGGGCAATTGCAAAGTCATAAATAGCATTACAGGCATTGAAAAACAGGGATTTTTTAATGCCTGTAAATTTTTTACTTGAATTGTATTGTATATTATGATAAT
>CAJTCV010000023.1 GCA_910574805.1 Lachnospiraceae bacterium | reverse complement strand
CATTTCCTTCACCTTCCTCTCCAACCATTATATCACTGATGCTGCAAAAAGAAAGTGACGCTAAAGCTCTACCGCCTGAAAGGCGGTGGATTTAACCTAAGGCTTGGAAATTAAACATTTTCCGCAATTCAAGCGAGAAAAAAAATAACAACAGTGTTACTGAACAAACTATAATTGTGGGAGATGTGTAACTAATCAAATAAGTTCCATCTTTTAGATTTCCGAATATGTTTAAATTTAAAATTTCGATTAATATTTTCGAGAACCAGGTAAAAATCACACAGATAAGATAAACCAGTAAGTTTATTTTATTATTATAATGCATTTCAGAAATTTTGCGTTTTTTAATCCATGCTCCTGTAATATACATACTGGCAAGCCACAAAAAGCTAAAACCATTATTTGTAAAAGCAATGTCTGAATGAAATAGTGTAGGAAATAACGAAAAAATAATGAACATTGTAAACAATAATTTTTCAATTGTAACCTTATCAAAAGTGTCTAATGCAATATTGAAGAAAGGCATAAAGAAAAATAAACAGAAATATCCTATAAAGTACCAATATGTATTATTTAAAAATGGAATAATTGCATTAATAACCAATTGTATTGTAACCCATTCCGGCTTAAAATATGCAAACAGTGCAGTTGATGTAAGGGTATAAAAGAGCACTTCAAAATACAAATAAAATAAATTGGAATATTTTCGCTTCTTTCCATACCCAACATAACCTGAAATAAGAGCATACGAATTTACTGCGCAATATGCTCCGATTCCCAGCAGCCATGTCAATTCATTATGTATTGTCAAAGTTGTGGATGATTCCCAAATACCACCATGCGATAATATGTGAAGGATGATAACCATAATCATTGCCAGGATTCTAAACAGATCTATTCCATAATTATAGTCCACCTTTTGGGCATCCTTTGATCTTTCTTTAGATACCATATTCATAATCACTTTTTTTAACTCCTTCAGTCGCTATACATATGTCATTTTTTATTAACCATTCTATAAATTCTCGAACAGCTCCACTACCACCATTATTATTGCATATATAATCGGCGAGTTCTTTTACTTTTTCTGCAGCATCTGCAGGACATCCTATTAATCCACCGCTTTTTTTTACAGGGATCATACATGATAAATCGTTAAGATCATCACCTATATAGGCTACATTAGCATATGTAGAATCACCATTACTTAACAATTCGTCCAGTTTTTCTATTTTATTACCAACACCCTGATATATATTTTCAATACCAAGCTCTTTACAACGATTTTCAAGTATTTTAGACTTTCGCCCTGTAATAATGACAGGTGTAATTCCTGTCGGAATCAAAATATTGTAAATTCCATAGCCATCTTTAATACTAAATGCTTTAAAAAATTCCCCATTTATGCCCATATAAATTTTCCCATCTGTAAGGGTACCGTCTACATCCATTACCAAGTATTTAATCGTTTCCACTGATACATCATTACCTTGCTAAAATATTTTTATATTGCCTGATATCTCATTTGTGTCTGCCATTTATAATTCTCAGGAAACAATTCCTGCTTTTATAATCTGCTGCCATGTGATTGTTCCAACTACGATATTGTTATCATCCACTACCGGCAGATTATTAATACTATGACTCTTAATAAAGCGTAAAGCATCAACCGCCAATTTTTCTCTTTTAATAGTTTTCGGATTTTTAATCATTACTTCATTCACAGCAACGGAATAAATATCAATTTTCTTTTCAATTATTCTCCGAAGATCTCCATCACATATAATTCCAAGAAGTTTATTGTCATCGTCTACTACGGAAACAATTCCCAATCCCTTTTTTGACATAACAGGAATCGCATCCATAAGTAATGTTCCAGACGTTACTAGTGGCACATCATTGCCACTGGACATTAAGTTATCAACTTTGAGAATGAGTTTCTTTCCTAATGCTCCCGCCGGATGAAACTTTCCGAAATCTGCATCTCTAAATCCATACACTCCACTTGCGACTACTGCAAGCGCATCTCCATAGCAAAGAACACTGGTTGTACTTGATGTGGGAGCAAGTCCGAGATAACAGGCTTCATCAATCTTTGGCAAAATCTGTACAATATCCGAAGCCTGTGCTAAAGTAGATGCGGAATTACTTGTAAGTCCAACCAATGTCGCTCCAATTATCCTGATATTAGGAAGAATTTTAACGATCTCATCAGACTCGCCGCTAAAACTGATCGCAATAACCACATCATTTGCAGATATCATCCCAAGATCTCCATGCATCGCTTCTGCCGGATGCAATCTAAACGACGGAGTACCTAAGCTGGCAAAGGTAGCAGCAATCTTGGCCGCGATGTGTCCTGACTTACCTATCCCAGTTATAATAACTTTTCCATGACATTCAACAACAAGATCCAGTATCTGCACAAATGTATTATCAAGTGCATCTCTTGTTTTTTGCAAGGCTTCAATTTCAATATCGAAAATGCGCTTTCCTTCTGCTAATTTATTCATTTTCAATTCCTTTCCATATGTTTCCACACTTAGTTGCGTCTTCTATCAATGTACAGCATCATACACTCTGATAATCCTCTTGAGTAGTCCTTCAAATTCATCAAGTTTTACCATATTAGGGCCATCAGATTTAGCATTGTCAGGATCCGGATGGACTTCAAAGAAAAGTGCATCTGCGCCCGCCGCAATGGCAGCTTTTGCAAGCGGTTCTACATTTTCACGATTACCACCTGTAGCATCTCCTTTTCCGCCAGGTTTTTGTACGCTATGTGTCGCATCCATAACTATTGGGTAACCAAATTTTTTCATTTCTGCAATCCCTGTCATATCGACAACCAATGTGTTATATCCAAAAACAGTTCCTCTTTCACAAAGCATAATATTCCTGTTTCCTGAATCTTCAAGTTTTTTGACAACATTGGCCATATCCCAGGGAGCGAGAAACTGGGCTTTTTTTACATTAATCACCTTCCCCGTCTTCGCAGCTGCCATTAAAAGGTCCGTTTGACGGCAGAGAAATGCCGGGATCTGAATGAGATCACAAACTTCTGCAGATTTTTCTGCCTGCCAAGGCTCATGTATATCAGTAGCAATCTTTAACCCATATGTATCCTTTACCTTTCTTAAAACACGTAATCCTTCTTCTATACCCGGCCCTCTATACGAAGTAATACTGGTTCGGTTCGCCTTATCAAAAGAGGCTTTAAAATAACAGTCAAGATCCAGGCGTTTCGCGATACCTTTTACAGTTTCAGCAATCGTCATTACATTCTCTTCTGACTCAATAACACAAGGTCCCGCAATTAAAATAAATTTACTCATTATTATAAACCTGCCTTTTCCAGTTCCTTCTCAACCTGTCCAATCTGTTCCGGTGTATCGACTCCTACTGTCTGCCATTTTGTCTCTTTTACACGAATTTTATATCCATATTCAAGTACTCTTAACTGTTCCAGACATTCTGCCTGCTCTAATTGCGTCTTCTGCATTTTACTATATTTCAAAAGAAACCACGTCTTATATCCATAAGCTCCTATATGCTTATAGTGGGGGCTTTTTATTCCGTCTCTCTCATAAGGCAATGTATATCTGGAGAAATAAATAGCATCTCCATTTAATGCAGTAATAACTTTTACTACATTGGGATTAGATAATTCTTCCTCAATATCTATTTTTTTCTTTAATGTGCCCATATAAACATTTTTGTCATCGAATACACTTACAAGGTCTAAAACCATCTGGGGTCTGATAAGAGGTTCATCACCTTGAATGTTTAATACAATATCTTCATCCGATAAATTTAAAATATTAACACATTCTGCTAATCTGTCAGTGCCACATGTATGTGTGGAGGCTGTCATTAATGCTTTTCCTCCAAATGATTCAACGCAATCAAAAATTCGCTGATCATCGGTTGCAACATATACAGCATCTAATAAATCCACATTGTTTATATTCTCGTATACCCACTGAATCATTGGCTTCCCGGAAATCAATGCCAAAGGCTTTCCTGGAAATCTACTGGAACCATATCTGGATGGAATAATCGCTATGGTTTTCATTTTAACTTACTCTCTTTCATATTAATTAGACTGATGGGATGTGTTTTTCCGTTGCATTGTCTTTATGATGTATACTTGCCGGATTTCCTATTACAATCGAATGACTCGGTACATCAAAATTCACAAATGTATTTGGCGCAATAAGAACATCATCCCCTATAGTAACATTACCTACAACCGTCGAATTAGCGCGAATGCAGACACGATTTCCTATACTTGGAACTCCTTTTCGTTTCCCCCGTATATCTCTACCAATAGTAACACCATGAGTGATTAAGAGATCATCGCCAAACTGTGCTTCTCCGTTAAAGATTATTCTCCCCCAATGTCCGATGATTAGACCTTTTCCTATATTAGGGTTGCTTTCAAAATGAATACCCGTTTTTTTCTCTAACTGCAATAATCGCCATTTATAGATTTTTCCAATAAAGGTTCCTCTATTGCATTGGAACATTCTATATGTTTTAATAGATTTCCATTCATATTCTTTCCTCTGCCTTCCGGATAACCTGATTTGCCCCCTGAATGCAGCATTTATTTTTTCATCATAATCAATCAGTTCCTTATAGCGCTTCATATCGCCTGCAATTTTCAATATTTTTTCCTTCTTTCTATATTTTGAGTTTGAGAATAATACTTTTACCTTTTGTCAGCAGGTAATTTAATTCATCGGTTTTCCGATACACAGCAAAAATAACACAATAAGAAATTACAACAGATAATATAGCTTCAATAATCAGTCCCATTGTATTTGTCATATGAAAGCGAGAACATACTAACCAGCATAGTAGAACTATCGTTGTACGTACGAGTAATTTTTTATAGTATTCAAAAATAATAATGGCTGGTTTCTGGTTAAACACATTATTTGATATTTTCCATAAAAATGGTGTAACTGTAATTGCCAATTTACTCATAACTGTAGCTGAAAATATACCTTGCAGTCCCCAGAAGTTTCCGAACAGAAACGATAATCCGATATTCATTATTCCACCAAATAACTGTAACCACTGTCCGCTTTTAAAATTACCTGTCGTTTCTCGGAATGTATTTGATGTCTGACACGAACAATTAATATAAAAATCAAAGGAAATAATGAAAACCACTACCTGGCCTAATATATATTTTTCATCAACTGATCCAACCCAAATCTTGATAAAGGAGTTAAATAACTGACACATACAAACAGATATCACAGTCGCTATAACAAACATTAAAAAATCAATCCGTTTATAAACCAGAAAATTTTTTTCTTCACTTTCACTCGCTGCTACATTGCCAATGCCGGCAGTAAATGCTTTCATGATCATTCCAAAAAATAACGTTGCATAGCTAATCAGTAAATAGTAATTACTATAGTATCCAACTATCATAGTACCTAACATTATTGAAATAATAATATTATCGGTTACATTAAATAGTTGACTTCCAATTTTGAATACAGAAACCGAAAATATATCTTTTAAAAATTTTTTCAGTTCTTGATTAGATATTTTGACATATTTTTTTTCTTTTAAAAATGGGAACTCTTTGTCAACCGCTATTGAAATCATTGTATTCTTAATAAGAACAGCAAAAATATCTCCGATCAAATAGGCATAATAATTTTTTAAAATTGCAATATTGAAAAAATCCAAACCAAGCTGAATCATGCAAAAAACAGTGCTTATTTTTTCAACTGTATATTGCTGCTGATTTGCCAGTAAAAAGGATTGCTTATATGCAAACAGCAAATACGAACTGGCTGTATTAATTAGATACAAGAAATATATTATATACAAGTTAACTTCTAAATCCACATCAAAGTGGACAACAAATGGAAGCAATGGTGTAATAATTGCACCTACAGTTAAAATTGCCAGTCCCACAAATCTATAACATATTTTATAAAAACTCATCAGAGTTTTTATTCTTTCAATGTCCTCTTCTTCAATAGGTTTATATAAGTAGAAAGTAATTGCAGTTCCAATGCCTAATTCCGATAATGCAAGCAATGACAGTATATTAGTAAATAAGCCATTTAGCCCCAGATATTCAGAACCTAAAGTATGAATAAATACAGTACGAATTATAAAAATAGTAATAAGGGTAATAATTTGCCTTATACTACTGGAACGCAATATAAGCATTGCATTTTTTGTTCTTGATGCTTTCATCTTAGATTCTATCCTTCTTCATCATTGGAAAGATGAACGATTTCTCCTGCAAGAATATGGCCATACTTACTACTTAATAGACTTGTCCATTTAGCAACAACGATTATATCTACGTTTTGCTCAGTGATTATTCCGTTAACAATGATTCCATGTCGTCCTAATACTTCTGATAGGCCTTTGATTAAACTTTTAGACGATTCTATAACCTCATTATTTTTTTCGTCTTTAATGGACATTATTACGGTCAAGGTCGAAATAAAACCTTCCCGCATGCTGACCAGATAATCACTTTCCACTTGCATAGCATGATATATATCTTTCAGCTGCTGGACAGAATCACAAGCATTTATTTCAAAATAATTAATAATATGTTCATATGGTCCCAAGATTTCTTTTGCATTATCTTCAATTGATTTCACAGAAATATTTTCATTCAATATTATCTCGGAAAGTATCGTTTGCTCTTGCAATAAAAAATCCTTGAATACATTATCAATTTTAGAAGTTGTAACTATCAGGCTATTACTATTTTCCAGGCTTCCTCCGGCATATCCATCTTTAATGTTTTTATATAGATATGCATCCAATATGACTCTTCGCTGATCTATTCTGGCTATTTTATACACTAATTTTTTCAGCATACCATTTTCCTGACTATATTTTTTCACCTGCAGAAGCAGTAAGATTATTGACACAGTATTTTCCGATGTCACTCGCGTAAACCGCTGTCAATGCGGCTATTTCCTCTGCTAAAGCTGGCCTGTTTAAAATATTATTATTTCCTTCGATATTATCGCCCACTTTTATATTTCCCATTTTTGTAGCTACAGACCCAGGAAGAATAGCTCTTATCGTAGCTCCATATCTTCCGTATTTTACATTTAAATCTTTCGTTAATCCCAGTAGACCTGCTTTGGAAATTCCATAAGGTGAATATCCGAAAGAGTTAAATTGTGAACATATGGAAGATATATTAATAATAGAAATTTCATTTTTTTCCCTTTTATATGCTTCTAATAATAATTTTGATAATAATTCAGCACTTTTTAAATTTGTATTTAGAGTGTTTATCAAATTAACCACAGGAACATTTCTAAACTTTTTTTCTCTGGCTCCCCCCCAAACGCCTGCATTGTTAATTAAAATATCAATTCTGTTCTTTTTTACATAATCACTATATACTTTTTCAATTTCTGCAGGAATAGATAAATCCATTACCATATAATCCATTTTCACATTGTACTGATCACATAATTTTTTTAGCTTCTCTTCTGATCTTCCAATCAAAATTACATGGCACTTCTCAATTAAAAAACGTCTTACTAAAGCGGTCCCTATATCACCTGTTGCACCAGAAATACAGACATTTTTACCTTCTATTGAACTTCCTGTTACAGTTGCATTTGAATAAGAATTTTGAACAGATTTCGTATATTGTGCATTCCATGGCGATTTTATTATTTTTCCTAATACTTTTCTAATCATCATTAGCCTCTGCTTCTTAATAAGATAATTTTAATTATTTAAATAGAATTCCGACTTAAGATCTCCAAAAATCTTTTTTATAAGTATCTGACTTCCCCTTCTATTCAAAAGGAATCCTCCATCCATAAACAAACCTGCATCGTCCTGAAACTCTGATGATAAACGATAATCCAAATACAGCAACTTCGGATATTTCCTTTTCACTTCTTTTACATTTTCCTCCAAAGTTATTTTTACAAATTCATCTGAGAAATATTTATTTAGCTTATCAGAAAACGGAGGAACTATGATAACAGTTGAACATCTCTTTTTCAAACAGTTATCTACTAATTGTTCCAATATAATTTTGTTGTCCTTGATACATTGATAATTATAATCAGATAAGGTTGTATCATATAAATTCTTCAATCCAAACATATTCTTCCATAATAAAGTCAGGTGTTTCATTGCTTCATCAATAGCTGCACTGTCATTAATTAAATTTTTATTGTCATACACATCCAGGCATCTTCCTTCATCTGACAACAGGCTAATTATTTTTTTTATATGAATTATTGGAAATATATAATTTAGTTTTTGCTTAAATGTTGCTGTAGTATTTCCCGGAATATTAAATTTAAAGATTTTTGAATGGTTTCCTTCAAACAAAAGTGTACACGGGGCCAAAACAATAAACACTATATTCTTTTCTGTTATTTTTGATTTTATATTTTCAAAATTTTTTAGATCATTAAGCAAACTTTGTGACTGCAATGTCAGATTACTAATATCAATTTTTAATGATTTAGCACCATCAAAAGCATACCTTGCGTATGTGCTTCCTAAAACGATTATTTTACCTATATTGGGATTTCTAAAATCCAAATTCATTATATGACTATTGTAATATGCATTTGTCCTTTTGTATGCATAGTTCACAATACCTGTCACTATAAAAAAAACTGTTAAAAAAATATCAAAAACAATCATATTTTCGTTTCCTGAAAAGTCCTTTTAAGCTCAGCTTAATTGTTCTATATACCTTTTTTATACCATAATTGCTTGAACAATACTTTCGGAATAATACTTTCTTTTCAGATCCATCATATTCACTCCAAAACTCATCGCGACGGCTTCCCATTGGCAAAGAATAATAATAATTTTTATTCCCTTCAATAATTTTTTCAAACTCAACTTGCTTATAACATATTTTATTTTTTATAGACAAAAATGCTTTATCCCCTTTGTCATTATGGATAATAATATTTGACAATCCTTTGTTGTCGTCCATTTCAGCAGCAAATTCTTCGCATCCCCAGCTATCAGAAAGCGTTATATCACTTATACGATTTTTATTATTTTTAAAAATACAATCACTACAACAGGGTCTTGAATACAGACCTTTAAAATATCCGGAAAAGAAAAAAGTGCTTTTTCCGTCTTTAGAAAAATGCTGTTTATCCGTATCAATCGCTAAAGAAAAAGTATGCCAGCCCCTGGATTTACTCTTAAAATTGACATGTATGATAGTTTCACCAGGAAAATAAGTCACTAAATAATCTTTCCAGACTAAAGGAGAAGGAATACCAAGGCAAACAAAATCCACACATAAAAGCTGATCATAGTCTTTTCTTAAGTATCCTTTTAATCCGGCTATCTGACATGTTGTTCCCACAAACAATACTTTTCTATTATTCTGCAGATATTCTTGAACTTGCCGGTATGACGTTTCAATCCTGCTCTGCAGATACTTTGAACCGATTAGAGATTTTAACTGTTCTGGAGTCTCTGCTTTTGAATGGAAAACCATGAAATCTTTATCATAAGCAGCACCAAACACGACTCCTCCGTCTTCTAATGTTTGCATCGCTAATAAAGAAAAAATCGCACCGGAAGAGCCTGCTTCCCGCTCATCAGGATTCAAATTATATCCCACAATACATTTCTGCATATCATGGGGTGGTTCCCATTCATTATTATATGGACATACTCGAATACACTTATTGCAATTAATACACTTATTTTTATCTATAACAGGATAGATGAAACCCTCTTTATCCGGTTTCATAGAAATAGCATCATGAGGACAGATGTTCATACATGCAGAACAACCTGAACATTTTAGCCTGTTTTTTACATTTATCATGAATTCACCTTCACGCTTAAGAAAATCAATCAAAATAATCTTTCAAGACATCGTATGAAGCAAATGCACTTTTTTTGTATTTGGGCATAATTCTCTGTAATTGTGCCAATATCATATCCCGATTATCTATAAGGTGTTTAAAGCAAATGAGCAACTCATCATCATGGTGAATATTTTTAGTATCGAAAATTAATTTGTTATCTAACCCCAGATCCGTAGATATTCCTTTTGCTTTAATTGAGTATCCAAGTGCCAGTGCAGGCACACATGTTGAGTACGCAGAAATAACCGAATGAGTCCTTCCGCCAATAAACATATGGCAATTTGATATAATATTTCTAATCTGAAGATATCCCAGATTGTCAACATTCAAAATATCGATTCTTTCTTCGGCTGCATATATTTTTTTTACTTCCCGGCATATGCGCCTGTCATCCTGACGCTCCCATGTCACATGTGGAATCAACAGGATGCGGTAATCTGTTTCTTTTAATATAAACTCTATCATATTAGTAAGATTTTTAATAAACGGTGTATTAAGCGAAAAAGAATTGTCATTAACCATACTGCTGATATTCAATCCAATTACTTTAAAACAGTAAAACATACTTGGCAATTCACATTCTTGTGGTTCTAATGTGAAAGCCGGGTCTGGATAACAAAAGACATTTTCAATCGAATGTTTTTCGAGAATCTTTTTAGTCTCTGTTTCACGGCATACTATTTTTTCAAAGCGATTTAATTGTTTTTCAATTTTAGCTGTAATATAATGCGCTTCTATAGATGCCCCCCAAAGAATGCTTTTTATTCCTCTGTCTGTTAAATAATCAAGCAAAAAACAATTTTCTTTAATCGTACTATCGTAACAGAATAAATCTCCCCCTGTAAAAAGGCATAGTGAATCCGTATTATCACTCTTAAAAAAGGAAACAAAAGGAGATACGTAATACCTTTCCATATTGATACCCAATTTCCCCATCAATTTAAGCATCAGGTTCCTTTCGACCTTTACTTTTAAATCAACAATATTATTTAATTTTAGCTTTTGATCTAACTCGAAATCAGACTGATCCCTGTCCAATGCCAATATATCTTCTTTAGAAAGCTTTAAAATATTTGCGGTGCCCCTTAGTATTCCTTCACATCCTCTATTTCCACTTCCAACGTGAAATGGAATATATATTTTCATATTATTAACTCATTCCTTCTGCGTTTTATTTTTGGCATAGGCTATATAAGCAATTGAAAACCACAATATCATTGTATATTCTGGACTTGTATATCTTTGAAGAACACAATCTTCAACAAAATAAGCTGCAAGAACTCCAATGGCAACCAATACTGTGGGATTACTTTTGTTTGATCTTATTTTTTTAATACCATGTGCTATTGGGGTTATCATTGTCAAATATTGTAATACTGTGCCAATTATTCCGAGTTCAACAAGCCTTTTTAAAACACCGCTTTCTGTTACACTTATGTAACCGGAATAGCTCAAATCAGTACAACAGGCTCCATGACCCGTCATTACCGACTCTTTCCAATAGCTGATTGCCCATCGCCAAATTCTTAAGCGATTCAAATTCGCACTGTCCCCTTTCCAATCAATTATCATCCTCATTCGTTTAATTACAACATCAATATTTTCAATTCCTGTAACCATACTGGAAAAAAATATTATGTATGTCATAATTAAACCCGATAATAAAATCAGTACATAGACTAATAATTTAGAAGATGTCATTTTCCTTCGTGAATGATCCACTACACCTTCACACATATACATAATAAACATACCTATAAAATATGATACATAATATCCTCGGCTCCCTGTACTCAAAATACCGAGACTTATAAGAATCCAAAATAATAAATATACATTTTTTTTTTGGATTCTATACATATACCATGATGAAAAGGCGCATAGACATAAAATATCTGAAAGTATAAAAAATGATCCTTGAAGTCCATAAGTTCTTACAATATTTGTTCCTGCGCTGGTTACAAGATTTATTCCTCCTTCAATACCTGCCTTAGGAAACATTCTTTGTCTAGTTACAAATTCTATAATTGATATTCCCGCATCAATCACACCAAAAATTGACAGACATTTAAAAATGCTTAACCATTTAATTTTATTAGAAATAAATGGCAATACAATTATAGGAAAGGTATATAATATATATGCGGACAAAGCTTTGATAACAAGTTCATCTCCGCCATACCATAATGCATTGGCAATAATAAAAATATACAATAGACTAAGAAGAAGTAGTTCCTTACTCCCAATTGTATTTATGCACTTTTTAGATGCTATGGATAAAAGAACAACAATTAGTACTAGAACTAAAAATAAATATTTGCAGTGCTTGGATACATAGCTTATAAGAAATGGACGCATTAAAATATATATTAATATATAAGAAAGCAATAATGTCCATTTAATGTTCTTTTTATTTATCCTCATCCTCATTAATCACCTGTTATTGCTTTTTTTAATTTTTCCAGATATTGTCTTCCAAACTTAAGGTCAGGCTCAATATAATTCCCCTCCCCCCATTCGTTCCAAGCCTGTAAAAAAATGATGCGATGTTCTGGTTCCTTATTTTCTACTAATTTTAATGCGCGCACCAGTGCTTTTTCAAATTTTTCAGGAGTACTATTAACATAAATTCTTGCATCATTCCCTGAACGAGGTGTTCTATCCAACCTTGGTATTATCTGCGGAAAAATATACTCACGCTTTTCTTCTTCCAAATAAAAATATTTCATTATTTCATTATATTCATATCTATGCGCAGTAAAGTTTCCAGCAATTTTTCTTATCACCGCTCTTGATGCTTTGTTGAAAAAACCAGCAACTTTTGCCTCTGCATATCTTTGCGTATCAGAATTAACAGCATCAAAACCTATATCAAGATATTTTTGATATCTCTCATGTGATTCATCTTTAATCGCAATATTGTTTAGAGATAATTTCGTCATTGAGGAAAGACGTGCAACAAAAAATACTCCTTCCAATCCATTTTCCTTTGCCAATCGGTTCCATAAATGTATAAAAAAGGAGATATCTGAAATTGCCTCTGGGTCAAAAATTAAAAATAATGGTTTCCCATCCACTGTAATATATCTGTGATCTTTAAATGCCGGAAGTACAGTGTTAAAATGCAAAATATAATCTTCTTCACCAGGATAGGTCTGCTCAATAAATGTGACGTCTTTAGTAAAATGTGCAGTTTTTTTCCACGTTTTATTGGACCATGAATGATTTGCCCAACCCAGACAAAATGGATAATCCGGTTTCCCCGATTCTAAAACTTCATTGAATGGCCTTTCTAATATTCTTCTTCCGTTACCAAACCAATAATGCCAGTAGCAAAACCCCTCCACACCATACTCTGATGCCATTTTTGCCTGTTCTTCACGAACTTCAGGAACTCTTAAATCATAAAAGCCTAAATCTGATGGGATTTGAGGTTGATAATGTCCCTTGAATAACGGAGTCGCTTTGGCCACATTGGTCCACTCAGTAAATCCCTTTCCCCACATTTCATCATTCTCAGGAATCGGATGAAACTGAGGCAAATAAAATGCTATCACTCTTGCCTTTTTACTGTTCATTTCACGGCCTCTTCTAATGTCAAACGCGGAAACCATTCTAGTTTTCCGCCTCTCGTGACATTTATGATTTTAATTGAATTATTTTTGGCATAATTACGGCAGGCAATATAAGCTTTATTCATGCCTTCAATGTCAGCGATAACATCTTTAGGGTTTCTATCTTCAAAAACATGGCTTTTTATATTATTATCCTCAATAACTCTTCCGTCTTTGTTATATGTCAATGCATAGCTGTGATCCATGCCCAAAAGATATATTTCTTTATATCCCATAAATGCTGCTAACTGAATCATAACATGGGTAACCGTATAATTGCCGTATACTACTTTTTCTATATTTTCGCTAAAATGAACTTTTTCATTACCAATGGCTCTCTCTGAATGAATGCATATAGCATTAAGATTATTCATTCCGCGATGTTTCCAATAATAATCACCTATAAACAAATATGGGATATCTAATGTGTCTAATACATTTCCTGTATCTGCATATCGATCAATTAGTACATAATATTTTGGTCTCCATTTGGTTTTTTCAAAAACCCTGTATATCAAATTTGCGGCAAAGCAGTCGTCATCTTTGATCAAATTTAAGTCTTCTATAGTCAAACTGGGACCATTCCCAACAATAAAACATCGTTCATTTAAATGCGAATTTTTTAATCCTCTAATGCGATTTAAATTATCACTAGATTTATTCAGTTGGTTGTAAAAATTAATACAATCAAATTTAATGATTCTCTGTCCTAAATTATATATAAATTTGTTCTTTTTAATTGCTTTTCTAATTTCTATATTCATGTGGGTCACTCCCTCGATCTGATATATAAGTCACTTAATATCTGTTGCAAAATAACGAATAAAGTTTGAAAATATTTTCATATCTGCTGGTTTTCCATCTTTTTCATTCGCCTTTTATTTCGATTTGGTATAATAATACTATGCAAAACAGAAGCCACCGGGCAAAGAATCCCTCTGGGTGTTATTTTAATTAACTTTGATCTTAATTTAATCATGGCTCCTCTTTTATCCTCTTGCAATGGCATATCAGTCCAAGGAGACACTGCTTTGTATTCGAGAAATCTGTTCAAATATGGATGTTGATTTCCCTCAATCCAAGGACGGACCCCATCTAAAAAACATGTTGTAAAATGTACCAGCCCAGGATTCTCTTTTGCAGCTTCATATTCTTCAGCAGAATAAAAGAACTTTGACCTTCTGATGCTCACCAACTGCCTGTAAGTTGTATAAAAATAAATAGAAAGTACATTATATCGCATAGGAAGTTGTATCTTTTTGTCTGCTTCCACAACTCCATTTAAAACATCTTGGTCAAGATAAGCCAGGCTGCTCCCATACTTCCGGATATACTCCGTAAATCTTTTTTCATAATTATTTCTGCGCACTTCGTCACAATTCAGGAATACAATACCACCGTTCAAATACTTTTCTCCACTTTTCATTCCGATATTATATCGATAACGATCATTGATACATTCAAGCATGCCACCGAATACTTTCCCATGTAAGTCTGTATCCCACAACGGCTCCAAAGAATCTAAAACAATGGTATCACAGTCAAGATTCAATACTTTATGCACTGAATCCGGAAGAATACCTGCCATATACAGACGACCAAAAGTACTGATATTCCAACGCTTTGTGTCAATCTCCTGACTAGTCAATTCTTTTATATCAGGCATTGGAACAAACGAAAGGTCTCTGTAATAATCGGACGCAATCTGCATCAATTTTTCTTTATTTTCCGCAGATATTTTATTATCCATAATATAAATATGAATTTCCTGGCATTTTTTATTGCTTTCCAATAGAGACAGTAACGAGATTCCTGTTAAAAATGCATAACTATCACTGCTCGAGTACAGAATGTTCATTATGATGATATAGCCTTTCTATACAAGGTTAATGAAGTAAATTCTGCATTATCCATCTTGCAGTTCTTTCAATACCTTCTTCAAATGAGATTGCAGGTTCAAACTCCGTATCCCTTTTTAACGGAGTGACATCGAATGTTTCTTTAGGCAGGAAAACCACATGATTGGTTATCTTTCCAAAGCCTAAAGGTACCCTGGTATTGCCATTTAATCTATTTGTGATTTCTCCGACTGTAATCAGAAATTCTTTCAATGGTTTTGCATTCCCAGATCCAATCACATAATTTCTCCCATCCACGCCTTTATCTGCAATCAGGCATAGTGCCTTTGCCACGTCCATAACATGAACAAAATCATAATATTGGTTTCCCAAAGACAGATCCGGTGATATCCCCTTAAATATTTTGTAAATGATTGTACTGACTAGTCGAGACGAGCGTTCTTCTTCCCCGTATGTATTGATCAAAGGCCAAAAGAAACGGATTCCATAAGAACCCGCTTTTGCCTTTGCCATCCAATGGGCGGCTGTTTTCGATGCTTTATACATATAACCCAAATTAGTGATTACTTTGTCTTCGGCCATCTCGATAAGCGCTTCTGCTTCATGAATACTTCCGGCTCCTATAAATGTTTCAATGCCCATTTCCTGCATTGCATCTATTAAATCCAACGTCGATTGCAGATTTTGCATCTGCACTGCCTGACTTAGAGCATCCGCATCTGATACGCCCTGCCATGCAATGTGGAAAACAGTATCTATATCTCGATCTAACACTAATTGAGGAAGTATATGCAGATTCTCAATGTTGCAGGGGACGATTCTAACAGGCAAAGATGTAATATTATTTAAATTTTTTGTATCTTTTCGAACAACAACAATGGTTTCAATATTCTGTTTTACCAATTCCCTAACTAAAAATTTCCCGATAAATCCCGTTGCCCCTGTTACAATTACTTTTTTCATCCATTTTACCTCTTATCTCTGATCTTACAATATATTCAGACAATGCAGGCCAATTCTTATCCTTCTCTGTGGCAATTACATTTTCTATGCCATACTCTTCCAGAGGCCACGGTATAGACAACTCCGGGTCATCCCATCGGATTCCGCCACAGGCTTCCGGAATATATCTTCCAGAACATTGATAGGAGAATATAACATTATCTGTAAGGGCAATAAATCCATGCGCAAAACCTTCTGGTATAAATATAATTTTATTTTCATCTGCTTTCATAAGCTCTGTATGATAACGCCCAAATGTGGGAGAGTATTTTCTTAAATCTAATGCAACATCAAATAATATGCCGGAAATAACATGTATCAGCTTTGCCTGTGAATCCATCGTTTGGTAGTGAAGTCCTCTTAATGTTCCCTTTTTTGAATACAGATCACTGCTCTCAGTAAACTTGCAGGTTATGCCGCTTTCGATAAAAATATCTTTTTCATAGTATTTCTTATAGATACCCCGATTATCTGAAAACAAATGTGGCTCAATGAGTAAAAGGCCATCGATTTCTGTTTTTTTAAATTCAAATGGCATAACCATTCCTCATACTTTTCCTAAAAAGAGACAAATTTCTCTATCCATGCAACTCCTGATATCGCCTCCTGAGATCCAGCACTTACTCCATTCGACAACCATTTCAACCGCAGTATTAAGATTCCAACGAGGTTGCCATCCAAAAGTATTCTTCAGTTTGGAACAATCCAGTTTGAGAAAATTTGCTTCATGGGGACCTCCATCATAATGATCAATCCGCTTTATACCATCTCCCCATTTGCTGATAAACAGGTCAACCAATGAGCCAGTCTGCAAACAATCTGCATCATCTGGACCAATATTATAATAGCCAGAATATGTTTTATCGTCATACTGTGCAGCTGCGATCATCAAATAAGCATACAGCGGTTCCAAAACATGTTGATAAGGGCGGGTGGAGAATGGATTTCTTACCACGATATCTTCTTGTTTTATGGCTGATCGTACACAGTCTGGAATAATACGGTCGTTTGCAAAGTCACCGCCTCCAATTACATTACCGGCACGGGCCGTAGAAACAGCTACACCATTTTTTTCCAAAAAACTCCTTTTATAGGAGCGTGTAACCAATTCAGAACAGGACTTGGAATTTGAGTATGGATCATACCCATCCAGCTCATCCTCTTCCTGATATCCCCGTGTCCATTCTTTATTCAAATACACTTTATCTGTTGTAACATTCAAAATAGATTTAACACAACTACTGTTCCGCACACATTCCAGAATGTTTACCGTCCCCATAACATTTGTTCCATATGTATATATAGGATCTTTATAACTGTCACGAACAATCGGCTGTGCTGCAAGATGGAAGACTATCTCTGGTTGAGCCTCATCAAAAACAGCCTTTAAAGTTGTATAATCACGAATATCTCCAAGCACCGAATGTACATCTGTTTCAATAGTTGCAATATCAAAAAGTGATGGAACAGTGAAAAGTTTTAGCGCATAACCAGTAACCTCTGCTCCAGCACTTGTCAACATCTTGCACAACCAAGAGCCTTTGAATCCTGTATGTCCGGTTACAAATACTCTTTTTCCTTTATAAAACGACAAATCCAACTCCATTAGCCTTCCCACACTTTCCAAGGAGCGTTACCGGATGTCCACAATTTTTCCAGATTATCTTTTTCTCTCTTAGTATCCATGCACTGCCAAAATCCATCATGATAAAAACCCATCAGTTGTCCGTCGGTGGCCAGTTTTCTCATAGGCTCTTTTTCAAGTATGGTCGTATCATCGGCAAGGTAATTAAAAATCCCTGGATTGCATACCATATAACCACCATTAATCACGGTTCCATCTTCATTATCTTTTTCGCGAAATGCAAAGATGCAGCCAGTATCGTCAACATCCAAAACACCTTTTTGCTGCTCTATACTAACCGTAGTAAGAGTAACACACTTTCCGTGTTTTTCATGAAATTTCAATAATTTTTCTATATCCACATTTGATACCCCATCACCATAGGTTAAGAAAAAGGGATGGTTACCCACAAATTTTTGGATTCTTTTAACACGCCCGCCAGTCATGGTATTCAATCCGGTGTCCACCACTGTGACTTTCCATTGTTCTGTGTACTTGTCATGCACAATAATTTCATTTCCTTTTGTAAAATCGAAAGTAACATCAGACATATGAAGAAAATAATCAGCAAACCATTCTTTAATAACATGTTGTTTATATCCGGCACAGATTATAAATTCATTGAAACCAAAATGGGAATATTCTTTCATAATATGCCAGAGAATCGGCATTCCACCGATTTCAAGCATTGGCTTTGGCTTGAATTTCGATTCTTCTGATATTCTCGTACCATATCCACCGGCGAGTATTACTGTTTTCACCTTGTATACTCCTTCATCTTTTTACATTTTCCCAAATGCTGATCTTGTTCATTAAAATGATAAATTCTAAATAAAAATGATTTAATTTAAAACACATCTAAATTTTTATAGTATCTGGTACTTTATATCTAAATTTAGGTCGCTAAATCCGCCCTTTAGCGAACTCATTTTACAATAGTAATTGCCCAATTCTCTGCTATCTAATCTTGATAACAGGTTCATTCTAGCATTTTTTTAATTAGAAGTCAATTTATATTCATAAAAAATATATGACAATTCTGTTCCTTTTTTGTGCAAATCTTCCATTTTTGCCCGAAAATCATGTTTTTGTGAGATGAATTATATGATAATTTTATTCCGTAACGATTTTTACGCAGTCAACTGCAGGGTCAAAATGAAAGGAGAAACATATGGCCAGAAAAGGAGAAAACATCAGAAAACGCAAGGATGGAAGATGGGAGGCACGGTACGAAAAAGGAAGGAATCCGGATGGCAGCATTCAGTATGGTTATGTCTATGCCAGAAAGTATTCTGACGTTAAGTCAAAACGAAATATGGCTCTTCAAAATCTGGAGAAAGAAAACAGCAAACGCAGACGCAGGGAAGTGCTCTTAACATTTGAGGACCTGCTGAATGAGTGGAAAGCAGAGATCCGGCATAATGTAAAAGACAGCAGCTATTTTTTCTATGAAATCATAGCAGATCATCACCTGAGGCCTTATTTTGGAAATTTACAGATCATGCAGTTGACCAGTGACGTTGCACAAAATTTCATACAATGTAAGATAGAAGAAAATCTTTCCTCTTCCTACATTCATTCTATCATGCTTATTTTCCAGAGCATTTTGAAATCTGCCCAGAGAAAGGGGCTCATAGATATTTCACCTTTGTATTTTCAAGTCCCTCGGATAAAGAAAAAAAGCCTTGAGATTTTTACGGATCAGGAATGGCAGCTTTTGGAAGGTTATCTGAAAGTACAACTTGATGAATTTTCGTTGGGGCTTCGGCTCTGTATGTATACCGGACTTCGGATTGGGGAGTTAAGTGGACTGACCTGGGGGGATATTGATGCCGTCAATGGACAATTGTCTGTAAGGCGTACAGTCTACCGCACAAAAAATGCCAATTATGATGCTGTTTATAATACAGCCAAAACAACTTTATGTATTGGTTCTCCAAAAACACAGAGTTCCTTGAGAGAAATTCCTCTTCCCTGCTTTCTACTGGAAGAGACACATGACTACAGAAGAGAAGATAATATTTATATTTTGACTGGCACAACAAAATGCATGGAACCGCGCAATATTCAAAAAAGATATAAAACGTTGCTTCATCAGTGCGGGTTGCGATATCTCAATTTTCATTCACTGCGGCATAGTTTTGCAACCATAGGAATCAAACGGGGATTTGACTATAAAACTTTGTCCGAAATTCTTGGCCATGCCTCCGTTAATACCACACTGAACGTCTATGTACACAGCAATATTGAACGCAAACGACAATGTATGGAATTACTGAGATAATTGAGCAAAGTCTAACTATGTCTACCTGCTTCCGGTCCGGCCACATTATTGCCTGGACCGGAATCTTTGTCAAAGCATTTGGGGTTCCACTTTCCTGATTTTGATCTTTCTAAAATTTAGATTTCTGTACAAATAAATAAACAATTTTAATTATCCTTAAACCTGATTCTGAAACTGTCCCTCGCATGATCCTATATATAAATAGGAAGAAATTTATCTATGGCAATTCCAGGAAATGTGACAGACCAGTCAATATCATGGTCAAAATATACAGAAACGCCCGGGTTTCCGGGCTTTTTGGGGTGGAGACGTTAAAGGGCGGATTTAGCGAACAAAAATCCAAAGAAAAAAGGTAAAAAGCATTTCTGTAATTGTAAATCAATTGAGGGTTTACCACATACTTTCCTTTGTTTTATAAAAAGCCCTATGTACACCAATGACTGATCATTATATTTATCAAATAAAAGCAAGGGAATTGGAGAATATATGAAAAGGATTTTACATGTTTCTAAGTATTATTATCCTTTCCAAGGAGGGACAGAACAAATCGCACAGGACTGTGTTAATTCTTTGTCTAATATATATGAACAGAAAGTCATTTGCTTTAATCATAAAAAAGGCGATGAGAAAGAATGTGTGGATGGCGTTGAAATAATCCGGTGCGGGTGTGTGGCGAAAATTTCTTCACAGTCGCTTTCGGCATCATACAGCAGTATATTAAAAAAAACTCTTAATGATTTTAGGCCTGACATCATTGTTTTTCATTATCCAAATCCTTTTGTAGCATATTTGCTTCTTAAGTATATTTCCAAGCAGACAAAGTTTGTAATATACTGGCATTTGGATATCGTGAAGCAAAAATTCCTTAAAAATCTATTTATTGGACAGAATCACAGATTGATTAAAAGGGCTGATTTGCTGATTGCTACCAGTCCAAGATATGTAGAAGGCAGTCCTTATTTAAGTGCTGCGTCCAATAAATGTAAGATTATTCCAAATTGTATTAATGTGGAGAGATTTAAACTTTCAGATGAGTCCATCAGGATTTCTTTAAAAATCAGGAAAAAGAACAGCGGAAAAATTATATGTCTTGCAGTCGGAAGACATACAGAATATAAAGGATTTAGATATTTAATCCAAGCAAGCAAATATCTTGATAATCGGTTTGTAATTTTTATTGCTGGTAAAGGGGAACTGACAAAAGATTTGGTAAAAGAGGCAGAAGGAGATGAGAAAATTCATTTTCTTGGATCGATTGATGATGTAGGGCTTAAGGCTTATTTAAATGCAATGGATATTTTTTGTTTTCCATCCATTACCAAAAATGAAGCATTCGGTCTGGCATTGGCTGAGGGTATGTACTATGGTAAACCAGCTGTAACATTCAATATTCCTGGTTCGGGCGTTAATTATGTATGCATTCATGGGGAAAATGGTATCGAGGTGCCGAATCGTGATACAAAAGCATATGCCAGAGCGATGACTCAGCTTGCAGATGACCCGGAGTTGAGGCGAAAATTAGGAGAAGCCGGAAAAGACAGAGTGGTCAATAATTTTCTAAGTACCCAGTTTAAAGATAATATTATTGCGGCAATGATCAAATTGTAGCATATTTGTTCGTGTGGTACATACTACAGAAAATTGTATTTAGAGTAACTTTTATAGAAATATATATAAGGAATGAATACATACATCTTCACAGTTGCAACTTTTTTGATTTAGTAGTCATGTGTGATCAGTCATAAATCAATAGAATCAAAGTTTGTAGTTTTGGGCAGGCAATGGATCAAATTTCTGGCTTTATCATAATATCAAAACGGCAAAATTATATTTATTGTTAGGAACCTTTTTCGAATGCTTAAAAATATTTTGAAGATATGCGCGGTGCCATTTGTTATAATCCTGAGCAAATTATCGTGTTTTGTATTCGATGCCTTGTTGGGGGCATATTATGGTGCGGGAATAGCAAGCGATGCTTTTCTTATGGCGTATTCGCTTCCTACTATATTATTTGAAGGCATAGCGACTGCAATATTAACATGCTATATACCCATTTATAATAGTTTCAAATGTAAAGAGCCTGAAAAAATCAATGATTTCAGCAGCAATATTTTTAATATATCACTGATATTTGGCATTATTATTTCGGTACTCTTTATTATATTTCGGAAAGTCATTTTGGATATTTATGCTCATGGCTTTTCTCAGGAAGCCATGAGGTTATTAAATGATTACGCAGTAATTATAATCTGGTCGATTCCGTTTATAGCATCTTATAGCATTTTCAAGGCATATTTACAAATTCAAAATGCCAAAGCAATAAGCGCTATTGCTCAGGTTGTATCATATGTGGTTTTGATTATTGCTTTATTGCTGACATTTCCATCTGATATAAAACTGGCATGGGCAGCTGTAATGGGGCACATGGTTTCCTTCGGAGTATTGTTGTTGTTTGCTTTTGGAAAAGGGTTTAAATATCGCCCTGTTTTATCCTTAAGGCAGGATTATTTAAAAACTATGGCAATAATGATCTTTCCGGTATTTGTAAGTTCAGTGGTATCAGAAGTAAATTCTGTTGCAGACAAATTTTTTGCCAGTCATTATGAGGCGGGAATTATTACAAGCATGACATATGGATATAAGCTAAGTTTTTCCATACAGGGAATTGTTTCCTCATCTTTAGTAATAATAGCTTATTCATCGTTTACGGAAAAAGCTGCCCAAAATGATATGGTCGGGCTAAACAGCCAATTATATAAGTGTATTCAAATAGTATCCTGGACTGTTTTCCCCCTCGTTATCGGAGGTATTGTCATTGCAGGACCGATTATACAGTTAGTCTATGGCCATGGCAACTTCTCCGGCAATAGTGTGAATATAACAGCAGCCATATTTTCTGTATATCTTTTAGGAGTAATGCCAATGTGTATGAAGCACATAGGAGACCGGATATGTTGTGCGCTCCAAAGAACAGATCTTGCAATGTATACAGCCCTTATAACAGTCGGTGTAAATATTTTGTTGGATATAGCAATGAGCAAAAGAGTGGGATATATCGGGTTGGTCTTGGCAACAGACATAGCCATTTTGGCAGGAAGCATTGCAGTTTTTATAATGCTGAAAACAGTGGACCATAAATTATCTCTTAGACGGGTGGTTAAGGAACTGATTAAACCATTTGTACTGTCTCTTATAATGGGAATTTGTGTGTGGTGGATACAGGAGATGCTATTCAAAACTCGGTTATGTCATGTGAATAATGGATTGTTTGATGTGATAATTTGTATATTTACGGGGGCAATAGTGTATTTAGGCACAAGTCTAGCCTTGTATAAAGGGAAATAGGTATAACAGAATATATGATATTTATTGAGTAAAGTTAAGGAGGAATTATGAAATGCTGAACAACAAAACTATTTTAGTAACAGGTGGTACAGGCTCTTTTGGGCATCATTTTGTAGATTATGTGCTTGAACATTATAAACCTAAGAAAATCATTATTTATTCAAGAGATGAATACAAACAGTTTATGATGGATAACGATTATAAAAATTATAGAGACATATTGCGCTTTTTTATCGGAGACGTCAGAGATGAAAAAAGACTTAAAATGGCTATGTCAAGAGTGGATTATGTAATTCATGCCGCTGCTTTAAAGCAAGTACCGGCATGTGAATATAATCCTAATGAGGCAATTAAAACAAACGTTAATGGTGCCATGAATGTGATTAATGCTGCATTAGAAGCAAACGTTAAGAAAGTAGTTGCATTATCAACAGATAAAGCCGTAAATCCTATAAATCTTTACGGAGGAACAAAACTTGTATCGGATAAACTGTTTACAGCGGCTAACGCATATTCGGGACAAAGTGGAACTAAATTTGCAGTAGTGAGATATGGAAATGTAGCAGGCAGCAGAGGATCGGTAATTCCATTTTTTCAAAGCATTATTGACAGGGGTGAAAATAAACTGCCTATTACAGACTATAGAATGACAAGATTCTGGATTAGCTTGGAGGAAGGCGTTGAGCTGGTCATTCATGCTTTGGAAAAGGCACGGGGAGGGGAGACATTTATTTCAAAAATACCTTCTTTTAAAATAACAGATCTGGCACAGGCGATGCTGCCCGGTTGCGAGATGCCGGAGGTGGGAATTCGCGAGGGTGAGAAACTTCATGAAATTATGGTGACTCGTGAAGATTCTTTGCATACGTATGAATATGACAAGCACTATATCGTTTATCCGCACTATAACTGGTGGGGGGTAAAAGATGTATTACCGGGTGGAAAAATTGTGAACCCCGAGTTTGAATACAGTTCTGGGACTAACATGGTATGGTTGAGCGTAGAAGATATACAACGCCTTTTAAAAACTGACATCGATGTCTGTCACTAATTATGAAATGGAATTATATGTGGGAGAAATATGATGAAAATATTTTCTTATATTCGTCCAAAATCCAAAAAATTCTTTTATGAAGTAATTAATAAAGCATTTGACTATCCGGAGATAATCTCTTTTTCCGATTTTAAAGGTCTGGCGGATATCTGGGCAGGGAGCTTTTTGTATAATTCTGATTATGAACATCCTAATGCTGATTTTGAAGAAGAAGCGGATGATATACTTGCTCGTTGCCGTACCCTTCGTCTCTTGGATAAAAAACAGGCATACAAGCAGGCACTCCGATACTGGAATGGCATAGATGAGATTTTTTCCGAATTCCAATTTGATTATGCGGTAATTTTTCCTGTAGACTGCTATACACTGGATATAATTGATAGAATCGCCAGAATGCATGGTGTTAAAACGATTGCTTTTATAGGGACTTTTATCACTAAACATGCACGGATCAGTACCCGGGGTGAATACCATTCCATTGGGAGGGCTGTTACACATGAAGAAGCGAGCTACTGGGTTCATAAACTAACAGATATTAAATTTCTTCCTGACAGCGAGACGAAAAATGTAAAAAGAAATCATAAATTTATTTATAAATATTATATAAGACGAAAATTAATTGAGAACATATATTATCCAATTAGAAAGGTAATAGAAAAAGACCCGTGGAATTACCACTATAATATGTTTTACCTTCGTCATAAACCCCTTAAAATATTTTACAATAAAAATTTTGATGACTGTTTTTTGAGACTAAATGAAATTCAGTTTGACCCTGAAAAAACAGTTTATTTGCCGTTGCATCTTATTCCGGAAGCTACAACAGACTATTGGTGCCCAAATGTTGAGGAGACAAACTATAGAAAATTCATCTTGGACCTCATAGAAAGATCTGATCGAGGTATTACTTTTATTATCAAAGAACATCCTGCGATGTATGGAAAGAGGGAGCTTTCATTTTACGATGATCTTAACTCAGTAGAGAATGTAATTCTGCTGCATCCAATGGATAGAAGTAATGAATTGCTTCAAAGAGTGAAAACTCTGGTTACGGACAACGGTACTGTTGGAATTGAAGCATTAATGAGGCATAAAAGAGTTTTGATTATAAGTGATAATTATTATTATAAATTTCATCCGAATGCTTTTTATGTGGATAGAATAACAGCTGAATCATTAAAGCTTCCAATAGTTCCATTTCGGAATGAGGACTTTATAAGACCGTTGCTTGAGGCAGTATTTGAATCAGATTTCGTGAACAGTCGTAATGGAATTCCAAACAGTAATCCTGATCAAATAGTTTATGGGATTAAACAATATTTGAGATATGCGGAGTGATAAAATTGTAAATGAAAATATGTATCCCACCATTTAAGGTAAATAAAAAAAGTCGACTCGCTAATATTTTTTTATACTCTGCATTGTTTTTTGCTTTTTTTTCAATAGGGGGAGTATATAAATATAAAATTTACAGTTATCCATATTTTGCCCTGTTTTGGATATATGAATTGTTATTCTTTATGGGACTTAAGTCAAAAATGGATAACATAATCTCTAAAAAACAGATTGCAAAAAAAACAGCTGTTTTTGAACTAACAAAGCAAGGTATTATTATTATCTATATTTTAAATTTTGTTTCGATTTCTTGCTTTGTTTATTTTTTATATTTGTATCAAAAATTATATGGTATATTTTCATTTGGTGCATATACAGCAGATAGTTTTGCTTCTAGTGGAAGAACCGCACTGGAAAAATTTACATTATTATTGATGCAGATTGGGGGTGATTCTTCTTTTCTGATTGTATCTTGTGCAGAGAACTTGAAAGATAAAAAGCTAAAAAAATTGTCTTCAGTATGTCTTTTTTTGCCAGGATTGAGATATCTGTTAATGGGAGCCAGATTTACAATTGCAGTAGAGTTTTTGCTGTTTTTTTCAGTTAAAAGCTTATATTGGAAAAAGGTGGATGATAAGACATCTGTAAGTAAAAATACGAAAATATTTATAATTATATTTGGTCTGGGGCTATTTGTTATTTTTCTATACTTGTTTTCTTCGCGTTCAATATATTATACGGCACTGGAGCGGAAAATGTATATTGCAGGAGATATGGTGGTCAAACCATTTTGGAGGCAATTATATGAAATAACTGCAGGTAAAATCAGTTTTTTATTTTATTTATCTACATATTTGGGAGAGGCTCCTTATGTATTTGCTTATTCCTGTGCCAACGCGTTTCCAGAGCGAGTGCTATTGGGACAAATAACATTTAGATCAGTTCTGCAAATATTGGGCACCCTTTTTCCTACAGGGTACAGTTACACAGGAGTTCTTGGAACACTAGCTTCTGGGCGCTACTCTGGTTTTGGTTATATTTTAGTTGCTGATTTTGGTATATTTCTTTCACCAGTTATAGCATATTTGATAGGTGCAATTTTTGCCAGGGTTGAGTATTACAATGACAGAAACAGAATTTGTAACACTATCTATCCTGCTTTGCGGGTAATATGCTTTTTTGCTCCGGTTTATTATTTTTATGTGGGAAGAATTGATTACACTATATTATTTGCAATATTATTGACTCCGTTTTGCTTGAGAATGACATGGTGTAAACCTAATAATCATATCAAAAAATATCAGGAAGGAAAATCATAATAATGGAAAAATTAGCTCTGTTTGGTGGGAAACCAATCTTTGACAAAAAAATCGGATATGGTCATCAGTACATTGATGAATCAGATGTTCAGGCGGTTGTAGAAGTGTTGAAAGGAGACTTTCTAACATGTGGACCTAAGTTAGAAGAAGCCGAAAAGAAATTGTGTGAGATTACTGGCGCCAAGCATACAGTGCTGGTGAGCAATGGAACTGCTGCTCTTCATGCCGCGTGCTATGCAGCAGGAATACAGAAAGGAGATGAGGTGATTACTACACCTCTCACATTTGCTGCATCTGCGAATTGCGTATTATATTGTGGGGCAAGACCTGTTTTTGCTGACATTAATCCGAGTACTTATAATATTGATCCCCAGGAAATAGAAAAGAAAATCAGCAATCGAACCAAAGCAATTGTTGCTGTGGATTTTACCGGACAGGCGGTTGAATTAGATGCCATAAAAGATATATGTAAAAGATATGATCTTACGTTAATAGAAGATGGGGCCCATTCAATAGGTACGAAGTATAAGGGTGTTCCTGTCGGGTCAATTGCGGATATGACAACCTTCAGTTTCCATCCGGTGAAGACTGTCACAGCAGGCGAAGGCGGGGCTATCATGACCAGTAATGACAAATTTTATAAAAAATTGCAGCTCTTTCGTGCGCATGGAATTACCCGGAATGAAGAATGGCTGGAGAATGTATCGGAGGGTGGCTGGTATTACGAACAGATTGGATTAGGCTTGAATTATCGGATGACGGATATTCAGGCATCTTTGCTGATCAGCCAGTTAGCTAAACTGGATATTTTTGCAAAGAGGAGAAAAGAAATTGTCACAATGTATAATAAAGCATTTGAAGAAATGTCGGAAATTATTGTACAGAAAGAAATACCACAATCTGATACGGTTAGGCATCTGTATTTGCTGCAGCTGAATCTAGAGATGCTCAACGCAGGAAGATCAGAGATCTATAATGCGTTAATGGCTGAAAATATTGGATGCAATGTACACTATATTCCCGTGTATTATTTTCCGTATTATCAAAAATCAGGATACGAAAAGGGGCTGTGCCCGAATGCGGAGCAGTTGTATGAGAGGCTGATTACGATACCTCTATATTATCATATGACAGATGAAGACGTTAAAAAGGTTATTTTGGCAGTAAAAAAGGTACTGGCATATTTTAGGAAATGAGTGGATAGCATTGATGAATTTTAAAAATATGGAGGCGACAGAAGTCTCGCAGTTATTAATAAAGCAATTGAATAACCTCTATTTTATCAATGACAGTGAAGGTCAGTCTATTTTGAGTGTGACAGAAAGGGTCTTCTCACGGTTGGAATATTGCTTTAATAATATTTCCAATAAATATTATTGTTCTCATGAAGGGGCTGTGTTTGATGGATTGCATACATGTCAATACACAATGTTCCTATATGAGACAGCACATACATTATATAAAGAGAATTCCAGTAACCGCAGTTTATGTGACAGAATATATGGAATAAGCAAGATTATTTCATCTGCAGATCTTTTTTATGAGATTGACTTGCCGCATATTTATTTTTGCGAACATCCGCAGGGAAGTGTATTAGGGAGAGCTGCATATAATAATTATTTTGTTTTTATGCAGGGATGCACTGTGGGGAACAACAAAGGAAGATATCCCAAGTTTGGTGAACATGTTTATATGATGTCCGGTTCTAAGGTTTTAGGAAATTGCATGATTGGGGACAAGGTTGTTATATCAGCCAATACCTATATTAAAGATCAGGATATACCATCTGGAACGATTGTTTTTGGAAGCAGTCCTGATTTGACGATCAAATCGCTTTCGGATAATAAATTCAGAAAAATATCAATAAATTATTTTAATGGATGATAGCTGAGGTGGGATTTATGGCGGAGCTTTGCCTGGGAACCGTTCAATTTGGTATGAATTATGGAATCAATAATAGCTTGGGCCAACCGACGGAAGAAAAGGTATTTGAGATGCTGGATACTGCGATTGAAAATGGTATTCACACAATAGACACAGCCCATGCATATGGTACAGCTGAAGAACTGCTTGGAAGGTATTTTGAAACAAGAACTCATGTGGATTCACTGCGGATTATTTCCAAACTTTCCTGCAATGTAATTGAAGAAAACAGGAAAGATGCTTACAGCATAGTGCGGAAGGAACTTGAAGATACACTGGAGCGATTACATGTACAGTGCCTGGATGGATACTTATTGCATTCTCCACAGGATATTTACAATTCAGATATTGTGAATGCTTTAGACAGGCTAAAAGCAGAAAAACTGATAAATCATGCGGGCATTTCCATTTATGATCTGCAGGAAGGGTATGCGGCGTTAAGAACAGAGGGATTTGACTATGTTCAATTGCCATATAGCGTTATGGATCAAAGAGGCACACAGGAAGGCTTTATCCAGAAGGCAAAAAGTGTTGGCGCTACAGTGTTTACAAGAAGTGCTTTTCTGCAAGGATTATTCATGATGGACAGAAAGTGCATACCAAAATATTTAAAACATGCACTGCCTTATTTGGAAAGATTTGATGAATTACTTAACGAGTATTCTGCAGACAAAATGGATGTACTGATCCATTTTGTTACGAACGAACAAAAAATAGATTATCTCGTTTTTGGCGTAGATAGTAAAGAACAATTATTGCAGTATATAAATATCTATCAAAATCATAACATTCCAGAGGAGCTTGTGAAAGAATTAAAAGAAACATTTGTCAATATTGATAAAAATATAATATTTCCCAGCTTATGGGCAGGCAGTCAAAAGAAAAATGGAAGGTGATAATGTGAAATATGTGGCAATGATTCAGGCAAGATGCGGTTCATCAAGATTGCCTAATAAAGTGCTGAAAGAACTATCAGGAAAAACAGATCTGCAATGGGTAATTGAACGGGTACAGCGAAGCAGACATATTGATGAGGTAATGGTAATCACTTCCATTGAAAGGAATAATCTGCCGCTGATAAAACTTTGCACAGAGCTGGGTGTGAGAGTCTTTGTTGGCTCCGAAGAAGATGTACTGGACAGATACTATCAGGCTGCCAAATTGTTACAGCCGGAGTATGTGGTGAGAATTACTGCAGACTGTCCATTGTTTGACTGGCGGTATCTGGATATGGCTATTGAGCAGATGGAACCAGATACAGATTATATGGCGGAGCTAACGGAAAGTTTTCCAGATGGTGAAGATATTGAGATAATAAAATTTCCCATATTGAAAAAAAGCTGGCAGGAAGCAAAACTGAAATCAGAACGTGAACATGTGACAATGTATATAAAAAATCATTCCGATCAGTTTCATATACAAAATCTGGAATGCCCAATACAGGGAATTGGGACAAAAAGATGGACTTTGGATGAAGATGAAGATTATGAATTGATCAGTGCAATCTATCAGCATTTTGCAGCTCAAGAGAAAGAAGACTTTGTGACGGAAGATATTTTAGAATTTTTGGCGCAAAATCCGGAACTGGAGAAACTGAATGCCAGGTATGCAAGGAATGAAGGGCTTTTAAAATCTATAGCAAATGACAGCGTGGTACAACCAGACGAATAAGAGGTGCAATAAAATGGGACAAGGACAAGAACTTTATAACAGGGCAAAAAAGATTATTCCAGGAGGCACACAGCTTCTTAGCAAAAGACCAGAGATGTGGCTTCCAGATTTATGGCCAGCCTACTACAGTAAAGCGAAAGGCTGCGAGGTCTGGGATCTGGATGGAAATCACTATTATGACATGAGCATTATGGGTGTAGGTGCAAACGTGCTTGGTTATGCTTTTGATGAAGTCGACTGTGTGGCCAAAGCAGCAATCGATCATGGAGGGATGTGTACATTAAATGCGCCGGAAGAAGTAGAACTGGCGGAAAAACTTCTGGAACTGCATCCATGGGCAGATATGGTTCGCTACGCAAAAGCAGGTGGTGAAGCAATGTCCCTGGCGACGCGTATTGCCAGAGCTCATACAAAAAAAGATATTGTATTAGTGTGCGGCTATCATGGGTGGCACGACTGGTACCTTTCGGCAAATCTGGTGAAAGGGGACCCTTTAGCAGACGTCCATTTAAAAGGTTTAAGTCCGGTAGGCGTGCCAAAAGGACTGGCGGGAACTAACTTGATTTTTCATTATAACAATATTGAAGAATTCAGACAGTTGATAGAGAAAAATGACGGGCAGATAGCGGCTGTCATAATGGAGCCCATTCGCAACGATTATCCAGAGCCTGGATATTTAGAAGAAATCAGAAGAACTACAGAAGAAAAAGGTATTGTACTGATTTTTGATGAGATTACTGCCGGGTTTCGTCTATGTGCAGGAGGAAGCCATCTAAAACTGGGAGTAAATCCTGACCTGGCAGTTTTCGCAAAGGCAATGACCAATGGATATCCGGTATCTGCAATTATAGGTGTAAAAGAAATAATGGAAGCTGCACAGGATACGTTTATCAGCAGTACTTTTTGGACAGAGAGAATTGCATTTGCTGCCACGATCACATCCATTGACTGTTATCAGAAATATAATGTCAGTGAACATCAGACATTTACAGGAAAAAAAGTACAAAACGCTTGGAAAGAAATTGCAGATAAACGGGGAGTCAGGATTCATATAAGCGGAATTTATGCATTAAGTCATTTTGAATTTCAATATGAGAATTCACTGGCATATAAGACATACTTTACGCAGGAGATGTTAGAGCAGGGATTTTTGGCTGGCACCGGATTATATGTATCGTTGGCACATACAGATGCGATTGTTGACAAATATTTGAAGGCCTGCGAGACTGTTTTTGAGAAAATTTCTGTCATCAACAGTAAAGGTGAAAGTATTATTGATTATTTGAAGGGGCCTGTATGTCATGCGGGTTTTGAAAGGCTTAATTAAATGAAATTCAACTTAAAAGAACTTAAACAAACTTATATTATTGCAGAAATGTCCGCGAATCATGCTGGCTGTCTGGAAAATGCAAAAAAAATAATTGGTGCTGCAAAAGAAGCAGGTGCTGATTGTATCAAAATTCAGACATACACGCCAGACACGATGACTATTGATTGTACAAATAAGTATTTTCAAATTGATGGTGGAACATGGGATGGTGAAAACTTATATCATCTTTATGAAAAAGCTTACACCCCATGGGAATGGGAGGAAGAATTGAAGCAACAAGCTGAAGAACTCGAACTGGATTTTTTGTCAACACCGTTTGATAAAACTTCAGTTGATTTTCTTGAGGATTTAGGAGTTGAATTTTATAAAATAGCTTCATTTGAATTAGTTGACATTCCTTTAATAGAATACGTTGCTTCCAAAGGAAAACCCATTATTTTATCTACAGGGATGGGAACGAAAGAAGAGATTGAAGAAGCAGTTTCTGCAATCAAAGCACAGGAAAATGACAAGGTTGTGCTGTTGCGTTGTTCCAGTGCATATCCAGCAGTTTCTGATGAGATGAATCTTTTGACCATACAGGATATGAAAAAGTATTTTGGACTTCCTGTTGGATTGTCAGATCATTCAATGGGATCTGTAGCTGCAGTGACAGCGGTGGCGTTAGGAGCCAGAGTAATTGAAAAGCACTTCTGTTTGAACCGTGATATAAAAAATCCAGATGCGTCATTTTCCATGGAGCCGACTGAATTTCAGCAAATGGTCCAGGATGTCAGGGCGGCTGAACGGGCGATTGGTACTGTAAATTACGGACCTTCTGACCAGGAAAAAAACAGCATTATTTTTCGAAGATCCATTTTTGCAGTTGAAGATATAGAAAAGGGAGAAACCATAACGGAAAAGAATACTCGCGTTATTAGACCTGGATATGGGTTAAAGCCTAAAGAATATAAAAATGTTCTGGGTATGGTGGCAAAAAAACATATTTCTTATGGAGAGCCTTTATCATATGACAAATTAGAGGTATAAAAATATGAAAAAGGTATTTTTACGTTATGCAACAAAAGATGATGCAATGTTTTTGTTTGAATTGGTAAACGATCGTGAATGCAGAAAAAATTCGTTGAATTCAAAAGAAATTACTTATGAAGAACATATACAATGGTTAAATGCTGTATTATGTTCAGAAACACGTTGTCAATATATTTTAATGGAAGAAGAGAAACCAATTGGTCAGGGACGTTTGGAAAGGATTCAGGATGGCTGCAGGATCAGCTATAGTGTTATTCCGCAACGTCGTGGCTGCGGATATGGGAAAATTTTATTGGAATTGCTAAATAATGCAATACTGGAGGACTTTCAATCTTGCGTATACAGTTATGGAGAGGTTCTACAGAAAAATATTGCTTCTCAAAAGATTTTTGAAGAGCTGGGATACAAGGCTGAAAAACTGGATACTATTTTTTGTTATAGAAAATGTGTCAGGCAGCGTGTTACTGGTAAGTGATGATGGTATAAAGAGAAAACAGATAAATTAATGTTAAGGAGAAGGATGAGATGTATTATATCCGGGCGGATGCCAACGAAAAGATTGGCACTGGACATGTGATGCGGTGTCTTTCGATTGCTGCAGAATTTCACAGACGTGGGCGGCAAGTGACTTTCATTATTGCAGATGACCATTCTCGGACTATGATTGAAGAACGTGGTTTTTCTGCAATTTGTCTGGATTCTGACTGGGATTGCCTGGAAAAAGAGATACCTTCCCTTATTTCAATAATAAAAACTAATACTATTCCGGCGTTATTGATTGATTCTTATTTTGTAACAGAATTTTATCTACAAGCACTTGGAAAATATACAAAAACAATATATATTGATGACCTGAATCGTTTTATATATCCGGTAGACTTATTGGTTAATTATAATATTTATGCAGCAGATTTAGATTATCCTTCAAGATATAAAAAATCTGTTCTGAATACAAGGTTCCTTTTGGGATGTAAGTATATTCCATTGAGAGAAGAGTTTCAGAATGTGAAGCGGACAATTTCAAAGAATGTGTGCAAGATATTGATCACTTCTGGCGGCACCGATAATTACAATGTAATTGGGAATCTGCTGGAAGCATTCAGTAAACAAACATGGTTTGCAAATGTTGACATTTATGTGATAATCGGGAGATTTAATCCTAATAAAAACAAGCTGATACAACATTGGAGTGCTATAAAAAACATTCATTTCCTATGTGGAATCCATAATATGTCTGCCTATATGAAAGAATGTGATCTGGCAATTACTGCTGGCGGCGTGACAACTTATGAATTATGTGCCTGTGGATTGCCATCTATTATGTACACGCTGGCAGATAATCAGATACCAATTGCAAAGAAGGTATCTGATATGGGGTTAATACCTTATGCTGGAGATGTGAGAAATAATATGGGACAATGCATTAAAAATATCATGGGGTATATTACAGATTTTTATAATGATGTTGATTTACGCATAAAGCATTCCATATATATGCAGAATATGGTGGATGGGAAAGGGTGTGAACGGTTGGTAGATGAGATTGAAAGAATAGAGATATTTTACAGGTACTAATCAGTACAAAGAGCAGAATCTATACGACTTCGCAAAACATATTTTTCCATATTGCAGAACAAGGGACTTAACGACCACCGGCTAAAGCCGGCGGGTTATCGCGGTCTAACAGGGGAAGTTCTTCTACCCCTGTCTTTAAAAACCGCATTCGATGGCCTATGGCCGTCAGTTTTGGAAGCAGTTCTACTTTATCAAAATAAATCTCGTTGAATCTGGCAGTTTTAGATGAAACAGTTCTAAGATTTATATAAATCTTTGTATTACCTATGATTCTTTAAGTTTGTTTATTATTTTGATTTATCTTTTCGGTATTTTTTGATCACACATTCATGCCACTTTCTCTCATCATAATTAATCGCAACTAAAAGGATATTCCCCGTATATTCTTCGCTACCTGATCTGCCAGATTGCACCATCTGCAGATTTCTTCCACTTCAGTTCAATCAGCAGGGATGGTTTTTCCACATTCCCTTTGGGCAGCTAAACAACATCTGCAAATCCTTTTCTCGTCTGCAATTTCATTATGAATGAAAGCAATGTTCTCTGCCACAGCCATTTCATTAAGCTGCTATGTATTTTGAAGAAATTCTTCTGAATGGTTTAAAGATTCCATTACTCAGCCCAGCCGCAGACTTTTACAGTCCGCATAAATTCCTGAATAGTCTCCTGAATATGGCTGGGGCAATACTGCGACGACCATTCCCCAGCATCTGAATAATCGCTTCTTTTAACCCGTCAAAAGTTAGATTAACACATCCAGACGAAGCACGTTGTATTGATCCAGATGAATGCCATACGATTCTTTTTTTCAATTTTTCCTGATAAACAATTTTACGGAATCGTACCCTCCGTTATAGTATGCAGCCCGCATATCAGTAGCCATGGACTTTCCAAAATGACGCGGGCAGCTGACACAAAAAGACTTTCTTCCGGACTTATTTATTCGTTGATTTACAAAAGCAATTATTTTTGTTTTGTCAGCATATATTGCATCCGTCACTACCTGGCGGAAAATTCGTTTTCCAGATTTAAATAGATTCTCATATAAAGATTTCATCTCCTTCTCTGAAAGTTAAAAGTTTTATTTCACAAGAAAATAATCACAATATTCTGTTCAGATTATCCTTTTTCATATTTATCAATGATGCACATATGGCCCTTTTTCTGGTCATAATTGATTCCCACTAAAAGAATCTCTCCCGTATAGCCTTCAATCCAAGAAGCATATTGCTTTTCTTTAATTTGTCGAATTGCTCCTTGGGCAGTTTTCCACCATTTCAGTTCAATTACCAGTGCCGGCTTGTCTACATTTCGTCTGGGAAGATAGACGACGTCTGCAAAGCCTTTTCCAGCTGGAAATTCCATAATCGGTTTCATATAATATGCCTGTGCACTGTAATAGGCCATGAGAATCGTACAGGTAAGGGAATTCTCATCGTTGTATTTGAGAATGGATGTGGTTTCGCTGTGAATCGTTTCCAGGCGGTCTGCCACAGCCTTTCCATCCATCTTCCATGTACATTCGAGGAGATCCGCTGACTGTTCCAGCGAACGGATTACCCCGTCCCATGCGGGTCCCTCAATCGCATTCTGAAATTCCTGCGCGATCTCCTGATTTGGAATAAATGCTTCTCTGGTCTTTCTGTCATATGTCAGATATCCAAGATGGATCAGGAGCGTAAGCACATCGTCTTTCGTATGAAATGTGGTCATATCATTCTGAAATTTCCGGGTGTTGATTCTGCAGCGTCCATTTCCCAGCATTTTAATGACTGCTTCTTTCAGACCGTCAAAGTTCAGATCAATATAGACTTTCAGTGCTTCATAAGTCTCTGTGCCGGTCCAGTAGCTCTGAAAGTCTTTCCACATCAATGCGTCGACAACTGATTTCGGATTATAGATCAGGATTTCATCCAGCTGGTAACCGTCATACCATTTTTTCATTTCTTCATAATCTGCACCATATTCGTTGCACTGCTCTCTCACTTCTGTCTCAGTAAAGCCAAAATATTCTCCCAGATCTTTTGGTTCGATCATGGAATATTCATTGAAAATATTGATGGCGGAATGTTCGCCGTATTTTTTGATCGGAAGAATACCTGTCATATATGCCAATTCCACGTACTCATTCCCTTTAAAAAGGCCTCTCAGAAAATCCAGATAATCCTTCTGTGTTTCCTTTCGCTCTTTGGCCAGTCGAAACACACAATCCCATTCATCTAATATAAAAATAAATTGTTCTCCATTAAGGGCATAAAGCTGTTTCAGGACCCCTTGAAGTCCATATTCATCTACTTCAAAGCAATCACCAAATTCCATCCGAAGTTCCTTGATCACAGCCTCCTGTATCCTCGCAATAAAAATATCTAGATGCGATTCATGAAACAAAAACTGCTGTACGTCCACACGAATCACATGATGACGATTCAGGTGTGTTTTATATGAAGGTCTTTCTGCTATCTTTTTTCCTGAAAACAGACTGCAGGAATCACAGCCTCTGCTGTAATATGCCACAAGCATATCAGCAGCCATAGATTTTCCAAAACGCCGCGGACGGCTGACACAGACATATTTCCCTCTGGATTTGTTTAGTTTTTGATTCATAAGATCAATCATCTCTGTTTTGTCAATGTAAATGTCATCCATTACTGCCTGTCTGAAGGATTCATTACCCGGATTCAGATAGATTCCCAATGTTATACACACCTCTCTTCCATTGCCCCTATTGCTTATATCTGTATTTTATCATGATATCACCTGCGCCACAAGGCGGAATTCCGTGCGAAGGTTCTGAACGTTTTCGCAGATGCTATTGGAAAAATCAATAAAAAATCATGGAAAAATCAAGCTTTGAAAACCACGGATCTTCCGGCAATCCGCAGTCACTATCATGGTCAAAATACCCCGAAAATGACCAGTTTTCCGGGCTTTTTCGGGTGGAGACGTTAAAGGGCGGATTTAGGGAACTGTTTTTTATTATAAAATCTTTTATTTGTGAAAAAGAGTTTTGAAAATGAGTCCCTCTGGAAAATAAACGGCTGTTATTTTGAGAACGTCTGAACGAAACGATTATTTACTAAAGACAGTTTAGCGATACTTTGCATTGGAAAAAGAAAAGCACTTTACAGTATCCGGCAAGTCAAACAATAAAGGCTGTATGAAAATTGTCAGGCCGGAAGGAGTGCCTGTAATAAAAATGGAGAACAGGAAATGAAGGTAGTAATTCTGGCAGGTGGATTCGGTACTCGGATTTCTGAGGAATCCGCTTTTAAACCAAAACCAATGCTCGAAATCGGCGGGATGCCTATTCTCTGGCACATCATGAAAAACTACTCTTATTACGGGTATAACGAGTTTGTAATTTGTGCCGGGTACAAACAACATATTATAAAAGAATGGTTCGCAGATTATTTTCTCCACACCTCTGATATTACCTTTGATTACACAAACGGCAACAGCGAAATGCTTGTTCACAATAAGCATATAGAGCCCTGGAAGGTCACCGTTGTCGATACGGGCCTGAATACACAAACCGGCGGTCGTGTAAAGCGCATCCGCGATTATATTGGCAATGAAACCTTTATGCTCACTTACGGTGATGCAGTTGGTAATATCAATATCCCCGAGCTTCTGGCATTTCATAAGGCACATGGCAAGGTCGGAACCATGTCCATGTATAACTTCGGCCAAAACAAAGGCGTAGTAGAAGTTGGCAGGGACGGAATGATTGACGCTTTCCGAGAGAAATCCGATACCGATGGCGATTTGATCAACATCGGTTTTATGGTATTTGAACCCACATTATTTGACTATATCGAAGGTGATCTGACTGTCTTTGAGAAAGGCCCGTTGTCGGCGCTTGTGGGAAAAAAACAGCTTGTTGGTTACATTCATAAAGGTTACTGGCAGTGCATGGATACCCTTCGTGAAAAACAACAGCTGGAAAAATTGTGGGATTCCGGCAATGCACCCTGGAAACTGTGGGAGGAATAATGAGTTTCGATTTAAGCTTTTATAAAGGAAAAAAGGTTCTCATCACAGGTCATACCGGGTTCAAGGGTTCCTGGATGTCGGTGATGCTTGTGAATGCCGGCGCAGACGTGATTGGTTATTCGAGCTGCAGCAAAGAAGGCACTCGTCTCTTTGACCTTTGCGGTGTTAAAAATCAGATTACTCATATAAAAGGTGATGTACGGGACCTACAGCACCTGCTGGAGATTTTTGAAACGTATAAGCCTGAAGTTGCTTTTCACATGGCTGCACAGCCGATTGTCCGAGACAGCTATAAGGATCCGGTCGGTACATATGCCACAAACGTCATGGGTACGGTCAATGTTTGTGAAGCCGTCAGACAGACGCCCTCTGTCCGCTCCTTCCTGAACGTGACTACGGACAAGGTCTACGAAAATAAGGAATGGGAATGGGGATACAGAGAGAACGAATCGCTTGACGGTTATGACCCATATTCAAATTCCAAATCATGTTCAGAACTTGTTACCCATAGCTACAAATCCTCTTTTTTTGAGGGTAAGGTAGCGGTATCTACAGCGCGCGCCGGCAATGTTATCGGCGGGGGGGATTTTGCAAACGACAGGATTATACCTGACTGTATCAGGGCGGCACTGAAGAACGAGGATATCATTGTGCGAAATCCATTCTCAACCCGCCCGTATCAGCATGTTCTGGAACCTGTGTATGCCTACCTGATGATAGCTGCGATGCAGTATGAAAAGTCAGAATATCAGTCTTGGTACAATGTTGGCCCCGATGACCAGGACTGTTTCCAGACCGGTGCTTTGGTTGATTTGTTTGTGAAGTACTGGGGCGAAGGTCTGAAATGGGTCAATCAATATGATGGCGGTCCCCACGAGGCCACCTTTCTGAAGCTCGATTGCTCAAAGCTTAAGACCACTTTGGGCTGGAAGCCACATTGGAATCTGGATACTGCAATGGAAAAGGTTATTGCGTGGAGTAAAACCTGGGCTGCCGGAGAAAATGTCCGTCCTGTGATGGACAAGCAGATTGAAGAGTTCCTTTCTGTGGAGTGATATTTTGAGCAAGAAGTTAACATCGGCAATTGAATATTTACAGGCCATAATGAATGAGGAAGGTGTAAATCCAACATTGGAGTTACCAGAAGAATTGTTTCATTTTGTGACAACATTAATTCCGTGTGCAAATGTTGACCTCTTCATCACGGACAGCCGGCATCGGCTTCTTCTCACATGGCGGGATGACAGATTTTACGGAAGAGGCTGGCATATTCCCGGCGGCTGCCTGCGTATACAGGAAACATTTGAAAACAGAATTCAGGAAACAGCCCGTCGTGAGATTGGAACCGAAGTTATCTATAATCCTGACAGTTTCATTACAAGGGAAGCTATAGTTGTCAAAGAACGCCCCTGGTTAAAGAACCAGTTGGAACGCAGCCATAACATTTCCATGTTGTTTGACTGCCGTTTGCCAAAGATGTTTCGTATTAAAAATAATGTCGCAAACGAACATACCGTGGGTTTTATGAAGTGGTTTGACAGTATGCCTGGAGACCTTCTGGAAGTGCACAGATCTTTGTATGGAGATCTCATCCAAAATTTTTTTGAAGGGAAACTGACATGGAAAATGTAATTATTACCGGCGGCAACGGATTTGTCGGAAGTAATACGGTTAAATATTTTTTGAGCCAGGGAATCAAAGTATTATCCATTGGCATGGCGAAAACGGCTCCTTTTGAGGCAGAGGGTCTTTCCTATCTTTCGTGTGATATCTTTCATGCGGATGACCTGAAACACAAGCTTCCGATCGGAGTCTACGATACATTTATACATTTTGCATGGGCCGGTTCCTCCGGCCCTGCAAGAGTGGATTATAACCTGCAGACGAGCAATGCACTGATGACGGTTGCGTGTGTGAAAATTGCCAGGGAAATTGGCTGTACCCGCTTCGTCTGTGCGGGAAGCATCATGGAATATGAAGTGGAAGCTGCGGTTCATGCTCAGGGAAGCCGCCCGGGGATGGGATATATTTATGGCATGGGAAAACATATCGCTCATTGTATGTGTAAGTCCGTAGCAGCTGATATAGGTATTGATTTGGTATGGACTACGATTACGAATGCCTACGGCGCAGGAGAATTATCTCCCCGCTTTGTGAACACCACTCTGCGGAAAATTATTAACAACGAGCCTTTGCAGTTCACGGCAGCCACACAGAATTACGACTTTGTATATGTGACAGATGTGGCAAAAGCATTTTACCTGATTGCGAAGAATGGAAAGCCTTTCTGTGAGTACATGATCGGCAGTGGCAATGCCCGGCCCCTGAAAGAATTTATTCTTGAAATACAGCAGTCATTGGCGCCGGATACGATACCGCTGTTTGGGAATGTTCCTTTTACCGGGATAAACATGCCGCTTAGTATATTCAGTACTGCCGCAACGGAACGGGATACAGGTTTTAAAGCAGAGGTGAGTTTCACGGAAGGCACAAGGATGACGATGGATTGGCTGAAGACCCTGTAGAACACGGAGAAATACAATGGTGCAGAAATTTGAATTTCAGGAGCTTGACCTGAAAGGGGCTTATCTTATCAAACCTTTTTACGCAATGGATCAACGAGGCGGTTTAGTCAAGGACTATAATATAGACACATTCAGGGCCAACGGCATTGAGCACAATCTGAAAGAAACCTTTTATACAATCTCCAGGCGAGGTGTTATTCGGTCTACACATTTCCAGCTTATCAGACCTCAGCCCAAACTTATGAGGTGCATCAGCGGTCGTGTATTTCACGTGATTGTTGATCTCAGGCCGAAATCCGAAACATTTGGTCAGTGGCGGCATTTTGATTTGCGTGGGGAAGCCCCCGTCTGCCTGCTTGTCCCCGCAGGTTTTGGACAGGGATACCTGGTTCTGGAGGACGCTGTCATGAGTTATAAGGCATCGGAAGTCTTCTGCGGTGAAGGTGATTCCGGAATTATGTACAATGATCCTGATATTGGAATCCAGTGGCCATTTGACCTGATTGGCGGTGAAGATAAACTTGTCGTCAGTGAGAAGGATCTGAAGCTTATGAGCTTTCAGGAATACATAGAAAAAATGAAGCAATAGGAGGAGCAGGCGATGAATGTCGCATATTCTGCCAGCGATTTGTATTCCGAGCTGGCCGCCACTTCGATTGCCTCCTTACTGGAGAACAATAAGGATGTAGACGAGATCAATATTTTTATCATCGACATTGAAATAAGTGAAAAGCATAAGCAGGATCTGCTGGATTTGGCAGCTTCCTACGGAAGATATCTGAAGTTCCTTGAGGACTTAAAGGTTGAGGATATTGTGCACACTAAAATCAATGTGGGATGCTGGCACATCAGCACTTTTTCGCGTCTGTTTCTGTTGCATGTTCTTCCGGAAACCATTGACAAGGTTATCTACATTGACTGTGATATGATAATTCGTCATTCCCTGAAAACATTGTGGGAAACGGAGATGGAAGGCGCATGGTGTATGAGTGCGGATGACTGCAGAGGCAGGATGTACCGGAAAGATATAGGGATTCCAGATGAATCCATTTATACCAACAACGGCTTAATGGTTATCGACCTTGCCGCATGGCGTGACAATGATGTGGAGAGTAATTTTGTAGATTTTATCAACAGTTATCGAGGTGATATTACTTACATGGATCAGGGCGTGTTGAATGGTGTATTCCAGCCATTGAAAAAGGTCAAGTTGCTTCCGATCTCTTATAATGCCCAGACTGTCTGCTATGATCTTGGCTATGATGGAATACAGGCATGCAGAAAGCCGGTATGGGCGTACACCAAAGAAGAATTCAACAATGGAATCGCAAATCCTCTGGTAGTACACTTCACTACCTGCTTCATGTCAGGTACAAGACCATGGTTTAAGGAGGATCACCATCCGTACCGAGAGGAGTTTTTGAAATATAGAAGCCTGACAGCATGGAAGGAAGAACCTTTGTGGGACAATAAAACTCCGCCCCTGAAGAAACTGGTGGCCAGAGTAAGCACGCTCCTTCCCCGCCCCATTACTTACGGGATAATCCATGTAGCACATGTGTGGGCATATCCTGTTACAAGAAAGATAAAAAGAATACTGAAGAAATAAAGGGAAAAGGGTGATGGAGAAATACGACAATCTTGATGGATTAAGAACGGTCTCCTGTATTGGAATTGTGGCTATGCATATAAGGGCAAATGCAGAGTATCAGATTACAGGATGGTTCTGGAACAACCTGCTTCCATCGCTTACGCTCCTTGTATATCTGTTTCTCATGATCAGTGGCTTTGGCATGTTCTGCGGCTATTATGAGCAGGTAAGGTGCGGGAATCTTGATTGGAATCAATTTTACATGAAACGGTATAAAAAAATCCTTCCGTTCTACGCGTTTCTGATTCTGATTGATCTTACATTTGAAAGATCGGCAGGTTATCTAATTGAGGGGATTACGGAAGTAACGCTTGTATTTGGTCTTCTGCCCAATAACAATCCGTCGGTAATTGGAGTCGGATGGACGCTTGGCGTCATTTTTCTCTTTTACATGTTGTTTCCGTTTTTTGTCTGGCTTTGCTGGACGAAAAAAAGAGCCTGGGTGTCGCTTGCAATTTCCTGTACACTCACAATATTTTGCAGTATATATTTTTTTACAGAAAATTTTGTTATATCCGGCTTTTCGGCGCGGCACAATTTTCTGTACTGTGCACCCTATTTTGTAATGGGAGGAGCGCTATACCTCAATAGATTACAGATTAAAGAGTTCGTAGCGAAGCATAGATGGATCTGTTTTGCGGGCTGTGCAACCGCCACAGGAATCTATTATATGTTGATTGATCCGAGGATCGACAACAGTGATCCGGGGATTTGGCTGCTTGTCCTGTATCTGCCATGGCTCTGTTACGCCATCGGTACAGATAGTAGAATTCTAAATAACAAAATCATGAAATATCTGGGAGGAATAAGTCTTGAGCTTTATTTAGCGCAGATGCTCCTGTTCCGGGTTGTAGAGAAAATAAATTGTCTGTATTTATTCGGCACAGGATGGGGCGGCTTTATTGTTGTTTGGATAATGGTGATAATCGGACTGATTATCTTTATTGAAATATACAAGCTGGCAGTCAAACTGATAACCAAACGGCTGAAAATATCATAGAAAAGAAAGAATCAATATCATGGAAAACCATAAACTCAGCAAATTGCAGGAAGCAGAATTTGATATTCTTAAGACTTTTATCCGGATCTGCGAGGAAAATAACCTTCGTTATTTCCTCTGCTATGGAAGTATGATTGGTGCGGTGCGACATCAGGGATTCATCCCATGGGATGACGATGTGGATGTGGCCATGCCCCGCCCGGATTATGAGCGCTTTTCTCATATCGCTGACAGGGTTCTTCCGGGGCATCTGTATTTCAGCACCTACAAGCTGGGGAAAGACCATATTACTCTTTCTGCCATGATTATAAACAAAAATCAGGATTTTACACTTCATAATGCTGGCAAAGTCATGAAGACCGGCGCATGGATGGACGTACTGGCTATTGATGGCGCACCGAAGGCAGGACTGAACAGAAAGTTGTTTTTTCTGAAATTTATGTATCGCAGAACAATGTGTCAGCTTGCACACTTTGATGAAATCGTAAACCTCCAAAAACCAAGGCCGTGGTATGAAAAAATCGTCATTAAATTTGCAGGGATTACAAAAATAGAAAAGCATCTTGACGGAGTCAAATGCGGAAAAAAATACCACGAGCTTTTAAGCCGTATCCCCTATGACGACGCAGATGAAGTTGCAACTTTCCAGGGTGATGACAGGCTGGAGGGGATTATGCCAAAGGCAGTTTACGGCAACGGGACAAAGTACAAGTATGAAGATATCTATGTTACAGGCCCGGATGACTATGACCGTTATCTGAGATGTTACTATCCGAATTATATGACACCGCCCCCAATCGAATTAAGGAATCGTCATAATGTTAAGGAAGCGGAGTAATGAGCGATTTTCATAAGCTGTTTAAAAAAGTGAATGGTGGAAAGGTATTGAAGGATTATGCACAATCCCATGTTCTCTTCCACGCTTTGGCAATGACGGTTCTCCAGGGAACATCAAAGAAATCTTTGGAGCTGGTAAGAGAATCCGTCAGTAATAAAATTGTGAAAAGACTGCGAAAAAAATATGGGACTTTTATTGCGGAATTTAAGAGGGATGACGCAGAGAGAGCGAAGCTTCCTCATGAGCACAGCAACAGGGTTTGGGTATGTTGGCTTCAGGGAATGGAAACAGCTCCTGAGATTGTAAAGAGATGCTTTCAGTCTTTGCAGGATAATCTGATCGAAAGAGAAATTATTCTTCTGACGGATGAGAATTATAGGGAGTGGGTCATATTTCCAGAGTATATCCAGGAAAAAATAGACAATGGAATAATCACCCGCACTCATATGACGGATCTGCTTCGTCTGGAGCTTTTGGAAAACTATGGCGGGACCTGGATTGATGCAACGGTTTTCTGCAGCGGAAAGAACATTCCGGATTACATCTGGGATTCCGACTTCTTTCTCTATCAGATTATGAAACCGGGATTGGATGGCCACGCACAGAGGACTTCAAGCTGGTTTATAACAGCCTGCACCAATCAGCCGATTGTGCTTTTGGTGAAAGAACTTCTCTATGAGTATTGGAAGACAAACAGTAAAATGGCGGATTATTTTCTGATCCACGATCTTATGGAGCTTGCACTGGAAGTATATCCGGAAGAATGGATGAGGGTTGTACCAGTAAGCAGTTCTATCCCGCACATTCTGCTCCTTCGGTTTGACCAGATGTATGATGATAAGATCTGGCAGGCAACAAAAGACATGACGCCCTTCCACAAGCTGTCCTGGAAGTTCAGCAATGAGCAGATGGAAGCCATGAAACGCCCCGGTACATTTTTTGACGTTGTAATTCAAAATAATATGAGGTAGCAGATATGCCAGATACAGACCATTTTGCAGAGAATACGAACATTGAGAGTCGGCTTGTTTTTGGTAAACATCTGGATGCGGAGATTAACTTAAGCGTTGTGATCCCTACTTATAAAAGGATTGACCTGTTGAGAAAATGCCTGAAAGCCATCCTCGAGCAGGAGCACTCAAAGATAAATATCAAGTATGAAGTTGTTGTTGTTTCAAATGATCCAGAATTTAACTGTAAAGGCCTTGCACTGGATCTGGATCCCGAAGTATTCAGAATTTATGTAAACGAAGACAACCTTGGAATGTGCGGAAATATGAATCGCTGCGCTGCGGCAGCACATGGCGATTACGTTGCGTATATCCAGGATGATGATGTTCTGCTTCCGAATTATCTTAATGCTATTTTTAGACTGATAAACGAAAAAAAGCTTGACAATATAGATTGGCTGATTCCAAACAGGTATTATCTGATGCCGCAGGCGAAAAAACAATCGCAGTTTGGGAAAAAGGCAATACGCAATATGAAAATTAAGCGGGCAATCGGAGGAGTGCTTCGACTGGGGCGACCTGTTCCTGAGTTCCAGAGGATTACACCGTACGAAACATTGATTACCACATATCCGTTTTATGCAGGCGGGCCAACCTGCGGTATGGTGTTTAAGCGCGCGTCCCTTCTGGAATCGGGAGGATTTGACAGCAATTATCCATACGGTTTCGATTATACATTTTTTATAGATTTTGCCAAAAACCATACCGTTGTCCTGTATAACAGGTATTTGTCAATATACATGACCTCTGACAGCGCTTCTAATAAGCCAGAGGTTCAATACGATTTTTTTCGGGCAAGATTTCATGCTCTGGAAAAGATGTCTGAGGAATACGGAATATCAGACGGCCTGAAAAAAATAATTCACTATGTCACTTATTCCGGATATCCCCGGGAAACACAGGGAATGGTGGCGAAAAAATTCAGCCTTGAGCCGACTTCCCCAATAGTGTGCAGGGCATATTTATTGTGGGCAAGATTAAAAACGTATCGTTCAGGCGGATACCGGAGAAAAGCATGCCCTGCAAAATTTTTGAGATGGTACAATGAGCTGTAATAAATCACCGGCCAGGCAAGGGGTATATCCTAATGACAAATAAAAAGATATTTATATACAGTTTTGCGTTTGTGATTGTCATACGGGCAATTGCATTATGCAGTTTCAGACAATTTGTTCCCTATACGGAACTCTATATTGTATTTATGTTGTTCTGGGGAGTTATGTTATTGTCCGATATGCGATGGAAAATAAAGCCCAAAAGTTATCGTTCCCTTCTTGTGATCGCAACCCTGGCAATATATTATGTCGTTTTTGCATTTTCGAATATAGCAGTATTGGACTACAAGGATGTTCTGGCTACTATGGCCCGGTCATTGATGATGGTGGCTTTTGTCTGCATTTCTGCTTATTGGATTGCCCGTTTTGACTGTCTTCGCTCTATTATTCGTATGACATATATTTTTCTTGCAGTATTTATGACTACATTGTTTTTCATTTATTTACCGCAAACAAACCTGCTGGTTACTATTTCATCCTTCTGGAAGCAATATAGTCATGAACGGCATAGAAACTTATTCGGGTTTATGGTTAACAATGTTGCGGCTGAACACGCTTTAAGTGTTATTATTCTATCTTTATTTGTCTTACATGAGTTTTATCCTAAAGAAAAAAAATCACTTAAGAGAATCCTTATTTTAATTGATGACGTGATTATGTTTGTCTTGATTCTGGCAAACAACTCAAGGGGAACGTTGGTCATCAGTGTAGTAATAGCGGCAGTCTACCTTTTTATAAAGATTGTCAGAAAAAACGGAGTGAAAAGGATAATACAGCTTACAACTTTGGGTGTCGTCGCTGTGGTTTCAGGAATTTGCTTTTACCTGCATGAAACGGGACAAAATCTTGGCACTCTGCTCTATTTTACGAGCAGAATGCATTTCCTGACAAATTATGAGATTTTAAAAAGAAGCGGACGATGGCTGATGGGGTTGGGAAGGACGTCCGGTGCGTTTCTTGCGGATCGAAATACTTTGTACGGCATGCAGACAGATTATATGGAAATTTTTTATGCCAGCGTTTTTATTCAGACCGGAATAATTGGTTCCATCTGGATCGCCTTCATATTGTATGTACTTGGAAAAGAAATATATAAACGTATTAAGAATCGAAATTTATATATTGGGAAATGGGTCTTTTTTGTGTTTTTTTACTCCCTGCTGATATCTCTTTTTGAAGACTATATATTAACCTCGCTCTATATTACGTCAACATTCTTCCTTACATTTATCATGGCATACTGCACCGGAAGAAATGAAAAAAGAGTGTTGATCCCGCAGAAGGAGACAGAATAAGCAGTATATTCGCATTCGTGTAATGCTGACGAAAATGAGGATACATTTTGAATGAAAAAGCAAAGCACGGCTAAGGCCGGATCCTTATATCTTTTTGCATCTATTTTTAACAGAGGAATCGGGTTTCTTACGATCCCCGTTTTTACAAGGCTTCTGTCGACATCCGACTACGGAATTGTTACAACCTACAGCGCATGGGCAGCAATATTGACAGCCATTATCGGAATGCAGTTAAACTGTGGAATAAGATTATCAAGAGGAACTGATTGCAGGATAAAAATTGAAAAACATAAAGAACTGTCTACAGTCTTTACATTTACTTTGTTGATTGCAGCCTTCATGTTTACATTAATTGCCATATGTTGTCTTTTATTTCCTGTTAATACAAATTTCGCACTTATTGCAATGTGTTTTTTAGAAGGCCTTTTTACGGCGCTGATTACAGATTATACCTATTATCAGATGATGGAATACAAATATATTGGCAGAGTTTTTTTGATGGTACTGCCCAATCTGTTAGCTGCTGTTCTGTCAGTAGGGTTCATCTATATAATGACTGCTGAAAAATACATGGGGCGGATTATAAGTCTGTTTGGTATGCATGCCATTATTGGTCTTGTTGTCTGTTTTTTGGTATTTAGTCATGCAAAACCGCAGATTGACAGGACATATATCAAATGGACACTTAAAGTATCTCTTCCTCTGATTCTGCACGGAGTAGCATTAAATATTCTGGCGCAGGCCGACAGAACTATGATCAGCGTATTAAGAGACACATCAGAAACGGGTATATACAGTCTGATATATAGTTTTTCCATGATAGCAACAGTTATAACTACAGGCCTTGAAGGAATCTGGATTCCCTGGTTTACCCAAAAAATGAATGAGAGCCGGTATGGTGAGGTTAATTGTGTTTCGAAAGATTACATTCATCTGATGACATATGCTATGACAGGTCTTATATTGATTTCGCCTGAAATATTGAAATTATTGGCGCCACCGGCATATTGGGAAGGTATCGTATTAATACCGCCCCTTGTGATTTCCAACTTTGTAATATTTGCATATACGATGTATGTAAATGTTGAATATTATTATGAGAAAACCTTATTTATAACCGAAAATACAATCATTGCGGCAGGACTGAATATTGTTTTGAACGGGCTGTTTATTCCCAAATTCGGGTACATGGCTGCCGCATATACAACTTTATTTTGTTATATTGTTTCCTTTGTATTACATACAAAATACGCAAGAAAGCTCAACCATGAGGTGCTGCCACTTTGCCAGTACGTAACTCCGATTATTCATGTAACTGCCTCGACAGTGCTTTTTTACATTTTCATTGAAACAGTAGTATTCAGATGGCTGCTCACTGTGATTTATGTTGCTGCCATGATATTGGCAGAAAGAAAGAGAATGGGAGCATTGCTCCCTGCGCTAAGTACAAAGTTTCGATTTTTCAGATAATATTCCGCATTTTGATATTATCACTATTGCAGAGGAGAAAATTATGAAAACTTCAAATAAAATCAAAGAACAAATAAAACAAAATAAAATTTTATATCCTGTTTGTAATACAATTAGAAAGGGGCTGACTTATGTATCGGTAAATACATGCAATATGATTTATGGAATCATTAGAAAAGATTCTCCCAACCTGGAAAAATACAGGGATATTCATAAAAACCAACGCTGTTTTATTGTTGCAACAGGGCCAAGCCTGACAATGCAGGATTTGGATTTGATTAAAGAGGAATACTCTTTTTCCATGAATTCCATTGTTAACATTTTTGAAAAGACTCCGTTTAGGCCCACATATTATCTGCTACAGGATGGACATGTGGAAAAAAAACTACGCGAACAACTGAAAAAAATTAATATAACATCTGTTTGTGATACCTTTATAGGTATTTGCAATTACTATGGGAATGATGTAAGTATATCGAAAAAGACATTTAATCAGTTATATAATAAGGGGAACTGGTACAATTTGAATTATACATATCATTGTCTTAATTCATATTATTATCCAGATAAAATAAAGATGGGATTTAGTGTAGATATGGCAGAAGAAGCATTAGATGGTTTTACCGTAACCTATACGGCAATTGAAATGGCTGTTTATATGGGATTCAGGGAAATATATCTTTTAGGCTGTGATACAACTTATGGAGGGCATGTTGATGAAGCAAATTTGGACAGGCATCCAAGAAAGAATGAGCCTGCATTTCTCAGGATTCTGGCATATGAAGAGGCTAAAAAATATGGGGACAGAAGCGGTGTCCAGATTTTTAACGCCACAAGAGGCGGAATGCTTGAGGTGTTCCCAAGGGTAGATCTTGAATCAATTTTTGAATGGCCATGATATGAAAGGCCAGTGGTTTAAAAAATATCAGAAAAAGTTGGAGGTTTGAACTATGAAGATTATTGGTGTAATACCTGCGCGGTATGAATCTACCCGTTTACCCGGAAAGCCGCTTGCGGACATATGCGGAAAGCCAATGCTTTGGTGGGTATATCAAAAGGTTAAGAATATATCAGCATTCTCAGAAGTTTTTTGTGCCATTGATGACGCCAGGATACAAAGAGCCTGCGAAGAACTTGGAATGAAGTACATAATTACAAAGAAAGACCATCCTGATCATATTTCAAGGATTCATGAACTATCACAAAAAATCGATGCTGATTACTATATGTGTATTAATGGAGATGAGCCACTTATTACTCCAGAGTGTATTCTTCCTGTGATACCGGAAAGCATTTCATCAGAACCATACTTTGGAGGAGCTATGCGAGTGTTGACGGACCCCGCAGAGGTAATCGATCCGGCGAATATTAAACTGGTTGTCTCTGAATCAGGCAGATGTCTGTATATGTCCCGTGTACCAGTTCCATATCCGAAAGGGACATTGCAGGTATCCTACAGAAAATATGTGGGAGTAGAGTGCTTTAACAAAGCTGTTCTCAATTTTTTTGTTGCCAAAGCTATGGGAAATATTGAGAAGGCAGAGGATATTGACCATCTGAGATTTTTGGAGAATGGGATTGATTTACATTTTTCTCTGGTCGAATCAGATTCAATTTCCGTTGACACAGCTAAAGATCTTGAGTTTGTAAGAAAAAAAATAGTAGAAAGTATCAGTGGGTAATCTGGCGGGCGAAGAGAAAGGAGTTGGAAAAGGACCATGAGAAAGGTAAGTATCCTTGACTGTACACTTAGAGACGGGGGATATATTAACGATTTTAAATTTGGACGCCAGACCATAATTGATATGATCGATGGTCTTGGAAAGGCATCTATAGATATTATAGAATGTGGTTTCCTGAAATCAGGCTGTAGTGACAAAGATCAGACGTTGTTTTCCGCGATAGAAACCATAAAGGATTACATTGGCGAAAAGGCGCCTAATTCTATCTATGTTGCCATGATTCAGTATGGAGCAATCAAAATAGACGAAATCTGTGATTATGACGGCAAATCAGTAGATGGGATAAGGATTACCTTTCATGAACATGAGATTGAGCAGGCATTTACGTTGGGAAAAGGGATTATGAACAAGGGTTACAAGGTATTCATGCAACCAGTTGGAACAACATCCTATGAAGATGCTGCGCTGATTTATTTGATTAAGAAAATCAATGCCTTGAAACCTTATGCATTCTACATGGTGGATACGCTTGGGACAATGTACAAAAATGACTTGTTACGAATGTTCTATATCGTCGATCATAATTTGGATAAACGTATTGCGCTGGGATTTCATTCCCACAACAATCTCCAAATGTCATTTGCAAATGCACAGGAACTTGCACAGATAAACACCACGAGAAACCTTATCATCGATTCATCCGTGCTGGGTATGGGCAGAGGTGCAGGAAATCTGAATACAGAGTTACTGGTTCAATATTTAAATGTTAACCAGGGTCTGAAATATGATGTATTTAAAATTATGAACCTTATGGATCAATATATAAAACCATTAAGTGTACACTATAAATGGGGGTATGATGCGGCGTATTATCTGGCTGCTGTGTCGGAATGTCATCCCAACTATGCATCATTCCTGCTTAACAGGCAGACGTTGCAGATCAGAGATATCGGAACGATTCTCAACGGACTTGATCCCCAAAAGCGTAGCCTTTTTGATAAAAAATATATTCAGGAAGAATACAGGAAGTATATGGATTACTCTGTAGATGATACTGAGGTTTGTGAGCATCTGAAAGCAATGGTTGGAACGAAGAAAATTTTGCTTATTGCACCTGGTAAATCAATAAAAACCGAAACGGTCAGAGTAAACCAATTAATTGCCGACGACACTTTCTTTGTTGTAAGTATTAATTTTTTCCCGGAAAAGATACCTATAGATCTTATTTTTATCAGCAATATGAAAAGATTTCAGAACACAAGAGATTTTTCGGCTGGTCACAGTATTAATACAATCGTCACTTCCAACATTAAAAACGCAGGCGACAGATATTGGATTGTTAACTACTCAAGTTACCTGAATGAAGAAAGCACTATTGCCGATAATGCAGGTATTATGTGCATCAATCTTCTGAAGAAGATAGGAGCCAAAGAGTTTCTACTTGCAGGCTTTGACGGTTTTTCAGATAACATAAAAGAAAATTTTTATGAGGAGTCATTGTATTTTGACGTAGAGGAAGAACGCCTTGCAAAAATGAATATTGCAATGGCAAATAAGATCGCACAACTTAGAAAACAGGTTACAATCACTTTTTTTGCACCATCAACATATGATGCAAAAAATATTGTCTCACAGAAGGTACGTGGAAAAACAAATGGTTGAAATGGGAAATATTCAATGGGGAGGACGCAATCTTATAACGACAAGCGAAAATCCTCAGATATCGACATGGGGAATGTTTGATGAGACCACTCTTGAGGCTCCGTTGTATATAGGGAAGAGCCAGATTGAAACAGAACATATTGGAGCCTTTACATTTATAAATATGCGTTCCGTGCACCATGAGACAACAAACTGTGCCATTGAGTGCCAAAGTATTGGCCGTTTTTGTATGTTTGCACATTCTGTTAACATTGGATTTGCGGGGCATCCCACAAGCTTTTTATCCAACCACCTGGTTTTTCGATACGATGCAAAAACAAGCTGGGCACATGACTTTATGTCAATTTTGAATAACCATGACGAAAAGCTGATGAGAAAGAAATATATAGATGCCAGCCGAAAACCATTACCTGTTATTGGAAATGATGTCTGGATAGGTTATGGTGCAACAATTTTAAATGGTGTACAGATAGGTGATGGTGCCGTGATTTCTGCGGGAGCCGTAGTCACGAAAAATGTTGAGCCGTATAGTATAGTTGCCGGTAATCCAGCCAGATTGATTCGTCTGCGTTTTCAGGAAAAAGAAATAGAAATCCTGAAACAAATCCAATGGTGGGAATACGGGCCAGACATCATGCAAGGAATAGATTTGTCGGATAGCGAAAAATCATTAGACATGCTTGTTGAAAGAAGCAGTTCAGGAAAATACAAGCCTTATGTATCTCCAAAGGTAGTGATAAATAACAGGACAAATGAAGTACAGATCAAAGAATGTAATTAACTGAGTTTAAAAGGACATATAGAAATGTACAATATGGTTATTTTTGATCTTGACGGCACGCTTCTGGATACATCTCCCGGCATATACGGAAGCGTGCGGTTTGCGGAACAAGTATTGGGATTGGAGCCTGTAGACAATTCCATTTTATATCAATTTGCAGGACCGCCTCCCAAAGAAATGTATAAAAAGATCTATGGGTTATCGGAAATGTCTGCAATGGAGGCTGTGAATGCGCATAGAAAATATGGAATGGAAAAAGCAATATATGAAGCCAGTGTTTATGCGGGTATGGAGGATACACTTAAAATGCTTCGTTTGAACGGCATGAAGCTGGCGGTTGCAACACTTAAACAACAGAAAATTGCAGAATCCGTGCTGGAGAATTTCCATATTTATCATTATTTTGATGCAATCGTTGGTATGGATGAGGCTGAATCACTGACAAAAAAGGAAACAATTGAAAAGGTTATAGAATATATGGGGGGCTCAAATGCGGTTATGGTTGGGGATAGTGAATACGACTATATTGGCGCAAGTGCGGCAAACGTAGATTTTATAGGTGTACTTTACGGATTTGGATTTCATAAGAATGGTTCATATTCGTTCAAAACAATCTTACAGCCCAAGGACTTGTTGCCGTTAATTATAACACGTTGAGAAACATTCACTCACTGATGTCGTATGTTATATATTATTTTGCAACTGTGTTAAAACATTATTTTGCGCAAGACCTGCTACAACAGATGGCATGTTTCTCCGTCCTTCTGTTCTTCCAGTTTTTTGAGGCGGACTATGTTATCTGTTGTTTTACAAGTTGAATTTTTATTTTGAAGCAGATCCTTGAAATTATTAACCATATAAATGAAAAGGATTTCGTATAATGAGCAAATTCAAACATATGTTCCATCTATCTTTTTGCCTGCTTATATGATATTATTAATTTGTCATTTGTTCACGAAAATATAAAAATATAAAATCATGAAAATTAAGAAAAGAGGAAAATATGAACAAACAGGAGCGAGACATCTTATCCGCACTACAGTTAGAACCCTTCATCAACCAGCGAATCCTCTCTGAATTCAGTGGCCATTCACTGGGGGTTGTAAACCGTTCTATCAAAAATCTGATAAAAGAAGGGTACCTTGATGATGATATCAGGCTTACCGACAGGGCCCGGAAAGAATTCCGTGATAAAGCGCCGAGAAATGCGATTATTCTTGCGGCGGGATTCGGTATGCGAATGGTTCCGATCAATACACAGGGGCCCAAAGCCTTGATGGAAATTAATGGAGAACCGTTAATAGAAAGGACTATTCGACATCTTCACGAGGTTGGAATCAACGAAATCTATATCGTAGTTGGATTTATGAAAGAACAATTTGAATATTTGATAGATGAGTTTAATGTGCACTTGATTGTCAACGAAACATATGCATTGAAAAACAATCTCCATTCTTTAAAACTGGCTTTGGAGCATTTATCAAATTCATATGTGGTTCCATGCGATGTCTGGTGTGACAGAAATCCATTTAGAAAAAATGAATTGTATTCGTGGTATATGGTATCTGATCTGGTAGACAACAACAGTGATGTGCGTGTAAATCGGAAAATGGAACTTGTCACGGTCCCGGATTCCAGTGGCGGCAATGCCATGATCGGCATATCCTATCTCACAGAAGAAGCTGCCTGTACTGTCAGAGACAGGATTACAAAATTATGTATAAACAGCAGGTATGACGGTTCCTTTTGGGAAGAAGCTCTGTATGACGGAGACCGGATGATTGTTCAGGCGCGGGTGGTTCATGCTGCGGATGTAGTAGAAATAAATACGTATGAGCAGCTGCGGGAACTGGATGAAGACTCCAATCAGTTACAGTCAAACGCAATTTCTGTAATTTGTGAAAAATTGAACGTCAAAAAAGGAGAAATATATGATATAGAAGTGCTGAAAAAAGGGATGACCAACCGCTCTTTTTTGTTTACGGTCAGGAAAGAAAAATATATTATGCGAATCCCAGGTGAAGGAACCGAACAGTTGATCAACAGGAAGGAGGAAACTGAGGTATACAATACGATTCATGGCATGGGGTTATGTGATGATCCGGTATACATAAATCCTGAAAATGGATACAAAATTACCCGCTATATTGAAGGAGTAAGATGCTGTGATCCTTCGAATGTTGACGATCTCAAAGAATGTATGAAAAAATTGAGAATGTTTCATAACAGGAAACTGCATGTAGAACATGAATTTGATATATTTAAAAAAATCGATTTTTACGAGTCGTTATGGCAGGGAAAACCCTCTATATATAAAGATTATGTAAAAACAAAACAAAATGTTTTATCACTGAAAACATTCATAGAAGCAAATATTACAGAAAAGTCGCTTACGCATATTGATGCTGTTCCGGATAATTTTCTGTTTGATAACTGTACAGAAGGCGACCTCCATCTCCAGCTGACAGATTGGGAATATGCAGCGATGCAGGATCCCCATGTGGATATCGCCATGTTTTGCATCTATTCACTTTATGATAAGAGACAAATTGACCGGCTGATTAATCTGTATTTTGAAGGTGAATGTCCGCACAATATTCATAAAAAAATTTACTGCTATATAGCAGTCTGTGGTCTGCTCTGGAGCAACTGGTGTGAATATAAGAGAAATCTCGGAGTAGAATTCGGAGAATATTCTCTGCGGCAGTACAGGTATGCGAAGGATTATTATAAGTTAGCAAAAACAGAGTTGGGGGAATAAAATGTCATACAAAGTGGACAATGCAATTATTATGGCAGCTGGTACATCAAGCAGATTTGCGCCATTATCCTATGAAATGCCGAAAGCACTCATAGAAGTCAAAGGAGAGATTTTGATAGAGCGACAGATCAGGCAATTACAGCAGGCGGGAATACGGCAGATTATAGTCGTTGTTGGATATAAAAAAGAGCAGTTTGAATATTTGAATAACAAATTTGGAGTAGTGATAGTTGAGAATGAAGAGTATTTATCAAGAAATAATAACGGAAGTATTTATGCAGCAAAATCGTTTTTGAACAATACCTATATATGTTCGGCAGACAATTATTTTTGCGAAAATCCGTTTGAAAAAGAAGTATCAGATGCATATTATGCTGCTGTATATGCAAATAGGGAAACAACAGAATGGTGTATGAAAGCGGATTCAGAGGGAAATGTCTGCGAGGTTACGATTGGAGGAAAAAATGCATGGTATATGTTGGGGCATGCATTCTGGAGCGAAAAATTCAGCAGAAAATTTATTGAAATTTTAGAAGCTGTTTACGAAATGCCTGAAACAAAAAATTTATTATGGGAAAGTATTTATGCCGCTCATCTGGATGAATTAAAACTGAAAATACAAAAATATCCGGACAATTATATTTTTGAATTTGACACGCTGGATGAGCTTAGACTGTTCGACAGCAGTTATATAAATAATACCCGTTCCAGGATATTAAAGGCAATCGCCCGGGAACTGCAAAGCCCGGAAGCAGATATAACAACCATTCAGGCAATCAGAAGTTCGAACAATGCCGCAACCGGATTTACATTTATGGTTAAGGAAAATTGTTACGAGTATATTTACAAAACGAAAAAAATCAGGAGAGTTTGAAATGCAAAAAGTAATTGTTGAGAAAGATCTGGAGAAAGCCAGAATATTGTGTGAAGAAATTATAGGAGAAAGTTATCACAGTATTGAAAGAATGGGAGGACTTACTAATCACACCTATCATGTTACCATGAAAAACGGAAGGGAATATGTGGTACGTATTCCAGGGGATGGTACAGAAGAGTTGATTGTCCGTGCGGATGAAAAGATCAGTACCCGACTGGCATGCGATCTGGATATTGATGCAAAATGTCTATATTTTGGAGATGATGGCTCAAAAGTGACAGAATACATATTGGATGCAGTAACTATGTCTGCCGATTCTCTTAAAACCGAAAGTCATATAAAGCAAATGGCCGAAATATTTAAAAAACTTCATGCCAGCGGAGTTGACACGGGAGTCCCTTTCGATGTATTTGACATGGCTGAAGGCTATGAAAAGATTATTACCGAGAATAAAGTAGCCATGTATACAGACTATTTGGATGTCAAAAAAATTGTAATGGGAATCAAAGCAGAAATTGACCATATATGTGATATTCAGATTGTCTCGTGTCATAACGATGCACTTTGTGAGAACTGGGTGACACAGGGAAATGAAGGGAGGATGTATCTGATAGACTGGGAGTACGCAGGCATGAACGACAGCATGTGGGATCTTGCAGACGTCTCCATTGAAGCAGGATTTGATCATGTCCTGGATGAAAAACTGCTGAAAGAATATTTAGGAAGAGAAATCAGAGAAATTGACTGGAAACACTTTCTGGCAGGAAAGATATATGTAGATTTTCTCTGGACTTTATGGGCAAAGACTCGGGTGCCGTATGACGGACAACCAATGGAAGACTGGGCATCCGAAAGGTATAACAGACTGAAAAGAAACATCGACGAATATAATCATATTCAGGAGGATAAAAAATGATATATGGTATAATAGCAGGTATTACATGGGCATTAGAGACCATTATTTTGGGAATTGCGCTATCTATGACACCATTTACGGCAACAGAGGAAGCAATATTTCTGGCACCGTTTGTCAGCACATTTTTGCATGATGCATGTTCATCCATATGGGCGGCATTTTATAATGGCATTCGTGGAAATGCCAAAAATGTCTGGTATGCATTGGCAAAAACAAAAAGCGGAAAGTTTGTTGTCATTGCTGCTGTAATTGGCGGACCGGTAGGTATGACAGGATATGTTATGGCGGTAAATTATATGGGAGCATCTATTGGAGCTGTAGCAAGTGCGATTTTCCCGGCGATTGGCGCAGTATTGGCCTATCTCTTTTTGAAAGAAAAAATGCAGTGGTATCGTTGGATTTTATTGCTGATAACACTGTTTGGTGTATATGGTCTCAGTTATTCTCCGGAACTTGATATGTCAAATTTTGTTCTTGGTGTAATCGGAGCACTGATGTGCGCTTTTGGATGGGGAATAGAAGCCGTAATTCTGGCTAAATGTCTGCAGGACCCGGAAGTAAAAGATGAATATGCGCTTCAAATCAGACAGACGACATCTGCTTTGGTTTATGGAATCTTTATTTTGCCTGTATTGAAAGGCTGGAGATTTACCGTTGATTTATTTGATGGCAATAATGGCCGATTGTTGCTGATAATCATTTTAGCGGCCTTTTTTGCCACTGTTTCTTATTTATTTTATTACAAAGCAATCGCAGATATTGGTGCATCAAAAGCAATGGCTTTGAACGTCTCTTACTCGGCATGGGCAATCGTTTTCACTGTTCTTATTTTGCATGACACCAGTGTTTTAACGCCTGTGACAATTTTATGTGCAGCAATTGTAATTATATGCGGTATACTTGCAGCGGCAGATTTTAAAGAATTGTTTGGAAATAATGATAATTAATTGTAAAAATATGCCCGATAAATATGACGTTATTGATGGCAGATCCATGTAACATAAATGGCAGTTGACGTTTATGTTACATGGAAATTCAGATTTATCTCCAATCCTGATTTCTTTTACATCTGTTTCTTAAATTTCTCAATCACGCATTCATGTCCCTTTTTCTCATCATAATTAATCCCCACCAGGAGAATATCCCCAGTATAGCCTTCGATCCATGAAGCGTAATTCCGATCTTTCATCTGCCGGATCGCTCCTTCGGCAGATTTCTTCCATTTCAATTCGATGACCAGCGCCGGCTTTTCCACCTCTCTTTTCGGAAGATAAACCACATCTGCAAGACCCTTTCCGCCCGGCAGTTCCATAATCGGTTTCATATAATATGCCTGTGCACTGTAATAGGCCATGAGAATCGTACAGGTAAGGGAATTCTCATCGTTGTATTTGAGAATGGATGTGGTTTCGCTGTGAATCGTTTCCAGGCGGCCTGCCACAGCCTTTCCATCCATCTTCCATGTACATTCGAGGAGATCCGCTGACTGTTCCAGCGAACGGATTACCCCGTCCCATGCGGGTCCCTCAATCGCATTCTGAAATTCCTGCGCGATCTCCTGATTTGGAATAAATGCTTCTCTGGTCTTTCTGTCATATGTCAGATATCCAAGATGGATCAGGAGAGTAAGCACATCGTCTTTCGTATGAAATGTGGTCATATCATTCTGAAATTTCCGGGTGTTGATTCTGCAGCGTCCATTTCCCAGCATTTTAATGACTGCTTCTTTCAGACCGTCAAAGTTCAGATCAATATAGACTTTCAGTGCTTCATAAGTCTCTGTGCCGGTCCAGTAGCTCTGAAAGTCTTTCCACATCAATGCGTCGACAACTGATTTCGGATTATAGATCAGGAGTTCATCCAGCTGGTAACCGTCATACCATTTTTTCATTTCTTCATAATCTGCACCATATTCGTTGCACTGCTCTCTCACTTCTGTCTCAGTAAAGCCAAAATATTCTCCCAGATCTTTTGGTTCGATCATGGAATATTCATTGAAAATATTGATGGCAGAATGTTCGCCGTATTTTTTTATGGGAAGGATTCCGGTCATGTAGGCAAGCTCTACGTATTCTGCACCCTTAAAAAGTCCACGCAGAAAATCCAGATATTTTTTCTGGATTTCAATACGGTCTTTTGCGATCCGAAATACACAGTCCCACTCATCAATAATAAATATAAAATTGTCTCCTGTATGTGCATGGATCTGCTCCAAAGTGCCAGGAAGCCTGTATGGGCCGCATTGAAAGTTTCCGTCATATACTTCCCTGAGTTCCTGAATGATCCTATCCTGAATTTCATCAATAAAAATATCCAGATGGGATTCATCAAACAAAAAACGCTGGATATCCAGCCGGATCACCAAATGCTGATTCAGATGCATTTTAAAGGATGACTCTTCCGCTATTCTTTTTCCGGCAAACAAAGTACAGGAATCACAGCCTCTACTGTAGTATGCTGCAAGCATATCCGCTGCCATGGACTTTCCAAAACGTCGCGGACGGCTGACACACAAAAAACAATCTGATGTGCCAATCCTGTCATTAACAGATGCGATCAGTTCTGTTTTATCAATATAAATCTTTGAATTTACAGCCTTTTTAAATGAAGAATTTCCCGGATTTACATAGATTCCCATATGTTATGCACACCTCTCTTCCATTGCCCCTATTGCTTATATCTGTATTTTATCATGATATCACCTGCGCCACAAGGCGGAATTCCGTGCGAAGGTTCTGAACGTTTTCGCAGATGCTATTGGAAAAATCAATAAAAAATCATGGAAAAATCAAGCTTTGAAAACCACGGATCTTCCGGCAATCCGCAGTCACTATCATGGTCAAAATACCCCGAAAATGACCAGTTTTCCGGGCTTTTTGGGGTGGAGACGTTAAAGGGCGGATTTAGCGACCAATAATAACAGATTCATTATTTTCAGGATTTTGGACATACCCAGGTCCTTTTTATTCTTACAGGCAGAAATACAATTTCA
>CAJTCV010000022.1 GCA_910574805.1 Lachnospiraceae bacterium | reverse complement strand
ATAACAGATTTCAACTTTTTTAATTCATTTTCCGTAAGATGGATACTGTACTTTTTTGGTCTTGCCATAGGAATCACCGCCGTTTCTTTTATTATACATCAGAACAACTGTGATTACCAGAATTATTTGGTTAAATATCAACAGGTCAGTACAGTAGGTCATCGACTCCGCACCTTCCGGCACCTCATGGGTAATCGGGAAGTGGTTCAGGGCCGTAAACTCCGGATAGACTTTGTCATAGGATTTTGCCTTGATGTAATCCAGCTGCCGTGCAAAGAAGATGGATGCATCCTCCACAGAGTCAAACCGGAGTTCTGCACACACCATGGTGGGCGTCAGACTGGATACCTTAAGCGCCGCCAGATCCCCCCGGTCATAACCCTCGGACGGTCTGGCCGGATTGTATCTTTTTTCGTTTGCCATCGATTTTCTCCTCCTCTTTATTTCAGAATGATGACGGCGATCCCGTCATCCGTTTCCGTGCCAAAAGTGGCGCCGATGTCCACCGTATCCCCGTGGAGCTTCTTCTTCTCCACATGGTCGCCCACCGCAGGCACATAACCTCCGGAAACCGGCGTCACGCCGGATACTTTGATCTGAGCGGCAGTGGGAGACGCCGTATCGTCCGCCACCACCTCCAGAGCCCCGGACGTGTCTGCCTCACAGGGCAGATAGACGCTGGCATCCGTACTGGCCGAAGTAAAGCACCCGGCCTCGCCTCCGTCGACAACTACGTATGCCTTGTTCCCATAGATCGGAACGGCATCCGAAGACGTACGTCCCCAGATCTTCCCATACGTCATGATCCCAACGGACGCATGGTTCGGTATCACCACACGGCCTTTCCGGTCCTGCTCCGTGTTCTCCGCATGGAGAACGATTCCTTCGATCTTCTCTGCGGTCGCACCGGAAACCGGCACTTTCACCGTCGTTCCCGGCGAAGAACCGGCCATGGCCGCCATGCCGAACCGCAGGACGCCGTCCGCCTCCTCGTTCGTTCTGGTGACCACCACATCCATGGACAGGTCATATTTCCCGCCCGGCACGCCTTTTGACATGCCGTAACCATAATCAAGCTGTGCTGCCATTATTCACTTCCTCCTTCTCTATCAATCATCTTCTGTCTCGCCCTGGACGCCATGCTCCCGTCGCTGCCGACGCCGTCCGTTCTCATGCCGGGCGGGGTTCCGCCTGCCATCTGCTGTCTCTGATAGTCCACATCCTTCCGACTGCAGGCCTTTTCGACGGCAATGTCATAGGCGGCATCCACATAGGCAGTATCCTTTCCATCCAGACGCATGTCCGGAAGTACTTTTGCAATGACCGCCTTCTTCCCGTCCGGAATGGACATGGCTTCCAGACCTTCCAGACCAAGCCGGTCACCAACCCGGCAGATGCCAAGGCGCTGGCGGAACAGATCGTCTGCGGAGTCCGCATTCAGAGACCGGGACATGTCGCCGGACCCAGCCGTATTTGAGTCCTCTTTTCCGCATCCTGCGGGATTCCCGGCTCCTTCCCCGTCCTGCTTTACGCCGGCCGGAGCCCCTCCTCCCGTCGAAGCAGGGGGCTCTGTTCCTTCCCTTCCTGCGCCGTCCGTGTTTCCGCCCTTCGCTTTCAGCGCCGCCAGAAGCTGTTCCACTGCTGCGATCAGCGGCGTCAGATCGTCTGCATCCTTCTTTTCCGGCTCCGCTGCAGGGGGCTCCTGTGCTGCGGAAGCTGCCAGAACTGCAGGCGGAACCTCCCCTGCTGCCGGCTCCTGCTTTGCTGCTCCGACAGGCGGTTCCTTTCCTGCGGTACCCGGAACGCCTGCGCCGTCGCCTGCTGCAGCTGCTGCGCCTCCCGCTTCATGGGATGCCTTATACTGGCTGATTGCCTCCACCATCTGCTCCGGCGTCATGTCAAAACCATCGATGTTCAGATTTGCCATGGTTTTCTTACCTCCTTTATTCTTTTTATCATCAACTCCGGCACTGCTGCCGGATGGAAGATGCTCCTGATTCTCCCGGCCGGATCCCGAAGCCGTGACTTTTCCGCCTTTCAGCTCCGGTTCGTCGGAACCGTCAATGTTAAGCCTCGCCTGGTCTCCTGCCCTAGCGCTCGCCACCAGCGCCAGATGATTGATGACGATGTTGGTCTGAACCGCGTCATAGGGCTGGCCGTTCCATTCCCCCGGCTCCTCGATCAGATCCAGGTTGTATCCAAGGGAGAGCTCCTTCAGGCCGCTGGACTTCATGGCATCCGTATTGTGAATGATGATCTCCGCCCGGACGTCATCCCCGTCCTGATACCCGTCGCTCAGGATCGTGCCGATCTGCTCCCGGTCCACGTTGTTCTTGCTGATCTTTCCGGCGCTGTGGGTAATAATCACAGGCTTCCCTCTGTACGTTTTCAGGGATTTCTCCGCAAAAACGTGCCCGGGAAGCCTCAGTTCCCTGCGGACACTCCCGTCAGGGTTCCGGTATTCAAAAATGCCGACGGAGGTCAGGACCGGGTGATCCACCAGATACCCTTCCTCCGTGAAATACGTCCGGTCGTCCGCATCCAGGCGGATGCTGTCCAGACGGCGCACCCGCCGAAGTACCGGCGGTGCATTCTGCTGTTTCATTTGAATCATCTCCTTTTCCGTATCAAAAAGAGCACCCATAACAGGTGCTCTCCATCTAAAATATTTCTGCTGTTTTATCTTGCAGCATCGATCCCTTATCTCCTATAATGTCCATACAGACGTGCCAGCGCCGAGTACAAAAGAAAGGAGACCAAAACCATGTCCAAAGACGATTTTGTAATCGAAATGCTCACTCTGCAGTTTATCAGCGGAAAAAACACAGGTTCTGCCGCTGAATATGTAGAGCTGTACAGAGAAACACGGGAACAGATTAAAGCAGCTTACAGAGGTCCTGACCCGGACATTGAGAATCTGCTATAAACGTACACCGTCTATTATCATCAGTCGCGTATATCGACCACCCTGAACTTGGCTGGTGCAGTAAACGCTCTCTGCACCAGTCAAGCATTTCCTGAGCCTCTTCTATCTCCATTCCTTTCAGCTCATTAAGAATGTTCAGTGCTTTGTTTGGGTAGCCCTTCCTGTTTAAATCAATCATCTTTTCCTCCATTCTCTGCAACAAAAAACCACCGGTCATCGTTGACGGCGGCTCATTACAGGTGATTATTCTCTTTCCTCAAAATACGGACACTCCGCACCTTCTGCGTTCCATATCTCTGGTGGAAGCTTTTTCGGATGTGCAATGCAATAGCGGGACGCATCGTTTCTCGTCTTACAATGTCTGCATCCAACACAAATACCATAAAGATTAAGTTTGTACTCATCAATAACCTGAATCATTCCCACTACCTCTTTTCAAACTCCAGAATAACTCCATATTTCTTTCCAAGCTCTTTCCAGATTTCTTCACCAAGAAGTATGAGTGCGGTTTCTTTATCAAGACCCCGCCCCGCTTTTATCACATATTTGGGACGCAGCCTGTAAAGCAAAGCATCATACTCATCGCTCAATATGCTAAAATCCGGAAGTTTTTCTACCTGACCTGAATATTTTAACACATATGCGCCTCTCCTTCCACATGTTCTGAATTCTTTCAGCCTGTTTTCTTTCAGTATATACAGATCTTCCGGAGAAGGTGGCGTCCCAAGCGGATGATTATGAGTCAAAACCTTTCCTTTCATCCGCATCCGCTGTGCCTTTGTGAATCTGATGGTGTCTTCATCCCCCAGCTGTGCAAAAATGGCTTTTCCGCTTTCATCAAAGCATACAGCCGTTTCGAAGGTTCGCTGTGACAGCTCGCTTTCCACAAGCCGCAGGTCTTTCCCGTCAAAGTCGTAATACCTGGGATCTCCCCGATTATTATTTGTAATGATGCCAAGCCGGTCTCTGGCTCCGGTTCCGGTACTGCTGGTTCCATTCATGCCGGAGTGATGTATCCCAGCACTCTCTCCATTGACTGGGAGATTCAGGGTTGAACGGTTGAACACTGGTCTTGCAATGCAACGGCACTGAAAGTCCTGCCCCGGATGGCACCGCCGACCGCTTTTTTTATCCACCACCGGAGGATCATCCCAGCGAAACCGCTTCCCGTCCAACTCCCGGTGACGCCTTCGGACACGTCCATCCTTACATGTATACCAGATGTACTCCGTAATCCCGGCATCCCTCTGCTACGCCTGCTGGATCTGTCCGTTCAGCTTTGCCGTCTGGTCTCTTGCGATCAGTTCCGCCCTGCGCCTGCCAACACCATAGGCCTGCTGAATCTCTTTTACCATCCGTACAGTGGATCTGCCCCGGGTAAAACCGTCATACACAATCTTCTGCATCCGGTCCAGCGTTTCTTCCGGAATCGTCTTTATAAGACCGGCATTCTCCTGAATCCACTTTTCAAGCTGCGCAGAATAGAACGCTCCCATGTAGTAATCTTCCCGGATGTCAATACCCAGAGTGGATTTCACTGCACGGTTCCATTCCTTTATGGTCAGCCGAAGATTCAGCTGTGCAATCCGTTCCATCTTTCTCTGCAGCTGGTATCTGGCTATTTCTGCAGACACACGGTTTCGAATGATGTGAACGATCTGTGCCGCCGCCATCAGGAAACCGTCGATCACGCCGTCAGCCCGGAGATTTTCCCGCATGTCCGCTTCCCGGTTCTCCCGGTACACATCTTTCAGCCTGGGAAGCTCCTTCTCCAGCTCTTCCTTCAGGATCCCCATGTATGCATCTGTCAACCGGACGTACTCCCGTTCTGCAGATGCGGGAATCTTTGGAATATATTTGCTGTACAGTACCTCATGGCTTCCAAATTTTCTGCCGACCTGCTGCATGAGAAGACGGTTCATGTTCCGGTCATCCATAGCCGTCACCGCCTTTCAGCACACAAAAACAGCCCGGGCCAGACTGCACGGACTGCTTATTCATCACATTTTCATAGATATTTTCTATTTTCCTTCTTCACCAGAAACTTTCATTGCCTTCTTTGCTTCTGCAAATAATGCTTTCAATCGAGGCACATATTCCTTTTCCAGTTCTCTACGAGGCCTGGAATCCTCCGCTTCATGCAATAACAAATTCAGACCTTTTCTTTTGGGTTCCGGAAGCTTTTCCAATTTTGCGCTCCATTCATTTACCAGTGCATCATATTTTTCTCTCCACTCAGGACTCAACTCGTCTCTTGTCATATTTTACATATCCCCTTTCCTGAAGAACCCGCATGGCCGCATCCTGCGCTTCATAATCAGAATCCTCTCCATATTTAAATCCTTCTGTATAGATATCATTATATATCACCTCTGATATATCTTTCAATATGGAAATTCGATATGTATACTCTTTATTGACACACTGCAGTTCTTTTATATTCTGATGATCCCGCAGATAGTAAAAATCATCTTCTCCAAATGACAGAATCCCATTTGCTTCCGGATGATTGTGCGTTATCACAGCGCCGTTCAGACCAACGCCATCTATCCCTACGCCATCTACATTTCCAACCGCATGGTATACATTTCCCTCCCAGTCAATCACTACTGTATTTTCTACTTCTCTGTTCCGGATCTGATCCCCAAAGTACTGAATCGCCGCATCCATATGATCCGGATTTATTTCCCCTATTCTCTTGGTTCCGCCTTTTCCCGAACCGCCAACCTGCCCCGGCCGGCCGCCGTGTCCGAAGTTCCCCGATCCCGGCCCGCCATCCATTGCCATGACTGGAATCTTTTCTTCCTTTTTCTCCAGCAGTTTTCCTAACATGTGGATACTTTTTTCGAAAGGCGGGAAAAGCTGCATCCTGGACAGTTCCTGCAAAGTCAGCCATCTGGCACTGATCATCTCATTGCCATTTGCTTCTGGTTTTCCGATAAACTGATCCGTAAAATACATCCTGCAGGGCAGATACCGCTTTGGGGAACCTTTGTAATCGCCCAAGGATATAAGATTAAGAGGTGTAATGTGAAACTCCTCCTGCGCCTCTCTGACTGCTGCTTCTTCCGGCGTCTCACCAACTTCCATTTTACCTCCCGGACCGCAGATGCCTTCTCCACCTCTTCTGGAAGCACACAGGATTCTGCCATCATGGATAACAAGAACCGCTGCTGCCAGCGGCTCCACTCCATCTGTTTGAATTCCGGATATCTGAATCATCTTTTCGGCATCGGCTCCAGATATGTTTACCATCGCATTCTCACCAGAGCCGGCTTTTTCCTCTCCATCTGAAAAATCTGTAATATGGATCGGTGAATCGATTCCAAGATCAAAAGCATCGTCAGGCAGCTCAAGATCATCAGAAGAAATCACCTCCTCAATGTCAAAATCGCCTTCCATGACCAGAGACTTTCTGACCTCCGAAGGATCCAGCACGCTGCTGTCCATGTAGATCTGAGCTGTTTGAGCTTTCGTATGCTTCGTATCAGCCTTCGTTTTTTCAACTGCTGCCTGCTCTGTCTCCGACATAGACCATAGAGAAGCAAACCGGACTTTATATTTCGGAACCTCTGCAATCTTTCCTTCCAGCTTTCCCTGCCGGAGGATAAGGTCAATCACCGTCCTGCTGTTCGCCTTCATGTTCTGCTTCTGGATATTCTCGACCATGTTGTAGTAATTTTCCAGATCGTTTTCCCCTGTGGCGTTCATGCCGGCAGGCGATCGTCCAAACAGAATCGTCTGCGGAATGTTGGTAACTGCGGAAAGCATGTTGCAGGTGGCATCCAGAATATCCTTGACGCCGGACATGGCAAAGCTCTCAAATGAATACTCCTCACCATCATTATCAATGGCGATGGAGTTTAAAAGATTACGCGCCATGTCAATTACCTGCAGCCTTTTCAACACCTGATTTTCTCCGGCGTCCGTGCTGAGCATGTTTGCCAGATTTTTCATTTTATAAATCGCCTGTACACATCGTTCCAGCAGCCTCCCGCCGTTCCCATGCGCTGTAATGCATTCCCGGAGCTCCCGCTTCATACGGACATATTCCGGGATCCCCCAGTAACGGTAGATCGCATTCGAAGTCCGCTCCGGAAGCCGGCCGTTCCGGAATACCAGACAGCGTGACCGATGCACTGTAAAATAGCCATATGTGCTGAATACATGGTAATAGTCCGGTTCTCCAAATGCCCGCCCGCTGCGCATGGAATCTTCAAAATGAAACTGATTCATGGATAAATAGTCCGGCTGCACAAGAGAGCGTTCGAATACCCGGAGCTCTTCGATACTCCTGACGTTTTTCCAGTCCAGAGGCTCTTCCAGACCCCGGCCGTCATCCACCAGCATGACAATAATGGCGCCGCCATAGAGCCGCGCCCATTTTTCTGCAGTAGCAAAACGATCTTCCATCTCCAGTCTGTCCATCCGTTCTTCTACATACTCTGCAATATCCTGATCTCCATACTTAATGTCAAACCCGTGCTTTACCGCTTCTTCTGCAGGACGGTCTATGATCTTTGCAAACAGACCGTTTCCTTCATACAGGCTGGTGAGTTCCATGTCATCCGTAACAGATTCCAAATCATATTCATATGCAGTAGAATTATCCTGTGTGGATCCATATTTGTTGAGCATATTGGTATATCCGTCCTGACGGAACTGATCCTGACTGCCATCAATGATAGAAGAAGCCCTCTGCTGCTTCTGTATCTGATTCAGCTTTTTCCTCTGACGATGATTCAACTGTCTCCCCCCTCTGTTATAAAAGATTTTCAATGTTAAAATTCATCCCCAGAGTCAACTCATTAAACGCTGAAGAACTGGCATCCACCATATCCTTGAACTTACTTTCCGGAAACGATTCCAACTGGTTGAAATACATTTCATTCCACTCTCCGGCAACCACATCAAACATCCCCTGCTGCCATTGCGCCGCCATTGGCTCTGCTCTGGTTACTTTATCACCGGATTCCGGCACCGCTTTCACATCATACCCTGCAAGCATGGATACATAAGACTGTGCCTGCTCCTTTCCCGCCTGTCCCGGATCCTGCGGCAGCCTCTGGCGCACCTGTTGATAACGCACCTGATCTGTTCTGGCCGTTGTTCCAATCAGTCTGCGCACATCACCGGCTTTCAGCTGCTGGTTAATGACATCCAGTATGACAAACCTTCCATTTCTTCGTTTTCCCATCAGAACACCTGCTGTATATGCCGCATTGACATTTTCTTTACTGTCCGTAGCAGCCAGATCCCATCCACGGCAGACAACAGTCAGATCATCCGGTGGATGATCCAGAATCTCACCAATCTGAGTTCGCTTATAATACAAACCTGCTGCCGGCTTGATTTTCCAGTTTCCATTCAACAGCCGTTCCCTTTCGACCAACGGCAGCGCTTTCAAATTCGCAAGATATCCTGGATTATGGTTCAAAAGTATCTGATTATCCTGAAGCGTGCTGGAAATGAATGTAACACTTTTTACATCCTCCTCATCTGCACCCCCGTTAATCAGTTCCTGTTTTGTATCCGCCCATATCAACTGATCGTTTACGCGGCACATATACCGTTTTACACCGCTTCTCTCCGGAACCGGGTATCCTGTGTCCGGATCGATCCACCAGGCGATAAAATCAGCTACCCAGCTGTCCGCATCCGGATTACAGGTCGCCCGGACACAGGGTTTCACTCCGCATACGGAACGATTTCTGGACAGCATATAAAAAAACTGCTTTTCTGTAAAATGTGTCAGTTCATCAAAGCCGATCATGGTGATCTGTGATCCCTGCCATTTAAGTACATCGTCATCCCGCCACAGATAATCAAAATACACAGATGCTTTATTGGAAAAAGTCCATTTGTACTTTGGCTGTTTCACATATTCTGCACCGCGGATCCCGCTGTACATGCTCAGACTTTCATCCCAGAGACCGCCTGATACCGATATCTGCATATAGTTATTCCGAAAAATAACCGCCCGGTACCCTTTCACATCTTTATACCGCAGCGGCTCCATGAGAATCGCATAGGTCTTTCCGCCGCCGGCAGCACCGCCATAAATCGCAATATCCGCACTGGAAGCCAGGAACCTCTCCTGCGGACCCGGTTGTGGCTTTATCATCATATCCCATCAAATCTCCTTTTCCGGGAAATAAATAATCACATCCTGAACTTCTTCTGATTCCGGTTCCTGTATTCCCAGTTTCCTGCTCATCAGTTCTGTCCTTTTCACATCCAGCTCCAGTCTGGCATCATCAAATCCAAATCGATGCAGCGCTTCAATCGCCTTCTGCTTCTTCCCCTGAACTCTGGTAAGGGCTTCTTCAATGGCCTGAATCTGTCCCAATTTCCCCTGGTACTCGCGCATATCTTTGTCCAGATCTGTCTGACGCTTCACTAAAGTCATTCCATCTGCAGACGTACCATCTGCAAAATAATCAACTGAATTTTTTACAGACTCTATTCTTTGAAGCATCCGCCGTTCCCGAACAGTCAGAAGCCGGATCTCCTGCAAAAGCAGATCACTCTTATTCTGAGGTACCAGCTGTGCCAGCTTTTTCTCTTCCTCATCCAGACAATCAAAAAGGAGAGTCTCAAACTCTCCCGTAGTCAGTGCATTTTTATTCCCCTGAGGAGCCGATCCGCCACGATTGCCTGCTGCATATCGATTCCCCTTCGGCGCCCCTCTGGTTGCAACTTTTTTCTTTTTCGGTTGCAACTTTTCATCTTCCTGGTTGCAACTTTTTTTCTTCCAATATCGTGCAGCCCAGGACTTTACTGCCGAAATAGTTACACCGCATTTTTCAGCGATTTCCTTATATTTCAGCCCAGCTTGATAATATTCATATGCTTTATTTCTTATTTCTTCATTACTCAATCATCACCACCTCTTTAGAGTTTGTTTTTCAGTATGGAAAAAGCAGCCCGTTGTGGGACTGCCTGACTGCTCTATCCCGCTGCAGTGCCCCGGCTGATCCGGAGCTCCACTGCAGTCTTCACATCTCTGCCGGCGTACTGCATAAGCCGTTTGATCCCGCCTGTGGAACCATTTTTATTATAAAACGACTTTTCCGACCAAAACGACCTTTTTTATCTGATTTTGCATTTTTTTAAATATTTGTCCCGGATATGTAATCTCACATAGTCCTCTCTTCCCCCATATCCTGTCTTCTCCGCAATCTTCACCCAGCTCATGCCATTTATATACCTCATACGGAAGATGCAGCGGATCTGGCCTTCCTCAATGCTCTCGATCCACTGCTCCACTGCTTTTACCTGTGCTTTTCTGTGCTCCAGCACTCCTTTCCTGCGTTCGTACAGAGCCCGGTCAAATCCGACCACGCTCTGGGGACGGGGGTAACCTTCCTGATAATCCAGTATGACACTGTTCCCGAAACCGACATCCGTTGTGAGTATTTCTTCCAGTTCATCTTCCAGAAACGGAATCTCCCGCTTATATTTTCGATAATTTTTCAGAAGATTCCCTGTAATCTTAACCTCTATCAAAATCACCCCCGGTAAAATTTACTTCTCAAATAAATTTCAGTTTAGTTTACAGTTTTCAATGCAGCTTCAGCATCCTCTTCAGATAAAAATACAGTATTATTGATATCTTTATCCCGAAAACCGTCTAAATCACTGTATATTCCATATCTTAATGCCCACATATAATGAAATGTTTTGTTAATCCCATATCTAATACTTATAACCTCATATTCCGATATGATATTTCGCTCTTTATTCACTTCCCAAACATAATCGCCAGGAATACATCTTGGCTTCAGCAGCTTCCCATGCTCCTCCAGATCTTCGTATTCTGCCAGCCTTCTGATCGCCATACCACTGTGGCGATATTCCATTTCACAGGGTTCCAGCTCCAGACCGTCTTTTTCATGGTCGACAAACCACACTGCGGTTCCGTCAGCTGATCTCTTTGTCAGTCTTTCCATCCCGTTCCTCCACCAACTCCTGAATTAATCAAACAGACTCATCTGCTGTTCCGGCTCAAAATTCATCCACAGTATTTCTCTTTTTCTGACCAGCGACTGTGTACGGCTTATGGTCTCTTCTCTGTGCCAGCCCTTCAGCCTGGTACGATACAGTTCGCTGTCATATCCGGAAAGGATCACCGGACCCTTATGAGACAGAAGCATGTCCAGAAGTTCCCCGTGCTCCGAATCGCTCATTTCACATCGATACTGTTTCCCGTGTCTGGTACTCAGCACATAGGGCGGATCCGCATAGATCAGGACATTCGGAAAATTGAATCTCCGGATTATTTCTGACGCCGGACGGCTCTCGATCTGTACTCCACGCAGGCGTTCAGCCGCCTGCAGGATCTTTTCCGGAAGGCTGCACCAGTCCTGGGAGGCATAGGCCCGTTCCCGGCCCTGGATATCATTCTTCCATCCGACTCTTTCTCCATTTGTACGGACCCCGTGTCCCATATTCAGGCGTATATAGAAATTCACCGCTTTACCCAGGCTGTCTTCCGGCAGAAAAGAGAACGCATCCTCATAAACCTGCCTGGCGTAGGGTGTCCAGTATATCTCATACGCCAGTCTCTCCGGATCCCGGCGGATCCACTCAAACAGACTGACCACGTTTCCGTCCAGATCATTCACCGTCTCGATATGAGAACGCGGCTTGTTAAACAGCACAGCCCCGGAACCGAAAAACGGTTCCAGATAGCTGTGATGCTCCGGAAAGAATCCGATAATCCACCCTGCCAGATTCCATTTGCTGCCCGGATATTTCAATACACTCTTCATCCGGCATCCATCAGCGCCTGTACAGATACTTGTAACCTGATCCATATTTACAATCGCGCTCTTATCTTTGTCTATCAGAAACATTTTTCCCCTCTCTGATCTTCAGAAACTTCACCAGGCAGGCACTTACCTGGCAATCTTCACAGATCCGGTCCAGAACCTCCTGATCCCCCGTATCATGCCTGTAACGACACAGGTCATCACACACATGCCCGGCCATGTCTTCCAGCTCATACATCCATCTCTGTATCCGTTGCGGATCCCATCCAGTATCCTCATAGTCCTTCAACTTGCAGAGGCATCCGTACAGGCGTTGGCTGACGTCTTCCGTGATCGTCTCTCCTTTCTGCAGCTTCTCCCAGGAGATCCCGTTCACCTGCCATTTTCCGGATACTTCTTTCTTTGTCAGTCTACCCATTACGCTGTACCTCCTTCAGAAATTCCACCAGCTCCATCTCACTGTTCGGATACCGGCTGTACTTCTCATGCCTTGTCCATTTTTTTACCGATCCGTTCCGCGGCGGTTCCGGCCCTCCTATCAGATGCAGATGACAGGACTCATATGCAGGAACAGGTTCCGTCTCCGGTTCCTGATACACTTCGGCGATCAAACGGGCACCGTTCGCAAAGTCGTATTTGTAATACATCGCCCCGATATTTTCATCCTCATACCAGAGTCCCCAGTCCTTATAATTCCGCAGCCATTCCTTCCGCTGGTCATTATTCCGGAAGACCGGCAGATCCGGCTGAACCTTTTCCTCCTGATCCTGACGTATGTCCAGATTGCTGATATATCCCGCCAGCGCTGCGACTAATATTTTCTGTTTTCTGGCGTATTCCTCATCCTCTGTAAACGCATCAAGTATAAGTTTCAACGTCTGATTTTCCTTTTCCAGCATTCCCTGCGCCAGTTCTCTGTCGGTTTTTTTCGATGTTTCTTCGTACCGGTCGTCTTCCGGCGGCTCCTCCACCTCATGACAGTTTCCGTCGATGACTCTTTCCTCCGGCCCTTCTTCCTTTTCTCTCACCACTGCAGCCCGGTCGCACTGGTATGCGCACGGAGTATCACAGTTCTTACAGCAGGGAACCGCCGACCTGTCTCCCGCCGCATGTTCAGCCAGATCGTGATCCAGGAACTGACAGGGATAATCTCCAACTGCACGGCGGACATGCTCCTGCTCCATGGCTGTCAGGATACCGCAGAAAAACGGATTTCCCATGGGTGCTTCTACACAGTAACAGTCCTTCTGCCTGATCCGACAGTTATTCATGTGACAACTGAAACAGTCATAAAGGATACCTCCATATTCGCCGCATCCGGGTTCTGTGATCAGGCTGCCCGGAGGATATTCCAGCGCCGGAAGGCCATATGCAGAAAGCTCCTGCTTTTTTTCTTCCTGCTTCGGCTGTTTTTCCGGATGCAGCTGCTTCCAGTGAGACCAGCACTCTCCGCATTCCTTCTTTCCCTGTTTCTGCTGCGCTGCTGACAGCCCCCACTCCTGCCGGCGGCATTCCGGGACATCCGGCGGGCAGCTGTTCTCTTCATCCTGTTGCGACGTCGCAACAACTTTCTGATCCGGAATTTTCAATTTTTGATCCGGAATCTCCGACTCTTTCTGCGCTTTTTCCGGTTTCTTTTTCAGATCCTTCATTTCCCGGACGGTCATATCCGGTTTTACCTGCCCCAGCTGCTCGTCTGTCATCGAGATCATCTCCTGCAGCTGGCTCTTCCCATAGCCAAGATATCTCTCCGCCAGCTCCGGGCTGTTTCCGCCCACGGAGAACCGGTCATTCCGGGACATGTTCCGCCATGTGGTCGACCTATCATAACCGTACTGCTTCTGCGCATATTCGTAAACGTCGCTGCACCCTGCCTGCTCATACAGCTTCCGGTCCCGGATCTGCTTCAGGTAGTAGCCGATCTCAATAGCCGCCTCCACTGCTGTTCGAGCGATCCGCTGATCGATCTCTTCCAGCGTCAGGTTTTCTGTTGGTTTCATCTTTTTGCCTCCTTACACACGCTTCATGAAAAAACAGTTCCGTCCCTCTCCGGGTTCTGATGTATTCCAATTTTCCATGAATCTGTTTTCCACAACTGACGCAGATCCGGGGATACATCCAGCCCTTTTTACGTTTCATGGCTTCTCTCTCCTTTTCTCTCTCTGCATAAAATACGAGTTTGCAGCCACACACATTCTGTGCGCCAGATACCCGATCTCTCCGGGAGTATTCCGGTAAACCTCACAGATCTGCTCCGACTCTGCCAGTGCCTGCTCCACCTGCATATCCGTGAAGGTTTCCACATCACAGTATTTCAGCAGATACCGCAGCATGTCATTCATCATCTGGTAGATTATTTTTGCTTTTTTCATTCCAGTTCCTCGATCCTGATATAAATTCCCGGAATATCCGCCCAGAACTTCTCCACCAGCTCACTGGCCACCAGCGCGTCATCCTTCCAGAACCCGCACATGGTCATACAGTCCTTCAGCAGCTTCTGCAGATTATCCGTATCCGGTTTTGTGATCCGGTATTCTCCATCCCTGTGACGGCCTCCTGGAAAACACCACCGGGTGATCAGACGAATACCGGTCTCATACCGTTTTCCCGGCTTATGTCTGACCAGATGCCCCATCAGCTTCTGCTTTGCCGCTTTCACTTCCGATGGATCGTAGAACACCGGCTTTCCCTTTATGACCGCCACCTGCTTTTCCTGATGGGTGCAGGTCGGCGGATCCATTGCCATGAAAAATTCTGTCATCTCTGTGTCTCCTCCTTCTCAGGTGTCAACTTTTTCTGTCATCTCCCGCCCAAGGTGTGGCGTCAAAAATGGGGGTCTGTCAAATCCCCCCTCTTATAGAGGGGGATTTGACACCCATTTTTTGACACCTCACTGCACCTGTCAGTTATCGTATTTTTGACACCTGACAGCTTTTTCTGACACCATCTGTATGTTGTTTTTCTTCTCCTGTCAACTGTCAGTTTTCGATTTTTGACACCTGACAGTCTCCTGCCGTCAGGTGTCAGATTTCCCTTTTGACACCCGGAAGACCATTCCGTTTTCCCGTCTGAATTCCTTCGACCCGTCCACATATTTTTTCATGGTATTGGCCGATACTCCCATATACGTCATCAGATCTGAAATTTTCACACTTCCGCTCCCGTCCAGATCGCTGGCGTCAAACGCTGTCCGCAGACTGTCCTCTTTTTCCTTTTTCCGTTCTTCCGGAGTCTTCTTCCGTTTCTGCCATGCAGGTTTCTCTGTTTCCGGCTGAATGTCTCCCAGGACGCCTGAGAGGTCCACATGATGGATCGGATGGTCGAACCACAGATTGACCGGTGCAAACTTCGGGAACTCTCTCAGCGTCCCCTCTACGCGCCAGGCGCTCATCTCCTGAACCTTTTTCTTTGCCTTTTCAACCGCTTTTTTCAGTTCCAGCATCGAATTCCTGTCCAGTTTTTTCTCGCAGTATGCCAGCATCTGCACAAGGCTGTATACGGCGTCCGGAGAGATATCATCCTCCCAGTCATCGTATATTCCATTAAGAAAAGCCGCGCAGGCATCACACCCTGCTTTATTTTCTTCCTGCTTCAGAATGTCCTCATTCAGCTCCAGTTCGATGAGATCCAGCAGCGCGTCCGGATCCCGGGCAAACACGCCGGAACCGGACGCCCGGTCCATGGCCCGTTTGCTGCCCTGTACGCCCTTGCTGTGATGATGGCAGTAGATCACCGCCGTGCCCAGCTCCGTGCACACCTTATCAAACTGGTTGCAGAAACGGGCCATCTGATCCGCGCTGTTCTCATCGCCGGTGATGACTTTGTAGATCGGGTCTATGATGACGGCTATGTAGTCTTTTTTCACGGCCCTCCGGATCAGCTTCGGCGACAGTTTGTCCATTGGTACGGATTTTCCTCTCAGGTTCCATACATGGATGTTGTCCAGATGTTCCGGCGCCCAGCCAAGCGCATCATACACATCCTTAAAACGGTGCAGACAGCTTGCCGGGTCCAGCTCCAGATTCACATACAGTACCTTTCCCTGCGCGCAGTACCAGGAAAACCATTTCCGGCCCTCAGCGATGGCGCAGCACAGCTCGATCAGGCCGAAGCTTTTTCCCGCCTTTGACGGACCGGCCAGCAGCATCTTGTGCCCCTGCCGCAGTACGTTTTCGATCAGCGGCGGCGACAGTTCCGGAAGGTTGTCCCATACGTCTGCAATGTTTACCGGATCCGGAAGATCGTCTTCCTCCATATCTTCCAGTCCTTCGATCCATTTCTGCCATTCCTTCCAGGATTTCTTTCCCATATTGGTACCGATCAGGGACTGCTTTTTTCCGTTTCTGGTCACTCCCGGCATCCGGGACAGTCTCGAAGGGTTTTTGTTGTTCCGGTCTACCTTCAGGCCGTTCTTTTCACATACATCATACAGATACCGTACGCGCTCATCGTATTCTTTCCGGCTGGCAGCTTCCACTCTGACAATGGCATGGATGCTTTTATTTCCGGAATACACCAGACAGGCAACCGGAAGTTCCAGTTCTCGAATGATGGCATTCTGTTTTTCCAGATCGACGTTGTCCGATTCAACCAGAGCATAACGGTAATCGGTCACGTTTTTATCACTGCATCCTTTTCCATCCAGAGGATTGAAACGGATCCATGCCCCGACTTCCGGATCATAATCTCCAATCACATTTTCGATATCCCCACCCTTATATCTATCCAATGCCTGAAGCAGCTGTTCTGCAGTCCGGTTGTAACAGCCCCTTGACGGATTCTTTTTCCCGTCATTTTCCAGCACCTTTGTTACATATCCGACCTTCTCGTCTGCCTGAAACATGGTCTCAATATAGGTCCTCAGCTCTTTTAACGGCTCCCAGCTCTCAGGCTCTCTGGCCTGATCCTTCTGGTCCTTCTGCTTTTTTGTACACGTGATATCGTCAGTTTTACATGTGATTTCATCATTCCAGTCAAGTTCCTGCTCCCATTCAGAGACCCATCCGTTCTCTCTGGCCATCTGCACAATGGTCCCGCCGGTCACCGGATTCCCGTTCCCGCGGAATGTTTCCCACTTCCGGGCGCACTCTCCCGCATGGTATCTTCCGGCGTCCCGGCGGCTCCACGCATCCCAGTCAGCCGCAGAAAAGCCTTCATGCTTTAGCGCCATGCCCACGTTTACCCAGTCCTGATAGGCCAGATCTGCGGGGTCTATGTATCTGATCAGTTCAAGAAGGCCTGTTCGCTGCTCCATCTGCTATGCTTCCTCCGGTATATAAGTTTTGGGATCAACCCCCGGCGGCAGGCCCCGCCAGCCCTGTGCGGCAATTCTGCCGATCATTTTATCAGCCTGCTCAAACGTCCATGTGCCGACATTCTGAAATCCTCTCTGTTCAAGCACGTTGATCTGCTTCGGCCTTGCGTATCCTTCCCGCTGTCTTTTGTACAGGCGGCTGAGAAGCATGGATGCTTTCCCGGCGCTTTCGACTGCTGCAGATGCAATGCCGAATCTCTCCAGCTCTTTTTTCTGCTTATCCGACGGCGGCGCCATTTCCCATCCAAACGAAGGCACGTATCCGGACAGATCCTCCGCCTGTATGCTCATCTCAAACTGCAGAGGATCTATCAGCTTCTTCTGGCGCCCGCGCATTTCCGCCAGCTGGTTTGCCAGCGATGCCTCACGCTGCGCAACCACGTCTTCCGCCGCAGACCGCTCCGCTTCTTCAATGTCCACCGGGCAGCCGGCCTCTTCCAGATTGGCTGTCATCTGTCTGGCCACATCATCATCTGTACAGATCAGGCTTGCCGGATGGCACAGCTCATGGCGCTCCGTATGCCAGAGGAAATCCAGCAGGAGCAGATGTTCTTTTCCCGGATACAATCTTGTCCCCCGGCCCACCATCTGGCTGTACAGGCTTCTGACCTTTGTCGGCCGGAGCACTACGATACAGTCCACGGAAGGACAGTCCCAGCCCTCTGTCAGCAGCATGGAATTGCACAGAACGTTATAATCTCCCCTGTCAAAGGCTTCCAGGATTTCCGCCCGGTCTCTGCTGTCCCCGTTTACTTCCGCTGCACGGAAGCCCCGCTCATTCAGGATATCCCGGAACTTCTGGCTGGTCTTCACCAGCGGAAGGAATACGACCGTCTTCCGGTCCATGCAGTATTCTTTCATCTCATCCGCGATCTGATACAGATACGGATCCAGCGCCGTCGCCAGCTCCTGTATTCTGAAATCTCCCGCCTGCACCCCGACGCCGGACAGGTCCAGCTTCAGCGGCAGCGTAACCGCCCGGATCGGGGACAGGTACCCTTCCTTTATTGCTTTGGGAAGCGTATACTCATATGCCAGAGATTCAAACACCTGCCCCAGATTTCTCATGTCTCCGCGGTCCGGCGTCGCGGTAACTCCCAGCACCTTTGCTTCCGGAAAATGTCCCAGCACCCTCTGATAGCTGTCCGAGACACAGTGATGCGCCTCATCAATAATGATTGTGTCAAAATAATCATCCGGGAACTGGCTGAGACGTTTTTCGCGCATCATCGTCTGCACGGATCCAACCGTCACACGGAACCAGCTGCCAAGGCAGCTCTCTTCCGCTTTTTCCGTGGCGCATCCCAGACCGGTAACCTTACTCAGTTTATCCGCCGCCTGCTGAAGCAGCTCCCCTCTGTGCGCCAGAATCAGCACACGGCGGCCCTGACGCACACATTCTTCTGTTACCTTTGCAAAAACGATCGTTTTCCCGCAGCCGGTCGGCAGTACCAGCAACGTCTTATCTACGGACTCCCACTGCGAAAAAATTGCGTCTTTTGCTTCCTGCTGATATGGACGAAGCTCCATCAGAATACACCTGCCTTATATGCAGGCTTTGATCCTGTATCCTCTTTTGGATAAATTTTTTCGATATGATTATACTTCTTTGACGGATCTTTACGGTCCGGATCCAGAGAGATCTTTGCCCGTCCGGAAAGTCCCGGAAGCGCAGGCCAGTTCATGCCCTTCGTTTCCCCTTCCTTCATCAGACCGACTCCTACAAACAGCTGTGCAAGCTTCCACTGAAAACTTTTCAGAAGAATATAGCTGTCCCGGATCTGGGTTTCCTGCCCGTCCGGAGTCCTGATGTTAAAATATACGATTGCCATATCGGTCGCGCGAACTTTTTCACTCCCGTTAAAATAGCTTCGCTCATAGCGGTCAATCGTAAAATCATAATCTCCCGGAGGAAGTTCCACAAAATTTTTGCTGTTACATGTAATCTCACCATCCCAGCCCAGTTCCATGTCCATTTCTGCCATAATCTGCACTCTCCTCTCCTTTACCTGTTAAACGGGACTTCTTCGTCCAGTTCTTTCTGTTCTTTCTGAATCATTTCATAAACCTGCGGCCACGCTTCGATCAGGACTCCCATGATAAAGTCTTTATCATATCTCTCGATCGGCGTATCACTCGGGAAATATCCCTTTGCGCTTACTGCGTTCTGCACATCCCATTCCGTAACTCTGTGCGCGATCATCAGATCCAGCAGCGCCTTCGGAATGTTCTCTTCCTTCGACTGCTGCAGCACGATATAGTCCGGAACGTTTCTTTCCGGCTCCGGCGCCTTCTGCTCCTGTGCCGGAGGATTCACGGCCGGCTGCTCCGGAGCGGAAGACGCTTCCGTTCCGGGGTTTTCTGCCACGGGAGGCGGCGTCTGTGCCGGTGTTTTCTGACCGGCTGCCGGTTCGATGATGGAAGCAATCTCCCGATAATCAAACGGCAGTTCCTCCGGAAGCTCGTACCGGTTCTTTGCATCCCAGCAGGGGTGGTGAGACGTGTACATGACGCGCTTCCCGCCCTGGGCCTTGTTCTTTCCCTTCTGGGCGCCCTGTCCGTCCACATTGACCACGATCGTCTTGTAGTTGGCAAATAACACCATGTCCGCCCATTCCTTCAGGAGCGGCGCCGTCTGCTTCTGAAGCTTCAGTTCCCACCGGTCATATGCTCCCATCTCGTCCGGCTGTTCAAACTTCCGCATTTTTGCGTGGGCATTGATCACGACATGAATCCCGATGTCCACCAGCTCCTGCAGGAGATTCAGCAGCCTGCCGAATTCTTCTGTCAGATAGACATACCCTTTTCCATATCCGAAGTCTTCAATCCCGGATTTCTGAGACCGGGCGCAGACCGCTTCCGTGCAGAGCATCTCCGCCCAGTCTGCCGTGTCGATCACAAGCGTCCTGCAGGTCTCCGGATGGGCCTTCACATACTTCACCTGCTCCATCAGCATCTGCCAGCTGGACGGCGCTTCCATGCGCGCCACGTCCATGTCTTTTGTACTGCCTTCGGTGTCGATGAACACCGGATCCGGAAAATGGGAAGCAAAGGTTGATTTCCCGATTCCCTCCGGACCGTATACGCATACCTTTCTGGCCCCTGACAGTTTTCCTCTGATAATTCTCATTAAAATTCACCTGCTTTCCACTTTGGAGTTTCTGCCTTCTCCGGCTCCGCCGGCGCTTCTCCTTCCACATATCCGTCACTGATGATAATGCTGCACTCGTCTCCGGTGCTGACTCTGGTGGCGATCGCCTGCAGCCCCTCCTGCTCCAGCCATGTGTTGAACTCCTTCATGGTCTCCAGATCCATCTGCTCCAGCTTGTCCAGAAGGATAAAACCGCAGTTCGGGTTCAGCTTCCGCACGATTGCGGTGGACACCTTCATCTGGTCGGATCCGGACATGTTGTCCCACTTCCGGCCATTGTAGATCAGTTCCCCGTCTTCCACGGAAAGCCCCGGAAGCGGAAGGTCCGCATTTTTCAGAAGGTCCATCTTCTGCCGGCGGATCCTTTCGATCTCGGCAGTCAGTCCCTGATACTGGTTTCTGTATTCCTTTGCATCGTCTTCCGCCTTTTCTCTGTCCAGATTGGCGCGGACCTTCCGGTTCAGTTCTTCGATGTCGGAAATATTCCGTTCCAGTTCTTCGGTCGACCTGTCCTGCAGATCCATGGCGCTCATGCGCGCGGTGTTCAGATCCTTCTGTACCTGTTCCTGCCGCTGCAGGAGATCTCGCACCTGCCTGTTAAGGATTTCCATCTGCTCATTGATCCGCTGGGATTCCTGCTCCAGTCTGTGGACGTTCTCCCGTTTTCTCTGATTCTCTCCGTTCTCTGCAAGAATCTCCTGCTGCTGCCGGATCAGCTCGGACGCCGACACTAATTCGGACGGTGCATCCGAATAATACGGCTGCTCCTTCGCATACTTTTCTTTCTGATCTGCGATCCTTCCGATGGTGAGCCGCTCACTGTACAGTGTTTTTTCTTCCTTTTCCATGGCCGCCAGCTGTTCCCCCACCCCGATGATCTGAAGGAGCGTCTGCGCTTTTTCCTTTCCGGATGCATTCATGAACTTCGGAAGATCAAGGGCCAGCTGCTCGATAAAGCTGTCCAGCAGCTGCTGCCCTGCCTTCTTACCGCTGGGATCCGTGACTTTCAGATCTCCGTTTTTTCCTTTACGCTCCACGATGATGCCATTGCTCAGCGTGACCTTCAGCGACGGAGGGATCACAGACCCTTCCCGCTGAGGCTGTGAAGGGCGGTAGCGGTTCCCGCCCAGCGCCCAGGCAATGGCGTCAAGGACCGATGTCTTCCCCTGGTTGTTCCTTCCGCCGATGACGGTCAGGCCGGCCGCAGTCAGTTCCACCTTCACGGCACGCACACGCTTTACGTTTTCAATCTCCAGCTTGTTGATTTTTACGCTTCCCATTTGTTTTCCCTTTCGTTTTACAGATTTTGATTGACATTTCCGTCTGCTCTTTTTACAATAATGTCAGGTGTTTTTTCGAGCCTTCCTGCTTCCCTGCAGGGGGCTCTTCTTAATTTTCCGGAACCGGCCGGAATTCCGGCTGACCAGCAGAAGCTCCTCTTCACTCTCCTTCATGACCAGCCAGTTATTCGCCACCAGTCCCGCATCCGTGATCCGCTTCTTCTGTTCCAGCGTCGGTTTCACCGCTTTGTTCTTTCCCATCCTGCTTTTCCTTTCTCAGTTTTGACAGGCCGGATGAGATCGTTCCTGTGGTTGCGCCCATCTCATCCGCAATCTTTGCATGTGACCAGCCTGCATCATGCAGTGCCTGGATTTTACCCCAGTCCAGCGTCTTTCTCTTTACACCGGATTTCACCGCTTTCGGTGACTCTGCCTTTTCAGTCTTTGAGGGGGGGCAGGCTTCCGACGGCGCCTCTTCCATGACAAACTTGCCAGTCAGCCATTCCGCAACCGATATACTCAGATCCGCCGGTGTCAACTGATAAATCTCATGCCCCTTTTTCATTTCATCCAGAGCCCGGTCCGTCGTAATTCTTACAAAGCTCATCCTTTCTCTCACTTTCCATGTACTCTCTCCAGTTCCGCCGCCCTCGCCAGCACCTCCTGGGCGTAGTCGCTCATCTCATCCCACAGATATGCACCCAGCCCATACCGGTCCGAATACCCGGCATTGTAGTACATCAGCACGGCGGCATTGTCTTCATACTGCTGATACAGCTCTTCCAGCAGATCCACACCCACAAGGATGTTCTCATACGGATCCTTCAGGTCTGTGACTCCCAGCTTCTGCATCCGGGACCGCTGGCTGAACCGGCTGATCTGCATCAGACCGACACAGTCTCCGTTAACCGCACCGGGATCCCAGCTGCTTTCCCGCTCAATGATGGCTTCCACCAGCTCCGGGCAGATGTGCCGTTCCTCACAGAGTGCTTCCATGTACTCCTTCCAGTTCTCCTGCTCCCGGGCCTCCGCCCTTCCGATCAGCACGGATCCGGCCAGCAGAAACAGGATCAGGAATGCCGTAATCCACATCCGCATCACCCGTCTCCCTCCCATCGGCCGGCCTCCAGCCGGAACAGCACCAGCAGCGCCAGTCCCAGAATTCCGCACCAGATACTGCTGTCAACACCGGAGAGAAGGAACAGAGCTCCAAAAGCCGTCACAATCTCCATCAGTTTCTTAAACATCGCCATTTCCTTTCTGTAAAATATTTCACGCGTGAATGGTCCCCACAGGAGTCGAACCTGCGTCTGCCCGGATATGATCCGGGTGCTCTGCCGTCTGAGCTAGAGGACCTGGGCGGGGGACTCCATCCCCGCAGACGCCGCTAATCATCCAGGGCACTGTACATGCCTGCAATAATCAGCAGAAGCTTTCTCAGTTCCGGATAATCGTGCAGATAACCTGCTGCATAGGCAGCTCCATCATATCCGTCCCACTGTGATCTTTCCAGATCCGTAATGCATTCTTCAATGATTTTTTCCAGTTCACTGTTCATACTGCTCCTTTTCTGTTAAGTCCAGGCTGCTCCACAGCCGGTCGTACTCGCTCTGGCATATGTATGCCGTATCCTGCAGGCAGGCAAGATACCCCAGCAGGTTCTCTCTGCACATCTGAAGCCGTACATATGCTGTCAGATTGTTCGTTCCATGATGCTGTTCAGACTGTGCCTTCCAGTGCCGGTGCTCCTCGTGCATGGCCATCAGCCTGTGTGGATCATGCCCGGTCAGTCTCATCTTCTCAAACAGGTCTTCAAATGTGTTTATCATGTATCCTCCTTATCCGGATCTCATACAAATCCAGTCATCTTGACTCTATGACATTTCCGTAATTATCGAAATCTTTAATATCATACGGGTTTGTCAGATCCTTCCCATCGTTCTTCTCCAGAAACGCCTCCAGTGTTGATCTTCGGCATTTTAGGGTGCCCAGTTTCATGAAACGGAGCAACCCTGCCTTCCGGAGCTCATACACATAATTGACATTGGTTTTCAGGATCTTAGCAACCTCCCCTACTGTATACAGCATTTCGTCTGCCATGTTTCTCACCTCCCATTTTATATGGAATTTTCGGTTAAACCGAAATCTAACGGTAAAAAAATAATCCTGTCATAAGGAATTCCATACACTGTTTCAATCTTTCTCAAAACTGGAATATCTGGGTAGCTTTTTCCTCTTTCATAATTTCCGAGTGTATCTGTGCTTACTCCAATTAGTTTTGCCGCCTTTTCCTGCGTATACCCCAAAAGTTCTCTGATCATTTTTAAAGTCATCTTCGTCTCTGGCAATAATTTTACCTGTTCCATTTTTTTCACCTCCTTCGGTTTAATCATATATTACTTCGGTTAAACCGAATTGCCAATGGTTTTTCCGAAAAAACTTTATTTTTTATTGTTTTTTTTTCGGATTTACCGTATAATAGCAAACAACAGGAGGGAAACATATGAGCGACCTTGGTAATAAAGAAATCATGGCAAAGAATATCAGGCATTATATGAACGCATTTAATGTAACACAAACTGAAATATGTAATACTTTGGGAATAAAAATGCCAACATTTTCAGATTGGGTAAATGCGAAGACTTATCCTCGAATTGACAAAATAGAATTGATGGCCAACTATTTTGGTATATCAAAAGCGGATCTAGTAGAAGAGCATGGTTCCTTGACAAAAAAAGACGAACGAGATATCGAAAAAATTCTTGACTCCACCAGGGAACAACTTCTTACTCAGCAGGGTCTAATGTTTGATGGCGATCCCGCCACGCCGGAAGCCATTGAGTCCATTCTGTCTGCCATGCAGATCGGAATGGAAATGGCAAAGAAAAAGAACAAGGAAAAATATACTCCTAAAAAATACAAAAAGGACTGATACTATGAATACTCGTCTGATCCACCAGAAGGTACATAGATTGACCAGATTCTATAAATCAAGGAACCCTTTTGAAATTATAAAGGGTATGAACGTGATTCTGGTATATTACCCACTTGATGGTGTGCGTGGATTCTATCAGTATTTTCAACGAAATAACATTATCTATATTGATGAGCGACTTTCAGATCCCGAAAAGAAATTTGTATGTGCCCATGAACTCGGCCACATGCTTCTACACAAAAAGGAAAACTTTATTTTTCTGGACAGTCGGACCCATCTAAACACTAACATATACGAGTCAGAAGCAGATCTGTTTGCTATGGAACTTCTACTCCCCGACGAAACTTTAAAAGAATATTGTTCATTCACTATAGAACAAATTGCACGAATAACAGGTTACCATCACAGTCTTATAAAACTTCGCATACAACAACTCAGTTGATTTTTACATCTAACAGGGAGGACAACCATGGATTTTAAAGATACGTTAAAAACCTTCATAAATCGTTTGGAAATGTTAAAAGACACCGTACAGACGGAAGAAGCAACAAAGATGTCACTGATCGTTCCATTTTTTCAGCTTCTCGGATACGATGTATTTAACCCCATGGAATTTTGTCCGGAATACACGGCCGATGTGGGCATTAAGAAAGGTGAAAAGGTGGATTATGCCATTCTTGTTAAAAATGAGCCGGTCATTCTCATCGAAGCAAAATCTGCCAACCGGAAGCTGGACAAACACAGTTCCCAGCTCTTTCGGTATTTCGTGACTACCTCTGCCAGATTTGCCATACTCACAAATGGAATTGTATATAAATTCTATACCGATCTGGAAGAAACCAACAAAATGGATCGGGAACCTTTCCTTGAGATCAATCTATTGAACCTGAAGGAGAGTCAGATTGCTCAGCTTGCAAAATTCAAAAAAGAATGCCTGAATGTTGTTGATATCCTGGATTCTGCATCTTTATTAAAATACAATAATCTGTTCAGAAATTACATAGAACTTCAGTTCCAAAACCCAACAGATGAGATAGTAAAGCTTTTCTTACAACCTGTATATAAAGGAGCCAAAACGCAGGCTGTAATTGAAAAGTTCAGGCCGATTTTGAAAAAGGCACTCCATGATTATCTAAACGAAATCATAAACGAAAAACTTCAGTCTGCCATTAATTCTACAAACGTAGCAGGCAGTCTGGAACCGGAAACCCTTTCTTCCGAAGATGAATGGAGTGCTTTTTCTCTGATTAAAAATCTCCTCAAGGACACACTGGATATTAATAAAATAACGTATAAATGCACAGAATCCTATACCGCAATACTTTATGATAATAATACAAGAAAATGGATCTGCCGTCTTATATTGAAAAGTTCCCAGAAAACACTGATTTTACCGGATGAAAACAAAAAAGAAGTGCGCTGCTCCATTTCCAGTATTGATGATATTTCATCCTATACGAATCAGTTGATCGAAGTCTGTAACCGTTACCTGCATCCTGCTCCATCTGTCCCAAAAGAATTGCTTTACACCAGATGGGGTATCTATGAAATGCCGTCCCCCTACTCTATTGATTTAACGAGAGGACCGCGAAAAAATTTAAAAAGTATTCAGTTATAAAATAAAGAAAACCGGCCCACTGCGCCAACAGAGAGCCGGTCCACACAGATCACATTCCCGAAGGATGATGCAATCTTAACCCGAAATACATTGTATCACCTTCGGGCAGCCGGCGCAAGAGAACAGATGTTTTCTCCGGCTGTCTTTTCTGCACCCATTTTTCTGTTGCGACGTCGCAACAACATGCACATACAGAAGGAGGATACCATGGGAAAGGTAACGATCAGAAACCGCAACGCAGGAAAATTTGATAAGAACGGAAAAAGAAAAGCCCCCAACTGGGAATACCGATTTGAGACGGCTCCGGTTGACGGCAAACGCCGGCAGAAGACAAAATCCGGATTCCGTACGCAGAAAGAAGCCTACGATGCCGGAAATGCCGCCTACGCTCAGTACAACGCTTCCGGCCGGATCTTTGAACCAAAGGACATGAGTGTGGCAGATTATCTGGATTACTGGCTGGAACACGCAGTAAAAGCCAATCTCGGACAGGGATATGCCTATAATACCTGGCTGGATTATGAACGAAAGATACGGATTTACCTGAAACCTGCCTTTGGTCAGTATCGACTGAGCGCCCTGCAGAACGCTCCGGATGTGATTCAGCACTGGATCGATCAGATGAAGATGTCAGGCCTGTCCAAAAACATGGTATCCAACAGTCTGTCCTGCCTGTCCGCCGCACTTGGATATGCTGTGATTCCGCTGCAGTACATATCCGTCAATCCCTGTCTGCTGGTTAAGATCGGCCGCATGCCGGTCAATCAGAAAAATCAGGCCCACAAAGAATATATATGTCCGCCGGAAGAATTCACCCGCATCCTGCAGCGCTTCCCGCAGGGCAGCAGCTTTTATCTGCCGCTCATGGCCGGATACCACCTGGGAACACGGATCGGAGAGACCTACGGCATCGATCTGCTCTCTGATCTGGATCTGAACCGGGACGAACTCCGAATCAGCCACCAGCTGGCAAAGGAAAACGGCACCTGGTTCTACCGGATGCCCAAATACGATTCCTGCAGAACGCTGAAGATTGGCCCTACATTAAAAAAGGCCCTGAAAGAAGAACGGCTTACACGCAAAAAATATATGATGGAATACGGTCCATATTACACAAAAACCTGTCTGCTGCCGGATCACTCCATCCTGCAGTGCCGGGCAGACGTTACGGTTCCCCACCAGGAGATCTGGCCCCTGTCGGTAAAAGAAAACGGCGATCTTCTTACACCGGACACTTTCAAATACTGTGCCCGTGTGATTCATCATGAACTTGGAAACCCGCTGTTCCACAGTCACTGCCTCCGGCACACTCACGGAACCATGCTGGCAGAACAGGGAGTCAATCCAAAAACCATCATGGAACGTCTGGGACATAAAGATATCAAGACAACTTTGCAGGTGTACACTTTCAATACAGAAGTCATGCAGCAGGCTGCCGTTGATGCCTTTGAGTCTGCTATCAGCCGGTAAAATTTGTCCACGGTCTGAATTTCCGTGGACAAAACGTGGACAAAACTGATTTTCAGGCAACTGAAAACACTTAAAATCCCTGTATTTATCGGCTTAAAAGTGCAACCGTCTCCACATTCCCCGACCACGGAAACATATCCACACAGCAGGCGCGCATCATGCGGTAGCCGTGTTCCTGCAGGATCTCCAGATCCCGCGCAAGGCTGGTGGGCTTGCAGGAAATATAAACCATCCGCTCCACGCCGTAGTCCACGATCTTCCTCAGCGCTTTCGGATGTACCCCGTCTCTGGGCGGATCCAGTACGATAAAGTCCGGTTTCGCCGCAATGGTATCCAGCACCTTCAGCACGTCCCCTGCTATGAACTCACAGTTTTGCAGTCCGTTGATCCCGGCATTTTCCCTAGCAGCCTCCACTGCCTCCTCCACGATCTCCACGCCGAACACCCTTTCTGCCACAGGAGCGAGGATCTGTGCAATGGTACCGGTACCGCTGTACAAATCAAAAATCACCTGATCCTTTGTATCGCCGATATAGCTGCGCACCGTTTCATAGAGCACCTCTGCCCCCAGTGAATTGGTCTGAAAAAAGGAAAACGGCGTGATCCGGAACCGGAGTCCCAAAAGTTCCTCATGGAAATAATCCCTGCCATGGAGCACCTTTGTCCTGTCATTGTGCACCACATCCGCCAGACTGTCATTGCAGGTATGGAGGATCCCTGCCAGTGTTCCCGTAAGCGAGAGCTTCAGCATCCGCTCTTTCCATCCTTCCAGAAGCGCTGCTTCCCCTGCATCTGTCTGCGTTGTCGTCACCAGATCCACCAGGATCTCTCCTGTCTTTGCCGCCTTCCTTACCAGAAGATGCCGCAGATATCCCTCATGCCGCATCTTGTGATAATATGCCGTACCCTTTTCCCGAAAATAAGTCAGAGTTTCCAGAAGAATCCGCCCGAAATCCTCATCAGCAATCCGGCAGTCCTCCACTGTCACAATATCATAGAAGCTGCCCCGCCGGTGCATCCCGAGCTCCAGCGGACCGTCCTTTTCCCCATCTCCGAAGGAATATTCCATCTTGTTCCGATATCCGTATCTCCTGGGACTTTCTTTGATTCCTTCAAATTCCCAGGCGCTGTCACCTGCCGCCTGATCCAGAATCGCCTTTACCTGCTGCTCCTTCAGCCGAAGCTGCTCCTCATACGGCAGATTCTGCCAGGTACACCCGCCGCAGTCCGCAAAATGCCCGCATGCGGGTTCACATTCCAGAGCGGCATGCTCCAGTACCTCCAGGATCCGCCCCTCTGCCTTTCCCTTCCGTACCTTTGTTACCTGAAAACGGACCTTCTGTCCGGGCAGCCCGTTTTTCACGCTCACTCTCCTGTCTTCCAGCCGGATCTGTCCCTTGTCCGGAAACAGAATATCCTCCACGACGCCTTCATAAATCTGTCCTTTTTTCATACTTTCCCTCCTGCACCTGATCCAGGATAAGATACAGCCCCCTGTCCCCGGCAGTGACGCCGTACGGAACAGGGGGCTGTATCATACATCAACCACCTGAATTTATTCCTCGGTCTTCTCAGCTTTCTCCGTCTTGTCCTCTGTGATCTCATCGTCTTCGTCATCGAAGAAATCATCATCGAAGTCGTCGTCAAAATCCTCATCAAAATCTTCCAGATAATCCGGTGTGAAGAAACGGTAAACGGCATATGCAATACCCGCTACCGCGATCACTGCACCGATGATGATCAGAACCCACATCAATGCATTCTGCTTCTTCTCTTCCTCTTTCTTGATGTGAAGCAGTTCCCCAAGCATCTCATTGGTTTTCGCTGAATTAATAAAATCTTCTACACGGCTCATGGCGGATACCTCTTTTCTTATATTTTATTTACTGACAGCGCTGCCCTGCCTGCGGCCTTTTCCCTCGAATGCCTGTCCGCAGTCATACCCTGCACTGCTGTGCATAAGCGTAGTATACCATACTTTCCTGAAAAATACTATAGACTTTCTATTTTTTTCAATTTGGCAAAAGAAGCAAACATTTTTTTCACCCCGGCGCGGTCGAATTCCACTTTCACCTCGTAGTCTCTGCCGCCCTCTGTGACATCCAGCACTGTCCCCTCTCCGAATTTGATATGGGAGACCCGGTCGCCCACGCCATAATCCAGACGATCCGCCTTGACCACCTTGAACTGTTTTGGATCAAAGGTCTTTGTCCGGAATGCCTCCTTTGCCCTGGCATAAGCACTGCTTCGGGGCGGCTCCTGCGCCTTCGGCGCGTCAGGGACATATGTTCTGTTTCCCAGAAGCTCTTTTGGAACCTCCCGGACAAACCGGGAAACATTGTTGTAATGATTCTCTCCGCGGATCATCCGGATTCTGGCCGCTGTCATGGTCAACTCTTTCATGGCTCTGGTGATGCCCACATAGCAGAGTCTCCGTTCTTCCTCGATCTCTTCCAGCGGATCATCCGCTGCAATGGACATATAGCTGGGAAAGATACCGTCCTCCATACCCGCCAGATAGACATAGGGAAATTCCAGCCCTTTGGCACTGTGCAGAGTCATCAGAAGTACCCGGTCATCGCTGTCCGCTACGCTGTCAATATCCGCCACAAGCGCAACTTCCTCCAGAAACTCTCCCAGCACCGGATGCTCCGCTTCCTTCTCATAAGTAACAGCCTTGCTGATCAGTTCGCCGATATTGTCCAGACGTGCCTGCGCTTCATCCGTCCCCTCTGCTTCCAGATCTCCGGCATAGCCGGTCCGTTCCAGTATCTCATTTATCAGTTTCTCCAGCGTCAGCTCTCCCAGCCGCAGCCTCCACTCATGGATCAAATTTACAAAAGGCTGAATCTTCAGAAGCGCCTTCCCGATTCCCGGAATCTCTCCCACAGATTCCAGCGCCTCAAAAAAACTGATCTCCCTGGATTCTGCAAATGCCTGCACTTTGTTGATCGTCACGGCCCCGATCCCCCGCTTGGGCACATTGATGATCCGGTGTATAGCCAGGTCATCTTTTCCGTTATCAATGGTCTTCAGATAAGCAAGGATATCCTTGATCTCTTTTCTGGAATAAAAATTCACCCCGCCCACGATTTTGTACGGAATGTTCGCCATGAGAAATTTTTCCTCAAAGGTACGGGACTGATAATTGGTCCGGTACAGCACGGCAAAATCCCTGTACGCAGCCCCGCTGTTCAACTTTTTCCGGATGTCTCCCGTAACATACTCCGCTTCCTCATAGGCGCTCTGAAGAAGCTTAAATACCACCGGCTCTCCCCGTTCGTTATCTGTCCAGAGTGCTTTTTCCTTCCTGCTGATATTATTTTGAATTACACCGTTGGCAGCATCCAGGATATTCTGCGTCGAACGGTAGTTCTGTTCCAGTTTAATGACTCTTGTATTTGGAAAAACTTTCTCAAAATTCAGAATATTTTCTATATTTGCTCCCCGGAATCTGTAGATGGACTGATCGTCGTCTCCCACCACACAGAGATTCTGATATTTCCCCGCCAGAATACTCACCAGCTTAAACTGCACCGTGTTTGTGTCCTGATACTCGTCCACCATAATATAACGAAAACGGTCCTGATAACGCTCCAGCACATCCGGGCAGCTCTCAAAGAGCTCCACCGTCTTCACCAGCAGATCATCGAAATCCAGTGCATTGTTCTTCTTCAGCTCCTTCTGATACTCCAGATAGACCTCCGCCATCTTTTCCTGACGGAAATCCCCCCGGACCGAGCTCTGATATTCCACCGGTGATATGTATTCGTTCTTGGCATGTGAGATCACATTCAAAAGCGTGCGCTCTTTATAGAGCTTCGTATCGATCTGCAGTCGGCGGCACACATCCTTCAGCACCGTCTTCTGATCCTCCGTATCATATATGGTAAATTTCTGATCATATCCAAGACGGTCGATGTGACGATGCAGAATCCTCACACAGGTGGAATGAAACGTACTGACCCAGATACTCTCCGCGCCCTGACCCACAATCCGGTCCACTCTTTCTCTCATCTCACCGGCCGCCTTGTTCGTAAATGTGATGGCAAGAATATTCCACGGGTACACCTCGCACTCCTCAATCAAATGGGCAATCCGATAAGTCAGTACCCGGGTCTTTCCCGAACCGGCGCCCGCAAGAATCAACAGCGGCCCCTCCGTGTGCAGCACTGCTTCCTGCTGTTCTTTATTTAAAAGCTCCAGATCATGCATTCTGTCTCTCCTTTAATCTTACAGATTTATACTGTGTCATTATAGCACAAGAACAAGTGTTTGACAAATATTTCATCTGTCTATTATAATAGAAACAGATACCCTTCACAAACACTCAGGAAAAGGAGTCCCCATGTATCAGAAGACCAAACGTATTCTCGCCCTGCTCGCTGTTATCCTCATTCTTCTGCTCTACCTGACCACACTGGTTCTGTCTTTTTTTAAAAGCGAACGGGCAGGAGAGCTTCTGATGATCTCTCTGGTGGCCACTGTGGTAATACCAGTACTCCTCTATCTCTATCTGTGGCTGTACCGGACATTCCGGAAGAAGAAACAGGACTGCTGATCACCATTCCTTCTGAATCTCTGTCTCTTTTACCCCGTATTCTTTTATAAATGCCTGCAGATCCTTCTCGTTCCGGATGAGCATCAGGTCCTCAAATTTCCCGGTAGTCCGGTCCTTAAAGCCTGCCACTTTTTCACCGGTGCAGATGCTGGCACGTATGACCGGGATCTTTCCTGCCGCATCGTATACCTCCGTCTTCTTCTCTCTGCGTTTTCCAAACATCTCATACCTCCCGCGGTTACATATTCTGTCCATTATAACAGGATTCCACCGTATTGACAAATCCATTGCTCCCCGCATATATTACACTATAAAATTTTGCGGAGGTAACATGATCATGAAAAAATGGATCAGTCTGCTTCTTGCCGGCATACTCACCCTGACAGCCGGCTGCGGCAGCGGACAGGAGCCGGCGTCGGATCTGACACCGGTCACATTGAATGAAGTGGCTCACTCCATCTTCTACGCCCCTCAGTACGTGGCAATCGAAAATGGATATTTTGCAGAAGAGGGCATCGATCTGACGCTGGTGACCGGTTTCGGCGCCGACAAGGTAGCGACCGCTCTGGTATCCGGAGAAGCGGACATTGGTTTTATGGGAAGTGAATCTTCCATCTACATCTACAATCAGAACCCGGAGGACTATATCGTCAATTTTGCCCAGCTCACCCAGAGAGCCGGCAACTTCCTGGTTGCACGGGAACCCATGGATGATTTCCAGTGGGAAGATCTCAAAGGCACCTATGTGCTCGGCGGGCGCAAGGGCGGCATGCCGCAGATGGTCTTTGAATTTATTCTGAAGAAAAACGGTATCGACCCTGCCGCTGACCTGTCCATCGACCAGAGTATTGACTTTGGCTCCACGGCTGCAGCCTTTACCGGAAATGACGCCGAATTTACGGTAGAGTTCGAACCCTCCGCCACCGCCCTGGAAACAGAAGGAGTCGGTCATGTCGTAGCGTCCCTGGGAGAAGCCTCCGGCTATGTCCCCTATACGGCCTACAGCGTAAAGCAGAGTTACCTGGCAGAGCATCCCGAGATCCTGCAGGCGTTCACCAATGCGCTTCAGAAGGGCATGGATTATGTTCAGACCCATACACCGGATGAGATCGCCAAAGTTATAAAGCCCCAGTTTGAAGAGACGGATCTGGAGACCATCACAAAGATCGTATCCCGTTACTACGAACAGGATACCTGGAAAGAAAACCTGATCTTTGAGAAAGAAAGCTTCGATCTTCTTCAGAATATCCTTCAGGAAGCGGGCGAGCTTCCTGCATGGACACCTTACGAAGATCTGGTCAATACTGAATACGCTGAAAAAGCTGCGCCGTAACGCAGGAAAGGGGCTGCCCATCCGGAACAGCCCCCATTTTTTGTTTATTTCTTCGCTGCTTTTGCAACCTCACGTTTATTGATGTAGAAGTTCAGAAGCAGAACGACCAGCAGCAGTGCGCCCCAGATAATCTGTTTGTAGAAATCCGAGATGCTCTGATACATGCTGAGCCAGGTACTGACCATCTGAATGATCAGAACTGCCACGCACACCCCCTGGATATTGCCTTTGCCGCCGGCTGGATCGATTCCGCCCATGACTGCGATCATAATCGCCTGCATGGTATAGGAGGAACCATTGTCCGCCTTGGCAGAGCTGTAGCGCCCCAGCATGATGATCCCGGCCACTGCAGACAGAAGACCGATCATCATATAATTGAGCACTGTAAGCTTCACGTTGTTGAAGCCGGAGAATGCGGACGCCTTCATATTGGTACCCATCATCTTGATCTTGTAGCCCAGCGTCGTCTTGCTGATGATGAAGATCATAACCACCGCACAGAGGACGAAGATAATCGCCGCCATGGGGATCCCGGCCACCTTCATGCTGACAAAGGAAGATAATGGTTTACTTCCGGTCACGCTGCTCCCTTTGGACGCCACGACTCCAAGTCCGTTATACAGAGACTGCGTCCCCAGCGTTGCCAGCATTGCGGGAATACCCACTGCCGAGATCAGAAGACCGTTCAGAGAACCGCAGATCATACCCACGATCAGCGCCACCAGAATACCTGCCAGGATCGCACCGATCCCTGCATCTCCTTCCGGCGTCATTGCCTTGATGGTCAGCGCCGCCATGATGGAGCAGAGATTTGCCACGTATACGACGCTCAGGTCGATTCCGCCGGTGAGCAGAGCCAGCGCCATGCCGATAGAGAGCAGACCAAACTCAGGAAACAGCTTTCCCATGGACTGGAAACTGGATACTGAAAGGAAGGATTTTCCCTGCGTGATACTGAACAGTACAAAACACACGAGAAATACTGCCAGAATACGGGTCAGATTTTTATCTTTATTCAATACCTTATTCATATTATACACCCCCGTCTTAAGATTCCGTCAGCTTGACAGCCAGTTTTTTTGCATTGCGCTGATTCTGGATTGCAGTCGCTGCCGTACCGGCGATAATGATCAGGCCGGTCACCACATTCTGCCAGTGCGTACTGATACCCAGAAGAATCAGGCTGTTGGAAACGATGGTCAAAAGCAGCATACCAAGACATGCCTGAAGTACAGTTCCCTTGCCGCCTGTGATACTGACGCCGCCCAGCACGCAGGCTGCAATGGCCGTCATCTCCAGACCTTCCAGATTGTTCGGATGCACTGCCTGAAGCATGCATGCACGGAACACTCCGATGATACCCGCCATCATGCCGGAAAACGCATAGATAAATACCGTCGTTCCGAACACGTTGAAGCCGGCACGCTTTGCAGCGATAATATCCCCGCCGATGGCATAAATGCCGCGGCCCAGCATGGTCTTGTTCAAAATGAACCAGCCAAGGAGCAGAAGAAGAACCATAAACACCGTGATCATGGGCAGATCCGAAGAAAGACCGGTCTCTGCATTGGTCGCAGTCAGAAGCTTTGCCTTGCCCACTGCCAGAAGCGTCGGGCAGAGGGGATACTCACGGGACTGGAAGACACCCTGCATGACGCCCCAGCAGATACTGGAAGTACCCAGAGTTACGATCAGCGCCGGGAAACGGTATTTTCCGATAATCACACCGTTTAAGATACCGAACACCAGTCCGATCAGCGCCGCCACGAGAAAGAACGGCAGCGGGCTGGTCGTCACGTTTTCCATATATTTACATACAACGAACATGGACAAAGACGCAATGGCCGGAAACGAACAGTCCACGCCTCCCGAGATCAGGACCATCAGCTCGCCCACACAGAACATGACCGGAATCGAGAAGGAACGGATGATATCCACCAGATTGTTCCCGGTAAAGAACTGGCCGCTTCTCATCTGGATCAGCAGGCAGAACAGGACAATAATCACTCCTACATAAAATTCAGAACTGTGCAATATTTTTTTCGTTTTGTTATTCATCTTCTCCCCCTCCTTAATCCGCAACTGCAAATTCTGCAAGACTTGCTTCATCCATATCTTTGGTCAGACCTTCCTTGACGATCTCGCCCCGGCGCATGACAATGACACGGTTGCAGTTGGACAAGATCTCCGGTATATCATCCGAAATGATGATTACGGACAGGCCGTTGGCAGCAAGCTTTTTCACCAGTTCATAGATATCAAATTTGGCGCCGATATCCACGCCGACGGTGGGGCCGTTCAGAATCAGCACATTCAGATCCAGGATCAGCCACTTGGCAAGGACACATTTCTGCTGGTTTCCTCCAGACAGTGTGTTCATGGGATCATTGATATCATGAAGCTTGATACGGAGCTTTTCCACCCACTCATTTACCACTTCTTCGATCTTTTTCTCGTTCATGATACCCAGGGGACCTGCCCACTCATCCCATTTCTCAATGGAGATATTTTCCTTAATGGACTGGGGCAGGAACACGCCCTCCACGATCCGCTCAGGCGGCACATACCCGATCCCGTTTTTAATACCATCTTTCACAGTATTAATCTCTACTTTATTTCCGCGGATATAAATCTCTCCGGAATCTGCCTTGTGATAGCCAAACAGCGCCTGCACCAGCTCTGTACGACCGGAACCCAGAAGCCCGGTGATTCCCAGGATCTCTCCCTCTCCCAGGGAAAGATTCACATTTTTAAACCCGTTTTTCAGATTCAGATTCTTGATTTCCAGGACCTTCTGAGCGCCCGGCTTCTCTTCATAGACGAACGGCGTTTCCTTAATCTCACGCCCGGTCATATAATAAGTAAATTTCTCCTGAGTCAGCTCGGATGCGTCTCCTGCGCCTGTGTTCTTTCCATTTCGGAAGATCGTAAATCTCTCCGCGATCTCGAACACTTCATCCAGCTTGTGCGATACGAACAGGATCGCGATGTTCTGCTTCTGCAGATCGCGGATCACGCTAAACAGCGCCCGGACTTCCTTTTTGGTGATTGCCGTGGTGGGCTCATCCATGATGATCAGCTTCGCGTTGTTCAGAAGCGCCCGGCTGATGGCGATCAGCTGTTTATCTGCAACGGATAAATTCTCTACCTTTTCATCCAGATCGATTTCAAAGTTAATTTTGGCAACCGCCTCTTTTGCGATCTCCCGGAACCGCTTTTTACTGACAAATTTCCTGCCGCTTGCCAGCTCCATGTTCAGAGCCAGATTCTCCATAACCGTCAGATTCGGAAATACGGACAGGTCCTGATAGATAACCTGAATCCCGGCTGCAATGGACTGCTGCGGGGTCATCTTCGGATAAGAAACACCATCAATCTCAAGTTCGCCGCCGTCCGGGGTATAGAAACCGGAGATTACGTTGATGATCGTGGATTTCCCACAGCCGTTCTCTCCTGCAAGACAGTGTACTTCCCCTTTTTTAATCTCCAGATCCACACCATCCAATGCCTTTACACCGCCAAAGTATTTCTTGATCCCTTTTGCTCTAATAATGTAATCGGACATACCTTTGCCTCCCAACCATTCCTTCCTTCTTAAAAAGATATCACCGTACAGCCATTGTACGGTGATATCTGAAAGATCCCTTTACATACGCTGCAATGTGACTGCTTAGAAACTGTAATTGTCTACATTGTCAGCTTTCAGAGAGATCCAGCCTGCACCTTCCACAATGTTGCTGTTGTCTGCATTTACGATCATATCAGAGTAGGAAGCAAGACCCAGGTCCGTACCTGCACCGATGGTCTGACCATCCAGCATCATAGTGGCCATGACGCACATTGCGTAGCCTGCCTCTGCCGGATCCCAGAGCTGTGCAGAATGGATGGAGCCCGATTTGATCAGCTCACGGCACTCATTGGGCATACCGGTTCCGCATACGAACACTTTTCCGTTCAGGCCAAGCTCATCAATGGCACGTGCGATACCAGGAGTATCCATGGAAGAAGTTCCCACGAATCCTTTTACTTCCGGATAGGTCTTCAGAACTTCCTTTGCCACTTCGTATGCTCTCTCGGAGTTGTTCTCGGACTCTACTCTCGGAGATGCCTCCAGGTTCACCAGGTTCGGATAAGCTTCCTCTGCGCGTGCCACTGCACCGTCCGCCCACTCATTCTGAGAAGCGTTGGTCAGATGAGCCACCATGGTCACATAGGTGCCTTCCTCGCCCATTGCCTCTGCCAGGTTATCCATAATGTAAGCACCGTAGCCTGCGTTGGAGAATGCCTCCAGATCGATGTCGCAGTTGGCACTGGAACCTTCATGGCAAATGACCTTGATCCCTTTGTCCTTTGCATCCTGCAATACCGTATCACAGGTCGCAGGATCTACCGGTACGACACAGATCGCGTCAATGTCCTGGTTAATCTGATTCTCGATAACCTCGACCTGCTGAGCCGCGTCTGTCGCCACCGGGCCCTTCTGATATGCATTGATACCGTAATCGTCTGCAAACTGCTTTACGCCTTCTTCCATGCGGACAAACCATCCGTTGGAAGAATCTTTGACAACAACAGCAATGGTCCAGTCAGATGGATCTGCTGCGGGTTTATAGATGGAATTTACGGCTACAGGAGAGCCGTCCGCCGGAGTAAACGCCTCAAGCGTACCGCCTCCGGAAGCAGCGCCGCTATCCGCCGGCGCATCTGTTTCTCCAGAACTTTCTACCCCCCCCCTCAGACTCTGCCGGGGTACTGGCAGGCGCATCACCGGAGCCTCCGCCGCAGCCAACCATGGATACCGCCATCGTTGCACACAAAAGCATGCTGATTACTTTTCTTTTCATTTTTTATCCTCCTTGATTTAAAAATAAGATAGTTAATATATCTACAGCAGTGCTGTAAACAATTCCGTATTATTTCACGCCCTTCTGCATGATGATACATCCGTAGGTTCCTGTCTCGCTGGTGGATACGGTCACAAACGCATGCGATGCTTTTTCATAAAAGTCCGTTCTGCCGATGTAGCCCACACAGTCTTTCGGCTCATTTTTCTTCACAGCCTCAATGACGTCGTCCCATACCTTCGGACGATCCGGAAGGGTGTGTTCAAATCCCGGATCCGGCTTCATGATCTCCACCGGGTATTCACAGTAGTCCACATCCAGCGGCATGAGCTTTAAAATGGACTCCACCATCTCCGCCGCCGTATTTCCCTTGCAGTTGATGGTGATCCCGTCCTTTGCCCTGGATACGGCCGGATAGAAATTATCCGCAATCACAATCCGATCTCCGTGCCCCATATCTGCCAGCGCTTTTAAAAGTTCCGGGCTGATGTTTTCAGGTATTCCTCTTAACATAATCTCTTTCTCCCTTTCTTTAATGTTCTTTTAAAAATGCATCCACCTCTGCACGGGTGGGCATGGCAGGCGTGGTACCCATGCGGGTGACCGAAATTGCTGCCAGTGCACTGGCAAATCTTGCTGCTTCCCACTCGTCCTTCCCTTCTGCAAGGGCTGTCAGGAATCCGCCGTTGAAGGCATCTCCGGCTCCTGTCGTATCCACCGCGTCCACACGGAAGCACGGAACGATCTCTTCCCTGCCGTCCGCAGAGATAAATACCCCTCTGGAGCCCAGCGTGATCACGACCTTCTGCACGCCTTTGCTCCGGAATACTGCCGCTGCTTCTTTTGCCGCCTCCAGTCCGTCCACCTTCACGCCGGTCATCTCTTCGGCTTCCACCTCGTTGGGCGTCACCATGTACACTTTGGAGAGGCATTCATCGGAAACCGGTGAACAGGGAGCCGTATTCAGGATGACTTTTGTACCGTTTCTGCAGGCACAGTCGATCACCCGCTCATTGGCGTCCTGATTGACCTCCAGCTGAAGCAGGACATATTCGGATTCTTTAATCAGCTCTTCGATAGAGTCCGTATCTTCCTTCGTGATGGTCGCGCATGCTCCCGGCACGATTACGATCTCATTCTGACCGGTTCCTTCATCCACCAGGATCAGAGCGATCCCCGTGGCGTCCGTCTCGTTGAAAAAGATGTGATCTTTGGGCATTCCCAGCTCTTCCATGACGTCCAGCGCCACATTTGCAAAAGAATCCCTTCCCATCTTGGTGACCATGGTCACATCGGCCCCTGCCTTGTGAGCAGCCACGCACTGATTAAAGCCTTTTCCTCCTGCTCCCATTTTGAACAGAGAGCCTTTGACCGTCTCTGCCGGGACCGGAAGGTGCGGCGTCCGCGCCATGAGGTCCACAACAAAACTTCCGAAAACCGTAACTTTGTTACTCATATGATTCCCCTTTGCCTGTGATTGATTAATATTTAAAATAAAGCAGTTCCTGCCCTACTTTTCCCTTTCGCTTCCCTACTCCACATTTCTGTGGCGGGATTCCATCTGCTCATGGGTCAGTCCCATTTTCTTCTCCAGCATCATAACCAGAATATCGAAGAGCAGGAACAGATGCTGTTCATACAGATTGCCCATGGGCTGTTCTGACGGTACAACTCTTTTGTCCGTTCCTTTATACACTGCCGCGGGGACAAATACATTTACATCTGCTTCCCCGGGGGTACGCTCCGCAGGTGCTCCCGTGATCACGGCGATCTTTGCGCCGGTCCTCTTTGCCTGATCCAGAAAATAATCGATACATCCGATCTTCCCGGAGCCGTTCACCGCAAGGAACAGATCTCCCTTTTTCATCCCCGGCGTCGTATCATCCAGAAGCCAGAAGGTCTCTTTTCCAAGGTGCATGATCCGCATGGCAAAGCTGCGCGCCGCAATTCCTTCCCTTCCTGCTCCGAACACGAAGACCCGCTCCGCACTCATGACGGCATCCATCAGAGCCTCCAGATCTTCTTCCGGCTGTTCCTCAAATACTCTTCGGTGTTCTTTAAGGACCAGTTCATATAATTCCTGATACATCCTCTGTCATCTCCCCTTTCTCATCCTCCGGGCTTTCCGGAAACGGTGCCTTTACCTTTTCTGCTTCCTTTCTTCCTGCCATCCTCGCCGACATGCGTTCCGACCCTCTCAGGATCAGCTGCGCCCCCAGATAGATCCGTTTGCGGGCCCCGTTCCGGTGATCGGTGTGCGTGATCCTCTCGTGAAGAAGCATCATGGCATCGTATCCCATCCTCTGCACCGGCCTGCTCACAGTGGACAGGTTCATATCAGTATATTCCAGTACCTCGATATCGTCATATCCCACCATGGAGATGTCCCTACCCAGCCGGAGGTTGTGTTCCTTGAGATACTTCAGCACTCCGATGCTCGTCAGATTGTTGGCCGAGAAAATGGCGGTGGGCGGATCTTTCAGCTTCATCAGCTTCTGCATCCCCTCATAGGATTCTTCTTTCTGGAACATTCCTTCCACCACATATTCCTCCCGATACGGGATCCCGTGTGCTTCCAGTGCCTGACGGTAACCTTCCAGACGCGCCCGTCCGGGCTTCGTGGTCTGGGGACCCATGATCTGGGCAATCTTCGTATGCCCGTTTTTAATCAGCGCCTCCACCGCGCCGTAAGCACCTTCTATGTCATCCGAAAACACCCCGTCAAAATTCGTGTTGTACGCCTCCCGGTCAATCATCACCACCGGAATCGGAAGCCGCAGGAGATAGGACCGGTTCACGGTATCGTTTTCCACCACCGGTACCATGAGCAGGCCCCGAAGCCTCTGTTCCTGAGAGGTCTGTAAGAACCGCAGTTCCTTTTTCACATCCTCATTGGTATTAAACAGGAAGGAATTGTATCCGCACTCATCTGCCGCGGCACTGACGCCCTCTGCCAGCGCTGCAAAAAACGGGTTGTCTATATTGGGAACAATGAGTCCCACATTGTTAATCAGGCTCTCATTGCTCAGACTTCTGGCGAACGCATTGGGGACAAATTTGCTCTCTTCTACTATCTTTAAAATTCTCTGCTTTGTCTCTTCTTTCACCAGTCCGTTATTGTTAAGTACTCTGGACACCGTCGAAGGAGACACCTTTGCAAGTTTTGCAATATCGTTTATTGTCATTTTGCTGTCCTTTTTGGTTATGCAAACGCTTTCATTCCATTATCTTAGTGATACAATACCACCATCATGTCGATATGTCAACAAATTATTTTAAAATAAAAATTTTTTTATACATTTCGTACATTTCTTCTTAGCTATATCTTTACAAAGGCAGGTTTAAATGGTATGATGTACTTGTGAATAATGCAAGCGGTTGCATAATCATTCTATTATTTATTTTCTAAGGAGGAAGAACAAATGAATGTAGCAAAGACCATTGACCACACGATGCTCAAGGCAGATGCCACCTCAGAGACTGTTAAAAGATATTGTAAGGAAGCCAGGGAACACGGTTTTGCTTCTGTCTGCGTCAACACCTGCCAGGTGCCTCTGGTTGCAGAAGAACTGAAGGGATCCGACGTAACGACCTGCTGTGTCGTAGGCTTCCCTCTGGGCGCCATGATCACTTCTGCCAAGGCATTTGAAGCATCCGAGGCAGTGAAGGCCGGAGCCGGAGAAGTGGATATGGTCATCAACATCGGAGCCATCAAGGATCAGAACTACGACCTGGTAAGAGAGGACATCAAGGCAGTCGTTGAAGCCTCCAGACCTGCCATTGTCAAGGTCATCATCGAGACCTGCCTGCTGACCGATGAAGAGAAGGTGAAGGCATGTGAACTCTCTGTAGAGGCAGGAGCCGCTTTTGTGAAGACCTCCACAGGCTTCTCCACCGGCGGCGCTACGGTTGAAGACGTTGCGCTTATGAGAAAGACGGTTGGGGACCGTGCGCAGGTCAAGGCAAGCGGCGGTATCCGCACCCCTCAGGATGTGGACGCACTCCTGAAGGCAGGCGCCGACCGGATCGGAGCCGGCAACGGAGTCGTTCTGATCTGATGCAGCCGCCGGATGACGGTGTACCGGGCGTGATCCGTCCGGTACACCAAACCCGTACAGAAATGGAAGTGCATCTTTTGATGCACTTCTTTTCTGCAAGTTCTCCGGCAGGTCTGACGGCCCGCCGGAGTTTTTTATTCTGATTAAACTACCACCGGAGGCAGACTATGAGAGTCAAATCATTTTTTTTCCTGTCAACCCTGCTCTGCATGGCCCTTCTGTCCGGCTGCACCAGTAAAGCGTCCGCAACCCGCGTCGATACGCTGGCGCCGGTTATGGAGAATGGAATGTGCGGCTATGTGGATACGGAAGGCAATCTTATCATCCCTCCCCAGTTTGAAGACTGCGGCGTTTTCAGCAGCGACGGCCTGGCCAGTGCCTGCAAAGATGGAAAATACGGATATATTGACACATCCGGGGCCTTTGTCATCCGTCCCCGGTTCGACGCCGCCTCGGTATTTTCAGGCGGCCGGGCCGTTGTGGCCGAGAACGGACGCTATGGTCTGATCGACGAAAGCGGAACCTACGTGGCAGAGCCTGTATACACCGCCATCCAGGATCCTGCCCCCTGCGGGCTGGCCGCTGTCAGAGAAGATACACTGTATGGATATATGGACCGTTCCGGCCGCATAGTTGTTGCCGTTCAATACGATTCTGTGGATCCCTTCACGGATGACGGCCGGGCGCTGGTAGCCAGAAACGGAACCTACGGCATCATCGATACTGCCGGTTCTTATATCATTCCCCTGAAGTATGAATATCTGGAAATGTTCGCAGACAACGGGCTCGCCATGGCAAAGGAAAACGGGAAATACGGTTTTATCGATCAGAATGGCCGGACTGTCATCGACTTTCTGTTCGACGGAGCTTTCTCCTTCGCCGAAAACGGAATGGCTGCCGTGATGCTGGACGGAAAATGGGGATTTATTGACACTGCCGGACAGATCGTTATTGAACCCCAATACGACCTGGTATATTCCTTCTCCAACCAGAGAACCATCGTAAAGACAGACGGGCTGGCAGGTATCATGGATGAAAGCGGTTCGATCCTCCTGAAGCCCTCTCTTTCCTATATTTCTTCCTACAGCGACAACGGACTGGCCGTCTTCCGGGATGAGAACGGAAAATGGGGATATCTGGACCAAAACGGCCGGGTAGCCATAGAGCCGGTCTACGACCAAGCCGGAACTTTTGGCTCTGGTCCGCTCGCGCCAGTGCAAAAAGACGGGCTGTGCGGCGCCATCCGGGCAGACGGTACCACTGCGGTTCAGCTTAAATACCAGAATATCGGCACTTTTACATCCTGCAACTGATCCTGCTGCCCCTTCCGGGACCATCTATCCGGTGTCCCAGGACAGAAATCGGCGCATCGCAAACCGAACATGTGGTTTTTAATACTATTTCTATTGACATCCATATACATATGCCCTATAATTATTTTGATAATCAAAATAGTTACAGGGCATTTTTCCCGGAAAGGTATATGGATGAACAGACAAGGATTATGTATTGGAAACAAGACAGCGGCGCTTCCCCTGATTCAGGGAGGAATGGGAGTAGGGGTGAGCCTTTCCGGGCTTGCCGGAGCGGTGGCCAGAGAAGGCGGTATCGGTATAATCTCCACCGCTCAGATCGGTTTCCGGGAGCCGGATTTTTCCGAAGATTCCAGAAGAGCGAACCTGCGCGCCATGGTTACGGAACTTGAGAAGGCGAGAATGCTGGCACAGAGACCGGACGGCAGCTGCCCTGGACTTCTTGGCTACAACATCATGGTTGCCACCAGAGATTATGAATCTTATGCACGCACCGCGGCAGAGGCCGGTGCCGACGTGATCATTTCCGGTGCCGGGCTTCCGGTGGATCTTCCTGCATATGTGGAAGGAACCGACACGAAGATCGCTCCCATTGTCTCTTCTGAAAAAGCCGCCCGTATCATTCTGAAAATGTGGGACCGGCATTATCACCGCACCGCCGATTTTCTCGTGATTGAAAGCGCCCATGCAGGAGGTCATCTGGGCTTCTCCCGGGAGGTTCTTTCGCATATCGCAGAAGACCGCTTTGACGAAGACTACGATCAGGAAATCCGGAAAATCATCACCTGTGTGAAAGGCTATGGGGAAAAATACGGTATCTCCATCCCCGTCATTGTGGCCGGCGGCATCATGAACGCCGCCCAGGTCCGCCACATGCTGTCCCTGGGGGCAGACGGTGTTCAGGTGGCTACTCCCTTCGTAACCACGGAAGAATGCGACGCCGCCCTTCCTTTCAAGGAGGCTTATGTGCGGGCCCGGGCAGAGGATATTGCGATTATTACAAGCCCTGTGGGAATGCCCGCCCGCGCCATCCGGAATCCGTTTCTGGAAAAGACAGAAAAAGACAGCGAGCACATCCTTCGATGTTACCGCTGTCTGGAAAAATGCAGCCCGAAGACTGCTCCCTACTGTATTACCCAGGCGCTGATCCGTGCGGTGGAGGGCGATATCGAAAACGGCCTCCTGTTCTGCGGAGACAATGTCCAGTATCTCACCGGCATAACCACGGTCCCGGAGGTGATCCGGGCCCTGTTTCCGCACGCATGATCCTTTTGCCTTAAAAGACTTTGCATAACCGTCCTCCCGGCATATATCCAAGTCCCGGGAGGCTGTTTCGCACCCTGTTTCTACAGACAGGACCCTTTTGCCTTGAAAGACTTTGCATAACCGTCCTCCCGGCATATATCCAGATCCCGGAAGGCTGTTTCGCACCCTGTTTCCGCAAGGCCGGCTCCGCATAAAAACGGAGCCCGGCCCTCTTATCCTTTCAGATCCTGCAGCTGTTTTTTCAGTTCCACCATCTGATCCCGCAGCATGGCTGCCGCCTCGAAATTCAGATCTGCTGCCGCTTTTTTCATCTTCTTCTGCACATCCCCGATCAGCTTCTCCAGCTCTTTCTCGCTCATGGATTCCGGATCCTTCTCAAACTGCAGTTCTTCCTGTGCCACCTCTCTGGAAATGCGGATCAGATCGCGGACTGCTTTTTGAATCGTCCGGGGTGTGATCCCATGTTCTTCGTTATAAGCCTTCTGAAGCTCCCGCCTCCGGTTTGTCTCTTCGATGGCAAGCCGCATGGAATCCGTCATATTGTCCGCATACATGATTACATGCCCTTCACTGTTGCGGGCTGCCCGGCCGATGGTCTGAATCAGAGACGTCTCCGAACGGAGAAATCCTTCCTTGTCCGCATCCAGAATTGCCACCAGTGTGATCTCCGGAATATCCAGACCTTCTCTCAGAAGGTTAATCCCCACCAACACATCGAACACATCCAGGCGCATATCCCGGATGATCTCCGTCCGTTCCAGGGTATCCACATCCGAGTGCAGATACCGGACCCGAATCCCCAGTTCCTTCATATAGTCTGTCAGATCCTCTGCCATCCGCTTGGTCAGTGTGGTGATCAGGATTTTATTGTGCTTTTCCACTTCCTTATTGATTTCTCCAATCAGATCATCGATCTGTCCTTCCACCGGCCGCACGCAGACTTCCGGATCCAGAAGCCCCGTGGGGCGGATAATCTGTTCGGTGCGGAGCAACTCATGGTCCGCCTCGTATTCTCCAGGGGTGGCAGATACAAACATCAACTGATTGATCTTGCTCTCGAACTCATCAAAGCTCAGAGGACGGTTGTCCCTGGCAGAAGGCAGCCGGAATCCATAGTCTACCAGCGTCCCCTTCCGGCTCTGGTCCCCAAAGTACATGCCCCGGATCTGGGGAATCGTCTTATGAGATTCATCAATGATGATCAGAAAATCATCCGGAAAATAGTCGATCAGTGTATGGGGCGAGGTTCCCGGGGCGAGCCCTGCCAGATGTCTGGAATAGTTCTCAATACCGGAACAAAACCCCGTTTCCTTCAGCATTTCAATATCAAAATTCGTACGCTCCGAAATCCGCTGTGCTTCCAGAAGCTTGTCCTCACTTTTGAAATAGCGCACCCGCTCTTCCAGTTCTTCTTCAATATCCCGGACTGCCTCTCTGATCTTCTCCATGGGCACCACATAATGAGATGCCGGAAAGACTGCAACATGATTCAGCTCACTCCTGATCTCCCCGGTGAGCACGTCAATCTCCAGGAGCCGCTCGATCTCATCTCCGAAAAATTCCACCCGAATGGCCGTATCCGAAGACTCGGCAGGGAAAATCTCCACCACATCCCCCCGGACCCGGAAAGTTCCTCTTTTAAAATCCATCTCGTTCCGGTCGTACTGAATATCGATAAGTTTTCGGATCATCTCATCCCTGTCCCGCTCCATGCCCGGCCGAAGAGAAAGCACCATGTTCTTGTAATCCACCGGAGAACCCAGTCCGTAGATGCAGGAAACACTGGCAATGATGACCACATCCCGGCGCTCTGCCAGAGCGGAAGTGGCCGAAAGCCGCAGCTTGTCGATCTCGTCGTTGATGGAGGAGTCCTTGGCAATATAGGTGTCAGAGGAGGGCACGTAGGCTTCGGGCTGGTAGTAATCGTAGTAGGAGACAAAATATTCTACCGCGTTACTCGGAAAATACTCTTTGAACTCACCATAGAGCTGTGCCGCTAATGTCTTATTGTGCGCTATTACCAAAGTCGGCTTGTTCAGCTGTGCGATCACGTTCGCCATGGTAAAGGTCTTCCCGGAACCCGTAACCCCCAGTAAAGTCTGGAATTGGTTGCCTTCCTGAAACCCTTTGACCAGGGCTTCTATGGCCTGGGGCTGGTCTCCGGTGGGCTTGTATTCGCTGTGAAGTTCGAACATTTTTTGTGCAGTTTGCACAAATACCACCTCCAAAATTCATAGTAAAAAAAGATGCGTATATGCCACAAATTCGTCAAGGAACTTTTCATTTTCGTCATGGCATTTGCTCAAATCGAAGGAAAAAAAGTCCTTGACGAATTCCGTTCACAATTTGCTGTTTTTGCAACTCAGTACACCTCCGTAATTCCATACGGACTGGGCAGCACTAAAGAGCTTTTTTATCTTACCACAAATCATAAAATTTGTATAGATGCAAAATCGAACTTTTGTTCTTTTTGTCCTTTCTGTCACACTGCATCCGGAAGAAATTCGGTTACATCTACTACAATCTCCAACAATTCCTTTTTAAAGATTTCTGTCTCTTCCGGGTTTGGTAATACTTCTTTCATATACGCTTCTATTTCCGGCACTCCATCCGCTATGATGCCTCTATTATCCGCATAAACATCCATTGTTATGATTTCTTTGGCATGTCCCATGAGCCTTGATACTGCCTTTGGATTAAAAGACTCTTTTAACAGAAGAGTACAGTATGTGCTGCGTAGATCGTGCCAGCGGATATCCGGTAAACCGTTTTCAGCAAGAAGCTGCTTATAATACCTGCAATGGAATCCTTTGCTCCTTGCCCTGCCAAGGGTGGAACAACAGATATAGCCCAGATCCTGAAACCCTCTCTTTCTGCGGTTTCTGTTTTTCTCATACACCTGCCGTTCCTTTAAGATTGCCTCAAAGACATAATCAGGAATCGGGATCTCCCTGTAACTGGATTTTGTCTTCAATCCTACTTCCTGTTTCGTAAATGTTTTCGTGGCAAAGTCCTCTTTTACTGCGTTATGTACTCTCCCCAGCTGACGTTCCACTTTTAACGTGTGGTTGATATAATCTACATCTGAATATTTTACCCCATTGATCTCGGATCTGCGGAGTCCCATAAGTACATTGAACAGCACCTGCATATGGATTGGAGTATCTTTGCTCTTTTCCAGCAGAACCTGGATCTGCTCCATAGTCAGTGTTTTCTGTGTATCAATATTCCGGGTCCTGAATCCTGATTTCTGCTGTAGCTTTTCTGCTTTGGGAAGCCCTATCCCGTCCACCGGACTGTTTGGAATCACTTTAATTGTTACCGCATAACGAAAAGAGACATTCATGATTGTTTTTACCTGCTCTGCCACCGACCTTGAGTAGTCTGTCTTGGTATTAAACAATTTCTGAATGTCTCCACGGGTAACATCCATCATTTTCTTTTTACCCAGAATGGGAATAATGTGATTCTTTACTATTCCGCAATAATTATAATAGGTTTCATGGCTGTCCGTGCGTTTTTTAAGCTCTTCTTCAAGCCAGAAGAACATAAAATCGGCAACATTCACCTTTGCGTATACAACAAACGTACCGTTATATAGTTCTGCGATGGTCTTCTCTCTTGCCTTATTTGCTTCCCTCTCTGTTTTAAATCCTGACTTCTGCTGTGGCTTTTCACTTCCGTCCGGATATTTCAGAAATACCCTGTAGCCGAAACCGGAGCGCACAGGTATTACCTGTGCCACTCTCCAATCGACATAATTTTTCAAACTCAAATCTAACATGCAGAATCACTCCCTTCCGGAACAAATGTATGATTCATAAACGTAATGATCTGCTCATTCTCATCCATGACTTCACAATAATATTCAAAGGTTGTATTGACACTTGCATGGCCCAGCAGGGCAGATATCTTAATCAAAGGAACTTTCTGCTCTACCAATATGGTAGCATACATATGTCTAAGCTCGTGGAAGCGGAAAATGAGGCCATTCTCATGGAAGTGGAAAACGGAACATGATATAATCCCCTCAAGGGCTATGGTTTGCGCCATAGCCCTTTTCGTATAAAGGAGATGTTATCATGGCAAGAAAAAGCAGAAAGCATCTTAAATTGGCTGTTTCAGTCAGTAAGGATACTGTAGGCTATATTCGACTATCTGTTCTTAACAGAGATCACTACGGGTCTATAGAGAATCAAAGACTCATGATTGAAGAATGGGGACGCCAACACCAGATCCCCATTATGCGTTACTATATCGACAACGCTTTCAGTGGTAAACGTTTTGACCGTCCGGCATTTCAAGAAATGCTCCAAGATATACAGGAAGGTAAGATTGACTGCGTTGTTGTAAAAGACCTTTCTCGTTTAGGGCGAGACTATATCACGGTGGGTTATTACCTCGAAATGTTCTTTCCAAACAATAACATTCGATTTGTATCAATTAATGATCAGTTTGACACCACTGATGGCATAACCAACAGAGATAAATCTGCATATATCCAATCCAGCACACGAGTACCGCTCATTAATCTATTCAACGAGCAGGTATCCGTTGAAACAAAAATGAAAGTTGAGGTCGTTTTAGACATGAAAGCACAGCACGGAGAATTTATCGGGCCAAGAGCCCCTTTCGGTTATCAAAAATCCAATGAGAATCCCAGCCAACTTGTTCCTGATCCAGTAGCTGCTGTTATTGTTCGAAAGATTTTTGAGATGGCGGCAAGCGGCACTGGTGTGACTGGTATTGTTCGATATTTGAATGGGCGGGAGCTCCCCACGCCAATCCAGTACGCCAGGGCCCAAGGTTTAGATGGAAACTTTGATGATGGTAATGGCAGTTGGAACAGCAGGTCTGTGAAGTACATCCTTACCAATCGCACATATACGGGCATGCTGGTACAGGGGAAAGAGAAACGGGCGGTGGAGGCTACCCATGAACCGTTGGTCGATGCAGGCACGTTCGATGCCATTCAAAAGGCATTCCAGACCAGGGCATATAATGTGGTTCCGCAAGGACAGTCGGCAGACAACATTCTAAAAGGCAAGGTAATATGCGGGTGCTGCGGCGGAAAGATGCAGCGCAAGCGCGGCACTAATCACGCTGACTGGCATTTCTTCACCTGCATCACCAAAAATCGCTTGGGGGCTGATAAATGTACTGGGATGTACGTCCGAGAGGAAGATGTTCTCAGCGCCATCTATCGCCAGTTGAAGGACTATGTGAATGAGCACTATATCACAAATTCAGCGTATAAGCAGCAGATTCAAGAGTACACAGGACAAATTTCTGAGCTTTCGCAGCGCAAGACAATGGCTTGGATCAACGCAATGGAGCACTATGAACAGTATGTGCAGGGAGAAATCAGCAAGGAAGAATTTCGCGTAGTACAAGATATTGCAAATCAGTCAAAAGAGGCTCTCATTCAGGTGACAGAGAGCAAGGCAGCCTATGAAAAGCAATACGCCAAGTTCCGCAAGCTTCTTTCTGCCAGCAGTAAAGATATTCCGCTTAGTGAAATTGCGGACTGTATTGATAAGGTTGTGGTAGACGGCGGTGGAAAGATTGTGGTAAAATGGAGTATAGATCAAAATAGAATTGGTGCAGTTGGCACAAATATGGAGAACCCATAGTCAATCCTACGGAATAAAGAAACAGAGGTGATACTAATGATCAGTCCAGACCTTCCCATTACTAAGTCTTCTGAAGATAAACTGAATCGAGAATCATTTGCTGAGAGTCTTGCCAATGTTATATTGCAATCCACTTTTCCTACTTCTTTTACTGTGGGGCTGTATGGTGCATGGGGAAGCGGAAAGACTTCATTACTAAATATGGTAATAGAGCAAGTAGAACACCGTAATACAGATGTTGTCATATTAAGGTTTAATCCTTGGCTCTGTTCCGATCCAAAACAACTTATTACCCAATTCTTTAAACAGTTGGCAAGTGCAATAAAAATTAAAAAACCTACGGCAGATAGTGTATGCGAATTAGTCGATCAATATGCGGATCTTTTTGATGCAGCCAGTCTTATCCCATACGCCGGGGGCGCAATTGCAGCAGCAGGCAAAATGTTTACAACCAAGGCAAGAAATCGCATGAAGCGAAAAAGCAACGATATGCAGGGACAAAAAGATGAGATAATCCGCACAATGGTTAAGGAGAATTTAAAAATAATTGTCTCCATAGATGATATCGATCGGCTTTCCGAAGAAGAGATTATCGCTGTTTTTCAACTGGTAAAAGCACTGGCAGATTTTCCGAACGCAGTCTATTTGCTCGCTTTTGATTATGATGTTGTGGTACGCGCACTTGCTACGGTACAACACGGAGATGGGCGGGAATACCTTGAAAAAGTTATACAAGTTCCATTTGAGATACCTGCACCAAGCATGACAAGTATTCATGATGCTCTTTTCTCAAAACTTAACGGGATACTTGGAGATATACCGGATAGCCGGTGGGACAAAGCAACATGGGCAGAATTATTCCAGTATGGAGTAAAAAATTATATCAAATCCATTCGGGACGTTATTCGATACTCAAATGTATTTTACTTGAAGTACCAGCTATTGCAAGAAGAGACCGATCCTATCGATCTCCTGGGTCTGACATGTCTTCAGGTATTTGAACCGGCTGTCTATTCCACTTTAAATAATTACAAAGATATGCTTTGCGGTTCAATTAGCGGCTACTCATACGAACGCCAACACACTGATGAGGAGAAAATCAAGAAAGCTATTAGTGATATTTTCTCCGATGGGATTGCTGCGAATGATAAGGCTGCAAAAAGGATTCTTGGGATTTTGTTTCCCAAAACGAAAGTGGCTTTGGAACATAGCTATTCTTTTGGCCGCTATTACGATTACAGGAAATTTTTAATTCATTGTAATATTGCTGTTCCGGAATGCTTTGACCGTTATTTTTCCCTTTCGCTTGGAGATGATGCAATTCCGACTGCAACTATGCGAAATATCATATATGAGGCAAATGAAAGCGAGGTTGTAACAAACATCACCCAGCTATATCAGGACGGAAAAATCATTAGGTTGCTTGAAGAAATTGAGGCATATGCCAATAAAGGCGATTCAAAAAATATCCCAGCAGAAAGGGCTACAATTTTAACACGTTGCCTTTGTCGGATGTGGAGTTCTTTTGAAGTTGAGGAAAAAGGCTTTTTTACCGTTCCGTTTGCATGGAGATTACTGTTTTGCGTAGATCCTTTGCTGGAAGTGGTTGATACGGCGGAACGCTTTTCATTTTTGCGAGGTATATTTGAGGATAAAACAGTTAATCCACCAATATTAGCGTTGCTTTTGCAGGATTTTGAAACACAGCATGGGCGCTATACTGATAAGGGACCCAATGAGGATAAACAGGCGATTTCATTGGATGAGCTTTTAGAGCTTGAGCCTGTATTCAAGTCGCGATGTATTGATGCAATAGATTCAGGTACTGCCTTATCACAATATGGAGGGCTGAACTTCTTGTGGATGTTGAGCCAACTTGACGAAGAGCTTGTAAAACACATCAAAGAAACGCTTGTTACAGATGATATATCGCTTGCAAAAGTTATCAGCTACTGTACCTCTCGTGGAAAAACAGCGGTCAGGCTTGTTGTAGAAACGCGCCAAGTAAATAAGGAAACTCTCAGTGAATTTATTGATGTGGCGGAAGCTTATCGGCGTATAGGTATCTTTGTTACAACTCGCGAATTTTTGCGGCTTCCAACAGAAAATCAAAAAGACGTTATTGCTTTTATTATTTCGATGAAGAGAGATGAAAATAATAGCCCAACAGAAGGTCTCGTTGCAGAAGACGCAATTAAAAATGAGCTCCAAAAGATTCTCGATGCAATCCAGCTCATAGAAGTTTAATGTTGTTTTTGTTTACTGCCTTTTTCACGAATGTATAAACAGCAATTGCAAGCATGAAAGCGCATGCTTGTAATTGTTGTTTTGCAATTATTTTTTGTCTTTAGCTTGACATACGGGTGTCTCAATCCATGAACAGTTATGTGGGGCAGGCCATTTCTGGAACATAATTTTGACAAAGCGCTGTTCATTGCTGCTGTTGAGTGGGGCAGGCCGTTTTCCTGGCACGAAATATAATCACGGTCAAAATATTGTTCATTGTACTGCAACTTATTTGTGTCAACCAAAGCTCTTCTTTTTTCGATTTCATTCGCAACAGCTTCTGGTATTCGGAGCAGCCTGTAACTGTTATCCGTCTTTGGTGGTTTCTCTATGACTTCATACGTTTCAATTTTACTTTCACCCTTTGGAATAACAGGATTGGACGTGATCTGCCTCTGAATGTAGATGGTCCTGTTTTCAGCGTCAAAATCTCCAAACTTCAATCCTGATATCTCGCCCTTTCTCAGTCCGCAGAACAGCCCAAGCAGGATCTCCAGATACCATCCGCTATTGTAAGCAGCTTTCAAAAGTCTTTTCACATTTGCTTTGTTTAAAATAATGATTGTTGGCTTTTTTCTCGGATACGGCTTTGTCGCAGGTATCGGGTTCCTTTTGATATATTCCTGTATGACGACCTCTTTCATCGCCATATTCAAGAACTCTCTGGACTTATTGCCGGCGGACTCGCATGCCTTTGATACAACAGACAGCAGGGAATCAAAATACTCCTCATTGGCATATCTCAATTTTATATCCTGCTGCATATTCGGAAGGATCAGGTCATACAGCACATAGGCACATACCATGCGGGTTGTATTCTCAATCCTCTGTGAAAATACATCCTCAAACCAATAAAGCAAATAATCTTTCAAATCAACATCTGCATTAGGTTTTGCTGACATCTGATAAACTCTGGATGCCTTCTTAAATTCTTCTTCATGTTTATAATAACTTGCTTCCGCTTCTGACTTGCTCTGAAAGCCGCCGCGTTTGCTGTACTTTACAGAACCATCTGGCTGCAGCAGTTTAACTCTGTGAACCCATGCATTCCCTTCATAAAAAGCAACCTCTTTTTTCTTTGCTGACTGTTTCACTAAATCACCTCGCTCATATACCACCATTCAGCCATTCATCGAATCCTCGTTTTGGCACTCGGAAAAGCTTACCGATTTTAAGAACTTTGAACGGTGGGTTCTTCTGCTTATACACGTCTTCAAGGAAGGTATAGGACTTACTCTTACCTATTCCAAGCATGCGCTGAATATCGCCTGCCAAATATACCTGCTGATCAACTGCCACTTCATTATCTACATCTGCTGCCATTGTCTATCCTCTCTTTCTCTTTTCTTTGCATCTTTCCTTATCATAAAATGTTTTCTGCAGTTGAAGCGGTATGTGAATGGTATTTGATATAAAGCCTCTATATATATCTTATACGCATTGAACATTCCGTTTTTCAACTGTAATTAACATATTTTTTCTACTTGAATTAAGGAAGCATAATTTGTACGCACCCAATCAGGTCACTTCCTGCGCCAATATCTTTGCCGCGTATTTCAGGTATTGCTACGCAATTTTTAAACAGAGGGCGGGCTCACGTATGGTCATCGCACACTATCCGTCTGTACCTGTATAACTCCTGAACGGTGTTGTAAAATTGTCAAGGTACAAAGGGCCTTCCATATTTCGGATGTAACCCATATGCTATATAAATACAGGGGATCTCCTCCTTTTTCTGCAAATAACCAAACTGATTTTTTATTTTTTACACCTTAATAATCTGGCACGAAATTGGCACAATTCCGCACAAAATTGGCACGGTTCTGCTCTTTCCCCGTAAAAAGGGATATGTTACACTAAATATGCTTAAAACTGCACCCAAAAGCAATCCGGGCTGGCATGGCACCTTTCCAAAGAGGTGCTTTTTTTGCGCCTCTGAACGCATGATCCGTTTTTTCCCTGCCTGCCAGACCAAAAGAAAGAAGACCGTGCCCGTCTCTGCAGCATGGTCTTTTCTTTCCACAACCAAATCTTATTTAAAGGAGGTCCACAAATTGAGACTGAAAAACAAACTGCAGACACCTGCCCCGGCAGGCAAAAAGCCCAAAGCCAGGTTCTCCCCTGCGAAGGCCGCCTACTATGTATTCCTAAGTTTTATGATGTTCCTGATGGCCACGCAGCCGGTCTATGCCTCGGATGTATGGACGAAGGCCACGGAGATCATGAAGGACGTCTACAACCAGAGCGTGCTCATCTCCACCGTGGCCGCCATCGTCACCGCTTCGGTGGCTCTTTTGATGATGAACTTCTCCCGCTCCGGCCGCACGGTGGACGAGAGCCGCGCATGGCTGAAGCGCATCTGCATCACCTGGGCGATCTTAAACGGCCTGGGGTTCATCATGGCCTACATCACCCCGTTCTTTGCGGATGGCAAGTGGAATGGCTGACCGCCGGAAAGGAGTGAGCATTTATGGGTATTTTAGACGGCATTGTGGAATGGATCGCCGAACAGGTGATGAACGGCCTTGACCTTGTGACCACCTCGGTCCTGGGGGCGCTTGGCTGTGACATGGCCGTGTTCCTCCGCTACTTCCCCGCCGCCGAGACCATGTATAAGGTCTTTGTGGCGCTGGCCATCGGCATCATCCTCTTAAACTGGGTATGGCAGCTGTTCAAGAACTTCGGTTTAGGCATCGGCATTGAGGCAGAGGACCCGGTGCGCCTGAGCATCCGCTCCGTCCTCTTCATCCTGCTGGCCTATTTCTCGGACGGGATCGTGGATACTATCTTAAAGATTGGCGGGACCCCGTACCACTGGATCATGGATTCTGACCTGCCTGCTCTAAGTTTCGCGGACTTTAATTCGGTGATGTTAGCCATCATCGGCGTCTGCGCCAACGGTGCGGTGGCACTGATTACACTGATTATCGTTCTGATCCTGGCATGGAACTACCTGAAACTCCTTTTTGAAGCGGCAGAGCGGTATGTCCTCTTAGGGGTTCTGGTCTACACGGCTCCCGTGGCCTTTTCCATGGGGGCATCCCAGTCCACCTCTAACATTTTTAAGTCCTGGTGCCGGATGTTCGGCGGGCAGGTGTTCCTCCTGCTCATGAACGCCTGGTGCCTGCGGCTGTTCACAAGCATGGTCGGGGCGTTCATCGCAAACCCGCTCTCACTATGAAAAATCAAGAAAGGAATGGCGATAACTGTACAGAAAGCCGTGATATCCCCTTTCCGGATGTGTGCTCCAACCTGTTCTGGATTCGTAAATTCTTGTGCCAAAAAATCACTTCCCGAAATAACAGATTTCATAACCTCTGCGGAAAACAGGACAATCCCCATACCGTCAATACTTAAATGCGCTGTATCTCCCAAATGCAGCGGCCCGCTTGATACTGGACTTTCCGCAAAAATATTTATCTCCACTTGAGGCTTTTCTTCCTCTCTCTGTTCTTTCGCTTTTTCTTCTTTTATCTCTTTCAGGCAAGATAACTGTTCCAATACCTCCGTATGTTCCAATTGGCTGTAAGCAGGCAGAAATACTTTCTTCAAAGCCGGGAATTCCGTCAGCAGACGGCAGTCTGAAAAGTTGGTATCCTGTAGATTGAGGGTATTCAAATTTCTGCACCTGCTCAGAAAAGAATAGTCATCAATCGTAACGTCATGGAGAGACAGCTGTTTTAACTTTGTCATTTCCCCAATTAAGGAAAAATCACCATCCTTTATCACCAGCCAGGAGGGGAGACGCACATCCTCTATTTTTTTAACAGCCGAGAAATTTCTCTTTCTGCTGTCCAGGCATTTAATTTTAGCAAGATCACTGAACGTCTGCAGGTCATGCCCTGTATTCTTTTGTATCCAGATCACAAGCCTTGGATCGATTCCATATTGTTTTACCATCCTAAAAATTCCTCCCAAATAAAAATATCCTATCCCTGCTCCTTTTGCGTCAGTTCCGCCAGCATACGCCGGGTATCTTCTACAACATACAAAGTCCCGCCCTCCTGGATTGCATATTCCAGATGGGTTTTGGCATTCTTTAGTTCTCCACAGGCAATATCAACATCCGCAAGACATACGACAGAAACCACCTTTTGAAGCTTGGCCGTATATCTGGCGCTTCGGGCTTCCTCCATACGGCGGTATGTCTCATGATCCCCCCGCCATAGGGCCAGGCTGGCATCCATAACGTTCAGCAGCTCTTGCCCTGTTCTCTGTAAGGATGCTTTTTTGAATGAGGAAACAAGAACCTCTGCCTCATGTTTAACCTGCATTGCCCTTTCCAGATCTTCCATTTTTTTATAACAGTTAAAACGAATGTTCAAAAGAGAAATCTGATAATTAACACTTAATTTGTACTTACGCAAAGGCTCCGCCAAAGCTAAGGCATCAGAAAACTGTCCAGACCACATAAGACCAGCCGCCTCATTGATACGGATAGCCACGGCGCTCCGCTTTCTTTTATGTATTTTTTCAAGCAGACACAGCACCTGAACATAGGTTACCGGATCGCAGTTCTGGTTCAAGATCAGATTCAGAGACATAAAATCCCAGGAAATCCAGACGTTGATTGGAAAAGTGACCGCAATAAGAATTAACAGTTTAAGTAAAACATCTGCCATGCCATCATCACCCCACCAGATTCCTCTAATATTGATAATGATATGTAGCAGTAAGATCAGTATGATAAGCCCCTGCTTAGCCCGAAGTCTTTTTTTGTATTGACGAACAATCTCTTCCGGAGTTTTATTTTGATATTGCATAGCAGCTTTCATGTTTGTTTTCATCCTCTTTTCTTTTATATTGTATTGGTACTCTCCGTTTAACTATTTCCCATGTCTTTCTTCGGGCAACAATCCATACGCTGCTGTTTCTTCTGTCCATTTTACCCCATGCTGCATAGCTATTGTATAATCAAGCAACCTTTCATAATCACTTCTGCGATACGGCTGTTCACAGGAGACACTGACACGGGCAAGTTGTTCTTTCGTCACCGGCCTAATAGAAGTACATGAATTTTTACAACTCATATTTGGCAATCTAAAACATTTCTCCGCATTTTGGAATTGACCTCGTTCTATATATACCAACCCAGCCAACAATGGATTTTCTTCTTTATTAGCAATATAATATTCCTCCAGTGTTCCATAATCTCTGTCTATGCTCTCGAAAAAATCTCTATAAAAATTTTCCAAGTAGTCAAGAATATCTCCACATAATTGGCTCAAGCCATTTTCTGAACCATCATACTTAAAGCAGACTTTTTTTCTTGGAAAGGATGCTTTGCACGCAGCGATACTGTTCGCTCTTACTTTATCTGTAAATTTCAAATCATTTCCCGGCTGGATGATGCCCCATCTAAGTTCGTCAAAGCGGCAGTATTTGACTGCAATATCCAGAATAATAGTTGCCAATCCAGTTTCTTTTTCATAGGAATGAAAAAAATCAAAGCCGTAAAAAGCGCAATAGAAGTATGGTTCATCCTTTTTATAGAGGTCATGTTGCGGAGATGCTTTAATTTTCCTTTTTTTAGCAGCAATTTTCATTGCTTCATATAGTACATCTTTTCCCATATTTATCCTCCCTACATGTACATTTTATAAGTGTATTTTTATCTGTACTTTTAACTCATTTACCCTGAGCAGGAAGATTATACCCTCCCTAAAAATTTTAATTTTATAGGCTATATGATTCTTTGCTTACTGAATGCAATTCTAATTCCCAATCCTCAAATGGCTTGTCAAGACTATAATCCGAATCAAAGTATTTTCGGATATATTCTGCGGCCCTTCTTTCACAATATTTATAATTTAATACATTTCCCTCATTATCTAACTCAATGTTATTCATAAATATCGAAAATGCCTGTTCCATACAGCTGCTGTCTTCATCTAATTCATTCAAATAATCAATTCCCTCTAAAACAGGATATCCTAATGTCCCATGCACAAACCAATACGAAAATTGTCTTACTGCACCAGATAAATAATTACTCACTTTCATGTAACGCACTCCCTTGCATACTTGAAGTTATGATTGTTTCTCTTCAAACCGCCTTAGACGCTTCTCCCAATCCTCTTTTTTCATAAACATAGGTCGTTCAGGCGACACAAGAATTGGTTTCAGCAACCAATACAGTTTTTGATACCTGGTTTCTATCTGCTCCAATGTCGGCTCAAGCATTTTCCCGGATTTACGATCAAGTATGTCAAGAAACAGATTGGCATTTACTAATTTTCCATGTAACTCATTGGGGATTTCGGATTCTATTTTTTGCGTTAATTCCGGCCATAGGATTTGTATAAAATTCGGGCATGGAACACCAAAACGTGTACTTAAGCAAAGCTCTCCCCATTCTGTATATTCGCTGTTTACATAGTCTAACTGTTTCAAGGCTCTCACACCGTACCCTGCACTCTTAGAACAGAGGGCATTGAACGCCATCTCATATCCCGCACTGGCGTAATGTATCGTCAGCTTGCTGTTTACATACTCCATAAATTGATAGATAGTTGACCATTCTATATCAAGTGGACACTGAAAATAGAGATAGCTGTACACAAAATAATCTATGGACGGAGCCTTATAATTACTCGGCTTCACGCAGGCGTAAACTGTCTGCAAATTTTGTGAAGTACAGTTGTCTAATATCAAAATGTTTGAGCTGTCAAAACTCTTGTTGTCAAATTCCCGATGAAAAATCTTTTTCCATCCGCCACGAATATTTCTCCGATTGACATAAGCACTGTTTTCTCCATTGTATTTCTTTGTAAATTGCGCCTGCGTCAGGGAAAGAAACTGCTCTATTATCTCCTCCAATATGGAAATGATTTTTTCATCAATCCAATCGTTAAAATAAAAAACGACACCTTTTCTGATACCCATCTTTTCTGTTTCTTCAAAACCAAAAATATTACCCATGTTTATTTACCGCCTCCAGTCACGATTTTTCCAGTTCTAAAAATAGGATTTGTTAATCTTGATTCATAACCATAATATGTTCAACAACACCATTGCTGTCATAATAAACAATGAGGTAATATGTGTTATTGGTTTCCCAAATGTCGCCCCACATTCCCGACAGGCAGCTGTCTGGTTCTCCCCACACTTCCATTAACTGCGTATTCTTGTAACCCTGTAATTGTTCTGCTGCATAATCTGCACCTTTGTTTTGGTAATAAGAAACCATCAATTCCTTTGACGGAATGTTATCATTGCTTTTTCGGTTGTAATATCCATAGTACCAGGCAGATGCACATAGTGCAGCAACCAGGATTATTGCAAGAACAAATAATACTTTCTTTTTCATACAATCAAACCCCATGTAAATTGAAAGCTATCTCACCAAAAATATTTACAGTGTATGCAGATCATCAAGTGAAACAATATATCCGTCTCCTTTTTTCAAAAATTCAATCTGGAGTGTTAAATCATTTATCTCGCCATCTGTTGTTAAATCATAATCCATACAGTATCCGCTTCCGTCACGAAGAGTAAATACATCTATTTCCTGATTCTGGTTTTTCACCTTTTTCGGGTCATCAATTTTCAGCACAGGCCGGGTTTCATCCAAATATTGAAGCGTAGAGATTAAATCTTCTTCTGTCAATATTCTACTGTTGTCAAACACAGCTAAAAAATCATGGTACTTTTCCTGAGCCAATATTCCTAAAGCCTTTTCTACAAAATCAATAAAACATTCCTGTTCTTTTCCCTTTTCCGCATATATCATAAAATAGACCCTCTTATATCTCCGATCTCTCTTCCTAATCAATTTTCCTTTGCATTTTGTAGATTATCAGCCATTTCAAAAAACTTACATCTACACTCCGGACAGACTGACGGAATGATCAGCGGACAAAATTTCAGCTTCACATATTTGATATGCCGCCCCTCTATGTTCCGTAAACATTCCTTTTCTTTCAGGTTATCCCCTCTTGTCGGAACATAATACGGAAATGGATGCCCGCAGCAAGGACACCGCCAAAAAAGTTTTGGGGTAAATCCAAACGGAACAGCCGCAAAAAAAATCAGAAGTGATATAGCAGCCACCACAATGAAAAACGCCAAAAACGGTCTGTTCTTTATCATGGCGCTCATTCTCATGTTCCTGCCCCAAATAACCACGGGAATGAACAGCACCATACTGCAGACACCAAAAGCGGCAAAGCATCCCCATTGTATCAGAAATACTGCTTTCGCAAAGGCACAGCATCGCCGGAAACGGGGCGGCATTTGTGGGAAAACATATGGGAATGGCTTTGATGTATTCTCCTGCTGTAATCGCCAGTTTGCAATATCATCCGTGGGTTTTCTCATCATCCTGTCCTCCGGTGGCTCCTTAAAATCCTACATACCACTATGCTTTTTGCCCTGTTCATAACTTGATAAAATTATCTGCATCTAAATAATAATTCAGCCTCTCAGTAACTCTTTCTCGGTGGCGTCTCTTTTCTGGTCTAAAGCATTGATAACAACATCTGCCACAAGTTCCGGCATGATCGAATAGTCCATATTGTTTTCAATCGCATATTCCGGGAAAATTTCTTCCTCGTTTTCATCAAATTCCGGTCTGGGAGCTATGTAGCAGGGGGTAGATAAAGATAAAATATCATCTGTTTCATAAATGTACCAGTTATTATCTTCTTCCACTGCGCTTTCTCCCTCCTGCAGATATTTTTCCTTGATAGATAAAAGGACTTCTTTCATTGTGCATTTGGTATTGTGTATCATAGTATATTTCCTTCATCGCTTAGAGCTGTTCTGCCCAGTCAATGCCTGGATAAAGTTTTCCCGTCCTTATGAAATATTCAACCGCTTTTACGCCAACTTCCATATTGGTAAGCGCAAGGTATTTTTCAACAGGCGACTGGCCGCCACTTTGCACATGGGCAAATTCTTCCACTCCGGCATACTCTGGATTATAGGAATAATAATTCTTTTCATCTTTTGTTCCGCCATGCAGGCTAAGGCCGATTGCCAGCCATTCCCCATCACAGTTTACTTCAAGCTGATCAACTTCCCCATAGGGGTCTAAGTACAGATATATCCTAAAATCCCGGTAAAATTATAACAACAGCCTTACTCGGTTGGCAGTTCAACATCAAATGCCTCATAAACTATCCGCTGTTCTTTTGATACCGGATACAGTATACGCCTGCCATTGATATCCTGAACAC
>CAJTCV010000021.1 GCA_910574805.1 Lachnospiraceae bacterium | reverse complement strand
TGTTCAACCAGGAAAAATCGAAACTGATGCAAACGAAAGGGCAGTTATCGAAAAATCAAAGCTGCTTTTTCGTTTGCACCACCTTCGATTCTTTCCTTAACGATTTTATTGCCCAAAATGATTCTATCACATTTCTATAAATAAATCATCTCACTTTTTATGATTTCCTCTGCCCGGCTGCGGATATTGTTTATCCGCCCCACCCATTCAAGCTGGTTTCGGGCTTTCAGTTCCTCCGTCACTCCCTCGGCTGCTTTCATCTGCTCTATGATTAAGTCAAGCCGTTCCTTCGCCTGCTCATTTAAGTCGGCAAGGTACGTCCACAATTTCCCGGTCAGGATAAGGGAGCTGTACCGTGCCGGATGTTCCTCTTTGAGATATTTCTGGTGCAGCCGCCCATAGCGTCCGATGGGGCGGTTCTCCTCCGGCAGCTTCAAGTCCGGGATATAGTAATCGCCTACCAGAATATAATCAATGCCGTTCTCTGTGATTCTTTCTTTCAGTTTTTCCATTGTCGTTCCCTCCTGTGGTGGAAGGCTCGTCACTGACCAGCTCAATCACGTCCATAATGCCACAATCCAGTGTTTCACAAATACGGGCAAGTGTGTCCATGCTGATATGTTTCCCTTCTTTGCCCATATTGGCAATCATATTTGTGGTCAGTCCAGCGGCAAGCCTTAAATCCTCTTTCCTCATGTTGCGCTCTATCAGTGTGTGCCAGAGCGGTTTGTAACTGATGTGCATTTTTCTCCCTGCCTTTCTGCCCCGGATGGGCGTTTGTACCCATTATATCAGGATTCTTGCTAACTCACAAATATTTCTTGACGGCATCGCCGGTTCCGTCTGGATTGTGCTTTTCCTTTCCTCTTTTGATTACCTCTAATTAGCCATGACCTGCTTCATGCCTTGGGACTTTGCTCATGTGAGATAAAGAAGTAAAAGAAGTGTAAAAAATTTTGCCGTTCCCTGTCCGGCTGACTGCCGGACGGGTCAGGCTTTAGTCGGGCAACTCTACCTTGCCGACAAAAGAGTAATAGATTTCGATTTCCTGTCTGCGGAGCTTCCCCCGGCGTTTCCCGTCAAGGGCTTCCGATTCGTGGATAACGATTTTCTCCACAAACTCCCGTAACAGGGTAGGGGTGAGTTCCTCAAAGCTGGTGTACTTGCGGACTACTTTCATAAACTTTTCAGCGTTTGCCGTGGCTTCCAGTGTCCTTGAAAGCTCGCCCTGCAGAACGGCGGCTTTCTCTTTCAGTTCCTTTTGCTCGGCTTCGTAGTCTGCCGAAAGTTCCGTGAAACGCTCGTCCGATATGCGCCCCGCCACGCTGTCCTCATACAGCCGCTTGAAGATAGCGGAGAGTTCCGCAATCCGCTTTTCTGCCGCTTCCAGTTCTTTCTTCTTGGCGGCGTTCCGGCGTTTGCTCCCGTCCTCGGTCTGGTCGGTCAACAGTTTCATAAACCGGGCTTCATGCTTGGCGGCGTAGCTGGTGACTTTCCGTAAATTCTCGGTCACTCCCTCGGTCAAAAGGTCGGTGCGGATAAAGTGCGCCGTACAGTCACGGGTGCGCTTCTTGTAGCTGCCGCATATGTAGCAGTCCTGCCGCCGCTTGTCCGTCTGGTATCTCTGCTGGTACATGACGCTGCCGCAGTCGGCACAAAAGAGTATGCCGGAGAACAAGCCCACTTCATCATAGCGGTTAGGGCGTTTGCGCTGCTTGCGCAGCTCCTGCACACGCTCCCATGTTTCCCGGTCAATGATTGCTTCGTGGTGGTTCTCAAATACCGCCTGTTTCTCTACAGGGTTCTCTTTGCTCTGCTTCACCTTGTAGGACACTTTCTCGGTCTTGAAGGTCACAAGACAGCCCGTGTATTCCCGGTTTTCAAGGATATGCGCCACGGTGTTTGTCGCCCACCTGCACTCATAGCCGGGGTGGTAGCGGCGGGTGCTTCCCGTCCGGCGGTATTCCAGCGTTCCCGGCGTGGGGATTTGCTGTTCCGCAAGCATACGGGCTATCTTGGTCGGTCCGTTCCCGGCAAGGCAAAGGCTGTGTATCTGCTTTACCACGGGGGCGGCTTCTTCGTCAATGATGAAATTTTCGTCCTCGTCCATGAGGTAGCCGTACACGGGCTTGCTTGTGACGGGCTTCCCACTCATGCCTTTTGACCGCTTCACGGCTCTGATTTTCTTGCTCGTATCCCTCACCAGCCATTCGTTAAAAATGCCTATCTGATGCGGCATTATTCCGACACGCTGGAGACGTCTGTCTCATACCGCGCGTCCGTGCCGGATGATTTCCTGATCATGAACTTTATGCAGGAAAATCTGAAGGATGTCAGTCTGGCTGCGGTGGCAGAGCATTTTAATTTTTCCGTATCTTACTGCTCCCGCCTGATCAAGGCGTCCACCGGCGTAAGCTTCCACGACTGGAAGCGGACGCTCCGCCTGAGAAAAGCAGCGCATCTGCTTCTAAGTACGAATTACACCGTTGCCCAGATCAGCGACTCCGTTGGTTATGCCAACCCGGAATCTTTCATCCGGACGTTTAAGAAAGAATACCATCTGAGTCCGTCGGAATACCGGAAAAATAAGAACCGGCTGATATAGCCGGACGTGCAGAAACGCATAAACACCGGTTCTGCAAATGTGAGAGTCGGGTTGGATGCTCCTTGGGGCGTCCAGCCGCACAGACAGAAATGTTTTATATATCGTTGCTCCGCGCTTTCAGATGAAGCAGCATCATGATCACAAAGCCAAGCCCCATTACCACATAGGTCCAGACCATATCCTTGTGGGTGGCGTCATAGGCGATGATACTGAAGAGAAATGCCCAGAAAAATGAGAGAAGCCCGCCGACGATCCAGAAACCAAATCGGGTGTGCTGCACCCAGAACAGAAACAAAAGAACAGCAATTCCGACCAGAAGCGAGAGCGCAGGATGAAGATGAAGCAGCATATTTGCCGCGATGCCGGATAGAACGGCAAAGAATATGCTGTCAAACAGAATAATATGTCCAAAAAACATGCCGACGACGGTCAGTACCAGACCGATCAGCAGACTGAAAGCCAGTAAAAGTCCCCCTGAAAATAAAGCAGCCATATAAAATCCTCCATTCAGGAAAATTATACCATAGACGAAGATTCCCTGCAAAGAAAATCATTGTGCGAATCTGCTGCAGGAAAGCCGGCGGCTTCATTTGCGTCTGTTACGTTTCATGCTGCAGAGCCGCGAAACTCTGTTGTATGAACAATATCTTATGCTTTTCAATTTTGCATAAACAGGTAAAAATATAATTGCACCCCATGCCGGAATATACCAAGATATACACATCTGAAATCAAAAGGAACTGTTCTGTTCCGAAATTCCATTTACAGATAAATACTGTTCTCTGACATGTAGGTTCAGCAGAAGACCGCTGGATTGCGTAAATCACGGAAAAATATGAGTATACGATTGATTATCCGCATTCCTGCGTTCTTTATCTCCGGTATACGGATCGAACGCCGGATTTTCTGGAAGAGGAAACGTTTGACGAATAGAGATGTGAGTGGATTTGTGTTTTATGGCAGCAGAACCAAAGAGGGCAGGATCTCATCTCCAGATTTCCTGCCCTTTTCTGTTCATTGATATGAAACAAATTTAATGTTCTGCTATTCCAGCGGAGTCTTTATCGTGTTCCTTTCCGCGATTCCGGCGGAGTTTTGACTTATTCCTTCCCGTAAAAAGCTTCCATCGCCCGCGCAAAAAAATCCGAAGCTCCGTCTCCATATTTTTCATCCGTCATCTGTCTGACATTTTCGTTGCGGTAGTACTGCGCCTGTGCCAGCATGAGTCCTTTCTCCTCTTTGATCTGTGAAAACTGCTTCATAACGAAACCGTATTCGCCGACAATCTCTTTTACTTCAAACGAATCCACGGGGCATGTTTGCTTTGCGGCCAGTTTTTGTAAAATTGCTTCCAGCCGTCTTTGATAGCTTTCTGCAACTTCTTTGCTGACGGGATTCTGGGAAACAGATAAAAATTTGTCTTTTCCGCCGTACCATTCGACGACCTTCGCATAGCCTTTCTGCATTTTTTCTGAAGACACCGCTTCCATATAATGCGCTTTCCAGCGTTCGATGCTTCCAAATTCTTTGACTGCGATATCTCTTATGTTCTCCGGCATATGTTCAATCATTGTCTGGAACATTTCTTCCATCTCTGTTTTACTGAAAACTGCAAAATCCATTTTATTTTCTCCTTTCAGAATGTCGTCAATGCTGGCAATCAGGCGCTCCATACGCTCTTTTTTGGCTGTCAGCATGTTCCTCTGCATTTGCAAAATCTGGTTTCTGTCAAGAGCCGGATTCTCAACGATTGCTTTGATTTCCTTCAAGGGAATATCAAATTCACGGAAGAACAATACCTGCTGTAATGCTTCCAGCGCTTTATCGTCATAAAGCCGGTATCCCGCTTCGCTTTTATTCGTCGGCTTCAGCAGCCCGATTTCGTCATAATAGTGGAGCGTGCGTACGCTGATACCTGTCAAATCGGATACTTCCTTTACGGTTCTCATGGCAATTGGCCTCCTGTTCTTGATATCTTTACTTTAACCTATGACGTTCCGTGAGTGTCAACAGGTAATTTCAAAAATTTTCTGATTGTGCGGATGCAGTCCACTTTCCCATTTGCAAAAATTCCGTGCAGCAGGTTGGATTTCCCGCCTGTTGTTTTTTATGTTCTGTTTTATATAATGCTCCTTAAGGAAATCCTGAGAACAGACAGGAAAGGAGGAGCTATCATGGCATTACTGTATATCAACGCCCGCTGCAAACAGATCCTGAATTTTTTGCTGACCCAGACAAAGTATATCACGACGGAACAGATCGGTGCAGAGATGAAAGTATCAAAGAGAACCGTGTATTATGACATCTGCAAGATCAATCTCTGGCTGGAGCAGTCGTAGCTTTCGCCTCTTGAAGTGGTTCGGGAAAAGGGAATTCTGATTCCCCACGGCGAGAGACCGCTGATTCAGAACATGCTGGGATCGGATGAACAGGAACAGATCTATATCTTTTCGCCGGAGGAGCAGATCTATCTGTCTCTGCATCTGCTGGGATCTCGGGTCAATATTGTGCCGGATGCATATTTTGAGAGCAATTTCAAACAGTATATCCATGATCTGACCAGGACGCTGATCTCTGACTTTGAAAAGGTTGCCTGCATCTTTTTTGAACAGAGGGAAGAGCTGGAGCGGGCGCTTTTTGTCCATCTGAATACTTCCATGTACCGTTATAAGTTCGGCGTACAGATCGGAAATATCATCGGGAACGATATCCTTCATGAGTACCCGGAGCTGTGTGCACTGACCAGGACCGCCGCCGGAAGACTGGAAGAGACGATCGGTTTTCCCGTACCGGACGGCGAAATCGCGTACCTTGCCCTGCATTTCGGGGCGTTTCTGAAGATCTCAAAACGTGAGGATGACAGGCTGCGTATCCTGATCGTCTGCGTCAACGGGATTTCCACCGGAAATATGCTGAAAAGGGAGATTCAGAAGCTTCTTCCATTTGCGGAGATCGTGGATGTACGGGCAGTGGTCGACATGGTAAACATACAGAATATCTGCGATCTGGTGATCTCCACAGTGAAAATCAACACTGTGGTTCCGGTGATCACTGTGCACCCGATTTTGACGGAATTTGATCGGAGCAGCATTCTGAATCATCGGGTGGTCCTTCCGAAAAATGTGACGGCCCGCCGGGAACAGCTGTTCCGTGTGATAAAAAAATACGTACGTCCGGAAGATCATGAAGATCTTCGGAAGGATCTGACGGCATTTATTCAAGGCAGTATGGAGTATCTGGAAGGAGCAGAAACACAGGAAAATGACCTGATGAGCATTCTGGATGTTTCCCGTATCCATATTTATGAAAAAGCGGATTCCTGGCAGGACAGTATCCGTATGGCAGGCCGATGCCTGTTGGATTATAAGAGCATTGAGAAAAACTATCTGAATACCATCGTCAGTCAGCTGCAGTATTATGGACCGTATATGTTTTTGACAAGGGACGTCATTCTTGCCCATGCCAAGCCGGAAGACGGAGTGAATTGTCTGGATCTGTCGCTGGCAGTTTTTCGGGAACCGGTCGTTTATTCAGAACTGCGTCAGGCGAAGGTGGTCATGGTACTGGCAGCAGAAGATCAGGAGAAGCATCTGAAGATCCTGCAGGATATCCTTCAGCTTCTGAGCGGGACGGATTTTTTAAGCCGGGTCGAGGGGTGCGGTTCCGCTGCAGAGATTTATTATCTGATGAAAGAATTACTGGCATAACCCCTTTTCTCCTATACAGTTTTTGCAAAAAACGGATACGATACCTGGACTTCTATTCGGAAGATTTCAGTGGTAGGATGTGATCAGAACGAAGGAGCCGAAGCAGTACCGGCGCCTGACAAAATACAGCAACAAACCGGACAGACCCCGGGCGGATTTCCTGACACTTTGGCGGCTGGAAATCCGCCCAGTCCAGGGGGTCTGGAAGGGGAGTTGCGGAACTTAAAATTAGGAGGCAACTGTATGGAACTGTTAAAAAAAGAAAATGTGCAGATCTGCGATGCGGCGGCGGACTGGAAGGAGGCCATACGGACAGCGGTAAAACCGCTGGAAGAACACGGATATGTGGAAGCCCGCTATAAGGAGGAGATCATATCCAATGTGGAAAAGATGGGGCCCTATATCGTGATCGCGGATAACATCGCGCTTCCTCATGCAAGGCCGGAGCAGGGGGCGTTGAAGACACAGATCGGCGTGACCTTATTTCGGAACAAGGTGGTATTTGACGGAAAGAATGTACCGGCGCGCCTGTTCGTCACGCTGGCGGCGAAGGATTCCGACAGCCATCTGGACGCGCTAATGGAGATTTCGGAGCTTCTGTCCGATGAAGAGGCGGTGGAGCGGATTCTCACAGCGCCGGACGCGGACCATCTGTATCGGTATTTTGCAAGTCACTAAAAAGGAGAAAAGGAAAATGTTGACGATATTAAATTTTATTCAGCAGGTTTTATCCACGCCTGCCATATTTGTAGGACTGATCGCGCTTCTGGGTCTGCTGCTTCAGAAAAAAGATGCCCAGACCTGCTTTAAGGGAACGATTAAGACGATCCTCGGCTTTATCGTGCTGAATGCAGGCGCCGACGTTGTACAGGACGCGATCATTCCGTTCGGAGAGCTGTTTCAGAGCGCGTTCGGCGTAGAGGGCGTCGTTCCCAATAATGAGGCAATCACCTCTCTGGGGCTGACCGATTATGCGGTGCAGACGGCGTCGATCTTTGCCCTTGGTATGTGCTTTAATCTGGTGCTGGCGCGTTTTTCAAAACTAAAATTTATCTTTTTAACAGGACATCATGCCCTGTATATGTCCTGCCTGGTGGCGATCCTTATGTCCATCGCGGGGCTTCAGGGACCGGCGCTGATCTTCACAGGGGCGCTTCTCATGGGGCTTGTCATGGCAGTCTTCCCGGCGCTGATGCAGCCGACCATGCGCAAAGTCGTTGGAGACGATTCCCTGGCTCTCGGGCATTTTGGAAGCGGCTGCTATTGGCTGAGCGCCCAGATCGGCAAGTTGTTCGGGCGTGATGAAAAGACGACGACAACGGAGGATATTCGTTTCCCCCAGGGACTGTCCTTCCTTCGTGAAAATACCATATCCATTGCGCTGGCGATGTTTTTGTGCTACATTGTCGTTTCCGGCGTAGCCGTATTTACCAGCCCGGAGGCAGCCGCGGAGATCTTCGCCGGTGATAACTGGGTTTTGTACTCCATCATTAAGTCTATCACCTTTTCCGCAGGGATCTATATCGTGCTCTCCGGCGTGCGTATGCTGATCAACGAAGTGGTTCCCGCCTTTAAGGGAATTTCCGAAAAGCTGGTGCCTAATGCAAAACCGGCGCTGGACTGTCCGACGGTATTTCCCTTTGCGCCCAACGCGGTGCTGATTGGATTCTTCTGTTCTTTCGTGGGCGGTATTGTCGCTCTGGCCGTGCTGGCGCTTATGGGCCAGGCCGGGATCGCGGTTGCCATCATCCTGCCCGGTGCGGTGCTTCACTTCTTCTGCGGGGCGACGGCGGGCGTCTGCGGAAATGCCACCGGAGGACTGAAAGGCTGTGTGACCGGAGCTTTTGTCCATGGTATTGTGGCCACCTTCCTGGCGGCGGGGCTGTATCCGATCCTGGGAGCTATGGGCTTTGCCAACACGACCTTCTCCGATACGGATTTTACGCTGGTGGGTATCGTGTTCGGCAATCTGATCAAAGTGGTCACAGGCAATACCTTAATGATCATCGTGATGATCCTTTTCCTTCTGCCGATCATCTACAACTATACCATTGGCAGGGGAAAATGATGATACTGTAAGACTGATAAATTTAAACAAAAAACAGCATCTGCCCGAAAGCAGCCCCGGAAAGATTTTACGGAACGAAGTGAGGGAAGATGCGGAACTAAAATGGAGGATTGAAAAATGATTAACAAAATTATGTGTTTCTGCGGTTCTGGTCTTGGAACGTCCTTTGTGATGGAGATGAATGTGAAAAAGGCGCTTGCCAATCTGGGGATCAGCGGAGTGGAAGTCGTCCACTCCACCATCGATGACGTGATGCCGGGTGCGGCGGACCTGTTCGTGTGCAGCGCGGACCTTGTGTCCAACGCGGAAAAGGCAGGAAAGGCCATCGGCATCCAGAATATGGTGTCCGTAAAAGAGATGGAGGAGAAGCTGAAGGCGGCGTTTGGAAAATAGAAACTGTTTTGCACAGAACAATTACCGTAAACAGAAAGCTAAAGAGAGTCGGCGGCGAGTAAAGCCGCCGGTTTTCAACTTCAGGTATATCTCATGTAATCTTTCCCTGTACCACCTCCATAATTCATCTGTGTTTTCAATAATCGGAGAAAAGTCCTGCAAAACCGATGTTCATTTGAAAAGGACGTACTTCCAATATCCTTGTAAAAGAGTATTGAGGCCATCCGCATTTTAAGGTATACTTTAAACGAAACACAGAAATTGCTGAAGTTACAGACAGAAACGGAGAAGATGCGATGGGATATCAGGACAAATGGAATCTCCTGGAAGCAGAAGACGAGCTCGATGAGATGGAGCACCGGCAGCCGACGGAGGAATTTCTGTTTTATCAGGCCGTATCCGGCGGCGATGTGGAAGCAGTTAAAAATAACTGCAGACAGGAACGGTTTCTGGACAGCGATGGAGTAGGGATTCTTTCCCGCAATCACATTACGAATCTAAAATATCATTTTGTCATTACTACCGCCATGGTCACCCGCCTGTGCAAGCAGAAGGGCATGGAACTGGAGCAGGCGTTCCGGATGAGCGATTTCTATATTCAGCAGCTGGACGACGTACATACGGTGCAGGGCGTGCGTAACCTGCACGACGCCATGGTGCTGGATTATACGGAGAAGATGCATAAGATCTGCCAGAGCGACGCGAATTCCAGGCACATCAGCCTCTGCAAGGAGTATATCTACGCCCATATCAAAGAGCGCATCACCATCGAGGACCTGTCCGAGGCGCTTGGGGTATCCGCCAGCTATCTTTCGCGTCTGTTTAAAAAGGAGACCGGCGATTCGGTCAGCGCCTATATACGCAGACAGAAGATCGAGATTGCCAAAAATCTGCTGCAGTACAGTGAGTATTCCATGATCGATATTGCAAACCGACTGTCATTTTCTTCACAAAGTCATTTTATCCAGCAGTTCCGGGAATATGTGGGGATGACGCCGAAGAAATACCGGGATTTAAATCATACGATCCAGTGGGATATCGTGACGGAGACGAAGGAGGATAAGTCCGGAAACGAGGGAGTGCCGTAAAACGCGGCGCTCCCTCATTTGATTGGGAAAAAATGATCTAACAGATCAAAGAATCAGGCAGATTTCATTCTCATCCTCAAGGAGATCGGCAGGGATATGATTGCTGTCCAGCTCTTGGCCGTTCAGGATGAGCCGTTCGCATCCGGACTCCCGCCTGTCCGGATTTTCGATCACGATGTGCAGGTGCTTTCCCCGGAAATCCTTTCGGATCTCCAGATGTGTCCAGTCCTTCGGGATCGACGGAGACAGCGTAATACCTGTCAGATCGGGGCGGAGGCCAAGGATGCCTTCCACACATCCCACCATCATGGTAGAGGCCGTTCCGGTCAGCCAGTGGACGTGGGAACGCCCCGGATGGACGCTTGCCCGTCCTTCTGTGAACTGGCCGTAACAATAAGGCTCCAGACGGCGGATTTCCGCGCGGTCGTTCCAGGCGGCAGGCGCATTTTCCATAAAGTAGGCAAAGGCGCGGTCCCCGTGTCCGCGCAGGGCTTCCGCAAGCACCAGCCAGCCCTGGGACTGAGAGAAAATGCCGGCATTCTCTTTGGTACCCTGGTTATAGATGACCGCCAGAGCGCCGTCGAACGCATGGGTGTGGTAGGGCGGGTCCATCAGCAGGGCGCCGTAGGGGGTGTTTAAACGTTCATAGACGTTGGAAAGCACCGTATCAGACTGTCCGTCAGAAGAAAGTCCGCTGATTACTGCCCAGCTCTGAGGATTGAGCCACAGATTCGCTTCCGGGTCTCTGGCGGCGCCGATCTGCGCGCCCTCTTCGGTGTATCCGCGGATAAAGCGGTCCTGATCCCAGTACAGCTCCTGCATGGCCTTGCCCGTCTCCGCCTGTTTTTCTTCCAGATATTCTGCATACTCTGTATCTTCTTTATATTCCGCGAATCTTTTTAAAATGGTCATGGCATAGTAGAACTGCATGGCCACAAAAGACGACTCTCCGTCGGCGCCCAGGCGCAGGCAGTCGTTCCAGTCCGCGTAAAGTCCCGCAGGCATGCCATGAGGCCCGAGGTGGGCGAAGGAAAAGGATATGGCCCGTTTCAGATGCTCGTAGACCGTCGCCTCCTCTTTGTCTGCGAAGGGGATGACCTCATTTAGGAATGCAAGGTCTCCGGTCTCCGCGATGTACTTGTATACGGTGGGAAAGAGCCACAGGGCGTCATCCGCCCGGTAAGCGGGGTGGCCGGTTTCCTGCCGGTAGGAGGCGTCATCCGGGGTATCTTCCTGTCCCGGACAGTGGGTAAATTTTACAAGCGGGAGACCGCCCCCATTGCTCACCTGGGCCGAGAGCATAAAGCGGATTTTTTCCGCCGCCATCTTCGGCGCAAGATGGATGATTCCCTGAATGTCCTGTACTGTATCCCGGTAGCCGTAGCCGTTGCGCAGGCCGCAGTAGATGAAGGAGGCAGCTCTGGACCAGATAAAGGTCATGAAACAGTTGTAGGCGTTCCAGGTATTGATCATGGTGTTGAATTCCGGGCTTGGGGTATCCACTTTCAGATGGTCCAGCTTTTTCTGCCAGTCGTCTTTCAGCTCTGCCAGTTCCCGGGCGGTCTGTTCTGCCGGGTCTGTATAAGTGTTCAGAACCGCGGACGATTCAGAGCCGCCGCCCGCCCCCAGCACATAGGCGACGGTTCTGGTCTCGCCCGGAGCCAGGGAGAGGATACAGGAGAGCGCGCCGCAGGAATTTTCATTGTAGCTGGTCACATTTCCCAGATCTCCGGACGCGATTCCCTGCGGGTCGCCGTATCCGTGATATTTCCCAAGAAAATGTTCCTTCTCTCCGCAGTAGGAGGACACGTTCGTACCGGAGAGTCCAAAGAACCGCTCGGTTACATTTTTCTCATCAATCTGCTCCTGTTCGGACAGGGCGTCCAGGTTGCCGTGAATCTGCTGGATGATCCGGTTGCCCTGGAACTGCGTTCTGGAGATGAACAGCGAATACTGCAGATTTACCTGATCCTGTTCATAATTGCTGTGGTTGGTAAATTCCGCATAGCCGGTCAGCGTCAGATCCCTTTGGACGTCCGAACGGTTCGTGACAGAAAGCGCCCACACTTCATGACTTTTTCCCAAGGGAACATAATAGAGGGCTTCGGATTCGATCCCGTCATAGCATGCCGTCATGCGGGTATATCCCATTCCGTGGCGGCAGGTGCTTTTGTAGTGTGCGAGATCCTTGCCCACCGGCTGCCAGGAGGCGGACCAGTAATCCCCGGACTGATTGTCACGAATATAGAGGTATCTTCCCGGCTGATCAAAATTGTTAAAAACATAACGGAGAATCCGCCCGTTTGCGCCGGATTTTACAAAGCTGTAGCCGCCGGCATGGTTGGAGATGATCGCGCCGTATTCCGGGGAACCCAGATAATTCACCCAGGGCGCCGGCGTATCCGGCCGGTCGATCACATACTCCCGGTTTTTGTCGTCAAAATATCCATATCTCATATGCTGTTGTCTGTCCTTTCGTTGTAATATTCATCTATGTTAAATTAATAACGATCTGATGCAAGTCCTCTGACAATGCGATAAGATCCCTGCGGGGGATCAGGAGAAATGACTCTTCTCCCACCGGCAGTTCCCTGCCGTCGCATGCAGCAGATCCGATGACATAAGAACCAAAGTCTTTATGATTCCTGTTGCGGTATACAATGGTAAAGCGTTTCCCTGCAAAGGAGGCGGCAACGGAAGCGGTTCCATCCGTATCAAACTGGCAGGCCAGAAGCTTTGGATGCAGCACCAGATCGCCCGCCTCTCCCCGGACGCCGAAGACTTCCGTGAGCATGGTCATCATAAACCAGCTGGCGGCGCCGGTCAGATACTGGTACATGCCCCGTCCGTCTGCGCGGAAATATTCAGGAATGCCCGGATAGATGCGGCTTATGTCAAAATTCAGAGCCGTGTCCGCAAGGGTTTTCAACGCCTTGAAGCCTTCCTTTACAAAGCCTCTACGATACAGGGCGTTGGCGTACATGGTTGTCATGTGGGAGAAAACCGCGCCGTTTTCTTTTTCCCCGTAGGCAAATCCGAACATGCGACCCATGTCGAATTTCAGTTCCTGAAAGTCCGTATTCAGACGGTACCCGCCGATTTCTTTCCGGTAGAGATAGTGATCCGCGCTCTTTGTGATCTTACGGATCTGCTCATCCTCCGCGACGCCGCTCATGATGGCAAAGACCTGTCCGGTGAGCATCATGCGTACCTGTCCGCCGAAAATTCCTTCCACCGCCCGTCCGTGGTTGTCATAATAACTGTTGAACCATCCTTCCTCTTCGGGGGCGTCGATCCATTCCTGCTCCCGTATATGTTCCATCAGCCAGTTTGCCTTCTGGACCAGATTAACCGCAAGGGCGGACAGAGAATGGGTGACGCGCCGGCCGCTGACTTCATGCCGGCAGGATGCGCAGTATTCCGACAGGATCTGCTGCTTTTTATGGATATTGTCAAAGGTTTCCGTGTCGTCTTCCAACAGAACTGTGAGTGCTTCGGAAAGCTCCGCCGTATGCGTGGAAGAATGACTGTCAAGAAGACGGATCAGGGCTGCCAGGTCCAGCAGATTTCCGGCATAGGCACAGGTAAATGCCACGCTCTCCCCATGCTCGGAGGCCATGTCCAGAGCGTCGTTCCAGTCAGCTCCCCGAAGCCGGAAGATGTTATGGCTGCCCACTTCATAGAAGGAGGTCAGTTGCTGGATCAGGAGATGCTCCAGGATGCTGCCGGTATAGACGGTATGCCCTGTAGTACACTGCCGGTCTCCATGGGTGGAATCCCACAGATCATCCGTGTCTGTTCCCCTCATAATCTGTGCATCTTTAAAATAAGGAACCTCCTGGTTCAGCAGTTCCACATCTCCGGTCTGATCGATATAGAGTCTGGTCGTCATCAGCGGCCAGAGCGCATGATCCATCCAGACCCGGGCGATTCCGTTCCGGTCGGCGATAAAGCTGCCGTTTCCGCTTCCGATAATCGTTGCATTCGTTCCGTCCATGCGCACGCCTTCATAGTTCGCTGTGATCATGGAGCGAACCTGCTCCGGATTCAGCAAAAGCAAAGAGAGACAGTCTTGCCACAGATCTCTCCAGCCACGGCCTCCTCTTCCGTAGTCGTGATGGGGGAGGAAGGAGCAGCCGAATAACCGGCGCAGATAAGGCTGGAAGCAGACCCACTTCATCAGACGGTCAAAGCCGGCCTCTTTCGTGTGGAAATCGATGTCCACCTGGTTCTGCCAGTAGGATTTCGTTTCTTCCAGGGCCTTCTGGATCTGCCTGCCCGTATGATAGCGGTCGACCAGGTTTTGGATCTCTTCCCGGCTGTTTTCCACTCCCATGAGAACGATATAATCCGCGCTTTCTCCGGGAGCAAGCAGGACCGGCGCGAAGCGAAAGGCGCCCATGGCTTCCCTGCCGGCGGTCTGATAAAAAGCCGGTTCACCAGGACAGGATTCATAGACCGCCCGGGGGTGCGTGAAGGTTCCGCCTTCGCCGATAAAACTTTCCACCGTGGGATAGAATGCCTCCGGCGCGCAGCCGTCTTCAGTCCAGCCGGCCGCATAATAGATGTTTTCATTTGGGCGGTGGCCCTTTTCGTCAAAAGACATGGTGGGACAGACAAGCACAGCATTTTTGGTCGTCTCGATCCGGTGGAGCATGGAAGTGACATTTCTGTGGTCGCGGATGTTGTCGGCGCTTCTTCCATAGATGGGGATGGCGGCATATGCTGTAAATTCCTGAGGGGTTTCTGCCTGATTCTGAACCGTCACATACAGGATTTCCACATTGCTGTTCTGGGGGATGAAGGAAGTAGCCGCAGAGGTCAGTTGATGTACTCTGGAGGACCGGGTCAGGGTCTGCCACATGAATCCCGCGGTCAGCTCGCTGTCGTCCTGCGTGTCCGTGAATCGCTGCGCCTCCTGTTCTGCGGAGGATCCGGCAGCCGAGTACACTTCGCCGCTGCCCTTTCGGAACCAGAAGTTGCGGGTGGAACGATTATTATGAAGGTTCTCGGAGCTTACCGGTTCCAACAGAAAGGTCTCCTGGTCGATCTTGGCATCGCCGCCAAGGCTGGGGGTGACGGCGCTTTTCAGCCCGCATTCGGATGCAAGAGGGAAGTACAGGTAACTTGTATTTTCCGGCTGTCTGATCAGAAAACTGCCGTGTTCATCCATAAATTTTATTTGATTCAATAGATCTGCTCCTTTCTAAAACATATATAGATAAAGTTATCATAGAGGATATTACAGACCGGTATAAATAAAAACCATGCGAAAAATATCAGAATCATGACCTAAAACAAATTAGAAGATACAGGGGGCGCGTCTGCAGAATAAAATCACGAAAAATGTGTCATGAATTTGACATTTTGGTAAGAACTTTAATATATCCCGCCGGAAAATCCCGTTATAATTTGTGCAACAAAACGAGTGAAGGAGCTACTTCACAAAATATAACAGGAGGTTTTTCAAATGAAAAAGAGAGTTATCTGTGTCTTGTTAGCTGCGGCTGTGGCAGCCGGTTCGCTGGCCGGCTGCGGCGGCAAATCATCCGACGGCGGTGCATCGTCCGGTGAAGAAGGAAAGGTTATCAATGTCTACAGCTGGAATGACGAGTTCCGTAAGCGTGTGGAGGAGGTCTATCCGGAGGTGAAGGAAACCTCGACGGACGGTACCGTGACGACGTTAAATGACGGTACCGAGATCCACTGGATCATCAATCCCAATGAGGACGGAGTCTATCAGCAGAAGCTGGATGAGGCGCTCTTAAGACAGGCGGATGCTTCAGCGGACGACAAGGTGGATATTTTCCTGTCGGAGGTTGATTATGTGTATAAATATACAGACGCGGATGCGGATGTGGCCATGCCCCTTACGGATCTTGGGATTGATCCGGACGCGGATCTGGCAGACCAGTATGAGTTTACAAAAGTAACAGCCTCGGATGTGAACGGTGTTCAGAGAGGCTCCACCTGGCAGTGCTGTCCGGGCCTTCTGGTATACCGCCGGGATATCGCCATGGACGTGTTCGGCACCGATGATCCGGAAGCGATTGGTGAGAAGGTGAAGGACTGGGATACGCTGAAAGCGACGGCAGAGGAACTGAAAGCAAAAGGATATTATACTTTTGCTTCCTATGCGGATACGTTCCGTCTGTACGGGAACAGCATTGAAGCTCCCTGGGTAAGTCCGGGCGAGACTACGATCAAGGTGGATCAGAAGATCATGGACTGGGTGGAGGATTCCAAAGAATGGCTGGATGCAGGATATCTGGACAAAAATGTAAAACGGCAGTGGGTTGACGACTGGAACAAGACCATGGGCTCTTCCTCCAATGTATTTGCGTTCCTTTTCCCGGCCTGGGGCATAGATTTTACTCTGAAGAAGAACTGGGACGGCGAGGACGGCGTCTGGGGAGTTACCAATCCGCCGCAGGAATATAACTGGGGAGGCTCTTATGTACATGCATGCACCGGCACCGATAATCCGGAGAAGGTAAAAGACATTATCCTTGCGGTTACAGGGAACCAGGAGAATCTGCTGAAGATCTCCAAAGAATATCTGGACTATACGAATACAAAGAGCGGCATGCAGAAAGTGGCAGAGGACAGCAGTTATGCTTCTGAATTCCTGGGAGGACAGAATGCGTTCCAGTATTTCGTTCCGGTTGCGGAAAGCATCCAGATCGCACCGCTTTCCGCTTATGATCAGGGATGCGTAGAGCTGCTCCAGAATTCGTTCAGCGATTATTTCCAGGGAGCAGTTGACTTTGATAAAGCAAAGGAGAATTTTGAGACGGCGATTATCGAGCGCTATCCGGACATTACAGCGATTCAGTGGCCGGAATAAAGAGAGAGTTGTACGGGGCACTTTTGTGCCCCGATGCATAAGGGATAAAGAAAGGAACAGTGTTTATGAAGTCCAGAAATAAAAAGATTGACTATTCGAAATGGGGATATTTCTTTATTCTTCCGTTTTTTGTAAGTTTTTTCATATTTTCATTTATACCGCTTCTGGATACGATCCGGTACAGCTTTTTTGAATATTATCGTTCTGGTATCAAGGAAGTCGGACCCAATTTTATCGGGATGGAGAATTATATCAGCCTTCTGAAATCAGACATGCTCAAATACGCGGCCAATACGCTGATTCTGTGGATTGTGGGGTTCATTCCCCAGATCGTGATTGCTCTGGTGCTGGCGGAATGGTTCGTGGATGCCCGGCTTAAGATCCATGGGACGCAGTTTTTCAAGGTTGTGATCTATCTGCCCAATTTGATCATGGCATCCGCGTTTGCAATGCTGTTCTTTACCATGTTCTCCAATAACGGGCCGGTTAATGAGATTCTCCTGTCCATAGGGCTGATCAAGGAGCCGGTTGATTTTCTGGGTTCGGTCTTTGGCACCAGATCACTGGTAGGCCTCATGAATTTCCTCATGTGGTTCGGTAATTCCACGATCATGCTCATGGCGGCGATCATGGGAATCAGCCCGGATGTGTTCGAGGCTTCCGACCTGGACGGGTGCAACAGTTTTCAGCGGTTTTTCTATATCACGCTTCCGCAGATACGCCCAATCCTTGCCTACACCCTGATCACGGCGATTATCGGCGGCCTGCAGATGTTTGACGTGCCTCAGATTCTGACCAATGGTCAGGGTACGCCGGACCGTACGTCCATGACACTGATCATGTTCCTGAACAGCCATCTGAAGAGCCGGAATTATGGCATGGCAGGCGCACTTTCGGTCTATCTGTTTATTGTCAGCGGCATTCTGTGCTTCTTTGTATACCGAATCACGAACAATGATGATCCTGACGGTTCCAAAGCCGCGGCGAAGAAAGCAAAAAAACAGAGCAGGAGGGGATAGAGTTATGAAATCAAAACAGCCCAGTCATTTACGGAGTATCGTGGCGCATGTGGTACTGATCATTCTGTCATTTATGTGCCTGTTTTTCTTCTACATTCTGTTTATCAACGCAACAAGATCGCACGCAGACCTGCAGAAAGGATTTTCGGCGCTGCCGGGCAGTTATCTGTTTACCAATCTGAAAAATGTGGCCAACGACGGAACGTTCCCCATGTTCCGGGGAATTCTGAACAGTTTGATTGTCTCCGGCTGCTCCGCTGCGATTGCTACTTATTTTTCGGCCTTGACAGCCTATGGTCTGTACGCGTATGATTTTAAATTAAAGAAGGCGGCGTTTACCTTTATCATGGCGATTCTCGTGATGCCCACGCAGGTAACGGCTATGGGATTTCTCAGACTGATCACGAATATGGGAATGTATGACTCCCTGCTTCCTCTGATCCTCCCGTCCATTGCCGCTCCGTCCGTCTTTTATTTCATGTACAGCTATCTGCAGTCGTCTCTTCCCATGTCCCTTGTGGAGGCGGCAAGGATCGATGGCTGCGGAGAGTTCCGGACATTTAACCAGATCGTGCTTCCGATTATGAAACCGGCCATCGCGGTGCAGGCAATTTTTACGTTTGTAAGCTCCTGGAACAACTACTTCGTCCCGGCGCTGGTGATCCAGTCAAAGGAGAAGATGACCGTCCCGATTCTGATCGCGACGCTCAGGGGCGCGGACTATATGAACTTTGATATGGGCAAGATCTATACCATGATTCTGGTCGCTATCGTTCCGATCATTCTGGTATATCTGCTTTTGTCCAAATATATCATTGCGGGTGTGACGCTCGGCGGTGTAAAAGAGTAAAAACTGCATAATTTTATATATCCGGCGTAAAAAAAACGTCCACTTGTGCGGCTGGATGCTCCAGGGAGCATCTGACGCGGGTCCTGCATTCGCAAAATCCGCGTCTGCGCGCCTCTGCGGATGCAGGCAATCAGTGCCGTTTATATCAAATAGAAATGACTGCTGCAGTACGGAGCTTTTCAGATGAGGAAGGAAGCTGCAGCAGTTCTTCTTTTTTCTTGTTATATTTTTGAATCTCAGGAGGGTAACATGAGGAATACAGATCAGAATCACAGCGGAGCACAGAATAACCAAAGATCTGAACGTGAGCTTTTGCATGGCTGGCTGGCGAGAAGGGCAGCGGCGGAAGGCATGGTTCTGTTGAAAAATGAAGAGGTCCTTCCGCTGGATGCTTCCAGGCCGTTGGCGCTGTTCGGCGGCGGCGCGGTGCGCACGGTAAAAGGAGGCATCGGCTCCGGAGATGTGAACAGCCGGGAAAGTATCTCCGTTTGTCAGGGCCTCAGGGCAGCGGGAGCGGTGATCACCAGCGAATGCTGGATCGAAGACTATGAGAAGCGTTATGAGGCAGCCCGACTTGCATGGAAAGAGAAAATTCTGAACCGTGCAAAACAGGTGAAAAATCCGTTCGACGCTTATGCGGAGCATCCGTTTGTCCTGCCGGACGGACGGAAGATCGAAGCAGAGGATCTGAAAGGTGCTTCGGCTGCGGTCTATGTGATCAGTCGTATTGCCGGCGAAGGAAAAGACCGAAGAAGGGAAGAAGGCGATTATTATTTAAGCAGAAAAGAACAGGAGGATCTTTGCTGCCTGAATGAATCCGGCGTTCCCATCATCCTGCTTTTAAACGTGGGCGCGCCTGTAGAGCTGACCGATATCCTGAAAAAAACGGAACATATAAAAGCGGTTTTGCTTCTTTCTCTGCCGGGACAGGAGGGAGGTCATGCCGCCGCGGATGTGCTGTTTGGCCGGGCCGTACCTGGAGGGAGGCTTACGACCACCTGGGCCAGGCGATATAAAGACTATCCTTCTGCGGAAAGCTTTGGATACTTAAACGGAAATCTGGAAACAGAAGAATACCGGGAAGGGATTTATGTGGGCTACCGCTGTTTTGACAGTTTTGGCATAGAGCCCTTGTTTCCGTTTGGATATGGACTTTCCTACACAGGCTTTTCCATAAAGTTTGAAGGGTGCCGGGAGACAGAGCGGGGTGTGGAAGCAGCGGTATCTGTGAAAAATACCGGAAACCATTATGCGGGAAGAGAAGTGGTGCAGGCCTATGTGACCCTGCCCCAGACCGGCGGCGCAAAGGAATATCAGCGTCTGGTCGGTTTTACAAAGACCGGCTGTCTGAATCCCGGGGAAGAAGAGCGGCTTACCGTATCCGTTGAGTGGCCGTACCTTGCCGGATTTTCTGAATCGCTGCATGCGTGGATCGTGGAAGCAGGAACTTACGGTTTATGGATCGGGAATCATGCAAAGTCCCTGCAGCTTGTTTCTCTGCTTACGGTTCAAAAGCAGACCGTGTTGGAAAAGACCGTATACAGCGGCATGGAATTTCCGGCGTTGGATACGCTTCCTGCGCCGGAGGCAGCCGGAAGAAAATTCAAAGAATGGATGGAACTGGCCAGAGAACAGAGAGTACCCAATTTAACACTTACTCCTCAGAAGGAGAAGAAGCGGACCTGTCAGAAAGATGATTTTCTGGCGGAGGAGGTTCCTGCGGAGGAACTGATTCCGCTTCTGTACGGAAACATCACGAAGGGCACCAGTACGCTGGGTTCCTCCGGGGTCCGGGTGCCCGGCTCCGCCGGGGAGACGACGGAAGCGCTGGAAGAAAAATACGGCGTCCGCTCCCTGATCATGGCGGACGGCCCGGCTGGACTTCGCCTGCGGCAGAGCTATGAAGTGGACAGCAGCACGGACTGTGTCTACGGCGTCGGTGTTCTGGGTTCCCTGGAAAACGGCTTTCTGGAAGAGACCGTGCACCATGAGGGCGCCGATACCTGGTATCAGTTCTGCACGGCGTTTCCGGTGGGCACGGCGCTGGCGCAGTCATGGGACATGGAACTGATGCGGGAATTCGGAGCGGCTGTGGCAGAAGAAATGAAAGAATTCCATGTGGATCTCTGGCTGGCCCCGGGTATGAATATCCACCGAAATCCACTGTGCGGACGCAACTTTGAGTATTATTCGGAAGATCCTCTGCTCTCCGGACTTCTGGCATCGGCGGTGACAGAAGGCGTGCAGAGCCGCAGGGGATGCGGAGTGACGATCAAGCATTTTGCATGCAACAATCAGGAGGACAACCGGATGGGAGTCGACGTCCGCATAACCGAACGGGCGCTCCGGGAGATCTATCTGCGGGGATTTGAGATCGCGGTGAAAAAATCCGCGCCGGCAGCCATGATGTCTTCTTATAACCAGATCAACGGCGTCCATGCGGCCAACAGCCGGGCTCTCTGTACCGCGATCGCCCGTGAAGAATGGGGATATGACGGCGTCATCATGTCCGACTGGAATACGACAGTCCCAGAGGACGGAAGTATCCCGTGGAAATGCATAGCGGCGGGAAATGATCTTATTATGCCGGGAAACCCGGAGGATGATGAAAATATCCGCCGTGCGTATAAAGAGGGAACGCTCCCGGAAACGGCTATCCGGCGCAGCGCGGGACGGGTGTGGAAGCTGGTTCGAAGACTGACAGGGGAGTGAAAAGCTTTGATATGTAGATGCTTCAGGAACTGGATCTGGAGGCGGCGCTGGAGGGAAAATCAAAATGTCGGAACGCAGCGATCTCGGAAGCGTTTTACTATATGAAACTCATTGAGGCCTGGGGAACCGGTCATTGATGAATTTGGTGATGGATAAAGGCCATGCATTCTGTGGGAACTTTCACAAAATAAAAATTTGACAAAATCTGATTCCGATGCTAAGATGACAACATCATATAAGTCTGTCCAAGGGGAATCAGGTGCGAAGCCTGAGCGATGCGGTCACTGTAAGCAGAGCATACGATGTCTTCTGCGAGCCAGGTTACCAAAGACAGGCGGAATGAAGCTTCCTTGCAGGGCCATGCATTCCACACAAGCGCAACAGGTGCAGGTCTGACGTAAGGCAGGCCTGCTTCTTTTATGCGCAGTTATCGGAAGACTCTGCGGGGGACCGGTGAGAAAACGTGTAACTGATTAACCGGATTGAGAGGACGAAAATGAACAAGGATAAGAAAGCAATTTTAATTACTGCAGCGCTTCTTTTAGTGCTTTGCCCTGGGGCAGTATTGGGATACCAGAAGTTTGCCCCCAGGGGTGTGGCGGGAGAAAAGGAAATCACGGTAAAGGTAGTTCATGCCGACGCCGGTGAAAAGGAATTCACTTACCAGACGGATGAGGAGTTTTTAGGAGCCGTGTTGGAAGCGGAGGGTCTGGCAGAAGGCGAAGAAGGACCTTACGGTCTTTACATTATTTCTGTGGACGGCGAGACCGCGGAAGAATCCAGGCAGCAGTGGTGGTGCCTGACAAAAGGCGGCGAGACCGTGAACACTTCCGCCACACAGACGCCGATTGCAGATGGAGATGTGTTTGAGCTGACGCTCACTGAGGGGTATTGAGAGAGACATGCGGATGAATACAAAAATGCTGGTGATATCGTCCATGCTGACGGCACTCCTGTTCGCCGGTCAGGTGGGGATGCAGTTTCTGCCGAATATTGAGATCGTTACGCTTTTGATCATATTGTATACACGGACCTTTGGAAAACGGGTATTTGCCATCATCTATGCTTTTGTCATGCTGGAAGGCCTTTTTTACGGATTTGGCATCTGGTGGGTCAGCTATCTGTATATATGGAGTATTTTCGCTCTGGTCGTGCTGCTGATCAAAAGCGATTCTGTAATTTTGTGGAGCATGATCTCCGGGATCTTCGGACTGTGCTTTGGTTTTCTGTGCGCAATCCCTTATTTTGTAACAGGCGGTCCGGGAGCGGGGGTGGCGTACTGGGGAGCCGGGCTTTATTTTGACCTGCTTCACTGTGCCGGAAATGTGCTGCTTTGTGCAGTCTTGTACCGTCCCCTTTACCGGGTGCTTTCGCTGTTGATGGCTGAGACCCAAAGGACCGTGAGCTGCTGACTGCTGCAGGTTATCGATGATCACCGTCAGATAAGAAGAGGCGCTTTCACAAATAATTACAACAGAAACATCATTTTCAGGTCCGGAGGTACGAGTATGAAAGATACAGGATACAGGGAAAGTCAGGCGGCGGACATGCTTTCCGGTCTCCCGTTCTGGGAGCATCTGGAACATGCGCAGAAAAAGTACGCAGAAGATCAAGCCGTGTTCCGGCACTATGGAAAGGGCAGCATGATCTACAGCAGCGGGAGCCTCTGTCTGGGCATGGCATGCGTGCAGAAGGGCAGCGTCCGGGTATACCTGCTCTCGGAAGAGGGGCGGGAGATCACGCTGTTCCGCCTGGAAAAGGGGGATCCCTGCGTGTTGTCCGCCGCCTGCGTCATCAGCCAGATTACCTTTGACACCTATATGGAAGCGGAGCAGGACTGTGATCTTCTGGTCATTCCCGCGGCGGCATTCCGGCAGCTGACGGAGGAAAATATCCATGTGAAATGTTTTGTGTATGAACTGATGACAGAACGTTTTTCCAGCGTGATGTGGACGATGCAGCAGATTCTTTTCGCGGGGCTGGACCGCCGTCTTGCAGGGTTTCTGGTTCAGGAATACGACAGGACCAAAGACCCCGGGATCAGGATCACGCAGGAGCAGATCGCCAGGCAGATCAATTCCGCCCGTGAAGCTGTGGCGAGAATGCTGCGGCGCTTTATGACGGAACATCTGGTGGAGGTGAGCCGCGGCGTGATTATGCTTCTGGATATAGACGGGCTCAGGCAGATTTGACGCAGGACGGCACAATATTTCGAACAATGTGACCCGGTCACAGTCAGCGCCTTCGGCTTCTGGTAAAATGGGATCATGATACAGCAGGAATCAGTTTTCAGGAGGTAGAGTCAAATGAAGATCACATTAAATCCGGATGCGGAGATTGTAAAGGTGGTAAAGGAAGGCCTGCGCAGAACCGGCGGCTACTGTCCCTGCCGGACGGAGAAAAAAGAAGATTATAAATGTATGTGCCGGGAATTCCGGGAGCAGATCGAGGACCCGGGATTTGAAGGTTACTGTCACTGCATGCTTTATTACAAGGCAAAGGAGGAAGTATAACGATGGCTGAGCTGAAAATCACAAAGAACAATTTTGAATCAGAGGTGCTCCGGTCCGAAGTGCCGGTGCTTTTGGATTTCTGGGCGACCTGGTGTCCGCCCTGCAGGATGCTTTCCCCTGTTATCGAGGAGGTCGCAGGGGAGTACGAAGGCAGGGCAAAGGTCGGCAAAGTCAATGTGGATGAAGAGCCGGAGCTGGCCGCCATGTTCAGGGTGGAAAATATTCCCACTATGGTTGTCATGAAAGAAGGAAAAGTGGCGGAACTGGCAGTCGGTTACCGTCCGAAGGAACAGATTACAGATATGCTGGAAAGAGCGTGACCGGTGAAAACGGCCACGCTCTTCTGGTCTACAGATTGGCAAAGACATCCATCTGCCGGTTCAGTTCACCCACAATCTCCTGATTGGTATCCATCCGGGCGGCGATTCCGGTCATGTCTTCCGCCAGTATGCGGGTGCTGTCGGCGGCTCCGGTGACATCGGGCAGTGCGCCGTCGATGGCTTCTGAGATGCCGGTGATGGAAGCCGCGATCTCGTCCATGGCAGTCTGCAGCCTTTCTGACTGCTGCTGAAAGGCTTCCATGGAGGCTTCAATATAGGCGGCATCCTTTCGGTACTGCTGTCCGGACTGGACGGACAGTTCAAACTGCGTCAGGATATTCTGGCCAAGATAGTCCACCAGATCCTGCGCGCTTTCAGAAAGATGCTCCACCGCGCCGGTGACGACCGCGCTGACCTGCTGGATATGGCCGGCGGTCTCGGCACAGGAATCAGCGAGCTTTCGGATTTCCTGTGCGACAACAGCGAATCCTTTTCCGGCGGTTCCGGCCCGTGCAGCCTCAATGGAGGCATTGACGGCAATCAGATCCGTAGAAGAGGAGATGGACAGGATGTCTTTGGTCAGAAGATCGATCTGCTCCACACTTCGGCTTTGTTCGATCGCTTTATTCAGAACACCCATGATTTCCTGCGTTTTCGTAAGGATTGCTTCTTTGTTTTTCTGTGCGGACTGCTCCATCTCTTCCGCCCGCCCGCGCATATCCACCGAGTAGGCGGTGATTGCCGCGCATTCCCCGCTCATCCTGCGGGTATCCGTCTGCGTGTCTGCAGCGTTGTCCCGGATGGAAGCGGCGTTGCCGGCGATTTCTTCAAAAGCGGCGGTCAGTTCATCGGTCAGCCGGGACAGCTTATGTACATGGTCGCGGGATGTTCTGGTACGATTTCGGACTTCTCCCACGACAGTTCCGGTGCGCCCGGAACTGTCCTGAAGCGTCTGCATGGCGTCCCGAATCGGGGCGATGACGGATGTCCGGATGATGCGGAAAGCGGCAAATACAAGGAAAAGCCCTGCGAGCAGTGTGGCGGCGCTGGTTACAAGAGAAATAAAATATACGATGGAAAGGCGGTTTCGCGCCGCCGCAGCCTGCCGGCTGACAGATTCGTAAAGGGTATTGATTTTTTCCTCAGCTGCATTTCCGAAAAGCGCTACGTCGCCGTTGGCCTGCGCATAGGCCGCCTGCGTCCGGCTGTCTGCACTGGCACAGACAAGGAAGACGAGCGCGTGCTTAAAAGAGTCGTAATCTTCCAGAAGCATGCGGTAGGTTTCTTCCTCTTCCGGGGGGACACAGGAGGCGTAAGCGGCCAGCTTCTCATCCAGCCCGGCCTCCTCTTCCTTGATCGTTCCTACCAGCTGGATCATGGTGGCATGGTCAGCTGCAATAATGTGCGACAGGGCCAGACGATGGATCTCCATCATGGAACGGCGGATATCTTCCAGCTGTGCTTCGCTGACCATATGCCGGTCGACAATGATCCCGGCATTGGCGTTTACGTTGTGGATGCCAAATACCGCGAGAATATTTGAAAGCAGTGTGATCAGTCCCAACAGGACAATGGGCAGGATCAGGCGCTGCTGCAGAGTCAGTCTGTTTTTCATAGGATCTCCTCCAGATTTTGTTTTCACCGGGCCGGGAACCATGATCCCCGGGTTCTGCACTGCCGACATATTTTATTGCCGGCCACATTTAACGCGCGGTTACCTCCTCCACCAGCCGGTCAAGCTGTTCCTGAAGCGATGCGCCGGAAGGATTCCCTTCGGCCATATTCAGTGCAAAGGCTGAGACAGGGTCCCAGAATTTACCCCCGACCCGCTGGAGCTGGGAGAATTCCGACTGCGCCAGCAGCGCGGCAATGGCGGAGGATTCCAAAACTGCGGCAGAATCTGCTGCCCGGATATTGGACGGTCCCTGTCCCCGTTGTTCAAAACGCAGGGTCTGACTGCTTTCATTGCTGATCCATTCAGCCAGCTTCAGCGCCCATTCCTTCTGCGGGGAATAGGCGTTGACGCCCACCAGCTTGCAGCCGGAAAAGGAAGCCATCTGCACTTGCTGGTCTTTGCAGGTATAGAAGGGCAGCTTTGCCGCTCCGGTATTTTCACCCCAGGCATCTTCGATCGCAACGCTGTTCCAGACGCCGCTGACTCCGGCGATTACGGACCCGTCCTGCACGCCGGCCAGAAATTCCGTATCGGTGCGGCTGGCAAAGCCGGGACTGGCGGCGATGTCCAGCATGGCCTGCGCCACATCGACGCCGTGGATCGGACCTTCCGTGCTGTTCCAGGTACAGAAATTGGTCAGGCCGTCTTCATTCAGGCCCACTTCCAGACCGGTATTGCCGAAAAAGGAATATACATACCAGGCGGAGGACCAGTCCATGGTTAAAAGCCGCTCCTGTTCCGCGGCAATTTCTGTCATTCGGTTCATGCTCTGTATGTCATCTTCCGAAAAATAAGCCTTGTTATAATATAGAAAGTATCCATTATCTGCGGTCAGCGGAAATGCGTAGAGCGTATCGCCTACAGAGGCGGCTTCCACCGAGGCGGGCAGATTGGAAGCGCGGATCTCTTCCGGGTCTTCCAGGGGATCCAGCGCGCCCGCGGCAGCAAGCGCCGCCAGCTGATCGTCCGCAAAGGTAAATACGTCTGCGCCGCCCTCCAGATCTGCCAGCAGAGCATCCTTGCACCCGGATTCGCTCTGGGGCTGAAACGTAATCTGAAAAGAGACCTGGCCGGCATAGTGGGACTGGAAAGAGGAACAGATCTCCTTCAGAAGCGCTTCGTCCTCTTCTCCGCTCCATACGGTTAAAGGGATCACGGATTCGGATGAATCAGAGTCGGCAGGAAGCGGTTCCTGCTTTTTACATCCACCGCACAAGGACAGGACGCCGGCTGCCAGAATAAGATAAAGAGAATTTTTTTTCATGGTCGGAAGATAAATAAATCCTTTCATAATTTTATTGCGTTTTCTGCTGGATTTATTATACTAAAAGGAGGAAAAATTTTCAAGTTTTCAGGATATGCAGTCATTGACCAAAACAGGAGGCTTATATGTTTCAGAAAATCCAGGATCATTTCAGAAAAAGACCAAATCTGTATGTTGCCGCAGGTTCGCTGCTGGCGGGGACCGCAGTGATGTTTCCCGGCGCATGGCTTGTTGTATACGGTGGGAAGGACGGGGCGGATCTGTCTTCTGCCCTTCTGGTCGGAATTCTGATCGGCGCATTTCTGTTTTATCCGGCTGCGCTTACTTTCTGGAATCTGTGGCAGCTCTGTCGGCTGCGTTATCAGATGGAGGCGCTTAATACGGCAAGGATTACGGATGCCGTTACGATTCTCTGGGGCGCGGTCTGCGTCGCCTGCTATCTGATGATTTCGGATGTCCGTATGGAAGACTGGACGGAGACGCTGGTCAATTCCCAGGTTCATACCCCCATTGCCACATGGACGATTCCCACGGTTGCCGCCATCGGGACCGTGGCGTTTGTGGGTTACCTGATTCTGCGTTTGATTCCGATCAGGAAGCTGCCGCCGCTTTTCAGTGTTCTCGCCATGTCCGCCATGTATATGGGGATCGGGCTTTGCGTTCTGTTCACTGTTCAGCTGGCAGGGGGTGAGTTTCTGCTGGCGGTCTATCCTTTCAATCTGCTTCTGGTATTCGGAAAGACTGTGCGGCAGGTATGCATGCAGCAGGAGCGGGCCCGCCGTTTTTCCGGACTTGCATTTCTGCTCATGTGGCCGCTGCTGGGTGTGCTGACCGCGATCCTGATCCTGTTCGGTCAGAAGCCGGACAGCCTGATTCAGGCGTGGACGCAGACCAGCGACTGGACGCTGTCGCTTCAGAAGGCGCCGCCCAATGTACTTTATGATGAGCATTACCTGTGTACGGTGGCCGCGGGAGGACACCCGAAGGTGGTCAGGCCCCTTCGGATGGGAGTACGCCATGGGCATCGGATCGTGGCGAACCGGCAGCTTCTGGTGGCCAACGCATTCGAGGACCTGCTGGCAGAGCGGATGCCGGGAGCGCATCGGAGACTGCGGCATTTCTATGACCGCTATGGTTATCCCGTTGCCCGGCATATCCGGAGCCGCTGGATGGCGGACCTTGTATATTTTATCATGAAGCCGCTGGAATATTTTTTTGTAATTGTGCTGTATCTTTTTGATACACAGCCGGAGAATCGGATTGCCGTGCAGTATCTGGGCGGGGATTTTTCGGAATGGAAACGTACAGTACAGGTCGGCAGTACAATGCTTTGACACCTGAGAGAATGGAGGAATATTCATGAGAATTTTGATGATACGTCATGGAGACCCGGACTATGAACATGATTCCCTGACAGAGACCGGGAAAAAAGAGGCGGCGCTGCTGGCGGAGACCGCAGGCGGCCTGCATCTGGGCGACTGCTTTGTCTCGCCTCTTGGCCGGGCAAAGGAGACGGCGTCCTATACGCTGAAGAAACTGGGGCTTAAGGCGGAGACGCTGGACTGGCTGCAGGAATTTCCGGCAAAGCTTGATATCAATGATTCCGAAGAACTTCAGCGGGCTTATCCGAATACCAGAAAGGAAGGGGAGAGGTTCGCGTCCCGGATCGTCTGGGATATGATGCCGTCCTATTACCTGGCTCATCCGGAATACATGGACCGGGAGGGATGGAAAACTTCCGCGGTCGCCGCGCACAGCGATATTGTTTCGGTGTATGAGAACGTGATCGAACATTTTGACCGGCTGCTTGCCGGATACGGCTATGTGCGGGAGGGCATGCATTACCGCGTGGAAAAGGCGAATACGGACACGATCACCTTTTTCTGCCATTTCGGACTGACCTGTGTGCTGCTGTCCCACCTGATCAATGTGTCGCCCTTTACACTCTGGCATGGACTGGTGCTGGCGCCCACTTCTGTGACGGAGATCACCACGGAAGAGCGGGAACGGGGAATCGCCATGTTCCGCAGCCAGCGCATGGGGGACATCCATCATCTTCTGGCAGGCGGGACCGGACCGTCCTTTGCGGCCAGATTTTGTGAAATTTATGATAATATGGAGCAGAGGCACTGACGGCGGCAGTTTCAGTCAGGAGAAAAGGCGGAAACCCATGGTGGTTTCCGCCCTTTGCCGTATCACGGGATCTGTTAATCGAGAAATTCCACTTCACCGCTGCCGATGTGATAGACTGCGCCGCATACCTTAAGCGGAGAATCTTCCGTCAGGTTTAAGGACTCTTTGACGATGGAAACGCTTCTTTCCACATTCAGGCAGCTGGCTTTCAGCTCGTCCTTCTCGTCGCCGATGGCTTTTTTGATTTCGTCAGTGATGTATTTTATGAAACCGTCGGGATCTCCCGCCACTGCAGCTCCCACAGCGCCGCAGTGCGTGTGTCCGATATTTCTGCTGGCATGAGGGCAGGAGAATATGAAGCAGCAATCACATGGCTGATGGAAGTGATTAGATAAGAAGCATCTGTTTGAATATCGTTATAAGTAATTGTCCAGAAAAATACGGGGACTTTTAAAGCGCGCGAAAATATGGTATGATAAAAAACAGGGAAGAAGCTGGGGATTCGGCCAGAGACGCGGGACCGGCCCGTCCTTCGCGGCCAGGTTCTGTGAGACGTATGACAACAAAGAGCAGAGGCATTGAGTGCAAAATAGAATCAGACTGGAACACAAGGGGAGAGACATGGCAAATCACTGTAAAGTATTTACGACATCTGCATATGCGAAAGAATTGCTGGATGCTGCGGATTACAGGTGCGGCCTGTTTGGGAGGCGCGTACTTGAAAACTCATGCGGTGACGGTCATATTCTGATGGAAATAGTCAGACGGTATATCAGCGATTGTATCGACCGGGAGATGCCATTAAGTCTCATTAAAAACGGTCTGGAGCGGGACATTACAGGATACGAACTGGAACGGGAGCATTATGAAAACTGTATCAGAAATTTAAATGAAACTGCTGCGGAATATCATATAAAAGATATCAAGTGGGACATTCATCTGTCCGATGCGTTACGTTCCGTCAAAGGAAAATTCTGCTATGTGCTGGGAAATCCTCCCTATATTACATACAAGGATCTGGAGAATGAAGAAAAAACATATATTCGCGCCAATTTTTCAACATGTCGGAAAGGAAAATTTGATTACTATTATGCATTTGTCGAAGATGGTTTAAGGAGCCTTCAGGATCATGGAATCCTGGCGTATATCATTCCCAGCAGCATTTATAAAAATGTATCGGCGAACGACCTGAGAGCGTTGATCAAAGAGGATGCTACCGATGTATATGATTATACCAGCGAGAAAAAATTCAAAAATGCAGTTACATCTTCAACGATTCTTGTGCTGAAGAAAAACAGCGGCGCGGATCATCTCAGGTATCATGATGTATTAAATCGGAAATCATTCGCCATCCGTAAAGAACTGTTTCAAAATAAGTGGAATTTTGTGGAAAATGGGACCGCCTCGGGGGAATACCGATTTGGCGATTACTTTAAAATTTCAAACTGCATTGCCACGTTATGCAATGAGGCTTTTATACTGGATGAATATGAAGAAATGGACGGCGGATATCGGGTGGGAGACTATATATTGGAACCGCAGCTGATACGCAATGCATGCAGTATGAAAAGTATTCGGTCAGACCGCAGGAAAAAGATTATATTTCCTTATCACGTGATCGATGGAACTCTCATGCATATAGAGGAAGAAGAGTTTCAGCGCAGATATCCGGGGGTTTATGCCTATCTGTATCAGTTCAAAGAGAAACTGCTCAGGAGAAAATCAGAAAAAACTGTGGCATGGTATGAATATGGGAGAAGTCAGGCGATCAGGTATATGCAGGAAAAGAAATTAATGATTCCTTCTGTACTTACAGGAAAGGTTGAATGCGCAGTATTAGATGAGGATACGATTCCATATGCGGGATTTTATATCCGGGCAGGAAAAAAAATGACGCTCCAACAGGCCAGGCAGATATTGGAAAGCCAGGAATTTTGGGAATATATCAGTAAAAGATCGATCAATTCTACAGGGAGATCCAAACGTGTTTCGGTAAAAGAGATACAGAATTATATGTTTTGTTCAGTCGAGGGGTGAATACATGCAGATTGGCTTTGAAGTTGGAGCGAAAGCAGCCAGACTGATTGGCAGAGAAAACATTACAGATGTAGACGGCGCATTGATCGAGCTGATCAAAAATGCCTATGACGCAGATGCCTCCTGCGTGTATGTCTGTTTTGATATGCCGTTTCCGGAGGTTCCGGATACCCTGCCGGCCGCGGGTCTGAGAGAAATGCTCCGGGAAGAAGATTATTACGAAGTATTAAAATGTTACATGACTGAAAAAAGCGGTCTGGTAAAGAAAAAGCTGACAGAGGAAGAGAACGGAAAATTAAAAGAAGTGCTGGAAAAATATAATCAGATTCTGGTGATCGACAATGGGTCCGGCATGAATGAACAGACGGTGACAACCTCCTGGATGCAGATTGGGACAAGCAGCAAAGAAGAAGAGATAAAAAGTGAGAGAGGAAGGATAAAAACAGGAGCAAAAGGGATCGGGCGTTTTGCGCTGGATAAACTGTCGCTGGTCTCCCGGATGTATACAAGAAAGATGCATGAGGAAATGCTGTACTGGCAGGTGGACTGGAATCAGTTTGCGAATGCAAAGCTTCTGAAAGACGTGAAAGCAACCATTGAAAAAAAGCCTTACAGCTATCAGAAACTGTGTCAAAGGCTGATGGGGGAAGATTATGATAAGTATAAGAACTACGGATGGGAACATGGAACGGCGTTTGTGTTATCCCCCTGCAGAGGCGAATGGAGCCATCGGTTATTTGAGAAAGTAAACAACAGTCTGAAAAGTGTAAATCCGTTGGGCTTCTCGGATACCTTTGATATCTATATTCATAATCTGCAGAATCCGGCATATGATTTTAAACCGCAGGAGGATTCTGTATCAAAATCAGATTATGATTATAAGATCGGGATCAGATATGACGGCCAAAGGACCTTGCAGCTGTCACTGGAGAGAAACGAAGTAAATATTACAAAAAGAACAGTTCATGTAAAGTTTTCTTCCGGAAAAACGGAGAAACTGCAGACAGGTGAATTCTGGGAACGGCCGGCGTTCCAGAAGGATCGTTACAGGAAAGCGGATTTTGAGAAAACGATCCTGTTTTCGTATGATATCCAGAAATTACTTGGGCAAAAGGATTCTCTGGAAAAGATCATGAAAGTCGGTCCATTTTCAGGGAAGCTGTACTTTTTAAAGAACGCGAACAGTGATTACGATATCATCAAGCCGGTTGCTGTCAGGCGCAGACAGGATTTGACGCGCAGATTTTCAGGCATCAAAATATACCGGGATGATTTTAAGGTCAGGCCATATGGAGATCCAGGATCTTTCAGCGACTGGCTGGAACTGGGAGCACGGCAGAGGAAAGAAAACCAGCCGGTCTCCAATCTGACTGCTCCGTGGAGAGTTCTGCCCAACCAGATCATCGGGAGTATTAATATTACCAGAATGGAGAATCCGGAACTGGAGGACATGGCAAATCGGGAAAGCCTGACGATGAATGAAAGTTTTTTTATCTTTCAGGATATTTTGAAAGAAGCAGTGACTTTATTTGAATATGACCGTCAGTATATTTATCGGGAGTACCGAAGATGGACGGAGGAGAAAGAAAAGCAGTTCAGCCCGGTTGTGGAGAGAGTAAAAGCACAGGTAAAGAGTAAACGTAAGCAGAAAAACAGCGGTCAGGGGAACGACAGCGGGACTTATAATTCAGAAGAGGATCCTGTGCGTGACGGCGGTTTTACCAGAGAAGATTATGAAGATACCGTAGAGGATCTGCTGGACCGGGAGAAGAAAAATATTCATGCTCAGCAGCTTCTTCACATGATTGCGGATGCAGGACTTATTATGAATACATTTTTTCATGAGTTTCGTTCTATAGCGACGCAGTTGAGGGTTCGCGCTCCGCAGCTTCGAAGATGTGTAAACTATATTTTAAATGATGTTCCTTTTCGGGGCGATGAGATCTACGATCCGTATTACCGGCTGGATGATCTGCAGAGTACAGATGCAATTCTGAAAGACTGGCTGGATATTGCGATGCTTGGAACGGATCAGGAGAATCTGGAACCGGAATTTCTGGATCTGGGAACAGAAATAAAGAGGATCCTGAAGCAGTGGAAACAGATTCTGGAAAATCAGTATATTGCTTCGGACACAGAAGGTGTTGCAGAAAATGGGAGCGTCAACATGTCCCGTACAGATCTGTACATTATTATGAATAATTTTGTGTTGAATTCTGTATCCTATCTTGAAAAATGCACGGCGGACAGGCGTATAATAAAAATTTCGCTGTGGAAAGATAAGAGGGGCGTGAAGCTTTTGCTGGAAAACAACGGTCCACGGCTGGATGAGGAATTGAGAAATACGCCGGACAGGATCTTTGAACTTGGATTTTCCACCAAGAGAAATCGTACGGGAAAAAGGGGAACCGGTATCGGACTTTGGGCTGTGCGCGAAGCCGTACAAAGAAACAGCGGGACAGTGTCTGTTGATGTGGATCGCAAAACGGGATTTGGATTGATCCTGGAATTTCCGACGGAGGGATAGAATGAATACAATCGGTATTATAGAGGATGACAGAGCGGTCGTTCCCCAGATTAAGCTTGTACTGGCGGAATATTTGAAGAAGAAGGGAGGAGCGGTAGCATATAAAGAATATTTTATAGCAGATGGAAAGGATGAGCAGAATGAGATTCTGAGAGAAGTTCTGGGCGATATTGAAGAGGGCCTCATTCATACATTGTTTGTAGATTATAAATTAAACACGGTCAACTTGTCGGTGGAAGGGTCTGAGATTATAAAAACCATACGGGAAGAACTGTCAGAATTTCCCATGGTGATCCTGACAAATGTGGTAGAGGATGGAAAAAAGTCGAAGGCCACAGATGCAGACAAGGTGTATCATAAAGAGGTTTTCTTGAATCCAGATGACGAAAATTCTGAAAAAATGGTTGAAAACGTATTTTTGAATATGGACCGGTATTGTCAGTTAAGAGCAGGGCTTGAGGTTGAAAGGGACAGAATTCTTCAGAAGATGAATGAACGCAGCGCAGAGGAGAAAAGCAGTATGGATCAGATCAGTGAGCTCATTCGGGTGGAGACAGAGCTGCAGAAATTCACTCCAACGCATTTGATGCCTGTTGAAAGAATTTTTCCGGTTCAGGAATACCAGGAGGTTCTTGGAATCCTTCGCGAATACAGGGAGTTGTTGAAGACAGATGAAGAAGAGCAGGTTTAGGTACGACGCGGTAGAGCGTACCTGTACAGAGCAGAAAAAACAGGTTCAGAAATACAGAAAAGCATTATCAGAAGATTTTCATGGACACTGCGGTTATTGTAATCTGAATGATAAACTGATCGCACCGCTTCCCTTTCAGATTGATCATTTTGTGCCGAGGGCGGAATTTAAAGGGAAAAGGGACGGTCTGGAAACAGATTACCGAAATCTTGTATACAGCTGTCCAAAGTGTAATCGGGCTAAGGGCAGAAGTTTTAAAGGAGATATTTCAAAGCCGTCTGTGGATAACGAACTGTATTATGATCCGGGAAGTACAGAGATGAATCAGATATTTTACAGGGACGAAATGGGGAGTATCTGTTCGGATGACATCAAAGGGCAGGATATGATCCGGCGGCTGAAACTGAAGCATCCCATACATAATTCGGCGTGGCTGGCAGAAGAGCTGGAAAAAACATACCGGGAGATCGGACGCCAGATGGAAAAAGAGAAGAACGAAAAACGCGCGGAGCTTTTAAGAAAAGCTTATGACAGGCTGTCGCATATTCTGCTGGAGCAAAGAGAACTGTTTCGGGAGTCCTATTACCCAAAATAGAAAAGAATTCAGCAAAAGGTTTCGGAGGATTTTTGACAGAGAAACACTCTTGACAGTCCTTCTGCCTTATTTTATACTAAAAAAGTAAATATCTATTGAAAAAATATAAACAATTATTGAACTGAAAGTCTGACAAGGAGGTGCGCGAACATGGAAAAACAGATGACGCCGGCAGAAGAAGTCATCATGCAGTGTCTGTGGGAATCCGGGGAGGATCTGACGGTCTATGAGATCACAGAGCGTCTGCGGGAGCATTATGGGAAGGACTATGCCAACAACGCCGTCGCCACATTTATGAAAAATCTCTTGAATCGAGGGTTGGTCAGCCGTTATAAAAAGCATCACTCCCATCAGTGGCATCCGGAGATCAATATGGATGATTATCGGGACCAGAAGCTACACAGCTTTCGGAAGCAGTGGTACCGGGGTTCCGGCGTCGGCATGCTGGCTTCCCTTGTGGAAACCTCTGACCTTACAAAAGAAGATGTAAAGAAAATGAAGGAGCTTCTGGATGAATATATGGATGAATGATTTGTGGATCAGGCTGGATATCCTGCTGCTTTTTAACTTCCTGACAGGCGCTGCCGCATATCTGTTCTGGCGTCTGACCGTCCGGCTGTGGAAGGGCCGCTGTCCGGTTCGGTATCTGCACCGGGGACTGCAGGGGGTGATTCTCTGTTTCTGCGTGCCGGCCGCTTATACGCTGATGTATCTGCATTTCAGAGATTTTGACGGTTCCTGGAACGGTAATTTTATGAACGGCACCGGGTTCCTCATGCGGGCGGCTTTCGGAATCGCCGCCGTCTGGCTCCTGGGCGTCCTCGTATCTGTGGCCCGCTGCGGAAGGGAATTATACCGGGAGTGCCCGGTAAAGGGTGTGGTTGTTCCGGAAAATCAAAGTGAGGTCCGGGTCCTCCGGCAGCTTGGCAAAATCATGGGGATCCGGCGACGGATTCCGGTCTGCCGGGGGGAGCGGCTGACGCCGGCCATCGGAGGATTTTTCCGCACCAGGCTGTATCTGGGGACGGAACCCCTGGAAGAGGAAGAGCTGCGGATCATCTTTCGCCATGAACTGTATCATTACAGGCATGGAGATATATGGATACGGAGGCTGCTGCTCCTGCTTCGGATTTTCTGCTGGTTCTGCCCGTGGTTCACATGCGGGAAGATCAGCGAGGAATACCGAAGACTCAGCGAAGATTATGTGGATGAAGAGGTCTGCCGGGAGGAAGATATGGGCAGATATATACGGACCCTGCTGAAAACGGCTTTGCAGGGTGCGGAAAAGATGCATCTGACGCAGGTGACGGCCGCGGAAAACAGGTGCGACGTTTTAAGAAGAATTGAAAACATGAAAAACAGGCAAAGCAAAAAACAGATTCGCCGTACCATGGCAGTTATATGGATCGCGGCATGCCTCTTCCTGGGGACTGCGGTTGTATATGCAGCCGACACCGGAGTGATCAAAGGGTATGAGGCGCTGTACAGGGCAACGGTGGCGGAAAACGAGGATCAGGGGGAACAGAAGATATATATCGAATATTATGAAGAACCGGATGACAGCTGGGTAGCAGAGGAAGGGGAAGTGATGGAGATTGTCAATACCTCATCCCTGCTGATCCAGGACCATCTGGTGGCAATCGACTGGACGGTGGAAGCCAATGCCGTAAGAACGACTCCTTCTTTTGAGATATATTTCCCCAGAGACATTACAATGGTCGTTTCAGCAGAACCTGCAGGTCAAGAGGTCAGAGCCGGGATTGTGGAACCGGATGGAACGAGGAGATATATTATTGGTTCCGGTACGACAGTGTGGAGTTTTTCAGTGGATCAGGACGGAAGGTACAAAATATTTACGGAAAATCCCAACCATACTGAAGCGTATGTAGAGATTTCATGTTGGTTGTAGATTTTTGGCTGCTGACTACAGGTCATGCTGAATTTCTTTGATAATATTTTACCGAAAAAACGGAAGCGCCTTCATTGGAGCAGGTGGAAAACGATCATGCCCACATGAAAATCTTACAGACCATATCTGGATAAAACGAAAGGAGTGTGTAATTATCATGAAATATTTGAAAAATAATTTAAGCTTATTTTTACTGCTTTGTATCATTTTTCTTTTTCCGGTCAGATGGTATAAAACTTCGATCTCTGCTGTAAATGATTTTAAAGGGATAACCGTGATGGTACATGATTATTTCAGGATAGCTGCTTTATATATTCTGGTCATCATGATTCAGGCTGTGGCCGACCGGGATAAATGTGCGCGGTTTCTCGCAGTGGCTGCGCAGCTTGTACTGCTGATGTATTTCATGATTTTTCCTGCGTTCATGTATCAGGTTCCTGGTGTTTTATTCTGGTCGCAGCTGTTTGTCTGTTATCAAAGCTATGCGGAAGGATTTTATATAAGCATCGTTTTCATATGTCTTTCTGTCGGAATTAATGTGAAAAAGATGATAACGTAAGAGTTTCATTTGCAGGCGTTTATTTTAATATGTATGAGGAGGAGAATCATATGAGTATCAATGGAATATCAGGAGGTCTTTCATATTTTCACATGGCAGGCCGCACAGGAAAGATTGTTTCTGCCATGACCGCCGGATGCAGGTCCGTCTATGAGGCGGAACCATGGGCGGTAATTCAAAAAGAAGAGGACCGGATCGTGTCAAAAACGCATTATACGGAGGAGGACGCTTTATGGAATCAGTATGGGAAGCAGTACCGGGATTCCATGAAGATCGTGGACGGAAAAGTGGTGGTGACCGGAGATCCGTGGAATTATCTTGCGAAAAGCGTTCCGGAGGAAGAACTGGAAGCATACCGGCAGAAACTGGAGCAGGAAGGTCTGGGAGACGGGATTGACTGGCGGGGCGTGGAATCGGATTTTCGGAACATGGAAGTGGATTTCAGCAACGCCGAGCATTTGAATACAAAGATCGACTATATTGCGTCCCGCTGTGCGGTTCTGAGGGAACGGATCGAACAGAACAGTTCGGGCGAGGAGAAAGAGCAGCAGCTGTCCAGGCTGGAAGCGGTTATGGACCGTACGAAACAGACGCTGGTGGACTCTTATTCCGATTCCATCGGAAATTTTTATGAGGAATACGGATATTCCGGGGCAAAGAAGGAACTTGCCCAGAGCCTGTCTTCCGGAATCGATCAGCGGATCGCGCAGTATGAAGAACATCTGCGGCAAAGCGATACTTACGCCGCTCTTCGGGAAGAGACGGCAGGATGGCTTCAGCAGGACGACGGCTATATGGCGGCGCGTCTGCGGGAAGATCTGACCGCACAGGACGGCGCATCCCGGCAGACAGAAGCCGCCGGGCATACGCTTCATGATCTGGAGACTGCCGGGCTCTATGCGGCGGAGTGCCGGGAACGTCTGGATAAACAGGGAGCGTTCTGGTCTGACAATGAGCAGCGCATGGGCCTTGATCTGGCGGTGCAGGGAATGAAGACGGACTATCTGGCCGGACACGGCGGACTGAGCCGGAACATGCAGGATCTTCTGCAGGATACGTTTCAGAATTACAAGAGGAAATACACAGACCTGCTGGAACAGAAGTTAAGGGAGGATGCCGCGAAATTTTCCACTCCGCTGAAGAACCGCCTGGACCGGGGAGAGATCTCGGCAGTCTATGAGTATACCATGGCGCAGTACCGGCAGTCCGGGGATATTCTGGACGCCTTTGCCAAAGGGGCGAAGCAGGCACAGTCGGCTTTTGAAAGGAATTTCTCACAGAGGGCCGGCGCCCCCGGAAGCTATTCGGCCAAGTACGGCTGGGACCGCTTTTTTGACCAGTCAAAATACACGGGTATCAAAGTGGGAGACTGTATGTATGAAAAATACCGGAAGTCCATCGACCGTTTCCTTGGCAGCCTGGAAGCAGGCGGCAGTACGACTGTCAAACTGCTGTTCGGCAGTTCGGGAGATTATGAAATGAATGTTTTTGCATAACTTTTTATCCGGCACGGGAAAAAGAATCTGCGCATTGATTTTAATATGTATGAGGAGGAGAATCGTTATGACAATCAGAACGATCAATGGCTTTCAGATTTATGCAGTAACCCGCAATGAGGTGGAATACAAACCGTCCTATTTTCAGCAGCAGGCGGAAAAATGGGTAGAAGGTGCAAAGAGGGACCAGCTGTCGGAAGAAGAACTGGATGCCCTCAAAAAGAAATACAATTCGAGAAATATGTCCAGAGAAGAAACGGTGGCGTTGCTGGGAGAGCTTGTAGAGGCTGGTATTATGACCCGGAGCACTGCCAGAGACATCTACTGCGGGGCCGTTCCTCTGGACGTCAGTAAGATCAATCCGACAAAGACCCAGGGGACGCTGACCAAAAGCAGCGCTTCGATGAACAGCGGACTGAATCTTCCCGGTGCGCTGGGCGGCCTGGGTGCGATGTTCGGAACCTGCGGCCTGTCAGCTTACAAAAACTGGTATGAGTATGCGAAATCCTCTACGGATGTGGATGTGAGCCAGTCGACGTATTTTCAGGACTGTAATAAATACCTTGAGATTCTGGAACAGTTAAGCGCATAGGCCGGGACCGCACTTTCAGGAAAGCAATGCAGCACATGCGGATTTTTGATTCATCAAATGAGAGGAGGAGAGAGTATGAGTATATTGGGTTTACAGAGCAACCTGACTTCTGTGTCAGGATATTCGTCCGTCTTTGGTTCCGGAAATATAACAGAAAATGTGTTTCGGGGGAGTATTTCCGGCAGACAGTCGTCCTCTGCCGAAGGCGGAACCTTTCATGGGACTTTAAAAATGGGGTATCTGCACAGTGAGTTCAGTCCGGTTACCGGACAGGAGCTTCATATGAAATATGATGACAGTTCCACCGAGGAAGATCCGGTGATGCTTGTGGAGGGAAAGGACATTCAGGGAAATGACTTTGTGAAAAAGATTCATTTGAACGATGTGGATCCGGGAAATGCGACTCCTGCGGAGATGACGGCGCTTCGTGTTCATCTGGCGCAGCAGGGGGACAGGAGTGTGAAGACCAGCAGCGGGATTCCTCTGAAAGCGCTGAGCAGTCGATACAATGTAAATTCTTCCATGAACTTCAGACAGTATTATGAAGGCTGGGCGTCTAATCTGGAACACGCAGGATTTCATCAGAATGCGGACTTGTACAGAAGTGAGCTGGAGCGGTATCTTTTTTATCATCGTGTTCATTGGAAGGACAGTTAAAAAGAAATTTCACTGCCTGCTTTTCAGGAAAGCCCTGAAAGCAGGCAGTTTCAAATCCATAAAGACTTTTTAGCTGTATTCGGGATTCTGGCATTTGTTCTTGAAAACATTCGCATGTACATAGATTGGCCTGCAACGGATGGAATATCCTGTAATGTCAATTGCTTCAGGAAATTTGTGCAATGCACATATAATGTGTTGACGTTATGTGCTGCAAGTACTATAATGTTGGAAAGAAAGGGGGCTGTTATTATGGCAACAACGAACATAACGATGCGGATTGATGAGAATTTAAAGGCTCAGCTGCAGGAGCTGGTTTCGAATCTAGGTATGGACATGACGACTTTTTTTACAATATCGGCGAAGCAGGCAGTGCGGCGGGATTTCACCAGCAGATCCGCCGCTTTTTTCATGGTGTGAGGGTTCAGAAGGTCCGCCGTATCCAGGATGCTTTCCACCTGCAGGCTGGACATTTTCCGGATAATGTCGGAAATGGTGTCGTCGCCGGTAAATGGAAAATTCGGATCAATATCGGAATAATGGCTCTCCTGATAGTGCTGCTCCGCCGCGAATGCTCCTGCAAATTCTTTCCATCCCTGGTAGCCCAGCGCTTTGGCGAACCGGACAAGCGCCGCCTTGGAAGTATAAGTCTCGTCAGCAATCTGCTGCGTCGTATATTTACTCACATGGCTCTTTTTTCTCAAAACAAATTCACCGATGGACTTTTTGGAACTGTTCTGGCTGGTCACGGTCAGCTCTTCCACACGCTGGAACAAAGTCATGGATTTCCCCCTCCTCTATCGCAGATCTTCCCTGTTTCCCTGATTATAACAGGAATTGAAACAAACCGAAACAACAATTTTCCGAAAAAGAGCCAATGGCGGATGTTCGGTGAAACAGACCGAAACAGGGCCGGTTGAACCGGGAAAGCGGCGGCATGTTCCAGGTGGTCATCGGCATGCATGTGGCGGAGGTTTTTGAAGAGGTGGAAAAACACCTTCCCAAAGCGGGAGGGGAGGAAGACGCAGGAAGCGGGGAGAAAATGTCTCCGGTCAACTTCGCGATCGATTTTGTATCCAGCGTGTTCCAGCCGATCATACCGGCGCTCTCCGGCGCGGGTATGCTGAAAGCGCTGATGGCTCTTTTGACGGTGTTCCATCTGGTGGACGGCAGTTCCCAGACCTATTACATTCTGAACTTTTTCGCGGATGCGGCGTTTGCGTTCCTGCCGATCCTGCTGGCTTACACAACGGCGCGCAGAATGAAATGCAACGTGGTCATGGCGGTTACCGTGGCAGGTATTATGTGTCATCCCAGCTGGGCCGCGCTGGTGTCGGCGGGAGAACCGGTCAATTTCTTCGGGATCATTCCGTTCTATCTGGTGGCCTATACCTCGACAGTTATCCCGGTGATCCTGGTGATCGTAGTCCAGTCCTTTGTGGAAAAGGCGCTGAATAAGATCATTCCCAAAGCGGTCAATCTGGTCTTTGTCCCCATGTTCACCTTCCTGATTATGGGCGCGCTGGCGCTGTCCGTACTGGGACCGGTGGGAGAGTACGCCGGTGAAGGGCTGGCAGTCGTATTCGGCTGGCTGAGCACCAACGCGAGCTGGGCGCCGGCGGTACTGATCGGAGGACTTCTCCCGGTCATGGTCATGTTCGGACTGCATCATGCGGTGGCGCCTCTGGGAAGCATGCAGATGGCAAGCCTTGGATTCGACAGCATCTTCGGCCCGGGGTGCGTCTGCTCCAATATCGCGCAGGGTACGGCGGCGCTGGTGGTGGGCCTCCGCACCAGAGATTTCAAGACCAGGCAGTTGGGCCTTTCCACAGGAACGACCGCGCTGATGGGGATCACGGAGCCGGTGCTCTACGGCCTGAACCTCCCGAAGAAATATCCACTGGCGGCGGCGATGATCGGCGGAGGCCTGGGCGGGATGTACGCGGGCCTTACCCATACCCACCGGTTTGCCACCGGGTCCTCGGGTATTCCGGCGATCCTTCTGTACATCGGCGGCGATACCATGATGTTTTTCTGGAATATCATCATCGCCCTTTTGATTACCGCGGTGTCCACTGCAATCATTACATTTGTCCTCTCTTTGAAATATGAGAACCGGACCGGTGCGGCGCCGGAGACAGAAGAAGAGACAAAGCTGATCGAACAGACGGAGGCCCATGCGGTCTATGCGCCGGTCAGCGGCAGGGCGGTAGCCATGGAAGACATTCCGGACCCCACCTTTTCTCAGGGAATCCTTGGCTGGACCATGGGGATCGAGCCTTCCGACGGCGTGGTAAGAGCGCCCTTTGACGGAACGGTCGTGCAGGCGGCGGATACAGGTCACGCCGTCGGCCTCGTCAGCGCGGACGGCATGGAGCTTCTGATCCATGTGGGCGTGGATACGGTGGATATGGGTGGAACCGGCTTTGACATCAAAGTCAAAGAAGGAGACGGGGTAAAAGCCGGACAGCTTTTAATGACCTTTGACCGAAAGGCCATCGCGGATGCGGGCCATCCGGACGTGGCGGTGGTGATCGTGCTGAACCCTGACGACTATACGTCGATTGAGAGAACCGCGGAAGGCACGGTGGCATCCGGTACAAAAATCATTCAGGCATCAAAATAATTCGTAACGATAACAGGAGGAAGACGTTCATGTATCAGTTCCCGAAAGATTTTTTATGGGGCGGCGCAACGGCTGCCAATCAGTTTGAAGGAGGCGTCCACGAAGGAGGGAAGGGACTCTCCGTTCCGGATGTGATGACAGGGGGGACGAAGACGACGCCCCGCCATGTGACCGACGGCATCCTGCCGGAGTATCATTATCCCAGCCACGAAGCGGTGGACTTCTATCACCATTATAAAGAAGATATCGCCCTGTACGGAGAGATGGGTTTTAAATGCTTCCGCATGTCTGTCAACTGGACCCGGCTGTTTCCAGGCGGAGACGAGCAGGAGCCGAATCCGGCAGGAATCGAATTTTATCGAAATGTATTTGCGGAATGTCAGAAATACGGGATCAAACCATTAGTGACCATCAGTCATTATGAGCTTCCCTATCATCTGGCGAAAACATACGGCGGCTGGGCGAACCGGGAGATCACGGAATATTTCCTGCGCTACTGCCGGACGCTGTTTACCGAATTCAAAGGGCTGGTTCAGCACTGGCTGACGTTTAATGAGATCAATATCCTGCAGATGGGAACTTATGGGAACCTGATGGGCGGCGGCATCCTGCCTCCGGGCCGGGATACGGCAGTGGGCGTACTGGCCGGGCTGGATGAGAGCTGGGATGACGAGCAGAGACGGTATACGGCGCTGCACCATCAGCTGGTGGCCAGCGCCAGGGCGGTAAAGATGGCCCATGAGATTGATCCGGAAAATAAAGTCGGCTGTATGCTGTTAAGCCGCATCGCTTATCCCTATACCTGCAGGCCGGACGATGTGCTCAAAGGGCAGCAGACCATGCAGATCGCCAATTATTACTGCGGGGATGTGCAGGTGCGGGGGGCGTATCCCGCCTTTGCAAAACGGCTCTGGAAGGAAAAAGGCATCGAGATTCCCTTTGCCGAGGGGGACCTTGAGGCGCTCCAGGAAGGAACGGTGGATTTCTTCAGCTTCAGTTATTATTCCAGCAGTACGGCGACGGACGATCCCACGGTGCCGGTGGCAAACGGCAATATGATGCGCGGCCCGGCCAACCCCTATCTGGAACAGAGCCAGTGGGGATGGACCATCGATCCCAAGGGCCTGCGTTATCTGCTGAATGAGTTTTACGGCCGCTGGCAGATCCCGCTGATGATCGTGGAGAACGGTCTGGGCGCGGAGGACCAGGTGGAGGAAGACGGCACGATCCACGACGAGTACCGCATCGCCTATATGCGGGAGCACATTCAGCAGATGGCGGAAGCGATCGAGGACGGGGTGGAACTGATGGGCTACACGGTCTGGGGCTGTACGGATCTGGTCAGCGCGGGAACCGGGGAGATGGCGAAACGGTACGGCCTGGTCTATGTGGATAAGGATAATGAAGGAAAAGGAACCCTGGAGCGCCGGAGAAAGGACAGCTTCTACTGGTATCAGAACGTGATCCGGACGAACGGGGCAAAGTTGTAGGCTGAATGATCAGGCGCCGCATTTATGCGGCGCCTTGATGCTAAATGGTGATATGATTTCACATATATTTCATTCGAGCGCTTTTTGATTACTATGAAATAAAATTTATATGTTTGTGAATATATTTCTTGCACCACTGCTGAATTCATGATAATCTATGGAAAATTCTTATAGGTAAAGGGGGCCAGAGAAATCATGAGGGATATTCAGCCGGTTTTTTCAAGTAATGAAGAACTAAAAGATTGGTTACTGAATGTACATGAAAAATATTACGTAGAATTAAAGAAAGCACAGGAGTTACCCAATGCTTTTTGGGAGACATATTCTTCGTTTTGTAATACATCCGGTGGTGTTGTTGTACTGGGGGTTATGGAGGACTACCCTCAAAATATCATTCAGGGAGTCGGAAATGTAGAAAAGACGCTAACCAATTTATGGGATCAACTTTCTAATAAAAATAAAGTCAGTTTTAAAAATATTAATAATGAAGATGTTATTGAATATAAGCTGGATGAGAATAAAACAATCATTTTAGTTAATGTGAAGGAAGCTCCAGAAGGAATGAAACCAGTGCATCTCAACGACAAATTAGAAAACACATGGATTCGTACTGGTGATGGAGACCGCAAAGCTACTAAGGAACAAATCGCAGCGTTTATGCGTAATGCAAGGCCAAGTCAGGATGATCTGGTGTTAGATAATTTTGGAATGGATGATTTAGATATAGATTCTGTTCTGGCATTTAAGGAGAGAGTAAATAAAAGATATCCAAGACAGAATTATATAGAAATGACGAATGAAGAATTTATGATTGAAATTGGTGCAGGGATTGTGGACAGGATTTCTGGTAAATTCAAAATAAAGAGAGGGACATTGCTTTTTCTTGGAAAAGTAAATGCAATTAGAGAAGTTTATCCACATTATCATGTAGATTACTTTAATCGAAGAGGAAATAATGCAAGATGGTCAGACAGGGTTACAGATGATGAACCGGGAGAGTACCAGATGAATCTGTATAATTTTTATACGATTGTATATGGGAAACTTACTATCCTGTTAAAAGAGTCATTTGAATTGGATCAGTATCAATTAAGGATACCGCTTTCCGATTTTGATGTAACAATAAGGGAATGTCTGGTAAATTGTCTGGCTCATGCTGATTATGATCAGGGTTTTCCTTCTACAAAGATAGAAGTATTTGATGGCTGGTTTAATTTCGTTAATCCGGGTAAAATGCTCATTTCAAAAATGCAGTTTGTGATGGGGGGAGATTCAAGGCCAAGAAATGAAATCATCATGAAGCAGTTCCGGTTGCTTGGCGCTTCTGAAAGACAGGGATTTGGAGGACCATTGATTTACAAAACTGCAGTATCAAATGATTTTAGAAGGCCGGAGATTATTACAGATATTGAACATACAGAGTTGAAAATATGGAATACTGATTTGGCAGATTCCTATCCTGATCTATCGGATGATGAAAAGATGGTTTTTCGGTACATCATAAAGAATGGTGCTGATAAATCATTACGTAAACTTGTACCGATACTTGGTATTACGGAATACAGGATTAGAAAGGCAATCAATTCATTGGTAGAGGAGAGACATTTGTTAAAAAAACAAGGCAACGGAAAATCAACAAGATATTTTCCTGAGATGGAAAGTATTGAGATGCTGACTTGTCTCCAGATGGCACTTGAAATGTTGAAAAGTCAAATATAAATGCGTTTGAAATACGTATGAAAATCATTAAAATATAGTTTGGGGATTGAAAAATCGAAAGCTTTTAAGTTTGAATATTGTATGATTTGCGTATGAATTTGATTGGCAGGACTGGCATGAAAAGAAAATCCAGCATGCTTGACCGGAGCTTTTCTTGTCCAGAAACCAGTGGAAGCAGTACAGCCGCTCATATTTGGGAAGCGGAGAAGCCCCGATGCCGTGAATGAGATAAGAAAGAAAATGCCAGGGATAATATTCTGGTGACGCTTATTACTGGCGCTATCTCCATGTTTGTTGTTTTGTCTTTGAAATCATTTTTCCGAAAAGATTTTCTTCGTTTACACCCGAAAAAAAAGCGGTTATAATAAATTTATAGCCGCTTTTTATGGTGTATAAAAGCGGAAAACGTGTATTTCAGAAAAGGAGCGTGGAGGCTGAATGGGACAGTATCTGAATCCGGACAATCTTGGGTTTGCCAGTGCGGTCAATTCACAGATCTATGTGGATAAGACCGGTATGCTGGATTATCTGAACCAGGTGATCGGAACCGAACAGCGGTATGTATGTGTGAGCAGGCCGAGACGGTTTGGAAAGTCCATCGCGGCAAGGATGGCTGCGGCGTACTACAGCCGCGGGTGCCGGTCGGAAGCGCTCTTTTCCAAATATGAGATTGCAAAGAGCAGGGATTTTAAAAAGAATCTGAACCAGTATCCGGTGATTCATCTGGATATTGCGGAATTGAAGGTAACGATGCCGAAAGGGGAAGATCTGGCAGTATATCTGCAAAAGTGTGTGATTGAGGAACTGCGTAAGGAATATTCCTTGTCTGACAAGAGAGATGAAATTTCCCTCCCTCTTGCACTTGCGGAGATCAACGAAAGGACCAAAGACCGGTTTATCATTATCATTGACGAGTGGGACGCTGTTTTTCGGGAGGATCTGCACAATCAAAAGGTTCAGGATGCGTACATTGACCTGCTCAGAGGCCTGTTTAAAGGAGAGAAGTCCCATCGGTTTACCGCACTTGCTTATCTGACAGGGATTCTTCCCATTAAAAGATATAACAGCGAATCGGCGCTGAACAATTTCAGAGAGCATACGATGATCAGCCCCAAGCGGCTGGCAAAATACGCGGGTTTTACAGAAGACGAAGTAAGATCGTTGTGCAGGCAGTATGATATGAATTTCAGCGAGGCGCAGCGGTGGTATGACGGATATGGATTTCGAAGTATCAAACACATCTACTGTCCGAATTCCGTGGCCAACGCCATGTTTGACGGAGAATTCAACAGCTACTGGACGGGAACCGTCGCTTATGAATCCTTGAAAAGCTATATCACTCTGGACAAGGATGGACTGAAAGAGGACGTCATCCGCCTGCTGGCGGGGGAACGCTGCAAAGTCAATGCCGAAAAATTCGAGAATGACCTGACCAGGATAGGCAGCAGGGACGATGTGCTCACAATATTGATTCATCTGGGATATCTGGGCTATGACGCGGACCGGTCCGAGGTGCACATTCCCAATGAAGAAGTCCGGAAAGCATTCGCCGGCGCCATCGAGGATACAGACTGGACGCCGGTGATTCATGCGTTGAAGGCGTCGGACCGGCTGCTTAAAGCAACCTGGGAGTGCGAGGAAGAAGCGGTGGCCGCAGGAATCGAGGAGGCACATATGGAATTCTCATCGATTCTCAAATACAATGATGAGAATTCTCTTCGATGTGTACTGAGGCTGGGTTATTATAATGCGATCAATGAGTACACAATTATTGATGAGATGCCTTCGGGGAAAGGATTTGCGGATATCGCATTTCTTCCCAGACCGTTTTCCGATAAGCCGGCACTGCTGATCGAATTAAAGTATGACCAGTCTGCCGAGGGAGCGATCGCACAGATCAAGAGGAAAAGGTACAGCAGGAAGCTGGAAGCGTATAAAGGAAGGCTCCTGCTTGTGGGGATCAATTACGATAAAGACAGCGGTGACAAGGCGCATACATGCGTCATTGAAAAGATGGAATTGTAAAAGCGCGGGAAAAGTTTTTGTCTTGCTAATGTGCTGGCAGTTCTGTTTGTCTGTAAATATATTTTTCTGTAGATATATTTTCCTGCGGATGGAAAGACTGTGTGTGATATCTTTTGATTCAGGGGCAGCGATGGATTTTCGCTGTCCCTTTTTAGACAGGCAGTTTATGATCGGTATGAAACGGTAGTTATTTCAATGCATATCGGAATTTATCTCCTCTAAGGACCTGTTTGGAAATATGAAGAGGATTTTCATGATTATCATATACCAGGTCTTCAATCAGCATCAGGGCCGATCCTCTGGGAATGTCCAGAAGTGCAGCTTCATCGGGGGAAGCGTAGCATAATTCGATGGTTTTACTTCCGGTGAGCGGTCGGATATCATAATCGTTTCGGAGAATTTCGTAAAGCGAACCGTTCAGATTTTTTTCCTGAAGGGAATCATAGCGGGAAGTAAACCAGCTGGTCTCAACACAGATGGGAATATGATCAATATATCTCAGGCGCTCTACTTCCAACAGTTTTTCTTTTTCATCCAGTCTGAAAAAGTGTTTCTGATGTTCTGAGGGGACAACATGCGTCATATGAATCGTCCTGGTAATTAAAGTTTTTCCCATGGATCTTACATTTTCCGTAAAACTCAAAAAACCGGAACTGTTCTGGTTTATTTTCGGGGAGGATACAAAAGTCCCTTTTCCATGCGTCGTTTCCAGAAGATTTTCACTGACCAGTACGGAGATTGCTTTTCGTACCGTACTGCGGCTTACATTGTACAGGCGGCTCAGTTCGAATTCGGAGGGAATTTTCTCCCCCTGCGTAAATCTGCCTGTATAAATATCCTGCCGAAGCTGTTCGGCCAGCTGGCTGTATAAAGGAACGCTTGTCTGTGTGTTTAATGCTTCCATAGGGGAAGGACCTCCTGCTCCGGTCTGAAGTGTCTGTTCTGTCTGATATTATATCAAAATCCGTATTAAAATCAAGATGTATGCAGATGTATTTCAAACAGCGGACCGTGGAGTCCATCCTGTTGTAAATATTGCACAAAAAAGGAATATCAAAATTGTGGTATATGCATAAAAATAAAAAACAGGGTTTACAAGATTTAAAAACAATGTTACTATTTGTTCAGTTCCTAGTTATATGCAGATGTCTGTATACAACACAAACAATATAATACATTAAGGAGGGAGGGACGGAACGTGAGAAAATTATTATTTGCGTCACATGCGTATCTGGCGAAAGGAATTTTAAGTTCGCTGGAATTGATTATGGGACATCAGGAACAGGTGGATATTCTGTGTGCTTATACAGAAGAGCCATATGATCTCCGGGCTGAGATACAGAGACGGCTTGATGCGCTGGGAGAGCAGGATGAACTGATTGTAATTACGGATGTATTTGGAGGAAGCGTTAACAACGAGTTTATGTCCGTTATCGCGGACTGCGGACAAAAGGTGCATCTGGTAGCCGGTTTGAATCTGTCGTTGCTTATGAATCTTTGTTCCAGAATGGACGAAGACGGAGATACGGCAGAGATTATCAAAGCATGTCTGGAAGAAGCCAGATGTTCGCTGCAGTATTGTAATGATTTGCTGACTGCAGGTCAGGCAGTCAAAGATGAAGAATTTTAATCAGGAGGAGGATTTCAGCATGATTTTAATGACAAGGGTGGATTGCAGACTGTTACACGGCCAGACAGCGGTTTCCTGGACGTCCGGTCTGGGTGCGGACTGCATACTGATTGCCAATGATGCCGTAGTAACGGATGAATTGAGGAAGACGACGATGAAGCTGGCAAAGCCGGCAGGAACAAAACTGGTCATCAAAAATATGGAAGATTCCATAACAGCTTTGAAGTCCGGCGTGACGGATAAGTACAGACTGTTCATTGTTGTGGAATCCATTGAGGACGCGGCGAAGCTGGCGCTTGCCGTTCCGGAAGTGGATAAAGTAAACCTGGGGCTGGTAAAAGCGAAAGAAGGCACCCGGAATATCTCAAAATCTGTAAACGTGCTGCCTGAGGAAGAAGAACTGATCCGGAAAATGGCGGATGCCAGGGTGGAGGTTGAAATCCGGCAGGTGCCCAATGACAAGAAAATCAATGCAGTACAGGCATTGTAAAGCATCCGGAGAAAGAAGGAAGAAGAGAGGATAAGGCAATGATCAAAGTGTTATTGATATTTCTGATTGCGTGTTTTGGATACAGCGACTATTTTACAGGCAAGTCACTGCAGACAAGACCGCTGGTTTTAGGGCCGCTGGTCGGTCTTGTAATGGGGGATCTGCAGGCCGGATGCGTGATCGGAGCAACGGTAGAGCTGGCTATGATGGGTGCGGTGGGAGTAGGCGCCGCATTGCCGCCGGAGGTGGTCTCAGGGGGTATTCTGGGAACTGCGTTTGCGATTGCCGGACATAAAGACGCAGGAATGGCGGTGGCTCTGGGGCTTCCGATTGCAATGCTTGTTATGCTGCTTAGAAATTTTCTGTTTATTGCGATTGTACCGCTTTTTGCAAACCGTGCGGATAAATATGCGGAACAGGGAGATATCAGGGGCGTATCGAGAATGCACTGGTTTGGCGGCATCTTTGGAATGTATCTGCCGCTGGCGGTTCTGGTGGCAGTGGCGTATTATCTGGGCAGCAGTGTAATGGAGAGCGTATTGAACGCGATTCCTCAGTTCGTCCAGGACGGCCTGACAATTTCCGCAGGAATTCTGCCTGCGCTTGGATTTGCAATACTGCTGCGGATGATTCTGAATAAAAAGATTGCGGCGTTCCTGGCAGTCGGATTTGTTATGACAGCCTATCTGGGACTGCCGGTGCTTGGAGTGGCCATTATGGCAGTAAGTATCGTGGCGCTGATGGCATTTGGCGGATTTGGAGAAGCACGGCCGGCAGCAGCGGGTGCAGGAGAAATGGAGGTAGAAGATGATGAAGACTTCTAATGAAACGCGGACAGAAAACACTTCTGTGATTACCAGAAAAGATCTGAGAAAAATATTCTGGAAGTCGCTTCCGTTTGAGATTTCCTGGAATTATGTGAGGCAGGACCATATGGGATTTGCGTATTCCATGACTCCGGTGATTGAAAAGCTGTATCAAACAAAAGAAGAGCGGGCAGAGGCGCTGCAAAGACATATGGAGTTCTTTAATATCACCGTATATTTTTCCACGCTTGTTCTTGGCATTGTGACAGCCATGGAAGAAAGAAAAGCCAAAGATCCGGCTTTTGATACCTCTTCCATCAGTAATGTGAAGGCCAGCCTTATGGGGCCGCTTTCGGGCATCGGCGATTCCATTTTTCTTGGGACGCTGCGCATCATAGCTGCAGGAATCGGCGCTTCGCTGTGCATGAACGGAAATCCGTTTGGTGCAGTACTGTTTCTTCTGTTATATAATATTCCGGCGTTTCTTGTAAGATATCTTGGCATGATGAAGGGATATGAGCTGGGTACTACTTTGCTGGAGAAACTGCAGAAATCAGGCCTGATGAATAAGGTTACCAATATGACGGGGATTGTCGGTCTTATGACCATTGGTTCGATGATTGCGACGATGGTCACCGTAAGGATGCCGATTACCTTTGGCTCCGGTGACGGTGTGACAGAGCTTCAGGGAATTCTGGATTCGATTATGCCCTGTCTGCTTCCGGTGTGTGTGACCGCCCTGATCTACTGGCTGCTTGGGAAAAATGTCAAGACCACATGGCTGCTTTTTGGGATCATCGCGGTATCGATAGTGTGTGCAGGTTTTGGAATCCTGGGAGTGTAGCAGAGAATGAATCCAAATCAGTTAATGCTGGTATCTGATATGGACGATACGCTGTTTGACAGCAGGAAACATATATCAGACAGAAATCGGAACGCAATATGGGAGTTTCAGAAAAAAGGCGGACTGTTTACGGTTGCAACCGGACGTTCCGTAACCGGTCTGCGGCCTTACCAGCAGATGATAAACATTCAGATGCCGGTAATTTTATACAATGGAAGCTGCATTTATGATTATCAGAAGAAGCAGATGATCTGGATAAAACAGCTTCCGGAATGTATAAAAGCTTATATGAAGGAACTGGCTCTGGAATTTCCGAAGCTGGGAATCCAGATTATGACGGAGTCCGGAATCTATACCTGTCGTCCTACACCGATCTATATGCAGTTTGTGAAAAGAGAGGGGCTTCCTTATACGGAAGTACCGGAACTTGAAGAATTTCCGGAGAATTGGATCAAAGCGGAACTGACAACGGATCTGATGAATCCGGAAGCTCTGGACGCCTGCCTTGGAGCAACCATGCCGGAGGGATGCCGATGGCTGGCTACCGGAGTTTACTCCAGAGAGATCGTAGCGTCGGAAGTGTCAAAAGGCAGTGCGGTACTGCGGTATCGAAAGCTGTTCGGGCTTTCTGACAGAAAGCTTTGCTGTATTGGGGACCATAACAATGATTATGAGATGATACAGGCGGCGGATGTGGGATTTGCAGTGGGAAACGCGCTGGAGTGTATCAAAGACAAGGCTGACTTTATTGTAAGCGATAATGATCATGATGCGGTGGCGGAAGCAATCGAACATATGGAACAGTTGTAAACATAATATATAAAAGGAGATTGACGATATGGAAATCAGAGAACTTATGGAAAAAATCATGAAGGATATGGAAGCGGACGGCGGTTTGAAAAATGTCGTATGGGTTGCGGCAGGAGGATCGCATGACGGCCACTATGCAGCGCAGTATTTTATGGACCGTGAATCTACGGTGGTGCGTTCACAGCAGATTACAAGCAGTGAATTTGTCTATGCGCCGCCGAAATGTGTGGGCCAAAATACCATCGTGGTACTTACGTCCATGAGAGGAACCAGAGAGACGATTGAGGCAGCCAGAGTTGCGAAAAAGCTTGGGGCAGTTACCGTCAGCCAGTATGTGGATGAATCCGAGCTGACAAAGGTATGCGATTACAATGTGCAGTATGGAAGCATCTGGGAAGATGATAAAGATCAGAGCCGGACCAATGCGGGAAATGCACTCCGCATGGCAATGGCGATGGTAGATATTTCGGAAGGCTACGAAAATTATGCGGATGCCATGGATGCTTTTACGAAGATACAGCCGGCTTATGTGAAAGCGAGGGAATATTGCGCGCCGCTGGCAGAAAAGTGGGCGGAGCAGATGAAGAATGAAACATGCATTACCGTTCTTGCAAGCGGTCCTGCATACGGTTCCGGACGCATCTTTTCAACCTGCAATATCCTGGAAATGCTTCAGATCCAGTCGCCTACCTTTAACAGTTGTGACTTCTTCCACGGACCGTTTGAGATCACTGATAAGAATGAAGCCTTTTTCTTACTGATTGCAGACGGAAGAACCAGAAAGGCGGACGAGAGGGCGATTACGTTTATGAAAAAATATGCCGGCGATAAGGTATACATGCTGGATGCAAAGGAGCTGGGACTGAATAACCTGAAAGACTCTGTGGCAGAGTATTTTAATCATCTTCTTTTTACGCCTGTCCTGAACAATGTGTACATGAAAGCGCTGTCAAAGGCAACCGGTGTTGATTACACAACCCGCCGGTATATGTGGAAAGTAGAATATTAAAGGCAGAATACTTCAGAACGAAAAAAGTTTCTCCGTTTACACCCCGGAAAAAAGCGGTTATAATAAATATACAGCCGTTTTTTCCGGGGTGAACTTATTATCAGGAAAATTCCATGAAGATGGAATCGCACAGTATTGATGGAGTGGATTTTCAGGGGGGATTCAATCTATGGCAAGAACAGCAGGAATCGGAATTCAGAGTTTTGAAAAAATAATCGAAAATAATTATATGTATATTGATAAAACGGATTTTATCAGAGAATGGTGGGTAAACGGAGATGACGTTACCCTGATTACCCGGCCCAGGCGTTTCGGAAAGACTTTGACCATGGATATGGTGGAGAAGTTTTTTTCTGTAAATTACGCGGGCAGATCGGATCTGTTCGAGGGCCTGTCTGTCTGGAGAGAGGAAACATACCGGAAGTTCCAGGGGACTTATCCGGTGATCAGTCTTTCCTTCGCCAATATCAAAGAAAAGGATTACCTTCATGCCCGTGAGAAGATCGCCCAGCTGATTGTCAGCCTGTATGCCAGACACGCGTTTTTGTTGGAGAGCGGCTGCCTTACCGCTGAAGAAAAAGAAGTATTTCGCAGAAAAAACGTGGACATGGGAGATGTGGATGTAACGTTGTCGCTGAACCAGCTATCGGAGTACCTGTGCCGTTATTATGGGAAAAAGGTGATCATTCTTCTGGACGAATACGATACGCCCATGCAGGAAGCGTATGTTCATGGATACTGGGAGGAGCTGGTGAACTTTATCAGAAGCATGTTCAATGCCGCATTTAAAACCAACCCGTATCTGGAGCGTGCGATCATGACGGGAATTACCCGGGTGAGCAGGGAATCCATGTTTTCGGATCTGAATAATCTGAAAATAGTGACGGTTACTTCCGAAGAGTACAGGGACAGTTTTGGATTTACGGAAAAGGAGGTGTTCGCGGCGCTGGATGAGTTCGGTCTGTCCGAGCGGAAAGAAGAAGTAAAAACGTGGTATGACGGCTTTGTCTTTGGCAGCAGTCAGGAGATTTACAATCCATGGTCCATTATCAATTTTCTGGATACAGGCAGAGCCGCCCCCTACTGGGCAAACACCAGTTCCAACAGCCTGGTGGATAAACTGGTCAGAGAAGGCAGTCCGGATATGAAGATGGTGATGGAAGAACTGCTGTGCGGCGGGACTCTTCATACGGCTCTGGATGAACAGATTGTGTTCAGTCAGCTGGATCAGGGCGACGAAGCGGTGTGGAGCCTGCTGCTGGCCGGCGGCTATTTAAAAGCGGTGAACGCCAGGTTCAATACCGACCGGATGGAAATGGAATATGATCTGAGGCTGACCAATCTGGAGGTCCGCTATATGTTCCTGCAGATGATCCGGGGATGGTTCCGGGAGTGCCGGGGCGTGCAGAACGCATTTTATAAGGCGCTGCTTAAGGGCGACCTGGAAGGGATGAACGATTATATGAACGCCATCTCCTGCGAACTGTTCAGCAGCTTTGATACGGGGAAGAAGCCTTCCCAAAAGACGCAGCCGGAGCGCTTCTACCATGGATTTGTGCTGGGGCTTCTGGCGGAACTGCAGGACCGGTATGTGATTACCTCCAATCGGGAGAGCGGTTTTGGCAGATATGACATCATGCTGGAGCCAAAGGAGAAAGGACGGGACGCGTTTCTGATCGAGTTCAAGGTGGCGCGTGCGGATCGCGGGGAGACGCTGGAGGACGCCGTCCGTTCGGCTCTGGATCAGATCGAGAAAATGCAGTATGAAATTGCGCTCCGAAGCAGGGGGATCGCTCCGGAGCAGATCCGAAAATACGGGTTTGCGTTTGAAGGGAAGAAGGTGCTGATCGGGGAAGAGGGAATCCGGCTTTGACAAAGCTATGAAAATATTTTATAATAACTCGGAAATAACCGAGTCGGAGGAAACCGAGTAAATGATTTTTTATGGCAGAGAGAAGGAAAAGAAGAGTCTGGAGCGCTTTTATTCCAGAACATCTCAGATGGCGGCATTGATTTATGGCAGGAGAAGAGTGGGAAAGAGCGAGTTGATTAAACAGAGCCTGCGGGAGACGGATATTTCCAGCGTCTATTATGAGTGCAGGCAGACCACGGAAATGAACAATGTGGAGAGCCTCTCTCTGCTGATTTCCGAAAAATACGGTTACCCACGGCTGGCATTTTCAAAAATGGAAGAAGTGCTGGATTTTCTTTTTCGGCAGGCGGAAAAAGAAAGGCTGATTCTGGTCTTGGATGAGTATTCCTATATCCGTGACGTGGTGAAAGGTATGGACAGCATTCTCCAGGTTTTGATCGACCAATATAAAGAGACTTCGCAGCTGAAGTTGATTGTCTGCGGTTCTTTTGTGGATACCATGAAGTCGCTTCTGCTGGTTCAAAGTCCCCTGTACGGCAGAATTGATCTGACCATGGAATTAAAGCCCATGGATTATTATGAATCCGCTCTGTTTTATCGAACATTTTCGGACGAGGATAAGGTAAAACTGTACAGTGTCTTCGGAGGGATTCCTTACTATAACCGGCTGATCGATCCTGCTCTGACGGTGAAAGAGAATGTGATCGATCTGATCGCCTCTCCGGGAGCGCGTCTGGAAATGGAAATTTCCATGTATCTGAGATCAGAGGTTTCCAAAATGGTAAACGCAAATGAGGTTTTTGACGCGCTGGCAAGAGGATATTCCAGATACAGCGATATCCTGTCTCAATCTCATGTATCCAGCAGTCCGACACTGGCAGATACACTGGAAAAGCTGATCCGGATGGAGCTCGTAAGAAAAGAAGCGCCGATCAACGATGAAAATAATCGTAGAAAATCCGGTTATTACATTGCAGATTCACTGTCATTGTTTTATTATCGTTATATTTTCCGGTATTCTTCTCAAATGAATGTCATGGAACCGGAACTGTTTTTTGACCGGTATATTAAGCAGGATTTTGAAGAAAAGCATGTACCTCGGATGTTCGAGGAGGTCTGCAGGCAGTATCTGATTCGGCAGAACCGCCTTGGCCGTCTGGAAGAGCCTTTTGAAAAAATCGGAACATATTATTATGATGATCCCAAAAAGAAAATGAACGGGGAATTTGATATTGTGACGCTGGATTCCAGGGGTTATATCTTTTATGAAGCAAAATTCAGAAAGGCGCCACTTACCCGGAAATTGATGGAACAGGAGATCGCACAGGTGGAAAACAGCCCGCTTTCCTGTTATAAATACGGATTTTTTTCCAGAGCCGGTTTCGAAGCGAATATGGAACATGTAATGATGTTTACGTTAGAGGATTTGTTCTCGTGAGCTGTTTTGATAAAAAGATAACTGTAAAATGCCGGAGAGGGGTCCGGCATTTTACAGTTATTCTTTCTGTTTCTGTTTCGTGTTTATCTTTCCCCGCTTTTTCGCAGTACAAAAGCCTCGTACGGCTTCAGTGTCAGTTCGGTCCTGTCGTACGCGTTCCCCGTGTTGGAGATCAGGCAGGAGGCTCCTGTAAATTCTGCCGGGATGGTAACGTGCGTCTCGTGATCGCAGAAGCTGCATACAACCAGCAGTTTCTCGCCGTCCATCTCTCTTGTATAGACAAACAGTTCTTCGTTGTCCTCCAGCATCGGCTCATACTTTCCGTATACGATGATCGGATGCTCTTTTCGGAGGGAGATCAGTTTCTTATAATAATGGAACACGGAATCGGGGTCAGCGGTCTCCGCTTTGGCGTTGATCTCTGTATAGTTGGGATTTACCGCGATCCACGGGGTGCCCGCGGTAAAGCCTGCCTGCGGGGAATCATCCCACTGGACCGGCGTCCTGGCGTTATCGCGGCTCTTAAACGTAATGCAGGGCCAGAACACTTCATGGGACAGAGGCCCTTCTTTGCACCATTCCCGGTAGGCGTTGACGCTCTCGATATCGCGGAAGTCCTCCGGGCTCCGGAACGGATAATTCGTCATGCCCAGCTCTTCTCCCTGATAGATGTACGGCGTCCCCTGCAGCATATGCAGGCAGGTGGCCAGCATCTTCGCGGACATCTCCCGGTACTGGGGACGGTCGTCGCCGAAACGCGAGACCGCGCGCGGCTGGTCGTGATTGTCCCAGAACAGGCTGTTCCATGCCCTGCCGTAAAGTTCCGTTTGCCAGCGGGACAGTGTTTTCTTGAGCGTAGTGAGGGGAATCTTCTCATCCGTCCACTTTCCGTATTTGCCGTCTCCCTCCACATGCTCGAACTGGAATACCATGTTCAGTTCGTGGGTATCCTCGCCCGCGTACTGCTTCGCCAGCTCCGTAGTCACGCCGCTGGTCTCTCCCACGGTCATGATGTCGTATTTTGAGAGCACTTTTTCATTCATTTCCTGTAAATAGTTATGGACGTTGGGCCCGTGTACACAATAAGGATTAAAACTGCCGTATAACCCCTGTACCTCTCCGTCCGGCATCTCCTTCGTCTTGGAGATCATACTGATGACGTCCATGCGGAAGCCGTCGATTCCCTTGTCGCACCACCACGTCATCATGTCAAACACTTCCTCGCGTACCCTGGGATTGTCCCAGTTTAAGTCCGGCTGTTTGGCGGAAAAAAGGTGCAGGTAGTACATGCCGGTTGCCTCGTCATACTGCCATGCCGGGCCGCCGAAGCAGGAACCCCAGTTGTTGGGCGGCGTCTGGGCGTCTTTGCCCTCGCGCCAGATATAGTAATCGCGGTACGCGTTGTCCCTGGACTTCCGGCTCTCCATAAACCACCGGTGCTCATCCGATGTATGATTGACGACCAGATCCATGACGATCTTGATTCCGCGCTCGTGTGCGGCCGCCAGCAGCGCGTCAAAGTCCGCCATCGTACCGAATTCGTCCATAATATCCTGATAGTCGCTGATGTCGTATCCGTTGTCGTCATTGGGGGACTGATACACCGGCGAGAGCCAGATCACGTCGATCCCCAGATATTTCAGATAGTCCAGCCGGCTGATGATTCCCTGCAGGTCGCCGATGCCGTCGCCGTTGCTGTCCATAAAGCTGCGCGGATAAATCTGATAAATCACCGCTTCTTTCCACCATGCTCTTTTCATATCGTTTTCCTTTCTTTTCGTTCCGCATCTGCCCTTACTTCGCCCCGGCGTCCGGAAGAATTTTCCCTCAGTTCGTTCCGTAAAATCCTTCCGGGGCTGCTTTCGGTCAGATGTCCATTTCCAGTACCAGAACCTGATATCCCTGCAGCCGGATGGTCTGTCCGTCTTCCGCGATCTCTTTGTAATTGTTCAGAAGGACCTTCCGGTATCCGGCAGGCAGTTTGATCTCCTGCGCCTCTTTCTGGTAATTTCCCACGACCAGCAGCGTCCGATCCCCTTTTCGATAATAGGCCATCAGATTGTGCCGTTCTTCCCACACCGGTTCCAGGGCGCCGTACACGATGGTTTCCTTATAAACCGGATCTTTGCGCAGCGCGATCAGTTTCTTATAGAAAGAGTAAAGCGAGTCCGCATCCTCTGTCTGCGCGGCGGCATTGATGGAAAGATAGTTGGGATTGACTTTCAGCCAGGGGGTGCCGGTCGTAAAGCCGGCGTTTGCCCCGTCTGTCCACTGCATGGGCGTGCGCGCGTTGTCGCGGCTGTATTTTGCCACGACCTTCAGCGCCTCTTCCGGAGAAAGGCCCGCTTCCAGCGCGACCCGGTATTCGTCGCGGGCGGAGATATCATCCACCTCGTCGATGGACGCAATCGGTACATTTTCCATCCCCAGTTCCTGGCCCTGATAGATAAAAGGCAGTCCCCGCAGCAGAAAGTTCAGCGCCGCCAGCATTTTCTTGCTCTCGATGCAACAGTCTCCTTCCGGGATATAACGGCTGACGCCCCGGGGTTCGTCATGGTTCTCGATAATATTTGAGAGAAATCCCATATCGCCCACCTTCGCCTGCGCATCAAAGCAGCATTTTTTATAGTCGTCCGGCGTGATGGGCGTGCTGTCATACCATCCCTTTTCGCTGCCTCCGAAAATCGTCTCGTTGAAATCAAACATAGTGGAGAAATAACCGTCGTCGCCGATAAACTCCGGGATTTCTTCCGGTTTTTCATTGAACACTTCCCCTACGGTAAAGGCGTCATACTTCCGGAAGGTGCGGTCGCGCATTTCCCCTAAAAATGTCCCGATTCCCTTCGCCTCCTGCAGCATGGCATGGATGCTGCACAGGCCGTCCTCCCGGTCCGGCTCGTAATCACGGAACGGCAGGGCTTTCTTGATATTGATAATGGCGTCTATGCGGAAACCGCCCAGGCCCTTGTCCAGCCACCAGTTGATGTTCTTATAAACTTCCTCCCGGACTTCCGGGTTTTCCCAGTTCAGGTCCGGCTGTTTCTTATGAAATACATGGAGATACTGCTTATTGGTGCCCGGCAGGTCCTCCCACACAGGACCGCCGAAATAAGAACGCCAGTTCGTCGGCAGCTCTCCCTCTTTTTTGTCCCGCAGATAAAAATAGTTTCCATATGTTCCGTCCGGGTCCTCACAGGCTTTTTTGAACCATTCATGCTCATCCGAGCAGTGGTTGACGACCAGGTCCATGAGGATACAGATGCCCCGCTTTTTTGCCTCCGCGATCAGATTCTCCATATCCTCCATGGTGCCGAAACGGGGATCGATCCGGTAGTAGTCCGAGATATCATATCCCTGGTCAGCCAGAGGAGACTGATAACACGGAGACAGCCAGAGAATATCGATGCCCAGATCCGCAAGGTAATCCAGTTTGCTGATAATGCCTGGAATATCGCCGATGCCGTCGCCGTTGGAATCGTAGAAACTCTTCGGATAAATCTGATATGCAACTTTGTCATGCCACCATTTTCTATTCATAACCGTACCTCCTGATTTTGCCTGCCGCTGATTTTTCAGCCGGATAAATTTCGTTCTGTCCGCCGTCCTGCGTTTTGCTGTTGTCTCTATTTTAATGACGCACGCAGCGAATGTCTTACGGTTATTTGCCTGAAAACTACGATATTATGACTTTTAGGGCATTTCAAAATTTTTCTTATACTGCAGAGGCGTCGTGCCCGTGCGTTTCCGGAACTCCTTCAGGAAATTTCCCAGATTGTTGAAGCCGCATTCCAGACATACCTCCGTTACCTGTAGATTGGTTTCCTCCAGAAGGCGCTTTGCCTGCTTGATCCGGTATTCATTGATGTATTCGATGGGGGAATGCCCGATTACTTTTTTGAAAAGCCGGCAGAAATACTGTTCGTTCAGATTTACCTGGCCGGCAAGGTCCGATATGTATATTTTATTATGGTAATTTTCTTCGATGAACAAAAGCGCCGTCTTAATATTCTCTACACGTTTGTCAAAATTCCGCTCTACAGGCAGAAAAAGCCCATGTTCAGAGAGCGTGGCCAGAATGCGCAGCAGAGAAGATTTAATGTACAGCTGGCAGGCCAGGCCGTCCGCCGTCAGGCTGCCGTCTTCCGCGATCCGTTCAAAGACGTCCATGATATCCGCAAATGCACGGCGCAGCGGCAGGAATGCAGGATGCGGCGGCGCGATACAGCGGGGAAGGAGCAGCTTCCCGTTCTGGATCGGTTTCACCAGACGGAGCTGGGTCTCATCGTGGGAATCCAGTCCCAGAATACCGGGTAAAAAAACAACGGCATCCTCCCAGCGACTGTCAAATGTCTCAGAGATGATGCCGTGCAGCTCACCGGGATTGACGAAATAAAAACATTCGGACGGAATCTGGAAAGACTCCATATTGATTTCAAGCCGGAATCCCCCTTCCGAAAAATACAGGATTTCCACTTCGTCGTGCCAGTGATGCTTTACAAAAACGTCCTTTCCCGAAGAATGCGTCCGATAGGCCGCGCAGGGCAGCGATTTTGTGCCGTGCGGACAGATTTCCTTTAAAACAATGGGCTGTTGTTCCATGAAAGGCCTCCTTCCTGATTTTCCGGTCAGGATGTGTGAAATTTGTTATAACTCCATAAGGAACAACAAAAAGGAGGATCGCTCTCTACAGCGTTCTTCGCGTGGCGTTGTCCTGAAACCGGAAATAATCCGGCCGGTGGCGGGACTGGGTGTATTCGAACATGATCCCGTCGCTGTTGTAGGTCTGGCTGCTGACCACCGCAAGACAGTTGTAGTCGCCCAGTTCCAGATATTTCCCGTCGATCTCCGTCATCTTTTCCACGGTCATGGTCCGCTTGCTGGTGACGATGGAGACATGAAGCACATGCTCCAGATATTCATAGATGGAGTTCTCCGCGATCTCCTTTGTCAGATTCCGGACCACATCCTTCAGAAAATAGTTGTGATTGAGGATCAGCGCCTTTTCATCCAGATAGTGAAGCCGCTGGATATAATACAGCTCAGAGCTCACGGGAAATCCAGTCCTGGCGGACAGCCTGGCATCTGCCGTAAGTTCTGTGAAGTGCAGCACCTGTGTCCGGGGGGTCTGCTGATTCCGGATGGCGGATTCTTTAAAGGATTCGATGACGCCGATGGTAAAGGAGGTCCGGAGCGCAGGCTGGAAAATGTTGCGGACGCCCTTTCCCTGCATGGTCTGCACATAGCCGTCGGTGACCAGGGCGCTGATGGCCCGGCGCACGGTGTTGCGGGAACAGTCATAGGTGAGGATCAGGTGGTTTTCAGACGGCAGCAGCTCCTGAAACTCATATTCGCCGGCCTCTATTTTTCTTTTCAGATCTTTGTATATTTCCGCGTATTTTGCTTTTGGCATCGTTGCATCTCCTCCACCTGTTTAAACATCTGATTTTATTATAATTCAGAATGGAAGAAAGTCAAGAGGAAAGAGAACAGGCGGAAGCCTGTGATGGTTTCCGCCCTGCATCGTTTCACGAAATCGGTCAATCCAGAAATTCCACTTTGCCGCTGTCGATGTGATAGAGTGCGCCGCATACCTTAAGCGGGGAATCTTCCGTCAGCTTTAAGGACTCTTTGATGACGGAGACGCTTCGCTCCACGTTCAGACAGCTGGCTTTCAGCTCGTCCTTCTCGTCGCCGATGGCTTTTTTGATCTCGTCGGTGATGTACTTGATGAAGCCGCCGGGATCTCCCGCCACGGCTGCGCCCACGGCGCCGCAGTGCGTGTGCCCGAGCACCACCACGAGATTCGTTCCCAGATGGTCTGCCGCGTACTCCACGCTGCCAAGCTGGTGATGGTCCATGACGTTGCCTGCCACGCGGATGGTGAACAGCTCGCCGATCCCCGCCGTAAAGATGCTTTCCGGAATCACGCGGGAGTCCGAGCAGGTGATGACGACGGCGTAGGGGCTCTGCCCATGCTCACAGGTCTTCTTTCGGATGGCGGGGGATACGTCGCCCGTATTGCTTACGGCGTCCAGGTAGCGCTGGTTGCCCTCCTTTAATTTGGTTAAAGCGTCTGCTGCAGACAGGTTCTGATGTGCCACAGGTTTGTACCTCCATTCTTTTATTTTCACAAATTTGATAAAAAAAGTATACCATATCCGGACGGAAAAAGCACCTGTTTGATTTTATGATTTTGTATGTGATTGTTTTCCGGTTACAATTCAGCGCCCAGCCATAGTTGAATTTAGAGTATCCAAATAAAGCCGATGTTAATGAGGCCCAGCATCGGCTTTTCTCTTACATAAGATTATGAATCCTTCCTTGGGCGCGGCCTCTCAAAAATATTTATGACTTTTTCATACAAATTTCCTTCCTCTTTCCGGCAGGTATTGATCACGCTTAAACTGTCACATATACTGGCAAAATTTTTATCGCTTCTCATCACAATTGCCTGCTTCTGCTTCCTCTTGTATTGGCGCGCCAGCCGCTCTGCCAGTGAATTATCTGCCGGGACATTTTTCTCATGTAAAAACAGCAGATCGCTTTCCTTATATTTTACGAGCCTCTGATACAGGTTATAGCCTTCCCTATAGTAATCATTAGGAGGTTCGTCCTCATATTCCTTCCCCGCCTTTTCCAAAATCCTGTCATATCTTTTCTCAAATTCTTCTACAATCTTTCTTTCCGCCTCCTTCCCTCCAAGTCCGTTTTTGTAATGGATCATTTCCCTCAAAAGCACATGCATCTCCTTATTCCATTTCCTCTCCGGCTCGTTTTCCTCACTTCCCGTCAGATACCGCAGGTTATGCTGCATACATTCCTGATGCCTCAGGCCGTATCTGTAAAATGTGGTATCGTGGTCATGGATTAGTGTCCCCACATAGTTTTCCACTAAAGTGCCGCAGATCCCTTTATGCCCTTTCGCTTCCCGTGCCATAAACAGATACGCCTCCGCACTCGGCGATGCTATGATAAGTACCTGTTTTGATTCCCCATTGACATTGGCATTTGTAAAATCCGTATTCACAGCCGGGGACTCCATGATCCTGCGGATGATTTCCCCTCTTTCCTTTTCCGATTTTATGGAAAATTCCCTGCATAGTCCATTGATCGACGCTTCGGATAGATTAAGCTGTCCTCCCGTTGCCTCATAAAGGACTGTCTTTATTTTCCCGGCCGACATGTTCCCTTCATTTGCCAGCAGGAATGCAAAGGCTTTCACAGAACTGTCATAGCAGATATCCGTATCAAAGCCATCAGGGAATTCAGCATGCACCCGGCCTGCTGTTTTTCTATTCCTGAATACTTCTGCTTCATATTCAATAATCTCAACCCCAGGTTTCAGGACGATCTTCTGTCTCTTTAGGGTTTCACCTGTTGCATAATAATCAGGGTCATTTATATACTCCTCCGGGGCAGGGAGGTGGTGTTTTTCTGTGGCTTTCCTCTGGGTAAGGCGGTGCCCCTCATGTCCTTTCCGGCCTCCCCGCCTTCGTCCCGTTTTAGTTCTTGTGTTAGGGATCTTTTTTCTCTCTGCCCCCTGGCTGGATGAGGGAAGCGATGAGTTCTCAAAATCTTTATTCACCTGCGCTGTGAGCTTTTTGGCAAGCCCTTTCAAATCTTCCGTCTCTGCACTTAATTCGTAATATTTTCTGCGCCATTCCTTCACACTCTCTAAGGCGTCGTCACGCTGCTTTTCAGCCTTAACTGCACGCTTTTGAAGCCTTTCAGCTTCTTTGCCTTTCTTTTTAACGGCCTCTCCGGCTTCTTTTTGTACATCTTCATATACAAGGAACCAACGGTTTCTGTTATCGATGATCTGCGCATGTGCTTTAGACAATTCCTTTTCAAGTTCACGGATCTTTCTGTCTTTTTCATGTATGATAGATTCATATTCATTGCGGAGCCTGACATAAGCATTCCCTGACTTGAAACCGGCCAGTTGGTTTTGTAACGCTTTATTTTGTAATTCTAAATGCCATAACCGTTCTGAGAGGCCATTCATGGGTAATTCCTCCAGGGGAAAATTTCGTTTACTGGTTCTCCGGATTTTCTATCTGCTTCTTTGCTTCACCGAGTTCAAGTTCCAGCCTGACAATCTCTTTTTTTAGTTCCGAAACCTTCATGCCTTTGAGCCTGGCAAGGATTTGGGCCTGGGGGGATTCATCAGGTTTCTGATAGGGGCTGTTCTTTCTGCAGCGTCCGTCAGTCGGGAGGATTTCCCCTGTCTGCGGGTCGACACGTCCGATGAGCTTACGCCTGCATCTGGGCATTTTTGTTTCCTTATCCCAATAGGATACGGATTCATAAGCATATGTAATGCCGGAACGCTTATCTGTGTGTTTTACAATAGAAGCCATACGGAAGATCTCCTTTCGAATAGATATGTATATATTATATCGCATATCTATCATAAAAACAAGAAAAAAGTGCCGAAAATACTGAAAAAAATCAATAATTTTAGCACTCTATAATTGAGAACTATTAGATATGCGTCGCTTTGCCGGATTGGCCGGGCGCTGAATTGTAACGTTTTCCGGTTACTTTTCGCCCTGTACCGGTCAGCCGGAGGCGCAGGGGCAGAAAGCAACGTTTTTCCAGGCAGTATCATGTCAAAATATATAATTCCACTTTCTTTTCGGAAAAATGTTCCTGATGCATAAATTTTGAAATATTAAAGTATATTTCTACACGGAATACATAATTTTCAACAGTCTGACAGTTCTATAAACTGAAATTGCTTTTCTTATAAATCATCTTTAGAAATTGCTATTGAAGGATAATGAGAAAGTTCCGTCAAATCAACATTTAGTGGCACACTGTAAACCATGTAATAATTATTAGGATTGGCCGCAATCAATTCATTCATTTTTTGTTCTGCTAAGTCTTGATCATTTGTAGCATACACAACTGATACAACACCTACTTTATCATTTTCCGTCCCCTGTATATTTCCGCATAAAATTAATTTTAATGGGGCATTCCCATTCAAACCTTGCTTAATATAGTCCTTATATTCCATAGTTTACCCTCCATCAATTCCGATTTGTTCAATTTTATAAACATGAAGTTAGACAGCAGCCAAACTTCTGCTATAATTTTTGGTATTCCATATTTCATCAAATTCTTCTTTGGAAATAATCGTTGCATGGAAGCCTTCTCCCCAGGCCTTTGCGTTCAGTTCATCAACGGTTGGGATTGGGCATACTTCTATGACCTCACGATAGAGGTCATTCTCAATCTGTACTGTCCTGTCTGCAAAGATTTCCATCTCTCTAAGTGCCAAGCGGCCATCCTTCAAATCTACTTCATAAAAATACACCACAGGCATATCATCGGATTCATATTCCATAAATAGCTGTATATACTCAACATCACTTTTCATTGACAAACTCCTCTCTATAACAAATTCCGATTGAACAAAATCGCTGCGCGATGGCCTGCCAGGGCTGTGGCGCAGTTTTTACGTTCCTCTAAATAAAAGCAGTGGAAAAATCTTCCGCAATACGGTATTGTTAAG
>CAJTCV010000020.1 GCA_910574805.1 Lachnospiraceae bacterium | reverse complement strand
TTATCATAATATACAATACAATTCAAGTAAAAAATTTACAGGCATTAAAAAATCCCTGTTTTTCAATGCCTGTAATGCTATTTATGACTTTGCAATTGCCCTAATCAGTAGATCTTTTTGGCATGCACGACGATCCGGTTCTTTCCGTCGTTGGTACAGGTGGAGAGTGTGACCACCATATCGTCCCTGCCCACCGATACGCCGGTGTCAAACAGAGAGGCAGACTCGATGGAGGACAGAAATTCCTCATAGACACTGTCCGGCTGATAGCCGATGGTATAACAGGTGTCGGAGACTGCTGCTTCATGACAGGAGAAGATCTGATAACAGTGTGCACCGTCTGCCAGATCTATGTACACATAAGGATGTTCCTGCCAGTAACTCTTCTTGAGATAATTCTTCAGGTCGGCAAACATGGCGCCGCTCTTCATGTTGTGGCCGTAGATGATCGTATGAAGATCGGTCAGATCATTCTTGTTGCTGCTCTCAATAAAGATGCTTCCTGTGCGGTTCTTCTCTTTCTGGAAGGTGTGCGACAGGTAGTAGGAATTATCCGAGGTATGCAGCAGCGGATAGCTGATGATCGTATCCGGGATCTCGATCCAGCCCACGGCTTCGGAATTGATCTCCTGAAGGGCGTCAAGGTCGATCCTTGTCATGGGGACGAGAGGAGTCTCCGGGGCCTCTTCTCCTTCCGGAAGGTTAAGAAGCGTACCGCTGTCCGCAAGTTCATTGGGAGGGATCGGATCCTGCAGTACATACTCTGCAAGCTGCTCATATTCTTTGTCTGCGGAATCATATACGAGGAATATGGAGACCAGCTTATAGATACTGAAGATCAGCAGGCAGACCAGGAGTCCGGCTGCGAGCCCTGTGACCAGCAGACGCATCTGGCGCTTCTTCTGTGCTTCTCTGGAGCGCTTCCGGCTGCGGGAAGAGATCCGGTCTCCCTGACTGCGACTGTCAGAGGAGCGTCTGGAACCTTGTTTGTTTGTCTGTCCGGCAGTATGGTTTTTGCCGGTCTTTCTTTGCTCTTGCGTACTCATTAAACATCACCGTTTTTTATTTTAACAGATTCTAAGGGGAAATTCCAGAGGAAAAGGGGAGAAAATCCAAATAAAATGCCCTCTGTACATCCGGGGGCCAGCTGTGCTATACTGATGGGAAAATAAAACAGGCACAGGACAGGGGGAGTCTGCGTAGGATAGAGGAAGGGCGCCGGAGCGTTCCGGCTGCCGTCCGGAAATGTTCACAGGTACAGGGAGGCAGGAAAATGGAAAGACAGATTATAGAGGAACAGAATCAGAAGACGGCCATGCGTGTGTCGGCGGTGAGCATCGCGGTCAACCTGCTCCTGTCGGCAGGCAAGCTGCTGGCGGGAATCTTTGGCAGATCAGGAGCCATGATCTCGGACGCGGTTCATTCGGCGTCCGATGTGTTCAGTACCTTTATTGTAATTATCGGCGTCCGTATATCGGCGAAAAAGTCCGACACACACCATCCCTACGGTCATGAGCGGATGGAATGTGTCGCTTCGGTCATACTGGCCACGATCCTGCTGGCCACAGGGCTTGGGATCGGTCTGGGGGGGCTTCGGACGATCCTGGGAGGCGACTATGGGCAGCTGGCGGTGCCGGGGGTTCTGGCACTGGCGGCGGCGGTTATCTCCATCGGCGTAAAGGAATGGATGTACTGGTACACCAGGGCGGCGGCAAAGAAGATCAATTCCGGGGCGCTTATGGCGGATGCGTGGCATCACCGTTCGGACTCTCTGTCCTCCATCGGCGCGCTGGTGGGGATTGCGGGCGCCCGGATGGGGTATCCGGTCATGGATCCGGCAGCCAGCATGGTGATCAGTGTGTTCATCGCGAAGGCGGCATACGAGATTTTCATGGATGCAGTGGATAAGATGGTGGACCGGGCGTGCGACAGGGAGACGGAGGATCAGATCCGCCGTATCGTGCTGGGGCAGGAAGGCGTGCTGGGGATCGACCGGCTGATGACCAGACTGTTCGGCGCCAGAATCTATGTGGACATGGAGATCGCGGCGGATGGAAGCCGGACGCTGTACGAGACCCATGAGATCGCGGAGCAGGTGCATGATGCCATTGAAAAAGCATTTCCGGAGGTGAAGCACTGTATGGTGCATGTGAATCCGGCTTCTCATGGATAGCAGAAATGCGGACGGAGGGAAATATATGTACAAAAAACAGATGCTGAGTGTTCTGGGGCTCGTGCTTCTGCTTACTGTTCTGTGGGCGGGCATTCGGCTGCTGCCGGGCATGGGATATGGGCAGCAGGAGCTGCTCACCATCACCGCGCTTCCGGTGGGGAAGGCGGATGCCCTGATCGTGGAAGTGGGGGAGCAGGTGATTCTGATTGACGCCGGTGAGAAAGAGGACGGGGAAAAGGTGGTGAGGGCGCTGAGAGACAGAGGGATCAGCCGGATCGATCTTTTTCTCGTGACGCATTTTGACAGGGATCATGTGGGCGGAGCGGCTTACGTGATGGGACAGATGGAGGTGGCAGGGGTACTGCTTCCTGATTACGAAGGGGACAGGCCGGAGTATGCAGAGCTTCTGGCGTGCCTTCGGGAACATCCGGATGTACAGCGGGTGACGGAGCCGTGGAAGGCGTCTGTGGGAGAGCTGCAGGTCACCGTATATCCCCCAGAGGATCCGGAGGAGATCCGGTCTCAGGAGGGCGAGTATGACAATGACATGTCGCTGGTGACAAGCATTGCTTATGGCAACAGGAGATTCCTGCTGACCGGCGATATTGAGAGCTGCAGGATCAGACAGATGCTGGCGGAGGATACGGACTGGAAGCACGACTGGATCAAGATGCCTCATCACGGCAGATACGAACAGGAGCTTTCTGACCTGCTGGGGGCGGTTGCTCCGGAGATGGCAGTTATCTGCTGTTCTGAAAAGCATCCGGCGGAGGAAGAGACGCTGGCGCTTCTGGAGGAATACGGGATCCCGGTGTGGGATACGAAGGAGCAGGCAGTGGTGACAGTATGCGACGGGGACAGGATTACTGCAGAATATCAGTAGAAAAACACCTGCAGGCGGATAAAAGATACAGACAGTAAGGAGGAAAAAAACATGCGGGAAATAGAAGCCGCGCAGATTACGGAAGTTGTGGAAAGACTCTGCGTTGAGGCCAATGAGCACCTCCCGGAGGACGTAAAATGCGCGATCCGGGACTGCCGTGCCCGGGAGGACGGGACCATTGCACAGGGAGTGCTGGATGACATTATTGAAAATTTTGAGATTGCCGACCGGGAGTGTGTGCCGGTCTGTCAGGATACCGGCATGGCCTGTATATTTCTGGAGATCGGACAGGATGTGCATATCACCGGGGGAGACCTGACAGAGGCGGTGGATGAAGGCGTCCGCCGGGGCTATGAAAGGGGATATCTCCGGAAATCGGTGGTAAAGGATCCTGTGCGCCGGGGGAACACCGGCGACAACACTCCGGCCATGCTCTACACGGAGATCGTGCCGGGAGAGCAGATTCGGATTACGGCAGGACCAAAAGGCTTCGGCAGCGAAAATATGAGCGCCATCCGGATGTTCAAGCCCTCTGCAGGTCTGCAGGGGATCAAGGATTTTATCCTGGAAACGGTGGAGGCGGCCGGTCCCAATCCCTGTCCGCCCATGGTCGTGGGCGTGGGCATCGGCGGCACCTTTGACAAGGCGGCGCTGCTGGCGAAAAAGGCGCTTATGCGCCCTCTGGATTCCTCCCATGAAGATCCGTTTTATGCGGAGCTGGAGGAGGAGATGCTGGAGAAGATCAACCGGCTGGGCATCGGTCCTCAGGGGTTCGGCGGGAGGACCACGGCCATCGGCCTGAACATCGAGACCCTGCCCACCCATATTGCAGGCATGCCCTGTGCCATCAATATCAGCTGCCATGTGACCAGACATAAGACGGAGGTGATCTAGGATGGAGAGACAGGTTACGCTGCCCCTTACAGAAGCGCTTGCCCGCAGTCTCCGGGCAGGAGACCGGGTTCTTGTTACCGGGACCATTTATACGTCCAGAGACGCAGGACACAAAAGAATGTGTGAGACACTGGCCAAAGGAGAACCGCTGCCCTTTGATCCCCGGGATGCCACGATCTATTACGTGGGTCCCACGCCGGCGAAGCCAGGACAGGTCATCGGCTCTGCCGGTCCTACCACCAGCGGGCGCATGGACGCCTATGCGCCGACACTTATGTCTGTGGGGGCCCGGGGGATGATCGGAAAGGGCGCGCGTCTGCCGGAGGTGGTGGATGCCATGAAGAAGTACGGCGGCGTCTATTTCGGAGCCGTCGGAGGCGCGGGTGCACTGCTGGCCAGATGCATCAAAAAATGCGAGCTGGTCGCCTACGGGGATCTGGGGGCGGAGGCGCTGAGGAAGCTTTATGTGGAGGATATGCCCCTGGTGGTGGTCATCGACAGCGAGGGCAGGAACCTCTATGAGGAAGGCAGGGCGGCTTACCTGAAGGAGAGAGATGCGTGAGGCCGGCTGCAGTGATGAATGTGTCCGGACATCGGGAAAATTTCTGTTGCAAAACGGCTGCATCCGTTTTATAATGGATTTCAGTAAGAAAATATATGGAGAGGGGAGCTGGCAGGAAGCCGGCTGAGAGGAAGCTGTACCGCTTCGACCCGTAACCTGATTTGGATAATGCCAACGTAGGGATGAGACTGTCTGATAAAAGAGATGCCCGCGGCATCTCTTTTTTGCAAGACAAAAAGGGATCTGCGGATCCGGACAAAGGTGCCTGCGTGCATCTTTTTTTGTTTCTTTGCACAGAAAAACGGGCGTTGCGCCCCGATCCTGTATTTTTTTATAAAAGAGAAAGGAGCATGGAATTATGAAACAGAAGGATATGACGCAGAAGCTTGCCTCGGCAGGACTTCTGACAGCGCTGGCTGTGGCGGGGAGTCTGCTGAGCGTGCCGGTGGCAGGCAGCAGGTGTGCGCCGGTGCAGCATATGGTTAACATTCTTGCAGCAGTGACGCTGGGACCCTGGTGGGGATTGGGGATTGCATTCGGGGCGAGTCTTCTGAGAAACCTTATGGGCCTTGGAAGCCTGATGGCATTCCCGGGGAGCATGGCAGGGGCTCTTCTGTGCGGTGCGGTACATAAATGGACCGGCCGGCTGTCCTTTACCTGTATGGCGGAGGCAGCAGGGACCAGCATACTGGGAGGTCTTATGGCCTACCCGGTGGCAAAGCTTCTGATGGGTGTGGAGCCTGCGGGCCTGCTGGTCTATGTGGTGCCGTTTTTTATCTCCACGGCAGTGGGAAGCGTACTGGCGTTCGGCCTGATCACTGTGATCAGAAAAGGCGGGATTCTGGGAGCATTTGAGAAGGTGAGGTAGTGCTGTGACAGGAGATGTGTGGATCAAACAACTGCAGAAAGCGGCTCCCAGGGTGCACTGCCTGACGAATCCGGTCTCCATGCAGGAGGTGGCAAATGTACTGCTGGCTGCAGGAGGAAGCGCGATCATGGGACAGGATGAGACGGAGGTGCAGGAGATCACTTCCTTTTGCCAGGCGACACTTTTGAATCTGGGGGTGCTGGATGAGAACAGGATCTGCGTCGGTGTACTGGCAGGGAGGAAGGCCAATGAACTGGGACATCCGGTGGTACTGGATCCTGTGGGAGCCGGCGCCAGCCTGTTCCGGCGAAAAGCCATAGACCTGATACGGAAGCGGATGGAAGTCTCCTTGATCCGCTGTAATCAGGAGGAAGCCTGCGCGCTTCTGGACATGGAGAGAGGCGCTACCGGAGGCGTGGAGAGCGGCGTGGTCCTGACAGAGGCGGAGCAGCTGAATCTGGCGGACCTGCTGGCGGGAGTGTATGAATGTACGGTAATGATCAGCGGGGAGGCTGATGCGGTATCGGACGGGGAGCGTCGGATGCTGCTGACCGGCGGAGACCGGAGAATGGCGCGGCTCACCGGCAGCGGCTGCATGCTGTCCGCACTCTGTGCCCTGTTCTGCGGGGCAGGGCTTGCCCCTTATGAGGCGGCGTGCGCGGCAGGCAGTATCTGGAAGGAGAGCGCCTGGATCGCCGGAAGGAGAACCGACCGGATGCAGGGCGGGATCGGGAGCTTCCGCGTACACCTGTTCGATGCGGTGGATCAGCTCTGTCATGGGGTGAAATGCAGGGAAGATCAGGAGAGGAGGGGGGAAGAATGAGGATGGACAGGAAGAGACTGCGGCTGTATGCGGTCACGGACCGGAGCTGGCTCCGGCCGGGAGAGCGTCTCACGGAGCCGGTGGAGACGCTTTTGCAGGCAGGCGTGACCTGTGTACAGCTCAGAGAGAAGCATCTGGGAGACGAGGTATTTCTGGAAGAGGCAAAAGCGCTGAAGGAACTGTGCGGCAGATACCAGGTGCCCCTGATCATCAACGACCGGCCGGACATTGCACAGAGAGCAGGCGCGGACGGCGTGCATGTGGGCCTGTCCGATATGGGGATCAGGAGGGCGCGGGCGCTTCTGGGAGAGGGATATATCATCGGCGGGAGTGCTCATAATGTACAGGAGGCGCTGGCGGCACAGGAAGCCGGGGCAGATTATATCGGGTGCGGTGCAGTCTTCGGAAGCAGCACCAAGACGGATGCGACGGTACTTCCATATGAAGAACTGAAGGCAATCTGCCGGGCGGTGGAGATCCCGGTGGTGGCCATCGGCGGGATCCATCGGGGAAATGTGAAAAAGCTGGCCGGATCCGGAATTGACGGCATTGCGGTGATCAGCGCGCTGTTTGCCGGAGAAGACAAAGGGGCCGCTGCAAAAGAACTGCTCGGCGCATGGGAGGGAGAAAATGAAGACAGCATTGACCATTGCCGGGAGTGATTCAGGTGGAGGCGCAGGGATCCAGGCGGATATCAAGACCATGACGGCAAACGGCGTATATGCCATGAGTGCGATTGCCGCGCTGACCGCACAGAATACCACAGGAGTATACGGGATCATGGAGGTTCCGCCGGAATTTCTGGAAGCCCAGCTGGACTGCATCTTTACGGATATCTTTCCGGATGCCGTCAAGATCGGCATGCTTTCCTCCGGAGAAATCATGAAAGCCGCAGCGGGAAAGCTTCGGGAATACAGGGCTCGGCATGTGGTCCTTGATCCGGTTATGGTCTCCACCAGCGGTTCCAGACTGATGAAGGAGGATGCAGAGCTGATTTTGCAGGAGGGGCTGTTTCCGCTGGCAGAGCTGATCACGCCGAATATACCGGAGGCGGAAGTACTGACCGGCCGGAAGATCCGGAGTGCGGCGGATATGGAACAGGCGGCGGCGTTTCTGTATGAGAGATGGCACTGTGCGGTGCTCTGCAAGGGCGGACATCGGATCAACGATGCCGATGATCTTCTGTATGCGGACGGGGCAGCGAGATGGATCAGAGGGGAGCGGATCGACAATCCCAATACCCATGGTACCGGCTGCACCCTGTCCAGTGCCATCGCCTGCAATCTGGCCAAAGGATACGGACTGTATGAGGCAGTGGAGAAGGCGAAGCGCTACCTGTCCCACGCCCTGTCCGCCCGGCTTGATCTTGGAAAAGGAGTTGGCCCCATGAACCATGCCTTCGCCTGCATGGAAGAATACTGAAAGTAGAAGAAAAAACAGCAGGAGCCCCAGACGCCGGGCATATCGGGGGCTTGCGCGGAACTTCAAATAGGAGAACAAAATGAGAGCATATACAACACAGATGGACGCGGCGCGAAAGGGAATTCTGACGCCGCAGATGGCAGCGGTGGCAGAGAAGGAGCACATGCCGGCAGAACAGCTGATGAAGCTGGTTGCAGAGGGCAAGGTTGCGGTCTGCGCCAACAGACATCACACCTGCCTGGACCCGGAGGGAGTGGGCAGCATGCTGCGTACGAAGGTCAATGTAAACCTGGGCGTTTCCAGAGACTGCCGGGACTACGATATGGAGATGGAGAAGGTTATGAGTGCTGTAAGGCTGGGAGCGGAGGCGATCATGGATCTGTCCAGCCACGGGAACACACAGCCATTTCGCCGGAAACTGACGGCAGAATGCCCGGTCATGATCGGCACGGTGCCGGTTTATGACAGCGTGATTCATTATCAGAGAGATCTTTCCACCCTGACAGCCAGGGATTTTGTGGAGGTGGTTCGTCTCCATGCAGAAGACGGGGTGGATTTTGTGACGCTTCACTGCGGCATTACGAGAAAAACCATCGAACAGATCCGGAAACACAAACGGAAGATGAACATTGTCAGTCGGGGCGGAAGCCTCGTCTTCGCCTGGATGAGCATGACCGGAGAAGAAAATCCGTTCTATGAATATTTTGACGAGATACTGGATATCTGTGAGGAACATGACGTGACCATTTCTCTGGGAGATGCCTGTCGTCCCGGATGTCTGGCAGATGCCACAGATGTGTGCCAGATGGAAGAGCTGGTCCGCCTGGGCGAGCTGACGAAGCGGGCATGGGACCACAACGTACAGGTTATGGTGGAAGGCCCGGGGCATATGCCGCTGAATCAGGTGGCAGCCAATATGGAAGTGCAGAAGAGCATCTGCATGGGTGCGCCGTTCTATGTCCTGGGACCGCTGGTGACGGATATCGCACCGGGCTATGACCATATTACAGGGGCCATCGGAGGAGCCGTGGCAGCCATGAGCGGAGCAGCATTTCTGTGCTATGTGACCCCGGCGGAGCATCTGGCGCTGCCCAATGTGGATGACGTCAGGCAGGGGATCATCGCCTCCAAAATTGCGGCGCACGCGGCGGATATTGCCAAAGGGATCCCGGGAGCCCGGGATGCGGACGACCGGATGGCGGAGGCGCGCCGGGCGCTGGACTGGGATGCACAGTTTGCGTGTGCGCTGGATCCGGATACCGCAAAGATCATACGGGAAGAACGGAAGCCGGAGGAAGATCACAGTGATACATGCAGCATGTGCGGAAAATTCTGTGCAGTACGGAGTATGAACAAGGCACTGGCAGGAGAATATATCGATATTCTGTAGGAAAGATTAAGAAACCGGGCAGTCCGGAGCGGAATGGTCCGGACAAAAAATGTCCGCCGGGGAAGAGCATACATCCGCCGGCGGGCTTCTTTTTGTGATTTTCAGATCCGATAGGCCACCAGAGCGACCCGCTCTTTCAGCTCTTTGGAAAGCTCTTCCTCCAGAGCCGTCAGTTTCCTTTTACAGCCTTCGTTCAGGTCTGCAAACTGATCTTCCGCAGCCAGTGCCTGTACCATACGGTCCGCGGCGGACCGGCAGTTTACCGGAAGCTCTGTAAAAGACGATTGAATATGCGGCATGATCTCACCTCCTGCCGTTAGTATGCACAGGATTACGAAAATGTATTTCCCATAAGAGGAAGTCCTGCGGCTTTTGCCAGAAGAGCCAGTCCTTCCGAGGCGATGGTCACGAGACTTTCCACATGAATAAAATTTACAGAGCCTTTGTCAAACAGGATATTTGCCTGAGCCGGAAATTCCTCATCCATGTCCCAGAAGAGAAAACGGAGGGGGATACAGTCGAAAGAGCGGATCTCATATCCGGCGTCCGAGTGCGGGAGCTTTAGTCCGCCCAGGGACTGACAGGCAGCATGGAGCTCATTCAGATGTCCGGAAAAGGTGGCGGCATAGACATCAATGACATTTTTCCGGAAGGCAGGGCCGAAGGGAGAGGCATCCTTCAGATTGTAAAAAGGCAGCCATTCCCCCAGAAAGGCCGCCTGCTCCTGGCAGTACCAGAGCAGTGTGTAGAGATTCAGTTTTGTAAAAGCCGAAGGAGCTTCAAAGCCTTCCGGACCTTCAATTTGTCCGGTTCTTTTGTGAAACCGGTACCGTTGCTGAAAATAGACGAGTGCAAGGCAGTCTCCTTCTTCCGTGAGTCCGGGCACTCTTTTAAGGAGCGCCTCCTGATCCAGCGTCAGGAATCGGCGTCCCCATTCTTCGCACCATTTTTCATAATTATTCGTCGTTTGTTCTGATAACATACATGACCCTCCATTTTTCTGTACGATAACAGCTTACTACAAAATCCGGCAAAAAGAAACCGAAATCTATTGTCACCCGGTGATCCATGAACTATAATAGATGTGGCAGTAAAAAGCCATGCACCTGCAGAGGGCATTTTACATATCATACCTGTGAGGAGGATACCATTCATGTATCAGATTAAAAATTTTACGGATAACAAAGACATCCAGATCCTGGATCAGAAAGGGGCTTTTACAGCCGTAGAGTACCTGCGTGACCTGAGCGTGACGCCGCAGAATGCGCAGGCGGCCTGGTTCTGCAATGAGATGAATATCCGCAAGCGCCAGGTGATCTGTGAGCTGAGCAAATCCCATGTGACAGTTCAGGCGGGAGCCATGCAGTGGATGGCCGGAAATGTCAGTGCGACCACCGGTGTCAAGGGTGTCGGCGACCTGATCGGAAAGGCCGTGCGCGGCAAAGTCACCGGCGAGTCCGCCATCAAGCCGGAATATACAGGCGACGGGACGCTGGTACTGGAGCCTACTTATAAATATATCCTTCTGGAAGATGTGAGCGACTGGGGAGGAGCTATGGTGCTGGATGACGGACTGTTTCTTGCCTGCGAATCCAGCCTGAAGCACAAGGCGGTCATGCGCTCCAACCTTTCCTCTGCTGTGGCAGGCGGCGAGGGTCTGTTTAATCTGGGGATCTCCGGCAGGGGCGTGGTCTGCCTGGAGTCCAGCTGTCCAAGAGAGGAACTGATCGAGATCACGCTGAACAATGACGTCCTGAAGGTGGACGGCAATTTTGCCATCGCCTGGAGCGCTGCGCTGGAATTTACGGTGGAGCGGTCCGGCAAGACGCTGATCGGCTCCGCTGCTTCCGGCGAGGGGCTGGTCAACGTTTACCGGGGGACGGGAAAGGTGCTGCTGGCTCCGGTCCGGTGACGGCCCGGCCGCCGGCGGGAGAGACTTATGGGGCTTGTCGGATCCTTCGCACACTGTTATCATAAATGGAGAAAAATATACAGGAGGCACAGAGGAATGCTTGAATTACAGGACATTTGCTATCAGGTCAATGAAGATTCCCGGGAAAAAGGGATCCTGAAACATGTAAATCTTAAGATAGAGGACAGCTTTGTGGCGATTACCGGACCCAACGGGGGCGGAAAATCCACTATGGCCAAAGTGATTGCAGGGATCATTCAGCCCACATCGGGCAGGATCCTGTTTGACGGCGAGGACATTACGGAACTGTCGGTCACGGAGCGGGCAAAGAAAGGGATCAGCTTTGCATTTCAGCAGCCAGTCCGTTTTAAAGGGCTGACCGTGCTGGATCTGATCAATCTGGCCCATGGGGAGGCATTGTCTTTGAATGAGGCCTGCCATTATCTGTCGGAGGTGGGCTTATGTGCCAAGGATTATATTAACCGGGAGGTGAATGCTTCTCTGTCAGGTGGCGAGCTGAAGCGTATCGAGATCGCCATGATCATTGCCAGAGGGACGAAGCTCTCTATCTTTGATGAGCCGGAGGCCGGGATCGACCTGTGGAGCTTTAACAACCTGATTCGTGTCTTTGAGGCGATGAGAGAGAAGATCCACGGTTCCATTCTCATCATTTCCCATCAGGAGCGGATCCTGAATATCGCGGACCAGATCGTCGTACTGGCCGACGGGGAAGTGAGAGCGCAGGGGACGAAGGATGAGGTTCTGCCGGAGCTTCTGAACGCTTCCTCTGAGGCGTGCCGGACGCTTCTGAACAAGGTGGTATGACCATACCCCCTTAGAGAAGACAGAACCGGAGCAAAATAAAACAGCGGCATCAGAGAACCAGTCTGCAGTATGGTTCCTGAGGCTGCGGGATTCTGACAGGAGAATGAAATGGATCAATTACAGAAGCATATGCTTGAGAAAGTAGCGGACCTCCATGCAGTGCCGGAGGGAGCCTACAATATACGCGACAACGGCGCGCTTGCCGGCAGGAATACAACGGCCAATATTGATATCGTGAGCAAACAGGACAAGCCGGGGATCGATATCGTTATTAAACCAGGCACCAGAAATGAAAGTGTGCATATTCCGGTGATCGTCAGCCAGAGCGGGCTGAAGGATCTGGTTTACAATGATTTTTATATCGGAGAGGATGCAGACGTGGTGATCGTGGCGGGCTGCGGGATTCACTGCGGCGGCAGTGAAGATACAGAGCATGACGGCATTCACAGCTTCCATATCGGCAGAAATGCAAGAGTCCGGTATGTGGAAAAGCATTACGGAGAGGGGGAAGGGACCGGCGGACGGATCCTGAATCCCACGACCATCGTCCATATGGAAGAGAACAGCTACATGGAGATGGAGACAACTCAGATCAAGGGCGTGGATTCCACGATCCGTGACACGAAAGCAGATCTGAAGGACGGGGCGACGCTGATCATTAAGGAGAAGATCATGACCCATGAAGACCAGTATGCGGAGACGAATTTTCAGGTGGATCTGGACGGCGCGGGCTCCACGGCAGACGTGGTATCCCGTTCCGTGGCAAAGGGCAGATCCAGTCAGGTGTTCAATTCCAGAATCTGCGGAAATAATCGGTGTTACGGCCATACAGAATGTGATGCGATACTTATGGACGAAGGGCATGTGAATGCGGTACCGTCTCTGGATGCCAATCATCTGGATGCCAGCCTGATCCACGAGGCGGCCATCGGCAAGATCGCAGGGGAACAGATCATCAAACTGATGACTCTGGGACTTACGGAACAGGAAGCAGAAGAGCAGATTGTCAATGGATTTCTGAAATAAAAAAGCAGGACCATCCGGTCGATCCGGGGGTCCTGTTTTTTGATATCATAAATGTTATGCTTTGGACAACCTTCCCATTACTGCATGGTGGATGGAGCTTAAGGGCGCCTGCATACAGACTGCACCGATCTTGAAGGCCTCCATGGGCATGCCGTATACGACACAGCTTTCCTTATCCTGACCGATGGTATAGGCACCGGCTCTGCGCATCCGCAGCATGCCGGCAGCTCCGTCGGCGCCCATGCCGGTGAGAATCACACCGATGGCGCGGCCCCGTACAGTGGCAGCGACCGAGTCAAAAAGAACATCCACAGAAGGTTTGTGCCCGCTGACCTTTTCTCCGTCAGAACAGCTCACGGCATATCCGGATCCCATGCGCACCACGCGCATCTGCAGCCCCCCGGGAGCCAGGAGTACCAGGCCGGGCTGGATCTTGTCTCCATGTTTTGCCTCCCGCACCTCCAGATTACAGATGCGGTTCAGCCGTTCCGCATACATGGAAGTGAAGCCCGGCGGCATATGCTGGGTGATGACGATCCCCGGCATCTTTGCCGGAAAATGCCGCACCACCTCCAGGATCGCTTCGGTTCCTCCCGTGGAAGCGCCGATGGCGATAACGTCCACACTGGGATGGGCAGCCATGACCGGCATACGGACCTGCGATTGGGGTGCAGAAGCATGCTGATGCAGCCCGGGTCCCCCCGTGGGACTGATATTGTTGCCGCTGACAGCCTTCGCCTTGGAATACATGGCGGCCGGGTCGTGGGAGGGCAGGCGGGGGTGTGCATTTTTTCCGATGGCCAGCTTGGACCGGAGCGTCCGGACAAAACGGTCTCTCGCCCCTGGCTCGCTCTCCGGCTTTCGTACAAAATCCACAGCACCTGCGGCCAGAGCATCAAAGACCTGTACGTTCAGCGAGGAAACAAGAATGACAGGGATCGGATGTGTGGGGAGGACCTCCTTTAAAAACTGAAGCCCGGTCATGCCAGGCATCTCAATATCTAGAGTCATAATGTCCGGCTTGAGGACAGGAAGCTTGCTCTTGGCGTCAAGAGCATTAGCGGCATAACCGATGACTTCAAACCTTGGATCTTCCTGCAGATTTTTGATCAGCCAGCTTCTGAATACGATGGAGTCGTCGACCACCATTACGCGGATCTTCTGTGCCATGATTGGATCCCTTCTTTCTTATTATATAGTTTCGCATCTGCCCCCCATAATGTCCTGATCTGGAAGGATGTCCGAAAACGAATGGAACGCTTCCGGACATCCTCCCGGACATTACGGGGGGCAGATGCTGTTTTGATTGTATCCTGCAGCCCGCGCTACCGGCCGGTTTTTTTGTAGATGGCCGGCTGAATGTATTCATAGGGGCAGTTAGTCTTGGTCAGACCTTCCGAATGGCCGATGAACAGATGGCCTCCCGGAACCGTCGCGTTGTAAAAACGCTGTACCAGGGCGTCCTTGGTATCCTGATCAAAATAGATCATGACATTTCGGCAGAAGATCAGATCGAATTTTCTCTTGAAACTGATGGGGTCCATCAGATTGAAGGGACGAAAGATCACATTTTTCTTCAAAGCAGGAGATATGGTACACTTGCCGCCTCCGGTTTTGACAAAATACTTTGTCTTCCAGGTGGCAGGGAGCGGTTCCATACTTTCCTCTGGATAGACCGCATGAATGGCTTCGTCCAGGATCTTGTTGGAAATATCCGTGGCCAGGATCCTGGTATCCCACTGAGAAGCCTTCGCACCAAAATATTCCAGCAGGAACATGGAAATAGTGTACGGCTCCTGCCCGGAAGAACAGCCTGCGCTCCAGATGGCGAGAGACTTGTCACGGGCATGCTTTTTCTCCAGGTCAGGAAGCACAATCTCCTGGAAATATTTGAAATGTGCTTCCTCACGCAGAAAATAGGTATAATTCGTTGTCAGTTTGTTCAGCATTGCAGTGACCATATCCGGATCACGGCCCGAGAGGATCTCATCCACATAGGATTTGAAATCCTGAAACCCCTGAGCAGCCAGCGTATGCGACAGACGGCTTACGATCAGCTGCTTCTTCTTACTCAGATCAATCCCATAATGCTGCTTGATATATACATAGAGACGCTGGAAATCCTGATCAGTCAGTGTCAGCATCTAAATCACCCCATATCGTTTAATATTGCGCTTTGGCCAGAGCCTGACAGTCCACAGACATGAAGACGCTGCCGTCCTCCATGGTCACCATGCCGTCCAGGAGCTTCTGCTGGCGCTTCAGCGGGATCGGACGCACATTTTTCAGATCGATGTCGATCACCTGGCGTACAGAGTCCACAATGATGCCAAGAGAGACAGAATCAATATCCAGGACGATGATGCAGGTCTCATTGCCGCATTCCGCCTCTGATTTGCCCATGCGCATCTGAATGTCCACCACAGGGAGTACCTGCCCTCTCAGATTGATGATGCCTTTGATATAAGGTGGTACCAGAGGCAGATTGGTGATCGAATAATTATTGATGATCTCGATCACGTGCCGGGTACTGATATACAGGATCAGGTCGCCGGATTTGAAGGTCAGACAGCGCTCCACTGTGGTCGCTTCGTCTGTCTCCGGCAGCTCAAGGAGCTCTTCGTTGAGTGTCGTTTGTTCAGCCATATCTATTCCTCCCTCCTAAAATCCTTCAAGGGTGGCCGTGTGCAGGCTCGGAATATCAAGAATAATACTGATATTGCCGTCGCCCAGGATCGTACAGCCGCCGATGCCGTAATTCTTCAGTTCAAAACAGTTCAGGAATGCGGGGAACGGTTTCACCACTACCTGCTGTTCTCCGATCAGGTCATCCACAAACAGACAGAAGGAATGATCGCTGGTTTCCACCCAGATCAGAATACCGTCCTCCGGCTGCAGAACCTCGGTCTCAATGCTGTAGAACTGATGCAGACGGACGATGGGATAGAAGCCGCCGATGCGCTCCACCATCTCATTGCCGTTCTCATCGTAGATGATCTCATCTGCGGTAATCTTGAAGGACTGGCGGATATTGGCGATGGGGATCGTAAAGATCGAACGTCCCACCGTCACTTTCATACCGTCCATGATGGAGAGGGTCAGAGGAATCTTGATGGAGAAGGTGGTTCCCTGTCCTTCCTCACTGGTCAGGGAGACAACTCCGCCGACGCTTTCCACGTTCTTCTTCACCACGTCCATACCGACGCCTCTGCCGGAAAATTCGGTAACCTCCTGGTTGGTGGAGAAGCCGGGCAGCATGATGAGACCCAGGGCTTCCTTCTTCGTATATTCATTTTCCGGCTTTACAAGAATGCCTTTTTCCTTTGCTTTTGCCAGGAGTTTGTCAGGATTCATCCCCTTGCCGTCATCGGCGATGGAGATGATAACCTCGTTGCTGGTATGGGTGGCGGAGAGCACGATCTCACCCTGAGGATTCTTGCCGGCAGCGATACGTTCGTCAGCCGTATCCTCGATTCCGTGGTCCATGGAGTTGCGGACCATATGCATAATGGGATCCTGGATGCTGTCCACGATGGTCTTGTCGACCTCTGTATCCTCGCCGATCAGGGTGAGGCGTACATCCTTGCCCAGCTTCTGCTTCATGTCGCGGACGATCCGGTTCATCTTCTGGAAGACGCCGGAGATGGGCACCATCCGAAGAGACATGGCAAGATCCTGCAGATCGTCGGTCAGCTTGCGGAGCTGACGGGCAGATTTCATAAAGTTGTCATAGCTGTCCCGGTTGAGCTGATCGAGCTCCGGACAGGAAGTAACCATGGATTCCGTGATGACGATCTCGCCCACGATATCCATCAGGTCATTTAATTTGGTCAGATTCACGCTGATCAGATTCTGCTTCACCGGTGCGCCTGCAGGAGCTGCCTTCTGGGGAGCTTCCTTGCGTTCCGGGGCAGGAGCAGCTGCCGCATGTGCAGGAGCGCTTTCCGAAGCCCTGGGAGCCTCCGGTGCAGGTTCCGGCTCCGGAACCATGATCAGTTCATAGGAACGGATATGTCCCTGGGATTTCAGCAGATCCTCCGCTTTTGCCGCCATCTCTCCGTCTGCAAAGGCGAGATAAAAGCCTTCTTCAATGATGGAGGCGCAGGTCTCCGGATTGGTATCCATATCCGGCGGATAGTAGTTGAAGTCCACTTCGCATTCCTTCATGGAATTGATGATCATGAAGGCACGCAGGTTCTCCATGCCGATCCCTTCGTCCAGAAATATATGCAGATAGCATACGGCCGTGTCATCAGCGGGAAGATTCCCCGCGGCTGTCAGGCTGTCCGGTGCGGCTCCCTGAGCGCCTCCGGCATCGGGCGCGGCTGCCTCCGGTTCGTCGGATGCGGCTCCGCTGATCTTCTTCAGGAACTGGTTGATCTCCGAAGCGAAGGAGTCCATATCCGTATCCAGAGCTTCTCCGTTCTCCACCTTTTCCACCTGACTTCTCAGGCTGTCTTCAGAGCGGAACATCAGGTTGAACAGCTCCTTTTTGTGTTCCGGATCCAGAGAATCGATCCCCTTGTCGCGGATATAGAAGAACAGATCTTCTATATGATGTGCGATACTCGCAAGAGGGCCGAACTCCATCATGGCGGAAGAACCCTTGATCGTGTGCATGATGCGGAAGATCTCATTGACATCATCGGATGAAAAATCACCGATCTTCTCGTCCTTCACCAGCATCTCGTCCAGCTGGTCCAGTAGAGAATTTGTCTCAAAGAGGTATGTATCGAGCATACCTTCCATACCGTTATCCATTATAAACACCACCTGTCTTTTGATTATAGTCGCTGCATTCTCTGCTGTATAGATTGCATAAAACAAAGAGCCTGCTGTAAAAATAGTATGGCAGACTATGGCATACTAGAATATTTATCGGCGAAAACAGAGGCGGGATAAGGGATTTGTTCCTTTTTTTATAAAAAATTTAAAAAAATTTGCTTAAGATGTGTTATAAAAGAAGAAAACCCGTCGAAATATTAAAAGATAGCGGCGGGCTTCCCTGAAGGTGAAGCGGATCCGAAACGTTTGACAAGGAGGGGTTACAATGAAGAACCTAAAAATCAACACAAAATTCATAGTATGTTTTGGTCTTATACTGGTGCTGTTCCTGGTGTCAGTGATTGCTACCTGTTCAGGAATTGCCATATCCAAGAATGGTTATCAGAGTTTTTACGAAGAAGAATTTGTCGCGGTGACCACAGTACAGGATGTCAAGACAAAACTTCAGGAAGCGCTGAAGGAGATGCTGCTCGTGGTGGAGACGACGGACGGGCAGGATTACACCCAGAGATCACAGATTATTAATCAGAATATTTCCGATATCCGTACAAGTGTGGAGACGCTGTCCCGGGACTATAAGGGAGATACCACTCTTCTGGAGCAGTTCCTGACCCTGATGACGAATAATGGAAGCGTCAGGGAGAAGGTGATGGAGCAGGCGGCTCTGCGTACCGAAGAGGGGAATCAGGCAGCGCGGGAGATTATTCATAATGAATACATACCGGTGGTGGAAGAATATACCGCAGTTCTGAATGAGGCATATACAGAGATTGGGACCACCTGCCAGAATAATTTTGATAATCAGATGCTTCAGTTGAACGGACTTCTGGCGGCCGGCATTGTCATTGCGGCAGTGGCGTTTGTCATTACGGTTGTTCTGGCTCTGCGCCTGAGCGTGAGCATCACCGTACCGGTGAAGATCATCGAGGCGGCCATGAAAGAGATGGTGGTGGGAAATCTGTCTGTGCAGGTGGACTACAGTGCCGGTGATGAATTTGGCTCCATGGCAGCAAGCATGGGCAAGGTGACAAAAGAAGTCAGCGCTATCGTGGGAGACATTGAGAGGGTTCTGGGAGCCATGGCGGATGGAGATTTTACCGTTCATTCCAAGGCAGCTTCCGCTTATGTGGGCGACTATGAGAAGATCTTCCATTCCATGAAGAAGATTAAGGATACCTTTAATGAGACTCTTGCCACTCTGAACCGTTCTGCAACGCAGGTATCCTCCGGAGCAGATCAGGTATCTTCCGGAGCGCAGGCACTGTCTCAGGGTGCGACGGAGCAGGCTTCTTCTGTGGAAGAGCTGGCAGCGTCCATCAACGAGATTTCCAACAATATCAACCAGAATGCACAGGGTGCACAGGAAGCCAGCAACAAGTCCATGCAGGTGGGCGAGAAGGCAGGAGAGAGCAACGACCGTATGCAGGATATGCTTCAGGCCATGGCGGATATCAATGCTTCCTCTGGTGAGATCGGCAAGATCATCAAGACGATCGAGGATATCGCATTCCAGACCAATATTCTGGCGCTGAACGCGGCAGTTGAGGCGGCAAGGGCAGGAGCCGCAGGCAAAGGCTTCGCAGTTGTTGCAGACGAGGTCCGCAACCTGGCGAGCAAATCGGCAGAGGCTTCCAAGAATACGGCAGCGCTTATCGAGAACTCGCTCCAGGCAGTGGAGAACGGCAAGCGGATTGCAGATGAGACGGCACAGTCCCTGGAAGTGGTTATCAATGATATCCAGGAAGCCAGCAGCATGATGGATACCATCGCGAAGGCATCTGCAGATCAGGCGGAATCCATCTCTCAGATCACGCTGGGTATCGATCAGATTTCCAGCGTGGTACAGACCAACTCCGCTACGGCAGAGGAGAGTGCGGCGGCCAGCGAGGAGCTGTCCGGACAGGCTCAGATCCTGAACGAACTGGTGAGAAAGTTCCGTCTGGAAGGCGACGGCGGGCTTCCCGTATCCAGTCCGGCAGTCGATACCTCTTCCTACGACCCGGGGTATGATATGGATATGAGCGTCTCTTATGGGGGCAGCGACAAGTATTGACATCTTGGGATGGAATATTCATAGTATATTAAATAAGAAATAACGGCGCGCGAAAGAGTGTGCCGGGGATATGAGGAGCAGACATGAAGCGTACGATTAAACAGGAGGTTTTGATACGTGTGGCGCTGGTGTTTCTGGCGGTGGTTTTCAGCGGTATTACCACCATCACCAGTATGAGCGCCAGCAGATCATACACCAGAGCCATGGATCAGGCAGTGGATATTAATTCGCTGGTTTTGACTGCAGAAAAAGCACATTATGGATGGGTTGAGAACCTGTGTTCGGCTGTTTCCATGGGAACGGAATTTACAGGGAGCAAGGACTACAAAGGCTGTGTGCTCGGGAAATGGTTTTATGAATCCGACCTGTCAGAGGTGGACAGCAGAATCCTGAGCCTGATCGAAGAGATGAAACCGATTCATCAGGCGATCCACGAATCGGCACAGACAGTTCTGGATCTGAATGAGACCGATCCGGACCAGGCAAAGGAGATGTATCAGAATGTGGTCAAGGCCAATGTAAATGAGCTGGTGAGCATTCTGGATCAGGTATCGGAGATTACACAGGGTCTGGTGGATGACAGTCAGAACAGCCTGAACCGTTCCATCTATACCACAGAAGTTGTGAGTTTTGTGACCATGATGCTGATCCTGCTCATGAATGTTCTGCTGGTTCTGCTGGTAGTGAAGCGAATCCTTGTGCCGATCCAGACCATTACGGAATCCAGCCGCCAGCTCTCGGAAGGAAAGCTGGATTTCCAGATCGATGTGAAGAATCAGGATGAGCTGGGACAGCTTGCCGATTCTCTGAATACTTCTGTGAAGAACCTGAAGCTTTATATTACAGATATTACAGAGATTCTCAACAGTATCGCGGAAGGAGACCTGGGGAAGGAGAGCAGCATCACCTATATCGGCGATTTCGTACAGATTCAGACGGCGATCTCCACCATCAGCAGACAGCTCAATCAGACACTGTCTCAGATCCAGTCTTCTGCCAACCAGGTGGATTCCGGGGCGAATCAGGTGGCCATCGGCGCACAGAGCCTTGCACAGGGTGCAACGGAGCAGGCGTCTGAGGTGGATAACCTGCTGAATATGGTGGAGCGTGTGACTGTGCAGATCAACAATAATGCAGAGACGGCAGCCTCCACAACCAGAGAAGCAGATGTTGTGGGCGGCAGCATCACAGTCTGCAACGAACAGATGCAGGAGATGGCTGAGGCAATGAATCAGATCAGCGCATGCTCCGGCGAGATCCAGCATATCATCAAGACCATTGAGGATATTGCATTCCAGACCAATATCCTGGCTCTGAATGCAGCTGTGGAGGCTGCAAGGGCAGGAAGCGCAGGTAAAGGTTTTGCAGTTGTAGCTGATGAGGTCCGCAACCTGGCAGCCAAGAGCGCGGATGCGGCCAAGGATACAACAGCGCTGATTGAGAAGACGCTGACGGTTGTGGAAAATGGATCGCTTCTCACGGGAAAGACACAGGAATCTCTGAATTCCGTAGTAGCAGGCGCAGAAAATGTTACGGCAGATATCAAGAAGATCTCCGATGCATCCAAAGAGCAGGAGCTGGCGATCAACACGATCCGGGACGGTATCTCTCAGATTTCCACAGTGGTACAGTCCAATTCCGCTACTTCGGAAGAAAGTGCGGCGGCCAGCGAAGAGCTTGCAAGCCAGGCACAGCTTCTGAAGAGACTGATCGGAAGCTTCCGGCTGAAAGGTTAGAAATTGACATATTTTTGACAAAGATATCATACGAGAGGGCCCGTTATGACAAAGTGCTGCGGGCCCCCTGTTTTTTTGGCACAATTGGGAAAAAATGTGATTTTATCTGACAAAGTGTGACAAATGTGGGAAAGCATGCTGCAAAGAGGCAGTTAATTATACAAAATTTTGTGACGGAATTAATTAATTTTCTTGATTTCTTGATGAGATAATGGTATGATAAATGACGAATGGAATTTATGATTCTGAGGAATTACTTTCACGGATATCAGAATATAATGAACAAATGAGACAGCATGTCAGGAGGAACAACAGATATGTCGGGAATATATGGGAACGGCGTTGCGCTGACAGAGAGGGTGCTTGACTATCTCTGGGCAAGACAGGAAGTGACGCTCAACAATATTACCAATAACGACACGCCGGGATTCAAATCCCAGTACATAACATTTGAGGATGAGATGAAGAAAAGACTGTCTGATGCCAGTTCGTATTCCAGGTCACCCCGGCAGGCGGTGTCTGATGCGATCGAAGCATCCAGACTGCGGCTTCATACGACCAGGTCAGAGTCGACCAAACTGGACGGGAATAATGTGGATGTGGATCAGGAGCAGGTGGAGCTGGTGCGTACAGCATACGAATATCAGTATATCCTGAGTTCTTTCAACAATGATATTACGCGTCTGAAGAATGCGGCCCGTTCGTTCTGACAATTTCCCTCTGTGAGGGATTTTCGGGAGAGGAAGATACTCCCTCCTTTTTTTCTGAATGTGCAGATAAAAGGAGGCAAAGGTACGTCTGGTACGGGAGTCAGGGGATATTACGCTGGGGAATTTTGACGCATTAGAGCGGCAGAGTATTTTTTGACATATAATTCACACAAGGTTTATATAATAAAAGGACATCAGAGAAAAAGGAGACGGTTCAAATGGAGGCTGGATTCATCACGCCCATGACCATATGGGGAGATATAGGAAACATAGGACAGTTAAACGGCCAGGAAGAGAGAACGCGGTCCAATGGACAGGCAGCGATCTTCACAGATGTATTTAAGATGGCCATTAACCAGGTGAAAGAGACTCAGGCGGATGTGGAGAACAAGCAGTATCTGCTCTCCACCGGCCAGCTTGCGGATGCACATACACTTCCAATCGCAGAAGCGAAGGCAGGGTTGACAGTGGATGTACTGCTTACCCTTCGTAATAAGACGCTGGAAGCATATAACGAGTTGATCAAGATCAACGTATAAGCGATGGCGGTTGAAAGTGTGCGGGCACACTTTCAATCGTTGTGTCATGCCGGGGTATATGGAAGTATATATCAGGCGAATGTAATAAAGGCAGAAGGTTGGAGTGCAAAATATGAAGGAAAGCTGGCAAAATCTGAAAGAGGGCTGGAAAAAGATGTCCAAAAAGACCAGGAATCTCATCATGGGGATCCTGGGTGTGACTGTCGTGGCAGCTCTGATCGCGATCCTTGCGCTGGGGATCGGAGGGAAATCGGATTACAGCGTATTATTTTCAGGATTGAATCAGGAGGAAGCTCAGCAGATCGGAACCCTTCTTCAGGATAAGGCGATCGATTACAAGTATAATGCTTCTGACGGGACCATACGTGTTCCGGAGTCGGTGGTGGAGACTACAAGGGTGGAGCTTCTGCTCCAGGGCTACCCCAAGAATGGTTTTGCATATGATATGTATCTGGACAATACGGGGCTTATGACTACCGAGTCCGATAAAAAGCAGATTACATTGTATGAACTCCAGGACCGGCTGGGTGCAACAATCCGTTCCTTTGAAGGAGTGCGTGAGGCAAGAGTGAACATAGCCGAGGCGTCCGAACGGAGGTATGTGCTGGAGGATAACGAATCTCAGGGGGCGTCCGCTTCTGTGGTGATCACCATGATGGACGGAAGCAGCCTGACAGAAGACAAAGCGCAGGCAGTGAAGAATCTGGTTGCTCATTCGGTCCGCGGTATGAACTTTACCGAAGTTGTGGTGCTGGATGGTGCGACCATGCTGGAGGTAGGAGGGAACGGAGGTTCCACCGGCACGGATATGGTCAGCCTTACGTCCATGCTGGAGAGCAGTATCGCCGCCAATGTAAGAAATGTGCTGGAAAAGCTCTATGGCGTCGGCAATGTGGCGGTATCTGTCAAGGGAACCATGAATATGGAAAAGCTCATCCAGGAGAGCACGCAGTATACCGTGCCGGAGAAGGTGGGCGATGAGGATAAGACCGGGCTTCTGCAGACTGAGGATGTGGTGAACGAGAGTTCCAGGACGGGTACGCAGGAGGCAGGCGGTGTTGTGGGTACAGATGCGGATGCAGATGAACCCCGTTATGTGAATGATGACGGTACTGGTGAAGAAGCGGATGATTATACCAGCGGAAGTGCTTCCCGGACGTGGCTGTACAATGAACTGAAGGAACAGAGACAGGTGGATCCGGGTTTTCTGGAGGATACCTCCATCGGTATCATTATCCTGACGGACAATACCAGTGTGGCACAGGCGGATCTGTATCGTCTGGTAGCCAATTCCGCAGGTATCCCGGTGGATGAGGCTGATGACAGGATCACGATTATCCGGGATCCGGGAGCGCCGGTGGTATCTGATCCGATCGTCAATCCGCCGGAAGATACGTGGGGAATCCTGACAACGATGATACCGCTTCCGATCCTGATTGCGATCATCGCAGGGCTTGTACTGCTTCTTCTGTTGCTTTTGTTCCTGTTACTGCGCAGGAGACGCAGGAAGAAAGGCGGAGAACCACAGGATGAAGACTTTGAAGGCGGCGACCAGCTCTCCGCCAGCGATCTGGGGCTCGGGGAAGGTCCGGAACCCGCAGGAATGCCCGGACTGGATGAGGATGACGATTTGAGTTCGAGTGAAGAGATCCTGAACCTGCGCATGCAGAGAAGCATGCGCCTGAAGCAGAATATCGCGGATTTTGTGGATCAGAATCCGCAGATCGCTGCGAAGCTTGTACAGAGCTGGCTCAGGGGAGAGGAGGATGTAGATGGCAGCAGAAACAGGAGCGCCGGTGGTCGAAAACAGTCCAAACAGTGAGGACGTCCTTACTGATGTACGAAGTAAAGCGGCGCTGGTAGTCGTATCTCTGGGAGCTGACAGAGCTTCTCAGATCTATAAATACCTGAATGAACAGGACATAGAGGATCTTACATATGAAGTGGCAAAGCTTGGCAAGACAACGAACAACCAGGTGGAGGCCACACTGGATGAGTTCTATAAGCTCTGTCTGACACATAAGATGATGACAGATGGCGGCCTTGACTATGCGAGGAATGTCCTGGAAAAAGCATTTGGCGAGTCAACAGCGAGAAATCTTCTGGAGAAGGTGTCCAAGACACTCCAGTCGAAGCCTTTCAACTTCTTTATGAAAGGAGATCCCAAGGCTCTGCTGTCCATCCTGCAGAATGAGAGACCTCAGGTGATTGCGCTTATCATGGCGTACATGGAGCCTCAGCAGGCGGCGCAGATCCTGGAGCAGCTCTCGGATGAGAAGCGGATCACTGTCGTGGAAGGTATGGCTCATATGGACCGGGTGTCTCCGGAAGCCATCGCCATTGTGGAAGAAGAGATGAAGCGCAAGTTTGCTACGATCATTACCAGCGAGGATAATATGAATCTGGGTGGTATTGATTTCGTTGCGGATATGATGAACAACATCGACCGCAGTACCGAGCGGAAGATTTTCGATCAGCTGGGCAAGAGCAACCCGGACCTGGCACAGGATATCCGGGACAAGATGTTTGTGTTCGAGAATATTCTGGATATGGACGACAGGTCCGTACAGCGTTTTGTCCGGGACTGCGATACCAAAGATGTGGTATTTGCAATGAAAAACGCTTCCGAGGAGATGAAAGCAGTCTTCTTCAACAATATGTCCAAGCGTATGGCAGATTCTGTCCGTGCGGACCTGGAGATCACTTCCAATGTAAGACTGAAGGATGTGGAAGAGGCGCAGCAGCGCATCGTAAACATCATCCGCAGGCTGGAAGAGCAGGGCGAGGTGATCATCAAGAAGGGAGGAGACGACGACGACATCATTCTCTAATCGGATCATCAAGCGTACTGCTCCGTCGGACAGCGGCGTAATCGAGCAGTACATTCCTCCGGTGGAGACGACCAGGAAGAGACTGGTCCGGGAGCCGGAGAGAGCGGTCTTTCCCCGGGTGAGCCTGGACGGAACGCCTGTGGAAGGCGAGGAATGGCCGGGTTCCTTTCCGGAAGGAGATACCGGTACGGAGGACAGTCCGGATCCGGTGGAAGACGAGGTTCGGCAGATTCTGGAAAATGCCCGCAGAGAGGCAGATGAACTGCTGGCAGAGGTACGGCAGAAGGCAGAAGGAGAATATGAATCAGCCAGGGAAGCCGGCTATCGTGCCGGCTACAGCACCGGATACGAGGAGAGCAGGAGGCGGGCGGAGGGCGAGTGCCGCATGGAGTATGAGAAGCGCCTGTTTGACTTTCAGGAAGATATGCGAAAGGCGCTCCAGTCTGTGGAGACAGCCAAGGAACGGTGCCTGCGCAATTATCTCGATGAGTTGAAGGACTGCGCCATCGCCATCGGTGAGAAGGTTATCCAGATCAGTCTGCGTTCCAGCGGGGAGGTTATCCGCCAGATGATCATTTCTGCCACAGAGAAACTGAAGAAAACTGCATGGGTCAAGATCTATATAGATAAAAACGATTATGATATGATGATGGAGGCAGATGCAGATATCATCGACGAACTGTCTCACCTGTCGGACAATATTAAATTTATTGTCATGGATAAGGAAGAGAACGGCAACTGCATCATTGAGATGCCGGAAGAGATTGTGGACGTCAGTGTGAGCACACAGATGGAAAATATCAGGGATATTCTGGAAAATGTGAGAGTTTAACTTATGTTTGAGAAGATACCTTCGCTGATCAGCAAGTCTGAGACGATCAGCCATATTGGAAAAATTGAAAATGTGGTCGGTATGTCCATGGAAGCGTCCGGGGGTCGTTCCAGTATCGGCGATATCGTCATGATCTACAACGAGGAACAGAACCGGCAGATGCCTGCGGAGGTTGTGGGCTTCAAGGATGGAAAGATCCAGCTTATGACCTATGAGGCCACCAGCGGGATCGCCTCCGGCAGCTTTGTAAGAAATACCCGGCGCAGGCTGAAGGTTCCGGTGGGAGATTTTCTGCGGGGACGGATCATTAATGCTCTGGGGGAACCCATTGATGGGGGAGAGCCATTTCAGACGGTCAGGTATTATACGGTCAACAGTCCGTACATCAACCCGCTTGCCAGACCACCTATCCGGGAACGGCTGGAATTTGGAGTCAAGGCGATTGATGGACTGAATACCATCGGCAAAGGACAGAGAATCGGGATCTTCGCAGGTTCCGGTGTGGGAAAAAGTACGCTCATGGGGATGATTGCCAAAAATGTGAAGACTGACATCAATGTGATCGCCCTGGTGGGAGAGCGTGGCAGAGAGGTGCTGGAATTTATCCAGAAGGATCTGGGGGAAGAGGGTATGAAGCGCTCCGTATTGGTAGTTGCAACTTCAGACCAGCCCGCCATGCTTCGTATGAAATGTCCTCTGGTGGCGACTACCATTGCCGAATATTTCAAGGATCAGGGTTATGATGTGCTTTTGATGATGGACTCCCTGACCAGATATGCTATGGCACAGCGGGAGATCGGTCTTGCCATCGGAGAGCCGCCCATAGCCAGAGGCTATACGCCGTCCATCTATGCGGAATTTCCCAAGCTCCTGGAGCGGAGCGGGAACTTCGACAGAGGCTCGATCACCGGCGTCTATACGGTGCTGGTGGAAGGAGATGACACCAATGAGCCCATCTCCGATACCGTCCGGGGTATCCTGGACGGACATATCGTACTCAGCAGACAGCTTGCCAATGAGAATCATTTTCCTGCCATTGACATTGGAGCCAGCATCTCCCGTCTTATGGTGGAGATTGTCTCTCCGGAGCATCAGAAGCTGGCATCCAGGCTGAGGAACCTTTTGGGGATCTATCAGAAAAATTCCGATCTGATCTCCATTGGCGCGTATAAGAGAGGAACCAATCCGGCGCTGGACGAAGCGGTCTCGAAGATCAATGATATCAATGCATTTTTGCAGCAGGATATCGGGGGGCGCTTTTCTTATGAAGATACACTGCGGATCATGAGTTCGATCGCAGGCTGAGTACGGAGGATAAGAGGCTTTGAAGAGATTTGAGTACAGACTTGAGACAGTGCTTGACTATAAGACACAGGTGCTCGATAATCTGAAGACCGAGCATGCCGCGATCATGCAGAATGTAAATAAAAAGCAGGAGCAGATCCGGAGCCTGAAGCAGGAGCTGACGGGTTATGAAAGCGAATTTGACGAAGTGAAGGTGGCGGGAGCCACTATAGAGAATTATCGCCTGTTCGATATGTGTATCGGGCGGATGGAACAGATCATTGACGAGGAAAAGGAGCGCCTTCAGGTGCTCAGAAGGCAGGAAGATGCCAAGAAGCAGGAGGTCATTGAGGCGAAGGTGGATACCTCCCGCTATGAGAAATTAAAAGACAGAAAGCTCAGAGAATATCAGAAAGCGGTTGCGAAAGCAGACGAAATATTTGTGGAGGAATTTGTCTCCGGTACGGCTCTGAGAACAAGACATCAGCACAGAGGCTGATACATAAAAGAGGATGATCACAGTCATGGGGTCACAGATTTCAGACTGTTGATTATATATATTATGAAGTAATAAAGAGAAAGGAGGTAGCGAATGGAGAAAATCATGAGCCTGCAGATGCCGGGAAATCAGTCGGCAGGCGTGCAGGTGCGCGCTGCGCAGAGCACAGATGCCGGCGACGGATTTCTGAAACTGCTGCAGCAGAAGCAGGAGACATCGGAGGCAAAGCCTGAGTCAAAGGAGCCTGTGAAACCGGTAAAGGACGAACAGACAGCCGGGAAGGAAGAGCCGAAGAAGGAGCCTGCGGAAGAAGAGCCGGAGGACGGCATGGCCGCGCAGCTGTCACTGGAGCTTGCGGCGCAGCAGACAGTCGTACAGGATCTGGCAGTAGTCCCGGAGATTCCGGAGCAGCTGGTACAGACGGAGCTTCCGGTGGAAGCAGCAGCTGTCACAGGAGAACTGCCTGTGGAAGTGAAGGCAGAAGAGATCAAAGCTCTGATGCCTGAGAAGAGCAGCGGGGTGCCTGCACCGGAGAAAGCAGAGGTATCTGTAAAGCCGGCGGAGGATCTGACTCCTCAGCAGGTGGTGCCGGAGGTGAAGCCGGAGGAAAGCGTTCAGGAAACACCTGTATGGAACGGAGCGCTCTCGGATACCGGAAAGGATACCGCACCGGAACATGCCGTACCGGTACGGGAATCAGAAGCTCCGGTGGCAAAAACAGTATCCAGGGAGCAGAAGGAAGGCGCGGAAGTCGTATACAGTCCGGCAGATCAGAGACCGATTGTACAGCAGACATCCGACACTCCCGGTCCAGTGGAACAGACAGAAGGAACGGTAGTAAAGGCAACGGTGGAGGAGCTGCCCCAGGAGCTTGGGAAAGCGCTTGCATCCGGACAGACAGCAGGGACACAGACACTGACTGTGGAACTGGAGCCGGTATCCCTTGGAAAGCTTACGATCCGCCTGGAGTATGAGGCAGGCCGTACGGCAGTGTCCATCATGGCATCCAATCCAAAGACACTGGAGATCCTGAGTCAGAAGGCAGCGGAGATTGCATCGATTCTGAAGGAGCATACCGGAGAAGAGACGGTGATCTATACGCAGGAGCCTCAGAAGCAGGAAGCGGACCAGTACGAAGGTCATCAGGGAAGCAGCCGGGGCGGCGATGAGGAACAGAAGCAGCAGAAGGAAGAAAAGCGTCAGCAGACGGAATCTTTTACACAGCAGCTGCGTCTGGGACTTGTGTAGGAAAATCTGAAAAGAAAGGAGAGAGAAAGATGGCGAATGATGTAGGAAGTGTTAGCGGAACATCGAATCCATACGAGTTTCAGAGTTATACGGTGGAATCCAATGATAAGAATACACTGTCCATGACCGATTTCTTCCAGCTGCTGGCTACGCAGCTCCGGAATCAGGATACGAGTAATCCCATGGAGACCAGTGAGATGATGGCACAGCTGACCCAGATGGGTATGATGCAGGCCATGAGTTCCATGACGACGGCGATCGACACATCTTCGGCGGTCAGTGCCCAGACCTATGCGGCAGGACTGATTGGCCAGGAAATTACAGTGGCGGTCACGGAGGAAAAGAATGGCATAAATGTTCCGGTGGGTGTAAAATACGCCAAGGTGGAATATGTAAGTTTCGTCAACGGCAATCCGGTACTCAAGGTAGAGGGTGACAAGACAGAGTATCCTCTGAGCAATGTGCTTGGGGTGGGCAGAATCCCGAATCCCTATGAGGAAAAGGATGAGAACGAAGAGAATGAGCCAGAGGTAGATGGAGAAGATCCCGGTACGGAAGGGCCGGAAGACCCGACGGAGTAACCGGAAGGACAGATAGAGATCTGTATGTAACTTAAGGCAGGAGTTTTTTTGGAAGAAGGGATACATATGGAGATGAATGGAGTTCAGATTTCAGAGAGCGGACGTACCAGTGCGGTAAAGCCTGATACGAGTACCGTGGGCAGCCGGCCTGCCGGTCAGACGGCTTTTGACAGACTGCTCCAGGACCGGGCCAGGGAAGGCCTGAACTTTTCCAAACATGCCGCAAAACGTATGAATGAACGCGGGATTGCGTTTGACAGTCAGCTCATGAGTGATCTGGAACACGCTGTAGAGGGTGCCAGAAAAAAGGGTGCCAGAGATGTGGCAGTGATTGGAGCTCAGGGGGTGTTTATCGTCAACGTACCCAATAATACCGTTGTGACCACCATGTCACAGAGTGACATGAAGGAACGGGTGTTCACGAATATTGACAGTGCCGTCCTCATGTAGCAGGCCCTCTTTAAGAGGATGCTTTTGTCCCGTGTCCGACTGACACAGGACAGATGGACGGAAGACAGCAGCGTTAACCGCAGGGTAACGCTATTATGGAAAAGAAAGGACAATATCATATATGTTAAGAGCAATGGATGCAGCTGTGTCGGGACTTCGTGCCCATCAGCAGAAGCTGGATGTAATCGGTAACAATATCGCCAATGTTAATACAGTCGGTTTTAAATCACAGAGCTATAGCTTTAAAGATACCATGTACCAGTCATCAACGGCTTCAACCAATGGTACGGAATCTGCCGGTGGTGTTAACGCGGCTCAGTACGGTTATGGAGCTTTGATGGGGACGATCTCCATGGATATGACGGCAAGTACGGCAACATATGTGGGTGGTTTTTCCGCATCCATCGATGGAGAAGGATTTTTTGTTACAAAAGCGACCAGAAATCCAATAGGTAGTCTTAATGCTGCAAATGCAGATGATACAACGGCGATTAAAGGAGGCGATTTTGACTTTACCAGAGTGGGACAGTTTAAAGTCGACAGTAATGGTTATTTGGTGGATGGAAGTGGAAACTTTGTATATGGTTTCAGAACGAGTGCCACTGATATAAATAAAGTAGATAATACAACGTTGTCGCCTCTTCGCGTTCCAAGTGAGGTAACTGTAGTTAATGGTGCGATTACTGGTATGACAATTAATGATATTGGTGCTGGTGGTGCAACAGCACAGACAACTGCTTTGGAAGCTAAGAACGTAAAAATTAATAAGGCCGGTAATATTGAAGCAACAGTGACAGTGGATGGAGAATCTTATACTGTTTCGTTTGGAACAGTAGCTGTGGCTACATTCCAGAATCAGGATGGTCTTACAAAGGATGGAAATAATTATTATAAGGCATCGTCCAGAGATAATACTGGACGATGCAGTGTAAATGCTCCGGGATCTTCCGGCAGAGGTACCCTTATGCCCGGGTACCTGGAGGCGTCCAACGTAGATATGGCAGTGGAGTTTTCTGAGATGATTATGGCGGAGAGAGGCTTCCAGGCCAACAGCAAGATTATCACGGTCAGTGATGAGATCCTTTCTGATCTTATCAGTATGAAACGTTAATCATGGCACGGCGGGGTAGACGCAGCGCCGACCAGAAAATAATGGACCGGGCCCGTGAGGCCCGGATGGCAAGGATCCATATGGAGGAGAAAAACTCCTCCTATGGCTCTGTGCCCGCATGGAGTACGGAAGGTGGTAGGAGAGACATGATCAGGGTAACGAGGTTGAGCGGTGAAGTGCTTTATTTGAATGTACTGCAGATCGAGTCAATGGAATCCATACCGGAGACAAAGATCAAGATGATGAATGGCTATTACTATCTGGTAAAAGACACGGCGGAATCCGTGATGGAACAGTTACGGGGGTTCTATCACAGCTGTATCACGCCGGATGGCAGAGATAAATAACTAATTGCTGTTACAGAGCAAGGAGGAATGAAGATGGATATAACAACGCTTCTCGGTATAGTGTTTGGTATGGCACTGGTCGTATGGGGAATCGGAACCTCTAAGCTGGGGAATTTCTGGGATCCACAGAGTTTGGCGTTGGTGCTGGGTGGAACGGTTGCGGCAGTACTTGCCAGTTACCCGTTTCGCATATTGAAGGATATACCGAAACATCTGATGGTGCTGACCAGAGGAAAGAAGTTTGCGATTCCCAAACTGGTGGATGAACTGGTGGATCTGGCGATGCTGGCAAGACAGAATGGTCTGCTGGCACTGGAAGAGAAGGCGGCAGAGATCAAGGACCCTTTTCTGAAGCAGAGTGTCCTGATGATTGTGGATGCCAATGATCCGGATAAAGTGCGGTCCATGCTGGAAAAGCAGATGGATGATATGATTGCAAGACATGATGAGGCTGCAGGTATTTATGAAAAGGCGTCTTCTTACTGTCCGGCATTCGGTATGGTTGGTACGCTGGTAGGTCTGATCAACATGTTGAAAGGTATGGACCTGGACGGCGGTGGCGGAGCCAGTACGCTGGGACAGGATATGAGTGTGGCTCTGATCACAACCTTTTACGGCAGTCTTTTTGCCAATCTGTTCTTTCAGCCCATAGCAAAGAAACTTCGTGTCCGTCAGGCAGAAGAAGAACTTTACTGTATGACAGTTATTGAGGGAATCATGGGAATCCAGGCAGGTGAAAATCCCAAATTTCTGCGTGAGCATCTGCTCTCCTGTCTGAAACAGTCTCAGCAGAAGAAGCTTCTTCTGAAATCAGGAGAAGGTGGAGGCGGAGAAGGAGGCGCGGCATGAGCAGACCGAAAAAAGGCGGAGGCGGTGAAGACTGCGGAAGCTGGATGGATACCTATGGTGACATGGTTACACTTCTTCTGTGTTTCTTCGTTATGCTGTATTCCATGTCGACGCTGAATCAGCAGAAGTGGGAGATTTTTGTCAAGAGTATCTTTCCCAGTTCTGATGAGACGCAGCAGATCGCGGTCAATGAAGAGATCTCGGAAGGCGAATATGATGTGTCCGGCAATATGGAGTTCGACGAGACGATTTCCGATCCCGATAATCCGGATGAGCTGTATGTGGCTTTGATGGAGGCCCTGAACGGCAGCGGCATCGAAGGCGTGAGTATCTCCAGAGAGGACGGATATACGTTTCTGGTATTTGACAAGCAGGCTTTTTTTGAGGGAAACCGTTCCAACCTGACGGAGGAAGCGATCATGATCCTGGATGTCCTGTGCGGCGTGCTGGGACAGTATGAAGGGAGTATTGCCCAGATCGATATCATGGGTCATACGGCTCAGGCCAATCCGGACCGGGAGAACAATCCCCGGACGGACCGTATCCTTTCGGCCATGAGGTCTGCAGAAGTGGCGGCCTATATTCAGGAAAAAGATATCATGGATCCAAGCAAGCTGGTGGGCTTAAGCTACGGCCAGTACCGTTCGGTGAGTACCAATGAGACCAGCGAAGGAAGGGCCAGGAACCGGCGTGTGGAATTCGTGATCATTGACCAGGGTGCGGATATCAAGTCCATGAATGATTACTACGATGAATTTACCAACAGTATGGATGCAGGTTCCGTTATGGTCACGGGAGGAGAAGCCTTTGATACCATTGAAGGCGGCTCGGAGAATGCGGCCAGTGCAGTGCCGGAGGGAGAGATCAATCCACCGGATGATACGGTGCAGCCAGATGAGTCTGCTGCAGATGTACCAGCGGAATAACTATTGAGAAAAGGTGGCTTTTTAGATGGCAGATGTATTGTCCCAAAGTCAGATCGACGCGCTTTTAAAGTCCATGAATTCCGGAGGCGGCGATGAACCAAAGGAAGAAAAGACAGAGAAAGTGGTACAGAAAGAAAAGGCTGTAACAGAAGAGATCAAGTACAGCAAGTATGATTTCTACAGCCCCAGAAAATTTACAAAGGATAAGATGAAGATTCTGACCAGCGTCTTCGAGAATTATGCCAGGATCATCACGTCCCAGATCAATGGTGTGTTCCGGGTTATGACCGATATCACGGTGATGGAAGTGCAGGAGCGCCGCTATTATGAGTATGTGAATTCTCTGAATGAAAATGATGCGGTTACTCTGGTGGAGGCTACGATACAGGATTACAGTAAGAATCTGATCCCGTTGATGATTTATGTTACACCCAGTCTGGTCATCACACTGGTGGACCATATGCTGGGCGGCTCAGAGGGCGTGATCAAAGTGGATCCGGGCTACCGGTATTCTGATGTGGAGATTGCTCTGTACCGGAGGATCCTGTCGTATATGATTCAGGCACTGAAGGATGGCTTCGCCAACTATATCAGTATGGAGTTCAAAGCGCAGAGGATCGAGGACAATCCCAGTATGATGCAGGATGTGGGGCTGGATGAGACCGTTGCGATCATTCATCTGAATGTGGACGTTGCAGGTGTGGCATCTGAGAAGATCCGGATCTGTATGCCGGGAACACTCCTGGAGGCGATCTTCCAGACGATCGACAGCCGTAAGCATCTTGCAAGGGGATACGCTTACGAGGACAACAAAGAGACGATCCTTGATAACATACGGGAATCCCTGCTTCCGGTTACCGGTCAGCTGGGCACCATATCTCTTGACCTGAGTGATATCTATCACCTGAAGGAGGGAGATGTGATCGATATGAACAAGCCCAAGGACAACGATGTGAAGCTGTATATCGGCAGACAGGCATGGTTTACCGGCAAGATGGGCATATATAAAAAGAATGTGGCGGTGCGGATTAACCAGCGGCTCTATGAGGAAGACGAAGAGAGCCTGGAGGAAGTGCTGGAGACAGCCGCATCTGAATAAAGACTACATATAATATTTTTAGGAAAGAGAGAGGAAAGAACAATGGCAAAGATTATGCTGGTTGATGATGCTGCATTTATGAGGATGATGGTAAAGAACGCACTGACCAAGAGCGGATATGATAATTTTGTGGAAGCTCAGGACGGCGCTGAGGCGGTGAAGAAGTATGATGAGGAAAATCCGGATATGGTCATCATGGATATCACCATGCCGAACATGGACGGGCTTCAGGCTCTGAAGAAGATCAAGGAAAGCCATCCGGATGCAAAGATCGTCATGTGTACTGCCATGGGGCAGGAGAGCATGGTGGTGGATGCCATCAAGTCCGGTGCAAAGGACTTTATCGTAAAGCCGTTTAATCAGGAACGTATCGTAGAGACCGTGAAGACGATTTTGGGATAATGACATGTCAGGAGGACAGCAGGGATGGCTTTTTTAAGTTCATTTGATATCTGTGCATCGGGGCTGAGCGCTCAGCGTCTCAGGATGGATATTGCGTCGGAAAATGTTTCCAATATTGACACGACGAGGACAGAGGCAGGCGGTGCCTACCGCAGAAAGCTGGTAGTTTTCGAGAGCTACGGGACCGATTCTTTCAAGGAGGCGCTGCGCAATGCAGCCCGGGGAAACGGAGTCGTCAGTCGGGGAGTCGGCGTGCGGGTGGCAGATATTGTAGAAGATGACCGCGAGATGAAGATGGTCTATAATCCGGAGCATCCGGATGCCGATGAAAGCGGATTTGTAGAGATGCCCAATGTGGATCTTTTGAAGGAGACGGCGGATGCCATGGCAGCGACCCGATCCTATGATGCCAATGTTACGGCGTTGAATGCGATCAAGCTGATGGCGCAGAAGGCATTAGAGATAGGAAAATAAAAGGAGATTGAGAAATGGGCGCTAGCAGCTTTAACGAAATGGAAATAGACGCCATAGGCGAGATCATGAATATCAGTCTCGGCGCCTCGGCAACGGCGGTTTCCACATTGCTTGGCACCAAGGTGGATATTACGACGCCTGTGGTGCGTGTCCAGACGCGGGAGGAATTTGAATTCAAGCGGCTGGAACCGGCGATCGGAGTAGAGATCGCCTATGTGGAAGGGCTTGACGGCAGAAATGTCATGATGTTCCGCAAGGAGGATGTGCGGATCATCGTCGGTACACTGATGGGTGAGATTCCTACAGATGAAGCCTTTGAGATGGATGAGATCTACGTCAGTGCGATCTGCGAGATCATGAATCAGATGATGGGCGCGTCGGCGACGGCATTGTCTGAGTTTTTGGGTTTTACTGTGAATATCTCTACTCCCCAGTCGTTTGACATCGGAGAGCCGGAGGCGTTCAAGGACAAGTATTTTCCCGATGAAGAGGGAATGGTCGTTGTACGCTTCCGTCTGGAGATCGAAGAAAAATTAAACAGTGAGTTTATGAATATTATGTCTGCCGGTCTGGCGAAGCGGCTGTTGACGCCGTTTGGTCTGGGCGGCGGCGTGGAGCCTACAGTGGAAGCTCCGCCGGCGAAGCCTGCAGATACACCGAAACCGTCATCCGGCGGAGGAATGTCTCAGGAGGATCTGGATGCGATGGTTGCTTCCATGGGTGATGCCCCGGCGTCGGAGGCGTCTCCGGCAGGACCTTCATCGGGCGGCGGAAGCATGTCTCAGGAGGAGATGGATGCACTGATGGCATCCATGAACAGCGCTCCGGCGGCAGAGACGCCGGCACCGGCAGAATCCTCATCGGGCGGCGGAAGTATGTCTCAGGAGGAGATGGACGCATTGATGGCATCCATGAACAGCGCTCCGGCAGCAGAGACGCCGGCACCGGCGCCTGTACAGGCAGCGCCTGCGCAGCAGCCTGGCGCAGCTTTGCAGCAGCCCTATTATCCATATCCGGCACCGGCCATGGATCCCATGATGCTGCAGCTTCTGAATCAGATGCAGCAGACGCAGATGCAGATGATGGAGATGATGAAGACGACAAAGGCGCCGGAACCGGCGAGGAAAGAGAGCTCTCTTATCCGGCCTCTGGCTTCTGAGCAGATCAGCGGGAATGACGGCGACGGTATGGAAGACAAGACCAATCAGGAGATGCTGATGAAGGTGCCTCTTGAGATATCGGTGGAGATCGGAAGAACCAAGCGTCTGGTGAAAGATATCCTGGAATTTACGCAGGGTACGCTGGTTGTCCTGGATAAGATGGCAGGAGAACAGGTGGATCTCTTCGTCAACGGACAGTGTATCGCCAAGGGCGACATTGTCGTGGTGGAGGATAACTTCGGTATCCGTATCACGGAGATCGTTGCCAAAGAGCTGAATCCGGAAACACTGTAAGGAATGGGAATGTTATCTTTATTTAATGCAATACTGGCTGTCCTGGGTGTGCTCTGTCTGGCATACTGGTGCAGCCGGATGCTGGGAAGGCAGTGGGGGATGAATGCCGGCTCCAATAATATGAAGGTGTTGGGTCAGCTTCAGGTGGGGCAGGACAAAAGAATCCTCCTGCTGCGGGTAGGTGAGCATGATTATCTGGTTGGCGTCAGTCAGGCCGGGATTCAGCTTCTGGCAGAAGCGGAGGGTGATTTCGAGGCGGACATGCCGCAGAACATGGAGAGCAGGGCAATGCCTGCTTTCCAGGAACTTTTCGAGAAATACAAAAAGTTTCGTGATGACAAAAATGGAGTTGACAGATGAGTGATCTTTTGACACAGTTAAACGGCGGGAGTGTTCCCACCCTGGAATTGATCTACATGCTTACTCTGGTGGCACTGCTCCCATCCATCGTTATCATGATGACTTCGTTTGTCCGGACGATCATCATCATTTCTTTTACGAGAAATGCACTGGGAGTACAGCAGGCGCCGCCCAATATGGTCCTGGTAGGCATTGCATTATTTTTGACTTTATATATCATGAATCCTGTTCTGAACAGGATGAATGAGGAAGCATATCAGCCCTATCTGCGCGGAGAGATGACGCAGGAGGAGGCCATCCGGGAGATGACAGTTCCTTTGAAGGAGTTTATGCTTCGCAATACGGAGATCAGTACACTGGAGAATTTTGTTGATATGTCGGGTGCGGCGATCGAAGAAGACCCCATGGAATATCCTCTTACGGTCGTGGTCCCTTCTTTTATGACTTCCGAGCTGAAGAGAGGGTTCATGGCAGGATTTTTCATCTATCTGCCCTTCCTTCTGGTGGATATTATCGTGGCGACTACGCTGATGTCCATGGGTATGGTCATGCTGCCGCCGGCGATGGTGTCCCTGCCCTTCAAGCTTCTGCTTTTTGTGACAGTAGACGGGTGGGAACTGGTGTTCTCCAACATTGTTGCCGGTTTTAAATAGGGTAAAATGCCCGCAGAAAGGAGTTCATGATGACAGAGACAGAGGTACTCGGCGTTTTATATCAGGCGTTTTTACTTGCCCTTCGGCTGGCGCTTCCCTTTTTGCTGGTCAGTATGGTGGTGGGTGTCGTGATCTCCATCTTTCAGGCGGCAACACAGATCAATGAACAGACACTGACCTTTGTTCCCAAGTTTCTTGCCATACTTGCGGTTATGGCATTTCTGGGAGGTACGATCCTGACCATGCTTCAGGATTTCCTCCGGCAGATGTTGGGACTGGTCGCAGGAGGCTGACTTTATGTTCATCCTTTTCGCGCTGATCTTCATGCGGATGACGGGTGCGGTGGCTTTGAATCCCATATTAGGACGGTCGAATATCCCGAATGCGGCAAAAGGAGCCCTGATCTTCTGTCTGTCGATCCTGATGTATGGACATACAGACGGGATCCTGGCACATGAGCCTGTGGTCATGCTGGAATTCGGTCTGATGCTCATCAAAGAGATGATGATCGGGTTTGCCATTGGATTTTCCATGGAGCTGTCCTTTGCAGTGGTCCGTTTTGCGGCGGCGGTGGTGGACTATATCATGGGCCTGTCCATGGCACAGACCTACGATCCTCAGTATAACACACAGATGACGATCACATCCGGGATGCTGTATACATTTCTGGTACTTCTGTTCCTGGCAGGGGACGGGCATGTGCATCTGCTGGCGCTCATCTACCGTTCGGCGGATCTTGTGCCTTTTGGGGAAGTGGTGATTCGTCCGGAGCTGTCGGAGCTTATGGTGGATATTTTCAAGACCAGTATTGCCACCGGTCTGCAGCTTGCATTTCCGATCATTGCCATGGAGATGGTGACAGAGGCGGCAGTGGGCATCCTCATGAGAGTGATCCCGCAGATCAATGTGTTTGCAGTCAATTTTCAGTTGAAAATTATTGTGGGACTGATGCTTCTGGTCTATCTGTTCAGTCCGATTGCAACGAAATTATATGGAATTATTGACAATATTTTTGTATATATAGAAGAAGCGCTGATGCTCATGGGTTAAGAGCGGGCGTGACAGAGACGATCCTGGGGACAGACGAAGGGAGTGGTGAGCTTGGCCGAGTCGGGTGGACAGGAGAAAACCGAACAACCAACCAGTAAACGCCGGAGAGATGCGAGAAAAGAAGGAAATGTATTCCAGAGCAAGGACATCGTCACAGTTCTGGTGCTGTTCGGCGTATTTTATATGACAAAGCTCTTCCTTCCGATGATCTATGATACGATTCGGGAATATATGGAGTTTGCGTTTACGTCTGTCCGGTCGGAGGCGCCCTTTGAGGGCTCACCGCACATGCTTACGTATACTGTATTTTCGCTGCTGAAATGTGCGCTGCCGCTTCTGCTGGCCTCCATGCTCCTGGGGATCCTGGGGTACGGGGTTCAGACCCGGTTCCTTGTGACCTTCAAACCCCTGCGGCCCAAGCTCAGTAAAATGAATCCCATTAAGGGGATCAGGAATATGTTCAGTCTGAAGAAGATCGTGGATCTTCTGAAGAACCTGATCAAGATATCCATACTCATTATCCTGCTCTACAATATCGTCAGGAGCGATCTGGGTCCTATATCCCGTATGTTTGACATGCAGACATACAGTGCGACCGCAGACATGCTGCAGATGGTTTACGACCTGGTGGTAAAGGTCTGCATCGCCTTTGCGGTGGTGGCTTTTTTTGATTTTCTGTATCAAAGATGGGACTATGAGAATAATCTGAAAATGACCAAGCAGGAGGTCAAGGATGAGTACAAAATGACAGAGGGAAATCCGGAGATCAAGGGAAGAATCCGGAGGATTCAGAGGCAGATGGCCATGAGCAGGATGATGCAGAGTGTGCCGGAGGCCGATGTGGTAGTGAGAAATCCTACGCATTTTGCAGTTGCCCTGAAATATGATCCGGATAAGAACGGGGCTCCGGTGGTGCTGGCCAAGGGGCAGGACTATATGGCGCTTCGGATCGTGGGAATTGCAGAAGAGCATGGGGTGTCAGTTATTGAAGACCGCCCGCTGGCAAGAGCGCTCTATGCTGCCTGCGAAGTGGAGCGTGAGATACCGGCGGAATTTTATGGTGCGGTAGCTGATCTGCTGGTATATATATACCGGCTTAATCACAGGGAGGAAATGCTGAAATAGGCGTAAGGATCCCTGACAGAGTATGTAAAACAGCGGTGTCCGCATATTATATAGATGGATGGAGTCTTGAATGAAGAAATTATTAAGCTACTCGGTTGTACTGTTTGTACTGACAATTATATTATTGCTGATAATACCGCTGCCGGCTGCGCTTGTGGACGTGGCGATCATTCTGAATATGTCCCTGTCTCTGATGATTCTTGTTATCACCATGACCATCAGGGAGCCGCTGGAATTTGCCATATTCCCGTCGCTTCTGCTGATCACGACGCTTTTTCGTCTTGGTATCAACGTATCGACGACGAGAAATATTCTGTCAAATGCCGGTTCTTCCGGACAGATCATCAAGGCGTTCGGCGATTTTATCCTGCAGGGAAATGTGGTTGTTGGTCTTGTTATCTATCTGATCATCGTGCTCATGCAGTTCCTTGTTATCACCAAGGGTGCGGAGCGTGTATCCGAGGTGGCGGCGAGGTTTACTCTGGATGCTATGCCCGGTAAACAGATGGCCATCGACGCAGACCTGAATTCCGGACTGATCAATGAACAGCAGGCAAAGATCCGGCGTGAGAAGATCCAGAGAGAAGCAGATTTCTACGGTTCCATGGACGGTGCCACGAAGATCGTCAAAGGGGACTCGATCATGTCTCTGATTACCACGGGTATCAACCTGATCGGCGGTATCATCATCGGCATGGTACAGGGGACCGGAACACTGGGAGAAGTGGCAACGACCTACTCCATCGCAACGGTGGGTGACGGACTGGTGGGACAGATTCCGTCCCTTCTGATCTCCACTGCCACAGGTATGATCGTTACCAGAGCCGTGGCGGAGGGAAGTCTGAACGAGGATATTTCCAAACAGTTCACGGCTCAGCCAACAGCCATCATGATCAGCGGCGTGGTGATCGGCGTCCTGGCTGTGATTCCGGGGATGCCGGTGATCCAGCTTCTGATCGTATCCGTGGGACTTGTGGTCGGAGGTTATTACCTGTCCAGAAGGATCAAGGAAGAGCCGTCTCTGGCATCGGCTGGATTTGCCGGTGCGCCGGGGGGCGAACCGCAGCCTGAAGAGGCGGGAGAAGCAGGCGGCGAGACCCTGAGACAGGTGACAGAGGAAGAGTATTTTAAAGATGTGAATAATGTATACAGCCTGCTGACGGTGGAGCCCATTGAGATGGAGTTCGGCTACAGTCTGATCCCTCTGGTGGATGAATCCGTGGGCGGAAGACTGATTAATCGAATCGTGATCTTCCGCAGGCAGTACGCGCAGGATATGGGATTCGTGATCCCGTCCATCCGGCTTCGGGACAGTTCGGGACTGAACACCAATCAGTACTGTATCAAGATCAAGGGCGAGGAAGTGGCCAGAGGCGAGCTGCTGGTGGATTATTTCCTGGCGCTGGATCCGGAGAATCCGGAAAAGGAGATCGACGGTATTGAGACCATCGAGCCGGCATATGGGATTCCCAGCCGGTGGATCCGCCCGGAGGACCGGGAAATCGCGGAGATCTATGGCTATACGGTTATCGATCCTCTGTCTGTGCTGGTGACGCATCTGTCCGAGGTGGTGAAGCAGCATGCCCATGAGCTTCTTACCAGACAGGAGATCATCCATCTGGTGGAAAATACGAAGAAGGCGGCGCCGGAGCTGATCGAAGAGGCATTTCCGAATTATATCAATTACAGTCTCTTCCAGAAGATCCTTACCAGCCTTTTGAAGGAAGGGGTGCCGATCAAGGATATGGAGACGATTATCGAGACGGCACTGGAGAGCATCTCCGAGACCGGGCTTCCGCTTAAGGATGTGGACGGACTGATCGAACATATCCGAACGGCGCTGAAGCGTACGATCACCCGTCTGTACTGCGAGGACGGCAGCATGAAGGTGCTCACGCTGGATTCGGAGCTGGAGCGCACCATGGTGGGCTGTCTGTCCAAGGGGGAGAGGGGGTATTATCTGGCGCTGAGTCCGGATGTGCTCCAGAGTCTGATCAACCAGATCACGACGCAGCTTAAGAAGTTCAACAGTCTTTCCCAGAGTCCTGTGATCCTGACGTCGCAGGTCATGAGGGTTCATTTTTACCGGCTGATTGATCAGTTTTATCCGAATGTCAGAGTGCTGTCTTTTAATGAGATAGCAAATAATATCCAGATTCAGTCTATTGGCAGCCTGACTCTTGAGAACCCTGAGAGGAGGGGCGCCTGACCAACAAGGAGTTTTAGTGGATGCTTCAGACAGAAAAGCTAAGAGACAAGACAAATGAAGAGCTCCTTGCCATGTACCAGGAGAGCGGGGAGCTTGTCATCAAACAGGAGCTGGTCATGCGGTACCTGTACATTGTCAAGACCATCGCTTCCCAGATGCGGGGCGTCTATGCAGGCTCCCTTCAGATGGAAGATATTATCAATGAAGGTGTCATTGCCATCATGAAAGGGATTGACAGATACGACCCGGAGCGGGATAATAAGTTTGAGACTTTTATCTCCAGACGCATCAGGGGGATGATCATCGACCTGGTGCGCAAGAATGACTGGATGCCCCGGGATTTCCGCAAACAGATCCGCCTCATGGAGGAGGCGCGCGTCGCACTGGGCGGGGATCCTACCGATGAAGAGATCGCAGCCTCCCTGGGGATGGATGTGAAGAAATATCGGAAGTTTCAGCGCATGAGTGTGATCATGAATGTGCTCTCGCTGGATATGCTGGTGGATGATGAGGAAGAGCATCAGGCACTGCAGCTTTCCAGTAAGGATACGAGCTCCCAGCCGGAGAAGGCATTTCTCCGGGAAGAATCCAGGAAGCTTCTTGCAGAGGCAGTGAAGGGGCTGAAGGAGAAGGAGCAGATGGTCATCTCTCTGTATTACGTGGAAGAGCTTAATATGGGACAGATTGCGGGAATTATGGGAGTCAGTGAACCGCGTATTTCGCAGATCCACAGCAGTGCGATCAAAAAACTGAAGGAACAGATGAGTCATTATATTTAAGGAGGAGAGGGTATGTATCAGGGATTTTATAACCTGACGTCCGGTATGTTGACCCAGCAGAGGAATCTGAACACGGTCAGCAACAATATGGTAAATATCCAGACACCAGGTTATAAGAGTGACAGGATGGTGAGCAGTACCTTTCAGGAAGAGATGCTCTATCGGACCGGAAGGACAGACAAGAGCAGATACACCGAACTGGGTATCACATCCAAGATCAGGACAGCTCAGAGAACTTATGTGAATTATGAACAGGGAAGCTTCAATCCCACAGGCGGTATCTATGATTTTGCACTGAGCGGTAACGGTTTTTTCTGTATCGATACACCAGACGGTGTGCGTTACACGAGGAATGGTTCCTTCCGGGTGGATGAGGAAGGATATCTGACGTTGAACAATCTGGGAAGAGTCCAGGGAGCAGGCGGGCAACCGATCCAGATCAGCAATGAGGATTTTGCCGTGACCAACGGGACGATCTACGGAGTGGATGCAGACGGTACAGCCCGTGAGCTGGGAACGCTGCGTGTGGTGGATTTTGAAGGAGAGTATCAGGATGTAATGCACAAAGAGGATTATGGCCTTTATTCCACGGATGCAGCTCCAAGAGAGGTGATGCAGGGGGATACGGCAGTGATCTGGAAGACGCTGGAGAGGTCCAACGCGGACATGGTGGATGAGATGACCTCCATGATCACGTCACAGAGAGCTCTGCAGAGTGCGGCGCAGATGCTCAAGATGTATGACCAGGTCATGAACAAATCAGCAAATGACATAGGCAGAATGTAACAACAGAAATCCAGCCGCATGCCCGGATCGCTGTCAGGGCTCGCCGGAGCCGGGATGGTGATTTTTCGCCGGGCAGGAGCGGGATTTCTGCGGAACTACAAATAAGGAGGATATCTTATGTATCAGTCATTTTATTCAGCGGCAGTGGGTGCTTCTGCATATCTGTCCAAGCTGAGTGTGACTTCCAATAACCTTGCCAATATCAACAACTACGGCTTCAAACCGAAGAATGTGGCATTTTCCGATCTGATCAATTACAATTTGAATGATTCGGAGGATGCGGTTACGGAGCTCATGGCCGGCGATGGTATGAGGGTTCAGAGGACGTACACGAACTTCGGCACTTCAGCAGCGACCATGACGAACCAGCCCCTGGATTTTGCGATTCTCCAGGACAATGCATTTTTCATGGTGCAGGATGTGGGGACAGAGGCAATCAGCTATACCAGGAGCGGCAGGTTCCACAGGGGAGAGCTGGATGGAAAGTTTTATCTGATGACAGACTCCAACCGGATGGTGCTGGACCGGGAACGGAAGCCCATCGAGGTGGGCCAGATGGCGGATGAGGAGAGCGCAGGGGAAGACCTGGCAGCCATCAGGCAGAGCATCGGACTGTACACGTTCAGCAATCCCAGCCGTCTTGCGAATACAGGGGACAATGAGTTCGTTCCTGTGGACGAGGGGGCAGAGCCGATTCTGATCGAGAATCCCCAGATCGCGTCCAGCGCTCTGGAGAGCTCCGGTACGGATATGGCGGAGGAGATGGTGAAGGTCATAGAAGCACAGAGGGCCTTTACCTATGCTCTGAAAATGGTTACCACATCAGATGAGATCGAATCGACGATCAATTCCCTCAGGGGATGACAGGATAACGTGAGGTGGATATGAGAATAAAAAGTTATGAGGAGATGAACCTTCAGGAACTGGACGTCATGAAAGAGATCAGCAGTATCGGTACCAGTCATGCGGCTACGTCTCTGTCAAAGCTTCTACAGAAGGAGATCCGGATTACGATCCCCGAGGTGAGTGTGCTTGGGTATGAAGAGGCGGTGGACCGGATCGGAGAGATCGAGGAGCTGGTGGCGGCGACACTGGTTCAGATGTCCAATGACGTAGACGGGCTGATCCTGTTTATCTTCAAGATGGATATGGCCAATGTGGTCCTGGAGAAGCTCATCGGCAAATCGTATACCTCTTTTGAAGAGATGGATGATATGGATTATTCTGCTCTGGAAGAGGTGGGGAATATTATTATCTGCTCCTATGTGAATGCGTTTGCACAGCTGGTGGGTGTGGATATCGATTTGTCGGTGCCCAGTTCCACGGTAAATATGCTGGGTGGGATCCTGACAGTTCCTATCGCAGAGTATGGATATGAGACAGATAAACTGATGTACATTAATGCAGAATTTATTGCGGATGGTGTCAGGCTTTCTGACGGACTTTTGATGCTGCCTGACATTGAATCCCTGAACAGGATATTAGAGAAATTGGGTGTGTCAAGTTGACAGGAAAAGACTTAAAAGTGGGAATCGGTGATATGAAGTTTGCCAGAGGAGAGGGGCAGATTATCACTTATGCACTGGGTTCATGTATCGGGATCACCATGTATGATCCGGCGATTCGCCTGGGGGGGCTTTTACATATCATGCTGCCGTCAAGGACGGATCCAAAGGACCCGAAGATATTCAAATATGCAGACAGCGGGCTTCAGGAGATGATTCGTAAAATGTCTGCATTCGGCATGCTGAAGAGCAGGACCATAGTAAAGATTGCAGGGGGCGCCAAGATGTTCGAGATCCGGGGCAATTCGGATTTCGGCAATATCGGTCAGAGAAATGCTGCAATGGTGAAAAAGTTATTGATGGAAGAACGGATGCGTATCGCGGCTGAGGATACCGGCGGAAGTTATGCCCGGACCATGCTCATCAACATCGCCAATGGGGATGTGATTATCCGCACGGCGGGTAAGCCGGAGAAGCATCTATAAGGAAGGAGCGGATACAAGTGGAGAAAGAAAAAGAGGGTATTCTTCTGGAATCAGGCACCAATGAGATCGAGATCATGAAGTTCACGATCCAGGGAGAATTCTATGGAATCAACGTGGCAAAGGTCAAAGAGATCATGATGAGTGAAAAGGTGAAGATGATGCCTCATGCGCACCCTGCAGTGGAGGGAATCTTCAAGCCAAGGGATATCCTGATCACAGTCATCGATCTGGGCTACTATCTGACCGGTGAAGATCTGGGGCATAAACCAAGGGATCTTTTCATCGTGACAAATTTCAACAAGATGACCGTGGCATTCCGCGTGCAGAGCATTGAGGGAATCAGCCGTATCTCCTGGAAAGATATCCAGAAACCGGATAAGACACTGTCTCATGGGGAAGAAGGCGTGGCAACCGGTATCGCGCAGTGTGCGGGAGAACTGGTAACAATTCTGGACTTTGAGAAGATCGTGGCTGAGATTGCGCCGGAAACGACGATTCAGATCTCTGAAGTGGAGCAGATGGGGGATCGTCCATTGTGCAACAGTCCGCTTGTAATCGCAGAGGATTCTGTACTTCTGCAGAAAATGATTGACGATTCTCTGGAACGTGCAGGCTTTATGGATGTGAAGAATTTCAATAATGGCCAGGAGGCATGGAATTACCTCAGTGGAATGCGCAATGATGAGAATCTCTATGACAAGGTGAATCTGATCATTACGGATATTGAAATGCCGGAGATGGACGGACACCGTCTTACGAAGCTTGTGAAGGATGATCCAAGACTGAAGAAGATACCTGTGGTGATCTTCTCATCGCTGATCGATGATCAGATGCGGACGAAAGGGGAGGCTCTGGGGGCGGATGAGCAGCTTACCAAGCCGGAGATCGGGCATCTGGTACATGTGATTGACCGGCTTCTGGAACGGTTCCGCAAAGAAGTTCAGTAAAAGGTAAGAAATAAAAACAGGAATACCCCCGGAAGGCATGCCGCTTTTCGGGGGTATTTGTATAGTTCCGTAATTCAGAATTTAATCGACATGAATCAGCTCATATTCGTCCGTTCCGATGCCGATCTTTCTGGCGTGGTCGATACAGCATCTCCAGTGGGTATCCGGGAAGACGGAGGTAAAATGGTCGTCGATATACGGGCGACCGGAGTCCTCCAGTGCGCTGCCCCTGACCGGCTCCTGGGTATTGACCGCGTCGATGCATGCCATATCCAGGGCTACCGGGTCGAAGGATGCAAACATGCCAACATCCGGTACGATGGGCAGATCATTTTCTGCATGGCAGTCGCAGTAGGGGGAGACATCGATGACAAAGCTGATGTGGAAATGCTGTCTGCCCTGCAGAACGGCCTTGCTGTATTCGGCGATCTTGTAGTTCAGAACCTCGTTGGCTTCGTCCTGGGCCGGACTGACGGCGTCTTTGGGACAGACTCCGATGCAGCGGCCACAGCCTACGCATTTGTTCAGATCAATGGAAGCCTTTTTGTCTGTGACAGAGGGTGCGCCATGGGCACAGATTTTTATACACTGTCCGCAGCCCACGCACAGATCCTGATTCACGTAGGGTTTGCCTGCAGAGTGCATCTCCATCTTACCTGCACGGGAACCGCAGCCCATGCCGATATTTTTCAGAGCGCCGCCGTAGCCTGCCATCTCATGCCCCTTGAAATGACTCATGGAAATGAAGACATCCGCGTCCATGATGGCCCTGCCGATCTTCGCCTCTTTGACGTATTCGCCGCCTTCCACGGGGACATATACATCGTCAGTGCCTTTTAAACCGTCTGCGATCAGCACATGACAGCCGATATTATAAGGATTGAAGCCATTCTGATAGGCGCTCTCGATGTGGTCCAGAGCGTTTTTGCGGCCGCCCACATAGAGCGTGTTGCAGTCGGTCAGGAAAGGCTTTCCGCCCAGATATTTTACCATGTCCACCACAGTGCGGGCGTAGTTGGGGCGGAGATAGGCCAGGTTGCCAGGCTCTCCGAAATGAATCTTGACGGCGACGTATTTGTCTTCCAGATCCATCGTGGGAAGACCTGCTTTTCTGAGCAGGCGTTCCAGCTTCATCTGCAGGGTGTCGCCTGTTCTGACGCGCAGGTTCGTGCAGTATACTTTTGATGCGTTCATGAATCCATGTCCTCCTGTTTTGTTCATGCTCTAAGTATAAAATTATATGGGACGGCTGTCAAACAGTTTTCTGCCGATTCAGGATCTCGCTGTTCGACTGTCCGGCAGCTCTGCAGGTGTTCTCGAAAAGTTCACAGAAATTTAATGGAAAATGCAGGGAGAAGGGGGTATACTGTCTAGGAACATGTAAAAGGAGAGGATAGAATGGATGTAAATGCGATCCTGGCCGGCGTAAGGTCCGGAGCGATGGAGATAAAAGAGGCGGAGGAGCTGCTGAAAAAGCTGCCTTATGAGGATCTGGGCTATGCCAAGATCGATCATCACAGGCAGGTGCGCCAGGGCTTTGAGGAAGTCATCTACTGTCAGGGGAAGGAGACGGAGCATCTGGTGGGGATCTGCCGGAGGATGGCCGGGGAGCGCATCAATGTGCTGGGCACCCGGGCGTCCAGGGAGCAGGCAGAGGCCGTGATGGAGGTTGTCCCGGAATTTACCTACGAGCCGGTATCCAGGCTTTTGAAGGCGGAATTCAGGAGCAGGGAGCTCATTGGGAAGATCGTGATCTGCACCGGAGGAACAGCAGATATCCCGGTGGCGGAGGAAGCGGCAGGAGCGGCGGAGTTCTTCGGGACAAAGGTGACGAGGCTGTTTGATGTGGGCGTGGCCGGGATCCACCGGCTTTTGAGTAATCTGGAGGTCTTTGAAGGCGTGAACTGTGTCATCGCGGTGGCAGGTATGGAAGGGGCGCTGCCCGGAGTGGTGGCGGGACTGGTGGATGTGCCGGTGATCGCGGTTCCAACCAGCGTGGGATACGGAGCCAGCTTCGGAGGGCTCTCTGCCCTTTTGACCATGATCAATTCCTGCGCCAACGGGATCACGGTGGTGAATATTGACAATGGCTACGGCGCCGGATATGTGGCGACTCAGATCAATCGATTGGCGGTGTTGGGACATGGTGAAAAAAATCAGTAAGGTCTTTAAGAGCCGGCTGGTTCTGGTGGGGCTTGCCATTCTGCTGCAGATGCTGTGGTGGGTGGTGTTCATGGGACGGCTGACCAGCTATTCCATATTTTTCAATACACTGTTCCGGCTGATCAGTATCGGGATTCTCCTGTATCTGATCCGAAAGGACGAGAATTCAGCCTATAAGATCGCATGGATCATTCTGGTCATGGGAGTGCCCCTGTTCGGCGGGATTCTCTACCTGATGATCGGAAATAAGAAGCCCGGCAAGCGTCTGGCGGTAAAAATGGCGGCGGTGAAGAGGGAGATGGAGGAGGCCATGTCCCAGAATCAGTGGATCCTGAAGGAGATACAGGCGCAGGATCCGGCGGTGGCGGGCAATGTGCACTATATCGGAGAATACGGCGTCTATCCGGTCTGGAAAAATACGGAGGTGACCTACTATTCTCTGGGAGAAGAGATGTTCGCGGCCATGCTGGAGGATCTGAGGAAGGCAGAGCATTATATCTTTCTGGAATATTTCATCATCCAGGAAGGGCTCATGTGGGACTGGATCCTGGAGATCCTGGAGCAGAAGGTGAAGGAAGGGGTGGATGTGCGGCTGATCTATGACGATGTGGGCTGCGTATCTCTCCTGCCGTTCCACTATGCGGATATGATGGAGAAAAAGGGAATCAAATGCCTCGCGTTCAACCGGTTCGTACCGGTGTTTTCTCTGGTCATGAACAACCGGGATCACCGGAAGATCATGGTCATCGACGGTCATACGGCATACAACGGAGGCATCAACCTGGCGGATGAATATATCAATAAGAAGCTTCGGTTCGGGCACTGGAAGGATACGGGAGTCCGTCTGCACGGGGATGCAGTATTTAATTTTACTCTTATGTTTCTGGAGGTCTGGAATGCATTCCGGACGCCGGATCTTGACTATGAGGCGTTCCGGCCCCGCAGATGGCACAAGGAGGCTTTTGAGAGCGACGGCTATGTGGTGCCCTATGCGGATACGCCTCTGGACAATGAGGCGCTGGGGGAAAATGTATACATCAACATTCTGAACCAGGCGAAGGACTATGTATACATTGCCACCCCCTATCTGCTGATCAGCGATGAGATGGAGAACGCGCTCTGCCTGGCGGCCAAGCGGGGCGTGGATGTGCGGATTCTGATGCCGGGTATCCCGGATAAGCCTACGGTATTTTTCATGGCAAAATCCTACTATCCGCCGCTTTTGAAGGCGGGAGTGCAGATCTATGAGTATACGCCGGGATTTGTCCATGCGAAATCCTATGTGTGCGACGACCGGGTTGCCACCGTGGGAACCATCAATATGGATTTCAGAAGCCTGTACCTGCATTTTGAGTGTGGGACATTCCTGTACGGCTGCAGTGCGGTGCTGGATGTGAAGAAGGATATGGAGGACTGCTATCCCAGATGTCATCAGGTGACGCCTGGGGACTGCAGGCAGGGGATGATCGGAAATATGATCACTTCGGTACTGAGGGTGCTCGCGCCTCTGATGTAGGCCGGGCGGATCGTGGAGGATAAGATGAACGTATTATTTTTTTTGACACCAAAAAGTGAGGTGGCCCATCTGCATGACGACTGGACGCTCCGTCAGGGAATCGAGAAACTGGAACGCAGCGGCTACACGGCGGTTCCACTCATTGACCGGCAGGGAAAATATATTGGTACAGTCTCGGAAGGAGACATTCTGCGGATTCTGAAGAAGAGGTATGACATGAACCTCCGGGCCGCAGAGGGCGTATCGATTCTGGCGGTGGAACGCAAGGTGGATATCCATCCGGTGTCCGTGGATGCGACAATGGAGGATCTGGTGCGTATGGCCATGAATCAGAATTTTGTCCCGGTGATTGACGACAACAAGATTTTCATTGGGATTGTGACCAGAAAGGATATCATCCGGTTCTGCTATGAAAGGTATGTGGAGAAGCAGCAGATGAATGTAGCAGAGGAATTGAGAGGAGATGCAGGGTAAACAAAGACGGAACGTGACATTTTCCACTTTGTCAAGAAAAAACACTTGACACCCTGACTGTTTTCATGTAAGATAACCAGGGTGATCAAAATGGAAGAGATTCTGAAGCAGGCGCTTCTGTATGACTTTTACGGAGAGCTGCTGACCGGACATCAGAAAAGGGTCTATGAGGATGTGGTCCTGAACGACTACTCGTTCAGCGAAGTGGCGGAGAATCTCGGTATCAGTCGGCAGGGAGTGCACGATATGATCAGGCGCTGCAACCGTCTGCTCACCGGCTATGAGGAAAAGCTGCATCTGGTGGAGCGGTTTATCAGTCTCCGCGCACAGGTGGGACAGATTCAGAAGATTGCAGGGGAACATCGTCAGGATCCGGCAATGAAAGAGATCGAGGGGATCGCAGTCAGCATTCTGGAGGAACTTTAGATGGCATTTGACAGTTTATCGGAAAAACTACAGAACGTATTCAAGAACCTGAGGAGCAAGGGCAGGCTGACGGAGGCGGATGTGAAAGCGGCGCTGAAGGAAGTGAAGCTGGCGCTCCTGGAGGCGGATGTGAGCTTCAAGGTAGTCAAACAGTTCGTAAAGTCTGTGGAGGCCAGGGCAGTGGGCACAGAAGTGCTGGAGAGCCTGACGCCGGGGCAGACTGTGATCAAGATCGTCCATGAAGAGATGATCCGTCTCATGGGCAGTGAGACTACGGAGATTAAGCTGCGTCCTTCCAATGAGATCACAGTCATTATGATGACCGGTCTGCAGGGAGCCGGTAAGACCACTACGGCGGCGAAGCTGGCGGGAAAGTATAAGATTAAGGGACGGAAGGTGCTTCTGGCGGCCTGTGACGTGTACCGTCCTGCGGCGATCCGGCAGCTTCAGGTCAACGGAGAGAAGCAGGGAGTGGAGGTCTTCTCCATGGGAGACCAGCACAGCCCGGTGAATATCGCGAAAGCGGCTGTGGAGCATGCAAGATCCCACGGCATGAGCGTGGTTATTCTGGATACGGCAGGACGCCTGCATATTGATGAGGACATGATGAAGGAACTCATCGACATCCGGGACCATGTGGATGTGGCCCAGAGCATTCTGGTGGTGGATTCCATGACCGGACAGGATGCGGTCAATGTGGCTTCTTCTTTTGCAGAGAAGGTGGGCATTGACGGAGTGATCCTGACTAAGCTGGATGGTGATACCAGAGGCGGCGCCGCCCTTTCCGTCCGTGCAGTGACGGGGAAGCCGATCCTGTATGTGGGTATGGGCGAGAAGCTGTCAGATCTGGAACAGTTCTATCCGGACCGTATGGCGTCCAGAATCCTGGGCATGGGCGATGTGCTGACCATGATCGAAAAGGCGCAGGAATCTCTGGATGAGGAAAAATCCAGACAGATGGTCCAGAAGATGAAGAAAAATCAGTTCGACTTCGAGGATTATCTGGAGAGCATGAACCAGATGAAGAAGATGGGCGGCATCGGAGCGCTGCTTGGCATGCTGCCGGGCATGGGTGGGAGCCAGATGAAGCAGATCGAGGATGCGGTGGATGAGAAAAAGATGGCCAGGATCGAGGCGATCATCCTCTCCATGACCGTGAAGGAGCGTCAGAATCCGGATCTTCTGAATCCGTCCAGGAAACGAAGAATTGCAGGCGGCGCAGGTGTGGACATCAGCGAGGTGAACCGTCTGGTGAAGCAGTTTGAGCAGTCGAAGAAAATGATGAAGCAGATGCCCGGACTCATGGGCAGAGGAAAAGCAGGTAAAAAGGGAATGTTTGGCAGATTGCCGTTCTGACATTCCGTTTACAAAATATACAAAAAAGCAGAGGTGTGCCGTATGGGAGGCAGACCGAAGCGGAACTTTAAAACAGCGGAAGCCCGATCCGCATACAGATTTGTGTTCAGACACATCTTTTGGTGGCTGAACATAAATCTCCTACCCGTATGCGGATGGGGCTGAAGCGGAACTTTAAATGGAGGAAAAACAAATGGCAGTAAAAATCAGATTAAGAAGAATGGGTCAGAAAAAAGCTCCTTTTTATAGAGTGATCGTAGCTGATTCCAGGTCCCCGCGTGACGGAAGATTCATCGAAGAGATCGGCACCTATGATCCGAATACGGATCCGAGTACCTTCAATATCAACGAAGAGGCAGCCAGGAAATGGCTCGCTAACGGTGCGCAGCCCACAGAGGTCGTGGGAAAACTGTTCAAACTTGCCGGGATCAGCAAGTAAAGCGCTGCTGATGAGGCCCCCTTGGAGGTGGGATTGATGAAAGAATTAGTGGAAGTGCTGGCAAAAGCGCTGGTGGATCATCCGGACGAAGTGGTTGTCACCGAGACGGAAAAGGACAACGCAACGATTGTAGAGCTTCGTGTGTCACCAACAGACATGGGGAAAGTGATCGGCAAGCAGGGCCGTATTGCAAAAGCCATCCGCTCGCTCGTGAAAGCGGCGGCGTCGAAGGATGACCGAAAAGTTGTTGTGGAGATCGTGCAGTAAGTGGTACGGATATCGCGGTGCCCTGCTGTCCGGATCGCCTGCGGGCGTACCGGGCAGCAGGGCATCGTTACCGTTATGGGAAAGGAGGCAGAATGGAAGAATTTTTAAGAGTAGGCGTGATCTCATCCACTCATGGAGTGAGGGGGGAGGTCAAGGTATATCCTACAACGGATGATCCGGAACGGTTTCGGGATCTTAAAAAGGTGATTCTGGATACGGGAAAGGAGCATCAGGAGCTGGAGATCAGCGGGGTGAAATTTTTTAAAAATCAGGTAATTCTGAAGTTTAAGGGCTACGACAGCATCAATGAGATTGAAAAATATAAAGGGATGGACCTTCTGGTATCCCGGGCGGATGCAGTTCCTCTGGGGGAGCATGAGAATTTTATCGTGGACCTGCTTCAGATGACGGTGGTGACGGACACCGGGGAGACGCTGGGAACTTTGACAGACGTACTGAAGACCGGGGCGAACGATGTGTATGTGGTGGAGACGCCTGAGAAAAAGGAGATCCTGCTGCCGGCCATAAGGGACTGCATCCTTCAGGTGGACGTGGAAGCGAAACGAATGCTGGTGCATGTGCTGGAAGGACTTTTGGACGAATGAATTTTCATGTATTGACGTTATTTCCGGATATGGTCCGGGACGGATTTCAGACGAGCATCACCGGAAGAGCGGCGGAAAAGGGGCTTTTGTCTCTGGAGACGATTAATATCCGGGATTTTTCGGTGAATAAACATAATCGGGTGGATGATTATCCCTACGGGGGCGGAGCCGGGATGGTCATGCAGGCGGAGCCGGTGTACCTGGCTTATGAATCCGTGGCGAAGAGGACGGGCGGGACGCCCCGGGTCCTGTATATGAGCCCCCAGGGAAGAGTGTTTGACCAGCGGATGGCAGAGGAACTGGCCAGAGAAGACGAACTGGTGTTCCTGTGCGGCCATTATGAGGGGATTGATGAGCGGGTGCTTCAGGAGATCGTGACGGATGAAGTGTCCATTGGAGATTATGTGCTGACCGGCGGAGAGCTGCCGGCGCTGGTAATCATGGACGCGGTGTCCCGGCTGCTGGAAGGCGTGCTTCACAATGAGGAATCGGCGCAGTTTGATTCCTTTCATGACAATCTGCTGGAATATCCCCAGTACAGCCGCCCGGAGGAATGGAGAGGAAGGACGGTGCCGCCGGTTCTCCTGTCCGGACATCATGCCAACGTGGAGCGATGGAGGCGGGAGCAGTCTCTGATCCGGACCAGAGAGAGACGCCCGGATCTTCTGGAGCACGCGCAGCTTACAGAAGAAGATAAAAAATTCCTTGCAAAGCTGGAGGAATTGTGATAAAATAAAGCGCGTTGTAAGACAGGAAGAGATGGTCCTCTGTTACGCGAGACGTATTAAGAACATCCATTTGATGAAGGAGGAACTTACAGTGAACGAGATTATCAGGAACATTGAGGCAGCTCAGCTGAAGGCAGAGGTACCGGTCTTTCATGTGGGAGATACGGTCAGAGTGCATGCAAAGATCAAAGAGGGTACCCGTGAGAGGATCCAGGTATTTGAGGGAACCGTGCTGAAGAGACAGGGCGGAAGCACCCGCGAGACCTTTACAGTGAGAAAGAACTCCAACGGAATCGGTGTGGAGAAGACCTGGCCGCTGCATTCCCCGAATGTGGAGAAGATTGAAGTGGTCCGCTACGGTAAAGTAAGACGCGCGAAGCTGAACTACTTAAGAGACCGTGTGGGTAAGGCAGCAAAGGTAAAAGAGCTGGTGAAATAACGGTTGAAAGTGTATTTTCAACGGTCATGAAGGAACAGGAGGGACATATACGAGAGTATCATGTCCCTTTTTTCGACTGCGGAAGGCGGCACGTCCGCGGGGGATGAAGAAGGAAGAAAATATGGGAAGAGGAAAAGGGCTCAGTTTTAATAAAAAGAGAAAGGTGATACGGACCGGTATGATCCAGAATGCGGTTCTCTGGATCGGAGAATGTGTGCTTGCCTTCGCCATCGGATGTATCCTGGTGTATTATTTTATGACGAGCCTCACCTGCGTGGGGCAGGCGATGGAGCCCACGGTGGAGAGCGGGGCCCAGGTGCTGGTGAACCGGTTCATCTATTCTCTGGCATCTCCGAAGCCGGGGGACGTGATTGTGTTCAAGCCAAACGGAAATGCCAACGCCCACTATTATATGCGCCGGGTCGTCGGCGTACCGGGGGACAGAGTGCAGATTCTGGAAGGTTTTATTTATATAAACGGGGAGCTGTTTGAGACCGGGACCGGCAATGAACAGATGGACTATTCGGGGGTGGCGGAGGAAGAGCTTACCCTTGGCAAAGATGAATATTTTGTGCTGGGGGACAATCGGAACGCCAGCGAGGACAGCCGAAACGCTGATATCGGCAATGTCCGGAGGAGGGATATCTATGGGCAGGCGTGGTTTGTCCGGTATCCGTGGAATAATTTCGGAATGATTCCGTAGGACGGCGTAAAACCGAATCAGAGAGGAGTTTTTATGAATGTACAATGGTATCCGGGGCATATGACGAAAGCCAGACGGATGATGCAGGAAAATATAAAGCTGATCGATCTGATCATAGAGCTGGTGGATGCCCGTGCGCCCCTGTCCAGCAGGAATCCGGATATTGATGAGCTGGGGAAGGGCAGAGCGAGGCTGATCCTTCTGAATAAAGCGGATCTGGCCAGTGAGCAGTGGAACAGGATCTGGGCGGACTGGTTCCGAAAACAGGGCTTTTATGTGGTGAAGCTGGATTCCAGGAGCAGGGCCGGGATGAAGGAGATCCAGAATGTCATAAGAGAGGCATGCAGGGAGAAGATCGAGCGGGACCGGAAGCGGGGAATCCTGAACCGTCCGGTCCGGGCCATGGTCGCCGGCATTCCCAATGTGGGGAAATCCACGTTTATCAACAGCTTTGCAGGGAAGGCGTGTACGAAGACGGGCAACCGGCCCGGTGTGACCAGAGGCGCCCAGTGGATCCGGCTGAACCGGCAGACGGAGCTTCTGGATACCCCAGGGATTCTGTGGCCGAAATTTGACGATCAGGAAGTGGGGATCCGGCTGGCCATGCTGGGGTCGGTCAATGATGAGATTCTGAACCTGCAGGAGCTGGCCGGGCGGCTTGGCAGCTTTCTGACGGGGCATTATCCAGGGGTGCTGGAAGAGCGGTATAAGACCGCATTTTCCGGGGAAACGGATATGCACGGAGTGCTCACCCGGGTGGCGGAGGCGAGAGGGTGCGTGACCAGAGGAGCGGAACCGGACCTGGACCGGGCGGCTTCCTTCCTGCTGGACGATTTCCGCAGCGGGCGCCTTGGAAAAATTACACTTGAATTTCCGCCGGAAGGGGAATATGATAAAGGCATAGATGAGTAGAGGACGGCAGTATGGGAAAACAAGATTATGCAGAGGACTATGAAGAGAAAAAGCCGGGGATCCTCAGGGAGATCCTGGGATTTCTCGTATATGTGGCGGTTGTTACCGGGATTACGTTTCTGATCATCACCTTTGTGGGACAGAGAACTTATGTGAGCGGCAGCTCCATGGAAAATACACTGAGTCACGGAGACAATCTGATCGTAGACAAGATTACTTACCGTTTTTCGGACCCGAAGCGGTATGATATCATCGTCTTTCCGTTCCGCTATCAGGAGGATGTCTATTATATCAAGCGGATCATCGGACTGCCGGGGGAGACGGTGCAGATCCGGGACGGAGAGATCTACATAGACGGGGAGATCCTGTATGAATCCTACGGCAGAGAAGTGATGAAGAGCGCAGGTCTGGCGGCGGAGCCGGTCACACTGGGGGAGGATGAATATTTTGTCCTCGGGGACAACCGGAACGACAGTACAGACAGCCGGGACCCCAATGTGAGTCTGATCCACAGGGATGAAATCATCGGCAGGGCATGGATCCGCATCTGGCCGCTGGACGAGATAGGAGTATTGAAGCATCAGTGATGACGAAGAAGGAAGAACGGCTCAGAAGGCGGCAGGAGAAGCTGGAAGCAGAACTTGCCAGGCTGGAGGGCATGCGTGTATACGAAAGAAAATACGGGGATCTGGAGCTGATCTGCGGCATCGATGAGGCGGGCAGAGGGCCCCTTGCAGGCCCGGTGACGGCGGCTGCGGTGATCCTGCCGAAGGATGTGAATATCCTGTATCTGAACGATTCCAAGAAGCTGACAGCCAGGCGCAGAGAGCTGCTCTATGACGAGATCATGGAAAAGGCCGCGGCTGTGGGCGTGGGCGTGGTGAGCCATGACCGGATCGATGAGATCAATATTCTGCAGGCCACGTATGAGGCCATGCGGCAGGCAGTCGGGAAGCTTGGGGTGGTACCGGATATTCTTCTGAATGATGCCGTGACCATACCGGAGGTGGGGATCCGTCAGGTGCCCATCATCAAAGGGGATGCCAAAAGCGTCTCCATAGCGGCGGCCAGCGTGATTGCAAAGGTGACCAGAGACCGTATGATGGCGGCTCTGGATGCGGAATATCCGGGGTATGGGTTTGCTTCCAATAAAGGATACGGGTCTGCCGCCCATATTGCGGCGCTCAGAGAGCTGGGACCCTGCAGGATCCACCGGAGGACATTTATCCGGAATTTTACAGGGGAAAGAGATCCGGAAGGGTCTGCGGGCAGCACAGATTCTGAGAGGCCGGAAGGCAGGCAGCCGGATGAACAGGCGTAGGACCGGTGCGGCATACGAAGAGCAGGCGGCCCGCTGGCTGACGGAGCAGGGATTTGAGATTCTGGAACGGAATTTTTACTGCCGTCAGGGAGAGATCGACCTGATCGCCCGGGACGGCGTCTATCTGGTCTTTATCGAGGTGAAATACCGCAGGGACGGGCGCACCGGACATCCGGCAGAGTCCGTGGGACGCCAAAAGCAGCAGAAGCTCATCCGGGCGGCGCAGTATTACTGCCTGATCAGGCAGATTCCGGAGAACCATCCCTGCCGGTTCGATGTGGTCAGTATCCTGGGAGACCAGGTGGAGCATATCCAGCATGCATTTGAATGCGTCTGAGAGGCGTTCTGCTCTGTCAGGGGGGAGGGCAGGACGGCTCTTATTTTATGGAAAAAAGGAGAGTCCGGTATATGTGGAAGAAAAAGACAGAAAAAAGTGATATGTATCTGAGAGAGGGAAATGGCGTACCATATTTTGTCTTCCGGAGTCTGGAGGACACAGGACTGGTGCGCCATGGCTTTTCTACCCGCATGGGCGGAGTCAGCCGGGGATATCTGGCAGAGTTGAACCTGAGCTTTACCAGGGGGGACGACCCGGAATGCGTCCGGGAGAATTTCTCCAGGATGGGGCGGGCCATGGGATTTGACCCGGAGGCGCTTGTGCTGTCACATCAGACCCATACGACCAATGTGCGTCTGGTGACCCGGGAGGACCGGGGCAGAGGATATACGAAGCTGCCCGGATATACAGATGTGGACGGCCTCATTACGGATGTACCGGGACTTGTGCTGGCCACTTTCTATGCAGACTGTGTGCCGCTGTTTTTCGTGGATCCGGTTCACCGGGCCATCGGACTGTCTCACTCCGGCTGGAAGGGGACCGTGCACCGCATGGGAGCGGTGACGCTTCAGCGGATGAGGGAGGCCTTCGGCACGGAGCCGGAGCATGTGCGCGCCGCCATTGGACCGTCCATCTGTCAGGACTGTTATGAGATCAGCGAGGACGTGGCGCTGGTCTTTAAGAGGGAATTCTGGGCCCATGCGGATGAGCGGCTGCTGTACCGGAAGCAGGACGGCAGATATCAGCTGAATCTGTGGCGGGCCAATGAGATTGTGCTGCTGGAGGCGGGGATAAAGCCGGCTCATCTGGCTGTCACCAATGTCTGCACCTGCTGTAATCCGGAGCTTCTCTTCTCCCATCGGGCCAGCGGCGGGAAGCGCGGGAATCTGGGAGCATTTCTGGAACTGATACAGACGGAGGCCTCTGATGGACGAACGGTGTAGGACGAGATATCCGCTCCTTCTGGTACATGGCCTGGGATTCCACGATCATGCAAGGCTGAATTACTGGGGGAGGATTCCGGAGAAGCTGAGGGAACACGGGGCAGAGGTTTTTTACGGGGGGCAGGACAGCCATGCGCCGGTCAGCAGCAACGGCCGGTTTCTGTACGAAAGGCTTCAGGAGATTCTTGCCCATACCGGGGCGGAGAAGGTAAATATTATCGCCCACTCCAAAGGCGGGCTGGACAGCAGATGGATGATCACGCATCTGGACCGGGGAGCGCATGTGGTATCTCTTACGACGGTGGCAACTCCTCATCATGGGAGCCGCACGGCGGACCTTCTGCTGCGCCTTCCGGACCGGCTGGTCCGGGCCGCGGCCTTTGTCTGCGACCTGTGGTATCGTCTGCTGGGTGACCGGGAGCCGGACTCCTACGAGGTATTTCATGGGCTGACCACAGAGCGGTCGGAGGCGTTGAATAAAGAGACGCCGGACGTGGACGGTGTTTTTTATCAGAGCTTTGCGTTTGTAATGAAGCATCTGTACAGTGACCTGCTGCTGTGGTTCCCGTGTCTGGTGGTCCGTCTGGTGGAAGGCAGGAGCGACGGGCTGGTAACGCCTGATTCGGCGGCGTGGGGGAGTTTCCGGGGCGTGTATACCGGGTCCGGCAGCAGAGGGATCTCCCACTGTGATGAGGTGGACCTGCGGCGGAGACGGTTCACGGGGAAGAAGAGCCGGAAAACGACAGAGGTGTCGGATATTGCGGAATTTTACTGCGGGCTCGTGGAGGAGCTGAGAGAGAACGGGTTTTAGGGCGAAGTAAATATTTTCCATAGAATGGGTAAGAAAGTGCCTAGACAGAAATGGGGAATTCCAATACAATGGAGAGAACAATATCATTACAGAGAACAGGAGTGTACAGGGTATGAAAATTATCAAGGCAAAAGACTATGATGACATGAGCCGTAAGGCGGCGAATATTATCTCGGCACAGGTGATTATGAAGCCGGACTGTGTACTGGGACTGGCTACGGGGTCTTCTCCGGAAGGAACCTATAAGCAGCTGGTGGAGTGGTACAACAACGGCGACCTGGATTTCGGAGATGTGACGACGGTGAACCTGGACGAGTATCGGGGACTGCCGAAGGAAAATGATCAGAGCTATGATTATTTTATGCACAGTCATTTCTTTGACTATGTGAACATCAATCCGGAGCGTACTTTCCTTCCGGATGGGATGAATGAAGATCCGGAGCAGGAATGCGCCAGATATGAAGAAGTGATCCGTTCCACCGGCGGCGTGGACCTGCAGCTTCTGGGACTGGGCCACAACGGACATATCGGCTTTAATGAGCCGGGAGAGGTCTTTGAGAAGGGAACCCACTGCGTGGATCTGCAGCCGAGCACCATCGAGGCGAACAAGCGTTTCTTCGCATCCGCGGACGATGTTCCGAAGCAGGCGTACAGTATGGGAATCCAGACCATCATGATGGCAAAGAAGATCCTGGTGGTGGTAAGCGGTGCAGATAAGGCAGAGGCGGTGAAGAACGCATTCTTCGGCCCTGTAACTCCGAAGGTACCAGGATCCATTCTCCAGATGCATCCGGATGTGACGGTGGTGGCAGACGAAGCGGCGCTGTCCAGATGCACGCTTCCGGAATGAGCTGAGGAAGGCACAAAATTATGAAAATCATCAACGCAAAGGTATATACGGAAGAGGGGTTCTTTGAAGAGAAAGAGGTATATACGGACGGCGACCGGATCGCAGAGCAGAGCACGGACGGGGAGGTCCTGGACGGGGCAGGCTGTTATCTGATCCCCGGACTTACGGATATTCATTTTCACGGATGCGTGGGACGGGATTTCTGCGACGGGAGTCATGAGTCCATCGAAGCCATGGGCGTCTATGAGGCGTCTCAGGGGATCACGACCATGGTCCCGGCTACCATGACTCTGGGCAGGGATACGCTGGAAGGGATCTGCCGGGCGGCGGCGACCTGGCCCAACGAAAAGGGAGCCATCCTCTGCGGCATCAATATGGAAGGACCCTTTATCTCCCTGGAGAGAAAGGGCGCACAGAACGGCGCGTATGTCCATCAGCCGGATACGGAGATGTTCCGGGAACTGAATGCCGCTTCCGGCCATCTGGTGAAGCTTCTGGCCATCGCTCCGGAGGAGCCGGGGGCCATGGAATGCATCGAAGCTCTGAAGGATGAAGTGGTGCTGTCCATTGCCCATACAACGGCGGACTACGAGATCGCATCGGAAGCGTTCCGGAAGGGCGTCCATCATGTGACCCATCTCTACAATGCCATGTCCGGTCTGTCTCACCGCTCTCCCGGAGTCGTTGGAGCGGCGGCGGATGATCCGCATGTGGAGGCAGAGCTGATCTGCGACGGGATCCACATTCATCCGGCCACGGTGCGCCAGACCTTCAAGATGTTCGGAGATGACCGGATCATTCTCATCAGTGACTCCATGGAAGCTACGGGGATGCCGGACGGCGAGTACGCCCTGGGCGGACAGAAGGTCATTAAAAAGGGTAACGTGGCCACACTGGAGGACGGTACGATCGCCGGCTCTGCCACGAATCTGATGGACTGTCTGCGCATCGCGGTACAGAAGATGCAGATTCCTCTGGAAAGCGCCGTAAAATGTGCGGCTGTGAATCCGGCCAGATCTGTGGGGATCTATGACCGGTACGGCAGCATCACCCCGGGAAAGACGGCTAACCTTGTGCTTCTGAAAGAGGAAGATCTGAGCACGGTGCAGGTTATTTTGAAAGGGAAATGTATTTAGCAGAAGACATTCTGAACCGGTAAAAACTGTCCGGAAGGATTCACAGGAGTCCTTCCGGACAGTTTTTTGTTTTGCGGTCGCTGGTCTGCCGACTCTGAAAAGAATTGCCGGAGAAAATTTTGCCAAATATGCCATTTGTCCTTTTCTTGTTGGTGAAATTGTGATATAAAAGTTATATAATATGAAAAAAGCCGGATAAAGCAACCAATAAAGAGGATAGATGTCCTGATTTATGGAGAATGGAGGATAAGAATGAATTATTCAGAGGATGCGAGCAAACAATATCATATTCAGGTGGGTGAGGGAGACGTTGGAAAATATGTGATCCTGCCCGGGGATCCCAAGCGGTGTGCAAAGATCGCAAAATATTTTGACGATGCAAGGCTCGTGGCAGACAGCCGGGAGTATGTGACCTGGACCGGCTATCTGGACGGTGTGAAGGTCAGCGTGACCTCGACAGGGATCGGAGGACCGTCTGCTTCCATCGCCATGGAAGAGCTGGTCAGGGCAGGAGCGGATACGTTTATCCGTGTGGGCACCTGCGGAGGGATGCAGCTGGATGTCAAGAGCGGGGACATTGTGATTGCCACCGGAGCGATCCGGATGGAAGGTACCAGCAGAGAATATGCGCCCATTGAATTCCCGGCAGTGGCCGATATCGGCATAGTCAATGCGCTGATCGCCTCGGCAAAGGAGCTTGGAAAGGAATACCATGCGGGGGTGGTGCAGTGCAAGGATGCGTTCTACGGACAGCATGCGCCGGAAGCCATGCCGGTAAGTTACGAGCTGCTGAATAAATGGGAGGCGTGGAAGCGGCTGGGATGTCTGGCATCCGAGATGGAATCAGCAGCGCTGTTTGTTGTGGCGAGCACGCTGCATGTGCGTGTGGGTTCGGCGTTTCTGGTGGTGGCAAACCAGGAACGGGAGCGGGAAGGACTGGATAATCCGGTGGTGCATGATACGGATATGGCGATCCGGGCGGCTGTGGGAGCACTCAGGAGGCTGATCCGGGAGGATCAGGAAGGAGGAAGATGATGGAGAAAAAGCAGATACAGGAACTGATCCGGACAGCGGTGGAGCAACTGGATTATTCTTATGTGCCGTATTCTCATTTTCATGTGGGGGCAGCGCTGCTGGCAAAGAACGGAACTGTTTACAGAGGATGCAACATTGAGAATGCCGCCTATACGCCGTCCAACTGTGCAGAGCGCACGGCGTTTTTCAAGGCGGTCAGTGAAGGCGTCAAAGAGTTTTCCGCCATCTGCGTGGTAGGCGGCATGAACGGCGAGCTGACGGAATACACGCCTCCCTGCGGGGTATGCCGCCAGGTCATGATGGAATTCTGCGATCCGGAGACATTTAAGATCATCCTGGCAACAGACACGGAACATTATCAGGTGTTTCGGTTAACGGAGCTTCTGCCCATGGGCTTTGGACCGGGCAATCTGGCGGAGACGCAGAACTGAAAAAACAGCGGACAGCACATGGGATGCAGAAAAATTTCATGTGCGGTTCGCGGGACTTGAATAAGGAGACAAACAGAATGCAGAAATATGATCGTATATTTGTCATTGTTATGGATTCCCTTGGCGTTGGAGAGATGAAAGATTCGGCAATGTACGGGGATGTGGGCGTGAATACGCTGGAGCACATCTCGGAATCCGTGGAGCGACTGGAGATGCCGAATCTTCAGAAGCTGGGAATGGCAAACATGTGTTCTCTGAAGCAGGTGAAACCGGCGGAGAAGCCGCTGGCGTATTATACAAAGATGAATGAGAAAAGCTGCAGCAAAGACACCATGACCGGACACTGGGAGATGATGGGGCTGGAGGGAAAGCAGCCGTTCAAGACCTTTACCGACACCGGATTTCCGCCGGAGCTGATCCGGGAACTGGAGGAGCGGACCGGACATAAAGTGATTGGCAACAAGAGCGCCAGCGGGACCGAGATTCTGGAAGAGCTTGCAGAAGAAGAGATTGCCACCGGACATATGATCGTCTATACGTCCGCGGACTCTGTGCTGCAGATCTGCGGTAACGAAGAGACCTTCGGGCTGGAAGAGCTCTATCGCTGTTGTGAGATCGCCCGGGATATCACCATGAAGGACGAGTGGAAGGTGGGCCGGGTTATCGCAAGACCTTATGTGGGAAAAAAGCGCGGCGAGTTCAAACGGACCAGCAACCGCCACGACTATGCGCTGAAGCCCTTTGGAAAGACTGTGCTGGATGCATTGAAAGAGGCCGGGGTGGATGTGATTTCCATCGGCAAGATCAAGGATATTTTTGACGGAGAAGGCATCACCCGGGCGCTGAAATCCAAAAGCTCCGTTCATGGGATGGAGCAGACCATAGAGGTGGCAAAAGAGGATTTTCACGGACTGTGCTTTGTAAATCTGGTGGATTTTGACGCTCTGTGGGGGCATCGAAGAAACCCGGATGGATATGCACAGGAGATCGAGAAATTCGATCGTAATCTGGGGGTGCTGATGGGACTTCTGAAGGAAAAGGATCTGGTCATCATCACGGCAGACCACGGCAACGATCCGACGTACACAGGCACCGATCATACAAGAGAGAAAGTGCCGTTTCTTGCCTGGTCGCCGTCCATGCAGGGATACGGGCCGCTTCCGGAAACAGATACCTTTGCGGTGATCGGGGCGACGGTGGCGGACAATTTCGGGGTTGCCATGCCGGAGGGGACCATTGGAGCCTCTCTTCTTAAGGAGCTTGTATAATATCGGTTGATTACAGGTGATGACAGATGAACGAAGCGATCAGGCTGATCCAGAAGCTGGAGAGACAGCACAGAGTCTATCTGGAGACGTATTTTGCAGGGGCACCGTTCTGGCTCATGGATGCGTTCCAGGTGGTCCACATGCCGAAAAACAGGACATTTATCACGGAAGGCGAGCCGGCGGAGGATATTTACATTCTCTTAAAAGGAACTGTGGTGGCGGAGGAACACCGGGTCAAGGATATGACGTACGGTTTTATCCGGTTTTTCCCCATTGAAGTATTCGGCGTCATGGAACTGATGCTGGAGATGGAGGAATACCGGACCACGCTGGTGACTACGACGGAAAGTGTCTTTTTAAAGACCAGCCGGAAACTGTTCGGAAAATGGTTCGAGCATGATTTCTGTGCCTACCGCATGGAGTGCAAAAAAGTGGGAAGATACCTGCTGGAACAGGCCAGGAAGGAACGGCTCTACGTGCTTCTCCAGGGCGTGGAGCGGATCTATCTGGTGCTTTACAAAATGTATCAGTCCTATGCGGGAAACGGGAAATGCAGTCTGTACATGAGCCGGAAAGACTTTACGGAGACTGCCGGAGTGTCGGAGCGTACGGTCACCAGGACCTTGAAGTCGCTGGAAGAAAAGGGGTGTATCACCCGGGACGGATGGAAGATCCGGATTGATGAACAGCAGTACGGGATGATCCGGGAGCTTCTGGAAGATAAAATGTATGAATTTGAAGAGTAGAATCAGAGAGACCCGGCCGAAGGGACGGGTACAGATATGAGGGAGGTTGGACTGATGAAAGCGGTAGTGAACCGGATCATTCCGTTCAGCAGTGTGGACGGGCCAGGCAACCGGACGGCAGTCTTTCTGCAGGGGTGCAATATCGACTGCAGGTACTGTCACAATCCGGAGACCAGAGGGTTTTGCCGGAACTGCGGGGTCTGTGCAGACAGCTGTCCTGCAGGTGCACTGTCCATGGAGGACGGGAAGATTCGATACGATGCGGCAAAATGCGTACAGTGCGATACCTGTATCCATGTCTGCCCTCATGACAGTTCACCAAGGACGGAGGAACTGTCCCCGGAGGAAGTGGAGGAAAGAGTCCGCAGGCAGATCCCGTTTATCCGGGGGATCTCTGTCTCAGGCGGCGAGTGTATGCTGCAGCCGGCATTTCTTACAGAGCTGTTCCGGCTTTCAAAGGCGGACGGGCTGACCACGCTCATTGACAGCAACGGAACGGTTCCGTTCCGGGAGTATCCGGAGCTGATGGAGGTCACGGATGGAGTCATGCTGGATATCAAGGCCTTTGACTGTGCGGAGCACCAGAAGGTGACAGGGGCGCCCAACGATACGGTACTTGCCAATGCAACCTGGCTGGCGGAGCATGGCAAACTGTATGAGGTGCGGGCAGTGATTGTTCCGGGACTTTACGACACAGAACGGAGCATACGCAGTATGGGAGCATTTCTGGCGCCTTATCTGGCGGTGCAGGAGTTCCGGATTAAGGTGATCGCATACCGGCCCATGGGGGTGCGCAGAGAATATGCCTGCTACGAGGTGCCCGGACGGGAATATCTGGAACATCTGGCGGACATTTTAAGAGACTGCGGATTTCAAAATATAATCATAATATAAAGGAGGCAGAGGGAGTGGGAAAAACAAGTCATATGGATCCGGAAACCGTCGTGATAGAGATGAAGGACATCGTAAAGAAATTCGGCGATTTTACCGCCAATG
>CAJTCV010000019.1 GCA_910574805.1 Lachnospiraceae bacterium | reverse complement strand
GCCATAAAGAAAACCGATGAGAAGAAACTTGATTAAGACCACCGGATCAATGGATGGACGCCCATTGTTATGACAGTACATATTTTCTACTTCGTTATATATGAATGAAAAATCAATAATATCATTTACTTTCCGAAGCAGATGATCCATAGGGACTAAATCTTCAATGGTTATCAAATGCATTTCTATCTGTTGGTTTTCTCTTTTCGTCATCATAATGTATCACCTCAAGGATTCATCTACACATATATTTTCTTATATGCAAATCTTTTTGGCAAGAGGTTTGTCAACAGCTCGATTCATCTGCAGAAGTATCCGGATATACTTTACTACTCCGCGAAGCTCCCCGCCGGATACAGCGGAAATCTCCCGATCAGCGCCTCCGCCTTCGCCCGGCACGCCGCCAGATTCGTCTCATCCTCCGGCGCTTCCGCCACCTGATTCATGATCGCTGCAATCTCCCGGATCTCCGGCTCCTTAAGTCCCCTCTGGGATACGGCTGTCAGTCCGATCCGTACGCCGCTGGTCACACCGGGCTTCTCCGGATCGAAGGGAATCATATTTTTATTGACGGTAATTCCCACCGCATCCAGCGCATTCTGGAATGCTTTCCCGGTGATCTTTTTCGCCCGCAGGTCTGCTACCAGCAGATGATTATCCGTACCACCGCTGACGATGCGGAAGCCATACTTTGTCAGTTCCTCTGCCAGACATTTCGCGTTTCTGACCACCTGCTCCATGATTCCCCGGAATTCCTCCGAAGCCGCGTACTGGAAAGACCAGGCCTTCGCCGCCATCGTATGTAACTGAATAGATCCAAGCGCTCCCGGGAAGGTTCCCTTATCCAGAAGCTTCGCGTGCTCTGCCTTACAGAACACCATACCGCTTCTGGCGCTGCAGAAAGTCTTTGTGGTGGAAGAAGTCACAAAATCCGCATAAGGAATGGGACTTGGGATCGCCTTTGCCGCCACCAGTCCTGCAATGTGCGCCATATCTACCATAAAGTATGCGCCCACTTCCTTCGCTGTCTTTGCAATCCGCTCATAATCGATCAGGCGGGAATAAGAGCTGGCTCCGGCAATGATCAGCTTCGGCTGATATTCCTTTGCCTTCTGATCCAGCGCATCATAATCGATCAGCTCTGTCTCCGGATCCATGGCGTAGAATTCAAAATGGTAAATCCTGCTCACCCAGTTGGCCGGTGAACCATGGGTCAGATGACCGCCCTGATCCAGCCGCATGCTCAGCACCTTGTCTCCCGGATTCAGCACCGAGGCAAAGACGCTGTAGTTTGCGGTTGAACCTGAATAAGACTGTACATTGGCATGTTCGGCTCCAAAGAGCTTCCGCGCCCGCTCGCATGCCAGCTCTTCCACCTGATCCGCAATATGAGAGCCTGCCTGGAATCTCCTGCCTGGATAACCCTCCAGCGTCTTGTTGGTAAATACACTTCCGGTCAGCTCCATGACGGCCAGCGGCGCCGTACTTTCGGAAGCGATCATCTCGATGTTATGCTCCTGCCGTCTTAACTCCTCATCCACCAGTCCTGCCAGTACCGGATCGGTTGCTCTTGTTACTTTTAACATCATTGCTCTCCTTTTCTTCCATTATCGGTTCTGATATTTTTTCCAGACTCCGGTTGTATCTTCGATATCAAATTTTGCCGGATCAAAGACCGGATCCTTTCCGGCTTTCTTCTGTTCCTCATAGTCCTTCAGAAGCGCAAAACCCTTCTTCGACAGCAAAAGAATCGCCACAATATTCAGCCACGCCATCATGCCGGCCCCGGTATCGCCCATGGTCCAGATGATCTCTCCGTTCACCAGTACGCCGGAAAATGCAGATACCAGGAACACGGCACGCATCCCCCACACTACTTTTCGGTTTTCCTTGAACAGATAGCGCACATTGGCCTCCGCCTGATAGTAATACCCCATCAGAGAGGTAAACACGAACATGATGATCACGACCGCCAGCACCTTTCCGCCCCAGGTGCCTCCGTACGCTGCATTCAGCGCATTCTGCGCCCAACGGATCCCGTATTCCACTCCTGGGATATTCTCTGCCAGCATGGTCGTCCCGTCCGCGCCCATCGTGTTGAACGTACCCGTCAGCAGGATGATCAGCGCAGAGGACGTACAGACAATGAGCGTGTCAATGTAGACAGAAAATGCCTGCACCAGGCCCTGTTTGGCCGGATGAGAACACTCTGCCGCCGCGGACACAATGGCACCGGAACCCTGACCTGCTTCATTGGAATAAATCCCCCGTTTGACGCCCCAGGAAATGGCGGAACCGAGAATACCGCCGAACAGCGGATGGATGCCGAACGCAGACGTCACGATGATCTTCAGCACGCCCGGAACCTGCCCGATCTTCATCACGATGATGGACACGGCCATAATCACATAGATCACGCACATAACCGGAGCCATATATTCCGCAATACTGGCGATCCGTTTGATTCCCCCGCAGATTACAATTCCAAATACCAGGCAGAAGATGGCGCCGACCAAAATCATATTGGCGCCGAAGGCCTCTTCATAAGTGGACGCGATAGAATTCACATGCAGTCCCGGCATGAGGAGCCCCGGCCCCAGGATTGTCGCAATGGCAAAGATCACCGCATAGGGCCTGCATTTTAATGCCCGCTCGATAAAGTATGCTGGACCGCCCAGATATTCTCCGTTCCCTGTCCTACCTTAATGCCTGGGCCAGAGAGGACTCCATAAACGCCGAACTCGCGCCGATGAACGCAATGATCCACATCCAGAACACCGCCCCGGGACCTCCGAAGAAAATGGCCGTGGCGACTCCTGCAATATTTCCCATTCTGACCCGGGATCCTACGGTAGCCGCAAAAGCCTGAAAAGGCGTAATTCCCGTATCCGACTTCTCTCCGTGTACCAGCAGATGGACCATCTCTTTGAACATTCGCACCTGAGGAAACCGCATCCTGACGGAAAACCACAGTCCGGCGCCCAGACACAGGACCACCAGCCCCATACACCACACAACGGAATTCAGACCGTTTATGGCATTTGTAAATAAATCCATATCACTTCTCCTTTGCTGTTATTCATTGTGCACAACTTTGATATGAATATTATCACAAAATTTTGACATGGATTCTATTACAGATCTTGATATGGATTGTACCGATTTTGACGGATTCTGCCTGGAGAAAGCGTTTCGCAATACCGGCCCATTCAACAAAAAGAACCGTCTCGCCCTGCCTGTCATTTACCATCTTCTTTCTCGCGAAAATCCACCGCGATTTTTTCAGCACATAAGAAAAGCACCTGCCATGACTGACAGATGCTCTTCTTAACGTTCAGCTCTTCGTGCCTGCTTCACGACTCATATCGTTCATACTGTTTCTTCGGACCGCCGCAGATCAGGCAGCACTCCAAAACGGCATCTCACGCCATGACATAACCGCAGAACGGACAGACATAGATCGTCTTCTCTGCAAAATTGATGTTCATATTCGAATTCCTCTCCCTGCACCAGATCTCCCGCAATCAGCGTGATGTCGTCTTTCCCGCTTTTCTCCAGGGCGCCTGCGTACACCTTCATATTACAGGTGCCCAGTCCCTCGCATCCGGGATCCCCAATCACTCCCACGGAACGTATCTGTCCAAGCCTTGTCACCGGCTCTGCTGCCTTCACCATTTTCTTTTTGTCCATGTCCTTTTTCTTTTTTCACCGCATTCCAGACTTTTCATACCCGTTTTTATCATCCTTCTCTTCTGTTTTATTATACGAAAAACCTGTTATAAAAACAAACTTTCAGCGGTCAGCAACATTTACATAAATTCTTATGATATGCAGACGGGAAGTGCGATATTTATCTTTTTCACATTTGTCGGAGCTGGATATGTTCTTCTCACTCCTGTCCAGGTCTTGGCAGAACATGCCAAAGCTGCGTCGCCGGTTTTGACCGCTTTGCAAAAACGTTCTCACTGTTTTGTGTCGCCTGTTACTTTCATACGGAAGCACGAGCGAATCCTGTCCTCATATCCCGGATTCTTTGCCCATACCATCCACCCCGTAAAACTCCTGTTCTTTTCCTTACTGAATAGAACTGCCAAGCTCACGGGCCTTCCGGATTTCAGGCTTACCCTCGATGTCGCCCAAAGCGCTGTTCCCTCCGGCAAGCACAGCCCCCAGATTTTTCCAGCGCAGATGCTCCATCAAGTGATCATAATAGGCAAGCACATCCTCAAAGCCATTTCCTTCCGCCGCCATCAGAAGAGCAGAAGCCCTGTCATGCCCCCTGAGCAAGTTGCCGTCCCCCTCCTCCAGAGCAAACAGCCGGTCAACCGCCGTCCGGATCTGCCCGCTCATATTCCAGTAATACAGCGGCGTTGCAAGCACGATCACGTCACATTCCCTCACCGCCGGATAAATCTTATCCATGTCATCTTTCTGTACACAGGGACATTCCCTGCTGCTGTGCCCGCCAAAACACCCTTTACATCCATGAATGTCCATACCGTCCAGAAAGAATTCCACAACTGCATTGCCTGCGCTTTTGGCTCCTTCCGTAAATGCCTTTACAAGCGCCGACGTATTCCCATTTCTACGGGGGCTCCCATTCAATATTACAATTTTTTTATCCATAACCGCCACACCATACCCTTTAAATTTTATCTGCAAGTGCAGCCGCCTGCCTGCAGCCGTCCGTCTTTTCAATATCTCCAACATTTAAGACACCGGGAACCAGCACTTCCCCGACCATTTTCCATTTATTCAAAGCCGCCGTGCGTTCCATAGGGATGCGCACTCCGTCAAATACGCTCATGTCCTCCTCTTCGCAGCAGGCGATCAAAGCGTATTCTTTCCCTGAAATATCTTTGCCTCCTGCTACAAAAGAAAAAATCCTGTCTATCACGCCTTTTATCTGGGCCGGAATAGAATACCAGTACACGGGCATCGTAAATACCAATGCATCCGCCTCCAGAATGGCAGGCGCCATACTGTTAAAATCATCATCAAAAGAACACGCCCTGCCGGTCTTAAAACAGGTTTCACAGGCACGACAGCCTCCCACCTTCATCATGGCGGCATCAAACCGGGTAACCTTGTGTCCCTTACTTTCCGCTGACCGGATAAATGCATCCGTCATTGCAAAACTATTTCCGTTTTTTCTTGGACTTCCTGTGATCACTACAATTTTTTTACTCATAAAGATTGCCTCCTCTTTCTCCAGCATTGACTTTTTCTGTTACCAGTATTATAATCATAGCAATAATGATATAAAAATCAAGTATGCACATTGAAGTAAGATACTTACCTTTAGGAAAGTGTAACATGTATGAACGCTGCATAGCAAAAGAAAATTTGGATGATACCGGTTTCAGCTATACCCTGTCCCTGATCAATGGGAAATATAAAATGGTTATCCTTTACACTTTGATGGAATTCGGCATTGTTCGATTTAATGAAATGAAAAAATACATCGGCGGGATTTCATACAAGACATTAAGTTCTACCTTAAAAGAATTGGAAACTGACCAGTTAGTACACCGAGAAGAATATCCTCAGATTCCTCCCAAAGTAGAATACAGCCTGACAGAGCGTGGGAAATCCCTTATTCCAATTTTAGATGGTATGTGCGAATGGGGGAATAAAAACCGGATTTGATTCTGGCATTTCAGCAACCTTAAAATGGTAAATGCCACGCTGCTGGAACAGCCCATGCCCGAAGAAAAGCGGCGGGAGTTTTTTCAGGCTTCCAGCGGCCAGCTTGAAAAATTGGACTTTCTCATGCAGGCCATGATAAAGACCTCCCGCCTGGAAACCGGCGTCATTTCACTTAACAGAAAATACAGCCGCTTTATGATACTCTGGCGGCGTTGGGCGGTATTCTGTTGAACGCCAAAAGGAAGAATATTCAAGTCAGTGTAGATTGTCCAGCAGGTATTGTGCTGGCCCACGACAGGAAATGGACAAGTGAAGCCCCGTTCAACATTTTGGACAATGCGGTGAAGTACACCCCGACAGGTGGTGACATTCAGGTTTCCGTTCAAAGCTGGGAGTTCTATGTAAAAATCAACATAACCGACAGCGGCAAAGGGATAGCTGAGGGCAGACAGGGAATGATCTTCAAACGCTTTTACCGGCAAGAAGAAGTACACGACATTGAGGGAATTGGTATCGGATTATATCTGGGTCGTGAAATCGTCACCATGCAGGGACGATATAGCAAAGTTGCTTCAACAGTGGGTTACGGCTCCAGGTTTTCCGTATTTCTGCCTCATGGATAAAATTTTTAAGAAAACCAGCAGCCTGTGACATTTCTGTGACAATTGGCTGTTTATGATAGTAACCACGCAGACAAGATCATATTTGATAAGGGGAGGAAACCCAAATGCCAGAATTACGCAGCATTCCGCTCACATATAAAGAAGGTGTGTACAGCGTTGTTGATTTTAGTAAGGACATCAACGGAGACAACGCGATCTCCTTTGACTATGACGCACAGTATCAAATGCTTGCCTATACTATTCCTGTTGGGAAGGACAGGCGTGAGATGACGCTGTACAGCGTGCCAGAGGGGGAACTTGTTCGGACGCTGCGTGCCTTCTATGGCAGGGACGGAATGCTTCAGAAGATTACGGCCATGCTTAAGGGCCGCGAAACGCTTTTGTACATCCGCTATGAAAACGAGGAAGATGCCAGGGAGAAAATTCGGAGATTTGCTATCCGAAATGCAAATGCCATAATTGAGCAGATCCAACAATGTACGGATGTTATGGCAAGGCTTTTTATCGACTACTACTGTGACGGCGATAACATGGATTACCATGCAGTGATCGGCACTGCAGAGCAGATGGAGGCAGTAAGACGAAAATACCACGACGAAGATGCCTGCGATAACTCCGGCGACTATCCGTCTGAATATATCGAAGGTGACAACCGGATGCTGATCACAATGGTACGCTGCGCCCAGGGCCATCCGTCAGAGAATTTCCGGTATGCCGTAGAAATCATGTCAAAGCATATCGAGAAACACGCTTTGACAGCATTGCGCAAAACTGAGGATTTCAAATATATCTGCGCGGAATATGATTAAGAAAAATGAGTGCAAACAGCAGAAAGGAAAATGTCATAATGAGTGAAAAACGGTATCAGATTTCCCCCATAGAGCTGGTTCAGTGGGCAGAACCGCTGTTCGGCTTTGGAGAGGGGAAAGCAACAGGTTTTTCCGAGAAGACAGTCGCCTCCTATGAGGCGACGGCAGGAATACGCCTTCCCGCTGCCCTGCGAGACTACTATCTCGCCTGCGGCAAGGCCAGCCTGAACTGCGCGCTGCATGAGATATTCGTTCCTGACAAAAAGGCCAAACTCTTTGAGAAGCGCCTGACCTTCTCTTACGATCATATTGACGAGGACTTGGTGTCTTTCAGCCAACCGGGAGAAGAGGACTATGAAGAGCTGGCGAAGCTGCGTGCCCTGCCGCGGGAGCGGTGGGGGAAGGTGACAGGCAACTACCTGCTGTTCTGGTGCGAAAATCAGGGCTGTTGGTACGCGGGCATCAAAGCGGAGGATTTGACCCAGCCCAACCCGGCGGTGTACTACAACGACCAGGACGATGTGTACAGCTGGGCGCCCTTCTCCGATTCGGTTCAGTCCTTCCTCCTGGACATCCTGCTTGTAAATCTGGAGCTACAGGCCCAGCCGGACGAGATTGAGGACCCCGCCGAGATTCAAACGGTTTTGTCCGAGGGTGGCGTGGACTTCCAGCGCCTCCAAGAGCCATATCCTTTCCCCGGCGGGCGCTTCTGCCACACCTGTCTGGATACCGAGACCAATACGCTGTATGTCTACGGGGAGGAAGCGGAGGGTCGTCCCGCCTATTTGAAGGTATTCAAGCCGGGCGAGGAAGAATAGACAACTTCCAGTTTGTAGATTAAGGAGAAAAACAGTATGGGACTATTTTCAAAAAAGCCAAAGGAACCTGCTCCTTGTAATTCCCGTCGTTCTGGCAGCCAATACGCCGCTTTGGATTGCATATCCGTATTGTTTCAGTGGTTATCTGGTGGTCATTTTTCTATCCACTATCTTATTTAATGCTTACATTTTTAAATCTAAAGCTGATACAAAATTTCTCCGATGTCTCCATTAATACAAATAGATTTCTTTTTTATTTCATCAGGCGCATATGCCTCTCCATAGTTCAGGCAGACATAGACCGCATCTTTCCATTTGTGAGTCATGCGCCAAAAGCCGTATTTTATTATTGTCGGCGTATTAAATCCGACTGCTGCCTCTAAAAACAGCACTTTCCTGTTCTGATGACTGCGTAAGAATTCTGCATACCGCTCTGAGGCCAGATGCCATCCTTCATCTTCTGCGAAAGTATGGTCTGCCCGAAGGTTCATGCTCATGGGCTCCCCGCACTTCGGGCAGTGCGGAACAAGGTCTGACGGAACCGCCGTCTCAGGTGATGCGCTTCCCGGCAGAATCAATGTACCATCTGTGTCAATCACATAGCCCTGCGCTTCCACCATTTTCCGAATAACAGTTTCATTATCATAAGTCTTCTGATGACAGGGTCTGCTGCACTGGAACAAACCATAATCTCCCTGTGTATAAAACAGCCTTTTCCTGTCAAAGCCTGCTTTCTGGAAACAGTGATCCACATTCGTGGTAATCACAAAATAATCCTTATCCTTCACAAGCTGCAAAAGTCTGTCGTAGACTGGTTTCGGCGCATTCATATACCGGTTGACATAAATATAGCGGCTCCAGTACGCCCAATGCTCCTCCGGCGCAGAATACGGATAAAAGCCTCCCGAATACATATCATGAAAGCCGTACTTTGCTTCAAAGTCGGAAAAATAACGCTGAAATCTTTCCCCGGTATATGCAAAACCTGCAGCGGCGGAAAGACCTGCACCGGCTCCAATGACCACCGCGTCCGCCTGTGCAAGTTCTTTTTTCAGTTTTTCAATCTGCTCCAAGCAGTTTTCTGTAGACTTCGTAATCCTCATTTTTGAAAACATTGAATATCACCTCCATACCGCTGTGAATCTGTTCCCGGTATTCCTTTACCGTCCGAACCGCGATCTCTGCCGCCTTTTCATTTGGAAAATGAAACTCCCCTGTAGAAATACAGCAGAACGCGATGCTTTTTATCCCGTTTTCCTCCGCCAGCTCCAGGCAGGAACGATAGCAGGATGCCAGCAGTTCAAGGTCCTGACCGGTAAGCCGGCCGTGAATCATCGGCCCCACTGTATGTAGGACATAACGGCAGGGCAGATTAAAGCCCTGTGTAATCTTTGCCTTCCCCACAGGTTCTTCCTGTCCCTGCCTCTCCATCCGCTCCGCACAGGCCAACCGAAGCTGAACGCCGGAAAACGTGTGGATCGCATTGTCTATACAGCCGTGGCAGGGGCAAAAGCAGCCCAGCATCTGGCTGTTCGCCGCATTGACAATGGCGTCACAGGCAAGCGTCGTAATGTCTCCCTGCCAGAGACAGATCCCCTCCTGTACCGGAGCCAGATCAGAGAGCTTTGTAATTCCCTTTCTTCTCGTCTCTTCCTTAAGATAAGCATCCTGTATTTCTAAAAACTTGTCACCTGCGGGCATGGGCATCCGGATATTAAAAAGAGAACGCAGAAGCCTTTTTTGCCCGCCCTTATCCTCCGGAATCTGCAGACTGGCATATTCCGGCTGTTCTGAAAGCAATTCCCTGATTAAATAATTTCTTCTTTCTGCCTGATTCATTTCCCGCCTCGTTTCCAAACCGCATTTGCCGGGCAGTTTTCGTAGCAGCTTCCGCAGTGCAGGCAGTGTTCCTGCTGGATCTGATAAGGGTTTCCCTGTATGATACATCTCTGCGGACAGCTTTCCTGGCATATTCCGCAGCCAATACAGCTGTCGGTAATGAAATACCCTTTTTCCGAAACCGTCCCTTCTCCCAGCGTGTAGCTTTCCCGGAAAATGGGATTGACACCGAGATGATAATATTCTATTTCAGCGTGTTTCACCTCAAAAATAATTCCAATCTTCCGGGTGTCTCCCGGATACACATTTGCCAGATAGGGCTGTTCGGAAAAAATCGTGTTGATTTTTTCTTCCTGCTCCGATTCGGGGACAGGCACGGCCTTTGCGGACAGCCGTATCATTTCCTTGAAGCGGGTGTAAGCCAGTATCTGAACCCTGCCGTTTTCAAGAAGTTCATGGCAGAAGTTCTTTCCTCTCGCCGTGAAAAAATAAAAGCGGTCTTTGTCAAAATGAATCGCGCTGATACATCGAATCTGCGGATTTCCCTCGCCGTCAACCGTTGCAAAGGATAACACGCCCACAAGCTTTAATTTTTCCAGACAGGTTTTCGTGTCCATAACAACTACCTCCTAAAATCGCAGTATACGCCTTTCTTTTCTATGTTTTGGTGCGGGATGCGGATCTCCCCCGCGGGGATAGCCAAGCAGAAGTTGCATGACCGCGTAGTAATCCACGGGGATCTCCCACTTCTTTAACACTTCCTGCCCATAAGGGTCTGCAAAAGCGGTCCAGCCCTGACCGATATAGCAGGAGCCAATCCCCAGGGAATCTGCCGCCAGCATCATATTTCCGGCAGCAAGGGCACAGTCCTCCGGAGAAAAGAGAAAGTTTTTCGGAGCAAACAGGGTGATGACCGTGGGCGCATCGTAAAAGGCGTTCTTCAGCTTCGGGTCATCGGCGATGCTGGGCTGTTCTCTGGACACATAGTTTGACGCCGTCGCCATACGGGGACTGGAATTTGCCCGGTTAATTTTTCCGAGCCGCTCATTGACTTCTTTAGTCTGACAGACGGCAAATATCACACCCTGGCGTCCGCCTGCGCTGGGGGCATACAATCCCGCCTGCAGAATCTCCTGCAAGGCATCCTCTTCGATCTGTTTTTCGTCAAATCTGCGAATGGACCGCCGATGTAAAATGGTCTGCATCGTTTCATTCATCTTCAAACAATCTCCTTCCAACATTGGGGATCAGCGGCATAAAAATTTCCGCCTGTTCCTTTTGCGACGGCGGGACAGCCGCGGCAGAACGCCAGCAGCTCGCACCTCGCACATTTTTCAAATTTTTTGTAGTCCCGCCAGGCTTCCATTTCACATACCCAGATATCCGCAAGCCTGTCTTCAAACACGTTGCCCACTTTGCTGTCGGCTACCCGGCGGCAGGCGAAGACGTCGCCGGTGGGAAGAATCGTGATGTGGCAGTTGCCGCAGTTGCAGCCGCCGTAGATCATTCCTTCCTCTGCATTTTCAGGAATTTTGAACGCTCCCGTCTCATACTCATACAGCGTCCACAGGTGATCTTTCTTATTAAAATAGGTCTTACAGCCCGCCGATTCATATTCTTTGAATTTTTTATCACATATGGCAAGCAGTTCCCGGTATTCCTGGGGCGTCATACTTGCGTCCAGGTCGCCGCCGCTTGGAACATAGCGTGAAAAAGCAAATACATCCACGCCTGCTTTTACAACTGCGTCGATAATCCCGGGAATCTCCATGCGGTTGGTTTTGGAAACCGTTGTCATCACCACGCTGCGGATTCCCGCGCGGTTTATGCAGCCGATCTTTTCTAGGGTGCAGTCGTAGGAGCCGGGTTTTCGGAACCAGTCGTGGGTTTCACGAAGCCCGTCAATGGACAGTTGATATTTCTCACAGCCGTATGCCTTCAACTCACGGCATACCTGGTCATTTAGATGAAATGGATTTCCGAGAATAGTAAACGGTACGCTGTGTTCCTGAAGCAGTTTCAACAGCTTCCAGAAATCCGGATGCAGGATCGGATCGCCGCCGGTAATATAGAAATAAGGCAAACGGTTGAAAACCCTGCAAAAATCAAGGCAGTTATAGAACGTATCCTGCATCTCCTGCCAGTTCATGGAATTAATTTTTTTACAGGCATCCCCCGAAAAAATGTAGCAGTGCTTACACCGCTGGTCGCACTCATCCGTGATGTGCCACTGAAAAGAAAAATATTGCTTCATCTCTCTATCCTCGCTTTGCCTTTTTAATCGCGTAGGGTGCGTGCTGCAAAGCAGCAAATTCCTTTACGCACCCCTGCACATATAAAATCGCCCCCGGCCGTCAAAGCCCGCCGCCGAAAAAATCTCATATGCTCCCGATGGAATTTTTTCCACCGGGAACACTTTTTGGAAAGAACCTTGGGGTGCTGACCGGTTTACTTGCCGCCGGCTCCGCAGGCTGTTCCGCAGGCCGCCGGTGTTTCCGTGGGCTTGTCACCGGCTCCGCAGGCCACTGGTGTTTCCGTGGGTTTATCCCCGGCTCCGCAGGCTGCCGGTGTTTCTACGGGCTTGTCGCCGGCTCCGCAGGCCGTCCCCGCATTGTTTCCGTTCCATCCAGTTAAGTTAGAAAGTGCCATTGTAGTAAACCTCCGTAATTATGTATTCAGTGAGCTGTTCTGCCCTCTGTATCTACCATTGTACGGAATATTTCTGCTGCTGCAAGTACGCACTTTTTTGTCGGTATACTTACCTTTTTGTAACTTTTGTGGATTTACAAGGTTTTCCGGCATAAAAAATTTTAAATTTTTTATAACGGATATTCATCCGTGTTTACGATCATTGCGTTTTAAGGGATATTACAGTATAATCAGAATGTAACTGTATTTTTTGAAGTAATGGAGGTGTCATATGAAAACGAAAGCGGAATTACTGCCGGAATGCCCGGTGGCTACCACTGTTCAATTGATTGGAAATAAATGGAAATTATTAATCATTCGCAATCTGCGGATGCGGCCATGGCGTTTTAATGAACTGCAGAAAAATCTGGACGGCATCAGCCAGAAAGTTCTGACGGACAGCCTGCGGTCCATGGAAGCGGACGGACTGATTACCCGCACGGTGTATGCGGAAGTCCCGCCGAGAGTGGAATATGCCCTGTCAGAACTGGGCGAGACCATGCGCCCGATTCTGGACGCTATGGAAGTATGGGGAAATTCATACAAATCGGCGATACATTCTTGAAGAAAATTTTGGAATCAATCCGGGATTTATCGTACCCGCTACCGGCATCCCATTTTGCAACTTATTATCCAGTTATCCGTCCAGCTCTTCGCCGTTGGACGCGATCACTTTCTTATACTATTCAAATCTGAAAAGGATGATAAAGGCCATGGCATAGCAGGGCATGACCCTTTTAGAACCCTCCCATGATGTCCTGCAGTATTTCTGAAATAAGGGGATTTGTCAACAGCTCGACCGTGTCAAGAAGCTCCGCCTGGATGGAAAACGCCCGCACAGCGCAAGGCTACTTGTATTTTGTTTGGGCGTGTTGATACCAGCCGCCAAAACAACGGTTTTTTTATTATGCCGTTGTTCTGGCAGAAGTGTTGAATATTATCAGGATGCGTCTGCTGACACAATGGAAACGCTGCCCCGTACATTTCCCAAAGCGCCGTCCAGGGCCTGGAGGTACAGCTGATAAGTTCCGGGCTTTGTTGCCGGAGGCTCAACAGTAAAATCCGCAATACATTCCAGCGGTTCACCCGGCTGGCGCAGGTTGTTCACCGACCAATAGGACACATCTTTCTGCTCGTCCTTTGCGAAAAAGACTTTCATTCTATTTCCTGTTTTCGCTGAAATGTCGTACAATATTTCGTCCCCATCGGACAATGTGTATTCCCCCAGGAAAATGGTTTCTCCCGACGCTACGGTTTTGAAATCAACGGGGATTATTTCCACGCCAGTTTTATCATCCGGATCATCCATATCCCCCAACAGTTCAATCACTTCCGCTTCGGTCATATAGACGGCGCCTGTGATTTTGTTATTTGTATCACGAACAATTTTGATATTAGCCGTCCCTTTTGGGTTCATATTCAACGTGTAAACGGATTTGTTGGGCCGGATGTCTAAAAAGATGTTGACAAGCTGGCCCTGGTAGTAATAGTCTTTGCCGTCCATTGTAACGCCCACAGCCCGGTATTCCTCCGTCTGCGCTTCGGTCCATTCTTTTTCCTGCTTCTCGTTCAGCTCGTCAAATTCCTCGCCTCGGTTCAGTTTATCAAAGAGCATGGATTGAAATGCCCAATTTCCATCTTCCAAAGCCCTGTCCAGCCAAAGTCCCAGTTCCGCTTCGTCCATACAGTCTGTCAAGATAGAGAAAAACGCCATTTCTTCATCGTCATACGCTTTTTCAGCAAATCCAGCAAACAACGGAAAATCTTCGTCAAGTCCCCGCACAGCAACAGAGAAAAACGTAAAGTCCCCATCAGCATAGAGTTTCTCAAGCCATTTCTTTTGAGTATCTTCATCCAGCCGGGGAAAAGTGATTTCAAACAGCGGCAAGCTGTCAGCCTCATAATACCGCTCCGCCTGGGCCGCATAGTCCTTGCTGCTTGTGCTTGTGTTCCCTTGTGCAGGAGTTTTATCCACAGCCACCTGGGGCTTGCCTGTTGTGCGGTCAGTTACTGCGGCAACAGGGAAAACGCCAACAAAAGCCGCCCCGAATATCACGCACAGCGTCAGCGCCCCCGTCAAAAGGCGTATTGCTGTTGACTTCTTCTTAAAGTTCATAATTGCATTTATCCTTTCTTTCAATAGCTGTTTATTTTCGCTTAACGTGACGGCTCCGAGATTTTCCTTGTATCTCCCCACTGCCGCCATAGCGCCAAGCAAGGTTTTCCCATAGTCCTGCGCGTTGCCGCTCCCCATTTTAGCGAGGACGGCTTCATCACAGGAAAATTCACAAGCCTTGGTAATTTCCTGGCTCATGAGATGAACCAGCGGATTAAACCAATGCAGGCAGACGGTAATTTGAACCAGCCATTTATAGAACATATCCCGCCTTTTATAGTGCGTCAATTCATGCAGGACAATATAGCGAAAATCCTTTTCGGGAATATCCGCGCTGGGCAGTACAATACATGGATGGAAAAAGCCAACCAGCAGCGGGGAAGAAACCAGCGGATTAACACATAATTCAATCGGCTTTTTGATGCCTGACCGTTCTGCGGCAATGGAAAGTTCGTCTAACCGCTCCATATCAGAAACCGAGGTCAATCCTGCCTTGATATACTGTACAAAGCCCTGATAGATTGTTATTTTTCGTACCAGCAAGCCCAGCGCAGCCACCAGCCAAACCAGCCAGATATGATTGATTAACAACGCTCCAATATCTTGAAGTGGGTGGGCAGTTGTTAAATCATCTGCCGGACTATTCACAGGTTCATTATGTTCCTCTGCTCCAACAGCGGGAATAAAATTGCCGCCTGGAGCATTTTGTGAGGGTTGCTGTTGCGGCGGTAAAGGAGCTGACTGGGATATTGCCTGATCAACAGCCTGATATGCCCTCCCCATCAGGCTTACTTCCGGCCCGAACGGGACCAGCAGCCGCAAAACAACAACCAGCCAAATGTAATACTGCCATTGCCGGCTGAATTTGTCTTGCAAAAACCGTTTTCCCAATAGCAGGGTCAGGATAAGCAAGCTGCCGGAAATGGACATAGACAGGAAAATTTTCAAAGCTGCGCTCATTGCTGTCCTTTCCCTTTCTCCAGCAGTCGTTTCAATTCCTCGTATTCCTCGTCTGCCAGCAGGTCGCCCAAAATCAGATTGGAAACCAGCCCCTTTGCGCTCCCCTCATAAATCTTATCCAGGAAGTTTTTCGTCTGCGCTGTCTGGTATTCTGTTTCCGAAACAAGCGTGGTATATTCGTTGCGGCGGCCGACTTTCCTGGCACTCAAAAAGCCCTTGTTCATCAGCCTCGACAAAAGTACAATCAGGGTATTCTTCTGACACGGCTTACCCCTTGCCGCCAGACCGTCCATGATATAGGGGAACAACGTCACCTCATCTGGGTTTCCCCATACGATTTTCATAATTTCAAGTTCGGCATCAGAAATTTGTCGTACCATAGGCTTAACCTCCTTGACATATAACACGGTGTTGACAATCAAAACATAACACGGCGTTGCCTTTTTGTCAAGCCAACTTTTATAAAAAGAAGATAAAAGCACGTTTCTTCATTTTGAGCTTTCTTAGGTATATGCGTTTCGGTATGCAAGGATCTTGATATAAGGCTGCTCTGTATGAGACTTCACGGAATACACCGTCCCCTTTTCATGAAGCGCCTCCACACTGCAGTGATATTCCTTTGATAATAATTTCTCAATCCTGCTCTGTATCATTTCTTTTCTGTTTCCTCCTCCGGAATTATCTGTTTGCGGCTGTGTCAAAGTACATGCCTCCTGTCAATCCCCATATCTTTCAGAAGTTTCTGCCATCACTTCATTTAATTCCTGTTCCCCGTAAATAAATGGGGCCAGATAACTTTCTGCAATTTTTTTCTTCTCCTCAGAAGACGCCTTTTCCCATCGTCTGTTTTTCCTCATTCGCAGGAGCGCACGTTCCCTGATATCCGGGCGGTTTTTAAGCTGAAACCATGCGCTCCACTGCCCGGATTCATCACTTTGCATGAGCAGGTCTCTGACCTGTATGCATACATCCGCAACCAGCGGGCTGCCCGACACCAGCTCATTATCCGGATTCATGTGAAACTTCGCTTCCAGCAAAGCCTTATGCAGATTCAGCAGTTCATAATAGTCCAAATTCAAATGAAAATCTTTCATCTTTTCCCCAATCAGTTTACATATTTCTTTCCGGCAGATACACTTTCTGCCCGAAAAGTATTATACTCAGTATACTACAGCCCCTCCCGAAAAAACAGCTACAAAATCAAGAAAAACCATGATATAATGAGCATACTTAAGTCACACACAAGAACAGGAGAACACAGCATGAATCAAAATCCAGCCTTCCGGTACGCCCAGAGAAACGACCTGTCCGTTATCTTATCTTTTATCAAAGGGCTTGCCGAATACGAACATATGTCCGATCAGGTGGTCGCCGATGAAGCCACACTGGAAAAGTGGCTGTTCGACCAGCCAAGAGCAGAGGTACTGCTGGCTTCCGCCGACGGAATCGATGTGGGCTTCGCCCTCTTCTTCCACAATTTTTCGACTTTTCTGGGCAGATCCGGAATCTATCTGGAAGACCTGTTCGTACTGCCCGCATACAGGGGACGGGGTTATGGAAAGGCCATCCTGAAAAAACTTGCATCCATCGCCGTAGAGCGGGAATGCGGACGGCTGGAGTGGTCCTGCCTGGACTGGAACCAGCCCAGCATTGACTTCTACCGGTCCCTGGGCGCCGTGCCCCTGTCCGAGTGGACCATGTACCGGGTCACCGGAGAGACGCTCACGAAGCTTGCCAGGGAATGAGTTCTATCACTTCCGATGCAGACGGCTACTTAAAAAACAGTAATCTATATTTTCCACCTGTATCGAAATATGGGAAACAACTGGAAAATCTGCGGCACCCATGCTAAAATAAAACTCATGGCAGACCGCCCCAACCGGGAGCCGGATGAAACAACAGAATCATAACAGGAGGATGACAATGAAGGTTTTGATGTTAAACGGGAGTCCGAAGGCAAATGGCAATACCTGCACCGCACTCATCGAAATTGGAAAGCAGCTGGAACAGGAAGGCATTGATTATGAGATCGTACAGATCGGAGGTAAACCCGTCAGAGACTGTATCGGATGCAACAAATGCACGGAAAACGGATGTGTCTTTACCGATGATGAGGTAAACGCCTTTATCGCAAAAGCAAAGGAAGCGGACGGCTTCGTCTTCGGGACGCCGGTCTATTACGCCCATCCAAGCGGACGGATCCTGTCCTTCCTGGACCGGGTATTCTACAGCAGCAGCAGCGTCTTCCGGTTCAAGCCGGGGGCTTCCGTCGCCGTAGCCAGACGGGGCGGCACCACCGCTTCCTTTGACTGCCTGAACAAATATTTCGGCATCTCCCAGATGCCGGTGGCCGGATCCTCCTACTGGAATGTCCTGCACGGAGCCGTACCCGGCGAGACAGAACAGGATGCAGAAGGACTGCAGACCATGCGGAACCTGGCCCGCAATCTGGCCTGGATGATCAAATGTTTTGACGCCGGCAAAAAGAGCGGAATCCCCCTTCCGGAGGCGGAGACCGGAAACAGGACGAATTTTATCCGCTGATCCTGCATCAGGAACTCATACACAGAACATACAGGAGGACACTCATGATCCAGATCGACATCGATAAATGTATCGGCTGTAAAGCCTGTGAAAAAGACTGTCCCGGCAGAGCCATAAAAGTGACTGACGGGAAAGCCGAATATGCAAAAAAATGTATTCTCTGCGGCCACTGCGTTGCCATCTGCCCGCAGAACGCCGTCTCCATCCCGGACTATGATATGGAAGATATGGAAGAATATGATCCGCAGACCTTCCATGTGGATCCAAAAGCCTTTCTGCATGCAGTAAAATTCCGCAGAAGCATTCGGAATTTCACAGAAAAACCGATCCCCAGACACACTCTGGAACGGATTCTAAACGCCGGACGCTATACTGCCACTGCCAGAAACAGCCAGGACTGCCGGTTTATTCTTGTGCAGAACCGTCTGGAAGAATTCCGGACTCTGGTCTGGCAGGAGATGCCGGGCATTCTGGAGCATCTGAAAGAGACGGACCGTTCCTGGCACTATCTGTTTTCCCGTTTTTATGAAAGATACCAGAAGAATCCCAAAAATGATACGCTGCTTTTTAACTGTACCTCTTTCCTGGTCATCGCCGCAGACTATCCTCTGAACGGCGCTCTGGCTGCCGTCAACATCGAAAATATGGCCGTCGCCGAAGGCGCCGGCGCACTGTACAGCGGTTACATGATGCGTATGGTACAGGAAAGCGATACACTGAAAACCTGGCTGGGCATGGATGAAAAACAGGTGGCCTGCTGTATGCTGCTGGGGTATCCCCGTATGACCTACCAAAGAACCGCTCCCCGCCGGAAAGCAGATATCATCTGGAGATAGGGCCGCGCTCCTGCAGGTATTTTTACCATCCGTTCTTACTGCTGTCATCATCCAGCAACCGTTTCAACAGGTGCTCCCTGCTGTTGATGAACATCTCCGTCACCTGGAAACTGTCTGTCTCCTCATAGCTGCATGGATGAACCTGTCCGTCATCGAAGGTCCAGATCTCAGCACCCGGGAGGCCCAGAAGAATCGGAGAATGGGTAACGATGATAAACTGAGATTCCTGCCTGGCACATTCATAGATCTCCATGAGCAGCGTCAGCTGCCTCTGGGGAGACAGTGCTGCTTCCGGCTCATCCAGAAAATACAGGCCGTTGGGCCTTAAGTGTCTCTGGGCGAGAGCAAGAAAGCTCTCCCCATGAGATCTTTCATGATAACGCTGAGAAGGATGATTTGCATCCGCATAATCTTCTTCTTTCGTAGCCACATTATAAAAGCTCTCCGCCCGGAGAAAATACCCCCAGCCTGGCTTTCTGAAACTTCTGGTAATCCGAATGGCATCACACAGCTCCGAATGAGAATCATAGGTGGAAAAACTGTAGTTTTTTGTCCCCCCTTCCGGATTAAATCCGGAAGCTATGGCAATTGCCTCCAGGACCGTGGATTTGCCGCTGCCATTCTCCCCCACAAAAAAGGTGACCGGATTGTGAAATATGAGATGGTTGATATTTTTGACAGCTTCAATCTCTCTCAGATAACTGTCCCGCCCGATCCGGTTCCAGTCAATGGTAATACTCTGTATAAACTGCTGATTCATTTCAGCCCCCTTTCGCTCAGACATATTTCTGCAGCAACTGTATTTCATATCAGCATAAAAGGCTTCCGCCGACTTTTATCGTCAGCGAAAGCCCTTATATTTACAATGTTTCTTAGAACTTTCCTGCGTCTGCTGCTTCCTGAATGGAGACAGCGGATGCCGGATTTTCAGGCTTTTTCAGAAAAAAGTGTCTTGCAGCGGTCTTGCGAAAAGAATATGATTCCAAATGAAACCTTCCCAAAACCACTCCCGGCAAAACTGCATAAAGTCAGTGAGGAACACCATATGAATCTGATTTTAACATCTAAGCAAAAATATGTCAAGCTCCACAAAAACTTGTTCATTTTAAACTATTAGACTGTTTTCTCTTCGTTATAAGCATAACCAGTATACTCGTAAAACAGCTTAGGTAAAGACCGACTATGCCGGACTCGGCGCGGTAATCGAATCTATCAAACTGTAAAGGAAGTGATGCCATGAAACTGCCAAACGGTTATGGAAGTGTAACAAAATTATCCGGAAACAGACGCAAACCATACCTGGCCCGTGTCACCCTCGGATGGATCACTGACGAACACACCGGAAAATGCGTACAGAACCGTGTACCCATAGGAACCTTCAAGACAAAAAAAGAGGCTCTTCAGGCATTGGCAGAATACGGGGCCAATCCTTATGACGTCCAGAACAATAACCTCACCCTGTCCGAGCTTTACCAGAAGTGGACGGAAAGCTACTTCCCTACCCTGGAAAGCGAATCGTCCACCAGAACCATCACCGCCGCCTGGAGATACTGCCACGCTATCCACAGTATGCGTGTAAAGGACCTCCGAGCCAGGCATATCAAGGGCATTATGGAGGATGGCTATATCATTCCCTCCCGTGGTAAGGATGCCGGGCATAAGGTACCTGCCTCTCCGGGAACTAAGGCAAGGATCAAATCCATGTTCAACCTTATGCTGGATTATGCCCTGGAGTATGAGCTGGTAGACAAGAACTATGCTCGAACCTTTGACCTCTCCAATGACATCATCAAAGAAAAAGAGGCTGCTACAAGAGGGCACATAAATTTCAACGACCAGGAAATGGAAACCCTCTGGAACAACATCGACTCTTTCCGCTTTGTGGACTGGATTCTGATTCAATGCTACATGGGATGGCGCCCGCAAGAACTTGCAAAGCTCAGGATCGAGGATGTCAACCTTTCCGAACAGTACATTACCGGGGGAATGAAAACCGATGCCGGGAAAAACCGTGTCGTGCCTATACATCCTCGCATAAAAAGCCTTGTGCAGAAAAACTACGACCAGGCAATCAGTCTCGGCAGCATATATCTCTTTAACGATCCGGACGCTGTAAAGGGTGGCATGACTATCACCTATGACAAATATGCCGGACGGTTCGCAAAAATTATGACCGCCCTGGGTATGCGTGAGGATCACCGCCCGCACGATCCCCGTACTACTTTCATCACTATGGCAAAGAAAGCTGGGGTAGATGAATATGTGATAAAGCTCCTTGTCGGCCACAAGATCACGGACATAACAGAGGGTACCTATACAAAGCGTGATATTGAATGGCTGAGGACGGAAATGGAAAAGATGCCGTAACCCTTGTGGCTGCGGCTTTTTTCGTGCCTGCTTTTACTGAAATTCTGTTACCTGTACCGTGTTTCCTACTTGTTACCTACCGGTGTCCTACTCTCCGATTTTTACCACTTTTCACGACTACTCAGGGCAAATTTCCGTTTTCACTTCCCGGCATGAAAAAAGTACCGCAACCCCTAGAGATTACGGTACTTTCAAGCCTTTCGGCGTTTTCAATTCACAAGATATATTTAGAACTTGCCAGCCTCGGCCGCTTCCTGAATCGAGACTGCCACTGCTACAGTCATACCAACCATCGGGTTATTTCCAGCACCGATGAGACCCATCATTTCCACATGAGCCGGAACGGATGAAGAACCTGCAAACTGTGCATCAGAGTGCATACGTCCCAGGGTATCGGTCATACCGTAGGAAGCCGGTCCTGCTGCCATGTTGTCCGGATGCAGGGTACGGCCGGTGCCGCCGCCGGATGCAACAGAGAAATACTTCTTGCCTGCTTCGTTTCTCTCCTTCTTGTAGGTACCTGCTACCGGATGCTGGAAGCGGGTCGGGTTGGTGGAGTTACCGGTAATGGACACGTCCACATTCTCCTTCCACATGATCGCCACGCCTTCCGGAACACTGTTTGCGCCGTAGCAGTTTACCTTCGCACGAAGTCCCTCAGAATAGGACTTGCGGAATACTTCCTTCACTTCGTTGGTGTACGGATCATACTCGGTCTCCACATAGGTGAAACCGTTGATACGGGAGATGATCTGCGCTGCGTCTTTGCCAAGGCCGTTCAGGATGACGCGGAGCGGTTTCTGACGAACCTTGTTCGCTTTCTCTGCAATACCGATGGCACCCTCTGCTGCCGCGAAGGACTCATGGCCTGCCAGGAATGCGAAACAGTCGGTATCCTCTTCCAGAAGCATCTTGCCCAGGTTGCCGTGTCCAAGTCCTACCTTACGGGTATCTGCGACGGAACCCGGGATACAGAATGCCTGAAGTCCCTCGCCGATGGCTGCCGCTGCATCTGCTGCTTTTCTGCAGCCCTTCTTGATGGCGATGGCAGCGCCTACGATGTAAGCCCAGCATGCGTTCTCAAAACAGATCGGCTGGATTCCTTTTACCTGTGCGTACACATCCAGTCCTGCGTCTTTGGTGATCTTCTCAGCTTCCTCAAGAGAAGCAATTCCATAGCTGCTCAGCACAGCGTTGATTTTATCAATACGTCTCTCATATGATTCAAATAATGCCATTTTTGTCTACCTCCTCGGAAATTACTCTTTACGCGGGTCAATGATCTTAACCGCATCTGCCACACGGCCGTACTGGCCTTTTGCTTTTTCCCATGCAGTGTTCGGGTCATCACCCTTTTTGATAAAGTCAGTCATCTTTCCAAGGGATACATACTGATATCCGATAATCTGATTGTCCTCATCCAGAGCAATACCGGTGACATAGCCTTCTGCCATCTCCAGATAACGGGGGCCTTTTGCCAGTGTACCGTACATGGTACCGATCTGGGAACGAAGACCCTTTCCAAGATCCTCAAGACCTGCGCCTACTGCAAGCCCGTCCTCGGAAAATGCGGACTGGGAACGTCCATAGACGATCTGCAGGAACAGCTCTCTCATGGCGGTATTGATGGCATCACATACCAGGTCGGTGTTCAGAGCTTCCAGAACCGTTAAGCCGGGAAGAATCTCAGAAGCCATGGCTGCGGAATGGGTCATGCCGGAACATCCAAGAGTCTCGATAAGCGCCTCTTGGATCACGCCTTCTTTCACATTCAAAGACAGCTTGCAGGCACCCTGCTGCGGAGCACACCAGCCGATACCATGGGTAAAGCCGGAGATGTCTTTGACTTCTTTTGCCTGCACCCATTTTGCTTCTTCCGGAATCGGAGCAGCGCCGTGATGAACGCCCTGGGCTACCGGACACATTTCTTCTACTTCACGTGAATAAATCATTTGTTTGAAACTCCTTTCAAGTTATCATATTAGGCCCGTAGGGGTAAGGCCTCATATGTATTTATTTTCTCACAAATTGAGCAGTTCGTCCAGCAGTTTTTTCCTGTTTGTGAAAAATGTAAAAATCTGGTCGTTTTTCTGCGGCACTTTGCTCATGTCTGCGCTTCTGATTCCTGACAGCACGTATTTCTCAGCTCAAAATGGTCCTCCAGCCAGACCACATCCGCCGTTATGGAACAGTTATTGTATCCGGCCATTCCCGGTGCATCCTCATCCCAGAACTCCAGATCAGCCTGAACCTGTATCTTCCCTTCCGCCTCATCAAAGAAAAAGTCGACCAGTTGTCCGACGTTCACCGACTGAAAGGTCCTTCCTCCCTCTTCATCCTCCATGGGCGCTCCTGCAGGCTCTCCGTCTATATACGCCTGCAGACCGTTTTTTGTCCGTTCTCCGGTAATGTGCGCCATCAGCTGTTCTCTGAGATCTTCCTCCAGAAACTGATATACCCACGCACCGTTGTTCTCAAAATCCGCCACAAGCAGGGTATCAATACTGCAGCCTGTTCCGTGTTTAATATGGATCCGGATGGCCAGCTCTGTGATGCCGTCATGATCCAGATCCGCTTCCATCAGCTCCGGACTGATCTTATGACCCGACAGATATGGATGACTGATCCTGGTATACCGTCCGTTTCTGGCAAGCAGCATGGACCGGTAGTCTCCCTTTCCATACAGCGTCCAGTATTCCGTCTCTCCAAGAAGATAGGTATTCCTTCTCTCAGAAGCACCCGGTTCCATGGGCAGCTCCTGAATATGCTCCCGCACATCAACCGCATGCTCCGGATCCCAGCCCTCTGCTTCCATGCCCGCCGGCTGTCCCACCATTGGCTCCGTATACCAGGTATCGTCCTCCCAGCCGGGAGTCAGCTCATCGGGAAACCAGATCCCGATCCTGCCCGGATCACTGATCGTCAGATGCACTGCTTCCGGCGGATTCTCTGAAGGAACTTCTCCCGAAGCCCCGCTTTCCTCTCCCTGACCGGACAGATGGCTCACCGTCACATAGATCTGTTTCCCAAAAAGATTCAGTTCCGAATACGCAATGCGGTCCCCTTTCCGGAATTCCCAGTCCAGACAGACATCGCCCTCGTTCAGATCCTCGCCTCCATCCACCCGCAGCATTGTTTCCATATTGAGGAGCATCTGTTCTCTTTTCTCATCCGGCAGGACGCGCACCAGACTGTCCACCGGACCATAGTCCGGATGCTCCGCCCTTTTCTCCGCCAGCAGCGTATGCGTCTCTCCGTCCGCACGCAAAAGGGTCAGCCCTTCTCCAATCTGCTCTTCTTTCGTAAATTCATAATCAGTCCGGAACAGCTCCAGCGTATGATCCTCCCGGCTCCGGTACCGCTGAAAATAGACATACCCGTCCATCATGGCAAAATACGGCAGGCCGGTCAGTTCTTTGCTCAAAAGTCCGCCTGTCTCTGTCTCATAAGAATAACAGAGGATCCTGGAGCTGTCTTCCTCTGAAGCTTCGACAGCAAAGACCAGGCGCTTTCCTCCCTCATCCGCATAAAATGCCAGAGGCTCTCCGGCCGGTATTCCTTCTTTCATAAGATCCGGCATTTCTGTCCGGTCGATCTCCCGGATCCGGCCCACATGCAGACCGTCCGCCTCCTGTCTGGAAATATACAAAAAACCCTCATATTTTCCAAGATAAGCTGCCCCGTCTCCGGAAAACCTTCCGGTCTGCTCTGCCTGCGTGTCGTACCATCCCGGACATTCTCCGCTGCCGCTCTCTGACGGAAACATACAGTACAGAATCTGCCCGTATTCGGTACTGTCCACGATCCGCCCGTCAAACAGCCAGCGAAAACCGCTGCCGTCCGTTTCATACCGGCAGACATGCCACATCCCGTCATCGTCCAGAACCGAGGCATAGAGTGCTTCCCCGTCCGAATACAGCGGCGCGCCGTCCATATAATAATACTCGCCCGCCACACAGATGACCGATCCGCCGTTATTGACAATCAGTCCTTCTTTCTCATCCACTGCCGGTTCTTCCCCTTCCGGCAGTGGCTCTGCCTCCCGAACCGGTTCTTCCGGAAGCACTTCTTCCTCTGCCGGATGGTGAAGAAGGCCTGCTGCCACCCCCAGGACACACAGACCGGCTGCCAGAGAGATCCAGACGCTTCTCTTCCGGAAATGGAGCACATTTTTGATTCTTAACTTCACAGAGGGCTCTCCGAAGCCCGGCGGACTGATCAGAAAGCGGTTCTGCCCAGCCGCATATTTCAGAAGACTTTCTGCATAAGATCTCCGGATACCGGTCCCGGAGCTGCGAAGAACTGCCTCATCACAGGAAATCTCCATATCCCTGCAGCACAGAGCATATGCCAGCCATACAAAAGGATTAAACCAGTGCACCGACGCTGCCGCCAGAAGCCAGAGCCTGACCAGATGGTCTCCCCGGTTCCGATGGACGGTCTCATGCGCCAGTATATAGATCCGCTCCTCTCCTTCCAGACCGGAGGGCAGATAGATGACCGGACGGAACATCCCCCACAGAAACGGCGACGGTACCCCCTCTGCTTCCACGATCCATCCTCCCTCTCTTTGCTCCGGCTGTCCGTAGCCGGAACATCTTCGGTACATGCGGTACACGGCAAACAGATCATACAGAAGGAGCAGAAGGAGCCCCAGAAACCATATTTTCTCTGCCCATATCAGATAAGACGCCCGGTCCGGTCCTGCAGGTTTCGCCTTTTCTGCCTCCTGAATGATATCCTGCCCGGCAGACTTTGTCCCATCCGGCACAAGTCTGACCTGTCCTGTGGAAATCCCGGCCGGCGACAGCCGGTGCAGCGTCACCGGCTGCTCCTGCCGGTCCTCCGAATCCACAGCGTCCGTCTCCTGTCCGGTCCGATCCTGCACAGGCTCTTCCTCCGGCATTCCATCTGTCAGAGAAAATTCTGCCACCGCTCCCGGAATCAGACTGTAGTTCCCCGGCAGAGAGAACGGCAGGCACAGACTTACAAACATCAGCAGCCACAACTGATATGCATAACGTCTTCCGCATCTCATAAGCAGCAGACGGACTGCCAGCACCACCCCGATGCTGTAGCTGCCGGTTACACTCATCTGAAGTATCTTCGCAAATATTGCTCCCTGCATGGATCAGTCCTCCCTGTACGCTTCGATCATCTGTGCCAGTTCCTCGATTTCCTGACGGCTCAGCTTCTTCTTCTTTAAAAATGCTGCCACAAATCCCGGAAGAGATCCATCGTAATTTTCTTCCAGATACCGCTCCCCTTTCCTGCGGGCATATTCCTCCCGGCTCATCAAAGAAGTCACCACCGCCTGCTCATTCTTAAAGATCCCGTTCCCGCAGATCTTGCGCAGCACAGTATACGTGGTGGATTTCTTCCAGTTCAGCCGCTCCGAAGCCAGCTTCACCAGCTGGCCGCTGCCCACCGGCTCCTGCTCCCATATGATCTGTGCCAGCTGATTCTCTGCTTCTGTCATCAAATATACAATCATTTTCCTTCCTCCTGTCACTGCCTGTACTTCTGTTCTCCTGCTGTGGGTCTACGTTTTATAAACCATCTGTATGTAGTTTAAATCATTTAAACCATTCTGTCAATAAGAAATACAAAAACCAGGAACCTTTCTTCGATTCCTGGTCTGATTTCCGATCCATGTTTCCTCCGGATCATATTTTTTTAAATTCTGTATCCGCCCGGAAGAGATCCCCGTCCAGCGTCACCTCAAATCTCCCGCCGCAGGCCTCTGTAAAGCTTTTTGCAATGGCAAGCCCCAGGCCGTTGCCCTCCGTACTCCGGCTTTTGTCTCCTCTCGTAAAACGCTCCATGATCTCTTCTGCACTGAAGTCCATCTCACACTGGGAGATATTTTTGACAGAAGTCCGGATTACCCCGTCCTGTTCCTCCACCTCCACATAGACTCTGCTTCCTGCCATGGAATATTTCAGCGCATTTTCCATCAGGTTCTGATAGACCCGGTACATCTTCCTGCTGTCCCCCAAAAAAGGCAGCTCCCCATCTTCGATCCTCATGCGCCAGACGAGCCCGGAGGCATCGATCCGGTCCTGTATATCCGCTGCGGTCTGGCGGATCAGCCGCCCCATGTCCAGCCGTTCCATACAGAGGTCCTGACCGCCGCCGGTGGCCTTCGCCATGTCAAACACATCCTGGATCATCCCTCGAAGCCGCTCCGCCTTTTTGGAAAGAAGCTCCACATAATCCTGTGCTTCCTCCGGAAGTTCTTCCACCTGCTTTAAGAGATCGATACATCCAATCATAGAGGTAAGCGGCGTCTTCAGGTCATGGGAGACATTGGTGATCAGATCCACTTTCGTCCGCTCGCTCTGGAGCCGCTTCTCCATGCTCTCCCGCTGATTCTCCCGGATCGACAGCAGTCTCTCCTCCGACTGCCGGAAAACAGAATGGGGCTTCAGCACCGGTCCTTCCCATTCCCACTCCTCCTCTGTAATGTGCCGGATCTCATCCAGCAGAACACCCACCGCTCTGGAGGAAGAAATCACAAACATCAGGTCCGCAAGAAAGCATGCCGCTCCCACAGGCAGAAGCAGCACCATCAGGTCCTCCGCACCATAGGCAGCTCCCACATACAGACCGGTGAAAAACAGGAACACCCCCTGTCCGCACAGGAGCAGGAGTTGTCTCCTGCGGAAAATCTTCGCCGCATTTCCCCTTTCCGCCCGTAAAATCCGGTTTTCCTCCCATCTTTTCCAGAGCCTCCTCCCTTTTTTCTCAAGCCGTCCGTATACCTGCGGGAAGAACAGCTTCTTCCGCAGCTTCTCCCGGAATCCCTGGCGAATTACGGCCATATACAGAACAACGAAGAAGAACACCATGGTCCCTGTGGAAAAAAATATGGCCGCAAAATCACACAGAAAGATAATCGGCTGCCAGAAATAACGAAATGCGCGGTTTACTGCATGGCAGTAGCTCCACCATCCGGAATTTCCGTGCCAGTCAAGGACGAATAAAAAGAAAAACAGGATGGTCAGAAGAAGAAACAGAATCAGATCCGGCCATGCCCGGTCGAGCAACCCGACCGAAAGCAGATTTCCTTTTTCATTTTTCATCAGCCGGCCCAGATGTACCAGAGAAATCACAGAAAATACCAGAAACCACGCTGCTGTCACGATCCAGAACCCGTTGGCTCTCCAGTAATCAAGCGCCAGACAGATCAGCATACAGGCCGGGCACAGAACAGAGGCGAAAAAGCTCCATGAAGGATTCCGCGTCTCTGTACCGTACCTAAATCTTCTCCATCTTGTATCCAATGCCCCACACCACCTTTAAATATTTGGGATTCTTCGTGTCGATCTCGATCTTCTCCCGTATCCTCCGGATATGTACCATAACGGTATTTTCCACTGCATAGGCGTCTTCGTTCCAGACTCTGGAATAGATCTCTTCGGCGGAGAATACCTGACCCATATGCCGCATGAGAAATTCCGTGATCTTATACTCCGTGGCAGTCAGCCGGACCTTCTCTCCGTCCACCCGGAGTTCCTTTCCGTTCAGATCCAGAGAAAGCCCTCCGGTGGTCAGCACATGGTCCGCATGCTCCTGCTTCTGTACATCTCCCAGCGTCATATACCTGCGCAGCTGAGACCGGACTCTCGCCATCAGCTCTGCAGTCTGGAAGGGCTTGGATACATAGTCATCCGCTCCCATGGAGAGCCCCAGCACCTTGTCGCTCTCTTCTGTCTTCGCGGACAGCATGATGACCGGGATGTTCCGCCTCCTGCGGATCTCCATCAGAGTAGACAGCCCGTCCAGCTTCGGCATCATCACATCCAGTATGATCAGATGGATCTTCTCTCCGGTCAGGATTTCCAGCGCATCCATACCGTTGCAGGCGGCATGCACCTCATAGCCTTCCAGTTCCAGAAGTTTTCCGAGAACCTTCACGATCTCCCTGTCATCATCCACCACCAGGATCACCTGTCTCTCTTTTTCCATCCTTCTGCTCCCTCCCCGATATTCCCATCATAACAGATAAACCGGACATTTTTAAGAAATAAACCTTACAATTTTCTTACAAAACCCCATTCTTCGGCCAGTCAGGAATGTTTCCTTCTGTAATGGCATGGAACATACGTTCTTTCGCCCCCGGATGCGCCCTCTGGATCTGTGCCAGAAGTTCTTTGACGTACGCCCGCTTCGTCTTCCCGTCCACGGGGCAGCCGCTCTTCATCACCGGGATCTGATACCGCCTGCAGAAGCCCCTCACCTGCGCCTCTTCCACCAGCATCAGAGGACGCACCACCGTAAGACGCGTATCCTCGAACCAGGTCACCGGAGGAAATGCATAGAACTGCCCCTGAAAGATCAGAGACAGAAGCATCGTCTCCACAAAGTCATCCTTATGGTGAGCATAGGCAATCTTACTGCATTCCATTCCAAGGGCTTCTTTGACCAGCGCACCCTTTCTCATTTTGGCGCAGAGCGCACAGGGATTCTTCTCCTTCCGCTCTTCCATCACAATCTGTCCAATCTGTGTGTGTACCACAGACAGTTCTGTGCCAAGTTCCCTGCAGAACCGGCGAAGGCACGTATCATCCAACGTTCCATACCCCAGATCCACGCAGACTGCACAGAGCTCAAAGGACTTCGGATAAAACTCCCTGAGTTTTGCCAGTGCCAGAAGCAGCGTCAGACTGTCCTTTCCGCCGGATACCCCCACGGCGATCCGGTCCCCTTCCCGGATCATCTCATATCGTTCCACCGCCTGTCTCGTCAGGCTCAACAGTTTCTGAAGCTTCAAAACAAATCCCGTACCTTTCTGATCTTTCCTTTTCCGCAGGACAGGAAAAACGGCTGCCGCCGGCGCGACAGCCGGGGCAGCCATTTCCTCCTGTCCGCTGTTACATTTCCAGATACTCCAATATCTCTTCCAGCGGATGAAACCCGTTAATGGTCTTATATATCTTCTCCCCGTTCATCAGGAGCATGGTGGGAACATGCGTCACGCCGAACCGTTCGGCAAGCTGCGGGTCATCATCAATATTGACCTTGCAGAATTTCACATCGCACGCTTCCTCTGCCGCCTGAACAAGAACCGGGTGCTGTGCTTTACAGGGGCCGCACCAGTCCGCATAAAAGTCCACAAGAACCGGACCGCCTGCCTCTGTCACTTCAGTCTGAAAATTGTCTCCGGTAATCTTCCTGATTTCCATTGGCTCTCTCCTTTCTGAGTTACACAATATAAGTGTGCCCATCTGTAAGAACCGTCCACAGGAAATTTCAGGCACCTGTACAGAATCTCTGCACTGCGCCCGTCAGCAGTTTTTTCCGGAATATCCAGAATCTGCCATTCAAAAGCTGTCTGTCCGCGTCAGAGCAGGTCATCGCCCTGCCGCTGAGAATATACCCGGATCACGGAAGCGACTTCCCGGATCATGGACATTTCCCCGAAGATCACCAGAGCATCCTTCAGATGGCGCTTCTCCACCTTGTCCGTAATGACTACCAGCTCCGCCACGCCGCCCACGGCCGGCTTCTGGATGACCTGATTGATACTCACATTGTTGTTGCCCAGCACGCCGGCGACCCCCGCCAGGATACCGGTGCGGTCCTCCACGATCAGACGCAGGAAATACCGGTGCCTGGATTCTCCGGAGGCCTTCATGGGAAGATCCCGGTAGCAGCTGCAGCCGATCCTTCCGCAGCATCCATACTGCATGTTTCTGGCAACGGCGATAAGGTCGCCCATGACCGCGCTGGCCGTGGGCATCTCACCGGCTCCCTTCCCCTGGAACATGGCATCGTCCACCGCATCTCCGTGAACGAATACTGCGTTGAACGCGTCCTTCACGTGCGCCAGAGGATGGCTGGACGGAATCATCATGGGAAATACCCCCACCTCCATCTCCCCGTCCGTGTTGCGGGCCACGCCCAGAAGCTTCAGAGTATAGCCGAATTCCTTTGCATACTGGATATCCTTTGCCGTGATCTTCGTGATCCCTTTCACATCCACATCCTGAAAGGTCACGCGGGAGTGGAAGGCAATGGAAGCAAGGATCGCCATCTTGCGTCCCGCATCCAGTCCCTCGATATCCGAGGTCGGGTCCGCCTCTGCAAATCCAAGCTCCTGCGCTTTCTTCAGCGCCTCTGCAAAATCCATACCGTCTTCCGTCATGCGCGTCAGGATATAATTGGTCGTCCCGTTGACGATCCCCATGACCTCCGTGATCTCATTTCCCGCCAGGCATTCCTTCAGCGGACGGATGATGGGAATCCCGCCGCCCACCGCTGCTTCAAACTGCAGGTCGCAGTGATGCCTCTGCGCCGCGTCCATCAGCTCTCTTCCATGCGCTGCCATCAGGTCCTTGTTGGCGGTCACCACATGCTTTCCCGCCTCCAGCGCCTGCAGAATATACGTACGCGCCGGCTCGATCCCGCCCATGAGTTCAATCACGATCCGGATCTTTGGATCCTTCAGGATGCCCTCCCAGTCGTCCGTCAGTATTTCCTGAGGGATCCCCTCCCGTTTCTTTCCAGGATTCCTTACCAGTACCCTGCTGATCTCAAGCTCCGCCTGGATCTTGAACGGCATCTCGTCCTTTCTCTTCTTAAGGAGCCGGTAGACTCCGCCGCCTACCGTCCCCGCACCCAGAAGCGCTGCACTGATCTTCTCATATCTGCTGCTCATCATTCTTCTCCAAACAATACATCCTCTGCAATGGCTGCTGCAGCCCGGACACAATCCCGGCAGCCATACTTCGGCGTTCCGGTATCGATCCCCTTGATCTCCTTACAGACCACAGAACCGCACTTTTCCTGAAAGCGCTTCTTCAGCTCTTTGGAGACTTGATAGGTCCGGCCTTTCGTCTTCGGCTCCTTCAGATTCCCGTCGCTGTTCTTAAGACCCACCAGCATCACAGCGCCTGACAGCGCGCCGCAGGTGTTCTCCATGTCACCCATGCCGGCTCCGAACCCTTCGCTCATGCGGAAGGCTGCTTCTTCCTCCAGACCCAGAAGATCACAATACGTACATACGACTGCCTGCGAACAGTTGTATCCTTTCTGATGTCTCTCAGCGGCATCCTCTACTCTGCTTTTCATCTCGTTACCTCCTTGTATTTTTTTCTGTTGCTTTATGTTGTTTTCTCCGCACCTTCCTGCACGGCAGAACGGGATCACGGATTTGCCCGAATCAGACGGGGCCGGTATCCGCTTCCTTCCAGCTCCCGGATGATCCGTTCCTTATGTTCGGTTCCGAACGCCTCCATGGTGATCTTCAGCTCCACAGCCGCATTCCGGTTGGTACTGACGAACTGATTGTGATCCAGACGGATCACGTTACCCTGCTGTCCGGCGATCAGAGACGCCACATGGACCAGCTCGCCCGGCTTATCCGGCAGAAGCACGGACACGGTAAAGATCCGGTCTCTCTGTATCAGTCCGTGCTGCACCACTGAAGACATGGTGATAATGTCCATATTTCCGCCGCTCAGGATGCATACGACCTTTTTGTTCTTCGCATCCAGCCGCTTCAGAGCCGCCACACTCAAAAGCCCCGAGTTCTCCACGATCATCTTGTGGTTCTCCACCATATCCAGAAATGCCACGATCAGCTCGTCATCCGGCACTGAGATTACATGGTCAATGTTTTCCTGAATATAGGGAAAGATCGTCTTTCCCGGCTGCCGCACGGCAGTACCGTCTGCAATGGTATTGCTGCTGGGAAGGCAGATAACCTCTCCTTTTTCCAGAGACTGCTCCATACAGTTGGCGCCCGCAGGCTCCACACCTACCACCTTGATCTTTGGATTCAGATATTTTGCCAGTGTCGCCACGCCTGCAGCCAGTCCGCCGCCTCCGATGGGCACCAGAATATAGTCTACCAGCGGCAGCTCCTTGAAAATCTCCATGGAGATCGTACCCTGCCCGGTGGCTACATCCAGATCGTCGAAAGGATGAATGAAGGTATATCCATGCTCTTCTGACAGCTCATACGCATGGGCGCAGGCCTCATCATAGTCATTTCCGTGCAGAACCACCTCCGCTCCGTATTCTTTTGTGTGGTTCACCTTGATAAGCGGGGTCGTCGTGGGCATTACGATAACTGCCTTGCAGCCATATTCCCTCGCCGCATACGCCACGCCCTGGGCATGGTTCCCTGCGGATGCGGTGATGAGTCCCTTCGCTCTCTCCTCCTCCGACAGGGTACTGATCTTATAGTACGCCCCCCGGATCTTAAAAGCTCCGGTCTTCTGCATGTTCTCCGGCTTCAGGTATACCTTGTTGCCGGATGCCTCGCTGAAATACTGGCTGTACATCAGGTGTGTCCCTGTCGTCACCCTTCCGACGATCTCGCACGCCTCTTCAAATTTTTCCAACGTCATCATCTTCTCGTATCTCCTTCTGTCATATCATATAAAGATCCTGCCGCCCTATGCCCGGGATCCCGTCAGAAACAGTGCATTTACAAATGCATCTGCGTCAAATTTCTGGAGGTCGTCGATATGCTCTCCGACTCCGATATATTTCACCGGCACATTCAGTTCCGACTGGATCGCCACTGCGATCCCTCCCTTTGCCGTCCCGTCCAGCTTGGTGAGGATGATTCCGGTCAGATCCGCTGCCTCCCCGAACTGTCTCGCCTGCTCCATGGCGTTCTGCCCGGTGGTCCCGTCCAGCACCACCAGTGTCTCCCGGTAGGCATCCGGATATTCTCTTTCGATGATCCGGTTGATCTTCCGAAGCTCCTCCATCAGATTCCGTTTGTTATGGAGTCTGCCCGCCGTATCGATCAAAAGTACATCTGCCTTTCTCGCTTTGGCTGCACATACCGCATCATACACCACGGAAGCCGGATCTGCGCCCTCCCCGCCGCCGATGATCTCCACACCGGCGCGGTTTGCCCACTCTGTGAGCTGCTCGCCGGCAGCCGCCCGGAACGTATCCGCCGCCGCCAGGATCACCCGGCGTCCCTGGTCCTTCAGCTTGCCGGCCAGCTTCCCAACGGATGTGGTCTTGCCCACTCCGTTGACGCCGATGACCAGTACGACCGACGTCCGGTTCTCGAATTCATAGGCGGTCTCTCCCACCTGCATCTGTTCCCGGATGCTGTTGATCAGGAGCTCCCGGCATTCCTCCGGTCTCTTGATATGCTGCTCCTTCACTTTTTTCTTCAGATTGTCGATGATGGAAGTGGTGGCATTGATCCCGATATCGCCCATGATCAGCGTCTCCTCAATCTCATCATAAAAATCTTCATCAATATCCGAAAACCCGTTAAATATAGCATCCATACCGGATACGATATTATCCCTGGTTTTGGACAGGCCTTCGGCCAGACGTCTGAAAAATCCTTTTTTCTCCTCTGCCATAGCTAAAACTGCACCTCCCGGTTTATTTATCCAGATCGTTTTCGATCAGATTCACCGACACCAGGGTGGATACGCCCTTTTCCTGCATGGTAATGCCATACAGCCGGTCGGCAGCGTTCATCGTGCCCCGCCTGTGGGTGATCACGATGAACTGTGTATATTTTGTCAGTTTATGTAGATATTTTGCAAAACGAACCACATTGGAATCATCCAGCGCCGCCTCAATCTCATCCAGGAGACAAAAAGGCGATGGCTTCAGATTCTGTATGGCGAACAACAGGGCGATGGCGGTCAATGCCTTCTCTCCGCCGGAGAGCTGCATCATGTTCTGCAGCTTCTTGCCCGGCGGCTGGGAGATGATCCGGATGCCCGTCTCCAGCACATCCTCCTCATCGATCAGCTCCAGCGTGCCCCGGCCGCCTCCGAACAGCTCCTTAAAAGCCTTGTCAAATTCCTTCTGAATCAGCAGGAACTGATCCCGGAACTGCTTCTTCATGCCGCTGTCCAGCTCTGCGATGACCTGACGGAGCGCTGCTTCCGCCTCCTGCAGATCCTTCCGCTGACCGTCCATGAAAGTGAACCGCTCCGAGACCTCTTTATAGTCTTCAATGGCATTGACGTTCACATTGCCCAGTCCTTTGATCTCTTCTTTTACTCCGCTGCAGCTTTTCTTCAGTTCCTGAAGATTTCCATAGCCATCCTTCCGGAGAGGAAGCGCCGCATTGTAGGTCAGTTCATATTCTGCCCACATATGGTTCATGAGATTTTCTGAAGTTTCATCCAGCTTTTCCTTCTGGCTGTTCAGACGGAAAAGCTCTTTGTCCAGTTCATTCATGCGGGAGGAAAGCTCTTCTCTCCTGCTGAAAAAGCTTTTATGCGATGTTGACTGCTTTTCCTTCTGCTCCTGAAGCGCCTGGATCCTCTCCTCCGTCTTCAGGATGGACTGCTCCGCTTCCTCCATCTCTTTCCGAAGCGCTTCCATCCCGGCTTCCCGGCTCCTGGTATCCTCCCGGGCCTGTTCCTGACTCCTGGTCAGTTCTTCTCCCTCATTTCGGAGCTTTCCCAGCTCACCCAGTACCCTCTGCAGGTTGGCCGCCGCAAATTCCGTCTTCTGACGGATGGACGCCGTATCCAGATGGTAGGCTTCCAGATCCTTCTGGACCCGGGCCTCTTCTGCCTGTTCCTCTTCCAGCCGCTGCTGATAGGTCTCCACCGCAAAGGTATGCGCCTTCTCCATGGCTTCGGAATCCTTCAGCTCCTTCTGGCCCTCTTTTTTCATCTCCTGAATCTCGGCTGCCTGGCGGTCCAGCTCAAGGCACTCCTTCTGAAACTGCTGAAAGTCTTCGCCTGCCGCCCGTCTCTGGTCTCTGAGCTGCTCCACATTCAGACGCGCCGTATTCTCGAAGACCCGGATCTCCTGCAGCTTTTCCGCTCCCGCATCCAGTCTGGAATAACAGCTGCTTCTCTCATTCTGGATATCCACCAGCTTTTTCTGGACATTCTCCATGTCCCGCCGGCACTTCTCCACCTTTCCTTTCAGTTCCTCGATTTCCCGGTTCCTGCTTAAGAGGCTGCTGCTGTTTTTAAATGCGCCTCCTGTCATGGAACCGCCGGGATTCAGACATTCTCCCTCCAGAGTCACGATCCGCAATCCGTAGCGGTATTTCCGCTGAATGGAAACGGCGTGATCAATATGATCCACCACCAGAGTCCGGCCCAGAAGCTGCGCCATAATATTCCGGTATCTCTCATCCGTCTCCACCAGCGTATGCGCAAGACCGATAACTCCCGGTTCCAGAAGCGCCTGTTCCTTCTGAAATCTCTGAGGATCTTTCACCGCCGTAAGGGGCAGGAAAGTCACCCTGCCGAACCGGTTCTGCTTCAGATAAGCGATCAGCTCCTTGGCCGTCTCTTCATCCTCCGTTACCACATTCTGGATACTGCCGCCCAGCGCAGTCTCAACGGCAGTCTCATAACGCTTTCCCGTCTGGATCAGGTCCGCGACCACGCCGCAGATGCCGGACACCTGGTCTTTTCGCTCCATGACCCGGCGGATGCTGTTCCCGTATCCGTCGTAGCGCTCCGCCAGATTCCGCAGGGATTCCAGTCGGGACGCCTCTCTGTGATAGGCCGACTGCCCGTCCTCCAGACGTTTCCGGCAGATGGTGATCTGCTGCTGAAGATTCTGGATCCTCGCCTCAGTCTCCTCCTGTTCCCCGGTCTTCTCTGCAAGCTCCTGCCGGATCTTCGCCAGTGCCTCTTCCTGTTCCTTCAGAAGCTCATCCTGTCCAAGCTCTGCACTCTTCATCTGGATCAGCTTCTGGTTCACCTCCGCCTTCCGGATCTGGATCTGTTCCGTCATGGCATCGTAGCGCTGAACCTTTCCCTTAATGGAGGAACGCTGGTTCAGAAGGGCAATGATCTCTCCCTTGCTGTTCTCCATATTCGCCTGACTGTCCTGGATCCTCTGCCGGATACCGGACAGTGTCTCTTCTGCCGCCTCCTGCACCTTCTCTGCCTGCGCAAGCTGAAGATCCAGCTCCTCCTTTTCCTGAAGGATTGCAGCTTCTTCCTCCTGTCTGGAGGAAAGCTCCTTCTGGATACTGTCCATCCGCTCCTGATAATGCCGGCTGCTCTCCTTCGCAGAGCGCGCCTGCTCCTTCAGGACCGCGATCTGGCCCTTCATCTGCTGCTTTTTCAGCCTGCCCGCAGAAGCTGCTTCCTTTTCCTGATCGATCCGGCTGTCGATCCCCTCCAGCTCCTTCTCGATCCGCTCATACTCCAGCTTTGTATTCTCAAAAGCCTGCGCCGTCTCCTTCATATCTCCTTTGGTGATCTCGCAGGTCTTCGCCAGCTGTTCAGACTGCGTCCGGATCTGTTCCATCTCCATCAAAAAGATATGGATCTCCACTTTCTTTAATGTCTCTTTTTTCTTCAGATATTCCCTTGCCTTCTCCGCCTGGCGTTCCAGCGGGCCCAGCTGCTTCTCCAGCTCCGTCAGGATATCGTTTACGCGCAGAAGATTCTGCTTCTCATCCTCCAGCTTTTTCTCCGCCGTCTTTTTGCGTTTCTTGAACTTCACAATCCCGGTGGCCTCGTCAAAAAGCTCTCTGGCTTCCTCCGGCTTCGTACTCAGGATCCGGTCGATCTGTCCCTGACCGATGATGGAATAGCCCTCTTTTCCGATACCGGTATCATAAAACAGCTCCTGCACATCCTTCAGTCTGCAGGAAGTCCCGTTTAAAAGATATTCACTTTCCCCGGACCGATATAACCTCCTCGCCACTGTGACTTCCTCATACGCCACCGGAAGCTGGTGATCCTGGTTGTCCAGGGTGATGGCCACGTACGCATAGCTCAATGGCTTCCGGTTCTCCGTACCGGAGAAAATCACGTCCTGCATGGTGCCGCCCCGGAGCTGTCTGACTCTCTGTTCTCCCAGCACCCAGCGCACCGCATCCGCTACGTTGCTCTTGCCGGAGCCGTTGGGCCCCACGATTCCCGTAATGCCGTTGTGAAAATCAAATATGATCTTGTTGGCAAAGGATTTGAATCCCTGCACTTCTATACATTTTAAATACATCTAAGCCTTCCTGTCCTGGTCTCATATTTTTCCGGTCAGCGCATGATAGGCTGCTTCCTGCTCTGCCGCCTTCTTGGTGCGGCCCTGTCCCTCTCCGATCACCCTTTCTCCCAGCATCGCCCGGACGACGAATACCTTCTGGTGATCCGGCCCTTCCTCACGGACCAGTTCGTAGTGCAGGGACTCCTTGCAGTGAGCCTGTATCCGCTCCTGCAGGATGGTCTTACTATCGAAAAAGAGCTGCTTATGCTTCAGATCATCCAGTACGAACCTCCGGACAAATTCTTTCGCGCTAGTAAAACCACCATCCAGATAGACAGCGCCGATCAATGCTTCAAACGCATCGGAAGTGATGGACGGGCGCTCTCTCCCTCCGCTGGCAAGCTCTCCCCTGCCCAGCAGGATATATGCACCAAGGCCGATGCTTCTGGCACAGAAGGCAAGGCTCTGCTCGCAGACGATGCTCGCCCTGGTCTTCGTGGCTTCTCCTTCCGGCATCTGCGGAAAACTCTTGTACAGAAATTCACTGGTGATCAGCTCCAGCACGGCGTCTCCGAGAAATTCCAGCCGCTCATTGGACTTAAGCCTCCCCATATTCCGTTCGTTGGCATAGGAACTGTGGCACATGGCATGTCTCAGCAGCCCCTGATCCTGAAAATGATAACCAATCTTTTCTTCCAGTTCTCTGAACCGGGATGTCTTCTCCATATCTTTATCTGCTCCTGTCAATATCAGAACACATGTTCTTCTCGTTTTGGTCTGTTATCAATCATAAGGGGCTGCCGCGGTCCTTCCTTTCTGCCATCCGCCAGATGATATCAGAAATCGAACTCCCGCCGCAGCCCGCCTGTAACCGTACCGTATCAGTTTATCGCATTCTTGATCTGCTCTACCGCATCGCCCACCGATACGATCTTTTCCGCATCTTCATTGGCGATCTCAATATCGAATTCTTCTTCGATACCCATGATGATCTGAAATACATCCAGGGAATCTGCACCCAGATCGTCCACAAAAGTGGTCTCCATCGTGATCTCGTCTGCGTCCACATTCAGTACCTCTGCAATGATCTCCTGTAATTTTTCAAATTCCATGACTTCCATTCCCTTCCTGATTTTCTTTTCCCCCGATACCGGCACTGATCTTCTCATTGATCTTCTGCTCTGTGAAGGTCACACACTGCAGGATGGAATTGCGCACCTCGACTGCGTTGGAGCTTCCATGGGTCTTCACCACCAGTCCCTTCAGTCCAAGAAGCGGTGCACCGCCGTACTGACTGGTGTCAAAACGCTTCAGCGTCTTCTTCAGGGCAGACTTGACCAGAAGGGCGCCGATCCTGCTGCGAAGATTCGTCATCATTCCCTTCTTCACCATGGAAATCAGGGTCGCGCCCACTCCTTCATAAAGCTTCAGAATGATATTCCCCGCAAAAGCCTCGCAGACGATCACGTCCGCATAACCGGAAGGAATATCCCGCGCTTCAATGCTTCCTATAAAATTCAGATCTTTACATTCCTTGAGAAGCGGAAACGTCTCTTTCACCAGTGCATTGCCTTTTTCTTCCTCCGCACCGATATTCACGATGGCAACCCTGGGAGCCTGTATCCCCATGACATGCTCCATATAGATTGAACCCATCTTCGCAAACTGTACCAGGTGGGAAGGCCTGGCATCCACATTGGCTCCGCAGTCAATGAGCAGAGAGGTTCCCTTTTCCGTCGGCACCAGAGGAGCAAGCGGAGGACGCTCCACACCTTTGATCCTTCCAACGATCAGCTGTCCACCCACCAGAACCGCTCCCGTACTCCCTGCGCCGACAAAGGCATCCGCCTCGCCGTTCTTCACCATCTTCATCGCCACGACGATGGAAGAATCCTTCTTTGTACGGATCGCCTGGACCGGCGGCTCTGCCATCCCGATTACTTCGGCGGCATCCACCACCTCCACCCGGGAAGGATCATACTGATATTTCTGCAGCTCTGCCTGCACTGCGGCCTCTTTCCCCACCAGATATACCTTTACCTGCTTCTGGCTGTTCACCGCTTCCACGGCGCCCTTAACGATCTCCTGCGGTGCATGGTCTCCTCCCATGGCATCTACTGCAACTCTTACCAGTTCCTGCATCCTCTTTCCTCCTTGTTGTCTATACCATAATACGAAAACCATTTCTTGAAGTCAATACTTTCCATAGAAAAAGAAGCGGAATTCTTACGGAAATTTTACAGAAACCCTTCACGAATGCCAGTGTGCTACCACAGTCCTGCCCGCGCAGGCCTCCATACCGGTCTCATACTGTACCCTGGACGCCGTCTCGCCCTCCATGACGATCTGCATGACCTCCATACAGTATCCCTTTGCCTCCAGCGCTTCTCTGTCAAAGCGGATCAGCTCTGTTCCCGCCTTCACCTTCTCCTGGGCCTTCACCAGGGATGTGAAGCCTTCTCCTTTCAGGTTCACCGTATCCACACCGATATGGATCAGGATCTCGATACCGCCCTCCAGCTCCAGACCAACCGCATGGTTGCTCTCCGGCATGGTCACCGTCACCACGCCGTCCGCCGGCGCCACCACCACATTGCCTGTGGGCCGGATCACCACACCGTCGCCCAGAGCCAGTGTGGAAAACACCTCGTCTGATGCCTCTGACATGGGAATGACGGTTCCGTCCGCCACTGCCGTCATCTCGTGTTCCATCTGTTTCTTCTTAAAAAAACCAAACATACTTATTCCTCTTCTCTCCCCGGCGTCCTGAGCCGGAATTTTAAAATACAAAAACGAAATACTCCATAATACAGCAGGAAAAAGACGATCCCCAGAGGCCAGAGCATCCAGGGGTTCTCCGCCATGGGTGAATTCAGCGCCAGAAAATAATCCAGAAGCCCGGCACTGAAATTAAATCCCACCCGGAAGGGCAGCATGGCGCAGATAACGCCCGACAGTCCGGTCAGAAACGCGTGCAGAAAAAAAAGCCCCGGCGCCAGAAACATGAAGGAAAATTCCATCGGTTCCGTCACTCCTGTCAGCAGAGAGCAGACAGCCGCCGACATCAGAAGTCCGCCTGCCATCTTTTTCTTCTCCTTTCGTGCAGTCTGGTACATGGCCAGCGCCGCACCCGGCATTCCAAAGATCATCACCGGAAAAAACCCCGCCATATACTGCCCGGTCTGCCCGTAGATTCCCGTTCCTCTCCAGAAATGGTTCAGATCCGAGATGCCCGCCAGATCAAACCAGAACACAGAGTTCAGTGCATGGTGAAGTCCCGTTGGAATCATCAGGCGGTTCAGGAACATGTAGATCCCCACTCCCACCGGACCGGTCCCCAGAAGGGAAGTCCCCATATAGACCGATACCTCATAGAGCCAGGGCCACAGAAACAGAAGAATCAGCGAGCACACCGCCGCATAGCCGGCAGCGGCGATCACCACCAGACGGCGTCCCTGGAATACCTGAAATCCCCGAAAAAGCCGGACCTCCCTGTAACGGTTGCTGCAGTACGCCCCCAGCACGCCGCAGAAGATCCCGATCATCTGATTTTCGATATTCTCAAAGGAAGACGGATCTTCTCTTCCACCTGTCAGTATGGCAATATTGTCCACTGCCAGCAGATTCTGAATCACCAGCCACGCCGCCACGCTCGCGATCGCCGCCGTGCCGTCCTGCTCGTCCGCCAGACCTGTCGCCACTCCCAGCGCAAACAAAAGACTCATGTTGTTCATCAGAGCCGAACCCGCCTGAATCATGATCTCTGCCACCAGGCTGCCGGATCCATATCCGGACGGATCGATCCAGTACCCAAGCCCCATCAGAAGTCCCGCCACCGGCAGACACGCCACCGGCAGCATCATCGCTTTTCCAAGGCGATATGCATACTTCATGCCCTGTACTCCCCCATTATACCCCTGTAACGCAAAGTTTCCTCTTTCCTGTCCTATCATAACAAATCCACAAAAGCCTGTCAATGAACGGCTGCAGACAGACGACCGAAAAAGTCAGCTGTCCGCTCCGCAGCCAGGCGACCTGAAAGAGCCCCGGTCGCCCGGAGCCCTCTCTGGATATATGTTTTGGATAGTGGATTGGCTTACATTAATTTCTTGAACTCATCTGCCACAAACTGGACTTTGGGTCCGATGATAACCTGTACCGATGTCTTGCTGGGACGGATCACTCCCCTTACTCCTGCAGTTTTGATCTTTTTCTCATCTACAGCCGTATAATCTTTGATCTCAAGACGAAGTCTGGTGATACAGTTGTCAACGCTGGTCACGTTGCCTTTTCCGCCGAGACCTTCCAGAATAATGGAAGCCATGGCTGTGAAATCATCATTGGCAAGCTCGATCTTTGTCTCATCCTCGTCCTCGTCCTCACGTCCCGGAGTCTTCAGATCAAGCGCCGGAATCACTGTCCGGAACACCAGATAGAACACTGCCGCAGCAGCAATGCCAAGAGGAATGATCAGGAATGTCCTGCTGGCCGCCGGAAGCGATGCACTGAACACCAGGTCCGTAAGTCCTGCCGAGAAGGAGAAGCCTGCCCGGAACCCAAGAGCTACGGAAACTGCTGCAAACACTCCGTAAAGCACTGCATAGATCAGATAGAGCACCGGTGCCAGGAACATGAACGCGAACTCAAAAGGCTCGGTCACACCGCAGATAAACGCACAGATTGCCGCCGCACCCAGAAGGGAAGCTGCATCTTTTCTTCTCTCAGGCTTTGCACAGTGAATAATCGCCATTGCAGCCGCCGGAAGACCGAACATCATGGACGGGAAGAAGCCTGCCATATACATGCCTGCGCTTCCGCCTGCACCGTTCAGCACCTCGCCTGCCCAGTACGTACCCAGATCGTTGATGCCTGCCGCATCAAACCAGAATACAGAGTTCAGCGCGTGATGCAGACCGAAGGGAATCAGGAGACGGTTCAGGAAAGTGTAAATTCCCACACCGACTGCCCCCAGTCCTACAACACTTTCGCCCAGCATAACCAGTACGCCGTAGACGATGGGCCATACGAAGAACAGAACCGCTGCTGCCAGTATGGAGAAGACTGCCGTTACGATTGCAACGCATCGCTTGCCGGAAAAGAACGACAACGCATCCGGAAGTCTCGTATTTTTGAACTTGTTGTAACAGGTGGAACCGATCAGGCCGGCCAGAATACCGATGAACTGATTCTGGATTTTGGCAAATGCCGGATCTGCTTCGCCGCCTACCAGAACACTCACAGTACCGGTCGACAGAAGATTGGTGATCATCAGCCAGGATACCAGACCTGCCAGACCTGCCGTACCTTCGTTGTCATCCGACATACCCACTGCCACGCCGATGGCAAACAGCCATGACATATTGTCGATCAGCGCCCCGCCTGCCTTCACCAGGAAGAAGCCGATGATCGAGACTGCCCCTGTAATATCTCCGCCCTGCATGGTCTCCTCACACAATGCATATCCGATTCCCATCAGGATACCGCATACCGGAAGACATGCCACCGGAAGCATCAGGGATTTGCCGAGTTTCTGCAAATATTTCATCATATCTACTCTACCTCCTTTTATGTATGTAGAATCTTTATGCCCTGTATATTATATAATCTGCACAAAAATGTATAGATATTATCTTATCTTTTGTATGGATTATCTTCAATTATAAAATATAAATAAAATTTTAAAATTTTTTCTAAATTTCCTGAATATGGATTTTTTTACATTTCATATGGATTTTTTTCCTCTTTACGATTAAAATATAGATAAACACAGAAAATCCGGTATACTGAGTATGGATCGTACACATCCCGCAGGAAAGGAGTCCATATGCCTACGGAAAATCATGACTTTCAGCTGTTCACCGAATTTACCCTTGTGGGGCTTCGGAACCTGAAGCTCAGGAGCCGGCTGATCATCTCTTATCTGATCTCCACGGTATTTCCCCTGACCTTCATCTATCTGTATACGTATACACTGTATGGGAGTACGGAAATGACCGGGCAGATCCTGGTCCTTTCTCTTCTGATGATGAGCATTGCCCTGACCATGACCCTCTATACCTACATGAGCATCTCCCACCCCATTGACCATATGGTACGCACCTGCCAGGCGATCTCCGACGGAGATCTGGAGACCCGCATTCAGGATGCAGGCAACGATGAGCTGTCCTATCTGTCGGACAACATTGACGGTATGGTTACGGAGATCCAGCTCCTGCTGGAGCAGCGGCAGTCCAGCGAGGCGAAGAAGCGGGAGCTGGAGCTTCGGATGCTCCAGTACCAGATCAATCCGCATTTCTTATTCAATACATTGAACACGCTGCGGCTGGTAGCGCAGATGAACCAGGACCGGGTGGTCTCCGAAGGCATCCGTTCCCTGAGCGAGCTTCTGAAGAACACCCTGATCAACGATCGGGAGTTTATCACGATCCAGGAAGAGGTCGACAACCTGAAACACTATTTCTCCATCCAGGCCATCCGCTATGCAGGAAGCTTTCATGTGAATTATGATATTGCTCCGGAGCTTTCCGGCTGTCTCCTGCCCAAGCTGATCCTGCAGCCTCTGGCAGAGAACTCTGTGCTCCACGGCTCCTTCAACGACGGAACCATTATGGAGATCCATGTCACCTGTATGCCCGATGGAGAGGACATCCTGCTGGAAGTACGGGACGAGGGAAAGGGCTTTGATATGAATGATCCGTCAGCCGCCCCCAAAGGGCTCGGCGGCATCGGCAACAAAAACGTCAACGACCGGATCCATCTCTATTTTTCCGGAGATTACGGTCTTACGATCAGCAGCAGCCCCGGAAAGGGAACGCGGTGCAGGATCCGGATTCCCGCCATTGCTTCTGACACAGAAGTACATCTGTAAACCGTGGATTTTTAAGGGAGGTAGTTAGTAAATATGTATCAGGTATTGATTGTTGATGATGAGCCCATTGTAAAGATTGCACTGCGTTCCATGATCGACTGGAATGAACTGGGCTTCCATATCTGCGCCACGGCTTCCAACGGAGAAGAAGCGCTGGAGATGGCCTGCCGTTTTCATCCCGATCTGATCATCTGTGACCTGAAAATGCCGCTCATGGACGGAATCGAGCTGATCCGTGAAGTCCGGAAGAAAAAGCTGGACTGCGAATTTCTGGTCATCAGCAACTACGAAGACTTTAATTATGTCCGGACCGCCCTGGTGCTGGGAGCCGCGGATTATATTCTGAAAGTGAGCATCAGTCCGGAAGAACTGACCGAACAGCTGAAAAAACTGAAGGAAAAGCTGGACCAGAAGGCTGCAGAGGATGCAAAACAGCAGCGCTCCATTCAGGAGACCATGCTCCATCAGGAGCGGCACGCCGCATGGAGGGAATTTTTCACCAACCGGAATTATGAATTTGACACGCTCCTTGGCGTCACCGGATTCGTTCCGGAGGAGCAGGATACCTATGCGCTCTGCCAGATCTCCTTTGACTGGTATGACCAGAACATGGAGCCGCTTCCATCCATCGACCTGATCCAGAGCACGCTGAAAAATGCACTGGAACCATTTGACCGGCGCCGGATCATCCTCTTCAGTACAAGCAATACCCTGCTGGTACTCCCGGAATCAGAGCTGAAGCAGCATCAGTATACCATCTCCGGACTGGCCTCCCGTATTATACAGCTTTTTCAATATTACATGTCTCTGTCCCCGGCGATCCTGTACCAGAGCGGGATTCCGGATCTGCCCCAGGCCCGCACCGTCTACCACAACTTTCAGGATCTTCTGGAGCTTGGCTTCTACGGCCCGCTGGGACAGGTACAGGCGGACGCTCTGTCGGTCTCCCAGGAAATCCCGGATATCTCTTATAAGGAGCTGGCCGCAGAGATTCTCCTGGTGCCGGAGGAAGAACGGCTCACCCGCGCTTCAGACCGCATCCAGGCGCTTCTAGCCGCCTGTCAGCAGCACAATGTCCTGCCCTCCAGGGTAATCCAGTATTGTGTCCGGTTCCTGGGGGAGCTGGAATACCACACGGCGGACTTAAGCGCCGCGGCTCACGACCAGATCGCGGACAGTACGGAGACCATGCGCAATGCTCTGACCAGAGAAGAGCTGGAACGGTATCTGTCGGATGCTCTCCGCGCCTTTTTCTCCCGGGAGCCTCTGGCAGAACCTCCGGCAGAGTCATACAGCCCGGAGGTGGAACAGGCACTCTCCTATATCCGGAATAACTACAGCCGCAAGATCAGCCTTGCCTCCGTCTCGGAACATGTGGGCTTAAGCTCCGGCTATCTGTGCCGGATCTTCAAGGAAGAAACCGGCATCAGCATCAACACGCACATCAACCAGCTCCGCATGGCGAGAGCGGAAGAGCTTCTGAAGGACCGAAACAGCTACATCAAGGAAGTGGCGATCTCCGTGGGCTTTGAAGACCAGCTCTATTTCAGCCGGCTGTTCAAGCGGTACCACGGCGTGACTCCCTCCGAGTACCGGACACTGGGGCATACATAAAAGTGTAAATACATTCACAGCCTGAAAAAACATCAAAAAACAGGGTCTGAACATTCCTTCAGACCCTGTTTTCAGATTCAGCACATGTTCAAAGATCAGTCAACTGCGATGATCTCCTTCTTATTGTAAGAGCCGCAGGCCTTGCACACTCTGTGCGGCATCATAAGAGCTCCGCACTTGCTGCACTTCACCAGATTCGGAGCGCTCATCTTCCAGTTTGCTCTTCTCTTATCTCTTCTTCCCTTGGAAGATTTATTCTTTGGACAAATAGACACAGGTTACACCTCCTCTATGCTTTCTCGCTTCAGTTCGTCATTCATCGAGCTGCATTCATGTAACCCGAATCATTCACACTTAAAATATTATACATACCACATCTGGGAATGTCAAGCGGTTTTTTTACAATTTCTGCCCCTTTTCTGTTTACTGGAACTCATACCAGGTGTTTTTGATCAGCAGCCAGATGATCAGCGGCATAAGCACTGCAGATACTACGGAAGACACGATGTTCTGGCCCAGAATCACATTCACGATCAGGCTGACTGCGTTGCCTCCACAGATGAGAAAGAATCCCATTTTCTTTCTGGGGAACAGAAGCATCACCGCGCCTGCCACAACCAGAATCTCTGCCACCACAACCACCCACATAAAGGGGATCAGTAATGCAGTCACCACTGCGGTCACTCCTGCGATCGCATTCACTACCAGTACAAGCCAAAGCCATACTTTCAATCCTGTTGTCATCTTAACACTCTCCTTTTTCATTCATTCCGGTCAGCCCAGCTGACTCTCTGCCACTTCCACGGCCTTTGCCACGGCTTCATCGATCCCTGCAGGATTCTTTCCGCCTGCCTGAGCCATATTCGGACGTCCGCCTCCGCCTCCGCCTACGACAGATGCGATGGCCTTGATCAGATTGCCCGCGTGAGCGCCTGCTTTCATGGCTCCTTCCGTGGCCGTAGCCATCAGGCTGACCTTGCCGTCCGTCACGGACGCCAGGACTACGATACCTTCGCCCAGCTTCTCCTTCAGCTGGTCGCCCAGATCCCGAAGACCATTCATATCCACGCCTTCCACCTTCGTGGCGAGGACTTTGATCCCTTTGATCTCCTTCACCTGGTTCATGACATCCCCCAGAGCATCTCTGGCCGCCCTGCTTTTCAGCGCCTCATTCTCGCTCTGCAGCGCCCGGATCTCCGTCAGGAGATGCCCGATCTTCTCAGATACGGATGCCGGCGTGGTCTTCAGAAGCTTCGCTGCCTCGGCGAGTCTTGCCTCCTGCTCCCTGTAATAGCGGAACACCCCGTCTCCGGTCAGCGCTTCAATCCGGCGCACCCCTGCCGCGATACCGGACTCGGACACGATCCGGAAGGCCGTGATCATGCCTGTATCTGACACATGTGTACCGCCGCACAGCTCTTTTGAGAAATCTCCCATGGATACCACCCGGACATCCTCGGCGTATTTCTCATCAAACAGAGCCATGGCGCCGCTCTTCTTCGCCGACTCCAGATCCATGATCTGCGTCACCACCGGAAGGTCTGCCCGGATCTCTTCGTTGACCATGGCCTCCACCTGCGCAAGCTCGTCCGCCGTCATCTGCTGGAAATGCGCAAAGTCAAAGCGCAGACGGTCCGGCGTCACCAGAGATCCCTTCTGCTCCACATGATTGCCCAGCACCAGCTTCAGCGCCTTCTGCAGCAGATGGGTCGCGCTGTGATTCCTGCAGGTATCCGCGCGCCCTGCGCCGTCCACCTTCAGGGTCACCAGATCTCCCGCCTTGATCAGGCCGGCATCCATATGTCCCACATGGCCCACCTTGCCGCCCAGGAGCCTGATGGTGTCTTCCACAACGAACACCGCATCGCCGCAGAGGATCGTTCCCTTATCTCCCTGCTGCCCGCCCATGGTGGCATAAAAAGGCGTCTCTTCCACGAAGATGGTACCCACCTGGCCTTCCGACAGAGCTTCCGTCAGTTCCGTATCCGTCGTCAGCACCGTCACCTTCGACGTTTGCTCCAGACGGTCATAGCCCACGAACTCCGTCGTCACGGCGGCGTCGATCTCATCATAGACCGTGGCATCCGCGCCCATGTAATTGGTCACCTCATGGGACTCCTGCGCCAGACGCCGCTGCTCTTCCATACACGCCCGGAAGCCGTCCTCATCGATATCATAACCTTTTTCCTCCAGGATCTCTTTTGTCAGATCCAGCGGGAATCCATAGGTATCGTACAGTTTAAATGCATCCGCGCCGGACAGGGTCTTTTCCCCCGCCGCCTTCATGGACTCTTCCAGCTCAGCCAGGATGCCCAGTCCCTGATCAATGGTCCTGTTGAACTTGTCCTCTTCCTGCGTCAGCACCTTGAAAATAAAGTCTCTCTTCTCCTCCAGCTCCGGATAACCGTCTCTGGAGCCCTCAATCACGGTCTCGGAAAGCTTCGCCAGAAATTTTCCCTCGATACCCAGCAGACGCCCGTGACGGGCCGCACGGCGGATCAGGCGGCGAAGTACATAGCCCCGTCCTGCATTTGTGGGCATGATGCCGTCGGAGATCATAAAAGTCGCCGAACGGATATGATCCGTAATCAGGCGGATGGACACATCCTTTTTCTCATCCTTCTTATAATCGCAGCGGGCATATTCGCATACCTTATCCCGAAGGGCGCGCACGGTATCCACGTCAAAAATGGAATCCACGTTCTGCACCGCCACTGCCAGGCGCTCCAGCCCCATGCCGGTGTCGATATTCTTCTGAGTCAGTTCTGTATAATGATTGTTCCCGTCATTGTCAAACTGGGTAAAGACATTGTTCCAGACCTCCATATAGCGGTCGCAGTCGCAGCCCACCGTACAGTCCGGGCTGCCGCATCCGTATGCCTCTCCCCGGTCATAATAAATCTCCGAACAGGGACCGCAGGGACCGGCTCCGTGCTCCCAGAAATTGTCTTCCTTGCCGAAACGGAAGATCCGCTCTGCAGGGATCCCGATCTTTTTGTTCCAGATCTCGAATGCCTCGTCATCCTCCAGATAGACTGACGGATACAGGCGGTCCGGATCAAGCCCCACCACTTCCGTCAGGAACTCCCAGGACCAGGCAATTGCTTCCTTTTTAAAATAATCCCCGAAGGAAAAATTCCCCAACATCTCAAAAAAAGTACCGTGACGGGCAGTCTTGCCCACATTCTCGATATCGCCGGTACGGATGCACTTCTGGCAGGTCGTCACCCGACGCCGGGGCGGGATCTCAGCCCCGGTGAAATATGGCTTCAGCGGCGCCATACCGGAGTTGATCAGCAGAAGACTCTTATCATTACGCGGAACAAGGGAAAAGCTCTTCATCTTCAGATGATCCTTGCTCTCGAAGAATTCAAGGAACATTCTGCGGAGCTCGTTAACACCGTATTCTTTCACTTTTTGTTTCCTCCATATTATTCTGTTGTGCCCTCCCCCGCACATTCTGTAGCTGCGCAGGACTGCACGATATTCATCATATCACACGATTTCAGCCACCGCAATATTTTCTGATAAAAATTTCATTTTACGGAAAATACTGTCCTGCCACAAATATAAAGACTTTTCAGAGATATCATGATATAATAGGAAAAAAGCAGGTGCACACTGCAAAGCGTACAGCACGGATGCTGTACAGATCTTTCATGTCACAGAGGAAAATGCTTATGAAAAAGAAAAGTATGAAACAATGGATCCTGTTCACAGCACTGGCTGCCATGATCAGCCTGCCCGCATGCGGGGCGGAGGAACCGGCCGCAGAACCGGCGGCCGCGGAGGTACCGGCTCCGCCGGAAGAACCGGCGCCCACAGAGGAAGAGCTCACAGCCCTTCGGCGGGAAGAGACTGTGGAACCGCTTCTTGCAGAAGCCGAAACGCTGGCCCGGGGGTATTTTTATGAAGAAGCCCTGGCGCTTCTGCAGGAGATACCGGAGGAATTCGCGCAGGATGAGCAGGTGCTGGCGGCAAATGCGGAATATACGGAAAAGTCCGCTTCCTTCGTCCCCTACGACCAGCCGGTGCGCCATATCTTCTTCCACTCTCTTATTGTGGATACAGACCTGGCCTTTGACGGAGACTACATGTCCAACGGATACAACTACTGGATGACCACCGTGGAAGAATGCCGCGCCATCCTGGAACAGCTCTACGCCAACGGTTATCTTCTCATCGATATTCATGACCTTTGTACAGAGGTAACGGACGAAGCCGGCAATACCACGCTTCAGGCCGCACAGCCCCTGGTGCCGGAGGGCAGGATCCCCCTGGTGCTGTCCGTGGACGATGTAAGCTACTACGACTATATGGAACAGGACGGATTTTCAAAAAGACTCCTGCTGGATGAGAACGGGGACGTGAAAAATCTCTATATCGACCAGAATGGAGAAGAACATATTGGAGATTATGACGTGATGCCCATCGTGGATACTTTTGTCAGAGAGCACCCGGATTTCTCCCTGCGAGGCGCCAAAGGCATCATCGCCGCCACCGGATACGAGGGGACGCTGGGCTACCGCGTCAATGATCCGGAAAATCCTTCCCTGGAAGCGGATAAAGAAGCGGTGCGGGCCGTCGCCGCAAGACTCAAAGAGACCGGCTGGAGCTTTGCTTCTCACGGCTACGGTCACCGGCATACAGCAGAAATCTCCTACAACTCTCTGGTGGAGGATACGACCCGCTGGAAGGATGAGATCGCCAGCCTTGTGGGAGACACGGATGTATACATTTATCCATACGGCGAAGAGATCGACTATCCCGGCCAGAAGCTGACCTATCTGCAGTCTGAGGGCTTTCGCTTCTTCTGCGGAGTCTGGGCCTCCCAGCCTTTCGTCGTCGTTAAAGACGGCTATGTGCGCCAGACCCGGTGCAATCTGGACGGATACACCATGACCATGCGGCCGGAATCCGTCTCAGACCTGATCGATGCTGCTTCCGTCCTGGATCCCAGGCGGCCGGCGCTGGAATAGGCGCTTCTCATTCTGACTCCCCGGCGTTGATATGGGCGCCGGGCGGTCCCGTCTCCGGTCTTCAGGCGGTCACGGTATCTTCCAGGAGTCCGTCTCCGTCTGCCGCCCGGGTAGCCAGTTCGTCGCATCTTTCATTCTGCGGATGACCGTCGTGTCCCTTGACCCAGATAAAAGTCACCTCATGAGGTTCGACTGCTTTCAGAAGCCGTTTCCACAGATCCGGATTCTTCACCGGCTTCTTCTGACTGTTCACCCAGTTCTTTTTGATCCAGGATTCGATCCAGTGCTGGTTAAAGGCGTCCACCAGATATCTGGAATCTGAATACAGTTCCACCTGGCACGGCCGGTTCAGCGCCTCCAGACCCACAATGGCCGCCATAAGCTCCATGCGGTTATTGGTCGTCTTTCTGTACCCCTGGGAGTATTCCCGGATGTGCTCCTGCCCTCTGGGATCCGTGTAGGAAAGGATCGTGCCGTATCCCCCCGGACCGTCCGGATTTCCTCTGGCGGAACCGTCCGTATAAATCTTCACTAACATAAATTCCACTCCTGTCCCTGATATCCGATCGGATGATAATGAGAAAGCAGGCCTGCCATCTCCGGCTGTCCGGCCAGCTTCGTACACAGCTCATATTTCCCCCAGAAATGCATGGGGAACACATGTTCTGCATCAGTCTGTTCCAGAAAATACCGGATCCCCCAGTAGTATGCTTCTGACAGCCGGGGATCGATGGGGACGAAGGCCGCATGAAAATGCTGTCCCTTCAGCCTGTCCACCTCATTCCGGTAATTTGCCGCCATATTGTGATTCCAGGCCTTGTCCTCCCCTTCCCAGTGCCACCAGTTCAGATCACCGGCGTGATAGATCCGCTTTCCCTCTGTCTCCACTACAAAAGCCACGCCCATATCTGTGGAACGCAGGGTATGAAACTTCAGCTCTCCCAGTTCATAATCCTCCCGCGCCTTTACACTGTGAATCCATTCCCGCCGGTCCTCCCTGCGGAAATAGATATCTCTGGACAGAATATATTCTGCCTTTGGATACCGCTCCCGAAGCTCCAGAATCTCTCTCTTAAAATGATCCGGATGACCATGGCTGTTCAGAAAATATACCTGTTTGTCTCCGGATACGGCCGGAAGCCTTCCTTCCCCGTAATAGTCGAAAATCAGCACGCTCTGATCCAGCTCCACCACAAAACTGCTGTGGCACACAAAAAGAACCCGCATCATACTTGTTTCCTCCTTCCTGTGACCCTGTAATGGATTATAAACTGATTTGCAGGAAAAAGAAAGACCCATCTGCTCCGGAGCGCCCTTTGGCGCTCCCGGACAGATGAGTCTGGTCCGAAGAGATCTCTGTCTGTTTTTTAAATGATGATGCACACCAGTCCTCCGTTGGAATCATTGACGATCTTCTGCATGGTATCCTGCAGCTTCACCTGACTCTCTTCTCCGATCTGGTACAGCTTGCTCCGGATCCCGTCCTCTACCAGCTCTTCAATGGTCTTTCCGAAGATGTTGATCTGCCAGATGCCTTCCTCCTGATTCCGGCCGTCCTGGATATACTGGATCAGATCCTTGGCCTGCTCTTCATTTCCCACGATGGGGGCGATCTCCGTCTCGATGTTGGCACGGATCATATGTACAGACGGTGACAGAGAACGAAGCTTCACCCCGTATTTTCCGCCCTGATGGATCAGAACCGGTTCATCCATGGTGATCTCATCCTTCTCCGGCAGCACCATGCCGTACCCCTTCTGGCGGACACTGTCCATGGCTTTAATGACTTTGCCGTATTCCTTCTGCATGATGGACAGACGTTTCAGCTGCTCCATCAGATCATATTCATCCTGCAGCTCCATACCGGTGAGCTCGCTGAGCATCTGGTAATAACAGCTTTCCTCCATGTCGATGGAGTACACTGCCGTGCCTGTATTCAGCGCCACCCGGTCCAGCTTCATACGGCTGATGGACGGTCCCTCACAGGTGGTGTCCGCCATGCCGATATCCCGCAGCACATGAAATTCCTCCATCATCTGGCGCACTTTGGCGATCAGTTCCTGCTTCACCGGATGGGAGGACGGCAGCATCTCCACCCAGCGCGGCATCACATATTCCACTTCCGTCAGCGGAAATTCCAGAAGCACCTGCTCCAGAATCATGGTGATGTCTTCCTTCTTCAGCTGCTCGCAGTTCACCGGCAGCACAGGGATCTGGTATTTGTGGAACATTTCCTCCGCCTGCTTCCTCACACCGTCATGATAAGGCCGGGTGGTGTTCAGGAGGATGACAAAGGGCTTCCCGAGCGTCTTGAGCTCCTCGATGGTCCGTTCCTCCGCCGCCCGGTAATTGCCTGCGGGTATGTCGCCGAAGCTCCCGTCGCAGGTGACTACGATGCCGATGGTGGAATGGTCATGGATCACCTTGTGGGTCCCCAGCTCCGCCGCCTTGGTAAACGGAATCTCTTCTGCAAACCAGGGAGTCTTTACCATGCGCTCCACATCATTTTCCAGATGCCCCGCGGCTCCTTCCACCATATATCCCACACAGTCAATCAGGCGGATGCGCACCGGGATCTTTCCTCCCACATTGATCTCCACTGCCTCCTTCGGCACAAATTTCGGCTCTGTCGTCATGATGGTCTTTCCTGCCGCCGACTGCGGCAGTTCATCTTTCGCCCGTTCCCGCTCATGGGCGTCTTCCATATTCGGAAGCACCAGAAGGTCCATGAAACGTTTGATAAAGGTGGATTTTCCGGTCCGCACTGGTCCTACCACTCCGATGTAGATCTCTCCGCCGGTCCGCTCTCTGATATCGTTGTATAGATGAAATTCTTTCTGATCCTGAATCGTTTCCATAAGAATACCCCTTCCCGTATTTGTTCTAATATATGGGAAGAGGCATTCATTTATTCTTATTAAATTCAGACAGCCTGAAAGATCACCAGCCTCAGGCACCCATCATCTGCTCCAGTCCCGCACGGATCTCCCGGATGAACGCTCCGGAGTTCATCACAGTCACATCCGGAAGCGATGTGATCAGCGCCAGGTCCTTTGTCATCTTTCCGGACTCGATGGTCTCAAGAGACGCGCGCTCCAGAAGCTCCGCGAACCGGGAGAGTTCTGAAAGCCCGTCCAACTCTCCCCTCTTTCTCAGCGCCCCGCTCCATGCGAAGATCGTGGCGATGGGATTGGTGGAAGTCTCCTTTCCTTCCAGATGCCGGTAATAATGCCGCTGTACAGTCCCGTGGGCCGCCTCATACTCATAATAACCCTGCGGAGATACCAGCACGGAGGTCATCATGGCCAGAGAGCCGAACGCCGTAGCCACCATGTCGCTCATGACGTCACCGTCATAATTCTTGCATGCCCAGATAAAGCCGCCCTCGGATTTGATCACCCGGGCGATGGCGTCATCGATCAGCGTATAGAAATAGGTAAGCCCTGCCTGCTCAAATTCGGTCCGGTATTCTTTTTCAAAGATTTCTTCAAAAACATCCTTGAAATGATGATCGTATTTCTTGGAGATGGTATCCTTCGCCGCAAACCACAGATCCTGCTTCGTATCCAGCGCATACTGGAAGCAGCTTCTGGCAAAGCTCTCGATGGAACTGTCCAGATTGTGCATTCCCTGCACAACGCCCGCTCCATCGAACTGATGTACGGGCACGGAAGAAACATTCCCGTCCTCTGCCGTGTAGACGAGTTCCACCTTTCCCGGTCCCGGGATCACCATCTCGGAAGCCTTGTATACATCGCCGTATGCATGACGCGCCAGAGTGATGGGCTTTCTCCACGTCCGCACATAGGGCTCGATTCCTTTTACGATGATGGGCGCCCGGAATACGGTCCCGTCCAGAAGCGCCCGGATCGTCCCGTTGGGGCTCTTCCACATCTCCTTGAGATGATATTCCTCCATCCGGGATGCGTTGGGAGTGATCGTCGCGCACTTCACTGCAACCCCGTATTTCTTCGTAGCCTCTGCCGCGTCCACCGTCACCTGATCATCCGTCCGGTCCCTGTTCTCAAGGCCCAGGTCATAATATTCCGTCTTCAGCTCCACGAACGGTTCGATGAGCTCCTCCCGGATCATCTTCCAGAGGATCCTTGTCATCTCATCTCCGTCCATCTCCACCAGCGGTGTGTTCATTTTAATCTTGTTCATATATTTGTCTCCTTATTACAGGTTCCGCATCTGCCCGTGCACCTTCCGGGACGCGTATGAACAGATGCTGTTTCTTCAGTTCCGCATCCCTACAGAATCCGATCCAGCCCATATCCCTGAATGCACTCTATTGTATGTTTCACATGCTCCTTCGCCAGTTCCTCCGCCCGGTCCGCGTCTCTCGCCTTCACCGCCTCAAAGATCGCCCGGTGCTCTTCCGTGGATTTTACCGAGCGCTCTCTGGAAGCGATGGTTGCCCTGCGCACCCGTTTCACATAATCATGAAAATCCGACAGCACATGATTCAGGATCCGGCTGTTGGACGCACGGTACAACTGCTCATGAAACAGGCTGTCCAGCTCATATAATTTTTCATAATTGCCTTTTTTTGTGTGGTATTCCGACAGGCACAGCGTTTCCTCCAGATCCTCCAGCTGCCCCTCTGTGATATATTCCGTCGCCCATCTTACACACTGTCCCTCCAGCATGGAGCGGATGATATAGATATCCTGGACATCCTTCGCCGTGATCCGGTTCACAAAAGCCCCCCGGTTGGGGATGATATTGACCAGCCCCTCCAGCTCCAGCTGACGCAGGGCCTCCCGTACCGGAGTCCGGCTGACTCCCAGCTCTGCTCCGATGGCAGTCTCCTTAAGCTCCATGTTCTGCGGATATCTCCCGCTCAGGATATCCTCACGGATGCTCTCATACACTCTACCTCTGAGGGAATATCTGTCCCTCTTTCCCACAGAGACCTGTCTGTCCTCCATTTTCTCTGTCTATGCCTCCTGCAGGAGCTGCACCCCTGTCTTCTCACATGCGTCCCGGATCACCGCCAGAAGCTCTTCATCGGTCAGCACGGTCACGCGTCCGCTCTCATATTCATTGTCCACCCACGCCTTCACCATATGTACCAGCTCGGAATTTTTATCCAGCATCTGGTCCTCCTTCAGACGGAAATACGTGTTGATCCAGTGAGCGATCCCCGCCAGTCCCGAGGTATTGGACACCGATACCAGCGCCGGACGCCGGAGAAATCTCTCCGTATCAAAAATATTGTAGATCTCTTCATTTTTCAGCAGTCCGTCCGCATGGATCCCCGCTCTGGTTACATTGAAATTCCTGCCCACAAACGGCGTTCTGGACGGGATCTTATATCCGATCTCCTTCTCATAATATTCCGCCAGATCCGTGATGACGGTGGTGTCCATACCGTCCAGCGTTCCCCGAAGCTGTGCATACTCGAAGACCATGGCCTCCAGAGGCGTATTGCCGGTGCGCTCCCCGATACCGAACAGCGAACAGTTCACGCCGGAAGCTCCGTAGAGCCACGCCGTGGTGGAGTTGCTGACTGCCTTGTAGAAATCGTTGTGCCCGTGCCATTCAATCAACTCGGACGGGAAGCCCGCATGCACCTGGATTCCATAGATGATGCCCGGCACCGAACGCGGGATCACTGCGCCCGGATAATTGACGCCGTAGCCCATGGTATCACAGCAGCGGACCTTGATGGGAATATTGTAATAATCCATCATATTTTTCAGCTCCAGACAGAAAGGAATCACATAGCCGTAGATATCTGCCCTCGTAATGTCCTCCAGATGACATCTGGGACTGATCCCGATCTCCAGGCATTCCCGCACGATATTCAGATAATGCTGCATGGCCTCCCGTCTGGTCTTCTTCAGTTTGTAGAAAATGTGATAATCGGAACAGCTCACCAGGATACCGGTTTCTTTCATGCCCAGGTCCTTTACCAGCTGGAAGTCTTCCCTGCTGGCACGGATCCAGCTGGTCACTTCCGGAAACCTGTACCCCTTTTCCATACATTTGTATACCGCATCCCGGTCCTTCTTACTGTACAGGAAAAATTCCGACTGACGGATCAGGCCCTTATGACCGCCCAGCTTATGGAAATAATCATAGATCGTTACGATCTGCTCCGTGGAATAGGGCGCGCGGGACTGCTGTCCGTCACGGAACGTGGTATCCGTGATCCAGATCTCGTCCGGCATATGGTGGGGAACAATACGATCATTGAAAGCAATCTTCGGGACCTCCGTATAAGGAAACAGGTTCCGAAATGTATTTGGATGCTCCACATCCACCAGCGGGTACATATGTTCCTCTAATTGCAGCAGATTCGTATGTCTGTCAAAATGAACCGCTCTGTTATTATCCATCTTATTCTCCTCATTTTGTATTATTGTATACAATTATTTGTCGTATACATTTTAGCATGTTTCCTGTCGTTGTCAAGAAGTTGTTGGAAATCCCTCTATCCTTCCGCAATATCACATCGGAGAAATTCGATGCACACAATATTTTCGCAGATCCGTCCATCGTCCATATTCCTTCTGCCCGGAACCCCACAGCGGATGCCTGTGGGCTGAGATCTCCCGACTGATCCGCTCAGCTGCCACTTGAAACCTGATCTTATTTCGTATATGATAAAATACATCATGATAAATTCAGAAATGCGAGGTACCTGAAGATGGAAAAACTGATCGTACTCGGCACGGGAAATGCCCAGGCCGTTCACTGCTACAACACCTGTTTCGCCATGAAAAAAGGCGAAGAATATTTTCTGACCGATGCCGGCGGAGGCAACGGGATCCTGCTGGCCCTGGAAAATCAGAAGATCCCGCTGGAGCGGATCCATCATATCTTTGTCTCCCATGCCCACAACGACCACATCCTTGGAATGGTCTGGATGGTCCGGATGATCGCCACCAGCATGAACAAAGGAGCTTATGAAGGCAGCCTGCATATTTACTGCCATCAGGAGCTGGTGGACATCATCAAAGCCCTCTCCTGTCTGACCGTCGGGAAAAAATTCACCGCCCATTTTGACGAACGGATTCTCTTCCACGTCGTAGGCGACGGCGATCAGAAAGAGATCCTTGGGGACCATTTCACCTTTTTTGATATTGGTTCCACCAAGGAAAAGCAGTTCGGCTACTGCATCCGGATGGAAGAAGGCGTACGGCTTTCCTTTCCGGGAGACGAACCCTGCCACGAAGCCCTGCTCCCCCGGGTACAGGGCTCCCAATGGCTGCTTCATGAGGCGTTCTGCCTGTACAGCCAGCGGGACCGCTTCAAACCCTATGAAAAGCACCACAGCACCGTCATGGACGCCTGCAGGCTGGCGGAAGAGCTGAAGATCCCCAATCTGGTGCTCTGGCATACCGAAGACAAGGATCTGGCCCACAGGAAGGAAAACTACACCGCGGAGGGGCGGAAATATTACCACGGCAATCTGTACATACCGGAAGACGGAGATGTGCTTTCGTTCTGACTCCGCCGGAAAACAGGCGCTACCATTCATTTTCCCGGATATCATCCTCCGAATCGTACAGTTCACTCTGCAGGATTATGGTAAAAGGAGACCATTTGCCTTCCTCTTCCAGAAGCGTCCTGTACCACGTTTGCTGCATTTCCCGGCTCATATAGCTGACAAGAATGGAAAAAAGCGCCGTCTTCTGTTCCCGGTATGCTCTGGACGCATACAAATCGATCTGAGCTCCGTCCAGGAGCGCATCTTCTTTGTACAGACAGCTTAGAGCAATGGAAAAAACAGCGGCATCATCTTCTGTAAATGCCTGTTCCAGATACGCGCTCTGGCTGTCTGTATCCAGTTTCAGAAGCACCGCATGGAATCTACCTCTATCTTCTTCTGCATGATACCGGGCAGCCAAAGCTTTTACATCGTTTCCCACATATTCGATCTGGCTGACGATGGGACGCCGGATTACGGCCCACCGTTTCCCGGTTCTTTTCCGGAATTCCGAAAAACGTACACTCAGAATCTCAAGAAATTCTTCATTTTCCGCCCATCCCCGGTCTGCATCTGCAAATGATACATACAGCTGCTCTCCATCTTCCAGTGTAAGCACTCTCCCGGTATAGCGTCCAGCGTCTTCTTCCGTCAGGTCATATCCCACATAAAACAAATAGGGTTCCTGATAAAACACACTCTGAATAAAACTGGAATATGGAGCATTTTCCTGCTGATCAGACTGCATTCTCTTCTGCAGCTCTCTGGCTGTCTCCGTGACCCGCAGAGCATCCTGCTCTGACAGATCCCCTCTCTTTTGCATCTGCCTGCAGATCTCTTCTGCTTCTCCCCAAAGGTCATCCTGCTCTCCGGAAAGCAGTACTGCAGTCTGACGGTCTTTGTGCACTGCCACGATCAGCGTCCCGTCCACCGCCCCGGCAGGCAGAACATCCTCCTCTGTCAGCCCGTCGCACAGGATGTAGAATACCTGATCCCGCTGGATCACCTCAGTCCCGTCCGTCAGCAGAAAATCATTTCCGCCGCTGGAAAAGCGCGGCGCTTCTCTCCCCGGCTGCGCATATGCCCCCAGCACCGCCGCACCTGCGGCCACAGCCACAGCCAGCACAACCGACAGGAATCTGACCGGTCCAGATCTCTTCCGGTATCCCGTGACGGCCTCCAGCCTCCCTTTCAGCAGTCTGCCGCCTCTGTGCATGGTCACAACCCCTGTACCGCCCTGCAGGAATCCCCCGGCGCCGGCCGCCGCATGAAGCAGCGTATCCCCATAAGCCCGCCGTTCCTCCGGCAGCAGCCCATCCAGCACCGCCTCATCGCAGGAAAGCTCACAGGCCCGGTCCGTCTCCCGGCCAAGAAACCACACAAAGGGATTGAACCAGTGCAGGCAGATGAGAAGCTGCACCAGCCATTTATAAAACAGATCCCTTCTCTGGAAATGGGTCAGCTCATGGAGCGCCGTATAATAAAAATCCTTTTCAGAAAACGCGCGCTCCGGAAGGATCACTCTGGGACGCAGACAGCCCATGAGAAACGGAGCAGAGACCGACTTATTTACATACAGCTCCACCGTGCCCCGGATTTCTTTTTTCTCCTTGATCCGGCCGAACTGCTCCAGAAGCGGCAGTTTGGCCGGCTGACTGCCTGCGCGGATCCGGCCGGCGAACCTGCTGTATGCTGTGATCTTCCAGAAAAACAGACCGGATGCGGCCGCCAGCCAGATCATTCCGGCTGCCGCCGTGAGTCTGTCCGGAACATCCGGCTGCTGCAGTGCTGTTCGGTATCCCGATGTCACCTCCGGCAGCGGCACCTCTCCTTCCGCCGCCGGCTCTTCTTCCCCCGATGCAATTTTCTGTTCCGGTTTTTCCTCCCCTGCTTCGGCGCTCTGCTCAGTGTCCGTTCCTTTGGTCTCCCACTGCTCCGAACGGGTCTCCAGCTGTGCAAACGCATTTCCCACCAGATTGATCTCTCCGGAAAAAGGAAGAAGCAGCCGAGCTGCAGCTACGAGCCATATATAATACTGCCATCTCCTGCTCAGCCTTCTGCCGAAGATCCGGCTGAAACAAAAGAGAACAAGAATCACTGTCGTACCGGACACAGACAGGGACAGGACCGTCTTCCACAGTTCACCCATCCTGCTCACCTGCCTTTTCCCAGTATGCCTTCAGTCCCTCATAGTCCTCCGCGGACAGGAGCTCCTTCTGAATCAGGGCAGCCACCAGCCCTTTTGCATTCCCCTCATAGATCTTATCCACAAAACGCTCCGTCTGCACCGCCTGATAATCCCCTTCCGGCACCAGAGCCGTGTACCTGTTCCGGCGCCCGATCTTGCTGGTCTTCAGGTAACCCTTGTCCACCAGGCGGGACAGTAAGGTGATGATCGTATTCTTCGTCCAGTCCATCCCCTTTTCCGCCAGAGCTTCCGCAATCTCGGCGTACAGCGCCGTCCCTCTGCTGCCCCATATGATTTTCATAAGTTCCCGTTCACAATCCGATATCTGCTGCATGGCCCGCTCCTTATTGTAAGTTCCGCTCCATCCCTCCCAGTTCCCCGGCGTCTGGAAGGACTTCCGACCTCCTGCGGCGTTCGGAAATCCTTCCGGGGCTCTGGGCGGGCTTCCGCTGTTTGTAAGTTCCGCTCCACCCCTCCCAGTTCCCCGGCGTCTGGAAGGACTTCCGACCTCCTGCGGCGTTCGGACGAGTTTTAGCGTACAATATGTTATCCTGGTTTTAAGATAACATTTTGTACGCTAAAAGTCAATACCCGTCCTGTAAAGTTTCTTTTAAAAATGCGCGGCCGCATTTAAATTCCCCTGATTCCCCCAAACTTCCCGGGTAAGTCCTTGATTCTGCACCCGGTACACCCGGTCGCAGCCCGAAAGCGTGCTGGTCCTGTGGGCGATCATCAGAAGGGTGCACCGGCCCCGCAAATGCTCCACCGCCTCCATCACCGCCGCTTCCGTCTCCGTATCCAGCGCAGAGGTGGCCTCGTCAAACACCAGGATCTCCGGTTCCTGATAAAACGCCCGTGCGATGCCGATCCGCTGTCTCTGCCCGCCGGACAGACGGACCCCCGCCTCTCCGATCCGGGTGTCCAGGCCCTCCGTGAGGTTCCGGACAAACTCAGAAAGCTGCGCCTCCTCAAGCGCCTCCCAGACCCTCTCTTCCTCGATCAGAGAATCCGGGATGCCAAAAGCGATGTTCCGGCGGATCGTATCGTCGGCCAGATAGATATTCTGGGGAATATACCCAAGCTTCTGTCCCCAGCTCTCCCGATAGTCCCGGATATCCTGTCCCCCGTAGAAGATACCACCGCCGTCCGGCCGCAGAAGCCCCAGAAGCAGATCTATAAGAGTCGTCTTCCCGGCTCCGGAGCTTCCCACAAAACCCACGGAGCTCCCCACCGGGATCTCCAGATCCACATGGGACAGGATTTCTTTACCGCTTCCAGGATAGGAAAATGATACATTTCGGAAGCAAATCCGGTCCGCCGGCAGAAGCTCTCGTTCTGGGCTTTTGACCGCCCGTTCCTCCTGATCCGCGTCTGCTTTCTGCAGGTCTTCGCAGATCCGGCTGACCGAGGGCGACAAAAACAGAATGTTGTGAAACAACCGGTTTACCTGATTGACCGAGGGCAGCAGCCGGAAGACCGCCACCGCGAAGACCGAGAGCTGCGGAATCAGCGTCTTCATCTCCGTTCCCAGCGAAAGCCGCAGAAGCACCGCCCCCAGTATGCCGCACACACAGATGGTCTCCATCAGATATTTGGGCAGATACTGGAGGAACTGGCTCTTCTTCAGGCTGGAAGCATACCGCCTGCCGTTCTCCTCATAGGCGCGGACAAAATAATCTTCCCGGGCCATCAGCTTGATCTCCTTGATCCCGCCCATAGCCTGATGAACCGCCTGAATCATCCGGCTGTTGTAGATCTGATTTTCCCTTCCGTACACCCGGGTCCGCCTGCGCATAAACCGAAAATACAAAAGAGAACAAAATCCAAGCAGCACTGCCACCACCAGCGTGATCAGCGGATCCTTCCAGAGCAGAAAGGCAGTGATCATGACGATCATCAGAAGGTCCGAGACCAGCTCCATCCCGTACAGAATCAGGTCGTACAGCTTGTTCACCTCAAAGGTCACGCTCTCCAGCACTTCCGAAGAATTTTTCTCCAGATGAAACGTGTAGGGCTTTTCCATATAGCTTCTCATAAGCCTGCCCGCCAGCTCCAGCCGATTGTTAAAAATAAAACGAAGTTCCGCCGCCTTCATAAGCACCAGGTATCCGTTTTTCAGAATGTAAACCCCGGCCAGCAGCAAACCGGTCAGAAATAAAAGCTCCCGTCCGGAAGACACATGAAACCATCGCCCCAGCAGCAAAAGAAGCCCTCCGTCCTGCCCTTCCGGTTCCATGAACAGCTGCACAAAGGGCAGCACCAGAGACACCCCGAGAAATTCCAGGACAGAACCGGTGAACAGCATGCCAAAGAGAATCAAAAACTTCAGCTTCTGTCTCCTTGTAAAAATCATCCGCAGCTTCCTTATCATCTCTGCCTCCTTTTCTTATACTGTTCCAGCAACGTATTGTACATATGGGCCCGGCATCGGTTGAACAGTTCAAATCCGGCGCAGCCAAGAACTCCGGCCAGCAGCATCAAAAGCAAAAGCCCTGTGCCGGCCGGCTCCTGGCGCTGCACTGGGCCGGACATTTCCCAAAACCGCAGACATCCGTATCCCCACATACCAACCGCACAAAGATACAGAAAGCACCGGACCTTATACGGTACACTGCTCAGAAAACCGCTCCCAAGCAGAACCCTCTGAGCCAGAATGCTTCCCAGGGAAAAGAAAAAAATCCCCCATAAAATACCGGCTTTCAGCACCAGCACCTTCGGAAACACCGTATGTCCGGTCAGATACAGAAGCGTCAGCATGGTAAATAAATACGAAGTATAGATTGCGACCGGCTTGAACAGACGGTACATTTTCAACATAAATTTCATCTCACTCCTCCTTCCGCGGCCCGCCGCCTGGTATTGTCCGGAACTTCGGCGGAGCTGTTCTGCAGCCGCATTCTCACAGACACCCAAGCTTTTCCTTGATCTGCTTTGCGTACTGGCGGGATACATTGAGCCGTTCCCCGTTGTTCATGGTCACCTGCATCGTCCCGCCGAACTCCGGCTTCAAAGACTGGATCTGATTAAAATTGATGATGGAAGATTTGGAAGCCCGGAAGAAATCGCAGCTCTCCAGACGGTCTTCCAGCTCATACAGGCGAAGGGGGGTCTCGTACACCTCCTGCTCCGTATACAGAAAGGTCCGTTTCTCCACCGTATCAATATAGTAGATCTGATCCGCATCCAGGATATACGTCCTGCCGTCCCGGTGCCCGGTCAGCTTCTGGTCCGTCATGCGCAACATCTCCAGAATCCGGATCACCGATTCATTTGTCTGCCTGCACCGTATGGTGATCTCCAGATCTTTGGCCGAAGGATCTTCTTCTATTCTGATCTTCACTGAGCACCTCACCCCGCTTCCGCTCTTTTCTCACAGTATAGAGGACTTTTTCCGGACATACAAGCCCCCCGGGAGCGACCTGCAAAAAAAAGGGACTGACCTGCATCTTTTTGGTTCTTTCTTGCTCCAGTCCTTGTCCTCCGTCTGTAAATATAGTATAATTCTACTCAGGCAATCCCAGACACTATCCAATCATCCAGGAGGAGATACAATGAGTCCATTACCCATAGAAGACATGAGCAAAACATATCTTGAACATTCCATGGTCATCCATAATTTTGTTATCAAAATAGGAAATCAGATCAAGGACAGTTTGTGCCGCGTATTTGGCGACAGTGTTCAATATCAATGGCGTGAAAATGACGACAGAACCGTGATACCTGACGTATCTATCATCTGTAATATGCGTGACAGAAAAAATGTATCTTTTACTGGTATTCCCCGTTTTGTTATGGAAGTATTGTCTGATTCCACCGAGCTGTATGACAGAAATGAGAAGATGCAGATATACTGTAAAGTGGGCGTCTCTGAATACTGGATCGTCGACTGGCGCAAAAAACAGGTTGAAATTTATCTTTTTGACTGGAAAAAGGACGATACGCCGTATTCTTACCTTTACAAAACAGTCACCGAAGAAAACAAAGAGGAACTTCAGATTGTTATGTTTCCTCATTTTAAGATCACATTTGATGAACTGTTTGATATGGAATAAACCGCAAAAGAAGCACCTTCCGGATGATGGAGTTCACCCGTTGATGCTTCTTTTAAAAGCCTCTCTTCTCTTTGACTACCGAATCTGATTCAGTATCCCCGGATCCTTAATCTTCGTATCCTCTGCAAACAGCAGAATCTTCGACATGATCTCCGCCGTCTTGGGATCTTCATCCACAAAGGGCAGGAAGATCCGTCCCCGGTGCTGGGAATGGACCGGAACCACATACAGCATGGCATTTCCCATCTGATGCACGACGCCGCTTCCCAGATGAACCGTGTATTCTCCCAGCTTTCCTTTGATGATGGCAAAATTGCCCTCGACCTTCACATTCTTGATTCCGAACAGCGCCAGGTTGCATTCCGCAAGCGCGCGGCGCATCTCGATGGTGGAATGGCTCGCTTCCGGATCCACGCCGCCTGCATGGGCGACGCTGACCGCCAGATCCACATCCCGCATGACCTCACTGTAGATAATCTCCGGGATCTCTTTGATCTTCATCGTCTTTCCCGTCTTACGGTCCAGAAATACCACCCATTCCAGCGTGGGCGCTTCGATATCGCCCGGGGAGAACCAGTCCGCCATGGCATAGATCCGGGCCACGATATTTTCTTTATAGTAAACCTTCTGCAGGCCATCGTCGTAGTCTGCCACCCAGCGGCGCCCCCGAAGGACGCCCACCGTCTTCTGGGGCTGGATCTGATTGCCGGAAAACAGCATGGATTCACCCTTCTCCAGCTCCTCCTGAAGCTTCACATACAGTTCACGGAATACCTGCTTAAAGGGCTGCCGGATCTGCTTCTCAAATAAAAGCTTCTGGTATTCGCTCCAGTGCCCCTCATGGTAGAGATCGCAGGGATGTGCAATCAGAAGTTTTTCTTCTGATCTTACATATGTAAGATTTCCATGATAATCAAGGATACCCTCCTCGGTCAGGAAGCCCAGACTGCTGCCAATGTTCTGTTCTCCCGCAGACGCATGGCAGGCGTCCGGCCCGGACGCGAGTGCCTGTTCCGGCATCACAAGCAGCGGCTTCAGGATCGGAGCGACCACCGGATTTTTGAGAAGCTCCAGAAGCTCCCACGCCTCAAAAGCGGTCCGGTCCTCCATGGCCTGCTCCATCATCTGCCTGGTTCTGCTGTACTGGTCCTTCAGGGCTTTGTTCATTTCCTGCAGTTTCAGCACCTGTTCGTTCTTTTTTAATTTGGCAGGAACGGATTTCAGTGCTTTTCCACCTTTGCGGCACTTGAGGGCGCTCTTTCCGTTCTCATCCACGGCGATCATCAGTTCCACGCCGTCCGCACCGTCCACGCTCTGCCAGTCAAAGCAGGCGGACGCATGTTCCACCAGTTTGCTCTCCATGCGCAGCACCAGGCGCGTCACGTCCGTAAAGCCCGCGTTGACGCTTAAGTTCCGAAGGGCGAGCTCTGCGGCGCGGCCTTCGCTGGCGCGGCGCTGGGCGCCGAACTGCCGGCTCTCCTTCTTATATTTCTCGATAAACTGATAACGGTCCAGCAGTTCCTTTTCCCGCTCATCCTTCCCGGAGGGCAACGGAAGAAGGCCAAGACTCATCAGAAGATCCTTGTTGCGCTTTGCGCTGATTTCCGCCTTTAACTCTTCCTTATCCTTTTTGCCAAGCGCGGCGTCGGCATACTTTCTGGCTCTTCCGTGGGCCGCCCCGGTGGAAGAATATTTGGCGGCGTCATAGAGAAGCTTGAAAATCTTCTCCCCCACCTTTTCATAGGATTCAAAAAACCAGTTCAGGTCAAAGGCGCCGTCATGCAGCTCCTCCGGAGACAGCGGCGTATATCTGGCGATGACCGACGTGATATGATCGTCAAAATGCTCGCTGGTGTGGGCCATAAAATAATAGCAGGTGCCGGAAAAGCCGGGAACCGCAAAATAGTCCTCCAGCATGGGAATCCACTGCTCTCCGTACATGGCCAGCTCTGCCAGACGCTTTTTCGTAATGTCCGTCCCCTTCAGCGCTTTTGCAAGATCGGCGGCCGTCTCTTCTTCTTTCGGCATGCTGACCTTCAAAAGATGGCTTAATACCCTTCTTTTCTCCATGGCAGAGGCATAATAGCTGTAGCCCCGCTGCAGGGGCTCTTTTCCAAGAGCGGTCAGAATCCGGATCATGTAGTCAATGCCGTAGATCACCCGGATATTGCTGATCCAGCCGGAGAAGGGCGTCGGCTGTTCTCCCCGCCCAAGTTCCACCTCCAGAACCTTCGGCACGATCTCCCGGTACAGCTCATGGGCCAGCTCCATGGCAGGCATCTCATTTCCAATCTGGTCAAACCGGAATTTCCCGTCCACAGGCGAGATGGCATCGTACCCGAAAAAGGCATTCAGCGCGCCGATTCTGGCCTTTTTGGAGGAGACGGCCCCCTTTTGCTCCACAATGCTCACCGGCTCCAAAAGAGCGCCCGGGCTGGAAAAATCAAAGACCGCCTTGTAAAAGAGATCCTTGTCCCAGACGCCCCGGACATAGCACTGTACATAATCCGCCAGAGACAGATACGTATCATACCGGTTCTGATGGGGCGGCAGCTGCTCCCGTTCCTTCTGCTCCAGATAATACTGCTGCAGGCGGAAGCGAAGGGCAAACGCGCTCCCCCAGTCCTTCTCGTCGACTTTGGAAAGCCAGAAGCGCATACTCCGGAAAATCGGCAGATCAGCCGTCCGTTTCGTATAGGTCAGAATTTCCCCGTTATAACGCTTCTCGCTGACCTTGTAGAAGTCGTTGGAGCTGTTCAGCACCGACAGAAAAGCGGCCGTGACATACAGCCCGAAACGCGCCTTCAGACCATCCGGGACATACTCCGCATACAGCGTTCCAAGAACCGTACTGGCCTGCACCCCGTAACGGAGTCCCTGAACCAGATTGGAAAAGGGCGGTTTCTTCACCGGCCCGCTGCCGAATACCTCTGCATAAAGGGGCAGATTCTGTTCATAGCTGCCCCGGTTGGCCCGGCACTCCTGATAAAGAGAGATCTCCATCAAAAGCTCCGGCGTTTTGATTTCCTTCTTGTAGAAATCCTCCCACAGCTCCCGGAACGGATAGGAATCCAAAGGCGTGGCATTCGGATCCTTGCCGGTAAAGCGGCATCTCTCCAGACTGTTTCCCAGCACCTCGTCCGCTTCCCACGCCGTTTTGTAGGTGCGCTCCCGATTTTCCTCAATCAGGCTGTTCAGCGCCTTCAGCACGCGGATACACTCGCCCTCTCCATAGACAAACAGGGAGGACGCCCCCTGCCCGTCCACTTCTATGGGCGGCAAAACCCAGGCTTTTGTGATGTCATAAAAACCGTAGCCCGGCGTCTGCAGAATATCCTGAGCCTCGCTGGACTCTCCCGTAAGTTCCTTTAACAGCACCTGTTCCGGCCCCGTCTCCCCCTTAAAATCCGACAGATACGGCTTTACCAGCGCAAAATCCGCACAATGCTCCTTCTTCATCTGCAGCGCAAGATCCAGCGCCCCCAGATGGCATTCCTCGGATTTGGCGGCCAGCAGCCTTCCGATGGACTCTGCAAGCTGTGCGGACGGCTGTTTTTTCAGAAGCTTCAGCGTACCGGCACGCCCTTTTTTATATTTTAAATTCTGTTCTATTTTCCGATAATCTTCTGCCGTAAGCGCAAGGTCTTCCGCCAGCTTATATGCCGTCTGGCAGGTGGACTCCTCCGGATTGTGCATCAGGTCAAAGAGAATCTCCCGCCGTATTTTCGAGGCCGGACGGTACAGAAGCACCCGCGCCGCCGTCAGCCGGTCATACGTCCCGTACCGCGTCCCCTGCCCGATGGTGGGGATCAGCTTTGCCGCCTCGTCAAGCAGCGCATCCTCCTGAAGCATCCAGGCAAGCAGGCACATGCGCACCGCAAGATCCGAAGGGGTAAGACTGACCTCATGCCAGGGGAAAATGCAGGGCGAGAGCACAAGCCCCTTTTTCGGAAGCTTTTTCAAGATGCCCTTTAAGATCTCATACATCTCTTCCGCCTCTTCCCGGCTGTCAAACAGCGCTGTGGGATCCATCTTTCTCGGTTCAATGACAGCCCCGTCCCGCAGGGAAAAATATCCTTTGCTCTCCTCTTTTACCAGAGACATAAGATGCATACCGGACAGGTCCATAAAGCCATGCATAAAGCATGCCGCAAGCTCCAGATCATCGGAATCTTCCCGGATCACACCCTTTGTGGCCTCCATTTTCAGCTTTTCTTCCTGCAGAGAACGGATAAAATAAGACGCGGTCATTTTCTGATGCTTTGTACCGTGCTTTGCCAGACGCTGCACGGCCTCCACCGCGTCTTCCGCCCGGTAAAAGCCCAGCGCCCACAGCGCGCAGCTGATGGCGACGGAATCCTCGGACCTAAGCTGCTCCTTTCGGAACGCCTCATCCTTAAGACACCCTCCCATCAGGTGCAGCAGCTTTTCCGAGATCCGGTCCACGCTTTTTTCATTGAATATCCCAATCCAGGTACTGACCGCCCGCTTGACCGAGGAAAACCGGATCAGGTTGTGTTCTTCGATGACAGAAAAAAGATGCAGAAAAGCTTCCGGCCGTCCGGCGTCCATGGTCTCACACACGGCCTGTCTCGCCCCCTCCTGCAGCCTCGCCGCAAGCAGAAATTTGCCGAGAATCTCGTAAAGCTCCCGGTTTTTGCACATGACAATTCCGCGGATCAGCTGATGGCTGATCATGGAAGTATTTCCCTCTCCCAGCAAAACGTCCCTGACCGCCTGGATCGTTTTCTCATTTCCAAGGTCGATCTGCGCCGCCAGAATCTCCCCGTAGGCAAAAAACTCCGTCCGCGCGTGATCCTGGATCTCCGGCCTGGCGCCGCCTGTGAGCAGCTCGGAGAGGGGCGCCCCGTAAAATTTCAGGCGGGTGTACGCCTGGAACAGCCGGATACTCGCGTCCACAAAGGGCGCGTAGCTCTCCGAGCGCACGCTCCTTCTCTGCCAGCCGGCCGTCATCTGGTACTGATTCATCTGATCCAGCGCATAGTAAAATTCTTCGTGCTGCTCCTTCGGGATACAGGCGCGGATCAGATCCGCAAACTGATCCTGATACAACTCCCGCAGCGTCCGGTATGTACCATCCTCCAAAAGCTTCCTCATCCAGATACACGTATCCCGGGGGGTGCTGTGGTAATGGATGGTCGGAAGCAGCGTCCTTGCCTGCCCGGAAACGCCGGCGGCGTTTTGCTTTGTCTGCGCGACCCATTCTTCGCTTATTTTTCTTCTTGTCTGGTAGGTAAATTCCGCCATGTTATTGATTTCCTCCTATGGTTCTAAATATCTTTTTTCATGTCATTTCCTGCTTTATTCAATTCTTATATACCTTCTGTTTTTAGTGGCTGCTGTGCAGGTTAATCTGCCCATTACCACCAGTTCATTCAATAACTGCCTTGTCCTTGGCCCTTTTAATCCTATTTTTTCAGCAATTTCTTCTGTCCTATATAATACTTCTAACTCCATGCACGCAAGTATCTGCTTCTGTCTTTCAGATAACAATGACTCTTGCGTTTCTGCTGATTTTTTTTGCTGATTGTTCTTCATGTTCCGGAATCATTTTAAGATAAAGCGTTACTTGATTAAGGGCGATATCTTCTATCAGTTCTGGTTGCACCCAGCCCTCTTCTTCCCAAGTTGCCAATATGGAGGGAAATCCAGAGCCCGCATTATCTCCAAATCCAACCATTCTAAGCATAGTCTGCATACGTGGGTTCCTTGATTTTGAATTTCCTCCCCGGTAAATATCCTCCAGCGGAAGCTTCAAAATACCCGGATTCGTAAACTCAAAACCATTTGACCTTTTTATCACTTATTCTTACGATTCCTTTTGCGTATTCTTCCGGAAGCGCTATTGCCGTCAAAATTTGTACTTTCCTGTATTTGTTCCTGTGCCTGAAACAGCAGCCTGGACTCCCATCTGCTTCCGCACAAACTCCAGCTCCTTTTCGTAAGCAGGATTGCGGAGATCATAAGTACAGGAAACTTTCGGCTCATTTTCCCAAAACGGTTCATTGGAACCCGCTTTGATGCATTTTCGAACAAGTGTTCTGTCTATACGCGGGCCATAACTGATCCCGTTCTTTTTAAAATCCTTCTTCAGAACTTCATTTCCTTCCAGCGGAATTTCCCGATAATCTTTTCCTCTGCAATAACAGATTTTATTTGAATCCCGCCCGCTGATGGAACGCCCGTACATGATCGGATAATCGATTTCCGTTGGATCTTCCGGAAGCGGAGCATGTCCGATGATCTCATACTCTCCATAGTAAAAACGATTGTCCATCATATACTCAGAAGGGCAGCTTCTTAACTTCTGCAGCTCGTCGATGCTCAGATTCGGATCTTCTGTAATGATATGGAAGATGGAAATGCAGAGCGCTTTTCCCATAAGGATATTCCAGAACTCCCCGCCGTCTTTTATAAACTGCCGGACATCCAGCAGAATCCGGCCGTAGCCATAGTTCCTGCGGTCATACCGAAAACGAAAAAAATCACCCTCCCGATATTTACACCGCCGCCTTTTCGCCCCTGCAAACGCCTGAATCTCCGCCAGGTCTTCCGCATCGGTATCCGCGATCCACTGATCAAGAAATTTCAAAAGTCCTTCCTCGTCCATAGCGGGAACGCCGGCAAAGCCTGATGAATAATACGTTCTCTGCGTTGTATAATTTGCAAGCGTCATACCGCCTTTTTGTTCCTGCCCGCCGCCAAAGCTGAAATACATTCCATAAGGCGTGCATCTCTGGATATTGACTCCGTTTAACCGCCTGGGCTTTCCCTTTGCCGTAATCGGAGCGATCATCGTGCGGTTGTCCTGGGTCTTAAGACGCCAGGAATCTTCAAGGAAACTTCCGCTGTCATGAAGCCAGATGACTTTGCGGAGAATATCGCCGTCAAAGAACAGAATATCCTTTCCTGTGGAGCGCTCGGGATTCACGCTGTTATTCGGAATCTCCACACGCTCCCAGGCCGGTTCCACAGGCTCCAGGCCCAGATACATTCGCTGTTCATTGGTCAGTTCCATATGCAGCTCCCCCTTGTCCTCCTGATGCCAGGGCTTTGATCAAGTCCCTTCTTTTCTTTCTTCCTGATAGCTTCCGACCGCCTCGTCCAGCACCTGCATCAGCTTTTTTTCCTGTTCCGTTCCCAGATACGCTTTCTGATAAACCATACAAAGACCGTTATTTTCCCAGAAACCGTCACAGCGGTCCAGCCCGTAAAAGTACATGATATCCCCATAATATTCCATCTTCGCTTTAAAATAAAATCTCCCGGAGAGCGGGGTCAGTTCCATCGCTCCTGAAAATGTACCGGTCTCCTTAAATTCTTCCACTGCATCGTATACCTTATCGTCAATCTGTATGGCCAGACATGGAAGTTCTCCCTCTCGTCCATACTCATCCGCAGGCGCATAGGTGTGCAGCATTTCCACCTCAGAAGCATGAGATTTTGCCTCTTTAAAGGCATCATTCACCCTGAACGAAATCCGATACTCCCTGTCGTCGTCTCCATAAATCTCGTCTTCTGCCATGTGATAAGATGATGCAAGAATAATATCCTTTTCTTTTGTCTGATATGCTTTCATCATAAATCCCCCTTATCTCTGAAATGACTTCTCACAATTCTTCTGTTTTATTTCCGCGAACAACAAGCCGGGCGGCTGCCTGCAGACACTTGGCGACTGCCGCGAGGGGTGCTGTGTGCCAGCGGCATATAATCGGCACCAACCGAAGCGGAACACAGACCAAATACTCCGCTGCTCTGCGGCCCTGCAAACTTAATGTCCCGTTACTTACAGGGTGGTCTTTTACTTTGGCAAAGAAGGCAGAACATTATTATATGCCCTGTCACGTTCCTGCTTTTAGATAATGTGATATTCTCTGTATAAGATCAGACGATAATTTTTATCATCCTTCATTCTCTCTATTTCGCCAAACCGTTTATCTGCCACCAGTTTTTGTATTAAAGTAAGCATCAGTTCTTCCCCTTTTTCCACGTTTTCCTGATCTCTCATCAACAACGTCATATACTCATGCCTCCATTCCCTGTTTTTTCTGGCTTCCTGTACCGCTTTTTCCAATTTCTCAACGTAGGAATCTTTCGGCTTCTGCCCTGCCACATAGTCCAGAAATGCTTTTAATTCCCCACTGACATCATCCATCGTTCCATTTGCATTCAAAAATATCTTTACTGCTTCGTCTCCCATGGAAATACCGTTGTCTTCCTTACAGAGATGTTCAAAGGTATAGATATGCCGCCCTTTTCCATACAGATCAAACAGACAGATAAATATGATATAACTTTTATTTAGTTTTTTATAATGCTGTCCGGTATCAACAAGCTGCAGATCGATCATTCCCTGATAATACCTGCTTCGCTTTGGCAGTTCCTTTGTATCACTGACCTGCATCTCGATGTCATAAACCGTCTCCCTGTCATCCTTTACATATACATCCAGCCTGACACCATGAGCATCCATATCTGCATGGATACTCTTCTGCAGTTCCGGATATTCAATATGGTCAATCTTCAGATCCGGAAGAATCCGCTGCAATAGTTCCCTGCACAGTTCCGGATTCTGCATGATCTTTCCAAACAGGAAGTCGTTGGATATGCTTAATTCTTCCCATCTGGCCTGCTTTGTTTCTATATATTCCATTTTTCTTCCCGCCTTCTTTCCTGTAAATCACTGCCGGAAAACGCTGTTGCTTAATTTTATTATACACAGTTTACCGGCAGATTACAATAAGCGGTGAATCTGCCTCCCGGCATTTTTAACCGCCTGATTTCCCTTTCGCTCCTTGATGTAAATAATAGAGTCAATGAGAAAATTTTATTTTCCGGGAACCTTTCGGGACTTTCTGCTATCATAAGAGACAGAAGCCGGCAGAATACAAAGTAAGGAGATGAGGCATGGCAGTCATAGACCATAAAACATTTGAAAATCAGATCCGGGAATGGATGCCGAATCTGTACCGACTTGCCTATGGCATTCTGCACAATCGGGCGGATGCCGAGGACGCCGTCAGCGAGACGCTCCTGCGGGCACATGAAAAACTGCATACACTGCGCGAAGCGGACCATTTCCATGCATGGCTCATGCAGATTGCCGCAAACGAGGCAAAGAAAATCTATGCGGAAAATAAAAAACGCGCACCCATGGAAAATATGGAGCCTTACATGCCGGCTTTTGAGGATGATCATCACGAACTCTGGGATGTGGTGATGGAGCTTAAGCTGTGTTACCGGGAGACGATTCTTTTGTATTTCTATGAACGGCTTTCCATCCCGGAGATTGCAAAGGCGCTCCGCATCTCCCAGGGCACCGTAAAGTCCCGGCTTTCCAGAGGAAAAAAACTGCTTCGCGAAAAATTGTCAGACGATTGACCAGAAGAAAGGAGTCCCCCTATGAAAAAAAGAATGGATCCGTTTGAACAGAAACTGTTTCAGATGGCAGATCAGGAAAAAATGATTCTTCCGGATACTTTATACGAGAAGGCAGAACATACATTCGATCATTTATCAAAACACCCTTTCGCTTTGCGGATGAACTGGAAAAGAGCGCTGATCCTGGCTGCCGCACTGACCGCCCTGTGCTCTGCCACCGTCATGGCGGCAGTCAGCGCCGTGCAGCAGCGGATGGAAGCCATGAACGAACAGGAGATCGAAGACTATTTCGTACAGATCTACGCCAGCAGACTGGGCGCTGACCACTACACCCGTCCGCTGACGGACCGTGAACAGACGCGGATGGAAGAACTGAGGCAGTCTTATGAACAGTCGGCCCTCTTTCCGGAAAAAGCACTCACCATGATCTCCTCTGCGGAAACATACAACGGAAAAGGGATTGCATTTTCCAAAGACAGCTCCACCTTCTTCCTGCCGGAACAGGACATGAGCGACGAAGAACTGCTGCAGATCATCGATTTTCGGCGCCGGAGAGATTACAGCCTGCAGGCCATGAAGGAAAAGACTGCCGCAGATGAGGCCGCATTTCCGGAGGATGCGATCCGGCAGGAAGCCGCTTCCGCAGGCAGCGACAACGCGGCCCGGGAGACCGTCATTCCCTATACCGGGGATCTGGAGATCCAGAAGATTGCGGCGGGACAGCAGGATCTGTTTCTCATGGGAAAAAATGCCGTTCACCGCATGGCGGCCGGCAGCGGCGACTCCGAACTGTTTTTCGATGATTTTGATACGGACACTTTCGTCAGCGCGCTTTATGAAGATCAAAAGGGAACCGTTTATCTCGCCCTGAATGAGCAGACGGAAGATACCGGCGGCATAACCATCGCAGGCAGACCGTACCGGCCATCACTCTGGACCCTGAACGCCGACGGCGCAGTGACCGAAAAAACAGATCTGTCCGCCCTTCCTCTTGACGGGAACGACCAGGTAAGCATCGTCCGGAGCATGGTGGTGGATGAACAGGGTTATATCTATGTACGTGCAGCAGGTGTAAATAATGCACTGTTGATCGTTCTGGACAGTCAGGGAAATTATGTCAAGAGTATCACATCAGACGCTTACACCTCCCATGACATGGGCGGACTGTGTGTCGGCAGAGACGGCCGCATATACACGCAGATACAGGCGGGCAGTCAGATGGGAATCGCAACGATCGACCTGCAGAAAGGAACCCTGGACGAAGTCTATCCAAACATCGTTCCGGAAGGAACAATCATGCTGGATGTGATCGCCCCCGGAGCGGACAGCGATCTCATATTCTGGGGATATGACGGGATCTTTACCTACCATCCCGGCGATACCGAAGCCGACTGCGTCCTGCCTGCTTATGAAGCCCCCTTTGCATGGGAAAATGCTCCTCGCTGTGCGCTTTCCGACGGCAGGCTCGTGTTCGCAGACTGCACCGAATACCGGACAGAAGGAGAAGATGTATTCCGCATTCCGGAACATGTATGTTTTTATTATCTGTCCGGCACAAGATAGGCAGTACCGCTCAGGCTCTGTTCCAGACTAACCGGAACAGAGCCGCTTTTTTATAAGCAGCCAAACCGCCAGACGAAAAGCAGCGCCTGCCAGTATCGTAAAGAAACCGATCCTGCAAAGCTCATCTCCAATGCCCAGGTTGATGGCATACTGAATCTGCAGTTCTAGCGGCGGGTCCTGACAGGGGATTCCGGCTTTTATCACCTCGTAATAGGCTCCGACTGCGAATACGATGCATCCGGCCAGCAGCACCGCGCTGCTCCATGTACGCAGCACATGTCTCATTTTCTCTTCCATAATAAAGAATTGGTTCCTTCCCTGAATGATGTCTTCGATATCTTCGCTCCAGAGCGTGTATGAAAACTACGTTCCGCCCACTGTATGTCACAGTCCGGGACCGAAGTTATGCTTCCACAAAATACCCGGCGGCCTCCAGTACCTGAAGCGCTCTCTCGTAATGTTCCTGTCTGGTCAGAATGTAGTCTGTATGATAGGTGGATATGGCAAAGATCCCGATGTGGTTTTCCGCCAGCAGCGATGTGATTTTTGCCAGAATCCCAATCAGTGAAAAATCCAGCATGCCCTGGATTCGAAACGCCTTCCATCCGTCCTCCCGCTCCGTCGTGTTCTCTGGTACATGTTCGGTCAGGCAGACCAGAGACTTTTCCTCGTCCGTCTGCCCGGTGAAGCAGAAGACTGCATCCCGATTCACCTGCGAATAATCCGATACTTTACAGATTGAAAAGGTGCCGGGTATTTTCTTTATGTTCATGCCGTCTCCTTTCTTACCCTCTGTCCCCGGATTCCGTACGATCTTTGGTTCCGTGGCTTTTTGTCCCGGACGGTCTGTTTGTCATGGAGCAGATCCGCAGGCATTCCCCCGCCTGTTCCAATTCCATGTACAGATCCTCATGGAAATGAGCCGTCAACGCATGTCCGTTCCAGTCGTATTCCGTACGATTCCATGAGAGAAAACCTTCCGCAAAAAGTTTGTGGTCGATCGGAAACTGCTGCATGCACTGAGCGGTTATGGATATAAATCTATGCATGTCCACCGGCGCAAATACCTCCTCCGGAACGCCCGAAAATGCGACAAAGATCGCTCCGCCGGAATGCGGCCCTCTGTAATAGCAGTATTTTTCAGCCAGGCCGCAGGTTACAATGGACAGATTGTGCCCGTGACAGGTATCATCCAGTGCAAACTCCGCCGTTGTCAGCGGCTTTAATCCAAAGCGTTCTCCCTTTTCCTTTATCTTTTGGGCAAGCTGAATGATCTTCTCCGAAAAACCGTTGATATTCTCCCATCCCCACAGCCAGGTATTGTCCGCTGTCGATTCGCTTCCAAGAAACTGAATGGGATACGCGCGGTTTCCAAACCGGATCGTCCCCTCTGCAAAATCAACATTCCAGTCCTGCCCCTTTACCACGAGCTCGCTGCAGGCCGTCTGTATCGCCATCATCTTTCCCAGACACGCCGAGAAAACCTGGAACCAGTTTCCCCTGTCCAGATCCAGGCCATCGATAAAACTTCCCTGCGTTGTTTCCTTTTTTTTCGTTCTGTGAAATATTCCCATCCGTCTTTCCCTCCGAATATAAAGGTTTCCTTAAAGAAAACAACGGTCTCCCCCAAAGCATTCCTCTCTTTGTACAATAAGCGCTTTCAACCTTTCCAGCTTCTGTAAAAGCTGCTGTTCCTTTTTCTGCGGATCGGCGTCCACGTAATCCACAAAAGAAATCCAACCCTCTCTATGGTCATAAACATCGTTGTATAGATATTTGCAGAATTCGATCATGCTGGTATGAGAATACTCATTTCTGATCTGCTCTTTTTTCAAAGGATACCGTTCATCGTTTTCCACAATGATATGGCAGTTCCAGTAGCTGACCACGCAGAGCATCCGGTTTGGTTCCAGAAATCCTTTTACGCAGAATGGGCTCAGGGTTTCCAGGCCGTGTATCGCCTGATCCAGCCATTCAAACGCGATATCGTCCAGATAACTTAAACCGTATGTGGAAGTGCCTTCCAGACTGAAACCGGTCCATCCATTTTCAGGTTTTGTCAACATTCTCTTTCTCCTCACTAAATCTCGTTAAAATCTTCACATTTCTGTCACATGAATCACATTGCCATGCTGTTCGATCATTTTCAGCAGATCTTCGGTCCTGAGCCAGACCGTCGCCGTATTGTCATTGGGATGTACGCCGATCAGCCCCGGCGCATCCTCAAACGCCTGATCCAGGAAAAACTGCACCCTGCACGCCTCATCGTTGAGCAGGCCCAGAGGCGTCACCGCTCCGGGAATGAGTCCCAGCAGGTCCATAAGGTCCCGTTCCGAGGCAAAGCTCAGACGCCTTGTCTGATGTTTCTGCCGGAATTCATTCAGGTCAACCCGCTTGTCCCCTTTCACGGTTATGAGATAATAGTTTCGCTTTTTATCGTCGCGCACAAAGAGATTTTTGGCGTCGGCCTCCGGATAGGGAAGGGCAACGTCTGAAAGCTCTTCCATGTTGTAGACCGCCTTGTGTTCTGTGATCTCGTGCCAGATCTTCCGGCTCTTCAGATATTCATAAATTTCCTGTTTGTTCATAAATCCGTCTCCGCTCCTGTATGCTTTTCCCTGCTTTCTTTCATAATATAATTATAGCTTTTCACATCCGAAACGACAACCGTTACTTTTTATATCTCGTCAGAAACCATTTGCAGGACCACCCATAAGAGTGATCCTGCAAATATTTCCTGCACAGAAAATTCCATGCTTCTACCTGATTTTTTCCGACGCCTGCCAAAGCCGTTGAAGATGTACAGTCAGATACATCATCTCTTCTTCCGACACCTCATAGGGCGTCGTCTTTTTCATATACTCCGCCACCTTCTCCGCACAGCCGTAGGAATCCGCATACTGGTTCCGGATCAGATCCATCAGCGCCTTGTCCCAGATTCGGGACTCCTTGTCATGCATGGTCCGCTGAATAAAAAATTTCAGATGTGTCACAAACCGTTCATAATCCAATGACTCCTCATCAATCACGATGCCGAAATGATATTTCACAATGTTCAGCACCCCCTGAATGATCTTTGTCATTGCCCTGGAATGATCCATGTCAAGATTCAGCTCCGCGTTCAGAATGTGTACGGCAATGAATCCCGCTTCGTCCACCGGCATTTCCAGACCTGCATATTTCTGGATGATCGCAATCGCTTCCAGCCCAATCCGGTATTCATGATTATAATAATGCCGGATCTCCCACAACATGGAGTTACTAAGCCGGATTCCCTGCCGGATTCGATTCACGGCAAAATTCAGATGGTCCACCAGCGCCAGATAGATGCTTTCATCCAGTTCCTTGCCAAGAGAAATCTGCGCATATTCCACAATTTCATTCGTGATATGCATGTATTCATACGGAATCTCTTCCATTAACCGTTTGAACTTTAAGATTTGCTTCTTGTCGAATCTGGTGAAGATTTTCTGTGCCGTCTTTACGTCTGCCTGCTCTCCGGATTTCTTTTTATAGCCGATCCCTTTTCCCATAAGGAGCATCTCATGGCCGTTATTGTCCTCCACAAACAGGACGTTATTGTTGATCACCTGTCGGATAATCACCGTTCTTCTCCATTAGAAGCAATTACTTTCTGATACCATGTAAAAGAGGCTTTTTTACTCCGCTTCAGGCTGCCATTCCCCGCATCGTCTTTATCCACGTAGATAAATCCGTAACGCTTGCGCATCTCTCCGGTGCTCGCCGATACCAGATCGATGCATCCCCAGGGCGTGTAACCCAGAAGCGGTACGCCGTCCTCGTTCACCGCCTGCTCCAACGCTTCCACATGAGCCCGCAGATACTCGATCCGGTACTGGTCATCCACGTAGCCGTTTTCATCGGGCGTATCCGCAGCTCCCAGTCCGTTTTCCACGATAAACAGAGGTTTTTGATAACGGTCATACAGTGCGTTCAGTGTGATGCGAAGTCCCAGCGGGTCGATCTGCCAGCCCCACTCGGAAGCCTCCAGATGGGGATTCCGAAGAGACTTCATCACATTTCCGCTGGTCTCTCCATACTGCTCGGGATTGGCCGCGGTCAGCCGGGATGCATAGTAGGAAAAGGAGATAAAATCTACCGTGTGTTCCGCCAGAATCTTCTCGTCTTCTTCGGTGATTCCGATCTCGTATCCTTTCCGCTCGAACATTTTCCGTGCATATTCGGGATACCGGCCTCTTGACTGCACATCGATAAACAGATAGTTACTGCGGTCTTTCTGCATGGCCGCAAAGACATCCTCCGGGTCGCAGGTATAAGCATAGTACTGTCCTGCCGCCAACATACAGCCCACCTGATTCTCCGGATCGATCTCATGGGCCAGTTTTGTGGCCAGGGCGGAAGCCACCAGTTCATGATGGGCCGCGCGGTATTTGGACTGCTCGATATCTTCCCCTTCTTCAAAGAGAATACCGGCCGCCATAAAGGGCAGGTGCAAAATCATGTTGATCTCATTAAAGGTCAGCCAGTAGCGGACTTTTCCTCTATAACGCTTAAAAATCGTCTCGCAGTATCTCAGATAATATCCGATCATCTCACGGCTTTTCCAGGAACCGAACTTCTTCGTGCAGGCTATCGGAGCGTCAAAATGAACAATGGTCACAATCGGTTCAATCCCGAACCTGCGGCACTCGTCAAACAGTTCCTCATAGAAGCGAAGCCCCGCCTCATTGGGTTCTTCGTCATAACCGTTGGGATAGATCCTGCTCCACGCGATGGACAGACGGTAACATTTGAATCCCATCTCTGCAAAAAGAGCAATATCCTCTTTAAAATGGTGATACATGTCGATCGCTTCATGGGCCGGATAGCGGTATCCTTCTTCAAATTCCAGCATCCTGCGTGTTCCTTCCATGACCGACCGACGATCGGGACCTGCCGGAATCAGATCCACATTGGCAAGTCCTCTTCCGTCCGTGTCATACGCGCCTTCGCACTGATTGGCAGCCGTGGCGCCGCCCCATAAAAAGCCTTCCGGTAATCTTCCCATAATTTTCCCTCCCTTAAATGATTGAAATCAAATCCTCGCCTGCTTTGACTTCTCTGTCCGTTTCGCCTGAAATATCCGCAAAATCGGTATAGTTGGTGACCAGCACCGGTGTCGTCGTATCATAACCGGCTTCTTTGATCTTCTCCAGATCAAACTCCAAGAGCAAATCCCCTTTATGTACTTTTGCGCCGGTCTCCACTTTCGGATGAAAATATTTTCCCTCCAGTTTTACCGTATCCATACCAATATGAAGCAGCAGTTCCGCTTTGTTCGATGCCGTAATGCCGATGGCGTGGCCGGTGGGGAACAGCGTCGTGATCTCTCCGTCGCAGGGCGCGTATACGTTTCCCTCCGCCGGAACGATAGCAACGCCCTGTCCCAGTACGCCGCTGGAAAATGCCTCGTCGCCGACTTCCGAGAGCGGGATCGCATAACCGCTGATCGGCGCCGCGATCGTTCCTTCCCGGCCTGCGATGGACTTCCTGTCCGCCGGCGTCGGTCTGTCCTTGCTTCCCGTTCCCGCTGCCGCGACGTCTTCCTTGTACAGAAGCATGGTCGCGATGAAAGAGATGATCATGGTGATCACAACGACGAACGCGCACATTTTGACGTCGTATAAGGCGCGGCCGGGCTCGATGCCGAGGGCGTCGATGGACTCCTGAGGCGGGATAAAGGTCGGAAAACCGAAGATCCCCAGGCCGCCGGACATATATTTGGTCACGCCGAAGATTCCCATCAGAGCGCCGCCGGCTGCAGCAGTCACACAGGAAATATAGAACGGAAGCTTCTTCGGAAGCGTGATACCGTAGATCGCCGGCTCCGTGACGCCGCAGACACCGGAGACAAAGGCCGGAAACGCCATGGTTTTCAGTTTTTTATCTTTGGTCTTCACAAACATTGCCAGCACAACCGCTGTCTGCGCGAAGGAAGCGACAAAGTTTGCGGAGATGAACCGGTCAAAATGCAGGGTCTGATAGTTATTCAGCATAATGGGCACCAGTCCCCAGTGCAGCCCGAAAATCACCAGAATCTGCCAAATGAATGCAACCAGCGCCGACGCGATGGCCGGATTGATGTTGTAAACCAACTGACAGGCCGTACCGATGCCGTTGCTCAGCCAGGTTGCCATCGGACCGATGATCAGAAAGCTTAAGGGCGCTACCACCAGCAATGTCAAAAGGGGCACCATAAAGCTTTTGATAATATCCGGAATCACTTTCTTCCAGAGTTTCTCGATTTTCGCGCCGAACCACACGGAAAAGACGATGGGGACTACCGAGGAACCATAACCTGCCTTCGGCCACAGAATCGGAATCCCTGCAAAGGTTTTGTACACGCTGGTCTCCAGGAAAGATCCGGAAAACAGCACCATCAGCGGGTCCGCGTCGCCGCCGGCGATGGCCGGGAATTTTACTTCCGCATAGACCAGCGCCGCCGCCAGCGTCATGCCGGTGAAGAAATCCAGCTTGAATTTTTTGGACGCCGAATACGCCAGCATAAACGGCAGGAAATAGAAGAAACCGTCGCCGATGGAATAGATGAGCATATAAACGCCGGTGTCTTTAAAAGAATTGCCCAGCAGAAAGACCGCCAGCCCCAGGAGGCCTTTGATGATACCGGTGGCACACAGAAGCGGCAGGATCGGGGTGAAGACGCCCGACAGCGTATCGATCAGCATGGCGCCCACATTCTGCTTCTTCCCGCCGCCCTGTGCGCCTGCATCCTCCGTACCGCCTTCCGTCTGGAATTTTCCGATGGACATTACCACATCATAGACGTCGCCCACGTGGTTCCCGATTACCACCTGGTATTGTCCGCCGCTCTGGATCACCGTCACAACCCCGTCCGTCTGTTTCAGCACATCTGTGTTGGCCTTGCTTTCATCCTTCAGTTTGAACCGAAGCCTTGTAACACAGTGGGTCAGACTGAGTACATTTCCCTTTCCTCCAACATTCTGGATAATGATCCTTGCCAGACCATCATACTTGCTTGCCATAAGCGTTCCTCCTTTATTTAAGTTTCGCAGCTTCCCTTCCATGCTCTTTGGACTGGGAGGATTTTCAGCCACAAGTGTCTGTAAATCCTCCCAGAGCCTGTACAGTGCGCTGCTGTTTCTGCCCCATCCGGTTTTACCACGCAAAAAAGCCGAACACACAGTATTTCCACAAATAGAAATATCTGTATGTCCGGCTTTGCCTACTGAAAGTAACAACCCCGACGCGGCTTCAATTTTCTTATGTGGACAGTTTACAATATTTTTTCAGATTTTTCAACTGTTTTTTACACTTTTTCTGTTTTGTATAGGGCAATCGCAAAGTCGTACCCTCAAAATCATGCTTCCTTTTGTGTTACACTTTTAAACAGAAGTCTCTCAATTCTGTTGGGATCATGTTCATTTGCCAT
>CAJTCV010000018.1 GCA_910574805.1 Lachnospiraceae bacterium | reverse complement strand
AGGGCTATTACGCAGGGAACTATCCGCATGGGAAACGGAACGGAATACACTGGCAGCGAAGGTCAACTGGCATTTTAGAACCAGCGATGCCAGAACGAAGCTTAGCTCGTTGTATCCCACATTTACTACTGCCTCTTAACGAGGTGGTAGTATTGCTAAATATCAACAGGTCAGTACACTAGCAAAAAGGCGGCACGGAAAGCACAGGCAGAAGCAGAAAACCGCGCCCGCACTTCCCGGCTGCAATTCACCGAGGAAGAACGGGCAACGCCGGAGCTGCAACCCTATATCAAGAAATCCGACAAAGCCGCTGACAGGCTGGACGAAGCAAGGGCGAAAATCCCAAAGGAAAAGAAACTTGTGGGGGAGCGTACCTTTGACGAAGCCACCGGGAAAGGCAAGACCCGCCTGCGCTTCGAGGAACGGGAAAAGCCCATGAACGGCGGCAAAGACCATAAAAACCCGTTATCCCGCCCCGCGCAGGAAGCGGGTATTTTCGTCCATAACAAGATACATTCCGTGGAAAAGGACAATTCCGGCGTGGAGGGTGCGCACAAATCCGAGGAAACCGCCGAAAAAGCCGCGAAGTACGGGGCGCGGAAAGTCAAGGAGGGCTACCGCAGCCACAAGCTCAAACCCTACCGGGCGGCGGCAAAGGCTGAAAAGGCAGCACAGAAAGCAAACGCCAACTATCTCTACCAAAAGGCACTCCACGACAACCCGCAGATCGCAGCGTCCAACCCGTTCTCCCGGTATATGCAGAAGCAGCGCATTAAAAAGCAGTATGCAAAGACCGTCAAGGCACAGGGCGCAAAGTCTGTCAAGAACGCAGCGGAGAACACAAGAAAAGCCGCCAAAAAGACCGCCGAGGGAACCAAAAAGGCAATCGCATTTGTCGGGCGACACCCGGCGGGCGTATGTATCGCCATAGGTGCGCTGCTGCTTTTCATTATGATTTCTTCCGCGCTGTCCTCTTGCGGGGCTATGTTTTCCGGCATGATTAACGGCATTGTCGGGACTTCCTACACGTCGGAGGACGCGGATTTAGTCGCCGTGGAAAACAACTATGCGGCACTGGAAACGGACTTGCAGCGCAGGATTGACAATATCGAGCGCGACAACCCCGGCTATGACGAGTACCGCTATGACCTTGACAGTATCGGGCATAACCCCCATGAATTAGCGTCCTATCTGACCGCGCTTTTACAGACCTACACCCCGGCAACCGCACAGGCAGAAATACAGCGTATCTTTGAACTTCAATATACCCTCACTCTCACGGAGGAAGTGGAAATACGTTACCGCACAGAAACAAGCACAGACCCGGACACCGGGGAAACCACCACCGAGGAAGTCCCCTATGAGTATTTTATCCTCAATATCAAGCTGGAGAACAAACCCATATCCGAGCTTGCGCCGGGACTGCTTACCCCGGAGCAGCTTGAAATGTTTCGGGTGTACTTGGAAACCAGCGGAAACAAGCCCCTTATTTTCGGCGGCGGTTCCCCGGACGGGAACCCGTCGGAGGATTTAAGCGGGGTGCAGCTTGTAAACGGCACACGCCCCGGAAATACCGCCGTGGTAGACCGGGCAAAGTCACAGGTAGGCAATGTAGGGGGACAGCCCTATTGGAGCTGGTACGGCTTCAACAGCCGCGTGGAATGGTGCGCCTGTTTCGTTTCATGGTGCTACAATCAAGCCGGGAAAAGTGAGCCGCGCTTTGCCGCGTGCCAGTCACAGGGCGTACCGTGGTTCCAGTCACGGGGGCAATGGGGCGCGAGGGGCTATGAGAATATCGCCCCCGGCGACGCGATCTTTTTCGATTGGGACGGGGACGGGAGCGCAGACCATGTGGGGCTTGTAATCGGCACAGACGGGCAGCGCGTTTACACCGTCGAGGGCAATTCCGGGGACGCTTGCAAGATAAAAAGCTACCCCCTTGACTATGGCTGTATCAAAGGGTACGGCTTGATGAATTGGAACTGAACACATTTTTGACTATGAAAGGAGTTTTGCACTATGGCAGCAAACAAGATTGACCGTATCAACCGGGAGATTGAAAAGACCCGCGAGAAGATCACCGAGTATCAGAACAAGCTCAAAGGGCTGGAAGCGCAGAAAACCGAAGCAGAGAATTTGCAGATCGTCCAGCTTGTGCGCTCTATGCGGCTTTCCCCGCAGGAGCTTACCGCCATGCTGAAAAACGGGGCAATCCCCGGCATGACCCCCGCGCCCGTTTTAAGCGGCGCAGACAATGACGAACAGGAGGAAAACGAAGATGAAGAATAAGAAAACCCTTAAAATGCTTTTGACCCTTTGCGCCGCCCTTATCCTCATGGGCGGCTTTTCCGTCACCGCCTACGCGCAGACCCCGGAGGGGCAGGACGACGCGACCGACGACAGCGGTGTTGTCTACGAGGAAACCGAAAAGGAAGAACCCCTCACCCCGGACGGGAACGCGACACTGGTTGACGATTTCGGCGGCAACAAGCAGCTTATCACCGTGACGACCAAAAACGGCAATTACTTTTATATCCTCATTGACCGGGACGACGAGGGAGAAAACACCGTGCATTTCCTCAATCAAGTGGACGAAGCCGACCTTATGGCACTGATCGAGGACGGGAACACCACCACGGAGCCGCCCGCAGTCTGCAACTGTACGGAGAAATGCGAAGCCGGGAAAGTAAATATAAGCTGCCCCGTCTGTAAAGACAACATGACCGCTTGCAGCGGCAAGGCAGCGGAGCCGGAAACGGAGGAACCCACAGAGCAGCCGGAAAAGAAAAACAGCACGGGCGGGCTTTTGGTATTCCTCATTGTGGCACTTCTTGGCGGCGGGGGCGCGTTCTACTACTTTAAGATTATGAAGCCCAAACAGGACGTAAAGGGCAGTACAGACCTTGACGATTTCGATTTTGACGATTACGACGAGGACGAGCCGGAACCCGACGAAACCGGGGACGACGGAGGAACGGAGGACGACGAGGAATGACCCTGTTCACCGACAACCCCTTAGAAAGAATGATGATACAGAAACCGGGCGACGGGCGGCGTGGAAAATCGCCGCCCGCTTCCATTCCCCCGCGCTGCAAGGGCTGTCCCTACAACCGGGAGCCGCCTTGTGTGGGGTACTGTATCAAGAAGCTGACAGAGAAGAAAACCACGGGAAAATGAAAGGAGGATTTTTAAGTGCAGTTAGTGATTGCAGAAAAGCCCAGCGTCGCGGCAAGTATCGCCGCCGCGCTTGGCGTTAAGGAAAAGAAAGACGGATATATTGAGGGCGGGGGCTACCTCATTTCTTGGTGTGTCGGTCATTTGGTGGAGCTTGCGGACGCTGCCGCCTACGGGGAGCAGTATAAAAAGTGGAGCTATGAGAGCTTACCCATTCTGCCGGAGGAATGGCAGTACACCGTCGCCGCCGACAAGGGGAAGCAGTTCAAAACCTTAAAGGAGCTTATGCACCGCGCCGACGTTTCCGAAGTGGTGAACGCCTGCGACGCTGGACGCGAGGGGGAATTGATTTTCCGCTTTGTGTACGGCGTGGCACAGTGTAACAAGCCTATGCGCCGCTTGTGGATTTCCTCAATGGAGGACGCGGCGATCAAGGCGGGCTTTGCAGACTTAGGGGACGGGCGGGACTATGACGCGCTCTATGCTTCCGCATTGTGCCGCGCAAAAGCCGACTGGATCATTGGTATCAACGCGACGCGCCTTTTCTCCTGCCTGTATGACAAGACCTTGAACGTGGGGCGGGTACAGACCCCCACACTGAAAATGCTGGTTGAGAGGGGCGAAGCAATCTCCCATTTCAAGAAAGAGAAATATTACCATGTACGTCTTGACTTATCCGGCGCAGAAGCCGCCAGCGAAAGGATTTCGGATAAACCGGGAGCCGACACACTGAAAGCGGCTTGTGAAGCGGAAACGGCGGTTTGTGTTTCCCTCACCAAAGAGAAAAAGACCACCGCCCCGCCGAAGCTCTTTGACCTCACTTCTTTACAGAGGGAAGCCAATAAAATCTACGGCTACACGGCGAAACAGACCCTTGACCTTGCACAGACCTTGTATGAAAAACGGCTGCTTACCTATCCCCGGACAGACAGCGCATTTCTGACCGACGACATGGGGGACACAGCGGCAAAGACTGTTACCATGCTGTCCGGCAAGCTGCCTTTTATGGAGGGTGCAGAAATTACCCCGGACGTTTCCCGGACGCTTGACAGCAGCAAAGTTTCAGACCACCACGCCATTATCCCCACTATGGAGCTTGCAAAGACCGACCCTGCCGCCCTGCCGGAAAGTGAAAGGAATATCCTCACCCTTGCCGGGGCGCGTCTTATTTTCGCTGCCGCCGAGCCGCATATCTTTGAAGCGGTCACGGCGGTTTTCTCATGCGCCGGTACGGAGTTTACGGCACGGGGAAAGACAGTGCTTGCGGGCGGCTGGAAAGACCTTGAACGCCGCTACCGGGCGACCTTGAAAGGCAAGCCCGACCCGGAGGATATGGAGGAAGAAAACACCCTGCCGGAGCTTTCCGAGGGACAGACCTTTACAAGCCTTACGGCAAAGGTAACGGAGCATTTCACAACGCCGCCGAAGCCCCACAACGAAGCAACTTTACTTTCGGCAATGGAACGCGCCGGGAACGGGGACACCGACCCGGACGCGGAACGCCGGGGGCTTGGCACACCCGCCACCCGCGCCGCTGTTATTGAAAAGCTGGTGAAGTCCGGCTTTGCAGAGCGCAAGGGAAAGCAGCTTATCCCCACGCAGAACGGAGCCGCCCTTGTGTCTGTCCTGCCGGATATGCTGACTTCCCCGCAGCTTACCGCCGAATGGGAAAACAATCTGACGCAGATCGCAAAGGGAGCCGCCGACGCTGGGGACTTCATGCAGCGCATTGAAGCTATGACGCGGGAGCTGGTAAAGGAGAACACTGCCGCCGACAAAAGCAAGGCAGTTTTCACGAGTGGGGAAGAAAAGCCCTCTGTCGGGAAATGCCCCCGTTGTGGTAGCCCCGTCCATGAGGGAAAGAAAAATTTCTACTGTTCTAACCGGGATTGCGCCTTTACCATGTGGAAAAACGACCGTTTCTTTGAGGAAAGGAAAGTTGCCTTTACCCCGAAGATTGCCGCCGCCCTCTTAAAGTCCGGCAAGGCGAATGTCAAGGGCTTGTATTCCCCGAAAACAGGCAAAACCTATGACGGAACCGTTGTTTTAGCTGATACGGGCGGGAAGTATGTCAACTACAAGATAGAGATACCGAAGAAAAAATAAGTTTCGTAGCAAGCATAGGAAAAGAGTACCCTTTTCCGTAAATCCCCTTTCGCCGCTGACGCGCCGGACGGGGATTTTGCTTGTTGGGAAGTGTCCCAAACCCTCTTGAAAAAATAAAAATCTTGGCAGAAAGCGCGGGTGCAGCGCAGCATACCGGGAAACAATAAAAAGGGCAGCTTCCGTAACGCTGCCGTAAAAGAAAGGAGAAAACGAATGAGCGAAACATTTTCAGTTTTAATTGACAGCCGCAGCCGCTTTGAAACCGGGCAGCCGGGCGGCGAATGGCTTTCCATGCCGACTACCAGGTCACAGCTTCACGCGGCTATGAAAAGCGTCGGCATTACAGCGGATAACCCGCAGGATTTTTTCATCAATGGCTTTTCCAATACAGAAGCCTACCCTTTTGACGTGCCGCTTTCCGTGGTACAGGGCAGCACCATTGACGAGCTGAATTATCTTGGAAAGCTCTTGGAAATGCAGGGCGACGGCGACCGGGATAAATTCACGGCGGCGGTAACGCTGGGGGAACACGCCGGGAGCATGAAAGACCTTATCAACCTTGCGCAAAACCTTGACTGTTACTGGATATACCCCACTGTCCGAACCGAAGCCGACTATGGCTATTACCTCATTGACGAGCTGGACGAATTGGAGCTGCCCGAAGAAGCAAAGAAGTATTTCAAGTACGAGGAATACGGGCGGGACGCTGTAAAGAAAGACCGGGGACAGTTTACCGAGCAGGGCTATATCTACAACAACGGCAACACTTTTTCACAGTGGTACAACGGGCGCGAAAGCGACATACCAAAGGAATACAAGGTAATGAGTTTCCCGGAGCCGGAACGTCCCGCCCCGGATAAGCTGGAAAAGGACGAAGCCGCGCCGGAGCAGGAGGAACCCCAGCCGGGAACGCCGACAGGTTCCCCGCCACCGCCGCGCCCGGTCAACCCGATCATTCTCACCGCCGACAAGCCCGCTGAAAAGCTGAAAGAGATCACAGACCGCTTGGAGCAGGGTATCACGGAATTGTTTGACAGCGAACGCTACAAGGAATATCTGCAAGTCATGTCAAAGTTCCATAATTACAGCTTCAACAATACGCTGCTGATCGCCATGCAGAAGCCCGACGCTTCCCTTATCGCCGGATTTAACGCATGGAAAAATAACTTTGGACGGAACGTAATGCGCGGGGAAAAAGGCATACGCATACTTGCCCCGTCGCCTTACAAAATCCGGCAGGAGGTAGAAAAGAAAGACCCGCAGACGGGAAAGACGGTGATCGGCAAAGACGGGAAGCCCGTCACGGAAACAAAGGAAATCCAAATCCCCGCCTATAAAGTCGTCGCCGTTTTCGACGTGTCGCAGACCGAGGGGCGGGAGCTTCCCAGCCTTTCCGCAAATGAGCTGACCGGGGACGTGGAAAAATACGAGGATTTTTTCGCCGCACTGGAAAAGACCTCTCCCGTTCCTATGGGCTTTGAGAAGATCGAGGGGACAGCACACGGCTACTACCACTTGGAGGAAAAACGGATTGCCATAGACGAGGGAATGAGCGAGCTTCAGAACCTAAAGACCGCTATCCATGAGATCGCCCATGCGAAGCTGCACGACATTGACTTAAACGCCCCGCAGGAGGAACAGCCGGACAGACCCGACCGCCGAACCCGCGAGGTACAGGCGGAAAGTATCGCCTATACCGTGTGCCAGCACTATGGGCTTGACACGTCCGACTATTCCTTTGGGTACGTCGCCGGGTGGAGCAGCGGGCGGGAGCTTGCGGAGCTGAAAAGTTCCCTTGAAACAATCCGCGCCACCGCCGCCGAGATCATCAACAGCATTGACGGACACTTTGCGGAGCTGCAAAAAGAACGGGAAGCCGCAAAAGCACAGGAAGCGGAAAAAGAGCCAACACCCGACCTTGCCGCAGAGCCGACCGTCACAATCCTTTGGAGTGAAAGCAGCCAGCTACGGGAGGGCGAAACAATCCCCCTGTCCCGTGCAAATACCCTTATCGCAGAATTGGACGAAGCCAACCTTGCAAGACCCGGCTACGACAAGACCGCTTTCCGTATTGATTATGTGATGAACGGACAGCCCGACCACTACGAGGGGCGGCAGGACTTGGGCGACGGGGACGGTTCCCTTGTGGAGCATATCGAACAGTACCATACCTATTATCTGAACGATAAAGAATGGGAAAATTACCTTTTGCGCAACGAGGGCAGGGAAGCACTGGAAGCCGACAAGGAACACCGGGCAATGCTGCTGAATGAGTTTATCCCCTATCTGAAACTGCATTGTAATTTATCCGAAATGGAGCGTATCGCCGGGGAAGCCCTGCAAGCCGGGGACAATCTGACACCTACGGAAACCGCCTACCATACCGCCATACAAGCCTATGTTTCCGAGTGCCGGGGGCTTGTCAATCAAGGCGAATACAACTTGCCGCCCGTCCCCCAGCTTAGGGATTTTGACGTGGAACTGGAAGCCTACAAGGAACACGTCAAGGAGGAAATCGCACAGGAAGCGGCAGACGCAGGAATGACCGTGGAGGAATACGCCGCTAATGGGTATGAGCCTTACGCCGCGCCGGAGCCGGAAACCGCACAGACCGCCGAACCGCAGGAGCCGGGAGAACCCGAAGCACAGGAAAAGCCGCAGGAGCCGGAAAGCCCTGTTTCTGAAAAAGCAGACACGCCGGAACAGGCAGAGCCGCCCGCCAGCGAAGCAGCGCAGACTTCCACCCCGGAGCCGACGGAAACAACGGTTACATATTACCCGATCAACGAGAACGCCGCCCGACGCGCAAAGGAAGCGATCAGCTTTTCCGATTACAAGCCCGGAAGCGCAACGGCAGAATACCGCCACTATGTAGACGAAGCCGCCGAGATTGCAGCAAGGCAGAAAAAGCGTGTTGACCCCTCTTTCCATGAAAAGATTGACGGGCTGCTTGACGCTTACGCCCGGAAGCTGGCGGCGAACATGAATAAAGGCTATGAGATCACCGCCCGCGTCCCGTCGATCATGATTGCCGGGGGAAGCAATTTCCCTGTACGCAAAAAGGAGAAGCAGAACGCCGCCGCAGATAAGAACATGGAGGAATACCGGGAGATACAGGGCTTGCTTGATAAAATCCGCAGTACCGGCATGGGCGGTATCAGTGCCGACGACCCCAACGCCGTTTCTAAGCTGGAAAGCAAACTTGCAAAGCTGGAACAGGCACAGGAAACCATGAAAGCGGTCAACGCCTATTACCGAAAGAATAAGACCCTTGACGGCTGCCCCCACTTATCCCCGGAACAGATCGAAAAGCTGAAAGCGTCCATGTCCGGCAGCTACCGGGCGAACCCGAAACCCTTTGAGAGCTACCAGCTATCCAACAACAACGCGGAGATACGCAGATTAAAAAACCGCATTACTGCCCTTACCCGGAGGAAAGAGCTTGGATATGTGGGCTGGGAATTTGACGGGGGACGTGTGGAAGCCAACACAGCGGATAACCGCTTGCAGATTTTCTTTGACGAAAAGCCGGATAAGGAAATCCGGGAGGAACTGAAAGGGAACGGCTTCCGCTATGCGCCCAGCGCGGAAGCATGGCAGCGGCAGTTAAACGACAATGCGATCTATGCCGCCGATTGTATCAAGTGCATACAGCCCCTTACCGGGGAACGCCCCACCGAGTTACAGAAACGGGCAAGGCAGGAAGCCGCCGCAGAAAAAGCCGCAGCCCCGGAGCAGCCGCAGGAGGAAACACAGGGCGCGGAACCGGGGGACGCTTCCACGCCGGAAACCTTTTACAAGGTGCGGCAGAACCCATACAGCGACAGCCCGGAAAACAGCTATCTCTTGCAGGAGTATGTGGCACAGGATAACGGCATGGCGAAGCTGGGGGATATTCTCTACACGGGAACCCCGGAGAAGTGCCGGGAGCTTTTGGGGAAGCTGGAAACCGGGGAGCTGACACAGGGCGATGTGAAAGACCTTTATGCAAAGGCACAGGAAGCGCAGACCGCCGCCGAGCCGGGACAGGACGCGCCGGAGCAGACCGCCGACAAAAAAGAGCCGGACAAAGACACTTTTACCATTTACCAGCTAAAGGACGGGGACGGTATGCGGGACTACCATTTTGAGCCTTACGACCGCTTACAGGCGGCGGGGCTTTCCGTGGAAGCGGCGAATTATAATCTGATCTATGCCGCAGAGCTTACGCCGGGGACTTCCCTTGAAGATATTTATACCCGCTTCAATATCGACCACCCCAAAGATTTTAAGGGACACAGCCTTTCCGTATCGGATATAGTGGTGCTTCATCAGAACGGGGAGGACACGGCGCATTATGTTGACAGTTTCGGCTATAAGGAAGTGCCGGAGTTTTTACAGGAGCAGACACCGCAGCTTACCCCCGATACCCGCATGACCGGGGAGCAGATCAGAACGCCACGGGGGAGCTTTTCTGTAACCGATATGACCGTCGAGCAGATGAAAGAAGCCGGGTACGGGCTTCACCATACATCGGAGGACGGGAAGTATCTCATTATGGGGAACGGGACACAGGCGTTTGCAGTCGCCGCAGAACCGCCGGAAAAGACAAACCCCTTAAAGCACGTCGAGGACGCTATCGAACAGAACGACAATAATTTTGACGGTATCATCAACAATACGCCCACCCCTACCGCCGACGAGCTGGAAGCAAAGGCAAGAAGCGGCGAACAGATCTCCCTTGCCGAGTATGCCGCCGCACTGAAAGCGGAAAAGGAACAGGGAACGGAAGCGAAACCGGGGAAAAAGCCGGAAAAGAAGCCCTCTATCCGGGCGCAGCTCAAAGCCGACAAGGAACGGGCGGCGCAGAAGAAACAGGCAAGGAATAAGTCACAGGACTTGGAAAGGAGCTGATTATGGGGAAATTAAATAAATTTGAAAATGTGGACGTGACCGCTTCCCTTGAAGCGATCATGAAGCAGAACACCGCTTTTTATCAGAGTGATTTTGACATTGACAAAGAGATTATAAAGCGGGCAGCAGAAAGCCCTAATGCCGGGGATAAAATGCTTTTGTGGTTTTCCCGCCCGTCCGGGACGTGCTGTATTAAGGAGCGCGACGCTTTTCTGAAAGACACGCGGGAACACAACACATGGAAGTTTTACGGGGAACAGACCCGCGACAGGGTACTTGCCTATGCCGTGGAGCTTACAGGCATACAGGACGGGAAGATCAAGGGCAATCTCTATGAGCTGGACTACCAGCAGCATTATAAGCACGTCACCGAACAGGCATTACCCGCTGATAACTATATGCTTATCTATGAGCATGGGGAACGGGAGCAGCCAGCGGCGCGACCCTTTGACGCTTCCCCCAATCCGCAGCTTGGGAAGTTTGAACGCTTTGAAGCAATCCCCAATGACCCGGAAGCCCTGCAATTTCTGTTACGGGAGGAAAGGCGCAGCCGGGAGCAATCGGCGGTTCCGGGGGACTTGGAAACGCATACCGCAGCATTGCGCGACGGGCTGATCGAAACGGAAGCACGGCGCATTGTAGGGAAAATAAAAGAGTTAAGCGACCCGAACAGCCCGGATAAATCTCATTTCATGGTGGAACTGTCCCCCTACTTTACGCAGATTGCTACCACAAAGGACACCGACCGCCTTTTTTCTATGCTGCCCTATAAGACACTTTCCTTTTCGCAGATCAAGGACAGGCACGGCACATACGCGCTGATCGGAAAGGACGAGAACCGGGACAGGCAGATAAGGAAGCCCCGCCCCTCTGTTCGGGCGCAGCTTGCACAGGATAAAAAGAGAACCGCCCCAAAGAAAGCAGCGGCAAAAAGGAAAGATCACGGATTGGAGGTATGAGCATGAACAAATATAACAATTTCACGGTAGAGGAAACCAACCTTTTAAGTATCTACATGACAGGCAGCAAGGAGGGGCTTGTGGTGGCTATGAACGCCGCGCTGCCCTTTATGGACGGGGAAATGCGGGACTTTGCCGCCCGCACCCTTGCCAAAGTGGGGCGCATGACCGAAGCGGAGTTTGCGGGGCTTGCCGTTTACCCCGCCGACGAGGTATGAGCGAGATCAAGCGGCTTACGCCGCCCCAAAGCCGGAAAGTCAACGCCCTTGTACGCCGGACGTGCTGCAATTATGATAGCGGAAACTGTATCTTGCTTGATGACGGGGACACTTGCGTATGCCCACAGCTCATTTCCTATTCCCTGCTCTGTAAATGGTTCCGTATCGCGGTACTGCCCGCAGATAAGGAGCTGTACGCCGAGCTTTACCATGCGGAGGATATGCGCCGTTGTAGTGTATGCGGTGCGCCTTTTGCTTCCATCTCCAACCGGGCTATTTACTGCCCGGACTGCCGGAAGCGTATCACCCGCAGACAGACCGCCGAGCGCATGAGGAAAATGCGGGCGAATGTGACGCGATAGGGGCGAAATAAGCCTTGATTTATGCGGCTTTCCGGGCGGGAAAATAAGGCAGCAAGGAATTTATACCTTTACCCCTGAAAACGCCGTTCTATTGCGTAACAATCCAATCTCTGCACCCATAAGAAAACCGGGGCACGGTGGCTATGTGGTAGCTACCGCGTCCCAGCCTTTTTCTAAACAAATATTTTGAGCCATTTTTATAGTCTAATTCAGCATGAAAAGCTTTGACTGAATCACTTTTGCAGTAATGTTAAATTTATTTGCAATTAAGTCTACATTTTCCTTAATATAAGGTGCTGCATACGGAGATATATATATTTCCTTTATTAACGTTTCTAAGTCGATATCTATATATTCTCCATATGGTGTCTTTTCACTTGGATCAATAATTGTGTCGGACGGATTAGCAGGATCAGGTTTACTTGTGGGGGTTTTCATATAAATACATCTAACCTCACTTTCAGGCTCAAAACTTTTTCTTTTATGTAATCCTAAATATAATCCATTTCCTTCGGGCATAAATTCTTTACTGTAATCCATATATTTGACAGCACTTATGTGTATAGCTACTGGAGTTTTATCAAAAGACTTTTTCAATCTCTCTGATGTTGTTCTTATTGCTATACCATCATTATCAGCATATTGTTTCCACATAAATGCAGTTTCATATTCACTTTTATGAAAACATGACACATATATATACTTTTTCATCATCTGTTCTAAGGCATCATAAGTATTTTGAGGTATAATTACATTTCCATACACATCTTTCCTATGTTCTACATTGAATTGTGGAAATGTTCCCTCAAATACATCTTCAAAATTATCCAACCGATTGAAATATAGTTTTCCTTTCAACATGTTGATAAATTTTGAAAAATTCATATACTTCCATAAAGTACATTCTTCATCTAAATCAAATAATTGTTCGTGTTTTTCGTACATATAAATCTATCCTTTCCATGTTTAATAAATATTACATAACACTATTCCTTACTAAAGATTTATTATATCACTTTTCCAAATACAGCAACAACATTTATTGCTATCTCATACTTACCCCAAATAGAATTATTCAAAATGCAATAGTATTACGTTATTCGCGCTCTGTCTGTCTTTCCCGTTCCAGCTTTTTCTCCGTCTGTAAAATGCTGTCTATGTTCCGCTTGATAATATCATATTCCCGTACCTGTTTTTTCAGCTTGACATAATCGGCATAAAGGCTTTCTTTCTGCCCTTGCAGCTTTTCATACTCTGCTTGCAGGGCGGGGACGCTGGGGAGCTTGCCGCCAATCTGCGCCGCCTTTAATGCCTTTGCCGCCGCTTCATGGAGGATAATACCCCGTTCATGCTCTGCCCGGTATTTCTCCTTGTTCCGGGCTTTACGGTAGGCTTCATAGAAGGGCTTTGTCTTTTGGTAGGTAGTGACGTTCTTAATAAGCAACGCCATATCCGAAAGACGCTTTTCCACTTCCTTTAGGCTGTCCCCCGCCTGTTCGCTTGCTGCCGTGATTTCCTCTATCCGGGTGAGCAGATCGGCGTACTGTTCGATTTTATTTTCGGTAAGGAAGTTCATAGTCTTTGCCGCCTGTTTCAGATTGTGGATTTTCGCCCACTGTTCATAGCCCCGGCTCTGTTGCGCCTTGATACTGTTCTCAATGTCAATGAGAAGATTAACGCCTTTGCGCTCTGCCTTTGGAGCTTTGGCGGCGCGTGTGCGCTTGCCCGCTAACCGTTCTTTTATGGCTTCCTCTGTATAATCTGCGCCGAGGGTTTTTAGGCGGGTAAACCGTTCCTGCCCCGGTGCGCGGCATGACACATATTTTCCCGGCTTGATCTCATAGCCCGCCGCCTGTAACCGCTGCAATAGTTCCTCAAAGCTGGAAACTTGGGGAATGAGCGCGTCCACGGCAATCTTTAACTTGCCTTTCCAGCTTGTCCCCGTTTTCTCCGCTTGGTACTCCGCATAGCTTTTTCCCTTGCTGCCCTTACCGGGGACGACGACGGAAAGCCCGTTGTCCCGGCACAGCTTGTCACTCATGTTGCGTATGCCGTAATACGTCCGTTTGTTGGAAACGTACTTGTGATGATCTACGAAGTTGACCGCGCAGAAAATAATGTGATTATGGATATGCCCCTTGTCAATGTGCGTCGTGAGTACATATTCATGCTGCCCCTTTGTTACCGCGTCGGCAAGCTGCCGCCCGATCTCATGGGCTTTCTGATAGTCCACTTCCCCCGGCGCAAAGGACTGTATCAAGTGAAAGGCTAAATTGTTCCCCTTATCCCGCGCTTGCGAAAGGGTATAGCCAAACTCAATATCTGCCGTTTCATAGCTGCACCCGAAAGAGGATATGAGCATTTGATTGTCCGTCTTGTCCGGGTTTTCGATATAGTCAAGGGCTTTGCTCAAAGTGCTTTTAACAGGCTTAATCTTTGTAACCGCCATATTTCCGCAAGCACCCCCTTGATTTCCTCTATATCCTCTTTGTAGGCGTTCCCCGTCGCGTTTACGCGGCGTGCGATCTGATTGACATTCACCCCGATTTTCTGTATCTCCGCTGTCATTGCCTTTATGTCCGTGTGGTCTACTTGGATAATGTACCCGTCAATGGCGATTTTGCGCAGATATGCCGCCATGTTGTTTGTGGGGACGAGCTTCATTTTTTCCTCAATCAATTTCCGTTCTTCCTCTGTCACATAGAATTTGACCTGTACCGTCCTTTTCCGTCCGTTCATGGTTTTTCGCTCCTTTCCGTTCTCATAGAGGGTTTGGGACACTTCCCAACAAGCAATTTCTGACCGACAGGGCGGGCAGAAATACGGAAAAGGGTACTCTTTTCCTATGCTTGCTACGAAAGTTTCTCCTACTACCTACAACACCCAAAAAACGGTTTTGCCAAACTTCTACAAAAGAAAAACGCTGCAATCTTCAAAAGATTACAACGCTTCTCAAACCGTATTCAGTTGTGCGCTGGACGTTTATTCGTCCCCTGTTTCGACTTTCTTAATCTCTTTTGCCGTTGCGGTAATAATCTGCAATCCCGTATCACTTATACCGTCAAGCAGCGTTTCAAGCTGTCTGCGCTGCGTGGACTTACTTGCGACCTTATCCGGGAAAAAGAACTGATCTACCGAAATGTCAAAAAAGGTGCAAAGCTCATACAGCACTTGCAGACTTGGGTGTTGCCCCTCATTTTCTATGGAAACAAGGTAACGGGGAGCTAAATTCAGCTCATGCCCCAATTTCTTACGGGAATATCCCGCTGCTCTGCGTGCTTTCTTTATGGCTTGCCCGAAAGCCTTGAAATCGTACACAAATTCGACTTCTCTTTTCATTCAGACATCACCCTATATGAGTTTACAACTCCTATTCTTGTATTGAAATGAGTGTACATAGCAAAGAATTTACCTAAATATAGCACTATATCAATGAGTGAATATCATTCATTGACTTTTCGGAAAGGCGGTGCTATAATTTTCTCTGAAAGGAGGCTGTATATATGAATAGCGCAAAGCAAAAATCAAAAATAGCCTTTAACCAACAAGCTCCAACCTATGACTGCGATATAAAAGGGCAGCACGCCCGCACATTATATCCTGTTATCATCAATAGGCTGAAAAGCATATCTTATCAAACGGCATTAGATTTAGGGTGCGGAACCGGGGAAGTAATGAAGCTCATATTGCAGCAAGATAATAGCAAAATACTGTATGGGCTTGACTTATCTGAAAAGATGTTAGAAATTGCACAGAAGAAATTAGAAAACAGGGCAACGCTCATTTTAGGTGATAGCGAACAACTCCCTTTTTCCGACTGTTTCTTTGATGTTGTGTATTGCAATGACTCTTTTCACCATTATCCTGCGCCGGAAAGAGTCTTATCAGAAATTGATAGAGTGTTAAAGCCTAATGGAACTTTTATTTTGTGCGATTGTTGGCAACCCACAATCGGGCGAGCTATTATGAATTTCTATATGAAGTATAGTAAAGAGGGGGACGTAAAGATTTACTCTGAAAGTGAAATTTGCAAATTGCTTTCAAGGCACTTTTCAAATGTTACATGGGAGCGTGTAGGAAATACGGCTTGTATCGCTTGCGGAACAAAATAATACCGTAATATTGACTGGTATTCACTCATTGATTTTTTACATTGCTATGCTATGATAGGGAAAGGAGGTGTGTCATGCGTATTACGAAAGAGCCAGAGGAACGGAAGCAGGAAATATTAGATACTGCTATGCGACTATTTTATGAAAAGGGATATGAAAAAACGTCCATTGCCGATATTGCAAAAGAGATTGGCGTAGCGCAAGGGCTATGTTATCGTTATTTTCCCTCAAAGGAAGCCCTTTTTGACTGTGCAATAGAACAGTACGCAGACGAGATAGTAAGTAAATTTACTATTTCAAAAGGCAATGAAAAACTGACCTTAAAAGAAATTATTGAAACTATGCCTATTATGGTAGAAACGGAGGGGACAGACTATTACAACGTGCTTCATGTTGTAGAGAACAAAAAGTTTCACGATCAGCTTGCATTGAAAGTCTGCGAAAAGCTCCTAAAACCTGTCACCTATTTACTGGAAAAGGCACAGGAAAACGGCGAAATTCAACTTGATAATATTCAAGCCGCTGCTAAATTCTGCGTGTATGGGCAACTTGGGATTTTATTAGACACGAAATCCAGTACAGAAGAAAAAGCGAAGAATATTCGCACTTTTCTCATTTATGCTCTAAGACTTTGAAATTATCCCCTGCTATTTAGTAGGGGAATTTCAAAAACATCTAAATGAATGAAGCTCATTCAAGAAAGGAGATTTTATGAATGACCCTACCTGTTTTGTAAATATGCAAGAGTATTATCATTTTATATATGCTATATCCTATATGATGATAGCAGAAATAGTTATATGGTTATATAACTTCAAAGGCTGGATAAAGAAACCTCAAATATCCAACAAGGATTGCGGAACTTTACTTCTTGTAATTTTTGCTTGTTGGAGCAGCTTTTCAATAAGCACATTTTTTAGATGTGGCTATATAACAGAACTGATAGGAGAAATACTTATCCCACATTGCTTTTTCTATTTAGGTTTGTTTTTGCTGGTACTTGGAACTACATTGCGATCATGGGCAGTTTGGACATTAAAACACTCTTTTACATTATCAGTGAAAACAAATTCAACACAGGGCTTGGTAACAACAGGAATTTACCGTTATATCCGCAACCCGGCTTATGTCGGAACTATCCTTTGCCTGTTAGGAACAGCGTTTTGTTTTCGTTCTGCAATAGCCCCAGTATTAGTTTTGATTATTTGCTTTGTATGTTACGGAATAAGAATACAAATTGAGGAAAGAGCCTTGCGGCTACGCTTCGGAAACGACTTTGATAATTATTGTGCGCATACATGGCGACTAATTCCTTTTATTTGGTAACTGCTGTAAATCTATGGCTGCCCTTATCGGCAGCCAAAAAAATAGTATATAAATGAATGATATTCATTCATTAGAAAGGACTTAACAATGACAAGAAAAATTGATTTTATCAATGGAAATACAAAAAAGTGTTTAATGGCAATGGTTTTGCCAATGATTGCGGCTATGTTTCTTAATATGGCTTATAACCTTGTAGACAGTTTATGGATTGGAAACCTTTTAGGGGAAACAGCTTATGCGGCACTCACAAATTCAACTCCGCTAATCCTGCTTTTAACCTCTGTTGCTATGGGGGCAACAAACGGTATTTCTATACTGCTATCACAAGCAATCGGCTCCAAAGATAATAAAAAGATTGAAAGTCTGATTGCTACCTCGTTTGCTGTTGCAATTATTTTTTCTTTGATTTTGACAGCTATTTTTGAATTATCCCTGCCAGCTATTTTGCAAATTATGAATACCCCTACTGAAACCTATGAAATGGCATATAACTATTTATCAATTTATCTTTTGGGATATTTAGCTGTTTACTTATTCTTATATTTTACTGCTGTCCTGAGAAGTTTTGGAAATGCAATGTTTCAAATGATTTCCATGCTGGTATCAACGATACTCAATGCGGTTCTTGACCCTATTTTTATTCATTTTTTTGGTTTTCATGGTGCTGCAATAGCGACCTTAATTTCACAAAGTATTTGCTTGGCATTTATGATTTGCTATCTCAAGAAAAAAAGACTGTTTAATATGCGGCTTAACCTGTTTGACAAGGCTTTCATTTTACCGCTTATACAAAAGGCTGTCCCGGCAATAGTCCAGCAAAGCATACCCGCAATCAGCACTACTTTTTTAACTGCCCTTATCAGCTCTTACAGTATCACAGCAATAGCGGCTTATGGAATTACTGGAAAACTGGAAACCATATTATTTTATCCGGCAATGGCATTAAATATGGTTCTAACAACAATTATCGGGCAATGTGTAGGTGGAAAGAGGACGGACAGGGTAAAAGACTATCTGAAATGTGCTTTGAAATATGGCAGTCTATTTCTGTTTCTGCTCTCTGCAATTATCGTTTCCAGCTCAAAATACCTTTCCATGCTATTTGTAAGAAGTTCTGATGTAGCGTCAATCGTAAGCGGTTATTTTCTGATCGTGGGGATAGGTTACATATTGAACACCATAACAAATTGCTTCCTCGGTATGCTAAACGGTTTGGGGCAGCCCTCTAAAAGTATGCTCCTAATGATTTTTTATTACATTATTGTCCGTATGCCTTTAGCTTATCTTTTTTCATATTTAGGACTTAGGCTTAACGGGATATGGATAGCTGTATTGATTAGTCATATTTGCGCAGCTATCGCAGCAATGCTTTTTTCTATGCTTCAACTGAAAAGGAAAACAACCATTTCATAAGAAAATTATGCCGCTGTTTTCTTTTCAAGTAATGGAGCTTATTAAAGTTACCTTTTTTGAGGATATGGCGGTATTGGAGAAATATCGCCATGTTCTTTTTTATGCTTTTATGGCTATCGCCTTATGGTGAACAATTAAAAAAATCTTCTCCAGCGTAGAAAACATTTTTGCCTACGGTTTTACCTTCACACATCACAATATAAGCGTTAATAATTCCTCTTTACCCGATTGCATTATGCAGTCGGTTTTTTTTGCGCTTTTTAAGACGCACTTTTTGAAAATTTCGACAAAAAAGTTTGCCGTTTTCATTTGGCAACTCTCAAAAAGCGGTGGTGTGGGTACTGAAAGGGGAAGTCATAAAAAATCACCCGCTTTCGCGGCTGCGAAAGGAGGTGAGAACATGAATGAGCCTAATCGTACCGAATGGGAAATCCGCTGCGCTTTTAATAGCTTTTGCAAGAAAGCCATTAAGTGTGAAGCCAGCAACGCCCACCGCGACGTAAGACGACACCAACTGCGTGAAGTTACGTTATCCAGCCTTTCCCCGCAGGAAGAAAGCCAGCTTTATACCGTTGACCGCTATTTTGTCAAGGAATACACTGACAATTCTATCTGCGTGGCGGGTAAAAGAATTACGCCGAAGCTGTTAGCCGAAGCACTCCGCACTTTGCCGGAAGAAAAACGTAACGCCGTCCTGCTGTACTATTTTGAGGGTATGACTGATAACGATATTGCAAAGCTCCTCAATATTTCAAGAAGCACAGTACAGTATCGCAGGACAAGCTCTTTTGAACTGCTAAAACGCTATTTGGAGGAACGCGCTTATGACGACGAAGAAATTTGACAGCGATTTTGACGAGCGCGGCTTGTTACCTTACCCGGTAATTGTTGCCGCAACCAAAGGCGACCCGGACGCAATGAAAATTGTGTTACAGAACTACGACGCACAGATTGCCGCTTTGTCTGTCCGAAAATACCGTGATGAACGCGGAAATACATATTTCGGAATTGACGAGGACATACGCGACCGTCTGCGGTCAAGGCTGATGCGGGCTGTCTTGGACTTCCAGTTTTGATGTAAAGCCGCTGCCTATGTTCCCCTTTCCGTAGGTGCGGCACATCAGACTTTTTTGAACCTTGAAAAAGAAAGCGGCGCAAGATAACGGCGACGCAGCATAGGGCAGATCGGATACGTCCCTTTTGCGCCGAGCCATACGACGGGTGCGCCATGACGCTATCCCGGCGGGGTTTTCTTTTCCCCGCCGGGATAGCCGAGCGACCAGCACCGCGCCGGGGAGCAAGTTTAGCAGCTTGCGGGCGACGACAGCGCAGAATATATAATGATACTCCCTTACCGCCACAGTCCGAGCGTTAAAAGCGTCGCAGGCAATGGGTAGGGCTGCATGAGAACCATGCAGGGGTGAAACTCCCGTGAGGTTACGCTATTAACCGTCCGATCACAGCCCCTTTTTCACCATTAACCATTTACCCATTTTTGAAAGGGGGATTTATAGAATGAACAATGCTGATGTGCCTATTTGGGAAAAGTACACGCTTACCATTGAGGAAGCGTCAAAATATTTCCGCATTGGGGAAAACAAGCTGCGGAAACTTGCAGAGGAAAACCCCACGGCGGGCTGGGTGATCTTGAACGGCAACCGTATTCAGATCAAGAGGAAACAGTTTGAAAAAATCATTGACACACTGGACGCGATTTAGCGAAAAAGATAGTGAAAAAGAGCCTTGAATATGCTATAATAAATGTAGGCATATCAAGGCTCTTTCCGACACGGAAAGGAGCAAAAACAATGTCGGAAAAAAGACGTGATAATAAAAACCGCATTTTGCGTTCGGGAGAGAGCCAGAGAAAAGACGGGAGATATGCTTACAAATATATCGATACTTTTGGTAAAGTGCAATTTGTCTATGCTTGGAAGTTAGTGCCTACGGACAAGACCCCTGCCGGGAAGCGTGACGACATATCCCTTAGAGAAAAGGAAAAAGAAATACAGAAAGACCTTGACGACGGGATAGACACAATCGGTAAGAAAATGACCGTCTGCGAGCTTTACGCGAAGCAGAACCGCCACCGGGGAAATGTAAGGCATAACACCACAAAGGGGCGCGAACGGCTGATGAAGCTGCTGGAAGCGGATAAACTTGGTTCCTGCCCCATTGACAGTGTGAAGCTGTCCGACGCGAAAGAATGGGCGTTGCGCATGAAAGAAAAGGGAATATCCTACAAGACCATAAGCAACGACAAGCGTTCCTTAAAAGCCGCGTTCTATACGGCGATACAGGACGACTGTATAAGGAAGAACCCCTTTGACTTCCAGCTAAACACAGTGATCGAGGACGACACAGAGCCGAAAGTACCTCTCACAGCGGAACAGGAAGAAAGCCTTTTATCCTTTATGCAAAGTGATAGCGTCTATCAGAAATACCGTGATGAAGTTATCATACTGCTGGGGACAGGGCTTAGGATTTCCGAACTCTGCGGATTGACTGAAACCGACCTTGATTTTGAAAACAGGATAATCAATGTAGACCACCAGCTTTTACGGAGCGCGGAAACAGGCTACTACATAGAGAAGCCCAAAACACAAAGCGGTATCAGACAAATTCCAATGAGTGAAAAAGTGTATGAAGCGTTGGGGCGCGTGTTGGCGAACCGCAAAGGAACGAAGCAGATCACCATTGACGGTTACAGCAATTTCCTTTTCCTCAACCGGGACGGCTGCCCGAAAACGAATGTGAACTATGCTACCATGTTTCGGGGGCTTGCGAAGAAGTACAACAAGTGCCATGAGGAAGCCTTACCCAAAGTAATGACACCCCACACCCTGCGCCATACGTTCTGCACCAACTTAGCCAATGCAGGAATGAACCCCAAAGCGTTACAGTATATCATGGGACACTCCAATATCACAATGACGCTGAACTATTACGCACACGCAACTTTCGCTTCCGCAAGAGCTGAAATGGAAAGGCTGATTGCATAGCCGCCAGCAGAATTTACTACTTTTTTTACTACCATTGAGAGGGAAAACCTAAAAGGTTTTGAGGATATATGAGAACTTCTCCCCATATCTAAAATGCCGGGAAAGCCCGAAAATACGGGCTATACCGACATATAAGAACTTCTAAAGAGATAATCTAAATTCACCCATAATTTTCCGATAAAAATGCTATTCCAGATATTCCGTCATCACATAACCGCTCTGGCCCTTATATTCCACCTTACTCCAGCCATTGTCATAGGACTCGATCTGTGTGATCGTATCACCCTGATATGCCACTGCGACTCTGGAGGACTCCGTGCTTGCTTCCGAACGCACGTTCACCGTGCTGCTTACGCGGGTCTCGCGGTTCTGTGCCGTAGCTGCTCCTTCAGACGGCTCTTCCGGCTCCTGAGGCTCTTCTGCCTCCGCAGGTGCTTCCTCCGGCTCCTGAGGCGCCTCCTCTCCCTCTTCGGAGGGCTCCGTCTCTTCCCCGGACACCTGACCGTTGATCTTCTGACGGAATTCCGCCAGCATCCTGTCGCTTTCCTGGGCTGCCTGATAACGGGTCTTCACATCATCAAACAGAGCCTGGACATCCGGATCCTGTTCCAGCTTCGCCACATACTCCTTCATGCTCTCATCCACATCGCTGTTATGGATATAGCGTCCATCCGGACCCATGGGCATGTACAGGCAGAGGATATCCGGCGCACCGGTCTCCACGTCGACCAGCTTCATATCATAGCAGATAAATACGATGTAGGAATCCTCTTCCGGACCTCTCTTCGTATAACTGGTAATATTCTCAAAGGATTCGATAAGGGCCGCCCTCTTGCGGATGCTCTCCTTTTCTTCCTCCGTCAGCTCATCCACGATGGATTCCAGCGTCTCCACATCGCCGCTTACAATGCTTGCACAGTATTTTTCCACCAGCCGGTCCACGGATGCATGATTATTCACCTCCAGCCGGTTCTCCGGCTCTGCCGCCGGCTGCTCCTCTCCTTCTGTGTTCTCTGTCCCCTCTGTGTTCTCTGTCCCCTCTGTGTTCTCCGTCCCTTCCGGCTGACTCTCCGGCGTACTCTCTTCCTGCTGCTGTTCCGGAGCTGTTCCGGGTGATCCTTCCTTATCTCCGCCCCCTTTTAAGAGCACTGCGATGATGATCAGAAGCACCACAATAATACCAATATATAATCTGTAATCCGTCAGGATATTCTTCGTTTCTGTCGTATTTTCTTTTTTCATATGTCCTCCTTCATTATTTCAGAATATAAAAAATGCACCTGACAAGATTCGAACTTGCGACACCGGGCGTCGGAGGCCCGTGCTCTATCCAGCTGAGCTACAGGTGCTTGGATCATTACTTTGACTATCATACACCAATTTTTAAAATTACGCAACCTTTTTTTGTAATAAATCTGTAACATTTTTTTCAGCGGTTTTCCGGGACGCCATGATCCGCTCCTCCCGGGTTTGCCGGCAGTCCCCGGACAGATCCCCGGGACATACTCTGCAGGCTGACCGGCGCCGCATCAGGGATTCCGGATACGGCGCATACTGTCCTGAATACTCAGCAGTCAACCATCTCTGTTTCTTCTGAATAAAAATAGGCATGACCGCTCAAATACTCTTCCTCGCTCACACAGGACGCATTCACCTCCTGGATGAGCTCATCCAGGTCGCTGCGCCCGGTGGACAGACTCAGAGGGAGCAGGAGCAGCTCATGGACGCTGCTGGGGATCACATAATAGCTCTCTCCCAGCTTCTCGAAGCACATACGCTGCACTTTTGGATCCAGGATCACCGCCGCCCCGTATTCCTTCTGACCGTTGCTCAGAATATGCATCCCGCTGCTCAGGGGCTCAACCCCCATCTCTCCAAGAAATTCTTCCATGGGCTCCAGAAACACCTGCGTCCTGGCCATGTTCTCCGCCGCCGCGCGGCAGATATCCTCCATCTCCACGCCCCAGTATTCCATATGCTTCGTATAGATCAGCGCTGTCGCATGTTTCACCATCTGTTCCGGAACCAGAAAATAAAATACCACTGCAAGGTCCAGCCAGGGAAGCCACGGGACCTCTTTCAGCAGTTCTTCGTTCCTCTCCCGGTTGATCAGCCGGCACAGGACTCTCTCCTTCATCTTTCTGAAATCCAGCATCAGCTCCAGGCCCTGGATGGAAAAGAGCTGGCTCTCTCTCTGCGTCTTCAGGACCAGTTCCGCGATATCCAGAAGCTCTTCCTCCGTCAGACCTTCCCGGTAATACCGGTTCACGTAGACGGTGGGATGCTCCCTGTGTCCTGCCACATAGTAAGAAAAGCCGTCCAGCTTCACACCATTGTTTTTCAGGATCCGAACCCGTTTGACGGTCTCATCCGCATCCTTATGTTCCTGAATCAGCTGCTCCAGGCGGTCTAAAAAATATTCATATGTCATGGAGATTCCTTTCTGTCTCTGTATCTTTTTACGGGGATCAATGTGCGGACTGCACCGGAATGTTTTATATCTGGTCTTATTGTACCTGATATCCCTGTTTTTGGCAATACAAAAATCCAAAGTTCATCCGCAAAAAAGGGAAGCATGGCCGGACAGGTCATGGCTTCCCTTATGCTTCATCTGTGTGCTTCTGTCTCTTGATTAATTCTTATCGCAGTCACAGCTTCCTCTTCCCTGATTGGCAATCCCGGTATCAAATTCCGGATTCATAATATAGAAATTCCTGGAATCCAAATGCTCCTGCGTGATCCGCAGAGCTTCGCCGAACCGCTGGAAATGCGCTACTTCCCTCATTCTGAGGAACCGGAGCGGATCCGCCACATCCGGATCCTTCACGACACGGAGCAGGTTGTCGTAGGTTGTGCGGGCTTTCTGCTCTGCTGCCAGATCCTCGAACAGGTCCGTGAGAATATCTCCTTTGGACTGATACTCACAGGCATTATGAGGAATACCTGCAGCAGCAGTCGGCCACAGCGCCGCTGTGTGATCCACATAATACGTATCAAAACCGGATTCTTTGATCTGCTCCATGGTCATGTTTCTGGTGAGCTGATAGACGATCGCACAGATCATCTCCAGATGCGCCAGTTCTTTTGTACACGGATGTTATATATGAGTAAATATGGAATTAAAGAAAATTATAAACAAGGGATACAAGACGGTATCCGTTTTATAATGTCGCTTCAATCAAAATAATAAAAGGCAGGATTTTCCTGCCTTTTATCCGCTTTCTCCCTGTATTGGGCTTGCTCCATTTCTACAGATATACTTGATAAAGGTCCTAAAATCAATAAAATGTGTCAATTGCCCTGTATCGGGCTTACTCCATTTCTACCTTGATAGAAACGAATGGCTCATGATGGAAGTAACTGTGTCAATGCCCTGTATCGGGCTTACTCCATTTCTACTCCAGCATAAACCTTAATCACACCACTCCGCAAGATCGTGTCAATGCCCTGTATCGGGCTTACTCCATTTCTACCTTGCCATGACTGTGGAGAAACAGTGGTAGATGACGTGTGTCAATGCCCTGTATCGGGCTTACTCCATTTCTACAGTGACCAAATGAAGGCACTCAAAAGATTTTATTTGTGTCAATGCCCTGTATCGGGCTTACTCCATTTCTACGGTATCCCTTCAAAAACCCTGTAAAATCAATGGTTTCCAAGTCCATTTTCAGGGGGTAATTGTCAGAATATTCTGAAAATTTGGCTTTTTCAGGTAAAAACGTGCATGTTTACAATTTGTTCATATTTCTGCCTGTTTTTATATTACACCATAATGACCCGATAGGCAAGCAGATTTTTCAAAATTTCATGGAGAGACGAGGATCCCATAGAAAAACCCATGAGACCCTCCATTATGTTATGCCCGCACGATCACGGCATCAAAGCCGGCCTTCTGCAGCTTCTTCTTCATGGCCTCCGCATTCGCCTTCACGCTGAATGCTCCGACCTGGACACGGTAGAAAAGCTGTCCCAGATCCGCGGTCGTGATAAACGCATCCCTGAAGCCTTTCTTCTGCAGTTCTGCTTTCATTTTCTCGGCGTTCTTCCAAATCGTAAAGGCGCCCGTCTGCACCCGGTACAGCATCCCTGAAGGCGCCGGATCACCCCCCTCCTGCGGCCCACAGGTTATCGTGCCTCCGTGGATTCCTTCTGCGATCAGCAGCGCCACATCTTTCTTTTCTGCCAGTGCACAGTCTGCAGAACTGTCACAGAAAAACGTCTCCAGCATGACTGTAGTGGACTTCGTACTGTTCAGCATGTACAGGTTGTCGCGTTTCTGTATGCCTCTGTTCCGGAATACAGTTGCCAGCCGGTTTTGCACCTGCTGTGCGATCTTCTTTCCCTTTTCTGTCTTATACAGGCTCTCACATCCTCTGGCATTGTGCAGGGCAGATGCATTCAGGTGCAGTTCCACTGCCAGATCATAGCCGCCGCTGTTGACTCTCTGAAGTTTGTACGCCTTCTCGTCCGTGCTCCTTTTGAACTGCAGCTCCGGGCAGATCAGCACGTCCACCTTATGACCAACGCCGCGCAGATACTCCGCCACACGGTTCACGATGTTTTTGTTATATGCATACTCCAACACGCCGCCATACGGCCGGCCGTCTGCACTGGTGCAGCTCCCTGTTTTCAGAATACTGTGTCCTACTGTCAAAATGATCTTCATAACTGTTTTCCTTTCCCCGGCTTTTGCGCCGGCGCAAAAGGAGGACGGTCGCCCGCCCTCCTGATCTGTATTATTTTCGGTTGTATTTCGTCCGTTCCCAGATGCCAGTGATCCGCTCCCAGCCCCCTGTCGCCACCAGATATACGATAAAAGCCGCGATAAAGGACGCAAACACATAATACCAGACGATCACGATCTTAAGGCACTGGCAGACGATGACCACGACCAGCGGACACAGGATCATCGACACGGCCAGAGCCACCACGCTGGTCTGAATCTGATTCAGGCAGGGCAGCTCCTTAATCACCTGTACGATGACGGCCACCACAAACGCCAGCCCGCCGATCGCCATAAGCAGATACGTTATGTACTGCATTAAAAGTTCTACATTATTTACCAAATTTCTGTCCTCTCTTTCTTTTCAGTTCAATGATATATGTGTTACATGCCAATCTGTTTAAACACAAAGCCGATCACAATACCAAGAACAACGGTAAGAACATAACCTGCAGCCGCTCTCCATTTCTCGCCGTCTCTGTCTTCCAGTGCTTCCAGACGTCCGCCCTGCTGCTCCTGAACCTTCAGCATGTTTTCCATGTTGACAGCCAGACGTTCCACGTTGGCCACCATTGCCGTATTCTGCTTTGCATTTTCCTCCAGAATGTCAAGACGCCGGTTCTGGCGCCGGTTTTCGCTGGCCAGATTCTCATTGGCCAGCTCCATGCTTCTGCGAAATTCTTCATGCTCTGCTCTTGAGATTGGTGCATCCATCCTTTTCTCCTCCTTTCTTTCTGATGATATCTTTCTTCTTTCTCTCCGGATGTCCTCTTATCCCATGGACATCACCTCCTTATTAAACTAAATGCAAATATAGGTAAAAAGCAGGATGCATCTACAGCGATCACAACTGGGAATATTGGACAGCAGTCTGTTAAACATGCCACGACTGCGGGATCCTCCAGTGCTGTCGCATGGGGGAATGTGTCGGGGAAACCGGGCACCTATCCGCCATCCGGACACAATCATGATGATCGATATTATACGGAGACAGAAGTCAATGCCAAAATCAACAATATGAAAAAAGTTGAATTGATTCTTGAGTACAGTGATCTGAAATCAGATACAAAATCTTTTGTATTATCAAAAAATTGGGCCAATTTTAAATATGTATATGTAGGCATTGCATGTAAAAGCGATATCGGTTATCTGTGGAAAGGTGGATTAATTATTCCGACAGAAATGATAAAAATTGCATCAGGCAATTACCAGGTTTCCTGTATCTATGATTTAACAGATTTTTACGTAAATGCAGAAGTTGACTTTAGCAATGCCAATCATATAAACAGTCGCATAACATCACATGGATCAGATGCAGGATTCTCAAATGCCAGAATATACGTTTTTGGCCTGGAAGAGCCGTGATACTGGATTTATAACGGAAGCCATATCAATTCTACACTCAAATCAACTACACCACCGCCTGAGCACCATATGATATATGCACCTATAGTATTTGTCTCAATCGACACAGAAGCTATTCGGCGATTGTTATTGCCTATTACTGCAGCACCTGCCAGTGCGCAACCAGTCCGTTCTACATATGCATAACAATTATCGCCAGCGTCAAAAAAATGTAATGTTTGCACAACTCTGATCGCTTTCGTATCTGTATCAGTAAAAACAGCATTAGCAGGCACAGATTTCCCAAGTGTATGCGTACATGCTACAGGTTTCCCGCCAGAAAAATATACTGGTTGTATAGCGGATCCGGCTGAATTATCCAGTTTGACTGCACTGTTTGCAGAACCACCAGCGGATGCACTTCCGGCATATTTGGTTGGGATTTTGCCGGAAACAGTTGTAATATTTGCATTTAGTTCACGCAGTTCCGCATCTACCGATGTCGCCACAACCTTTTGCTGGTCCCATGCTCCTGCCGTCTTCGCAGCCGTAAACTTATACAGCTCATTCTCATAAATACAGTATTTTCCCGCTGCATATTCTTTTGATTCAGAAAAAGCATCACTGATATGTGTCATGATCTCCATTTCTTTATATAACTCTGCAAGCGTCTTTTTCTCCCATTTTGTTTCCTGCCACACACCTGTTGTTTCCTCCAAACAACGATACACCACATTATTATATATGCAGAAATCCCCCTGCCTGTATGTTGAAAGCACATCATACTCATCTGCTACTGCGTCTCTCATTTTTGCATCGCAGATATCATACTTGTGTCCACTCACGTCAATCTGTTTAATATTCATTTTCTCCTCCTACTGTTTTCTCCGTTCCCAGCATCAAAACGCCTTCGCTCACACTTGCCGATGTCTGTGGCACATACAACGTCTCTTCAAGTACATAATAATATTTTATTTCATCGATCTGTTTTTGAAGGGCTGTAGCCGCATTATCGTCAAGCGAGTTTTTTATATGGTCGATCCATGTCTCCGTTGTCGTCTGAAAGGCTTCAAAATACTCCTGCATTTCTTCTTTTGCATTCTGTTTCCATTTCTGAAAATCAGCCTGCTGCCCGCCAGTCCACAGTTCCATTGCCGATTCAAATGAATTTTTCCAGTCAACAAAACCGCTTTCACTGGTCTCTCTGAAAAATTTCAGGTCTTCCTGAATCTGAAGATACAATTCCCTGGTATTTATCTGGTTCAGAAATCCCACAGCCATACCGCAGACCTCATCATTCAGTCTCTGGTCTATGATATCTTTCTGCAAAATCCGGATTGCTCCGGCTCTTATTTCAATATCAGCTACTATATAATCCTTGTAATCCGCATTCCTCCTTATTGCTTTTGCCACCGGACTGTATGACGGCTCCCCTTTTATTACACCGGCACAAATCTCTTTTTTGCTCTTTGACCATGTAATACTGATCCGGTCGATCCGGCTCAGAACTCCATCCGCAGGATCAATATTCAAAATTAAAGGGTCCGTATTTTCATACATGTATCCATCCATAAACAGCTTTCCGATATTTAACGAAACCGTCATATCATCATTTGCCATAACGCTTAATGCATCCTGATGTTTCGGAACATAGCCGTTTTCCACAAACGTCGAAAAATAATTCGCAAAATCAGCGAAATAATACACTCTGTCATATTCACCGTTCACCGGATCCGCGTCCCATGCAAAACTTCTTTCCATATTTTCATCCCCTCTGGCTTGCTTTTATTTTATCAATCAGGGTAGGGACATCATCCCCGAACGTACACACGGTATACTTTTCATCCTTTGATATTCCCTTCTCAATTTCTGTAATCTGTGTATCCATGTATATCCCCCATCTTTTGTCATAGCATGTAACATAATCCCCCAGTCCATAGTTCATGGAAATTTTTTCAGCCACTTTGGATACGAATGCTCTGGCAATATAAAAGTTTCCTATCCTCTCTGCTCCGCTTTGAGCAAGCTGACTTCTGTACTCTGCCAGTGTCAGTTCTTTTTGAGACATTGAAGCAGAATTGCAGAACATTTCATCGCGATCCAGTCCTGACGCATTTCCCACTTCCACCAGAATCCGGTCCGTGTCTTCCCCTGATCCTCCTACCAGACACACATTTCTGTGATTACTGTCGTCCTCGTTATATTCCTGTGTGACAATATTATTAAAATCCCTGGAGAAAACACATGGTTCCTGTGATCCCTGGGTGCGGTCCGTTCCTTTATAAACATCAAACAGTAATTCTCTTCGGTCGATATTCAGCAAAACCCTGTACCCCAGTCCCTCCTTCACAGCCAGTTCTGTCAGCGCTTCCTGAAGATTTTCATAGGATATCTGTTTTGATATATTCCCCGGATATCCTTTCAACTCTCCAAGTATCATTTTGGGTATTTTCCTTTTTTCATCCGCGCAGTGAATGCACTGCCTGTCCACCATGGTGCGCATGGCCTGTTCTGCCGTCCCGTTCAGAATCATTTTTTCCCAGATGATTCTCTTTCCCAGATAGCCGGATAATGTCTTTCCTGTTATTGATATGATTTCCTCTCCCCGCTTATTAAGTGTCATTCCTTTTCCGGTTATATATCCGGCCTCATCTTCATCTGTCTTATAAATCAGATTTCCTCTTTGCAGGACTCCGTTCAGTTTTTCCGAAAAAGCAAATGACATTTTGAATTTTCCCGGCTTTGTATAACGCTTTGTCCATATGATGGATTCATACAGCCCTACCACGCCAAGAATATTGATCTCCCTGTCAAGCACATATATTTCCATACCCTACACTCCTGACTCCACTCCCCGGAAATAAATATAGGTCTGCAGATTGCTCTCTCCTTCGTCTGCCGCATAGCGAAACAGATTGTCTCCCGGTCTCAGCGTCAAAAACGTGTTCCCGCCTCCTGCCAGATCAATCTTCCCTATGTAGTTTTTCTCTACTCCGTTCTTTCTCTGAACAACCGTTTTCTCTCTTTTATCCGTATTGATGATGATCACTTCTCCTGCGTCCATGCTGGTATTGATCAGGCGGATATATTCTCTTGTATTGATATTGAACAGCTGCGGGTTTTTCACCGCTCCAGTGGCCTCAAATCTGATTTCCATCCCTACCTCTATATTACTTGGGTTATATACATCCGCAATCAAGGATGCAGATTTCAGGCCAAATATAATGCCCTCTTCTTTCGGAATGATCAGAGGAAAATGAAATTTTGCGATCCAGTTTGCGATTGAGACTCTGGTGATCTCCACATTTTTCCAGTACGGATCCGGTGCGATCAGTATGACAGAATAATTTTTAACGGTTGTAACACCCGTATCTGTAAACTTTGGTGTTTTTTCCGTATAACATTTTATCTGTCTTGTCTTCCCGCCATAATAATGTGTTACGGTAAGTTCTTTATGAGGCATGAATACAGCTTTTATCTTATCACGCATCATCTGCATCCCCTGATTCGTTTCTGCGTAAATCTGCCCTGCAAGCTCCATATTTCTTGGATTGACAATTGTATTTACAACGTCTGCGCCCTCCTGCCCGTATGCCTGGGTCGTTACAAGTGTCACATCCAGCATATCAATTCCTGAAAAACTTTTTACATAATACGGAGGATTTGTAACCTCCATGGAAACATTATCGTTTGCCACTATAATCTTTCTGTCCGTTACCAATCCTCTGCCGCCTCTCTCTGTGACTGCCTGAATTTCCTGCTTGTTTCAAACAGATCATCTGTTTTGGAATAGATGTAAATATGCTGATCCACATTCACGTTTTTCGCCCCTTCTTCGGCGCCATACCTTCCCGGCGCTGACGAACCATGGAATGAGATATCACTCTGCAGAGAGCCGTCAGGCATACTCCCTGCGATAATATTATCAATACCAGCCATGCGATCCTGCCAGCCCTCTATAAACCCCTGCCCGGTATAATCTCCAATCTCATAAAACACTCTGGAAGGACTGTTGATATCAAGTTTCTTCTTTGCCGCTTTCACAGCGCTTGTGCACAGATCCTTAATGCTGCTTACGACTCTGGAAGCTCCGCCGCTGATTGCCGATGTAAGACCGGATATGATGTTTTCTCCGATGCTTTCAAACGATGAACGCGGAAGATTATCCTGTGCTGTTTTTAATACATTTTTTGAAGTTGTCTGCATCTGAGAGACCAGCGATGACTGCTTATTTGAAATACCTGTCTGTATCCCCTGACTCCGCTCACCAACGCCTTTAAATTCCTGAAGCGTCAAAATGTTTTTCGCAGTGCTCAGTACATTTCCTGCTGTATTCTGCATCTGTGACACCAGAGACGGATGCCTGTTTCTGATTCCCTCCTGCATTCCTTCACCCGTGGTCTGCCCGATCGTCTGAAAATCTTTTTTATTCAGAATCCGGCGGGCCTCTCCAATGACGTTTGAAGTCGTCAGCCCCATCTGATCCACGACATTCTTTGTCCGGTCCCGGATTCCAAGCTCCAGCCCCTCGTCCGCATTCTGCCCGATCTCCCTGGTCACTCTGGATGGAGAGTGCATATCCAGCTTTGTTTCCATGCATTTGATCACCTCATCCATAGTGATCTCTACCGCTTTCGTCACCGTCTTCTGGCCTGCCGACATGCCGTCTGAAAATCCCTGCGTTGCCATATCTCCCGCAACAGTATAGGATTCCGCAATTGCCTGAGCAGCTGCATCAGGCAGCAACAGCGACTGCGCCCACAGTTCATTTGCCTTCTTCAGTTCCTCGTCAGTCATACCTGCAAACGTGGCAACATACCCGGCGCCCTCCGGTCCCATGTCTGCCAGATGCTGCAACAGCCCCTGATCAATCCCCCTCTCTGCAAGCTGCTCCATGTTCTCAGACCACTGTGTAATTCCGTCCACCTGACTCTGCATATTTTCCAGCAGCTTTTCCGTGGAAAGCTCTGCCTTTCCATCAAACTCTTCAAACAGGCTGATCTGATTCGTAACCACCTCGGAAACACTGTCATACATTTCTGCGTAAGCTTCCTGAGCGGCTTCCGACATGAAAACCATCTGCTGGCCGGATGTTTCTGCCGCAGTCCCCAGGTCTTCTGCAGCAACCACAGCCTGTGCATATGCCTCCGTATCAGAAACATACTCCATGGCCCCCTGATACTCCTCTGTAAAGGCATCAATACTTTCCGTCGTTGCCGATATCTCTTCTTCCAGAGTCTTCTGCGCCTCTGTTGCCTGTTCGAGAACCTGCGCTTCCACGACACCCATCATGCCATATTCCTCTATGGAAGCATTCAGGTCATCCTGTGCCTTCCGTACAGCCTCTTTCTGCTCTGTCAGCTGTTTTTCCAGATCAGCCAGTTTCTTTTCCGCTTCATACTGCTCTTCCGCAATCCTGACCATATCCTCTCTGGCTGCATCTGCCCTTGCCATGGCCATCATTGCTTCCGTATTTTCTTCCAGAGCTTCGACAGACATATTCAGCTTTCCAGTCTGTTCATCAATCGCCAGATTCAGTTCCGGAATTGCCTGATTCAGCTCATCAATGATCATGCTCTGACGAACCTGCTCTGTTACTGTAAGTTCTGTTTTTGCCTGTAAATCTTTCAGTTCATTGACCAGTTTCTGACAGCTGTACGCTTCAGCCTCCATACTGTTTCTGGATTCTTTTCTGCTTTCAGCTGTTTTCGCATATGAATCATTCAACTCTCTGGATTCCTGAACCAGTTCCCTGGTAGCTCTTGTCGTATCGTCCAGCACGCCGACTTCATCTTTATGAATAACAATATAAGCGCCAATTGCAGCCGTAAGCGCCACAATGGACGTCACCAGCAGCCCAGCCGGATTTGCACTCATTGCCGTATTCAGCATCCACTGCGTTACTGTCGCCCCTTCGTTTGCTGCTTTATATGTATTCCATGCTGTCGATACTGCTTCAATGGCCGGTGCGACCACTTTCATCTGAACATTTGCCGCAACAATTCCGGTAATACCGGATACAATCAGATCTGCATTGTTCAGAAGCCAGGTAAAACCATCAATCACCACCGGAAGCGCATCTTCTCCCACGTCAATCGCTTCTGATGCAAATTTACCCATGGAAATGGACAGGTTGTTTAAAGATACACCAAGTCTGCCGTTGTCCACAGAATCCTGAAGCCTCCCGACCGCTCTTGTTGCCGCATCCACTGCCGTTTTCATGTCATCGTCAAAGATTTCATAGGCAGAGATCCCCAGACCTTCCAGTGCGGAATTAAGAATGGTTATTTTACCTTTCAGGTTATCGTTCAGGGTTTCCGCCATGGCAGCCGCAGCGCCGTCACAGTTTTCCAGCTCTGCACGGAGATTATCGTATTCTTCACCGGTTCCTTTCAGCAACGCATTAACAGCCGCAATATCCGTTTTATTAAATATCCTGCTGATCATCCGGGTTTTCTCCATGGAAGACATTCCCGTCAGAGATCCGTCCAGATCAACCAGGATATCATTCAGATCCCGCATATTCCCTCTGCTGTCTGAAACCTCCACTCCCAGTTCTTTCAGGGCGATGGATGCCTTTTCTGTGGGCGCTGACAGAGACAGGATCGCATTGCGCAGGTGTGTACCTCCTTCTGCCCCCTTGATGCCGTTATTCGCCAGTATGCCCAGTTCCGCATTCATGGTTCCAACGCTCTGGCCCGCCAGTGATACAGTCCCGGCGCATACAAGCGTTGCCTCCCCCAGCTGAGCCACGCTGGTATTGGATTTCTGCGAAGTCCTGGCCATTGCGTCAATATAGCCGTCCAGTTCGCTGGTCTCCATCCCCAGTGCTGCCATGCTGTCCGTAACCAGATCGGATGCATACGCCAGATCCAGCCCGCCTGCTGCCGCCAGATCCAACACTTTCGGAAGAGTGGCAGCCGACTTTTCCGCATCATACCCTGCCAGTGCCAGATAGTTTAAAGCTTCTGCCGCTTCCGACGCGGAAAACTGTGTTGCTTTTCCGCATTCTTTTGCGGCGTCAGACAGCAGCGTATACGCCGCGCTCCCGCTGTTTACTTCTTCTGTCGTCATGCCCATGGTAGCAGCCACCTGCGACATGGAGGCCTCAAAAGAAGAACCTGCTTCTGTGGCTGATGAAGCAATTTTCTCAATTCCTTCTGCAATTACCGTGATCCCTGTCTTTATGGCTTCCGACAGCAGTTCCGCTTTCAGTACGTCTGCAAATACAGAGGTCTTTTCCGCCGCCTCATCCGTTTCCCGACCGTACTCGTCAATGGAATCCGCACACTGATCCGTAGAGTTCTCCGCCTCCCGGATATACCTGCCCGTCCGGTCCAGCTCTCTCTGCATTTCCTGCAGTTCTGCCTCCGCATAATTCAGGGAGGTCTGATAAGATGACGTTGATCTGGAAGCTTTTTCATAATCCTGCTCTGCCAGTGCAAGTTTATTTTTTAATTCTTCAACGACTTTGGTCTGTGATTCCATGGCTTCTGAAGTCTCCCCTGAGCTTCCCGCCATTTCCTCCATCTCTTTTTCCGCCCTGTCAAGTTCATCTTTCAGTGCAGATACTTTCTGTGCCGCCGCCTCTTCTTTTTTTGAGGATGTTTCCAGTGCCTGCTGGTATATCTTTACCTTATCTGTCTGTGTACTTACCTGTCTGGTCAGGATCCCATATCTGGTCTGAAGCGCTTCCAGAGAATTCTGATTATTTTTAAAAAAAGACTGACACAGCTTCATCTCCGAACGCAGCTCTGCCTGATCGGTCTTTATATTCTTCAACGCCGCCCTGTACTGGCTCTCCCCTTCCAGAACAATTTTTCCGCCGATCGTTCCTTTTCCAGCCATGTTTCGTCTCCTTTTTATAATACAGAAAGAGAGCTGATCTCGTCTTCTTCCTGAAGAACGTACAGCCCTCTTTTCGTCTCGAAATTATACTGTTTTTTATAAGTTTCAAACAGATCTGCCCAGAACCCGAAATACATATGCATCATCTGCCTGTATGGAAAACCCAGCCTGTTCATGCCGATAAATATAATCCAGGAAAAATCAATCGGCTTCTCTTCCCCTGCTCCCATTCTCCTGGACCTTATTTTTTTGTTGCAAAACACCGCCTGAATTCTTCATGTATGATTTCTGCCAGCAGGTTAAACGGCACCCCGCACTCCCGCAGTATGACCTGATCCGCAGCAGGGGTAAAGATTCCGCCTTTTTCTTCCGCTTCAATTTCCATCCCCTCATTGATCATGAGCGGCAGCACAGTCCTGATCGCCTTTATGGACGGCTCCTTTTTGTACATGAGCGGTTCTCCATCTTCGTCATAGAGCTGATTTCCCGCCTCATCCTTTGAATATTCCATTCCCAGCAGATCACGTTCAAACTCATGCACACTTCCATATTCTTCCTGTATCCGTTCCAGGACATTCAGATCGATTTTGTACGGATAATCCGTCTCCCCGATAATGATCCTTTTTAATCTTTCCATTCTTCCTCCAAACTCATTCTGCAGAAAATCCGCCTGGGTTTTTATTGTCCCAGGCGGACCGCATAACACTCAGATCAGATTCCTTCCACTCCAATCATGTATTCTTCTGTCACTATATCCGAAGGCGCCGCCCCTTCTTTCAGCGCAACTGCTCTCAGACCGGTGGTTTCCGATATCGTGACCGGTTCCGAATATTCTGTCCCGTTAGACAGGCCCGGCGTTGTTCCGTTCGTGGTATATATGATCTTTGCGCCTTTCGTTTCTGTTGTCAGCGCAACTGTCAGACTTTCTGAATATGTACCGCCCGAAACAGACGCCACCGGATTCAGACAACGTTCCATCACATTAAGCTGTGTCTGAATCCACTTGTCTGCCTCTTCTTCCGTATCAAAATACGGCGACTTCTTCCTCCAGTCTGTTTTCGAAGTTCCCATCGCCGTACCGCTCAGCGTCGGAGTCTTAAATACGATCGAATCGCCTTTCGTTTCATAGGATTCTTCTCCTTCTTTAAATTTGACTTTTCTCAGTATACATGCCCTGTATCTCTGGACGCCATCCAGCATCTCTGCGGTTATAAACCCATAACCAACATAATTTGCTGAATCCCCGGTTCTTGATGTTTCTTCCCCTTCAGAACTTACAGAATGACCAAATACGACTTCTGCCGCCTGCACCGGCATCCGGTCAACTCCCAGAGATACATTTGCATTTTTAAACTCGGTCACATTTTCTGTCTGCTGATTATCTGCATATAATGGTGTTTCATTATAATTCGGTGTCACGGATGTATTAATCGCCTTTCCACATTTAAATCCATCTGTATATTGATCCGTTTCCGGATTATACTTTGCAATCCACGGTTTCGATAACCCAAAATTTGCCATAATTCCTCCTAATCTTCCGCCTCTGTAATATTCACCGTAAATACGGTATGTCTGATTTCACTGTTTTCCCCTTCCAGCCAGGACTGTACTGATTCAATATTGAAGCCCTGCTCCTTCAGCGCTCTCCTGATTCTTTTCTTGTCTGCAAAATAATTAAATGACTCCGGCGTAAAAAGCGCCACCTGCAGATATACCGTTCCAGCCAGTTCTTCATTGTCTGCTTCCAGAACAGTACGCTCATCCTCATATGTAAAGACAATATATTTGTCTTCCCCGCCTCTGTAAATATCCTGCTTTACCGGATATCCGGTCACCGCTTCCAGAATCATTATTTTTTTATTAACGTTCACTTCATCCCTGTTTTCCTTTCATAAACCTTCTGCATCTTTTCCATAACGGCTCCCCGAACCGCATTGCATGCACTGGTCAGAAACGGTCGTGCCGGCTGCCGGCCGGCCACTCCATATTCCTTCCAGATCAGCTTGAGCGCGTTGGATACACGATACTTTCTCGCTTTTCCTTTTCCAGACCGGTAGGTCTTCTTTTTACTGTATCCGCGTGGACCAACATTCACGATCCAGGCATCCGTCTTCGTTCTTTTCGGTTTGTTGCTTTTTATGGACTCCACAAGCTCTGATTCGCCGCTGTGTTCTATGACGCGTCTGCATGACTGCTTCATGGAACTTTCCAGCAGAGGAGCCGCCTCTTTCAGCGCCTCCTCTGCAATTTCATCAAATTCCGTGTCAAGAAGATCCGAAAGAAAATCTTCCGGAAAATCTACATCAAAAATTGCCATTCTCTTTTTTCAGTACTCCCCTCTCCCTGCTTCTGCAGGTCAGTATGATCCTTCTGGATCCCGCTGGACGGAAGGTCCTCATGATTTCATACACCTTTCCTGTCTCTTCATCCGTCAGGAGCGTTTCATCATGATAATTACAGGCCATGATCTCTATATTCTGATCCGCCTCATACCCTCTCTGATTTGCAAGAATCTGATCATTTCTTGTAAGGTCCTGAAACATGGCCGGCACATGACCCATGCAGATATGCTCTACTGCTGCAAATCCATCCGGATCCCTGCCGTTTTCGATCTGGTGTATCAGAGTAATGGACCTGTCCCACATTTCGTCCGTTCACACTCCTTCCTCCTTCAGAGCCAGGCGGAAGACCTTTGAACGGTATAACTCCATATATTGTTCCGCATCCGCCCTGTCCTCTTCCATATTAGCTTTTACATATAAGGTTACTGCTGTTACAACTGCCGGGATTTCAGATTCTACAATGGATTCCGGAACTCCGGAATCCATCATATCTGCTTTGGCATCCGCCATATAGGAAAGAATATCTTCATCGTAGATCGTAATCAGCTCCGCAATCCCGCACCTTGTTTTAATCAGCTGCAGCATATTCCATTCCCACCTCAGCTTTTCTGATCTTCTGTTCCTGTCTGAACCTGTTCTTCCGTTCCTTTCACGCTTTCATCTGTGATGGTAATGACGCCGTATACAAATGCTTCCGGGTCCTTGGTCTTCACATCTTCGCGTTCAATTGCCCGGAACAGCGTCAGATCTTCCTCGAACGCGTTCAGATCGCCTGCTGCCGCAATATTGGAAGACATGATCGTCATCTGCTTCCGGTCAAAGAATTTGATTCCCTCTTTCAGATCGCCGACGATCACCGGAATGGAACGCTTTTTTGCAATGGATACATCTGACGGCATGTCCGCATTCGGGACCACCCGGATCTGCACAATGGTAGAACCGGCGCGAAGCTGGAGCTTCGCCGGATCGGTGGGCATCGGCTGGAGCATGTATCTCCCGTCCGCATCTTTCAGTGTATCGAGATACTGCAGGCCATCATCATTCGTTATGATCTTGGATGTCGGCTTAAATGCCTGCCCAAGCGTCACATTCAGGGCCTTTTTAATATCATCCAGACCATTCATGGGAGTCTTTTCCTTCTTAGCGGCTTCCTCCAGAATCAGTCTGTTTCTGGTAACCCTGGACTCATCCCCGATCCACTGAATCAACGTACCTGCAATATTCGCATCCGAATCCTCCAGCAGTTCATTTGTCACCGGAAAATATCCTGCATACTTGTCAATCTCATAGTCAAGCCTCTCAAACTGCGGCGTTGCCTTAGCTCCGATCTTTCCTCCCTCCCCTACTTTCGTAAAACCGGTCTGCTGCGACCGCTTCTTAAAAGTTCTGGAGCCTTTGTTTGTTTTCACCGTTTCGACATCCACCTCATCAACCAACGACACTTTGGCGTCTCTGTACTCGCTGATCTTTGTCTCGATATCCTCCGGCACTGTATATCCGCCGTCTGCTTTCGCTCCCTCCGTCATGGCATTCCGGAATCCGGTTCTGGCTGCTGCGGCAAATTCTTTTGTCGAATCTTTTGGACTATGATCTGTAGCCGGCTCTACCGGCTGCATACCCTCCGGCTTCTGATGGTTCTCCAGCTGCCTTCTTGCTTCATCCAGCGTTTCATCCTCCAGATCCTTCAACAGGTCAAACTGTTTCTGCAGATCTTTCAGCTCCTCCTTTGCTTTCGATGCATCCTCCAGCTTTCCTTCGCTGACAAGGTTCTGCACCATGGTTTTTTTCTGATTGATTCTGTTCAGTAAATCCAGCAGTTCTTTGTTCATTTCATTCTCCTTTTCCTGTAAAAAAATCCCTACACGCCATACATGTCGAGATCCTTTATCAATTCTTCTTTTTTATTTTTTTCTTCCATGACCTGTTTTCTGATTTCTTCTGTCAGCCGCATTCCCTGTACTGCATTGGTAAAAGATACACGATCCGTCATGATCTCGTCTACAAATCCATATTCCAGACACTGATTGGCCGTCAGCCAGGTTTCGCGGTCCATAAGCTTCAATACCTCTTTCAGCTCCATACCGCTTTTCTCCGTGTAAGCCTCCGCCATGGCCGCATTCATCTGCTTCAGAATCTCCACATTTTTTTCCATTGCGTGATAATCTCCGGATGCGCCGCTCATGGATACGTTATGGATCATGATCATCCCGATCGGACTGATCCGGTTTTTTCCTGCCATGGCAACGACACCTGCTGCGGAACCTGCCATGCTCTGGATCTCGATCACCACATCAGTCCGCCTTTTAAGCATTGTGTAAATCTCCTGGCCCGCCCAGACGGAACCGCCTCCGGAATTGACATGCACTTCCAGCTCTTCCCCCGGACTCATCCCGGCAATTACAGACTCTATATCTTCCGGACAGGTTGCTTCCCATCCCAGCCAGTCATAGATCCATTTGTCTTTATTAGGTATGATTTCTCCTTTGATTTTAACTACCGCCATCTCCCTCTCCTCCTTCCTTCTCATATTGTTTTCCCACATCTGTAATGGGAATATAATTTCCATTGACCATCAGAGTATTTCCCCCTTCTTTCATTGGCAGATCAAGGTATTCTCTGGCTTCGTTCGGCGTATAGATCCCATTATTGACTGCTTTGGACAGATTTTCCATCTGCGTCTTCGAATCCGTGCGAAGTATGGATTTTTCATTGAATTTGAACAGATATCCATCCTTCGACTGCTGCGGAAGCAACGCTTTGGCATTGATCTCCTCTTCATACTGCTTCAGCCGGTATGACATGGTATCCACCAGAAAAGCCAGCTGCTGTGTCTCCGAATTGGCATAAGAGGATCTCTCATAATTATTGATGTGATTCGGCTTGATTCCAAACGCTCCGGCGATCTGCAGGGCGGAATACTTTTTCAGTTCAAAAAACTGGGCGTCTGTAAGGTTCATCTTCAGTGGAGTCAGCGTCAGTGATGTCGGTATCGGAATCACCTTTCCTGCTGCCTTCGGCCCGCACAGCACATCTGCAAATTTTTTCTGCAGAGCAACTCTCTTTTTTTCATCCAGATCACCAACATACTGCATGGCCATGCTTGCAGTCATACCGTTCTTATACATGTTATTCATCACTGTCTGGCTCTCTGCAGCTCCTTCTATGGTGTATTTCAGTATATCCCTTACCGGCCTTCCCATGACTCCGTCCAGGCTGAACCAGGTCTTGATATGGATGATCTCTTCGGAACGGAACAGATACAGCTTTCCGCTCCTCGAATCCGTGTACTGATAATACATCTTCCCGGAATCCCCAAAGATGCCCATGTCATCCATCAGCACTGTCACATAACTGCTCTGCAGTACCCATGCGTCCTTTGTCCCGTATTCTCCGCCATATTTTCCATGCGGTACATACTCCCGCCGCAGCCAGATATAGCCATTCCCATAGTGCTGGCAGTTCATCTCTGCCGCTGACCACAGCGTAGACGGGGTCATGTACGGGTTCGGCCGTACTGACAGCACATATGAAGTATCCGTCGGTGCAGCGCGTATACGTCCTTCTGCCGTCTCCTGATAATATTTCAGCGGCAGCTTCCCGATAGTTTCGCTCAACATCTTCAGACAGGTATAATAGGTCACCTCGCTCAGCAGTTTTTTGCCTGCGCCTTCCGATATACCAAGCCATTCCCGCAGCTCTCTTTCATTCATTCCTGCGGAGACCCTGCCGGTCAGACAGTTCCATGCATTCATGATCCGTTCCCACAAGTTCATTTTCTACCCCCAGTCGCTTTCCAGAAAATCATCAATCGCCTTCTGCGCCGCCGAATCAAATTCGTGATACATTGCCAGTTTGTAGGCGCACAGCACGGCATCCACCGGATCCACCCGCTTTGTGGTGGCATCCTTGTCAATTTTAATCAGACCGTTGTTTCTGCGAATCACAGCATTGCTCATGGCAAAATCCAGCACCGGATTGTACTCATGCAGAATATTTCCGGAATATACCTGTTCCCGGAATCCCTGTGTGGATTCATTCAAAGACTTATGGCTTTGATATACTTCCTCCACCTCATATCCTTCATCTGACAGGTCCAGCATCAGTTTTGACGCATTCGCCGGATCAAAACAGAGACAGCCAATCTCCCATTCATGTTCCCTGCAGGTATCCAGCACATATTTCATGACTGCGTTCTGATCCACGATCGGCGTATCCGTCACCGTCAGGAATCCCATCCGTTCCCAGGCATCATAATCTGCCCTGTCTTTTGCTTTCCGTTCCGCCAGCTTCTCCCGGTTGGGAATAAAAGAATGGGAAAAAACAATATATTTCACAATCTCCTTTTCAGTCTGGTCGTATTCTCCGGACAAAAATGGAATAACAAAAGAGACCGATGTAAGATCAATTTTTGCGGACATGTCGAAGCCGACATACACCGTCATTCCATGCAGATCTTCCATGATCTCTTCCACCCGGCAGGATTTCCATTTTGCCATGTTCATATAACCGTTTTCTTTCGCCTGAACCCACACGTTCATACATTTGGTAAGAAAATTCGTCATATGCTCCGGAATCTCCTGGGCAATTTTATATTCTCCCCGGATTTTTTCAACCCCTTCCGGATATGTCATTCGGATGGGATTCGCTTTCAACCAGTTCTCTTCTCTGGCAACATCCTCTATATTTTCATAGTCCTCCGGATCCAGCTCACAGATATCAATAAGATATTCTTCATTCTCCACTGGAACGTCCGGATTCAGCACACGCGAACAGTACTGATATTCTGTCACATAACAGGGATAAGTCAGATCCGTTCCGGCAGTTGTTATAATCATCAGCAGAGATTCTTTGGTATTAGAACCGAGACCAAGCGCATAGAATTCTGTCGTGGGATGCTGATGATATTCATCCAGAATCAGCCCGGCAGGATTGGTTCCGTCTCCGGATTTTCCGTCTTCCTTACTCAATGCCCTGATAAAACTTCCGGTTTTCGGATGCGTAATGGCATCTCTTGTTATTTTGAATTTTTTCCAGAGTCTGGATCCTTTCAGCATCAGTTTTGCTTCATTAAATACAATTTTGGACTGATCCTTTTTGACTCCGGCAGTATAGTATTCATATACTTCCTGATTTTTCGTCGCCCCTACCGATATCTCATACAGGGCCACCCCCGCTTCTTCCTGAGACTTCGCATTTTTTCTGGCAACCTCTGTAAACGTCTTTTTAAAACGCCGAAGCCCTGTATCCCTGTGTTTCCAACCAAACAGCTGGCACAGCCGGAATTTCTGCCAGGCTGTCAGTTCAATGGGCTGTCCGGACAATACGCCCTTCGAGTGCCGGAGCTCCCGGAACCATTCCACGATCTTCCCGGCCTCATCTTCATCCCATATGTACGGCCAGTCTTCAGTTCCGATCCTTTTAACATCTCCAATGAGTCTTTCACATGCCCATATATGCTTCTGACAGCTTATAATCCTTCCATGTATACAGTCCTCTGCATATGCCGTAATTTCATCCAGTATCGCCATAGTCCCCGTCAGATCTTTCCAAATTTTTCACTGATCTCATCCTCTTTTTTTGATATCTTTGTAACAGCAGCCTTCAGTCTGGAATCAATTGTCAGTCCACAGAGAGCAGCGAACTTTCTCATCTCTTCCGCATAAATTTTCTGGATCCCGATCAGAGGATTTGGCACAATCTGGGTTCCGTATTTTGTCTCTTTTTTTACCGTCAATGTGCTTCCGGATAATTCTTTCGAAACCTGAAGGTATCTGGAAAAAGCGTTGCAGTATGCCCCAAGGTTATTTTTATCCAGATTCCCGATGATGTCGATCCCGTCCAGTTCTTTTACAAGCCTGCTCCACTCTTTTCTGGCGATATCGTCGATCAGCCAGATCGGAGCTCTTTTCAGCTGATTTTTTCCTGTGGTTACATATTCTTCTTCCTGCCGTTTCTGTTCTCTGTCACTTTTTGCCACATGCCCTTTCTGCATGTCCACCGGTTTTCTGTTCCTCCCCACAGACACCCTCACCGCCCTTCTGTTTTCCGCAAAAAATTATATTCGGCGTTTTGTGTGCATAATCCTGGGGCTGCGGTCTATCCAGTTATCTCAAAACTTTTCAGATCCCCCCTGCCCCTGTTCCTCTCGATATAATCGAAGCATTTCCTTTAGCTTCTTCACGGTTCCCTCCCTGTCTTTTTCGTAAAGCATCTCAATCATGCTGTGTGTATCACGATTAAGACTCATCAGATTTTCAACAGAGCATCTCATTGACCAGTCTTCCCGAAGCGGAATAATATGGTGTACTGTATCGGCCAACACGACCTTCCCCTGTGTCATGTACAGGTATACATCAAGCCCATCATCCATCTGCAACACCTTCCGACGCACACGCTCCCACTCATTACTCGTATAAAATGCTTTTGATCTTCTGTCACGGGTCAGGCGGTCATATTCTCTGTGCCGGGCCTTTACACAGTCACAGGTTGTTCCGGCCTGCATGCGCTTTCCGCACCTGCTGCATCGTTTATAGATCGGCATTGTTGCTCACCTCTGTTCCTTTGCGCCGGCGCAAAATGACGCCTGCTGCCCCTTCACTTCTTCCGCACGCAAAAGAGACGGCACCCTTTCGGATGTCGTCTCCTTTCGCCTGATTCGGCATGATAATATTCTAACACACAAAAACGGACAAAACGGACAAACTGAAATTTCTTTTAAAAATATTTTTATTTTATCTCCTTTTGTTGACGTATTATAAAAAAAAGTGTATTATCAAATAAACGATGGAGGTGTATGGATGAATGTCAGAGAGTATATCCGGCTGTGCTGTGTGAAACGCGGCAATATATCTGACGCAGAACTTGCACGCAGAACCGGTCAGACACCGCAAAACATGAATAATAAATATAAACGGGACACCTTTAAAGTATCCGAGCTGGAAAAGATAGCGGAGGCTCTTGGTGCCGAACTGAAAATATCCTTTGTCGACAAAGAGACCGGCGAACCAATTATATAAAAAATCGTGTATTTTATCTACTTTTATACATTTTTAAGTTTACATTATATAAAAAATAGTGTATAATTGTATTATCAGATAAGGCAAGTATATCTGATAATAACAGAAAGAGAGGTACGCATGGAACATATGGGAATGACGGATAATCAGTGGAAAGACAACTTAAGAAGTCAGTTGGAAGACTGGGAAGAGGTCGAAGAACTTCTGAACGAGGATAAGAAGGCAGAGGCCATCAAAAAGATCGAAAAGATCAAAAATCGCATCAAACAGGGAATCGAGAGTTAGAAAAAGAGAGCGGGACTTGCCACCGCTCTCTTTCTTCTTTTATATTGCTTCTACATATTCCCGAAAAATTCTGGATACACTTTCATTTGATATGTAATGTCGCGCAGTCACGCCCTGCGGCTTGTGGCCAATATACAGCCCTGCATCATCTGTGGATCCGCCACGCCGCACAATATTGGTTGCAGTGGTCTTCCGGAACAGATGTGGATATACCCGTCGGTCAAGACCAGATCTGCCGGCAATCCTTTTCACCTCTGCATAGATTCCCGCCCTGGTCAAGACCGCTTTTTTATTTCCCACGGAGCGCGTGAACAACGGCTCGCTGCTCCTGATTGTAATTCCCCGCTCTTCTGTGATATATTCCCGCAGGTATTTCAGCGCCACGCCATCCAGATATACAGTCCTGTACGTTTCCGTTTTCTCCCCATATATGACCACTTCTCCAGTGCTCCAGTTAATCTGATTGATATTTATATAGGGAATCTCCCCTTTCCTCGCTGCCGTGCTCCGCAGCCATTCCAGCAGTGCCCGGTCACGTTTATCTCTGCAGCCTTCTTTCAACTGCTCTACCTCATCTGCGGTCATATGGTCTACCGGCTTCAGCACTTCTTTAAAGCATTCCACATTTTCTACCGGATTCTCCCTGATAAACCGGTTTTTCTTCATCCACGAAAACAGCGAATTCAGTTTTCTTCTCTTGTTGTTCATGGATGTCCCTGTATTTCCTTCTCTCACTTTTACTCTGAGATAAAATTCTATGTCTTCTCTGTCGATCAGTACCAGCGGTTTATTGATATAGCGGACGAATTCCCTTGCAGTATCCATATAAACTTTCATTGTTGAAGGCTTGAGCACCAGACTCCGTTTCAGTTCATACAGATCCAGTATATACTCGTTTGTCATGTCGACGGTTGCCGGAAGTGTTTTCGATTCCACAATCTCCACCTGATACAGCGCTTCGCTCAGTGCCGTTTCCAACATGGCAATCTCATTTTTTCCCAGGTGATATTTCATGCCTGTCAGAATCCTGTTTTTGAATATCTCTTTCTGTGTCATCTCTTTCCTCCTTGTAAGTTTTTGGAGAAAATGCTATAATACCGTTATCAGACAGGTGCACAGCACTTTCATTCGGCAGAAAATGTTACCGACATTTTCTGCCGTTCCTTTTTTCGAATATCCGTTCGTTTCAAAGATATTTTTTTACCGGACAAATTATTGCCCGGTTTAATCACTCATGAAGAATCTCTCTGCTCTCTTGCGGCAGGAATCAGCAGTGTATCTCCAGCCCATTCGGTTGGCCACCTGCTGCCAGCTCAGATTGTATATGTACCTGTACCTCAAAATCTGGTGCAGACCTATGTCAGAAATGGACTGGATATATTCCTCTGCCTCTCTTTCCATCCGCAGAAGTTCTGTACGCTTTTTCTCCATAAGTGCTTTTTTCTTCTGTAATTCAGCCATCCGTTTTCCATACTCTTTTCCCGGATGCCCCCTGATCTTGATCGGACCGATCGTCAGATCCTCTCTCGATCCGGTGACCGTATCACATACTTCATCCCGTTTTAATCTTAAAATCTTTTTCTGTATGGAAGAGATCTCTTTCTCTATATCTGTGATCTCTTTCCTGATATAAGGCAACTGTTTTAAAACCTCTTTTTCCAAACCATACCGCCTCCTTTTTATCCCGTAATTTCCCGATATTCCCAGTGATCACTCCCTTCCATATTTTATTTTTAACTCTTTAAAGTGGATTTCCATCTCTTCTTTCAGCTGCCTGTCTCTTTTTCTGTTATACCTGCTTTTGGATAACCGTTTTCTCATGGCTATTCTTTTGCGCATATAATTATCATAGATGCATATGGTGTAACGCGCACCACATCTCAAACATACAAAATACTGTTCTGTGACCATATTTTCTTTTTCGTCTTCAAGAACAGTTTCCTGAATGTTCATTTGAATTTCTGCTCCACATTTGTTACATACACAGATCATAATATCACCTCTTCTTTCACCTGCTGCCGGATCGTTATACTTCCCTTTATTTCCCTCTTTACTTCCAGAACATATGTTTGTACAATATGATTATTCTTCCCGGAAGGAGCAAAACCATGGACCAATCTCAATACAGCCATTTAACAATTACATCCGTTATTGCTTCCTTTGATTCCGAAGGACACATGAAGCCTTTATACATCCGTATAGATGGATCTTCTTTTAAAGTTCATTCATCTTATGTAAAATCCTGCCATTCCGGTATTGTCGAATTCAGTTGCCAGATCGTAGATCGCGAATATCTTAAGCCACTGACTCTTACTTATTTTCCGCATGACAGGATCTGGGCCATACCAAAAAATCCGATATATTGAATTCCCGTTTATCATGTCTTTCACCTCAATCTCACTGACCGCATCGATACCCGCAGAGTTTCGTACACCCTCTGCAGCACTGCTCCCTGCAGATCTCCGTCTCTTCTCCTGCCGCAATCGCATCCAGTATCCGGTTTTTCGCCTCTATCAGCTTCCCGCATCCGGTATCTGTCATGTACTGGCAGTCATACACATTTTCCACGTTTCTGCCTTCACTCTGACCGATACACGCTTCGCATCCCATTGTCTCTTTCAGAGAACAACTGATATAACCATCCTGAAAGACCTGAATATTGCAGCCTGTGCATTCCTCTATCACAGAACCTTCGTATCTGACGAAATGTTCACAGTAACGTACGGGATAAAGAATACCTCCCCGGCACCAGTGCGCCTGTTCTCCGGGTTGATTCCAAGCGCTCCAGCACGTTCTGGGGGACTCTTCCGGATGGGCTTTATCGTATGGATCCGTCCTGGCTCTTTCATCATCGAAGCAACGACCATAAGGGCACTGGCCACTCCACCAGTACAGGCAGTTTCTGCATACACACTCTCTGCAGTACATAACTCATTCAGGTTCCTCCAACTCAATCTGTTTATTTTCCCCTTTGATTCCACTCCAGGATTTCACGTAACATGTAAAACAGTAACCGTGCATTCCATCTGACCATCCACAATGATAAGGGAACATATGATCTATCTGCAGATCAAGGAGCTCCACAGGCACCTCTCTTTCAAGAACCCCGACATTCGATTCCCTTCCTCTGGGTTTCTCTTCCAGTTGCCGAAACTGAATAATACGGTTTATGAATAAAATTCTCTTTTTACAATCGCTGTAAACGGTTCCTGCTTCCGCCTCATATACAAATTTATCATATTTACCCGGCATAACATCACGTCCAATACAGTAACGCATGATGTATTTTGTTGTTTCTCTGTCTCTGACAGTGATATCTACCCGATCAACTGTCCAGTCAGCATTTAACACTTCCCTTATTGTCATAACCGCCTCCGCTGATCCTTTTCGATCTCTGTTTCCCGAATCTTACATCCATGTTTCCACGATATGCGGATCGTCATCTTCGGCCCTGGGAAATACGGTTGCAAAACCTGCTGCCGCAATATCTTCTCTGATCTCTCTGACAGAAGACCTTTTTATCATAATGTTCGTTGGCTTCGGTCCTTTTCCGTCCCATACCAGCGCTACGAAAGCATCCGGAAAGTCCAGGGACTGTTCATAGACTGTTACCAGCGGAACTTCCAGTTCTGAGAAATCCACCTGGCACAGACTCTCTACTATCCTGTTTTCTTTCTCTGCAATGTTTTTCATCTCCACCTTATGATCCTCCGTGTCCTTTTGTTTTCTTTCCGGTTATGTGATACTTTTTTCCTTCGGTCAGATTCAGCTTTGCGCTTATGGCATCATCCTGCGGTGAGAAGCACAGTTCTGCCTTACCGATGCTTTCAGATATGATCTGTATCGCTGTCCGGCATTCCTTCTCCGACTTATAGCGGCCAATCTGGCACCCTTTTCCGTTTCCAAAGTCCGCTTTCAACGTGCATCCATCAGCGCCTGTATAGATACTTGTAACCTGATCCATATTTACAATCGCGCTCTTATCTTTGTTTATCAGAAACATTTCAGCAGCCCCCTTTCTCCCGGTGTATACAGGCTGCGGTGCCTGGGATATCCATGCATAAATGGCTCCTGCAGCGTGTCGCCCTGCACCACAACCGCCCGGATTCCCAGCAGGCTCAGCTGCAGGTAACACATGTACACGCTTTTCCAGTCCAGATCCTGTGCGATCACTTTCATACATCTCTGATAATCGATGCCCCTTCTCTGCATTACGGATGCCAGTGCGATGATCATACCGCCGGCCCCACAGGAAGGTTCATACACACTGTAATATCCATCCGGTCCCGGCTGTGGACAGGTCATTTCCGCACACATGACAGACATGCTCCATGGGGTGAAGAACTGTCCTGCCGTTCTGCTGCCCATTCCGGCATCCATATAGATCTGCCCCAGGGCATCCTGTATCTCATGTTCCAGCGTCTCCACCAGCAGCCCCATCATCTCCACCAGTCTGTGCTGCTCTTCCGGTGCGTATTTCTTCATGGTGTTTATGTATTCCTCTTCCCGGCTCTGCCAGATCTGATCGTGAAAGATCTGACAGGTATTGCTTATGGCCAGAGCCCCGCAGCGGACCCAGTCGGAAAACACCTCATATGCCGAATATTTCCCGGAGAGGCTTCGCAGAATTTTTACAATGTCCTTTTTTCTGTCCATTTACGCCCCTCCCTGCATGATCAGATCCACGTACGTCATTGTGTACCGTTTTCCTCTCCTGTCCCTGGCCACGAACAGCCACCTGTGATTTTCTTCAACGGTGCACTGCAGGCACATTTCCCGATGCCTGAAATCCAGATCCCACTCTTTTATCCGGAGCTTCACCTGCTGCCCGACCAGCAGATTTTCTCTGCATTTCTCAATGTTTTCCGGATATATGGGGACCTTTCCCTGGCTGTAATCTCCTTCGTTCATTGTTCAGATAGTCCCTCCGTTTTATTATTCGCATAATTTGCGTTATCCGTACCATGCAGACCATTTTCATAGTCGAAGATGTTCATCTGGTAATCCTGACGATAGTTCATCCAGACCGTCTCTGTTCTGACAGCCCCACCCTCCGCACAGCTTTGAAACTGTCTCTTTTCCCACCCGCGCAGATAATCGTTGTACATCTCCGATTCATATCCGGAGATCATGATCTTTGCCGGGCTCTTCAGGATCAGTTTCAGCAGTTCCTCATGATCGGCATCTGACATTTCATACCTGTACTGTTTCCGACGCCCTTTTCGGGTGCCCAGGACATAGGGCGGATCCAGATACATGAAAATGTTATCACTCCAGAAGCGCCGGATTACTTCCGGAGCCGGCCTGTTCTCGATCTGTACCACCCGAAGGCGTTCCACCACCTCCACAATCCATCCCGGCAGATGATACCAGTCCCACAGCGCATAGGCCCGTTCCCGTCCCTGTATATCATTTTTCCAGCCAGGTTTATAACCATCCGTCCGGTATCCGTACCCCTGCCAGCAGCGGACAAGAAAGCCTGCTGCCCGCTGGAATCTGCTGGCATACCGTGACTGATCCGTCCCCTCAAACTGCTGATCGTACACCTCTCTCGCATACGGCGTTGTCATAACCAGACGCGCCAGGCGCTGCGAATCCTTCTGAATGCACCAGAAAAGATTCGTCACATCCGAATCCAGATCATTAACCGTCTCGATCGCGGACGGGCGCTTGCAGAAAAGGACCGCAAGGCTCCCGGCATACGGTTCCAGATAACTGCGGTGCTCCGGGATCAGCTCCACAAGCCTCCGGGCAATTTTCCACTTACTCCCCGGATACTTCAGGACTCCCCGGATCTCTGCCGCCATATCCGCCCCCTCCTTTCGCCTCCTCCTGTGTGACGGGAAACTTATGGGCAGCAGGCTCCTGCAGCACCGCTTCCTGACTCTGCAACAGCTGCCGCTCCAGCTCATGCATGTCATATTCACGCTGCTCAAAATTACTGAACCCCGTAGCCCGCAGCTCCCTGTCCTTTTTCCTGTCCTGCCTGTCCCAGTCGCGCAGCTTCTCCTTCCAGTCGCTGATCCTGTTCCTTCCCGACATCCAGTTCCGGGACGAATAATGATCAAAAAAACGTTCTGCATCCACCACCAGTCCATTCTCCCGACAATATCTGTTCACATCCTCAAGTGTGGGCGGGGCGAACTGCCCCTCTCTTTCCCTTCTTTCCTTCTTTCCTTCTTTCTTTTCTTCTATTGTTGTTAGTTGAATGTTAGATGCCTGTTGATCGCCTGTTGAATCCATGTTACTTTCTGTGTTGGGTGTCTGATACTTATCATAGTTTTTTACTGTAAATACGCTGAATTTTGTGTGTCGGATGACTGTTAGCTCTCCGGTCTTTTTCAGGTTCTTTACTGCTGTTCTTACGTTCTGAATGGAAAGACCGGTCTCGCCGGCCAGATTCTGGTAGGAAGATGCAAGAGATCCGCGGGGAATCTCCACACCCTGAAATCTTCCGTCCCTCCAGTTTGCCCTGAGGATCAGATGGATGAAAAGTTTGAAGGTATGCTTCTCTCTGTACCACTCCCATGCCAGAATCCTGCGGTCAATCTTTATATGCCCACTCATAATCTTTTATCCATATTTTTCTGCTCCGTGTTCCCGGCAGCAGACCGGGAACACGGAGCGGGATATGTCCATTCATATACACCTCCGTCTACAGATATCTGCTCATGATGTCGCGCCTGGACTGCGGTTTTTTTCCTTCCGGTTTTTTCCTCGGCGGATCCATCTCCTCAAGGAAATTCACTCCCTTCTTCAGACCGGTTTCTCTCGTAGCAGCCAGATTCTTCCGGATCAGCTCCCGGTTCTCAGAGACTTTTTCATATACCGCATCCAGGCGTGTCTGAGGATAGGTCAGTCCGGATATACAGCAGATGGTCTCTTCCCCGTTAAATGTCTGGAAATTATCAATGGGCACCCCAACTGCCTTCTCCAGATCCATCATCCGCGCATTACCGGCAAGGGACGCCGCAATATACTTCACGGCACGGTCCGCCTCCGCAGGCGCTGAGACGCCGCTCTGGAGCGCCTGAATGACTTCTGCGCTCTCTGTCGCCCCGCTGCTGACCACTACTGCCATACCATGCGCCTTCAGCGTCTCCAGAATCTCCGCACGGTCGATATTGCCCCTGATACTCCTGTGCTTCTCCGGGATCTCCAGAAATGCTGTAAAAGCGTCCACAAAGGTCTCATTCAGGCAGATTTTCTCCCCGTTTCCGTTATCGATGATAAAGCATGCCGCTGTCCCGGCAATCTCTGTCAGCTCTGAAAAGCATTCGTAGGCATTAATGTGTGACTTTACGCTTTCCTCCGGCGCCGGAATAACTGTAACGGCCCCGATGTGCTTTCCTTCGTCGATCAGAAGATCCATCAGCATCGGACCGGCTCCCGATCCGGTTCCGCCGCCGCTGGCAAATACCACAAAGGTCAGCTCCGCCCGTACCTTCGCATCAATCTCTGATGCAATATTGTCAAAATCATCAATGATCAGCTGCTTCGCTTTATGGCGGTCCTTATTGCACCCCTCTCCACCCGGTATATGATATTTGAACTTTGCATTTTCCAGCGTATCAAGATCCTCCTGTGAGGTATTGATATACAGCACGGAAAATCCCCTCTGTTCAAAAAGCCTGCCGATATTGCCACCGGCCTGTCCTACTGCTACAAAAGAAATCCTGTCTTTCACGACCTGATCCTCCTTTCCTTTTCCTCGTATCTCAGATCTTCCAGGTATTCGCTGCCTGCTGCCGTAATGTAAAATGTAGCAGCGCGCCCCTCTTTGAGGCCCCGGCCGACATAGCCGCGCTTTTCAAATTCCCTGGCCTTTTTAAATAATGTGTTTTCCTTCACCCCGAAATCCTCCGCAAGCAAGAGCTCCCGCACCGTCATGGATGAAAGCCTGCTTGTTGCATCGTTCTCTCTCAGGATGGAAAGAAAAATAAATCCCAGCCTGTTCATACACCCCTTCCTCTCTGCGTATCTCTGATATATTGTGATATATTATGATGATTCCTGCTGATCTCTTCCGGATTCTGAATGCCCCTCCCTCCGCCCCTGCGACCACTGACACGTTACCAGTCCGAAGCATCATTAAACTGCCGCATCTGCTCTTCACGGCTCAGCTTCAGATAAATGGACGTGGTGCTCACGCTGGAATGTCCCATCAGATCAGCCAGCAGTGCAATATTGGAATTCTTTTTCAGAAATTCAATGGCAAACAGATGACGGAAAGAATGCGGATGCGCCACCTCTTTCCGGATCCCGTACTTTTTTGCCCAGCGCCTGATACTGGCATCAATGCCCCTGCTGGTAAGCCTGCTGCCCTGCCGGTTCACAAACAGCAGATCCGTATCCGTTTCCTGAAAATACCGTTGAAAATACTTCCGGCTCCTTCGGATCAGAGACTGAGGAATATAGATCCGGCGCATTTTCCCCTTGCTCCACATCTCGCAGTATCCAACCGTAAGCCCGTCTCCTGTCAGGCGGACAAATTCACTCACCCGCGCGCCCGTATGCGCAAGGAAGCTGATCAGCCAGTATCCTCTTTCGTTTCCGTCTCTTTTCAGTCCGGCAAGAAGCTGCCTGTACTCTTCGATGGAAATTACATTTTCCACGGAAGCGCTCTGATGAATTCTGATTCCCTTTACGCAGTATTCCGCATGTCCAAGAAACATGCAGAACTGATTCAGGGCCACGACTCTGTTACATGCCGTCTTCGGCTTCCACTGTTCCAGCTGCCGCCTTTTGAACTCCAGCATATTTTCCCGGTTAATCTCCCGATACTGGCGAAAAAAGATCCGGATGGACCATATGTAGGCGCTGATGGTATTTTCCGATCGCTCCAGATCCATCAGATATTTTCTGAATGCCTCAATCTCTTCCTCCATGATCCCCACCTGACCTTTCTCTTTTCCTGCAGGAAGCAAAGTGCGATATATAGCCGATCCCCTCTTCCCGGCTGTAATCCGCCCTGTCCGCACAGATCACTTCTCCTGCCGGGGTCACGATCTTTTCCGCTCCCTTCCTTCCGTCCTTCGGTACACAGTAGCTGATCAGCACCGGATCTACAGGCATATTCTTTCCCGCCTTCGTCCGGATCCACAGGATCTGTTTTCCGCAATATGCACAGGTCCCAAACGAATCCCCTGGTCTTCCCATCTTACGTCCTCCTTCAGATTTCTGTATTAATCATTCATATGGATCATCCGGAAGATCCGCAAACAGCAGGCCGTGTATGCCGGACCTGTCCTCTTCGATCTGTTCCTGTCTGTCTTTCAGCTCCTGATCCAGGCGGATCAGTGTCCGGTTTTTGATCTGCTTCAGTGACAACGATGTATCCGGTTCCTCCAGGTTCAGACTGCGGTATTCATTACTCATCACCCGCCAGCATCCATCCTGCATTTCCGGGATCCCACGATCCAGCGTGATGACTGCTGCGATCATATGGGGCTCCGGTCCATACAGCACAGACAGATCCGGACAACCGCCTGTCCCGCGATCCTCCCAGTAAAACTCTCTTCCCACGATTCCTCCTTTCCTTCTCAGTGGCCGGGATCTGCGCTCCATATGCAGGTCTCGACGACTGCTGCAGCGATTACCGCCAATCGTTTATTTGGCATCTGCAGCTTTTTCTTTCTTTTCTTTAGCTGCCTGCTGCCTGAGAAGCTCCCCATAAGCGATATTGGAAAACCTCTGGAACACTCCGTTGCGTTCTTCCTCTGTCCGAAATTCCAGACTTGCATCATTAAAAATAATCTGTGAATTCCCAATTTTGAATTCCATTACCCTCATTTTTCCGCTCCCGTTTCCATGTCACCTAAATATATGTCTCACCGGTTGTACATTTTTCCTGTTGTTTTCTTCGAATCCCGGCTACTGCAGCGCCGGGATTCATTCATGCCTTTTTCTGATCTTTCTGACATACTGCTCCTGCATAACTCCGGCAGATTTTTACCAGATCTGTATCATCTCTATGATTCTTTTCCAGCAGGAAGCTTCCTGCACTTACATCCTTCCGGGGCTCCTGCTGCCTGTTCTCTGTCCTCATCCGCTCACCTCCCTTCTGTCTTTCCTGAATATTCCCCTGTTCGCCTGGCAAAGAACTTTCTGAAATGTCAGCAACGCTTCAGGAAATACTTATACGGTCTTTATAAAAAGCAAAGGATAATTCTGACCAGTGCCGCTATACACCAAAGAATAAGTACTGGCCAGAATATCGCTAAACACAAATTGTCAATCCTTTCTGACCATTTACCTTCCCAAAACAGTTTCGCCAAGTACTCTACTCTATCCCAAAAACCTTTCTTATATTTCTCTTTATTTCCCTTTGCTGCATCTGCATCCAACTGATCCAGCTCCTGCCTGATCGATTTCACAATACTGTCATCAAGCGTACTCAACAGTTCACAGGCTTTTTCACATTCACCATTACTGATCAGCCTGACAGCTTCCTCTTCCACCTGTGTTCTTCTGTCCAGCTCTTCCTGGAGCTTTCCTAATAACTCTATTTTCCGGTCTGTTTTTTGCATGTTTTCCTCCTGTACTGTTTCTGACTTCTCCGCTCTTTATCCGCTTCCACTTATTCAGAAAGTCTTACGCCTGCCAAATTCAAAATACCGACAGGTTTTTCCATCCGGCTTTTTATTTACCGTCCTCCCATGCACGCAATGCCCGGCATATGTCTCCATGTAGTTGCTTATTCCAATCTTTATGTAGTGCTGCATAAAGTGCGCACAGCATCCACAGTTCATCGGCTTCGGCGGCTCGTCTCCAAGTAGAACTAACAGTTCCTTATTTTCTTCCAACAGGCGCTCTTTTTCGCTTTCCAGCTTTCTTACATCTTCTGCCAGCATCTTTATTTTCTCCTTTCTATTTAGTATCTAATAGCTATTATATAATCATCTTTTCGCTTTGTCAATATCTATTAGCTACTAAATAGAATCTATACATCAGATGTTATTTAGTGCTATTATGCAACTAAACAAGGAGGTCTATATTATGCCCGCAGCAATCCCCGGAAGAATAGCTACTCAGATTCGAATCAATGAGGAAGTATATAAAAAAACAAAATATATTGCCAAACAGGAAAATCGCAATACCAATTCCCAGATTGAATACTTTGTAAAACTTGGTGTCGAAGCTTACGAAAATGAAAAGGGAGCTATTACGCTTCCTGAACATGAGTGATCTTCGCTTCCCACAGCTTGCGCCCCTGTTCAAGAAGAATGATCAGAAATGCGTTTTGTGCGATTCCCATTCTGTCGGCTTCCCGCTTTATGTATTCATGCATTTCAGCCGGAAGCCGAATTTGCGTAGACACAACTCCCCTTTTTACTTCTTTTGAACTTATATTTTTCTCCATTTTTTCTTTCCTTTATTTTGACATCTTCGCTTTGACAGACAGTCAACTTGCCCATCTGCTCCCCGCTCTGTTTGCCAAAATCATCATCATCGACGAAACTACGATTGAGGTTTTTCCGTTGCTTCCTCCAGACATGTTTCCAATCTCAATACGCGCTGATGAACATTAAACAAATCTTCCAATGCATCCCAATGAGCTATACTTCCCAACAGTTCACCGCTCTCTATCCGCTGGTAACTCCTTATTGTGATTCCAAGCTTATCTGCAATCTGCTGTTGTGTCATGCCCGCTTTCTGGCGGGCTTCCTTCAGCCTTTCTCTTGCCATGCCCTTCCCTTTCTTTCTTCATTTATTCAGAAAGTCCTACGCCTGCCAAATTCAAAATACCGACAGGTTTTTCCATCCGGCTTTTTATTTACCGTCCTCCCATGCACGCAATGCCCGGCATATGTCTCCATGTAGTTGCTTATTCCAATCTTTATGTAGTGCTGCATAAAGTGCGCACAGCATCCACAGTTCATCGGCTTCGGCGGCTCGTCTCCAAGTAGAACTAACAGTTCCTTATTTTCTTCCAACAGGCGCTCTTTTTCGCTTTCCAGCTTTCTTACATCTTCTGCCAGCATCTTGCCCCTCCTTATAGTGCCATATTATGGCACTTATTTATATCTTGATTATAGTGTACTATTATGGCACTGTCAAGATATTTTTAGGAGGTATATTCATGTTTTCAAAAAGATTAAATCAAACTCGAAAGGAACTTGGTATTACTGCCCAGCAAATGGCTGATACTCTAAATACTGGAATTAGGAATTATCGTAAATATGAAAGTGGTGATGCTAAACCTACACTTGATGGGCTTGTTCAAATTGCAGATATATTGGATGTATCTACGGATTATCTTCTTTGTCGAGATGAATTTCTCGCAAAACGCGCTGATTAATTTTCAGAATATCTTCTATATCATCCCATAAAGGTATGCTTCCGAGTGTCTCGCCACTTTCTATCTTTTTATAGTGCCTTAATCCAATGTCTAACTTATCAGCCATTTGCTGTTGCGTCATGCCCGCCTTCTGGCGGGCTTCCTTCAGCCTTTCTCTTGCCATGCCCTTCCCTTTCTTTCTTCATTTATTCAGAAAGTCCTACGCCTGCCAAATTCAAAATACCGACAGGTTTTTCCATCCGGCTTTTTATTTACCGTCCTCCCATGCACGCAATGCCCGGCATATGTCTCCATGTAGTTGCTTATTCCAATCTTTATGTAGTGCTGCATAAAGTGCGCACAGCATCCACAGTTCATCGGCTTCGGCGGCTCGTCTCCAAGTAGGACTAACAGTTCCTTATTTTCTTCCAACAGGCGCTCTTTTTCGCTTTCCAGCTTTCTTACATCTTCTGCCAGCATCTTGCCCCTCCTTTTTACGCCAAATTTTGGCGTTTTATTTGTTTTTATATTACGCCAAAATTGGACGTAAGTCAAGTATTTTTTGGAGGTTACAATGTTTAATGACAGATTACGTGCCGCAAGAATTTCCCGCAGTGTTACACAGCAAAAAACAGCTGATGCAATAAGTGTACCCCTTCGTCATTACCAGAAATATGAAAGCGGAGAAATCGAACCAGATTTAAAACGCTTAACTGAACTGGCCGACTTTCTCAATGTGCCTTCTGACTGGTTATTGTGTCGTGATGATTATTTATCGTTTCTCGGAGTATCCGTTGATGTATCCCCAGAAGGTCCTCCAAGGCGTCCCAGATCTCAAAAGAACCGCAAATCTCCTCATACTCAACCTTCTGATAATGCCGCAGAGTGATTCCAAGCTTGTCCGCAATCTGCTGTTGTGTCATGCCCGCTTTCTGGCGGGCTTCCTTCAGCCTTTCTCTTGCCATGCACTTCCCTTCCTTTCTTCATTTTTCATTATTCCGCGGAGTGGATCCACCGGGGCTCGAACCCGGGACCTGCCGATTATGAGTCGGCTGCTCTGACCGTCTGCGCTATGGATCCGAATGGTGTCTTAAGCTCCAGCATGATCTATCCCCTCTTCTCTATACTTACGAATGAGCCTTCACCATTTAAAAATCCTGAGGTTAGCGATTTTGCACGATTGATCTAAAAGTAAATTTGCGGATACACAATAAACAGATAAGTTATTGTTATTATCCATCCAGGCAATCCGGCCTTAATCCAACAATACATTGAAGGATTCCGTTGCCGGATTTTAGTTTTTAATGAAAACCAGGCTATTACCATGATTATTATCATTGCAATACCTGCCAATGCAAACTCTGTTTTGTTCATGTGTTCCCCCTGTTGGTTTTATGAATGTACTTCGATATGTTTTGGCTCAACCCAAAGCCTCATTGTTATCGGATTAAGTTGTGGTAAACCGTTTATCTAATCCTTCAATCGGGGAAAGTCCATACTCTTGTCGTACACAGTTTACAGTGACTTTCCCCAACTGAATATCCTGGTCCTCATATATCCTCCTATCGGTAACTTCATCCCATAATTCCCAGTCATCAGCCATTAGATCGTCTCCTGTCGGATTCCATCTGCGGCAGGAGGCGGTTTCCTTTCCTTCGCAGTAACTGATCACAATGCATGCATCATATGAATTTGTTGGTTTTATGAATGTACTGCGGTATCCGGTTTCATGCTTTATGTTACGTCTGTAGATCATTTTTTTCTGCTCCAGGGCTTTCTCTACTGCTTCTGAGATCTTCATTCAACTCACCTCCTTCCCATATTGTCATCATTCCCAACTGCTCCGCTTTCCTCTTACTTTTCATATTCTCCCATCCTGTGATATACTTCCTGTACAGGCTGTTGCCGCAGCCGAGTACAAAGGAAAGGAGAATTTACCGTGGCAAAATTTGAATACGATGACAGTGTTTTTGACAATCTGACAGCTTCATTTGAAAACCCTTCTGTCACCATCACCTGTTCTGAATGCGGTTCCTCATTCGATGTTCTGTTGGACAATCTTGTCTCCCCGACTATTTGTCCACATTGCAACTCTGAATTGGAGATTGAATCAGAATAATTTTTTTCGCAGCTCAGCAAATAACTCCATGTACTTGCTGAGCTGTTCCAGTTCCCTGTTTAAATCCCTGACTCTTTCTTTAAAGCTGTCGATTTCGTGTTTAACAATCCCAATATCTCTCCTGTACTCTTCCAGCCCCTCAAAAACTATCTTCTTTCTAGTTACTTCTGTTTTTTCCCCTGACATTTTTCTTCTCACCTCCTTCCCTATACCGCCACCTGTTCTGCTTCTTCACAGGTCTGTTTTTCATATCTTCCTGTACTGTTTCCAGTCTCTCTTTCTTTACTGCCCCGCCTGCTCCGCTCTTCTGGCCTCATGCCGTTTTCTCTTTGTTCTGCTGACATTCATGGTCGCGGTATCCTCTCATGTAAGAAATCACGCCGATCTTGCCATATTCATCCAGTTTTTCAAACTCTTCCATGAATTTCTCTCCTTCACGGATCAGCTCTTCTAATGTTTTCTGCATGTCCTCCTCTCCTTTCTTCCTGTTCCCTTTCTCCCTTTTCGGAAAAGTGTTCCCACTGTATATTGGAACTACTTTTCGTGTATGTTTATACAAGTTGCTTGGTCGGGTTACACTGGTTCTCTGCTCTCTGCACGTTCATTACAGACTGAGCAAAATCAAGCGACTTTAAAACGGTCAATGCTGCTTCTTGCCCCTTCTCATTCAAATTCAGGAAAAGAGTATTAAATTCTGTTGTACGCCGTACAGTTTCTTTTGTCTGTGTCATATGCTCACCTCTCTTTCTTCACGTGTGTTATAAACACAATCTAGCATATATTTTAAGTGTTGTCAACACTTATTTGGCATTAAAATTGTGTTGACTGTTTCATTTTTGTGTTGTATGATGTATTTATATCAAAGGAGGTGGTCCCACTGTCTAATAGAGTAAAAGCAATACGAGAGTCATTAAAATTATCTCAACGTGAGTTCGGCGAAAAGCTAGGTGTAAGCCGTGATGTAATAAGTAATATTGAATATAACCGTGTCCCTCCTAAAGAGCTGCTGTTGCGACATATATGTGAACTATATAATGTAAATCAACACTGGTTGGAAACCGGTGAGGGCGAAATGTTTAACGGTGATCTGAATGAAGTCAGTAAATACGATGAAGCATTTCAAATCTTCAAATCATTGCGCCCAGATTTCCAGGACTATGCACTCAATCAGATTAAAAAACTTGTCGAACTACAAGATAAAAAGTATTGAATATATCTGCAAAATGTTTTATAATCAAAGAAAAAAGCAACATGATGTGCGGTCATGCTGCTTTTTCATAAATATCAGGAGGTGCTTGCTATGGCATTAAGTTTTTACGCTGGAATTGCAGGTATCATCATGAGGCACAGACTTCTCAATTCGGATGGTTATTTTGCAGACGACTATCCTGAAGAACGTAAGAAGTTTGTTGTTGATGTATGCACCTGTATTGCAAGTGGTCTTGTTGCCACACTCCTACCTCTGATAATCTAAAAATAATTTACATAACCTAATAACATTAATGTTGTTTTCAAGGTTCAGATGAAATTGGACATGCTACAATTCGTGGCATGTCCTTTTAGGTTCTCTGCATATTTACTCGGATTATTCAAGAGCCACACAATTCCGAAAAGGGAGTTCCCTTTTTGTTTCCTCCTGTGATATACTTTTCATACAGGCTGTTGCCGCAGCCAAGTATGAAAGAAAGGAGGCTTCCAATGAAAATCAATCCCGATTGTATACGAGATATTCTTTTAGAGGTTGAAAAAAATAATTGCTTTTGGGCATTTTCTTAGTTAAGGATATTTCACCCAGATTTTTATCGAGAGTTCTGCAGTCCCCGGCAGGAGTGCAGGACTCTCAATTTTATACTCCTTTACATACTTTAAAGGCATCCCATTTAAAATTACCGAACTTTCTTTGTTTTCTACCTCCAAATGCATCAGATCCTCTTTCGTGATTTTTCCCACTTTTCATCTCCTTTCTTGTATCTTATAGACGCATATTAGCATCTTTAAGACTCTTTGTCAATATGCTATTGTGTCTTTATTCAACTTTTTATTGACTTTTACAGATCATGTTGCTATTCTTAGATTTAGAAGGAGGTGAACATAGGTGACACAAGGTGAACGCGTAAAACAGATTCGTATTGCACTCAATCTTACAACTGAAAAATTCGGTGAACGATTGGGAGTCCAAAGATCAGCAATTTCCAAAATAGAACATGATCGATGTTCTCTTACCGATCAAATGACGCTATTAATTTGCAAAGAGTTTAACGTAAATGAAGAATGGCTCCGAACTGGATCTGGTGACATGTTTGTAAAAATACCGGAAGAAGATCTCTATTCCAAAGCTGCTGCATCTGTACTTGTAGAAGACGATGCATTCGCCATGGAAGCCTTGAAACTCTATTACCAGATGAGTCCAAAGGCAAAAGAAGCCGTATCCAATTACATACTCCAACTTGCCGATCTGATCCGGGAACATAAAGCCAAAAAAGAGTAGGCTTTCACCTACTCCAACAATTTTAACAGTGTTTTGACATACGTATATATCGCTGTCAAGACTTTTTCACTGTTCTGCTTTTTGCAGTCGATCTGATTGATCATTTTCACAATAAGTTCTTTGTGATCATTGTTGCTCATATGTACTGCCTCCTTCTTCTATGATGTCCCGTTATTTCTTTACATACTTATAACGATCGAAAAGATGGATTTTGACAGTATTTGGCAATTTGTCCCAGATCTGGGACACTTTTTTAAAAATCTGACTCATACAGGGACTCTATTGGTACCTGCAGGCCTCTGGCAAGCTGCTCCATGGTGTCCATGGTCGGGCTGATCTGGCCGTTCACTATCCGATTCACGGTAGATTTTGAGACCCCTGTCAGGAGCTCCACCTGTCTGGCTGTCAGATTGTGTTCATACATATAATCACCAAGTAATATTTTCATGCGGTTATTATGCACCATTTACCATGAGTATTTTCTGGTAATATTTTCAGACAAAAGAAGGGAAAAGATATTATGAAAAAGAAAATAATTATGTTATTAACTGTACTCGCTTTCATTTTTTCCGGATGCGGAGCTGAAACCGCCGAATCACAGGAAAATGTAGTTACTGAAGAAGAGTCTCAAGAAAACAGCACTGCTGATGACACTGTTCAGGAACCGGATGACGATCCGTCAGATGAAAACCTTACTTCAGAATCTGAAAACAATGAAACAGAAAATTTGGAAATTGATTCTGAAGATACAAAAAATGTTGTTTGCACTGACTTATTTGAATCCATTTATGCACCTTATGCCAATAGAGAAAAATCATTTGCTTTTAATGATGTCAAAGCATTCATACAAACCACTGATTACGAGCAGGAAATTATTGAACCCACAGCCAATGACCTCGGAACGATCAAACTTTTAGACGAAAATGGTGACTATGTATTTTTTGCTTTTAATGCAGTTAATGGCATCGAAATTATTATGAGTGTAAGCTATTATCATGATTCTACAAACTCCGAAGTATCACTGAGCAACTATTCAACGGATGGTTCACCTAAATATGACACTTTTTCTACACATGTGCTTGGAGAATCGGAAACAAAAGTATATGACCTGGAGGAACAAAAAAATTTCTTGTTCAGCAATTAAACCTTTGAATGTTATGAAAATATTCCTGAAATAGAGACTGTGACGTGCTGTGATGCAGAAAAGGGGCATATCAATGGCAGTAGTGGCGGCTGTTTTTTTCCCTTTAAAATCTGATAGATCAAACTTATCAGAGACACAATCAACAATTATATCGCTGGAAATTTTCGCATTTAAAGAAATCATGATGCAGGTACATCCCCGTACCTGCATTTTTCTATTAAATTCAAATCCCCTCTTGACAACACGTGCGACACGTGTTATACTGTATTTATAAGGAGGTGGAACATGAAAGACAGGGATCTTATCAAACTCTTAAAGAAAAACGGCTGGCAGCTTGACAGGATCAACGGAAGCCACCATATTTTCAGAAAAGAGGGTATGACCGTTTCGGTTCCCGTGCATGGTAAAGATGTTCCTACCGGTCTGCTACATCAAATTTTGAAAGATGCGGGGCTGAAATAGCTCCGCCTTTCAAAAAATCAAAAGGAGGTTTTGTTATGTTATTTGTATATCCCGCTATCTTCCACAAGGAAGATGAATCCTACTGGGTGGAATTTCCAGATCTGAAAGGCTGCAACACCTACGGTTCCACCATTCCGGAAGCTATGGAAATGGCACAAGAAGCACTTACCGGATATCTTTTGTCATTGTTAGAACATGGGGACAATATCGCTTCTCCCTCCGACATTTCCGCCATTCATGCGGATGACGGATTTTCTTCTCTTGTATCTTGCGACATTAACCAGTATAAGGACACAAAGGCAGTAAAAAAGACTTTAACCATACCGTCATGGCTGAATGACCGTGCCATTTCTATGGGAATCAACTTTTCCCAGGCGTTACAAGAAGCACTTCTCTCCAAAATACAGGCTTAACACCTATCAGCTACCCCGATCTTCACCACAGAATCGGGGTAGGCTTCCTGTCGGCCATCCTCAAACTGAACCCCGCAGATGACAGTGAAGATATTCTATTATGGGCAAAGTTCATCAATGCTGAACAAAAGGAGGAATTTGACATGCTGGCAGAAAAAAACACTTACATTGACAGCGCCTACGAACAGCTTCAGATCATCAGCCAGGACAAACAAAAACGCCTGGAATACGAAGCACGACTAAAAGCTACTCTCGATTATAACCAGGGAATGCTGGAAGCAACACAGCGAGGGATTCAGCAGGGCATTCAGCAGGGCATTGTCAAAGAAAAAGAAAACACAGAGCGTGAACGAAAACGGGCAGACGAAGCCGAAGCACGTATCCGGGAACTGGAACAAATGTTAAAAGACAGAAAATGACATCCAAGATCAAGCATAACGATTCGATGGAATCATGACAAGGAGGAAACTCTATGTATGAAAATATGTCCTTCCCTTATGGATCCGGCTGCTATGCAGTCTATTTGCGGAAAAGCCGCCGGGATCTGGACGCGGAAGCCCGCGGAGAAAGCGAAACACTGGAGCGGCATCTGCAGATTCTGAAGGATCTTGCCCGACAGATGCAGCTGAACATCCAGCGGATTTATGCAGAAGTCGTGTCCGGAGAATCCATCGACGCCCGTCCCCAGATGCAGCTGCTTCTGCACGATGTGGAGCAGGAAACATATGACGGAGTTCTGGTCGTGGAGGTGGAACGTCTGGCAAGGGGCGATACTTCCGATCAGGGACGGGTTGCAAAGACTTTCAAGCTTTCCAATACACTGATCATTACGCCGGCCAAGACGTATGATCCGAACAATGAATATGACGAGGAATATTTTGAGTTTGGTCTGTTCATGTCCAGGCGGGAATATAAGGCAATCCGGCGGCGCCTGACTGCCGGAGCGGAAGCTGCCTGCAGGGAGGGAAAATATACAGGAAATATTGCTCCCTACGGTTATGAGCGATATAAACTGCCCAGGGAAAAGGGCTGGTCTCTCCGCATCATTCCGGAACAGGCTGACGTCATCCGTATGATCTATGAATGGTATCAGAACGGCATCAACGGGGAAAAGGTCGGTTATACCAAAATCTCCTACCAGTTGAACCAGCTCGGCATTCCAGCGCCGTCCGGCAGCTCCTGGACCGCATACAGCGTGCAGAATATACTCCGGAACCCTGTCTACGCAGGATATATCAAAAATGGATATCGCCGGGAAGTGAAGAAAATATCTGGCGGCAGGATGCTCCGGAGTCGTCCGGTCAATCACGATGCCGCGCTGTATCCAGGACGTCACGAAGCGATCATCTCACTGGAAGCCTGGAAGACAGTCCATAACCACATGTCCGCACGATATACAAATCCATCCTCCCGGAAACGCACGCAACAGAATCCGCTGTCTGGTCTGGTCCGCTGCGCCTGCTGCCATCGGATCATGCAGCGCAGGCCTTACCAGAACGGCCGTCCCGCTTCTCTGATCTGCACAACGAAAGACTGTCCCACCGTGTCCTCCAGTCTGGCCATGGTGGAACAGCGGGTTCTGGACTCTCTGGAGGTCTGGCTGGAAGCTTATAAGCTGTCCGAACCGGAAATACTGCCGGATAATTCTGAAAAGATCCGTTTCCTCGAGAAAAGCATTGCCAATTATCAGGCAGAGCTCCACGAAACGACATCCCAGATCGAACGCCAATATGATCTGCTGGAAAGAGGAATCTATACAGATGAAGAATTTTTTGACCGAAATACGAAGATGAAACAGAAAAAAACAGAATTGTCTGAGCGACTCATACAGCTGCAGGAGGAACTGCAGGAGGAGACTGACAGGCTCACGTCCATGGAACGCCTGCTGCCCGCCCTGCAGACGATCCATGACACCTATCTGCAAGTCGACAGCCCGTCAGTTCGAAACAACCTGCTGCGGGAGGTTATCGACCGCATTGAGTACACCAAGACAGAAGGCGGACGCTGGGGAAAACCCGACAGTTTCACCCTTGAGATCTTCCCAAGGGTGAGGTGATCGCCGTCTTTATTATGTCTAACATCCGTGTGCCAGTTCTTCCGTGCCGATATCTGTAAGTGTCGCCTTACACTCCTTATAAGGCATGGTATACCGCTGGGCCAGATACCGCATGCTTGCGCTGAGCTCCCCATCGGGACCACCGAACTGCCGGAAGATATGACAGCAGACTATCTGTTCTCTTCCCGTATCTTTCCTGCAAATCTTTCCCACTCTTCCGGATGAGCCCAATAGTATGCACTCAGTCTCTCACCAGTCTTCTGGCAGATATGCGCTCTCCGGCTCTCCTTCTCCTTCTCCGACAGCCGATTCCATTCTGTCTCTGTCCCGTCCTCTGCGGCGATTACAGACGGCAGCAGTCCCAGTTCTCTGCCACGGGCCATGAACCATCCTCCATGATTTCCTTTGTACATTCTATGTGAAAATCCGGAAGGCATTCGGCATAACGGACCATGTTTGCGCCTGCCGGAATCCGCAGGAATAAGGACAGGATCTGTATGAATAAAATAAAGCAAAGACCAGAAACGGAGTCCGTCCCATGCAGACAGCCGCCGCCTATATCCGGGTTTCCACCGAAGACCAGACGGAATACTCCCCGGACAGCCAGCTAAAAAAAATACAGGAGTATGCCAGAGCTCATGACCTGAGCCTGCCAGAGGAACTTGTCTTCCTGGATCAGGGGATCAGTGGCAGATCCGCCGACAAACGGCCCTCTTTTATGAAAATGATCGGTCTAGCAAAGCAGACGCCCCGGCCTTTTGACCTGATTCTCGTCTGGAAATTCTCGCGCTTTGCCCGCAGCCGTCAGGACAGTATCCTCTACAAATCCATGCTCCGCCGGGACTGCGGCATCCAGGTAGTATCCATCACGGAACACCTGTCCGACGATCCCACCTCCATCCTGATCGAAGCTCTGCTGGAAGCCATGGACGAATATTATTCCATTAATCTGGCGCAGGAGGTCCGAAGAGGCATGAATGAAAAATTCTCCCGGGGAGGCGTCGTATCCATTCCTCCCTTCGGTTACCGTATGGGTGCGGAACATTTTGAACCAGATCCGGAGAAAGCGCCTCTGATTCCCTGGATGTTCCAGAACTATCTAAACGGAATGCCCTGCCGCCGCATCGCCGCCATACTCAACGAGCTGGGGGTCCGGACCGGCCGGGGAAATCCCTTTGAGAGCCGCTCCGTAAAATACATCCTGACCAATCCCACTTATCTTGGAAAATTACGGCGTTCCGCAAAAACTTCCACTGCATCAGACACCTGCAGCAGCCATTCCATGCTTCTCGTAGACGGACAGCATCCTCCGCTGATCGATTCTGAAACCTTCCGACTTACCCGACAACGTATGGCAGCGCCCCGGAAAGCACATACAGCAGATACAAAAGCAGCTTCATCTGTTTATATGCTCCATGGACTGGTCAGATGCAGCAACTGCGGAAGCACACTCACTCTGGCAGAAAAAGGGAAATCCCTTCAGTGCTGCCGCTACGCCAAAGGGCTGTGCAGCCGGAGTCATCATATCCGGCTGGAAAAGCTGAATCTGGCGGTCCTGGAAGGACTGAAAACCGACCTGGCTGCCCCTGGCTGCCATGAAGACATCCTCATCCGTTTCCGGAAAAGAACAAACTCCGAAACCGAATCCGCCGCTTTGTCCGGGCTTTTAGAACAGGAACTTCGCCGCCTGGAGCGGGTAAAAGCAGCCTACGAATCCGGCGCCGACAGTCTGGAGGAATATCAGATAAAAAAAGCCGCCGTCACAGGCCGGATTCAGGAACTGAAAGAAAAACTCAGCCGACAAAACGCAGAGCCTGTACCGGCTGCAGCAGACATACCACTTTCTCTGTCGCAGCTTTTGTCCCTGTCTTCCTGGAATACTCTGTCTGAACCCGCCAAAAATGAACTGTTAAAAACCATCCTTTCCCACATTACTTTTTACCGTTCAGAAAACGCCATCCGCATTCATTACAGCATCTGATCTTCAGATTACAGACAAAAAACAGGGAGTGCGTAAAGCACTCCCTGCCGTCGTATCTCTGTAGAAAAATTAACCCTCGTGGAAAGCTTTCAGGTATATTGCTTTCATCTCTTCCATCAGCGGATATCTCGGGTTTGCACCGGTACACTGATCGTTGAAGGCGTTCTCCACCATCTCATCCAGCGTAGCCATGAAATCTTCTTCCTTGATGCCGTATTCCTTGATCGTCCTCTTGATGCCGACTTTTGCTTTCAGGTCTGCAATTGCCTTGATGAAGTTCTCGAATACTTCATCATCGTTCTTGCCCTGAATACCGACGAATCTTGCCATCTCGCAGTATCTTTCCTTTGCATGTGGATACGGATACTGGGAGAAGGTTCCCATCTTCACCGGTGCCGGATCTGCGTTGTAGCGCATAACCAGCTCAATCAGAAGAGCGTTTGCAACGCCATGGGGCAGGTGATGATATGCACCCAGTTTATGTGCCATAGAATGGCAGATACCCAGGAATGCATTTGCAAATGCCATACCAGCCATGGTGGAAGCGTTCGCCATCTTCTCTCTTGCGATCGGATCTGCAGCACCCTTGTCATAAGCGCTGGGCAGATAGGTGAAGATATTCTTGGTAGCCATCAGTGCAAGGCCGTCTGTATAGTCTGTTGCCATGATGGATGCATAAGCCTCCAGTGCATGGGTCAGTGCATCGATACCGGAAGCACTGGTCAGACCCTTGGGCTGATTCATCATGAAATCAGTGTCTATGATCGCCATGTTCGGCAGCAGCTCATAGTCAGCGATGGGCCACTTGGTACCTGTATCAGCGTCCGTGATAATTGCGAACGGAGTTACCTCGGAACCGGTACCGGAAGAAGTCGGGATTGCAACGAACATTGCCTTCTCGCCCATCTTCGGGAATACATAGACTCTCTTACGAATATCCATGAAGTCCATAGCCAGATCTTCGAAGTTGCACTCCGGATGCTCATACATGAGCCACATGATCTTGCCGGCATCCATGGAAGAACCGCCACCCAGAGCGATGATGACATCCGGTCCGAATGCCTTCAGCTGCTCAAGACCTTTCCGTGCTATCTGAAGCGTCGGGTCCGGAGCCACCTCATAGAAGCAGGTATGGGTGATACCCATATTGTCCAGCTGATCCGTAATCGCTTTTGTCATACCGCTGGTGTAAAGGAACGTATCCGTAACGATGAAGGCTTTCTTCTTTCCATAGTATGTTTTCAGCTCGTCCAGCGCAACCGGCAGACAGCCTTTCTTAAAGTAAACCTTCTGAGGTGTACGGAACCAAAGCATATTCTCTCTCCTTTCAGCAACGGTCTTGATATTGATCAGATGTTTCACATTTACGTTCTCTGATACGGAGTTTCCGCCGTAGGAACCGCAGCCAAGGGTGAGAGACGGAGCCAGCTTGAAGTTGTAAAGGTCACCGATTCCACCATGAGAAGAAGGTGTATTCACCAGAATACGGCAGGTCTTCATGCGGGCTGCATGCTCTGCCATCTTCTCAGTCTGTGACGGATGGATGTACAGAGAAGAGGTATGGCCGTAGCCGCCGTCTGCCACCAGTCTCTCTGCCATATCCAGAGCGGTCTTGAAGTCCGGTGCCTTGTAGAGCGCCAGTACCGGAGAAAGCTTCTCATGTGCGAAGGGCTCGGATACATCTACAGAAGTAACCTCACCAATCAGGATCTTGGTCTCAGCCGGTACGGTAAATCCAGCCAGTTCTGCGATCGTTGCAGCCTTCTGTCCTACAATCTTCGGATTGACAGTGCCTGCCTCGGTCAGAATGATCTTGCGTACCTTGTCCAGTTCATCCTTGTTCAGCATATGGCAGCCGCGCTTGATGAATTCTTTTCTTACTGCATCATAGATATCTGCAATTGCAGTTACAGACTGCTCGGATGCACAGATCATACCATTGTCAAACGTCTTGGAATGGATGACTGAGTAAACTGCTGTCTGGATGTCGCAACTGCTGTCCATAATAACCGGTGTATTTCCAGGACCTACGCCGATTGCCGGATTGCCGGAAGAATAAGCCGCCTTCACCATACCGGGGCCGCCGGTTGCCAGGATCACGTCCACAGACTTCATGATCAGGTTGGAGAGCTCGATGGTCGGCTCGTCTACCCACCCGATGATGCCTTCCGGAGCGCCTGCCTTCACTGCTGCTTCCAGAACGATCCTTGCAGCTTCGATGGTACACTTCTTTGCACGGGGATGCGGGCTGATGATGATCGCATTCCTGGTCTTCAGACAGATCAGACACTTGAAGATAGCGGTAGAGGTCGGGTTCGTCGTCGGGATGACTGCTCCCACAAGACCTACCGGCTCTGCGATCTTCTTGATACCAAAAGCAGTATCCTCTTCAATCACACCAACGGTCTTAACCTTCTTATAAGCATTATACATATACTCAGCAGCATAATGATTCTTGATGACCTTGTCTTCCACCACACCCATACCGGTCTCTTCGCAGGCCAGCTTTGCAAGCGGAATACGCTGTTTGTTGGCAGCCATGGCAGCCTCAAAGAAGATCTTATCTACCTGCTCTTCTGTGAACGTAGCAAAAACCTTCTGCGCTTCTCTCATCGCAGCGATCTTTTCCTGCAGCAGCTCAACCTCAGTCTTCGGTTCCGGTGCATTTTTTGCTTCCTGTTTTGCCATAAATATCCTCCTTCTATAGCACTTTATATTTGATATACCGGAGTGACCCCGGTAAACCCTTCCATAAAACCGCATCAGCAGAATGCATATTATATAGTTTTTACAATATTTCCCACTTTCTGCCCACGCCTTTATGCACATTGTAACACACTCTTTTCAAAAAAGAAAGAGCCTTTTCATGATTTTTTATAAAGATAATTATTTAACAAACTCTTTTATAAGCAATTCGACCTACTCCCCTCTTTTCCGTTTTTATTGTTAAATATTTATCGTTAATTATTTAACGTTAATATTTTAACATATACTGCGCAAAAAGAAAAGCCTGATTTTCAAAAAAATCAGACTTTCTTAAAAACATATGATCTGCTCAGTTCCAGCGCTTCCTCCTGAATCCCGCCGTGCACATGATCAGCATGGGGAAGATCTCCAGACGCCCCGCCAGCATGTCAAAGGTCAGCACCAGCTTGGACAGGTTTGAATAGATGGAAAAATTCTGGGTAGGCCCCACCTTCGACAGACCCGGACCGATATTATTGATTGTGGATGCCACTGCCGTAAAATTTGTGATCCCGTCCAGGCCGTCCAGAGAGATCAGCAGCGTAGACAGGACGAAGATTCCCAGATAGGTGATCAGAAATACATTGATGGAGCGCAGCACCTCATGCTCCACCGGCTTCCCTTCAAATCTGGTCTTGCGCACGCTCCGCGGATGATTCATCACTGCCAGTTCCTTCAATATGGTCTTGGCCAGGATCGCCACGCGGGACACCTTGATACCGCCGCCGGTACTGCCTGCACAGGCGCCTATGAACATGAGAATCACCAGAATCGTCCTGGAAAATTCCGGCCACAGTTCAAAGTCCACCGTGGAAAATCCCGTGGTCGTAATGATCGATGCCACCTGAAAGGACACATGCCGGAGCGTCTCTCCCAGTCCCCGGAACATGGAAAAGGTATTGACCGAGATCAGCAGGATGGAAGCGGCTATGATCCCCAGATAAATCCGCGCCTCCTCGCACCGGAACGCATCCCTGATATTTTTTGTATAAATCAGAAAATATACGTTAAAGTTCACGCCGAACAGAATCATAAACACCGTCAGAATGATCTGAATCGCCGCGTTATACTCTCCCGCACTGCTGTTTAATACGCCGAATCCTCCGGTTCCCGCAGTGGCAAAGGAGAGATTGATGGAATCAAACAGCGGACATCCCGCCAGCAGCAGAAAAAGCAGCTCTGTCACCGTCATGATAAAATAGATGGCATACAGGATCTTTGCCGTGCTGCGCACCTTGGGCACCAGCTTTCCCACAGAAGGGCCCGGGCTCTCCGCCCGCATCAGATACATACTGGAGGCTCCTGCCAGTGGAAGCAGCGCCATCATGAAGACCAGCACGCCCATACCGCCGATCCAGTGGGAAAAGCTTCGCCACATAAGAACCGAGCGGGGCAGAATCTCCACATCGCCGAGGATCGTGGCCCCTGTAGTCGTAAATCCGGACACGATCTCAAAAAGCGCGTCCACCGGGTTGGGGAAGCAGCCGCTGAAATACAGAGGCATGGCCCCGCAGATACTGAGCATGACCCAGCAGACCGCCACACTGACATAGCCCTCCGAGGAAAAGATCGTCACATCCTCCGGTTTCTTTCCTTTTAAAAGCTGTCCGCCGATGACGCACAGCACCGCGCTCCCCAGAAATGCCGCGATGCAGACCGTCTCCTCATAGAGCAGCGCGGTAAATGCCGGAAGCAGGAACATGGCGGCTTCCATCTGGATCAGACTTCCTATGATATACCGTATCATTCTGTGGTTCATATGTTGACCGCCTTTGTCTGACGGGCTCCATGGGTTCTGTCCAGAATATCACAGATATCATTCAGCTCCCTGCAGCTCGTGGTAATGATGATGACCGAATCTCCCAGCTGGAGACAATCCTGTCCCTTGGGGATAATGACCTTCCCCCGCCGATGGATCGCACACACCAGAAGCCCCGGCTTCAACTCCAGTGTCTGCAGCGGAATATCCGTCACCTCTCCCTTCTCTCTGATGATGAATTCCAGCGCCTCCGCCCTGCCGTCCACCAGACGGTACAGCGTCTCCACGTTGCTCCCGATGGAATTCTGCATGGCGCGGACATACTGCAGAATATTCTCCGCCGTAATATGCTTGGGATGAATCACACTCCCGATATCCAGTGTTGAGATGATGTTGTCATAGGTATTGCTGCTGACCTTGGTGATCTTCTTGGCATTGCTCATCTCCTTGGCATAGAGAGACAGCATGACATTTTCCTCGTCCATATTGGTCAGCGCCACAAAGCCCTCGCTGTCCGCCAGGCCTTCCTCCGCCAGAAGCTCCTGATCCGTCCCGTCGCCGTGTATGATTATGGCCTTCGGCAGGAGCTCGCAGAGCTTCTCACAGTAAGCCTTGTCCTTGTCGATGATCTTCACCTTGATCCCCATGTCCAGAAGCCTGTTGGCCAGATAAAAGGCCATCTTCCCGCCGCCGATGATCATGGTGTTCTTCACCTGGTTGGTCTGGATGCCGATGAGACGGAAGAAACGGCTGGCATTCAAAGGCGATGCCACAATGGAGATCGTATCGTCCTTCTTCAGCTCAAATTCACCGTCCGGAATCAGTACCTGGTTTCCCCGCTCCACCACGCAGATCAGTACCTCGCATTTGGACAGCTCCGAGATATTGCGGATCTTCCGGCCGCACAGCAGATTGTCCTCCTCCATGCGGAAGCGCAGCAGCTCGATCCTCCCTTTTGCAAACGTATCAATGTCGATGGCCTTTGGAAATCTCAGCAGCCGCGCCATCTCCGTAGCGGCCGCCCATTCCGGATTGATCACAAGGGACAGCCCCAGCTCTTCTTTGATATGGCGGATCTCCTGATGATAGACGGGGTTGCGCACCCTGGCAATGGTCTGGCAGCCGCCCGCTTTCTTGGCGATCAGGCAGCACAACAGATTGACCTCGTCCGCATTAGTTACTGCGATCAGAAGATCTGCCTTCTCGATCCCTGCCTCCTTCTGGATATTGTAGCTCGCACCATTTCCCACGATCCCTATGACGTCCGCCGCATTCGCCACGTGCTGCACCACCTCGGATCGCTCATCGACCACGGTAATATCGTGTCCTTCCCGGCTCAGCTGCTCGGCAAGGGCTCCTCCCACCTTCCCGCAGCCTGCAATAATGATGTTCATCTCCTGGTCACGTCCTCCATTATGATAGATATGCCTCTAATATAGCACCACCTGTCTGAAAGTTCAATATTCTGATCCTATCTTTTTGCAATGGGGACCACCGAACTGGGTGATGATGAGTTTTGCCAGAGCCGGGTCCGGATTTTTGATATTGACCGGATATTCCAGACGTTTTTCATAATTCCACATCTAACATGCGCCTCCTTCCCATGGCCACGGGTCGCTGACCCATTCCCACATCTGCTGATTTGCCCTTGCCGTATCCACGGTGAGCGGCCCATATACGGATGCAAAGTCTCTCAGCGCCTGGTTTCTGAGCCGGCTGTACTCCTGAAAATAGGACAGCGCCGCCGGATCGCCGGGATGCGTATCCAGATAAAGATTCGCCTCCGTCACTGCAAAGCTGACCATATTGACCCAGTCCAGCATCTGTTTTCTGGTTGGTTGTTTCTGTGCCATTATCTGCATCCTCCTCTCACGCCAAGAAATGGTTTATCCAGTTCCGGAAAGATCGTACCTGCACATAATGCTCTCTCAAGATCGTACACCGTATGCCAGCGCTGCCACGGCACATAAGCCATGGCCACCGGGAAGTCCTCCGGCCGGAATGCCGGCGGAACCGGACGCGCTCCGGGATATCTCTGACTCTGATGATCTGCCAATTTTATATTCCCTTCTTCTTTTTTCTTTCTCTTTATCCTATGTAAAGACGGTTCATTCGGTTCGTACCGGATATTCCGCAATATAAAAAGCAGCCCCTCCCGGACTGCTTTCTCACGCTTTTTCTATTTTCTGTGTTCGTGCATATACAGATGATCCTGACAGTATTCATAATTTCCCACACATCTGGAACAGAAACGGAATTCCAGATCCTCCCCGTCCTTCTCTGTCCGTCCGCAGATGGCACATCTGTGCTGACCGCTCTTCGCAGCCGCCACCCGCACCTTCTTCTCATAGGTCCGCCGGCGCCGGATCTCCTTCGGTGAAAATTTATTCCGCCGCATGGCGAGGAAAAAGATAATAAAGTTCAGAAATGACACCAGCGCCGCCACACTGTTGGCAGGCATGGCAATGATCCCAAACTGTATCAGGGAAAACCAAGTGGGACTTCCCTGCGGAACAACAAAGCCCGCGATGATGGTGATGATAAAATAAAGCCCGTTGGCATAACCCAGATATTTGCACTTGATCGGTATGATGAAGAACAGAAGGAACTGTACATCCGGAAACAGGGCCGCAAACGCGAAGAAAAGCGACATGTTCAGGTACATGGTCCCATAGGACATATTGTAGCCTGTGACCAGATAGATGGCAAGGCACGCCACCACATGCAGGATCAGGCCCGAGAAAAAATATACGTTGAACTTGAAGGCTCCCCACTGATACTCCAGCATCCTCCCGATCATATAGTACAGATACAGAGAAAAGAAAATGAAGATAAAGCTTCCTGTGGGCGGCTGAATGATAAAGGTAAAGATCCGCCACACCTCTCCTCTGAGAATCGCCGCCGCATCCAGCGCCAGAGACCGCGCATACAGTTCCGGAGATACGACCCTCACCACAAACCCAAGAGCGTACAGTATAATAATATAATACATCAGATTCGGGATCGCATATTTTCCGAACTTCCGTTCCATCTTGTCAAGCCATCTCATAAACACAGGTCCTTTCTCTTTGCAATACATTTATTATAGTTTCTCTCCCTGTCTTTGTCAACGAGTGATGCGTATGCGAATCTTAACAACATATTTATAGATTTTATCAGCTTCTTTCCATATAATAAGATGACCGGCGTTTGAAATCTGCCGGACATGAAAAAACCAAAGAAAAATGTGAGGTGAGGGCAGCAATTCTGCCAGATATATGAACGAAAGCTACAGACTTGGAATCGACATCGGTTCCACTACCGTTAAGATCGCCGCACTGAATGAGAAAAATCAGATCCTTTTCTCCGATTATGAGCGGCATTATGCAGAGATCCAGGAGACTCTGGCTCTCCTGCTCACCCGCGCGGTGAAAGAACTTGGACCGATACTGGTCTATCCGGTCATCACCGGTTCCGGCGGACTGACTCTGGCACAGCATCTGGAGATCCCCTTTGTACAGGAGGTCGTGGCTGTGGCAGAGGCGCTCACGACCTGGGCCCCGAAGACGGATGTGGCCATCGAGCTGGGCGGGGAAGACGCCAAGATCATCTATTTTCAGGGCGGCAACGTAGAACAGCGGATGAACGGCATCTGCGCAGGAGGCACGGGCTCTTTTATCGATCAGATGGCCTCTCTTCTGCAGACCGACGCTGCCGGACTGAATGAATACGCCAAAGGCTGCCAAGCGCTGTACTCCATCGCTGCCCGCTGCGGCGTATTTGCCAAGACGGATATCCAGCCCCTGATCAACGAAGGAGCCACCAAAGAAGACCTTGCCGCTTCCATCTTTCAGGCAGTGGTAAACCAGACCATCAGCGGTCTGGCCTGCGGCAAACCCATTCGCGGACATGTGGCGTTTCTGGGCGGACCGCTGCATTTCCTCAGCGAACTTCGTCAGACCTTTATCCGGACTCTGAAGCTGGATGACGAACATGCGATCCTCCCGGGACACTCCCACCTCTTTGCCGCCTCCGGATCTGCCCTTTTATCCAGAAAAGAGACGCAGATCCCGGCGGAGGAACTGATCCGGCGGCTGAAAGACCACATACAGATCGCTTTTGAGGTGGAACGTCTGGAGCCCCTCTTTTCGGACCGGACGGCTTTTACAGAATTTGAAGCGCGGCACAGCCATGCAAAAGTGATAAAAAAGGATCTGGCCTCCTATGAGGGTAACTGCTATCTGGGCATCGATGCCGGATCCACCACTACCAAGATCGCTCTGGTGGGTGAGGACGGCTCCCTCCTTTATTCTTTTTACCATAACAACAACGGAAGCACTCTACATATCACCCAGGAAGCACTTATGGATCTGTATGCACAGCTTCCAGAAAAAGCACATATTGTTCGTTCCTGTTCCACCGGCTACGGCGAATCACTGGTAAAATCCGCTCTTCAGCTGGATGAAGGAGAAGTGGAAACCATCTCCCACTATTATGCCGCACAGTTTTTTGATCCCCAGGTGGACTGTATCCTGGATATCGGCGGCCAGGACATGAAATGCATCCGCATCAAAAATCAGACCGTGGACAGCGTACAGCTCAACGAAGCCTGCTCCTCCGGCTGCGGTTCCTTTATTGAGACCTTTGCCCGGTCTCTGAATCTGACGATCCAGGATTTTGCAGATGCGGCGCTCTTCGCCCGGAATCCCATCGATCTGGGCACCCGCTGTACAGTATTTATGAATTCCCGGGTGAAGCAGGCGCAGAAGGAAGGGGCGGGTGTAGACGACATTTCCGCAGGGCTGGCCTATTCCGTCATTAAAAATGCCCTCTTCAAGGTCATCAAAGTATCCGACGCCGCTTCCCTGGGCAGGCATATTGTGGTCCAGGGCGGCACCTTCTATAACAATGCGGTGCTCCGAAGTCTGGAGAAAATCGCCGGATGTCAGGTCATTCGGCCGGATATTGCCGGGATTATGGGCGCCTTCGGTGCGGCTCTGATCGCCCGGGAGCGCTACGAGGGGCAGAAGACCTCCATGCTGTCAAAGGAAGAGATCTGTTCGCTCACCTGGTCCACCTCCATGACCAAATGCCGCGGCTGCACCAACAACTGCCGTCTGACGGTCAATAAATTCCCCGGCGGCAGACGCTATATCTCCGGCAACCGCTGCGAGCGCGGCATCGGCAAAGAGAAAAAGGAGAATCCCGCACCCAATCTTTTTGCGTACAAAAACAAACGTATGTTTTCCTACGAACCGCTCTCCGGTCCGGAGGCCATCCGCGGTCTGGTGGGAATCCCGCGGGTACTGAACATGTACGAGAACTACCCCTTCTGGTTTACTTTTTTCACCAGGCTTGGCTATCAGGTGGTTCTTTCCCCTGCTTCCACTCACGAGCTGTACGAGCAGGGCATCGAATCCATCCCCAGCGAATCCGAGTGTTACCCCGCAAAGCTGGCCCACGGACATGTAAAATGGCTCCTGCAGCACAACATTCCGTTCATTTTCTACCCCTGTGTGCCTTATGAGCGCCGGGAATTTCAGGAGGCCGGCAATCACTATAACTGCCCCATTGTCACCTCCTATGCAGAAAATATCAAGAACAATATGGAGGAACTTCGCTCTGGACGCTTTGAATTCTGCAATCCGTTTTTGAGTTTTGAGAGTCTGGAAATTCTCACCCCACGGCTGGTGGAGGAATTTACCGGCAGAAAAGGATTGACCGCCGCGGAGATCACCGGAGCGGCAAAGGAAGCCTGGAAAGAACTGGAACGCGCACGGCTGGATATCTGCCGGAAGGGTGAGGAAGCGCTTAAATGGATCGAAGACCATCATGCCCACGGGATCGTCCTGGCAGGCCGTCCCTACCACATTGACAGGGAAATCAACCACGGGATTCCGGAGCTGATTGGCAGCTACGGTCTGGCGGTTCTGACCGAAGACAGCATTTCCCATCTCCACGAAACCGAGCGGCCTCTGCGGGTCATGGATCAGTGGATGTATCACTCCCGCCTGTATGCGGCGGCCAGTTATGTAAAGACCCGGGATGATCTGGATCTGATCCAGCTTAACTCCTTCGGCTGCGGACTGGACGCGGTTACTACCGACCAGGTGGATGAGATTCTGAGCGGTTCCGGCAAGATCTATACCTGTCTGAAGATCGATGAAGTAAGCAATCTGGGCGCCGCCCGGATCCGGATCCGTTCCCTCATCTCCGCCATTCGGGTCCGCAAAAAGAAACAGGAGACCCGGTGCATCCATTCCTCTGCCTGCCAGCGGGTGGTCTTTACCAAAGAAATGAGAAAAGAGTATACAATCCTCTGCCCGGATATGTCCCCGCTGCATTTCAATCTGCTGGAAGCAGCATTCCGTTCCTGCGGCCTTCAGGTGGACGTACTGCCCAGAGCAGGCCGGGAAGCCGTGGATCTCGGTCTGAAATATGTAAATAATGATGCCTGCTATCCTTCTCTGATCGTCATCGGACAAATCATGCAGGCTGTCCTGTCAGGGAACTATGACCTTACAAAGACTGCCGTTCTGATCTCTCAGACAGGCGGCGGCTGCCGCGCCTCCAACTACATCGGTTTCATACGAAAGGCTCTGGCAAAGGCCGGATACCCGGACATCCCGGTTATCTCCATCAATCTAAGCGGACTGGAGAAAAACCCGGGCTTCCGGTACACCCCCATGCTCGTCCTGAAAGCCGTCTACGCCCTTGTATTCGGCGACCTGTTCATGAAAGTGCTCTATCATACCAGGCCCTACGAGCTGACCCCCGGAGAGTCCGACCGCACCTACGAGCAGCTGAACTGGCAGTGCAGAACATTTCTCATGAAGAAATATCCCTCCTGGGGCGGTTTCAAAAAGCTGTGCAGCCAGATCGTGGAGACTTTCGACCGGATCCAGGTCACGGACGAAGAAAAGCCAAGAGTCGGTATCGTAGGAGAGATCCTTGTAAAATTCTCCCCTTCCGCCAACAACGGACTGGTAGAGCTTCTGGAAGCGGAGGGGGCAGAAGCCGTGGTGCCGGACCTGATGGATTTCCTGCTGTACTGCTTCAAGAACACTGAATTCCGGGCCGAATATCTGGGCAAGAAAAAAGCCGTCGCCAGAAACGGCCGGCTGGGGATCCGGGCGCTGCAGTTCTTCCGTTCACCGGCAGACCAGGCGCTTAGGAAGAGCATTCATTTCTCCCCGGCCTCCGATATTGACCACATGGCGGACATGGCCAAAGAAATCGTCTCTCTGGGCAATCAGACGGGGGAGGGATGGTTCCTCACCGGAGAGATGCTGGAGCTCATTGAGAGCGGCACCACGAACATCGTCTGCGCCCAGCCCTTCGCCTGCCTGCCCAATCACATCGTAGGCAAGGGCGTGATCAAGGAGCTGCGGCACCGGCACCCGGCATCCAACATCGTAGCCATCGACTATGACCCGGGCGCCAGCGAAGTGAACCAGCTGAACCGGCTCAAGCTGATGCTGAGTACCGCCTTTAAAAATCAGGAAAAGAAGAAACGGAAAGAAGCCTGACTGTCCATAAAAACGCCGCCGGGCGGAGGATCTCCCTCTGCCCGGCGGCGTCCGTCTGTCTGGTTCTTCTCCTACCGGTTTTCGATCTGCCAGTCGATGGGCGTAAGCCCGTTCTCTTTCAAAAATGCATTGGTCTGACTGAAATGTCTGCATCCGAAGAACCCTCTGTGCGCTGACAGCGGACTCGGATGAGGCGCCGTCAGGATCAGATGCTTCGGATTGTGCAGCATGGATTTCTTCGTCTGTGCCGGCCTGCCCCAGAGCAGGAAAACCATGGGCCGATCCTGTTCATTCAGAATCCGGATCGCCGCGTCTGTGAACTCTTCCCAGCCGATCCCCCGGTGGGAATTGGCCTGATGCGCACGTACAGTCAGCACAGTATTTAAAAGCAGAACTCCCTGCTTTGCCCATTTCTCCAGATAGCCGTTATTGGGAATGTAGCAGCCCACATCGCTGTTCAGCTCTTTATAAATATTTACCAGGGAGGGCGGCGTCTCCACCTCCGGCTTCACGGAAAAGCAGAGTCCATGCGCCTGCCCGTCTCCGTGATAGGGGTCCTGTCCCAGGATCACCACCTTCACCTCCGACAGCGGAGTGAAATCAAATGCGTTGAAAATATCCGACGCAGGCGGGAAGATCAGCCTGGTGTTGTACTCCTGCTGGACCTTCTCATATAACGCCTTGTAATACGGTTTGGAAAACTCCGGTTTCAATGGCTCCAGCCAGTCATTTTGAATCATTCCCATATTCATTTCTCCTTTGTGATTTTCTTGTTGCTGCAGATATGGCTGTCCCCCAGAGCTACTACAGACGAACGGGAATCTGTCTCTCCTGCAGATACTGCTTCACCTGACAGATCTCCAGCTCTTTATAGTGGAACAGCGATGCAGCCAGCGCCGCATCCGCCTTTCCTTCCGTGAGCACTTCCTGAAAATGCTCCAGTGCACCGGCGCCGCCGGAAGCAATGACCGGGACCGGAACACGCTCTGCAATGGTACGGGTCAGTTCAATGTCATACCCGCCTTTGGTCCCGTCACAGTCCATGCTGGTCAGGAGGATCTCGCCTGCGCCCAGATCACAGACTCTCTCTGCCCATTCCACTGCGTCAATCCCCATGTCCACACGGCCGCCGTTTTTATAGATGTTCCAGCCGCTCCCGTCCTCCCGTCTGCGGGCATCCATGGCCACCACCACGCACTGGCTGCCGAATTTGTCCGCCGCTTCCCGGATCAGCTCCGGACGCATGATGGCAGCGGAATTTACAGAGATCTTATCTGCCCCCTCCCGCAGCAGGGTACGGAAATCTTCCACCGTACGGATGCCGCCACCCACCGTGAAGGGAATAAACACGGTCTCCGCCACCCGGCGCACCATGTCCACCACCGTATTCCGGGCATCCGAGGAAGCCGTGATATCCAGGAACACCAGTTCGTCCGCTCCCGCCCGGTCATAGGCAGCAGCGATCTCCACCGGATCCCCGGCATCCCTCAGATTTACAAAATTGACACCTTTTACCACCCGCCCGTCATGCACATCCAGGCAGGGGATAATCCTTTTCGTAAGCATATCTTCCATCTCCTATGTGAGTCCTGCAAAATTTTTCAGTATCTGAAGCCCCGTATCGCTGCTTTTCTCCGGGTGAAACTGACAGGCAAATACGTTCTCCCGCTCCACAGCTGCATGGATCCGGACACCATACCGGGTCACCGCCTTCACGATCCCCTCATCCTCTGCCTTCAGATAATAGGAATGGACAAAATAGACATACGGCTCACCGGAGAGCCCCTCAAACAGCCTGCCGCCGTTTTGAAGTGACAGGGAATTCCAGCCCATATGGGGGATCTTCCGACCCTCTCCTTCCGGGATCCGGAGGATCTTTCCCTTCAGTACGCCCAGACCTTTCACCCCCGGCGCCTCGTCGCTCTCATCAAATAAAAGCTGCAGCCCCATGCAGATCCCCAGAAACGGCGTCTTTTTCCCGATAATCTCATGGATCACCTCCACCAGACCATATTCCTCCAGGTGCTGCATGGCATCTCCGAATGCCCCCACTCCCGGCAGAATTACACGGTCCGCACTCAGAAGCGTCTCCCGGTCACGGGTGATACACACCTCCTGCCCCAGCTTTTTCAGCGCCTTCTCCACGCTCCGGATATTCCCGGCATCATAATCAATCAGTGCGATCATCTCAAAGTCCCCCTTCCTGCCTTCACATACGCCACCGGATCCTCCTGTACAGAGACCCCGCGTTCTGCACTCTCTGCGGGCAGCTGCGGGAAATGCGCACTGATCCGGATCAGACGTGCCTTCTGATTAAAATAACAGGTCTTCTCAAAGGGAAAGCGGATCAGTTCCGGATGTAAAAAGCCGGCCCCCAGCTCCACAATGCACAGCCGCTGGTTCAGGGTAAAGGAGAGCCAGTGCAGATAATGCTCCCAGCTTTTTTCTTCTTTTTCTCCTGCCAGAGGCACCGTGATCTGCTCCCGAAGCAGGCCCGCCGCTTCCAGTTCTTCCCTGCCCGCCGACAGGCTCACGATAAAATAATCCTTCCCCATGAGCAGGTCTGCAAGCGCCCGATAAAATACTTCCGAAGCCCCGGACAGCTCTTCTCCCAGTCCCACCAGTACCAGGTTCGCTTCTTTTATCTCTTCTCTTAACTCCTCATATGTCATAGACGGTATCCTTTCTGCCGATATGACCAGTATACTCAATTTTTCCACTGCCTGCAAGCAGTTTGCCGATTATTTTGAAAAACGCATGGTACAGTAAGCAGCCCCAAAACAAAAACTGCCGCAAAATACATTTTCACTGTATACACAGCCAAAAATGCATTCTGCGGCAGCTCCCCCTCACCTGTGACTACAGATTCAGCAGATCCGAACGCACATACCCCTTTACCGTATTTCCGTTGTGGACACAGCTGATGCTGTACCATGTCCTGCCGTCACTACCTGTGGTCTCCGAGAGAATCGTCACTTTTGTTCCCTGCCGGATCTTCGCCACGATGCCACTGGAGGTAGTAGCAGACTGCCTCACATTGATTACAGACAGCCGCACGGTTCCGGAGCTGGGGGGAGCAGCAGTACTGCTTCCTGTCGTCCCTGATGAAACAGTCGAACTGCTGTTATCAGAGGGCTTCGTTCTGGAGAGACAGTCCGAATGTACATAGCCCCGGTATCTCGTATCATTGATGGTAAAAGATACCTTGCTCCATTCCTTTCCGTCCTCTCCGGTCTTTACGGAACGGAAGCTCACCTGATCGCCTCTCAGCAGATTGGCGATCACATCCGAAGATGTGGACGCGCTGCTCCTTATACGGACTGCGGAGGCTGTGATATACCTTGTATCACTGTTTTCGTCCGAAGAGCTGCTTCCGCCGGAGGACGAACTGCTCTTCGTCAAAAGATCCGAACGGATATATCCATGATACTTTGTCCCATTAATCGTAAAAGACACCTTGCTCCACTGCCGTCCGTCTGCTCCCGTCTTTACCGACTTCAGCTTTACCTCGTCCCCCTGCAGCAGGTTCGCCACTACACCTGCTGATTCTGTCGCTTCCTTTCTCACACGGACTGCCGAGGCATTCACCCGCAGAATATCGCCCTCTTCCGCTGTATAGCCTGTATTGTTCACTACCGTGTTATCCGCAGGAGCTGACGCAGCACCTGCCGGCTTTGTGGCTGTCAGAAGATCTGAGCGGATATATCCGTGAAGCCTCTGTCCGTCCTTCGTAAAGGAGACCTTCGTCCACTGTCTTCCGTCTGTGCCGGTCCTGGTCCCCCGCACATCCACTGCATGATCTCTCAAAAGACCGGATACGACTGCAGAGCTTGTGGACGGATCCTCTCTCACCTTCACAGACGCATAATTCACATAGAGCACATCTGCATCCGCGGCAGTATTGCCGGCAGGCGTCTGTGCACTTCCAGATGAAGAACTTGATACTTCCAGAAGATCTGAACGGATATACCCTTTGTATGTCCCTCCGTTATATGTAAATGAAACACTGTACCACTTCAGCCCGTCTGTACCGGTTTTCTCAGATACAATGGATACTTTGGTCCCTTTGGAAAGCTTACATACAATATTCGATGAAGTGGAAGCCTCCTTTCTCACGTTCAGAACCCTGTACTTTACAGTCCCTGTAGTACCTGACGCATCTGCGGAAAAATTCGGAAGCAGCAGCAACACACAGATCAGTCCTGCCATCAGAACCATACATACCTTTCGGATCCATGTTTTTAACATTGTCATGACATTTCCCCCTCCTTGCCTGTGATTGGATGTCCTGTACAGGCTATGTATATAACAATATATCCGATCTGTAAAAAAATCAATGGACTTAAGAAATAATTCAGATTTTTTTATATAATTCCGAACGTAAAAAGCCAGACTGAATCAGTCTGGCCTTCTGTCATATACCTTCAAAATCACATACAGTTCAAAAAGATACTCACTTTCTCACTTCTCTACTCTCCATCCAATTCCTTCCAAACCTTCTGGATAAGCCCTCGACCGATTAGTGACAGTCAGCTTCATACATTACTGCACTTCCACCTCTGCCCTATCTACCTCGTCGTCTTCAAGGGGTCTTACTACTTGCGTATGGGATATCTCATCTTGAGGGGGGCTTCACGCTTAGATGCCTTCAGCGTTTATCCCTTCCCGACTTGGCTACTCGGCCTTGCCCTTGGCAGGACAACCGATACACCAGAGGTCAGTCCATCCCGGTCCTCTCGTACTGAGGACAGCTCCTCTCAAATATCCTGCGCCCACGCCGGATAGGGACCGAACTGTCTCACGACGTTCTGAACCCAGCTCGCGTACCGCTTTAATGGGCGAACAGCCCAACCCTTGGGACCTGCTACAGCCCCAGGATGCGATGAGCCGACATCGAGGTGC
>CAJTCV010000017.1:0-87937 GCA_910574805.1 Lachnospiraceae bacterium | reverse complement strand
CTAAAAATGACGGATTTTCTGTTTTCAAAACACGGAGTAATTTTAGCGACGCCAATATCGCGTTCTTTAAAATGAGTAAAACCTGTTTTTACCTCTTTCCATTTTCGTATTTCTGAAGTGTGGTTACCGCTATACCCATCCTCGATCAATGACATTGGAACGAAAGCAACTTCTGTATCATCAGCTAATTTATTCCGCGGATTAATAATTACGATATCTTTAAGTTTTCCCCAGCTCCAAGAATCAGGAATAATGAAAGGAATTTCATCACTGATATCTATTATTGTATTTCCATCATTTAGATAATAAGAGTTATCCTCACCTCGGAAGATGACGGACTCCTTTTTGTCACGTTTAATTTTTCTTTGCTTTATCAGTTCCTCTTTTTCTGCTCGGATGCGTTCCAAGAGTACGGATGCAGGTTCGTCATTTGGGTCTTGTGGTACAAATTTACCTTGAATAGCAAGGTCAAGGATTTTTGACTTGATTTGATGAATATATTGTTGGAGTTCAAGTTTTCCAGTCACAATATAATTAACCCAATATAATATATCAGACAGTTTGTTCGCAATCCTTATTTGTTCCTTAGATGGTGGTATTGGAATGAGAAAACTCCCTAACTTAGCAGCGTTTATATTGGATTGATTAATTGCATCCGTTTTTACAAGAAAACAGATTTCTTTAATATATTTGCTATTCATTACACTATTAAGATATTCTGCATCCAACAAAGAACGAATTCTAATTAAATAGCCAGCATAAATAGCTGCTGTTTCACCACGATATATTGCCGTTTTTCCGACCCATTCTGAACTGTTTGTACGATTGAAAAGTAAATCACCATCAGTTAATAAATACTTATCTATATCTTCTTTATTTGAAGAATAAACAAGATCTGTATAATCAATCTCACCTTGTTGAAGATTACCCATACGCAAAACGGCTATTTCTCCGCTTGATGAAGATTTTTTCGATGTACCATAAGGTAAGTCTTGAGATATAGAAAATATTCTACTCCACGCCCACCCCTCCGGCACCTCAAACGGTATCTCATCCTCAATACATTTCACGGTTCCGTCTGCAAATTTCTCATAATGTAAACTATCCTCACCTACATAGATCACGGAATCATTCTTAATATCTTTTGCTTTCAGTTTTCCGTCCTTCACCATCTGCTGTTTTTTTGCATGAATTCTTTCCAGCAATACAGATGCGGGCTCATCCTCTGGGTCCTGCGGGACCAGCTTTCCTCGAATTGCCAGATCCAGTATTTTTTGACGTAATGCTTTTGTATCCATTATTCCTGTACTCCTTCCAGCAGTTTTTCCAGTTCCGCTACGGCAGACGCAATATTCTCTGATTTCTCTTTGATTTGTGCCAACAGTTCCTCTAAGGTAACATCTTCACCTGCATTCTGCATTTTCATCCACGTAATATCCAGACTGGTTTTATCCCTGGCCATAATTTCATCATAACTGTATTTTCTCCAACGGCCGTTAGGATTTTCTTCCGAATACAGTTCCTTTCGATCCGCCATATGCCCGGCGCAATAGCATTCTTCAAACTCTTTAAAGTGTTCCTTTGTCAGAGGGTTTGTCTTTCCAAATGACGGCATATCTGATCGAAGATCATAAAACCAGACATCTTTTGTATTCCCTTCATCTGTTTTCCCTCTCGTAAAAAACAGCACATTTGTTTTTACTCCCTGCGCATAAAAAATTCCTGTAGGCAGTCGAAGAATCGTATGAAGGTTACATTTTTCCATCAGGTCCCGGCGGATCTTCTCTCCATCACCGTCTGCAAACAATACATTATCCGGAAGTACTACAGCGGCACGGGCTTTTCCGTCGGTTCTCAGACTCCGATAAATATGTTGGAGAAAATTAAGCTGTTTGTTACTTGTTGGAAATGTAAAATCATCACGCGTGGTACGTTCTCCACCTTTTTTGGTTCCAAAGGGAGGATTTGTCAACACCAGATCGTAATTTTTCAGTGCCTTTCCTGCATTTGACAATGTGTCCCCCAGCATGATCTCCCCTTCTATCCCATGCAGCATGGCATTCATCAACGCCAGACGGTGGGTATCATGTACCAGCTCACATCCTGTAAACGCTTCTTTACGCTCAAATTCTGCCAGATCAGCATCCAGATCCCACAGATTATCTGTATGATCACACACATACTGATGCGCTGCTATCATAAACCCGAATGTTCCGCATGCCGGATCGTTGCACCTTTCTCCCGGCTGTGGTTTCATCAGCCGCGTCATGACATCAATCAGTACCCGAGGTGTAAAATACTGTCCCGCACCTGATTTCTTTTCACCTGCATTCTTTTCCAGAAGCGCCTCATACATATTCCCAAGTCCTTCTTCACGGGCTGAAAACCAGTCCAGTCCATCAATCGAAGTAATGATTTTTTCCAGATTCTTTGGCTCTTCAATGTTTGTGAACGCTCCCTGATAGATCTCGCATACCCGCCCTGTACAGCTTTCCCCCAGAAAGCCCAACAACTCTTTATAGAATTTTTTCAGCTCTATACCGCTTTTTCCAAGAAGGCTGTCCCAACGATACTGTTCCGGTATCTGATTTTCTACACCGGTCTCGTTAGCCATTTTCAGGAACAGAATATAAGTTAATTCCGTCACATACTGATGATAGGTAATACCATCGTCACGCAGCACATTACATAGATTCCATAATTTTGATACAATTTCCTGTGTTGTCATATATTTTCTCCTTATGTGCCATATCCAGAATATTTTTCTGCATAATTGACATTTCTCTGTTGTATGCTATAATAGAAATAAGTTAACTCGTGAAGGATCATGGCTGGGTTCCCGAATGGGAGTAGGTAGATACCAAGAATTCCTTTGCCCCTGGGGTTAACTTATTTTTTTGCGCTGATTTTCAGCCGTTCGATCATATGCTCCGGATCCTTTTTTATCTCATCTACGATCAGTTCCACCGCCTGCATGGAATAGCTGTAGGATGGCTGCGCATAAATCTTATGTACATAGCAGTACTTTTCATTCTCTTTTAAACCAAATACTTTATTAAACAGGTCAAAATGATAGGCATTCATTTTGATGTCCAGACCGGCTTTCTGGAGCTGACGGTTAATTTCTTTCAGAGCCGTTTTCATTGTATACTTATGTGTATTGTTGGGGTCTTTTAATTCTTTAATAATTTTCACTCCCGCTTCCGCATCTCTGTCCAGATGTACAAAAGAAGTCGCTTTATTCCTGTCCTTTGTAATATAATGATAATGCTCAATCTTAATTGCAAAAGACTGATTATTTTCCTGAATCATCGGAACCAGCCTGTGATTTGTTTCCAGAATTTTCTCTGCAATCTCTTCCGGATACTTGGCTCGGATTGCGTTTTCATCCAAAGATTTCATACTGACTGCCAGTGTCAGAAAATTCTGAGGCACTACCTGTGTCATGTCAACTTCGTGAAATTCCTGCATCTTTTCCACAAAGTTCAATACACATGCCTGAAACAATGGAATATAGATCATCTCATATTCTTCTGTTATAAAATGTGTGCTCGTATTTCTAAGTTCAATAATCTTAATGAGGTTTCTACGCAGAGGACCTTTCTCATTGGTAAAAATTTTCTGAATGCAGTTTTCCAGAGTAATCGTTCTCCCCGGATTGTCCTTATAATAAATACTGTTCTCGCCAAATTTGCAGATCATGTGCGCTTTCAGCATTAACTCCCATGCATTACATATGAAAAAACTAAAACCCTCCACCCGATATTTGATCGTCGGCTTATTGTATATTTCAATCGCCATCACAAAGGCTTCTTTTGACTTTTCAATCAGTTTTTCATAAATCATGCGCTCCTGCCCCCATCGTCATACAAATATTCGTTCAGCTCCAAAACAATACTTTCCAGATCATTCTGGAATATTTTATTTATCTTTTTGAAACCGCCCTGTTGTCTGAACCGTCCATCCTCGTCAAAAACAGATAGATTCAGAACAGATTCATCCAGCAGGTATTTCTCCATTCTGACAAGCCAGCTTAATTCCTGCTTTGAGAAATTGTGCACTTTCTTCAGCTTGTCTACTGCTCTTCGAATCCGTGCTTCATGATTCATCAGCGTGGATCCTATGGCATATCTGCGGATCAGGCTGATCATGTCTGCTGTATACTCTTCATTTGTCACCTGTGAAACAGCCGTATTCAGCTTCTTCTGTGTAAAACCTTCCCGATCGAGTTTCAGACACAGAGACTTCAGCCCTTCCCTTGTCAGCTCTTTCGGTCTGGTACAGATAATATTCAATGCAGCAATCTCATTCAGATTTGTTGTAATATAATCAGAAAATGCATCCAGATAATCTTCCGGGCGATTACTGGATCCATATCCTCTTGTATGTGACAGGAGTTTGTCTTCCTCTTTTGATATGACTATTGCTCTCCGGTCTTCTCTGGTTTCCTGCAGCATGCCAAACAGATCATGATACTTCAGAAGTCGGTTTTTGGCTTCCTGCGGGGTTTGCTGCCTTATTTCTGTGATCAACTGTACAGGATCCAGCCCTCCGGACAAATCTATAAAGTGTTCCAGTGTCCGACTGCTCATCGTCTGTTTTCTTCTCTGAAGCTTCGCTATCATCTGATTCACCTGATTTTGAATCTGTTTCTCACCTTCCAGTAATTCCAGTCCTTCCAGAAGCTGCGTAAAAGTAGTTGTCGGATGAACGACAACCGGCTTCATCGTGTTCACAGGTTCCAGAGATTCATAGACTCCTACCGGATCATAAATTTCAAAATGAGTCTTATGAATTTCAGGGCAGAGACGTGTCGCCCGCCCCAGCATCTGTTCAAACAAAATACGGGATTTCACGCGCCTCATGAATACAAGTGTTGTAATTTCCGGTACGTCAATTCCAGTTGTCAAAAGATCAACCGTTACAACGACACTGGGAAAATCTTCATTTTTGAAGCGTTTAATCGCTTCCTTTATCAATTTTTTGTTTCCTTCTCCTGCCTTTCCGGTAATTTTCATGATCGCCCTGTGATCTACCCCGGTCTTTTCATAGATTTCCCTCAGTAATTTTACAATCAAATCTGCATGAGCATCATTTACCGCATAAATTAATGTTTTTCCCTGCTCCTTCGGATTTTCCGGGTCAATGTCTCTGGCAATCTCCTCCAGAACTGTCCGGTCAAAATTTTCATCTACAATTCTGCGGTTAAAGCTTTCAATCTCAAAATCCAGCTCATCTTCCAGAAGTTCACTGTTTACAAGTTCCCCCGTCACCGGATCCACTGTAGTAATCTGATCGCCCTGATGATAATGAATTCCTTCTGAACCCAGCCTGGTAGTCAGTTTGTGCGGCGCGTCGTGGTCAACCAGATAACCTTCAATCACTGCTTCCCGATAGGTATATTGAAACACAGGAAAACCGAAAATTCGTGTAGTCTGCAGCGCAGGGGTCGCAGTCAATGCAATTTTGACCGCGTCAAAATATTCGATTACCGTACGATATCTGCTCTGATAATCTTTTTGATCGCGATACAACAGGTCTTCCTCTCCCATTTCCCGGTCCAGCAGGTATCCGCGGTGCGCCTCGTCACATATGACCAGATCGTAATCTGTAACCGATGGTATGGTCTTTTCTTCGTTGTACAGAATCCGTTTTACCATTCCCTGCACCGTTGCAATCTGAATACGTGTTTCCTTATCAGATACTTTATCCTCCAGACCTTTCATATTATAAATATCATCCAAAGTCATCAGTTCTTCCAGTTTCACTTCTTTGAATACGTCTTCCGCCTGTTCTCCCAATGCTGTACGATCCACCAGAAACAGGATTCTCCGAAACCTCTCTGTTTTCAAAAAACGGTAAATCATCCCAAGAACCGTTCGGGTCTTGCCGGTTCCTGTCGCCATGGCAAGGAGCACTTCCCGTTTTCCCTCTATGATCGCTTTTTCTGCTGCCTGTATTGCCCGAATCTGATATTCCCGCAGATTCAGCCCGTCTTTATCCCGCAGGAAATCACAGGACATGTTCTGCAGCTTTTCATTGCCCTTTTCCATATCTTTTTCCAGCCGTTCCAGTATGCCTTCCGGACTCATCCATCCCTGAAGGGCTTTAGGAACATTAGACAGTGCACGAAGATCTAAAAACCAGATACCGGACTTTGTCTCATACTGTTTCAGATACGGGCGTCCATTTGTTGCAAAAACAAACGGTACTTTATATCCGTTCCACTCTCCCATCTGATATCCGGCGTCTTCCTTTCGGATATTTTCTGCATAGTATTTCCCCTGATAATCAATCACGGATGGAATATCTTTATACTCGGCCTTTGCCTCGATGACTCCAACCATTCGCTCTCCTGCAAACAATGCATAATCTATGTATCCGCTGTAGCCAGAACCGGAGCGCACAGGCCATTCAGCAATCGCTCTGTTATGTCCTTTCTCCGGCCGTGTCCCTTCAGAATAACGCAATGTCTGCGTATCTGCTTCCCAGCCTGTCTTTCGAAGCTGCTCATCTATCAAATATCTGGTTTCTGCCTCTGACCTTTGACGCTGGCTCGCTGCTGCACCAGCTCTCTGTCTGCGCTCTTCTTTGGGAATTTCCGGTGATGCAGACGCCGTCGTTTCCGCCTGCTGTATCAGTTCCGCTTCTTTTTCTTCTTCTTTTTCTCTGTCTGCGGAAGCTCCCCCGTCTGCAGACAGAGCAGGCATGACAAAGTCCCGATGTACATATGTATAATCTCCATAAGTCTGCATAAACCATTCGCAGAGGCTGTATGCCATCTGAATCAATGCTTTTCCATCTTCTACAGAAGCATAATTTTCATGGACCGCCAGATTTCGTTTTTTCCTCAGTTCATGAAGAATATCCGCCAGATCAGACGTCAGAAACCCTTCCCTTAATAATACATTGATGCGTTTCGCCGCCGTATTCTCCGCAGGCATGGGTATTCTGTCATAAGTAAACATCAGCTTTACGATCATTTCTCCGATCATTCCCAATTTCATAAGACAGGAATTGGAGTCTGAAAAACAGTATTTTTCCGCCAGCTCTCCAAAGTTCGCCAGTACCTGAAATTCACTTTTTAAGAATTCGAAATTTGATGCCATCCTGCTTCCTCCCGAAGTCCGAACTTCTCATAATTATTATTATATGGCATATCCTTTCTCTTTACAATCTGCTTTTTTCGACATGCAATATCCTGTGAAAAAATCCCCTTTCATTAAGAGAATAAATTCTCCACGCCTGTATCCCAATGTATCAACAGAATCGCTTTCCCATACCGCAAACAGCCCCGCAGAAGATCTGCGGGGCTGTTTGCGACTATATATTCAACTTTCAGGAAGGGCTTAGTCCATATGAGATCCGCCGTTGATGTCGATCTCTTCGCCTGTAATATAGGAAGCTTCTCTGGAAGCCAGGAACAGGATCGCATTGGCAACTTCCTGGGTCTCGCCGGGACGTCCCATGGGGATGCCGTCGATGACTTTGTCCGCGTCCGCCTTCGGAAGGGATTTCCAGATCTCGGTGTTAATCAGGCCCGGGCATACGCTGTTGATGGTGATGCCTTCTGCGGAGATTTCCCTGGACAGGTTTTTGGAAAACGCCAGCACTGCAGCCTTGGAAGCCGAATAGTGCGCTCCGCCGAAGACGCCGCCGCCTCTCTTGCCGGATACGGAGGACAGGTTTACAATCCTGCCGTATTTTGCAGCGCGCATGGGCTTCATGCATGCCTGGGTGCAGAGGAACAGGCCGAACATATTCACCTCGAAGATTCTTCTCATATCCTCCAGCTTCATATCCTCCACGGTCACTTTCTGAGAGATGCCCGCGTTGTTTACCAGCACGTCGATGCGGCTGTATTTCTCCATGATGGTATCCACCATCTGCTGTACGGACTCCGGCGAAGTCACATTGACTGTAACTCCCATGGCCTTTCCGCCCTCTCCCTCAATCACCGCCACCGTATCCTTGATTCCCTCTTCGTTCATATCCGCGATGATTACTGTTGCTCCCTGCTTTGCAAACGTGCGGGCGATGGTCCTGCCGATTCCTTTGGGAGATCCGCTTCCTGTTACGATAACTACCTGATCATTAAATTCAAACATGTTCTTATCCTCCATTCATGGTTTGCTTTGATCCTCCCCGATGTTTCAGGGGTCGGAAGGATTTCCGGCTGGTTCTGAATTCTGGAAATCCTCCCCTTCCATATTTTATCTTGTTCTATATCCTATGTATATGATAGGATGTTATCTGGTTGATTCCGTTACATACGGAACGTATTTGGGATGTATACCTACCGGGTCAGCTCCTCCGCCAGCTCCACAATATGCTCTGCCGTAATTCCGTTCATGGCCAGCAGTCTCTCATAGGGTGCGGACTGGCCGAACTGATCCTGGATACCGACTCTTCTGACCACTGCCTTGCCGGTCTCCGCCACCACGTCGCTGACCGCGCTGCCAAGGCCGTTCAGGATGTTGTGATCCTCCACCGTGATGATCTTTCCGATCTCATTTACACAGGCCATCACTGCATCCTTATCCAGCGGTTTGATCGTATGCATATCCAGCACTCTCGCCTGAATTCCCTTCTCCTCCAGCATCTTTGCCGCTTTCAGGGCGATGCAGACCGTGTCGCCGTTGGCAATCACCGCCACGTCTTTTCCTTCCCGGAGGACATTTGCCTTTCCAATTTCGAACTCGGTATTCTCATCATAGATGACCGGAATCGCGTCTCTGGTAAATCTCAGGTAACAGGGGCCGTACATCTCGGCCGCCTTTGCCACCAGCTTCTTTGCGGAATAGTAGTCCGCCGGCATGATGACCGTCATATTCGGAAGGGTACGCAGAACGCCCAGATCCTCGATGCACTGATGGCTGGCGCCGTCGTTGGCCGGAGTTACGCCGCCGTGGGAGCAGGCGATCTTTACATTCAGATTCGGATAGCAGATTTCCTGACGGATCATCTCACACATCCTGAGAGAGCCGAACACCGCATAGGTAACGACAAAGGGAGTCTTTCCGCAGGCCGCCATGCCTGCCGCCACGCCTGCCGCATTCTGCTCCGCGATACCCACATTAAAGTACTGCTCCGGAAGCTCTGCCCGGAACTGACCAGTCTTGCAGGATTTTCCGATATCCACATCTACCACATAGATTTTATTGTCTCTTTTTCCAAGTTCTACGATTTCCTCGCCAAATCCGTCTCTGGTTGCCTTTTTTACTTCGCTCATCTTATACTCTCCTGTTATGATTCAATCTTTCTGCTTTTTTTGTTATTATAAAATCATCTGTCCGCCATGGATGTCATCCAGGCTGTTCCATTACGCCAGCGCCAGAAGCTGCTCATCCAGCTCCTTCATGGCCTGCGCATACTGCTCGTCATTGGGCGCCACTCCGTGCCATCCGCACTGATTTTCCATAAAGGATACGCCGTTTCCTTTGACCGTGTGCGCAAAGATGCATTTGGGCTTTCCGTTTCTGGACACTCTCGCCTTATCCAGCACTGCCAGGATCTCTTCCATGTTGTGTCCGTCCACGTCGAACGTCTCAAATCCGAACGCTTCGAATTTCTTCCCAAGGTTGATGTTGGGCATGACCTCGTCGGTCGTTCCGTCCAGCTGCAGGTTGTTGTTGTCCACAAATACAACCAGATTATCTAATTGATACTTGTTCGCCGTCTGAGCCGCCTCCCAGATCTCACCTTCCTGGCACTCGCCGTCGCCCAGAACCACGAACACCCGATAGTCTTTCTTGTCAGCTTTTGCCGCAATCCCCATGCCTACGCCGCAGGCGAATCCCTGACCCAGAGAGCCGGTGGAAATATCGATGCCCGGGCATTTCTTCATATCCGGATGTCCCTGAAGGATCGAACCTTCCTGGCGGAGCGTATCCAGCACCGCCTCGTCAAAGAAGCCTCTGGTGGCCAGCGCCGCATACTGGATCGGGCATACATGACCTTTGGAGAGGACAAAACGGTCCCGGTCTTCCCATTTGGGATTCTTCGGATCCAGGTTCATCTCCCGGAAATAAAGAGCCGTCACAAAGTCTGCCGCCGACAGGGATCCGCCCGGATGTCCGGACTGGGCCTTGTGGATCATACTGATCACTTTTTTCTTCAGTTCGATACATTGCTTCTGTAAATCCTTTACACTTGTCTCTTTCATTATATTTTCACCTCTTATTTAAAATTGTGCATCTGTAATCCGGATGCCCGGCCGCCTTTCTGTATACAATCCGGCCGGGCTGCACCCGGGCAGATGCTGTTATTCAGTTCTTATACAAAGGCCAGCGACACCGCAGGCACATAAGTAACAATCAGTAACACAATAATGGACGCGATCAGCAGCGGTACCACCGCTCTGGAAATCTCCTTTAAGTTCACATCCGCCACGCCGCAGGCCACATACAGGTTGACGCCCACCGGCGGAGTGAAAAGCCCGATGGCCAGATTCACGATCATGACCACGCCCAGATGCACCAGATCGATGCCCAGGGCATTTGCCACCGGTACGAACAGCGGAGTGAAGATGTACAGCGCCGACGTGGAATCCAGAAAGCATCCTGCGATCAGAAGGATAATGTTGACAATGATAAAGAAAATGATCGTGCTTCCTCCCGTCACCTGCTGCAGCGCCGTGCTGATAGCCACATCCAGTCTCGCCCGGGTCAGTACGTAGGCAAACAGGCTGGCCGCCGCCGTGATGAACATAACGGTCGCCGTGGTGGACACGGAATCCAGAAGCAGGGTATAAAGCTCCTGTACCCGGATCTGCTTATAGATGAAGATCCCTACAAACAGTCCGTAGATGACGGACACAGCCGCCGCCTCTGTTGGGGTAAAGATCCCTCCGTAGATGCCTCCCAGGATGATGACCGGCATCAGAAGTCCCCAGAAAGCATCCTTGAATGCATCCCAGCGTTCCTTTCCGGATGCTTTGGGCAACGTCTCCAGCTTACTTTTGCTTCCCACCAGAAGCGCCGTAACCATCAGCCCCAGGCCCATCAGAAGTCCCGGAAGGACTCCGGCCAGGAACAGGGTTCCGATGGAGGCGTCCGCGATGGACCCGTACACCACAAAGGTGATGGAGGGCGGGATGACCACTCCGATGGCTCCCGAAGCGCCCATGAGCGCCGCCGCAAAAGCCGGCTTGTATCCTGCCTTGATCATGGCCGGGATCATGATGAGTCCCAGCGCCGCCACCGTCGCCGGACCGGAGCCGGAAATGGCTGCGAAGAAACAGGAGACGATGACGCACACGATGGCAAGGCCGCCCTTTAAATGTCCCACACAAACCTCCGCCAGCCGGATCAGCTTTCCGGAGATGCCTGCCTTCTCCATGATATTTCCGGCGAGAATAAAGAACGGAATCGCCAGGAGCACGAATTTACTTGTGGAGGAGGACACCAGTCTTGGCAGACTGCTCATAATGGTATCCAGCGGCCTTCCCGCTCCCTGGACGATCATGGCCAGTACGCTGGACGCCCCCAGGCAGACCGCGATCGGCGCACCGATCAGAAGCAGGACTGCAAATACGAGAAACAATACGGCTGCAACCATCAGTTTTCTCCTCCTTTCTCACCGGTTCCCCGGATCTCCTCGATCAGTACCTGTACGAATCGGACAGTGGCGAACAGCGCCCCGATGGGTACGAAGGAACCGAAGATCCATTCCGGCCACTGCATGTTGGCAGTCACCTGATGAAGCTGCCTCTGACTTAAGACCATCCGGATGCCGTAGTAAAAAATCGCTCCGGTAAATGCCACGGCAAACACATAGCCAATGATATGTAAGATCCTGCGAACTCTGGGATTTACCACGTCCGTCAGGATGGTCAGACCCAGATGCGCTCTTCTTCTGGCTGCGATGGCGGTGCCCAGCAGACTCAAAAGTACGAACAGGTACGTTGTAATCTCTTCCGAAAAGGAGAAGGAAGCGCTGAACACATATCTGGCTACCACATTGGCAAATGCCAGAACGGTCATAACCGACAGGCAGGCAGCCGCCACGATCTCCTCTATTCTGTCTAATATCCGCATGTATTACCCCTTTCTGCATGCTTTGCTAGTCGATCTGGAAAGCCGTGCACGCCTCTTCTCCGTATTTTGTCATAAATTTTTCCCGGACCGGCTGTACGGCTTCCTTAAATACTTCCAGTTCTTCTGGCGTCAGTTCCGTCACGATCATACCCCCGTCCCGGAATTTCTGTACGATCTCAGCCTCTTCCTGCTCCACCTGATCCCTTCCCCAGTCACAGGCTTCTTTTGCCTTTTCTCTCAGAAGTTCCTGGGTTTTTGGTTCCAGGCTGTTCCAGATCTCGGTATTTGCCACAAATAAGTCATTTTCATAGGTGTAGTTCCACAGCGTCATATAGTCCTGCACTTCGTACATCTTGGCCGAGTCGGTGATGCTCACGCCGTTCTCCTGTCCGTCGATGGCACCCTGCTGGATGGCGGTGAACACCTCGCTCCAGCTCATGGAGATGGGATCTGCCTTCAGCGCCCGGAAAAAATCCATATAGACCTCGCTTCCCGGCACCCGGATCTTAAGCCCCTGCACATCCTCAGGTGTCCGTATTTCCTGTCTGCTGTTGCTGATCTGACGGAATCCGTTGTGGAAAGATCCCAGATATGTGATTCCTTTCTCTGCCAGAACCTTCGCATAGTAGTCACCCCCGGTCTCATCGATGACGCTTCTGGCCTCCGTGTAATTGTCAAAGCTCCACGGAATCGTGGCGATGGACATCTGGCCGTCCAGCACCGACATGACAGAAGTAGCATACGCAGCCAGGTCCACGCCTCCCACTGCGATCATCTCGATTCCCTTGGTAGAATTCCCCCCTGCAAGCTGATCGTTTGGAAATACCGCAACAGTAACTCTGCCGCCGGACTCTTCTGCCACCAGCTCTGCGAATTTCTTCGCCACCTTGGTGTCGATCTGAATATCTGTTCCGTTGACCGCCATCACCAGTTCAATCTCCTGATAGGCGTCATCGGCTCCCGTGGACGCCTGCTCCGTACCGGAACCGCATCCCGCCAGCATCCCCGATGCCAACGCCGCTGCCAGGAGCACCCCTGCCATTCTCTGCTTCATAAAAGCATTTCTCCTTCCTTTTTCTTCATCCCTCATCCTTTGTAGGATGTTATATGTACTATATATCATATTGCCGAAGGAATGTCAACACTTATTATGAGATTTGGCGTTTTTCACAAATTCAGAAGGTCCATTTTATGCAAAATGCCAGTATATTTATTGTCTGGATCGGGCTTCCTGCAAAGAACAGGTTCGGACAACAAAAAATCCCGCAGATACAGTCCATGCGTTCGATCACAGCACGTCTGTTCTGCGGGATTCTGTTTGATTTTTAATCCATATTCAGAAGATCCTTCACCTTCGTGGTGATCCCCTGTACCTGCACACCATAGATGATCTGCACGGAGCCTTTCACATGCACGACTCCGCGGGCTTCCAGGTATTCCTTCCAGGCCTCATCCGGTGCCAGCAGGCTTTCATCCTTCAGGCTTACCCGAAGCCTGGTGGCGCAGCAGGTGACATTCAGGATATTTTCCGCGCCGCCCAGCGCCTCGACGATCCGCTCTTCCAGAGATTCTCCCGGCGCCTCTCCATTGCCTGATCCCTGGCGGATCTCGTTGTATTCCTTCTTGCTCATGAGCCGGATCTCGCTGTCCTCCCGGCCCGGCGTCTTCAGATTGAACTTTTCAATCATGAACTTAAACGCAAAGTAATAGACGGCAAAGGTCAGAGGAAGCAGCCAGAGCGCTGCCATGGCATGAACCTTCTGAGGCTGGAACAGGTTCGGTATCATAAAGAACAGCGCATGTCCGTTGATGGAGATCTGGAAGATCTCGGCCAGCACATAGCAGAGGCCGCACAGAGGCGCATACACCAGCCAGTACAGCGCCGGCGCCACGAACAGGAATGTATACTCAATGGGCTCCGAGACGCCTACCATGGCAAGGGTAAATACCGTAGGAACCAGAAGCGCCGCCACTTTCTTACGGTTCTCCTTCTTTGCGCACCGGTACATGGCGAACGCCGCACCCGGAAGGCCGGCCAGCTGGAACAGAAGACGCCCGGTCGTGAAGTTGCGCACCAGATACCCGGTGGCCGAGGCGCTTGCCGCCTGCCCGTTGATGATATTTCTGACCCCTTCGTACAGGACGCCGTCAATGGTCATGGTTCCGCCCACAGAGGAATATTCGATGGGAAAGGCAATCAGATGATGAATGCCAAAAGGCAGAAGCGCCTTGTCCAGTGTACCGAACACAAACGTTCCGAACAGGCCGCTCTCCCCGATAAAACGGGTAATCCCCTGCAGGATTCCCGCAATAAACGGCCAGATATAATAAGCTGCAATGGCTGCCGGAACCGATACAAGCGCCACCATAATAATCACAAATTTCGTTCCTGCAAAAAATGCAAACATGGCAGGAAGCTGCGTGTCCACAAACCGGTTGTGCACCGCCGCTGTCAGAAGCCCGCAGATGATGCCGGAGAAAATCCCCATATCATAAGTAAAGAAACCGATGGCGCTGGTCCAGAGCGCGTTGAAATTCAGCGCCGCCTGTTCGGTATATCCGTTTGCAATCAGCGCCTCCACGGATGTGGTCTCCGCCGTCCATCCGCACATGGACGCCCAGTTTCCGATCCCGCTGGCAAAACAGCAGTACAGAATCAGCCCGGAAAATGCCGCCCAGCCCTTTTCCTTCTTCGCCAGTGAAAATGCGATGGCGACTGCAAACCAGAGCTGAAGATTTCCCATAAACATGAAGCCCAGATTGGTAATCATGGAAAACAGTCTGTAGAGCAGCGTCCCTTCCGGAAGAATGTAGTTGGTGAACGCACTTCCGATTCCCACAAAGAAGCCAACCAGTACCAGCAGGATCACCGGAACCATCATGGCACCGGCAAATGTCTGAATTTTTGCCTGAATATTTTTCATAGCAATGTTCCCCCTTTTTTTATTAACCTCATCTTATCACGGGCAAATTCTCCTTTCTACCTGCCAATCCCTATGACCTTTTCCCCATTATTGTGGCAAAATCTAACGTTTTTCCACTGTCAGATTCCACAATGCATGAACATAGATTTCCATGGCTTTCATCAGGGATCCACAGGACATGCACTCGTTTGGCATATGGGGATTGTTCACTTCATGTTCAAAGGCCGCGCCGAAAGCCACCCCGTTCTCCAGCGTCCGGGCATAGGAAGCGCCGCCCTTTGTGAGCGCCCGGGCCCTCTCCCCGGTCACCTTCTCATAAGCATCCTTCAGTCCCATTACCAGCTCGCCGTCCTCCGGCACATACAGAAGCCTCTTCTCCTCCTCCGCCTGCCATGTGAACCCGTAGGCCCCGGACCATCCCCGCGCCCATTTCCGGATACGCTCCGGACCCGTGGAACGGGGATAGCGGATATCCACATACAGGTAAATCCCCTCCTTTGTCATACGGACTCCCGTGGGACAGACGGACGTAAACCCCATCTGTGCGTCCTCTGCGTAAAGCCCGCTCTTTCTGCCGAAGCAGTCGTCCGTCAGGCAGTCGTTCAGAAAACGGACCAGCCCGTCCGCCTCCGGCTGGATCATGGAATACTGTGAAAAGTATGCCGCAAATTTCCACAATGCATTCTCACCCCTCTGAGGATTTCTGGAGAGCGCCTCTTTTCCTGTAAGCGTTATTTCTCTCTGCTCTCCGTCTATTTCGTATTTCGATTCCACATGTGCGCATACGTAATTCCGGACGGTCCGGCACTGAAGCTCCTTGATACGACAGACGCCGTCTCTTTCTTCGCCCCGGGGAAAGAGAAGCGCCAGCTTCAGAATCCCTTTCTCGCCGTTCACCACCGGGAAATTTCCGTCCGGAGAAAATCCCATGACCGGCTGGGGATTTCCGGCAAAATAGTATTCCATGCATTCCCACGTGGTCTCTTCTGCCCCGCCGGCGATCACCCGGATGCTTCTTTTCAGAGGAACCTTCATCTCCTTCAGAATCCGCAGCGCGTACAGCCCTGCCAGCAGCGGCCCTTTGTCATCGCACACCCCTCTGCCCCAGAGCATCCCGTCCGGTGACTGAACCATCTCAAAGGGCGGCGTTCTCCACTGCCCGGGGGACAGGATATCTACCACGTCCAGATGCCCCAGCACCCCCACATATTCCTTCTGCTCCCCGTATGCCAGATGGCAGGCATAGCCGTCAAAATCCTCTGCCCGAAGCCCGAAGCGCTCCCCGATTTCCAGAAAGCAGTCAAATGCCTGTCGGATTCCCCGGCCAAAGGGCGCGCCCGGCCCTGCTGCCGCAGAATCCCGCACCGAACGGATCCCCACCAGCCGCCTCAGATCCTCCAGATATTCCTGTTCGTACTCCTGTATCTTTTTCTTAAATTCCTCCATTTTTTCCTCCCCTTCTTCCGAAAATGTCCGTATTCATGACTGCCCATACTACTATGATCTTACTACGATCCCACCTGTCCATGTGCATCCGGATGTTCTTTTCTCTTCCACATCCATCCGGCATTTCCTCGACACCTTCTCCTGTTTTCCATTTACACCGTCTTGACAAATGCTGTTTTTTCTTCCATGCTAACAGTTGGAAATACACCCATCCATTGAGAAAGGAGTAACGCCCATGGAGAATAAACGAATCCTGGAGATCATACGGATCCTGCTGCAGCAGCAGGGTTATATCACGATCCGGGAAATCGCCGCACTTTTAAATGTCTCAAACAAGACCATCCGCAATGATCTGGCCCTTACAGAGGGCTATCTGGACGAGTACCATCTGTCCCTGCACAAAAAGACCGGCACCGGAATCCGGATTGAAGGAAAGGAGTCGAGAAAGCTCAGCCTCCTGGAGTCTGTCAGCCAGAAGATTCAGCTCCCCGGCGGTTACTCTCCCTCCGCACGGAAGATCTACATCGGTCTTCGTCTGATCGCCTGTACGGAAAACTGCAGGATCTATGAGCTGGCCTCAGAGCTCTTTGTCAGCCGGGCCACGATCCACAAAGATATTACCGCACTCTCTGAGCGCTTCCAGGCATGCCGGATCCGGCTCATCCGAAAAAACAACAACGGAATTTCCCTCGAGGGAAAAGAACGCCATCTGCGGGATCTGATGTTTGACCTTATGGTCGAAGATCAGGGATATGCAGAATTTCTCCAGATCGTCCAGGATCCTTCTTCCCCCTGCACCGGCACTTTTATTTTCAAGGCTCTGGACTACACAGACCGCGACATGCAGAAATTTATCCTTAAAGTCATCCATTCCGGCGGACCTTATGTGGACGGCCTGCCCTTTAATGCCCTGATCACCGTACTTCTTCGGGTATTCATCAGTCTTATGCGGATCCTGGATGATCACCCCATCCGCCTGTCTGTGGATTTTATAAAGGAACTGAAGACAGAACCCCTGTATCAGGAGGCACGGAACCTGACGCAGGCACTGGAGCAGGAATACCAGATTACATTTCCGGAAGACGAGCTGCGTTACCTGCAGACACATCTCCTTGCCCTGCAGAACAAGCATCTTGCTCCGGACAGTGAAAAGACTGCAGCGAGGAAGCTCACCGATGCGCTGCTGACAGAATGGGAACATCTTCTGAATCTTCCATTTACAAAAGATCCAGAACTCCGGGAAGCTCTCACAGCACATCTGACACCGGCAATCACCCGGATCCGCCATGGGATCCCCATAGAAAATCCCATGATGGACACCATACGCGCTCATTATTCCAACACCCTCAGCATCGTCAGAAAAAGCCTTCGTACACTGGAGCCAGGTGACCCTGGACGCATGAGTGAAGACGAGGCCGGCTATCTCGCCATCCACCTGGCAGCCGCCCTGGACCGCGCCAAAAAGCCTCTGAAGACGATCCTCGTATGCCACGGAGGAGGCGGCGCCAACCAGCTGCTTCTCCAGAAGCTCTCCACCCAGATCCCGGAGATAACGGTTATCGCCCAAGAAAGCTTTTTAACCATACAGAACGCTGACCTGTCTCAGGCCGAACTGATTATCAGCACTCTGGAGCTGAACCTGTCCACAGACATTCCCATTCTCCAGGTCAATGTCCTGATGTATGACCATGACATCCAGCGTCTGAAAAAGGTAGTCCGGGAATACTATAAGAAGAAAAACAACCCTGCCGCTTATGGTAATGTGGATGAATTACCACAATAATAAGCCGATACCGGATGCATGGCCTTCTTGTCTTTCCACTTTACCCTGATTACAATAAAAATATCAAGAGGATCGAAAGATCAAAAGGAGAAGGAGAAACCACATGAAACATATCAAAATTGCCGCAGGGCTGGCACATGTCAATTATGGAAATATCGCCGGAATTGTCAAAGAAATCAGCGACGCCGGTGTGGACTATATCCATTCTGACGCGGCTGACATGCACGACCTTAAGAACATGAAGCTCATGGGCGGGCACCAGATCATTGCAGGCATCCGACCGGTTACAGACAAACCCATCGAATGTCATATCTATACAGTCTCCATGGACCGGATGTTCATTGAACAGATCGACGAAGCCGGAGCAGACATGCTGATCGTACCGGCAGAGCATTTTCTCGGCGCCCAGCTTGCCTATATCATCAACTGGTGCCGGGAGCATCACCTGAAGATCGGCCTTACCCTGGGCTGCTACACGCCTCTGTGCTTCGTGGAAGAATCCATCTACGACATTGACCGCCTCCACATCGTCACCCACGGAGTGGACGAGACGGACGGAAAAGACAACTGGGGCTTCCGTAAGAGCGTGCCCGATCTGATCCGCAGAGCCCGCAAAATGATCGACGAGAAGAATCCCCGCTGCGAGCTGGCCATCGACGGCGGCCTGCGGGCGGACAACATGGAGCCGCTCATCGAATGCAATCCGGACGTCATCGTGCTCTCTTCCGCACTGTTCAAAGATCCGGAAGGGATCACCGCAGCCTATCGGAAATGCAGGAAGAATATTGACTCCGCTTCAGAGAAATTCGGCCTGGAATAAAACACTGCCCCTTATCTGCCCGGGCTTTGCACTACGCGGACCGTCGCAGAAGAGGGGCATTATTATGTGTTCCCTATCTGAAATACCGGCCGGCATGCTCCAGGATCTGAGCCACTCCATCCTCTTCACTGGTCCCGGTAACTTCATCACAGACGCGCTTCACCTCTTCCGCCGCATTTCCCATGCCAATCCTCCAGCCTGCACTCCGGAACATGGGAAGATCGTTCCACCCATCCCCCAGCGCGAGGATCTGCTCCTTTTTCAATCCCAGCCCTTTGCGTACCCGATCCACGGAAATCCCTTTGTCCGCTCCTGCCGCTGTCACGTCAAAACTGATATTCCGGTACCAGCTCACCTGCACATCCGGAATCTGCGCCGTACGAGCCGCCAGATCCTTCAGTCCATTCTGATTCATGTCATAGACAAGGATCTTGTGGATATGCACCGCCTGTTCCTTCAGCTCCTCATAAGAAAGCTCTGTAAAAGACTGTACTTTCAGTCCCTCGGAAAACCAGTTGTTATGGTGGTCATACAGAAACCGTTCGTCATAGGCATCATGGGTATAAAACTGGGTAAGTCCTTTAAAAAATGCATGTGCCCCTGAGGTTTCCAGACCGTCTGCAAACCGCTCCACCGCCTCTTTGGACAGTTCGTTTATAATCAGTTGCCCATCAAATTCACAGCAGGCGCCGGAACAGGCAATGACACCAATTCTTTTATCCACCATATCTGCCAGCGACCTGGCAAAGCAGTACGGTCTTCCCGTGACGAAGTACACCTGGATTCCCTGCTCCAGGCATGCCGCCAGACTTTCTTTATTTCTGCTGCTGATCCTCCCGGCGCGGTTAAGAAGTGTCCCATCCAGATCCAGACATACCATTCCTGAAAGTGTCCCTTTGTTTCGTTCCTGATCTGTCATATAATTTCTCCCTTCATTTTTCAGTCCAGTGCGCCTGACAGCACGCCTGCTCTTTAATATAAGTATAGAAAGAAAGCAAAGAAAAAACAATTCCGGCATTCCCGCCCATTGTTGTTACTTTCTCCCATATCCATGTGGCAATCATTGGACGCTTTCTTTTTTGTTCTTTCCTGATGTCATTGTTATACTGGATTTGTATAAATATGGAATAAAAGCCGAAACAAAAGGAGTAATAAGACTATGAAGTACATCATTGACAGTGCCAGTCTGGAAGAGATCCAGGAAGCCCTGGAGCTGGGAGCGTATGGAGTTACCGCAAATCCGTCCATGTATCTGAAAAACCGTCAGGAATTCCTCCCGTTCCTCCGCACCTGCAGCACCATGAATCTGTCTTTTTTAAGCGGAGAGGTTATGGGAGACACCCTGGAAGAAATGGAAGAGGAGGCGCAGAGAATCCATAACATCAATCCGGATATCATCATCAAACTGAATTTTTCCGGTAATGCGCTGAAAATGTGCCGACGGCTCAGGAAACGGGGCATCCGTACAGCATTGACTCTTATTTTCACCGTTGCTCAGGCGGCTGCCGCCATCAGCGCCGGCGCCGACTATCTGTTTCCCTTCATCGGCAGAAGCGATGAGTACGGACAGGACGGCCTGAAGCTCGTGCAGGACATCCAGACGATGATAGACCGGCACGGATACCCGGTCTTCGTGGTAGCCGCCTCCATCAAGAACATCCATCAGCTGGAGGCGGCTGCCGCGGCAGGCGTACCCTATGCGGCAATCCCCTGTGCACTGTATCTGAAAGCTCTGGAACACCCTCTGACCCGCCAGGGAACACAGGATTTTGAACGAGACTGGAAAGAAGTTCACACTTTTTTCACAAAAAATCAGCACTCACCTCTTGACAGTGCTAATATTTTGTTATATAACATATATAACAAATAAAACAGCACCGGATTTCCAAAGGAGATCCGCCCTATACACAAGGAGGTATGAATCATGTTATTAACAGATATTTTTGGAAGAAGCTTTATGGATGACTTTTTTGAGGATTTTGCAAATTCTTCGTATTACCGGCCTAACCGCATCGGAAGTATTCCGGCTATGAAGGCGGATGTGCAGGATCTGGACAATGCCTATCAGATCGATCTGGATCTGCCGGGCTTCAGGAAGGAAGACCTGCATGCAGAACTGAAAGACGGCTATCTGACCATCAAGGCTACCCGTGAGAACAGCAATGACGAGAAGGACTCTCAGGGCAGATACATCCGTCAGGAGCGGTATACCGGCCACTATCAGAGAAGCTTCTATGTGGGTGAGGACATCACCCAGGAAGACGTCCATGCCGCCTTTGAGAACGGCGTGCTGAAGCTGACGGTACCCAAGAAGGAGGTACAGCCGAAGATCAATGAGAGCAAAACGATCCTGATCGAGGGTTAATTCCTGAAGCTTCCCGTCATATAAGCGGAAATGCAGCCCGGGCTGCGGGCCAGGCAGCGCTGCATCAGACAGCGCGCCGGCACAGCAGCCCGGGCTGTATTTTTATTATTTTCCAGTCACAGGCCCCGGTAGCTCTTCCATTCTTCCGTAAGCTGCTTCATCACCGATTCCTGACCGGCTGTCTGCCACAGGAAATTTCCGATGACCTTTGCCCCGTTTTTCAGAGTCTGTACTGCTCTGTCCCCATGCATGCACTGTTCAAATTCTGCCGTATGCAGGTTTACAGATATATCAGCTGCTTTGATCCCCGGATGAAACACCGGAATCACCAGATCCACATTCCCGGCGTCCGTAGAGCATTTGGGATATTTCATCTCAGCCGCCTCCATACCCAGATCCCGGAAAATATCAAGAAACATACGGACTGCCGTCCGACCGTAGTGCAGTTCCGCCAGCGTTCCCCAGCGCTGCTCGACCGTATAGTCCGTCTGCGTGGCATAGGTGGTACCCTTTAACATACGGATGGTATCTTTTTGCAGCTCCTCCAGCTCCGTCAGGGAAGCGGCCCGGAGATAGCAGCTGAGCACCGCCAGATCCGGAATCGTACCGGGATTCCTGCCGCCCTCGGCCATGATTCCGTGGATCTGCATAAAGGGCCTGTGACGCATCCGGTCCATATCGATTCCATGCAGGAAGAGCTGCGCCGCGTTCAGCGCACTGCGGCCCTCCCAGGGCGCCGCTGATGCATGCACTGCCTTTCCTCTGATGGTAATATACAGATCACTGCATGCCAGTACCCTCCACTGAGGAATATTTGCCGTGTCCATATGCCCCATGACCGCAAAGCGGTAGCGGTCAAATCCGCCCCTCTGGGACAAAATCACCTTCCCGCCGATATTTTCCTCTCCCGGCGTTCCGATCAGGTCGATCTCGCAGGGAAGCTCCGGAAAACATTCTCTTACAGCCAATGCAGATAATACACTGACTCCGCAGCTTAAGGAGTGGCCGCAGCCATGCCCGATCTCCGGCAGTGCATCATATTCGCAAAGCACCGCGATTCTGGGCCTGCAGGACGGCCGGTATGCCCGGAAGGAGTAGGAAAGCCCACAGTAATCCCGCTCTACTACATAGCCCTGCTCTTCCAGAAAACGGATAATATACGCACTGGACTCCTTCTCTTCCCCTCCGGTTTCCGGGTGCTTTGTGAGCCACCGGCTCATGGAAAACACCGGCTCTGCCAGACGGTCTATAGTCCTGTTTAATCCTGGATCTGTCATCTTCCGTCTCCTTAATCTTTGACACCGCCGGCTGCGATCCCGGCGATGAAGAATTTATTGCAGATCAAAAAGATAACGACAATAGGCAGCGTGGCAAGGAGCGTCCCGCACATGACCGCACCGTAATCCGTCTTGGTAAACATGCCCTGGAGCTGGCCAAGCGCCACCTGTACCGTATACACCTTCTGGTCGTTCAGAACGATCAAAGGCCACAGAAAATCGTTCCACGATGTCACAAAGGTATGGATCGCCAGAAAGGAAAGCCCCGGTATGGTAATGGGAAAGCCGATATTCCAGAACAGCCGGAAGGTCCCGCAGCCATCGATCCGCCCGGCATTGAGCAGGTCGTCATGGATGGCCCCCTGGCAGTACTGAGTCATCCAGAAGACACCGAACGCCGGGATCATATTCGGAATGATCAACGCCTTCAGCGTGGAGATCCAGCCCAGTTTTCCCATCATGATCAGCTGAGGAATCATCAGAAGCTGCTGGGGAATCATCATGGTCATGAGCAGGAAAGAATACAGAAATTTTCTTCCCGGAAACTCAAATTTGGCGAAATAAAAGGCCGTCATGGAACAGAAAAACAGTGCAAGCCCCGTCCTCGCGCCGGAAACAATCAGAGAATTCACTACTGCTCTTGGAAAATCTATGATCGTAAACAACGCTTCCATATTATTCAGAAAGGAACTTCCCGGCACCATCACCGGCGGGAAACGGAAAAATTCAGAGGAAGTGCGCGTAGACATAACCGACAGCCAGTAAAACGGGAACAGCGACACCACCGCCCACAGAAGAAGTCCTGCGTAGAGCAGAAAATTCCAGATTTTCTTTCCTGTATATGCTGTATGTTTCATTTCGACTGCCTCCTATTCTGTGTCCCGCTGCACCAGCTTCCAGTTCAGGAAGGAAAATGCACAGATAATCACAAAGAGCCCCCAGGATACCGCAGAACCGTATCCAAACTGGCGTTCGAGAAAGGCCTTGTTGTACAGGTACAGAACCACCGTCATTCCGGACTTGGCAATACCGCCTGCCTTGCCCACCAGCATATAGCTCTCTTCCATCAGCTGCCAGCCGCCAATGGTGGAAGTCACAATGATAAATATAATCGTGGGATTCAGAAGAGGAATCGTAATCCTGCAGAAGATCTGCCAGTTGCTGGCCCCGTCAATGCGGGCTGCCTCATACAGATCAGACGGGATTTTCTGCAGGCCGGCCAGAGCAATGATGGCATTGTAGCCGGTCCATCTCCACATGACCACCAGAGCGATGACGAACTGTACCCAGAACGGGACCGACATCCATTTCACCGGATCCATTCCAAGACTGGTCAGGAGAAAATTTACCAGTCCGTAGTTGCTCGCAAACATGGTCGCAAATACAATGGCAACTGCCACCGTAGACGTGACATTTGGCAGGAAATAGACGGCCCGGAATACAGATTTACACTTTAAAGTCCCCAGATTCAGGATAAACGCGAAGATCAGCGCCAGGATCACCATGGGGATCGTAGACAGGCACCAGATGATCAGCGTGTTCACAACCGACTTCAGAAAAACCGCATCCTTAAACAGATACTGATAGTTCAGAAAGCCGACAAACTCCTTCTCACCGCTGCCTGACCATTTAAAAAAAGACAGCAGAAACGAATACACCATGGGATACAGTCCGAAGATGGCATACAGAATAAAAAATGGACTGATCAGCACATAAACCATCCGGTTTGCACGGACAGCCTCAAGCAGCTCTTTGGGTTTTTTCTTCTTTTTTTCCTTTCTTTTCAAACAGGGATCCCTCCTTTAAACAAAGATTCCCTGTTCCGGGCCATGGACGCCTTCTGGAACAGGGAATGATTTATCACAGCATCAACAGATTATAAGGTAGCCTTCAGAGCCTCACAGCCTTTCAGAGCATCCTCCCAGGCTTCATCCACATTCTTCCCGGCATCCTGAACCAGCATCAGTTCATCATAAAAATATTGACGGAACGCCGTATAATTCAGTCCTCTGTACTGAGTCGGAACATTTTTCACCGCATCCACAAAGATCTCATTGATCTTCTGCCCGCCAAAGAATTCGTCCTCTTTCACGACCTCCGGAGAATCCACCGCTTCCAGATTCGTGGGGAACAGGGATTCTGTCTCCAGCGCAATCAGCTGGTTCTGTGCATTCTGCAGCCACAGAATTACCTCAAAAGCCTCTTCCGGATGCTCACTGGTAACCGGGATTCCCATACAGGAGCCGCCGTTGTTGGCAGGTCCTCCCGGCATACGGGTGACACGCCACTGACCTGCAGTATCCGGCGCCGTATTCTTCAGCATCTCCAGCGTCCATACCGCTCCGCAGTATGCCGCCACATCACCGTTGTTCATGGCAGCACCCCACTCGGTTCCGTACATATCCGGCATGCCGAACACATAATCCGAAAATTCTGCCGCTTTATAAAATGCCTCCTTGATATGATCCTGATCTCCGATAAACTCATCGTTTTTATTGATCAGGCCTTCTTCCTGCTGACTGATCATCATCAGGAACAGATTTTTCGTAAAGTCGAACATGCAGACACCGGTCTTCTCCTTCATCTGCTTTGCAGCCTCCAGCGCACCGTCCCAGTCGGACATCAGCTCTGCCACTTCCTCCGGCTCTGAAGGAAGCCCTGCCGCCTCAAAAAGGTCCGCCCGGTAATACATGGCCGTAGGACCTGCGTCGATGGGAATGGCGATCAGCTTCTCTCCGTCTCCGGTCATGGCATTATTCCATTTCCATTCCACATACTGATCTTTATACTGCTCTGCCTGGAACGGCTCATCCAGAAGATTGTTGAACTTGTCTGCACTGGGCATGACATTGCTGATCCAGTCATCCATCACCAGAATATCCGGCAGCGGGGAATCGGAAGCCAGCGCAGTCAGCACCTTTTCTTCCATATTTTCACTGTTGAACTTGTTGACATTCACACGCACGCCCGGAATTGCCTGCTCCACCTCTGCCACCAGCTCTTCATGGATCGAGCTCTGCCAGCACCACATCTCCAGCTCGATGGCATCCGATGAGCTTTCTTCCCCGCCCGTACTTTCCGTACCGGCATCCTGCTCCGGCTCTTTGGCCCCGCCGCAGGCAGTCAGTGAGCCTGCCATCATAAAGCAGAGCAGCCATGCGATCAATTTCTTTTTCATTCACGTTTCCTCCATTTCAGTCTTTTTTCACACCATTTATCTCAGACGCTTCTGCGTCTCAGGTGCCTGCTCAGATCAGACGGATCGTAACGGTCCTGTCTGAAAGCCCGGGGCGGCACGCACTTACCGTAACCTTTGCCTCTCCTTTCCGCCCCAGCGCCTTTGTCCTGATCCAGAAAGCGATGGTCCCGCCCAGCACAGGAACCGTATCCGGACCGATCAGTTCAATATCTCCCTCCACGGTGATCTTTCCGATACCGAAGTGATGCAGCATCCGCAGTCCGTCTGTATCCCGGAAGGTACAGACAAGCCTGGTCTCGTCCACGCGGTCGCAGTACAGCTCCGCGTCATCCGCCCTCAGATCCAGTTCCTTCAGATACGGATTTTTCGTACAGGTGATACGGGCCGCCTCTTTCTGATCCACATAGCCGACGATGGTGGAACCTTCCCAGAACACCTGCCAGAACACGTCGCTTTCGCTCACCTCTATGGGCGCATGCTTCAGCCCCGGGAACCGGCTGCTGGGATAGAACCTGCGGGTCTCGTCTCCGGAAAGCGTCACGTCGATGTAATCACAGTTGGTCAGCACATAGAACGGCGTCACCTCTTCCGACCGTTCCCCCCGCCCGATTACCGAACAGGGCTGCAGCACTACTTCCTCAGAAGGATCCTTCTGGCTCCGGTAGAAATAAGACGCCCATTTGGGCACCCGGAACATATCCAGCACTCCATGGTAGCAGATCTTCTCCTGACGGGAGTGATCATGATGCGTATTATAATCAAACATGCACCAGCCAAGGGCTCCCAGATAATCATCACTGGTAAGCACCTTGTCCACCACCCTCGCATGATACAGAGCGAAGCGCTCATGGCGCATGGCAGAATCTCCCGGCTTTGTACAGTTCAGGGGCGCCGTATGCTCGCTGATCAGATACGGAGCCTTATACGGAAGTCCGGTCACTGCCTGCTGCTCCTGAATCATAAATTCTCCTCTGCCCGGCTCTCTCGGGCAGGGAGGCGTATAATCATTATAACTGTAAATGTCTTCCAGCAGCGGACTGTTTTTATGCCAGCGTACGCCGGATGTGGGGCGGGTGGGATCCATCTCCTTGCAGAGCCGGTTCGTCTCCTCATAAAATGCGTCATCATCGTCGCTTTCATTCAGCCTGGTTCCCCATATGATGATGGACGGATGGTTAAAATGTCCCAGCACCATGTTGCGCAGATCGCTGCGGGAAACTTCTTTGTAATCCTCTCCGCCCAGATATCCCCATCCCGGGATCTCTTCAAAGACCATAAGCCCCAGCTCATCGCAGCGGTCCAGGAAATATTTGCTCTGCATATAGTGCGAACAGCGCACCGTGTTAAGTCCCAGCTCTGTCTTCAGGATATCCGCATCCTTCTGCTGAGGTCTCCTGCCCATGGCATATCCCACATATGGATAGCTCTGATGACGGTTCAGGCCGATCAGCTTCACCTTACGGCCATTGAGGTAAAAACCCCGGGCATCCACCTCCGTGGTCCGAAATCCCACGCGGGTATGGTGTTCGTCCAGTACCTTTCCTTCCCGTGACAGCGTTACCCTCACGTCATACAGTACCGGTGTATCCAGATCCCAACGCTCTACTCCGTGCAGAGCTTCTTTCTCCAGATGGATCCGACACATGCCTTCTCCCACCTTTACCGGGCGGCGGTAGCTGTGAACCTGCTCCCTGTCCCGGGACAGCTCCACCAGCACTTCTCCTTCAAACGCCCCACCGTGATTCCGGACCATAAGCTCCGGAGCAGCCCATGCCTGATTCCCTTCCAGCGTATAGCGGAACAGATTCTGAATCACATAGGCAGGTTCCAGGATATAGAGCGTCACATCCCGATAGATCCCCCCATACAGGAGATAATCCACAGTCGCCCCTTCCGGCGGGATATCCGTTCTTACGTTGGAATCCACCATAAGCATCAGCTTGTTTTCTCCCTCATGGACAAAGGATGTAATATCAAAAAGCGCGATGGAATAGGCTCCCTTATGGCTTCCTGCTTTCTGTTCATTTACATACAGATCGTAGTACGTGGAGACGCCCTCAAATTCAATCAGCACCCGCTGCTCTCCCAGTGCAGGCAGCTCAAAAAAGCGCACATAAGTGGACAGGCATCCGCACATGGTCTCATCAAAACAGTCATATGGGATCTCCCGCACCGTGTGGGGCACATGGATATCTGCAAAACTCCCGTAATCCTTTTGCGTAATGTACTCTGGTTTAAATTCATCTTTAAACTTCCAGTTCAGATTCAAAGACTGTCCATTTCTCATATTCGCTTTCCTTTCCGTATTCCCAAGATCAGAGTCAGTATTTTCAGGAAATATTATATATTATGTGATTTTTTTTGACAAACTGTGATCCGGGCCTGCCGGTCAAATCAAAAAGATTCGTATTATATTGAGTTATTCAGAAAATAATTTTCCCGAAAATCCAAAAATAGTACAGCACCCCGGGCTGTCACAAAAAATGTCATATACATCTTCCAAATATATTCCTGTTTTATGGAATCAAAAATCACAGAAATTTTTCTGTTTTTCCAGATTTTTCGTTGTTTTTCCGGATTTTTTTTAATATAATATAGCCAAATATATTCTTTGTCGGAGGTCTGCCATGAACTACAAGATCATCGTCGATGAGAAAAAGCTCTTTCAAATCCTTACCCCCCTGTCCGGATTCTGCAAAAGCAGATTCCGGTTCTTTGAAGACCGGACGTTGAGCTATCTGGGAGATGCCAGAGAACCGGTCTCCTTCTGCCAGCTCCTGGCACGTTATCCCGGGACCTGCCGCCTGTGCACCGAATGCAACGAGGCGGCCAACGCCCGCTGCAAAAAAGGGCGGCACAGCTTTTCCTATCTCTGCCATGCCGGTCTGGTCGAAATCATCTGTCCCGTCTGGTATAAAGACATCTACGTAGGCAATCTGTCCCTTGGCCAGTTCCGCAGGCGGGGGAAGCAGATCAATGAAGCCGGTCTCGCACTCTGGGCAGATCTGACCGGCTTAAGTCCAGACAGGATCCGGAGAGCCTACATGTCCCAGCCGCTTATCGATGCCGGCGGAATCAAAGGCGCCCGGATGCTCCTGGAATTCTGTGTGGAAAAGCTTCTGCAGGAAGACATCTTCTATACCAGTCACCAGGACTCTGTCAACCGCGTGGAGCAGTATATTCAGGAGCATCTGGCCGATCCCCTTACCCTGGAGGGCATCGCTTCTCAGGCGTATATGAATCCTTCCTATCTCAGTGCCATGTACCATAAAACGACCGGCATGACCCTCTCACAATATATCCATCATGTCCGGATCTCCCGTTCCATTTATCTGATCCTCAACACCAGCAAATCTGTTGCAGAGATCGCCACAGCCGTGGGCTTCCGGGATCCCAACTATTTCTCCCGGGTATTTCGGAAAAAAACCGGACTTTCCCCCATGGAGTACCGCAGACAGGTGGCTGCCGGCAGGATCACGCCCTGAAAGAAGGCTCCCCGGAGGCCGCCTCGATAAAGCCCTCCCCCAGCACTTCCCGCACATCGGTCACGACCACGAATGCTTCCGGATCCATCTTAAGCGTCAGCGCCTTCAGTCTGACAATCTGACGGGGGTATACCACACAGAACAGCATGTCCCGCCGGACTTTGGAATACATGCCCATGGACCACAGGCCGGTCACGCCCCGGTACAGCTCATCCATCAGTACATCCGCCAGCTCATCCGGTTTTTTCGTAATGATAAAAGCAGCCTTGGAAAATTTCATTCCTTCAATCATTCCGTCAGACACCTTTGTAATCAGGTAGACCGATATGATGGCATACAGTGCCATCCGTACCCCGAATACATAGATCCCCACCAGTACGATCAGTCCGTCCACCACCTGCATCAACTTTGCCACACTGTACTGTCTGAAAAAATACTGCAGGATGGAAGCCACCAGATCAGTCCCGCCGGTGGTGGCCTGTCCCAGAAATACCATACCGATCCCAACGCCTGTCAATACGCCTCCATATATGGAAGAAAGGAGCAGATCCCCTTCTGCCAGCGGCACCACCGGCAGTACAGTCAGCCAGAAAGACAACAGCACGGTACCGCACAGTGTCCGGAACAGATAACGCCTGCCTCTTTGCACCGCTGCAATCAGAAGCACTGGTATGTTGAGCAGCAGATTGGTCACTGCCAGCGGAACGCCTCCGGGAAACAGATCAAGCGTCAGCTCCCGGATCACGATGGCCAGACCGGAAAAACCTCCCGTCACCAGCCCTGCCGTATCAAAAAAAGACGCTGTGGCAAATGCTATGATCCCCGTCCCGAATAATGTCAGTAAATATTCTGCCGCAATGGTCTTTCTGCGCCGCATACGCCTTTTCTCCCTTCCTTTATGATTGCCCATATTATAGCCTGCAGAACTGTTCTTTTCAAATGGACGACCTCTGTCTCTTCCTCTGTATGCCTGGAACCGGAAAGATTTTCAGCTTTCTCCTGATAAAATCAACCTAAAATCCAAAAACAGTCCAGAATCCTGTCTCCCCCGCAGATGCGGTCTGTATCTGTCTGCAAATATATTCCCTGTTTTCTTTTACATCTATCCTTTATTTCCTCATATAATCCTGCATTTTTATTTTATTAATCTAAAAATAATCCTTATACTCTTCTCATTTTTCCTGTTCATCATTTCTATGACCGTTTTTGACTGAATATAATCGATTATGAATGTTTAACAAATTTTGAATGTAATTTTTGTGCATTAATTTGATTGACTTTGACCGAATATGGAGATATAATAAAACCATCCTAAGGAACGGCAAAGAGAACGAAAAAGAAAGGAGACAGGACACATGATCTACACTGTGACCTTCAACCCATCGCTGGACTACATCGTATCCATGAAAGATTTCCGGCTCGGGAAAACCAACCGCACCTGTGCGGAACTGATACTGCCGGGAGGTAAGGGCATTAATGTATCCACCGTACTCCAGAATCTGGGCATTGAAAATACCGCACTTGGATTTACAGCAGGCTTTACCGGGGAGGAACTGCTCCGCAAGATGAGGGGCACCGGATTCCACTGCGATTTCATTCATCTGGATCAGGGCTGCTCCCGCATCAACATCAAAATGAAGGATTTTGACGGAACTGAAATAAACGGTCAGGGGCCGTCAATCAGTACAGACACAATCCGGAAGCTGATGGAAAAACTGGAACAGCTGCAGGCAGGAGATATTCTGGTGCTGGCCGGAAGCATTCCCGAAAGCATGCCGGACTCCATCTACCGGGATATCCTGGCATCTCTGAACGGACGCGGTATCCTGTATGTGGTGGACGCCACGAAGAGCCTTCTTCTGAACGTACTGGAATACCATCCATTCCTCATCAAGCCCAATAATCACGAGCTGGGTGAGATCTTCCATGTGACACTTACTGCCCGGGAGGATGTGGTGCCCTATGCCAGGAAGCTTCAGGAAAAGGGTGCCCGGAATGTACTGGTCTCCATGGCCGGTGAAGGAGCTGTCCTCGTGGCGGAAAACGGGGAGGTTCATATGCAGCCCGCCCCCAGAGGGAAACTCGTCAATGCAGTAGGCGCCGGAGACTCCATGGTCGCAGGCTTTGTGGCCGGCTGGGTGCAGAAGCAGGATTACCGCCACGCTTTCCATATGGGCATCTCCGCAGGAAGCGCCAGCGCCTTTTCCGAGCTTTTAGCCTCCAAAGAAGAGATTTACACCATCTACAAGTCCCTCGAAAACAAATAACCGGAACATATAACACCTTTCACTGCATCCGAACGCGGATTCGGAGCTTTAATCAGGAGGATCAATTATGCGTATCACAGATTTACTGGACAAAAGAAGCATCTCACTTACCGGAGCCCCCCGCTCCAAGCAGGAAGCCCTGGATCAGATGGTGGACCTGATGATCCAGAGCGGCAAAATCAATGACCGGGAGGCATACCGTCAGGAGGTCTACCGGCGGGAAGAGGAAAGCACCACCGGCATCGGCGAAGGCATCGCCATCCCCCACGGCAAGGGCCCCTTTGTGGACCGCCCCGGCCTGGCCGCCATGGTGGTCAAAAACGGCGTGGATTTTGATTCTCTGGACGGAGAGCCGGTCCACCTGATCTTCCTGATCGCCGCACCCAATACCGAAGACAATGTACATCTGGATGTGCTGAGCAAGCTCTCCATGCTGTTAATGGACGAAACCTTTGCCGCCAACCTGAAAAATGCGTCCACCGTGGAAGAATTTCTCCGGATCGTAGACACGGCAGACGAAGAAAAACCGGACCTCAATGACCAGCTGGCGGCCCAGAATACCGCCGCCGCAGAAGGAGCTTTTAAAATCCTGGCCGTCACCTCCTGTCCCACCGGTATTGCCCACACCTATATGGCAGCCGAAGGTCTGGAAAAGGCGGCGCGGGCAGCCGGATGCTTTATCAAAGTAGAAACCAGAGGCTCCGGCGGAGCGAAGAATGTGCTGACCGATCAGGAGATCCGGGAAGCAGACTGCATCATCGTGGCTGCGGATGCCAAAGTCCCCATGGACCGTTTCCACGGAAAGAAGCTTATCGAATGCCAGGTATCCGATGGCATCAGCAAGGCGGACCAGCTGGTAGCCCGGGCCATGAGCGGCGACGTTCCCGTGTATCAGGCGGGGATTCCCTCCGCGGCACCCTCCGGCGGCAGCGCCTCCGGCGGAATCGGGCACAAGCTCTATATGCAGCTGATGAACGGAGTCTCCCATATGCTTCCCTTCGTAGTGGGCGGCGGTATTCTCATTGCCCTGGCCTTCCTGATCGACGGTCTGTGCGTGGATGTGAACGCCCTCTCGGACGAGGCGCGTTCCGCCTTCGGTACCATCACACCGGCAGCAGCAACTCTGAAAGGCATCGGCGACGTGGCCTTCGGCTTCATGCTTCCGATCCTGGCCGGTTTCATTGCCATGGGCATCGCAGACCGTCCCGGACTGGCCGTTGGCTTTGTAGGCGGCATGATGGCTTCTGCAGGTAAATCCGGCTTTCTGGGCGCTCTGGCCGCAGGTTTTATTGCAGGCTATCTGGTCCTGTTCCTGATCAAAGTATTTTCCAGGCTGCCCCAGGCCATTGAGAAGATCGCACCGGTCCTCTTGTATCCTCTGTGCGGCATCCTCTTCATGGGCCTGATCATGCAGTTCCTGGTAGAGCCTCCCATCGGCGCTCTGAACACCGCTCTGAATACCGCACTGACCAACATGGGCGGTTCCAGCCGGATCCTTCTTGGCATCGTCGTGGCGGGCATGATGGCCATCGACATGGGCGGCCCCTTCAACAAAGCAGCTTATGTATTCGGTACTGCTTCCATCGCAGCCGGCAACTATCACATCATGGCGGCAGTCATGATCGGCGGTATGGTTCCGCCCTGCGCCATCGCGCTTGCCACACTGCTCTTCAAGAATAAATTTACGAAAGAAGAACGGGAATCCGGTCCCGTGAACTTTATCATGGGCCTTGCCTTCATCACAGAAGGAGCGATCCCCTTCGCCGCATCCGATCCTCTGCACGTACTTCCTTCCTGCATGGTCGGCTCCGCAGTGGCCGGCGCGCTCTCCATGGCATTTGGCTGCACCCTCATGGCACCCCACGGCGGCATCTTCGTTGTCCCGGTGGTGGGAAACGCTCTGATGTACCTGCTGGCGCTGGTGATCGGAACCGTTGTGGGCGCTGTGCTCCTTGGAACCTTCAAAAAGAAGATCTCTGCATAAACGCTCTGTACTGACCGGTTTTGTCTGTCTCTGACGGATTTGAAAAATCCGAAAGAGACAGACAAAATCGGTTCTCTAATAGGAAAACAGCATGCGCCATTCATAATCTGTATCTCCATACAGGAGCTCCAGTACCGTCTCGTTGACCGACGGCGTCCGGTACAGGACCTCATACATCTTCCCTTCCCCCTCTTCTTTGGAATCCATGATTCCGCGGATTTCCGGACTGTTTACGGAGGCAGAAAAATCCCGGATCCGGTTTTCGAAAATATCCATCCACAGAACCAGATCCGTCCCTGCATCGGTCCTGACATCCAGACAGATTCTCCATCCAGAAGCCTGTCTTTCCACCCAGAGATCTGAGCAGGAACAGATCCTCTCATTCTTCTGTTCCAGCGTACGCATATTCTGTAGAAATGTATCCCGGCACACTTCGTCGTACCATGAAAACCCTTTTTCCCCTGCCTCACGAATCCCTGCTGCTATTGCTTCTGTATTTTTCCTGCTGTCAGGGTCTGCCGGATCTTCCAGTGGTACGGTCGCCATCAGATCCTCATAGCGGAATTTCATATCCAGATACTCATATGCCTTTTCATAATCTCCGGAAGCCAGCGCCTTTTCAAACCTGCATGCGGTATACACTGCGCCCAGATTTCCATAAGTAAGCCCCACCCCCCGGACATGATTCCGGACAGGGATTACAAGGAATACAACTGTCAGCAGCAATGCGAGAATGCCCCATGTGACAGTCCGCCAGCGGACGAAGATCCGGAGCCCCTTTCGGATCCCCTGCACATCCTCTTCCTCCGTCGCCCCGGTGTCCGGCATCTGTTCCCCATAGGCCGTTCTCAGCCTGCGGCATGCCTCACATGTCTCCAGATGCGCTTCCACCAGTTCCCTTGACTGTCTGCTGCAGCAGCCATCCTCATAAAGGGGAAGCAGATCCTGCACCACTTCGCACATATTGATATGTTCCATCATCTATACTTTTCCATCCTTTCCGTCAGCATTGTCTTTCCTCTGAAAAATGTTACCTTCGCCCAGCTCTCGGATTTTCCATATGCAGCCGCGATCTCCGCATATGTCAGTTCCCCGTAGATCCGAAGTGCGCAGACACTGGTATACGGCTCCGGCAGATGCCGGATCTCACGCCTCATAAGTCCGCGAAGCTGCCGGTCCACCGCCTCTCCTTCCAGATCTTCGCCGCTTCCCTGCTCCTGCATGTTCTCCGGATCCACAAACAGCCTCTGCTTTTTCCGCTCCGTCAGATAATTGTTTCTGGCAATTTTGCACAGCCAGCCGTAGACGGAACCTCTCCCTTCATACTGATCAATGTGCAGAAAGGCTTTATAAAGGGTCTCCTGGGTCAGTTCTTCCGCAAGCGACGGAACCCCGGACATATTCAGAAGGAACCGATATATTTTTCGATAGTATTTCTCATAGATCTTTTCGAACTGCTCCATACATCCTTTCCTCTCTTTTGATTTGGACGTCCTGTATATAAGACTGCCTGATGCGAAAAAGGTTACAAAAAGATTTTTTAATCATTTGCCTTGCTCTCCTTTTTCATGTAAAATAAATTTAGAAATATCTGCAGGAAAGGAACGAGGGCTGCGGCGTATTTGAAAATTGCCGCGAACCCCCGGTGGAATCTATGCTTACGGAAAAAAGACAGGAAAAGATCCTGGAATTGGTAGAAACAAAGGGAAGCGTAACGGTCCAGGAGCTGACCGAATATTTTCAGGCCTCAGAATCCACCATCCGGCGGGATCTGAATGTCCTGGACAAAAAGGGAACGCTGGTGAAAGTATTCGGGGGTGCATTAAAAAATGACAGCAGACTCACTACCCGGGAAGAAAAAGTCTCCCTGCGCATGGAACTGCACAGGGAGGAAAAGCTCCGGATCGGCAGATATGCCGCCTCTCTCGTGGAACCGGAGGATTTTATCTATCTGGACGCAGGTACGACCACCGGCGCCATGATCCCCTGTCTCACAGAACGTTCTGCCTCCTTCGTGACCAACGCTGTCTCCCATGCCCTGCTGCTGGCTGAGAGCGGCTTCCGGGTCATCCTGATCGGCGGAGAGCTGAAGAGTTCCACAGAGGCCATCGTAGGAAACGAAGCCTTCGTGACTCTTCAGAAATATCATTTTACCAAAGGCTTCTTCGGTACCAACGGCGTCAGCCTGCAGGCGGGCTTTACGACACCGGATATCAACGAAGCCATGATCAAGGAATGCGCCATGCGCCACACCCAAAAAGCCTATGTCCTGTGCGACCACAGCAAATTTCATCAGACTACGCCGGTCTGCTTCGGGGAATTTACTTCTGCACGGGTGCTCACCGACCGGATGCCGGATGAGAGCTTTCAGGGATTTGACAATCTGATTATCGTCTGACCTTATCTGTCATGGTCCTTTCCGTCACTGTAATAAGTAAAGGTTCCTTCTGCAAGAAGCTGTTCTTCATCCGCCAGCACCCGGACCCGCAGGAGCAGGATATGCTTCCCCGCCTTGACCACCTCTGTCCGGGCTGTCAGGAGACCGGAGGGCACGTTGCTGATGCAGTGAAAATCGCTGTTCAGCGTAACCGGAGATTTCGTCAGCCTTCTGGCCGTATATCCTGCTGCCGTATCCGCCATCGTATACAGCAGGCCTCCATGGACGATTCCATACGGATTATGATGCCTCGGCTCCACTTTGACCCTTGTATAACATCCCTCTCCCTCCGGTATGATCTCGATACCGCAGTAAGCAATGAAGCTGTCCGCTGCATTCATCTGTAAAGCTGCGTCCTCATGAACTGCCAGAGCTGCATCTTCGGTCTCGTCTTCTCCTTCCTTCACCCACATAGTCCCCGGGCAGAGCTGTCCGGTCTTCAGAAAGTGCTTCATAATCCGGACTACCAGTTCCATATCCTCCGTCGCCATCATCTTCGGAACCGGAGACTGTCCGCCTACTTCCACCGGAGCCAGAATCTCCACGGTATCATAATCTGCATTGTGGATAGAATAGCATACTTCTCCGTCCCCCGTATCGTAGAACAGCGCCGCCCATCCGCCGGCAAACTCCGCACACAGAAAATGCCCCTCGCCCCACGGCTCCTGGGACAGGAAGAAACTGTGGACTCTGTCGTGCAGAACAGCATCTGCGAGCTGCTCCGTCATCCTGTTCTTTCGTTCCTCTTCCAGGCCGAGCCAGCAGTCCTCATCTTCACAGCAGAATTCCCGCCATGCAGAGGGCTGTCTTCCTGCAAAGTCTACCTGCACATTCCGGACGCTCTGCTCTCCCTTATAAGATAATTTTACGGTCCCCCCGTCCACAATCTGCATATTCTGGAAATCCTCATCCTTGAAGAAAGGCTCCGGTACTTCCACCTTCGGCGCCTCTCCCCTTTTCAGAAGCCCGTCCAGAACCTCCGTATGGATCATCTGACTGCGGGGCGGCAGATATACCTTTTTCAGCTCCGGCAGATCAGAGAGCAGGCTCAGATCGGTAAAATTCGTATGCTGCAGGTCCAGAACCTCCAGCTTCCTGCATCTGGTAAGAAAAGAAAAATCATCGATCTCCACCTCCTGCAGCCGGAGATACTGCAGCTCTCTCATCTCCCCGATCATGGAGAAATCCCCCCGCTTCACAGTAAGCCAGGAAGGGGTCTCGTAACCCTTCGTACTTCTGGAGCGGTTCACCTTCCAGCGGTCCAGCCGGGTGATCCCGGCAAATTCCTCCAGCGTCTGGGGACAGCCCTCCACATTGTTCTTGATCCACGAAAGCAGTCTGGGATCGATCCCATATTTTTTCTCTTCTTCGCCGCCGTCCGGGAAACGAATCCCCGTCGGCAGCCCCTCAATCATCATCTGTCCGTCCATTCAGTCCCTCCTCTTCGTCTGCCTTTCTTTTCCGAGTCTGCTTTTCCGCACCCGGCGCAGGTGTGAAAAGCATCCCCCCTGTCTTTGTGCAGCTTTTTACAACAGACTGTTTCTATACTGAAATACATTTATCGGCTTTATTATAACACATTGGGAAGAACTTTGGAACCACGCCTCAGATCTCGCCTACAAGCTCCTTCGTATTACGGTCGTAGGCCCGGGCTGCCCCGTTCCCAAAGAGCAGATAGAACCTGTCTCCGATAAAGGTCCCGCGTGCCCTGCTGCCTCCCTGATCCTTTATGCAAATATCAATCTCCAGCTCCCTGGCAAAAGCTCCGTCTCTGTAAGAAAACACCAGGTACTTCTCTTTGTCACCTCTTGCCTCAAAGCCGATGATATTTTCCTCCGGGTCAATGAGCATCGCCCGATGGTCCCACAGGGCTTCGCTGTAATCGTATTCTTTCAGAGAATACCTGGCCGCCTCCTTCAGATCTGCGGGATCTGTGAGATCGAACATGGAAAGCTTCATCCCCTGTTCTCTGCCGGTGGCTTCATCCGCCTCCATTCCAAGCCCCAGCAGCTCATTTTCTCCGTAGAAATGCAGATATTCCGAGAATCCGCTCACCTTCAGCTCTCCCAGAATCCGGGGCTGATCCGGATCGGACAGGTCCGCCGCAAATAAAGGATCTGTCTGACGGAACGTGACAAAGTATCCGGTATCTCCCAGAAAGCGGGCGGAACGGATCATCTCTCCCTCTGCCAGCCCTTCAATCTTCCCCTTGATATCCAGAGAAAGATCCAGGATGTACAGCCCGCTGGTCTCCGTGGCTGCTCCATAGTCATATCCCAGACGCTCTCCGGTCCGGTCATCAATTATCTCTTTTGCATCATATTCCTGTACTGTGGAAACCAGCCGCAGCATTCCCTTATATTCATCCATGGAAAAGCTGCTGTCCAGTCTTCCCGATACCGCTCCCTCCGCCTGGGCATAAAACCGCCCCTTCCGGTAAGAGAATCTCAGCAGCCGGGTCATATCCTTTACTTTTCCGGCTCCCTGCGGTTCTATCTCATAAACCGGCTGATACCATGCCACATAGATGTTCTGCGGGCTCACATAATATGTGCTGGACCCGGCCAGTATCGCCCGGCTGTCTGACAGGGACGAAGGCCGGGACAGGTCAATGGATACCAGTACCAGATAGTCCTGACTGTCCGTGTCAGGCGGACAATAGATCTGATCCGGTTCCATCCGCCTGCCGTCCAGAGACGGGATATACGCATCATAATCCTGTACCCCCTCTCCCATAGATGCTGAAAAACGGCTGATTCCGTAAAAGTACCCCTCAGACACCCGGGAGCTCTCATACATTCCCTGCAGGGTGAAGGTCTTAAGTTTCCTGGGCTGACTCCTGTCAGAGATCTCATAGATACTGATCTCATGGTACCCCTGTTCTCTGAAAACGCCGCAGACAGCCATATCCTCCACAACCGCACCTTTTTTTACCGTTGGAGCAATATCCGCACAGTTATAATATTTATTCTCGATGGTGATCAACAGATCTTCCCACAGATAAAATTCCTCCAGGCTCTCAAAGTCGTCCACAAACGCAGTTTCTTTCAGTCCCCCTTCCGTGTCCAGGATCTGAATCCCGGTCCTCCACGGGTACTCTCCGGTATCTTCTTCCTGTCTCTTTTCGGCAATCTGATACAGATACCTTCCGTCATTTTTGATCTGATCTCCTTCATCCACCTGTTCCACCTGTGTATTGGTCTTCCCAAAAGCTCTTTTTGTCTCCGCCTGCTGCACAGCGCCTGCAGATATCGACGCTTCCATATCGCCAACGGCCGAATCATTATACACTTCTTCCTCTGCGCAGAGTTTCTGCTCCTCCCAGATCCCTGACAGGCAGGCATAGATCTCTTCATAGGAGCTTTCCCCAAGCTCCTGTATCTCCTGCTCTTCTTCCAGAACAGCTTCTCCAGCAGACTTTTCTGCTGTTTCCGGAAGATCTGCCCGCATCTTTCCAATGGAGTCTCCCGGTGAAAATATTCCTGTCTGCCAAAGGCCGGTCGCCATTCCAACAATCAGGCAGACACACACCGCCAGTGCCAGAGACATACGCCCCGGATGCGGATATATCCAGTGCTTCCGGGCCTGATGTGCCGCTTCCCTTTCCTGCAGGAAAAGATACATCTGCTCCGGCTGCAGGCCCTCCGGAATCGGAAGCTCTTTTCCCTTTTTCTGAAGCATCTCTATCATCTTCCTGTTCTCTCCATCTTTCATCTGCGCACCTCCTTTCTCTTCCTCTTTTTCCCGCCGGTTCCCGTGCTTTGTTCCCCCAGAAGCTCCTGCTCCAGCTTCTTCAGCGCCCTCCGGTATCTGGAACGGACGGTACTGTGCTTTCTGTGCAGCATCCGGGCGATCTCCTCACCTTTATAGCCTCCGAACACACTCATGGTCACAATCAGCCTTTCCTCATCACTCAGTATCTTTAAAAGCTCCAATACCTCCGCCTGGGATTCCAGACCGGTCTCCCTCTGTCCTTTCGGCTCCTGCGGTTCCTCCATGGGAATCTCCTGCCGTTTTCTTTTTTTCAGAACTGTCCGGCAGCGGTTGACCAGGATGCGGAAGATCCATGGACGAAAGGAGGCTTCCTTTTTCAGCCTGTCAAAATGCTCGCAGGCAGCCAGTGCCGCATCCTGCACGGCATCCTCGGCATCCTGTGCATTTCCCATATAATAATAAGCCAGACGATACAGATCAGCATATACCGTCTGATACAGTTCCATAAAGTGCTCCATTCTCCCACCTCACCCCAAAGTTCCCTGTCCGAAATGCATCTCTTACATAAATACAGAGCTGCGGAAAGAAAAAAATGTTGCATGAAAACAGAAAAAGTGCAAAGTCCCTGACTGCTCAACAGACTTTGCACTCCCTTGTCTTTTGTATATAACTTCACGTCTTATGAAATCTTCTGTAGTTTCCTGCTGTGCTCTGCGACTGCTTTTTTGAGAAGATCAATATCATCCTGCATCGCTTCCATCTGCACAGCCGCCTGCTCATACCGCTTTACTGCCGGTACATAGTTTTCTGACAACAACCGGATATCTCTGTCCGTGACATTCTCAAGATGCAGCTTCACATTCCTGAGATCCTGTTCCAGTACATCCAGACGCTCATCCACTTTCTCCAGATGCTGACTGATATCCCGGATATCGTCTTTTATCGGCCGTAACTCTGCTTTCAGCTTTACGTCCAGCAGTTGGGAGATAGCTGACAAATCTTCTTTTGTCAGGGTCATTGTGCTCACACTCCTTTGCAATCTTCCTGCTGCTCTGTCACCGGTTACAAAAAGAGTATATCACATCCCACAAAGCTTGGAAATACAAAAAAAGACAATTTTTTTATAAACTATCCCACTGCAAAGGTCATCTCCGCCACTGCAGCCACCTTACCGTCCACCGTCGCGGTCGCCTTCCCCACGCCGATGGGTCCCTTCTGTTTGACGATCTCAAGCTCCAGAACCAGCACATCCCCCGGCACGACCTTCTTTTTGAATTTCGCCTTATCAATTCCTCCGAAATATGCGGTCTTTCCTTTATTTTCCGGCTGGCTTAAGATCGCCACCGCGCCCACCTGCGCCAGCGCTTCCAGGATCAGGACGCCCGGCATGACCGGCTCCTGCGGAAAATGTCCGTTAAAAAACGGCTCATTATACGTGACGCATTTTTTCCCCACAGCCCTTTTTCCCGGCTCCAGCTCTTCGATCCGGTCGATCAGCAGAAACGGCTGCCTGTGGGGGATGATTTCCATAATCTCCTTGATATCCATTGTCATACTGCTTCCTCCGCTGTCCTAAGCTTCATATTTTTTGATGAGAATGCTGGCGTTATGCCCGCCGAATCCCAGAGAATTGGACAGTGCGTAAGTCAGCTCCATGCTCACGCCCTCGCCCTGTACGTAATCCAGATCCAGTTCCTCGTCCGGGTTTTCCAGTCCTCTCGTCACATGGACGAAGCCCTCTTCCATCTCCTTGACGCAGGTAATGAACTCCACGGCGCCTGCTGCGCCCAGCAGATGCCCGATCATGGACTTGGTGGAATTGACTTTCATCTCTTTCGCATGTTCTCCGAACGCCAGTTTGATAGCGCGGGTCTCGAACAGATCGTTGTGATGGGTGCTGGTCCCATGGGCATTGATATACATGATATCTTCCATGGCAACGCCGGATTCCTCCACCGCCCATTTCATGGCTGTCGCCGCACCCATGCCTTCCTCCGCCGGGGAAGTAATATGGTATGCGTCACTGGTAGCGCCGTAGCCCACAACCTCCGCCAGGATCCTGGCGCCCCGGTTCTTTGCATGCTCCAGCTCTTCCAGAACGACCACGCCTGCACCTTCGCCCATGACAAAGCCGTCCCGGTCTTTATCAAAGGGGATGGAACAGCGGTCCGGATCCTCACTGCCGGAGAGCGCCGTCAGCGCTGCAAAGCCCGCCACACCGGTGGGGCAGATGCAGCTCTCCGTGCCGCCTGCCAGCATCACGTCCGCATCACCGGTCTGGATGCTCCGGTATGCCTCACCGATAGAGTGGGTTCCGGTGGCGCAGGCAGTCACCACATTCAGGCTTTTTCCTTTTAAGCCGTATGCGATCGACACGTTTCCTGCCGCCATGTTGGAGATCATCAGAGGCACCATGAGAGGAGCTACACGATTGGGTCCTTTCTGATTCAGCCGGGTGTATTCCCGCTCAATCACCTCCAGGCTTCCGATGCCGGAGCCGATAGAGCAGCCCACCCGGTAAGCATCCTCTTTTTCCATGTCAAGTCCCGCCTGCTCCATGGCTTCCTTTGCCGCCGCCACCGCGTACTGGGAGAAGGGCTCCATCCTCTTTGCCGCTTTAAAATCCATAAATTCCTTTGCAGAGAAGCCTTTGACCTCCGCCGCCACATGGGCCTTGTACTCAGAGGCGTCAAATTTGGAAATGATGCCGAACCCATGATTGCCTGCCTTGATATTTTCAAAATAATCCTTCACATTCAGTCCAAGGGGAGTGATCGCTCCCATTCCAGTCACAACTACTCTTCTCATTAGATCGCCATACCTCCGTCTACGCTGATGATCTGCCCTGTTATATACGCTGCCTTTTCCGAAGCCAGATACGCCACCATGTTGGCAATATCCTCCGGCTTTCCAAACCGTCCCAGAGGGATCTGAGCCGTCGCCGCTTCCTTCACACTGTCGGAAAGCACCTGAGTCATGTCCGTATCCACGAATCCCGGCGCCACCGCGTTCACTGTGATCCCGCGGCTTGCCAGCTCTCTCGCCATGGTCTTGGTCAGGCCGATGACGCCTGCCTTGGACGCCGCATAATTGGCCTGTCCTGCATTGCCAAGAATACCGGATACGGATGTAATATTGATGATGCGCCCCGACCGCTGCTTCAGCATCTGGCGGCTCACCGCCTTGATGGTGTTAAAGCAGCCTTTCAGATTGGCGTTTATCACTGCGTCAAAATCTTCTTCCGACATCTTCATGATCAGGTTGTCTCTTGTGATCCCCGCATTGTTGACCAGAATATCCAGACTGCCGTATTTTGCAGTCACTTCTTTGATCATGGCAAGCGCTGCCTGCGTATCCGCCACATTGCACTGATATGCGCACCCGTCCGCTCCCAACGCACGGATCTCCTCCACAGTCTTTTCGGCTCTCTCTGCAGATCCGTTATAATTGACGACCACGGTCGCCCCCTCTGCCGCCAGCGCCAGCGCAATGGCGCGGCCGATCCCTTTTGCCGCCCCGGTAACCAGGGCAATTTTATTTTCCAGCATTACAAATCTCCTCTTATAAACAACAGCATTTTTACAGTGCAGCCATGACCTTCTCAAAATCCGCCATGTTCTCAATATTCATCATCTTCACATCCCGGCTGATCTTCCGCATAAAACCGGACAGTGTTTTTCCCGGTCCCATCTCGATGAACGTATCCACGCCGTCTGCGATCATGCGCTCCATGGACTGCTGCCAGCGCACACTGGAGGACACCTGACGGCAGAGAAGCTCTTTGATCCCGTCTGTGGAAGTCACATAGCCCGCCGTCACATTGGTAATATACGGCGTGTCAAATGCCGTAAGCTCTACCTCCGCCAAGACCTCCATAAGCTTCTCGCCGGCCTCCGAAAGCATCTGTGAATGAAACGGACCGCTTACATTCAGGCGTATGGTCCTCTTTGCTCCGGCTGCCTTCAGCGCTTCGCATGCCGCATCCACCGCATCCTCTTCTCCGGTAATCACGATCTGCCCCGGGCAGTTATAGTTTGCAACAGATACGATCCCTTCCGTCTGTCCGCAGACCTCCTCGATCTTTGCCGCATCCATGGCCAGGACTGCTGCCATGGCGCCCCCTGCAGGCACCGCTTCCTGCATAAGAATCCCGCGCCTGCGCACAACTTTAAAAGCATCCTTAAGCCCCATGGCCCCCGATGCCACCAGTGCGCCGTATTCGCCCAGGCTCAGACCCGCATTCACAGAAGAGCGTATGCCTTTTCTCTCCACGGCCCGGAGCACCGCCATCTCCGCGGCAAGCATGCAGATCTGTGTATATTCTGTCTGATTGATCTGTTCATTTTCTTCAAAACAAAGCTTCGCAATGTCAAGTCCCGACGCCTCGGAAGCCGTCTCAAACACTTCCCGGCACTCCGGAAATGCTTCATAAAAATCCTTTCCCATGCCCACATACTGTGCGCCCTGTCCTGGAAATACAAATGCTGTCTTACTCATCTTACCGATCTCTCCCGTCCATTTCCTTTGAATATCAAAATTTCTATTTGAAAACAGGGACTGCCATGCCATCCTGCACAGCAGTCCTCCTTCTTTCCGTGCACCAGCCTCATACAGTCCGCCTGCGGCATCTGCGCCGTATGCCGGCTGTATCTTCCGGTCCTATTTTAATTTCAGCAAAAGCTCCGCCTGGTCCATGATCTCATCAATAATCTCCCGGCAGCTCTGGCGCCGGTTCACCATACCTGCGATCTGGCCCGCAAGAACGGATCCGTTATCCGTGTCGCCCTCTACGACTGCTTTTCTAAGACCGCCCAGCGTCAGCTTTTCCAGTTCTTCAAAGGAAGCGCCCTCCGCTTCCAGCTTCAGGTATTCCCGGGTCATCCTGTTGCGAAGTCCTCTGACCGGGTGTCCATGGCTCCTGCCGGTCACCTCAGAATCAATGTCCTTTGCCTTCAGAATACGCTCCTTATATTTCTCATGGATCACACATTCATCGGATACGCAGAACCGGGTACCCATCTGGACTGCTTCCGCGCCCAGCATCATGGCTGCTGCAAAACCTCTTCCGTCTGCAATGCCACCCGCGGCAATGACTGGAACGGTCACGGCGTCCACCACTTGAGGCACCAGCGTCATAGTCGTTGCCTGGCCGATATGTCCGCCGGACTCGGTTCCTTCCGCAACCACCGCATCTGCTCCGCAACGCTCCATACGCTTTGCAAGAGCTACGGATGCCACCACCGGGATAACCTTAATCCCCGCAGCCTTCCACTGTGCCATGTATTTCTCCGGATTTCCGGCTCCTGTGGTCACTGCAGCCACGCCTTCTTCCACCACCACCTGTGCGATATCATCCGCAAAGGGACTTAAAAGCATGATATTGACGCCAAAAGGTCTGTCCGTCAGTTCTTTTGCCTCTCGGATATAATTCCGCACCACATCCGCCGGCGCATTCGCTGCACCAATCAGTCCGAACCCGCCTGCCTCCGATACAGCAGCCGCCAGATGGGACTCTGCAACCCATGCCATACCGCCTTGGATGATCGGCTTCTCTACTCCCAACAGTTCCGTAACTCTTGTCTTCATAACAGACACCTGCTTTCTTCTTCCTTGATTCCTTACTCTTCGATCCCCTTGGCCTTCAGATAATCTGCGACTGCACCTACCGTTGTGAGATTCTCAAGCTCCTCGGACGGAATCTCAATCTCATACTCATCTTCCAGGTTTGTCACCAGCTCAAACAGATCCAGAGAATCTGCTCCCAGATCATCTTTAAAAGAAGTCTCTGCTGCCAGGTCTGCTGCTTCCACATTCAACTGCTCTGCTACCATCTCTTTGATCTTCTCTAACATTGTATTCTTCTCCTTTTAATCAATAAACTGTTTTTCTTTTCAATTACTTTGACAATCAAAGTATATAGTCGGTCCGCCGTTTTGTCAATATCCTTTTTCAGAAAAATAATATCAAAAATATCGACTTACCACTCCAGTACACACGCTCCCCAGGTCAGCCCTGCCCCGAAGCCGGACAGTACCAGTTTATCCCCCGGATGCAGCCGTCCCTGGGTATCCATCTGCGCCAGCAGAATCGGCAGACTGGCCGCGGACGTATTGGCACACTGATCAATATTCATGGGGAACCGCTCCTCCGGCTGCTTCAGGCGCTTCGCCACTGTCTGAATAATCCTTTTGTTGGCCTGATGCAGCAGATAATGTGTGATCTCTTCCGGCTGTAATCCTGCCTTCTCCAGTGCATCTTCAATACACAGAGGCACGGTCTTTACTGCAAACTTAAAGACCTCCTGTCCGTCCATTCTCAGATATCCCGGAACCTCTTTACTTTGGCATACCGGATTTCTTACCGGACGCGCCGCGCAGGAAAGAACCTCCCACTTACTCCCATTGCTCCCTACGGACTGTGAGAGAACTCCTCCCTGCTTTGACGCAGTCAGGACTACAGCCCCTGCCCCGTCTCCGAAGAGCACACATGTCCCCCGATCTGTCCAGTCCACCAGCTTTGACAGCGTCTCCGCTCCGATCAGCAGCGCATTTTTGTAGACGCCGCTTTTTATAAAAGCATCCGCAATATGTAGCGCATACAAAAAGCCGGAACAGGCCGCGTTAATGTCGAACGCCACTGCATTTACCGCTCCAATCTCTGCCTGAACCCGGCAGGCAGTGCTGGGCGTCTCTGTATCAGCAGTGATCGTCGCCACGATCAGGAGGTCGATATCTGATGCCTGCATGCCGGCAGATGCAAGCGCTTTTCCTGCCGCGTCCACGGACAGAGAGGTGGTCGTCTCCTTCTGTGCCAGATGGCGCATCCTGATCCCGGTGCGCTCTGTGATCCATTCATCACTGGTCTCTACCAGTGTCGACAGATAATGATTATCCGCCGCATATGCCGGCAGCTGACAGCCGGTTCCGATGATCTTTGCGTTCATATCCCGTCCTCTATTCCTCTTATTATTTTGATAATCAAACTATTTCGGCTAAAGTATATCCGGGACCGACGGGTTTGTCAAGTATTTTGCAAAAGGTTCCCAAAAAATACGGGACTGCCCCAACCATCCGGCAATCCCGCATCTCATAAATCCGTTTTTTAATTCAGGTACTGCAGCGGATTCACCCGCTGTCCGCCGATGATAATCTCAAAATGCACATGGGGCCCTGTACTCCGTCCCGTGCTTCCGCTCCGGGCGATGGTCTGATTCTGATCCACCTTCTGTCCCACAGACACCAGAATCTTGCTCAGATGCGCATACCGGGTCTGCCGGCCATCCGGATGGCTCAGGGTCACACAGTATCCGTAGCTGCCCATCCAGCCCGCGCTGACCACCGTACCGCCGCAGGAGGCTCTTACGGATGTCCCCGTAGGCACTGCCCAGTCGATGCCTCTGTGCATCCTGCCCCAGCGCATCTTGAAGCCGGAGGTGAGCACGCCGCCGGTAACCGGCTTGATATAGGTGGGCGGCGTCTGCGTCCCCTTCTCGATAATCTCCGGTACCGGTTCCACTGTGATGTTCTCCGCAATCATCTCCCGGCCGGTTTCCGTCTGATTTTTCATGGTTGTCAGCACCGTGACCTCATGATGCCCCGGAGACGCCTCCTGACGCACCTCGCGCCTGGTCGTATACCAGCTGTCATTGTCTATGTACTGCGTCTCCGCATAATAATCTTCTTCATAAGTATACTGGACCGTGGAAGTAATGGACAGTTCCGGCTCCGGTACACTGATGACGATCTCATCTCCGATACTCAGCGTCGCGTCTCTGGTCAGACCAGGGTTCAGCGCCAGCACCTCATCTACATAATAGCCCCTGCTGTTGGCGATCACCGACAGCGTATCTCCCGCCACAACCTCATAAACCTGATTCTTTTCCTTTTCCTTGGTCACCGCATCGATGGCATCCGACAGCGGCGTCAGCTGATCCGAATCGATATAAGCCTCCGCGATCTCCACCTTCTCCAGAAAATCCAGAGCCTTCAGTCCGTCTCCCTCCGGAAGCTCTCCCTTCGGCACCACCTGGATCGTAAACGCGTTCAGCTCCCTGCTGGTATCCGACACCACTTCCACCTGAAACATTCCGTCCGGGTCATAGGGAGCCAGAGCCGCCAGAAGCAGTTCCTTCACCTCGTCGATGGTAGCCAGGTTCACGGTAAATTCATTGACCTTTACCAGATAATATTTCTGCTTTGCCGTCTTCACCTTCTCCTTCAGAAGATCATAGATCAGCGACTCCAGCCCGTCGGACTCCAGCGTGCTGCCCACCAACTTTCTCACCTGCTCGAAGTCACATGCCACATTCGCCAGCACCAGCCCGTTGGTCTCCCTGGCAATCCGCGCCCTGGCATCCAGAAATGCCTGGTCCACCACGGACGGGTCCGATACGGCCCCGATAACCTCTCCGTCCAGAAGCACCTCGCAGTAGGTCGTCTCCAGCCCGTATGTATCTCCCAGGATCGGCACGGCGCACAGAAGCGCCATACAGCATCCCACCGCCGTCATTGCATATCTTAACTTAAAATTCTTTCCAAACAGCCTTTTCCTTTGCATGAAATAATTTCAGATCCTTACTTTTTCTTATTCTTATTTTTCTTTCCATTCTTTTTTCCGGGCTTCCGGACCGAATATCCGAAGCTTCCCGCTTTCCTGCCCAGCTCAAAATACTCCCCATGGGAATAGGCGACAAGCCCGGCATCATTCAGTCGAAATGTTCCCTTCCCGTCCATATACCGGTCTTCAATGGTCACGTTGGTCACCTCTGCCAGAAACAGATCGTGACTCCCCAGAGGCTTTACTTCCGTCACATGGCATTCGATATTCACCGGGCTCTCCAGAATCCCCGGCGCCTGTACTGTCCTTGAGGGCAGCTCTGTCAGATGCATCTCCCGGAACTTGTCCACATCCCTTCCGGAACGCACGCCGCAGTAATCCAGCGCCCGCACCAGCTCTTTTGTGGCAAGATTGATTACAAATTCTCCGGACTCCTTCAGGATCCCGTAGGAATACCGCTCCTTCCGGACCGATATGGACACCATGGCCGGCGAAGAACAGACGGTGCCCGCCCACGCCACTGTGATGATATTGGGCTTCTCTCCCTGTCTCTGACAGCTCACCATCACCGCAGGCAGCGGATACAGCATATTCCCCGGTCTGAAACACTGCTTCGCCATGACCGCATCCCCCTCACATAAAAATGGAAAAAGCACTCCCACGCTCTGCATGGAACTTTGCCTTTTCCATTTTACGCATAAATCCGCCGTTTGACAAGGTAAAATTCAGGAAATACACAGGATTTTCATACTTTTCGTTACTTTTCACACACCGGCAGACCTCCGGAACGGATCAGACCGCATATTCCCTCAGGATACTTTCCAGCGCCGCGCTGCTGCTGGTATGGCAGCGCACCACATGAATTTTCTTCCGCTTCGCCTCATCCACCGCAGTTTTGATCATTTTATGAGACACCGTACTGGTAAATAAAATAAACAGATCCGGCGATCCCATCTGCTTGCCCAGACTCCCGGACATCTGTGTAAATACCTTTGCCTTACATCGATAGCTTTTACAGATTTTCTGATACCGGCCAACCATCCGGTCATGTCCCCCCACAATGACAATACTCATCCCTGCACCTCCTTACACTTCTCTGTCCTTAATTAGTCTATGCTAATTAGTTATCACTAACTCATAATACCAGACATTTTCGAATAAATCAACCGCGTTGTTGAGAAATCCTCGCAACAACGCGGTTTTCTGTCACTTTTCATCCATTGCCGGAACTTGTTCCTGTTCCGGTTTGTTATGGCGTTTTTTTGTATATTCCATAAAGGATTCTGCTTCCTGAGACAAAACCCCCCGCCCCCTCCGTATGCATCCAAAGATAATACTGCCTTCTGTTCCCCGGATCGGGATACTGCGGATCGTCCCGCCTCCGACCAGTTCCGGACAGAAACCACAGCTGATACTACATAACTGCGTATCTGCAACCATCCGGGCCAGCATGGATCTGCTGCTGGTTGTCAGCACACGTCCGCGCCTTCTGTGATACTGATAGTCCTCGCTCCTCTGAAGAAGTTGAATGCTCAGAGTATCCTGTTCATCCTGCATCTGTACATAGTCAAGATTTCTCAGTTCCATCATCGTCACGGACGGTGCCGTATACACCGGGCTTTTCGGTCCTGCAAAAAGCCGCGGCTCCGCTCTCCAGAGCTCTTCAAATGCCAGATGACGGTACTCCATCATCTGCCGGAACGCAATCATCTGCTTTTCATCCACATAGACAAAACCAAGCTCGGCCTGGTGCCGGTGTACCAGCCGGAAGATCTCTTCCGTACCGCATTCCATGTACCAGGCATGGATCCCGGACTGCATCTGATCTGTATAGAAGCAGCGAAACAGATGGGCCAGACAGTCACTGGAATTTGCCGCGACACACAGAATATGAATCTCCTCTTCTTCCTGGATATTCTGGATCTGGCCTGCCTCCATAAGGACCCGGCACGCGTGCTCATATACTTTTCTCCCTGCCTTTGTAACTTCCACACCTCTGGCCTTTCGTTTCAGAAGCTCCACCTGAAGCTCCGCTTCCAGAGACTTGATCGTCTTGCTGACATGTGGCTGAGAGGTGTACAGTATCTCGGATGCCTTTTTTAAACTGCCACTGTCCACACTGGCCACAAAATACTGTAACTGTTTTAGATCCATCTCTCCCTCCTTTGACACAGCCGGCCGGAAACAGCCTGTTTCCCGGTCCGCCATGAGGCACTCCTGCTGTAAAACATCTGCGCCTCCCACGCGCTCCGGAATATAATCGAGCAGGGAAGAGCCATCTTCCCCTGCTCGCCGCGCGGGGTGCGTGCAGCAAAGCTGCTGATTTCCTTACGCACCCCTGCGCATAAAAAAACAGCCTGCGCTCTTACAGACTGTTTTATACTCTTTTATGCACGTCAGCAAATACCGGAAAACAGCTCCCGGCCCTGCCTGTACCTGGTTATTTAAGAGTTCTCATCTGCCGTAAGACACACTTATCCATCGCAGGCAGTTCTCCTGACTCCAGATCGTCATCCCCGCAGGCCTTCCCAGCCAGGCGGCCAGTGGCATCTTCTGCACGGACTCCCTGTCACAGTGGCGGGACCGTACCGGATTTACACCGGTTTCTCTATGAATCCTTTCGGAACCTGCAATATCCGGAATACATCCGGGATTTTCAATAGTAAAATTATACGCCGGTTGGATGAATTTGTCCATATTTCACCCCTTTTACATCTATTCCTTTTTGTTATATCTTTTTTATTATTCATCCGCATCTCACACATCCTTCGATGCTCAGCCTGCATCAGATCTGATTGCTCCGATACTGATTCGGCGTAACCCCCACTTCTTTTTTAAAAAGTGTACAGAAATATTTCGCGTCCGGATAGCCCACCTGCTGACAGATCAGGTTAATTTTCTGACTCGTATTTCTCAGCAGCAGCTTCGCTTTTTCCATCCGGAGAGACGTGAGATAATTCACAAAAGTAGTGGAAGTCTCCTTCATAAAGATCTTGCTCAGATACTGGGGTGTAATCTTCAGCTTCTCTGCTACCGAATTCAAGGAGATCTGGTCTGTATAATGCTCGTTCATCTCGCTGATCGCCTGCTGCACGATTCTGGAATACTGCTCCAGACCGCTGTCCGGGTCTTCCTGAAAATACTCCTGTATGCAGGCGGTGATTTCCGCAAAGGTCTTTGCCTGTGACAGCTTCTCCACCGCCACAAAATACCGCCGCTGGGATCCTTTTTTCACAAGTCCGGACACCGCTGTCATCCGGATCGATCTGGGATGTGCATGCTTTCTGCGCATCTCTTCCATATACCGGAGCAGCAGCTCTTTGTATTCTCCATGTGAATACTGATATTGAAGCTTCTGGAGGCTGGAATGGATATATTCATCCTCCTGCTCCGATTCTCCCGTACGCTCCATGGCAGGCGTATAATTGATAAACCGGGAATCATACGTGATGGACCAGATGACCGCCTCCTGAAGCCTGTCCCATACCGCTTTCACAGAGGGCACGGTCTGGATATTCTGAATCGTATAAACACATACCACATTCTCATAATCCTTCAAAAGCGCATTCAGTTTGGCGATGGCTATATGATTGACTGCATGATCCCGAAATCCAATACAGATGCCGCGGTACTGTTTGTCCGGCAGGTACGCCATATACAGGTCCTTTTCCTTGAGAAGCATCTCTTTCATCTGTATTGGCAGATGGGAATCTCCGCTGATATAAAGGATCGCAAAAAAGCACTCTGTATACTGCATGTATGAAATCTGTTCACCCAGAGCTTCGTCATCCGCATCTGAGAACAGATAACTCACACGGGGATTCTTCCGTTCGTTTCTCAGCTTTTCCCTCTCTGTTTCCCGAAGATACCGCTGCAGAAGCGGAAGAAATTCATCCGGCACAATAGGTTTTAAGATATATTCTGTAATCCCGTACCGAACCGCCTGCTGCGCATACCTGAAGTCCGCATAGCCGGTCAGCAGAAGGATTTTTCCCTGAAACCGTCTGCCCTGAAGCCTGCTGGCCATGGTAAGCCCGTCGCACCCGGGCATTCGGATATCGCTGATAATGACATCGGGCTGCATCTCTATCGCCGTCTGATAGCCCTCCAGACCATCCCGGCGAACGGTCACCTCGATGGAAGAATCATACTGACGGATCAGCTCCGCAAGCCCTTCCCTGGCGTCTTTTTCATCCTCTACGATCAGTATTTTGTACATGTGCCCCCTCCATTTCTCCCACCGGAATAAACAGTTTGAACACCGTCATGCCCCGGGCTGATGTGACCATAAGCCGGTGCCCCGGATAATAATTCCTCAGACGGTAAAAAATATTGGAAAGTCCAATTCCCTGAAAGGTTTCGGTCTTCTGCCAGAAGAACCGGTTGAGTGTATCGGTCTGCTCTTTCGTCATTCCAGTGCCGTTATCCTCGATGCAGATCAGAAGATACTGCTCTTCCCTGCCCAGCATCTGAAAACGGATTCCAAGCTTCCCTTTCCAGGAGATTCCCTCAAAACCGTGGATCAGGGAATTTTCCAGAAAAGGCTGCAGCAGGAGTTTGTGGATCTGCAGGCCCCCGGTTCCCGGTTCTATATACACATCATAAGAAAAAGAATGATCAAACCGGATCTTCTGAAGCTCCAGATACTGCAGAAGCCACCGGATCTCGCTCTCTATGGGTACCACCTTATTCATATCATACACGGTGTACCGCAGGATATACGCCAGCCGGTTCAGCTGTTCGCTCACATCCCGGCAGTCTTCCCGTATGGCAAGCCAGTTGATGGAATCAATGGTATTAAACAGAAAATGCGGATTGATCTGAAGCTCCATGGACTTCAACTCTGCTTCGCAGGCAGCTTTGGTGATCTCCACAATATGCTCATACTGCCTCCTGTTCTCCTCCAGAAGGTTTCGGATCAGGGCCAGCATCCGGTCCACAGACTCCCCGATCACCTGGATTTCATTGCGGCAGTTGATATCCATGCTGATATTCAGATGCTCCTCGTCCACCTGATCCACCCGCCTTGCCATCCGCTCCAGAGAGCCCACAAACCCCCGGCACAGGAAGAATGCCCCGAACAGCGATCCTATCAGAATCAGCAGGATCGTGACAAGCGTACGGAGCCAGAGGGTATTCAGATCCCTGTGCAGAAGCCGGTAATCCACAATATTCAAAAGCTTCAGGTTAAAGTGATCCACATAAGACACCGAGAAAAGATAGTCGCCCTGCCGCATACTTTTTCCATCCTCCAGAGCCGACAGGTTGATGTCCTCATATTCCGAAATACCGGAAAAGGCATACCCGCCCGGCACATCCCTGGAACAGACCAGATGATCTGTCCCGTCCAGAAGAAGCTTATCCGAGTACAGAAATGTATGGGAGGTCGGATTATTGATCTCCCGGCTGATTTTTGACGGGTCAATAAACAGGAACAGAGCTCCCACCACTTTCAGATTTCCGTAATCCATCAGACGGTTCGCCAGGAAAAAACAGGGATATTTCTCATTATAACTGCTGTCATCCACAGAAATCATATGAAAGAGCAGTGTATCAGAGGTCATCACCTGTTCTTTCAGTGCTTCTTTATTCTCCTGAAAATACCGGATGACGGATTCTGTGCTCTCCCGCTCCTCCGCATACAGGTATGCGCTTCCCCGGTCGCTGATGACTCCCACCGCTTTGATCTCCGGCCGCATCATCATATTGGAACGGATCACCGTCGTCATAACATCAGACAGACGAAGATACTGGACAGAATCTTCCGAGACCTCATTCATCTGCGTCACTGTATTGATACAGGTGGTATCTGTGGCCAGCTGGAAGAAAAGCTGCTTATACGCACTTAGCGTATTATTCAGAAGGCTGGTAGTCAGGATCAGGTTGTCCTCCAGAAGAATGGCATCCTTCATCTGCAGCTTTCTGTTAGTGGCTGAATAATTGTACATCTGTACAAAAAAGATCGGCAGTACTGTAATGAAAAAAAGGAGGAATACAATCTGATTACGTATTTTAAACACGCCATCCTTAAATTCCCGAAACAGTTTCATCCTCCACCTCCTGTTGTTGTTTATATAAATTATAGAAACCATATGGATAATAGTCAATAAATATTAAAATTTTGGAATCTCATTTGTATAATTTAACGGAATGATATTAAAAATTCGGAATACTCATTTGTCATTTTTTAAGTTATGATTAAACCATCTTAAAAAACAGAACAATCCATTTTAAGGAGGAAAGACATGAAAAAGAAAAGACTTACCGCCCTGTTTCTGGCCGGCCTTATGACACTCTCCGCCATCGGATGCGGATCCGGGCAGACACAGACCCCCGACACCAGCGCCCCGGCAGAGACCGGATCTGACGCCGCAGACGCTTCCGGTACGGAAAGCGAAGCACCTGCTTCCGGCGAGCAGACTACCATCGAAATGTGGTATCATATCTCTCCGGACCAGGCTACCGTGCTTCTTGGGATGATCGACGAATTCCAGACCCTTCATCCGGATATCAAAGTGGAGACCCAGAGCGTTGCTTTTGCAGAGATCAAGAAGCAGCTCTCCATCGGGGTAGCTGCCAATCAGCTCCCGGATGTCACCCTGTGTGACACGGTGGACAACGTTTCCTTCGCAGCCATGGGCGCCGCTGTGGATATTACGGAAGAAGTAGAAGCCTGGGGTGAGATCGACAACTACTTCGATGCACCAAGAGCTTCCGCTGTCTACGAGGATAAATACTATGGCGTGCCTTATTACAGCAACTGTCTGGCCATCATGTACAACAAGGATATCTTCGATGAGATGGGACTTGCATATCCCACCAGCGACTGGACCTGGGATGAATTTAAGGACCTTGTGGCAAAGACCACCACACCGGATCACTATGGACTGACCATGTCCCTGATCAAATCCGAAGAGGGTACCTTCAATGTCCTTCCGTTCATCTGTCAGGCAGGAGCCAACTGGGACTCTCTGGATTCCGACGGTGCAAAGGAAGCGCTTACCATGATCAATGATTTCTATCAGAACGGCTATATGAGCAAGGAGCTTATCTCCATGACACAGGCAGATATGTGTGCTTCTCTGTTCGCTACCGGCAAATCCGCCATGATGGTGGCTGGAAGCTGGCTGAATACCAACATTCAGAATGAGAATCCGGATCTGAACTATGACGTCGTTCTGTTCCCGACCAACAAGGCGGCAACCTCCCTCATCGGCGGCGGCAACATCATGATGATGAAAGATGAGCACAAGGCGGCTGCATGGGAACTGATGAAGTTCTTAAGCAGCAAAGAAAATTCTCTGAAATACTGTGAAGACGCCGGGTATATCTCGCCCAGAACGGATGCAGTAGCAGAGAGTACCGTATGGCAGAACGATCCGATCCTGTCCGTCTACACGCAGCAGCTGGCAGAAGCCATGCCCAGAGGCCCGCATCCCAAGTGGCCGGAGATCTCCAGCGCACTCCAGTTCGCATATCAGGATGTCCTCTCCGGAACCTCTTCTGTGGAGGATGCACTGAACAAGGCGGCAGCTGAGATCGAAGCAATCAAATAATCGACTGGCCAGAGACGCCGCAGACAGCAGCATCTGTATTCTGCGGCGTCCTTTTTATGCCCAGAGCAGATAGATAAAAAAGAAAGGTGATGACTGTGAAAAAAAAGAAAGGCTATTTCTTCCGCAAGAAAATGACATTTTACGCGTTTGTCCTTCCGGGAGCCATCTATATGACCGTGATGATCATCCTGCCCATCCTGAGCAATGTCATCATGAGCTTCCAGGATGTGAACCTGATGAATTTCGCATCCGGAGACACCCATTTTGTGGGCCTCGCCATGTACAAAGACATTTTTCAGGACAAGGTCATGTGGACCGCCATCTGGAATACGCTGTGGTTCACCCTCTGGTGTCTGATCTTCCAGTTCCCCATCGGCTTTGCCATGGCCATGTTCTTCAGCAAGGATTTTAAAGGCTCCCGTTTCTTAAGGGGAATCAACGTGATTGCCTGGATGATCCCCATGGTCGCTGTATCCGGAATCTTCAAATACATGTTCAACAGTGACATCGGCATCATCAACCGGATCCTTATGGATCTTCATCTCGTCAAGGCTCCTGTGGAATGGCTGGCTCACGGCAACACTGCCATGGCTTCCATCATCGTAGCCAATGTGTGGAAGGGCGTTCCCTTCAACATGATCCTGCTGGCCACCGCCCTGACCACGGTTCCCGCCGATGTATATGAATCCGCCAGCATCGACGGCGCCAGCCGCATTCAGAGATTTTTCTACATAACCGTACCGCTCTTAAAGCCGGCCATCATCTCGGTCCTGACCCTTGGCTTCATCTACACCTTCAAGGTCTTCGACCTGGTGTATGTCATGACCGGAGGCGGCCCCGGCTCTTCCACAGAGATGCTGTCCACACTGGCCTACCGCTACTCCTTCAATGAGTACAATTTCTCTCAGGGAGCGGCCGTCGCCAACGTCCTGTTCGTGCTCCTGATGCTGGTGGGCATGGTCTACATCCGCATCGTCACGAAAGAAGACGATGAAGTCTGAGAAAGGAGAGAGGATCCCATATGAAAATGAAAACAGGCACCAAAAATACACTGCTTATGATCGCGGGCATCGTGATTACCCTGCTCTTTCTCTTTCCGTTGTACTGGATGATCACCACATCCTTACGTCCGCCGGGAGAGACCTTCTCCAATCCGTCCTTTTTCCCGTCCAGGATCTGTATGGACTCCTATGTGCTGGAAAATGAGCACGGCGTGACTTTATTTACTTATCTGAAGAACAGCTGTATTGTGTCCATCGGAGCCACTCTGATCACCATGGCGCTGGCCATCCCTGCCTCCTACGGGCTTGCACGCTTTAAAAACAGAATGATCAGCGTGGGACTGTTCGTCTTCCTGGTGGCACAGATGCTTCCCAGCTCCCTGATCCTGACGCCCCTGTTCGTGAACTTCAGCAAACTGGGTCTGATCAACAATCATGTGGGCGTTATGCTGGCGGACGCCACCATCACCATCCCCTTCGCTGTGATCATCCTGCGGACCTATTTCAAGGATATCCCCAAGGAGCTGGAGGAAGCAGCGATCATCGACGGCTGCGGCCCGTGGAAGACTTTTATCAAGATTATGGTCCCGGTCAGCTCCTCCGGCATCGTCACAGCACTGTCCATGTCCCTGTTTATGGCATGGGGCGATATGGTATTTTCCCTCACCTTCTTAAATCAGGAGAGCTTAAAGACCCTTCCGCTCATCCTGTACAAGGCCATGGGAGAACTGGGCGTCCGCTGGGAGATCCTCATGGCCTATTCCACCGTGGTGGTACTCCCGATTCTGGTCATTTTCATCATTATGCAGAAATATATTGTCAACGGCCTGACAGCCGGGGCAGTGAAAGGATAGGAGGAACAACGAGATGGCATACTACACAATCCCCGAATTCGAGGGGAAGGTCTGCGGACAGAGACTGATCTGGGAAACCGCAGGAGAGCTTGTATATCTGGAACCCTACGGAAAGAACGCGATCCGTTTCCGAAGTTCCAAAAGCCTGCACATCGACGAGGAACTGAACTGGACGCTCCTTCCGGCGCAGAAGGTCTCTGAAGTACAGATTCACATGGATAAAGAGCGCGGACAGATCGTTAACGGAAAGATTACGGCCGAAATCACCGGTGACGGCACCGTCACCTACTACAGGACGAATACCCGCGAAATCCTGCTGGAAGAGTCCTGGATCGACGGACGGGTACATACCGCTCCGTTGAGAAGAGCGCGGGAATACCGCGTGACCTCCGGCAACCAGTTCCGGATGAGTCTTTACTTCCGGGAGCAGGCGGATGAACATTTCTACGGCATGGGGCAGGACGCCAACGACTGCTTCGACCTGAAGGGCTCCACGGTAGAGCTCCTGCAGAAGAACGGCAAATGCACGATTCCCTACGTCTATTCCTCCAGAGGCTACGGCTTCCTCTGGAACAATCCGGCCATCGGCAGAGCGGAATTTGTGAAAAATCACACCCTCTGGCATGCACAGTGCGCCAGACAGATGGATTATATCGTCATCACCGGGGACAGCCCCGATGAGATCAACAGCCATTTTACAGAGATCACCGGCCGGGCGCCCATGCTGCCCGCCTGGGCCGCAGGCTTCTGGCAGTGCAAACTGCGCTATGAGACGCAGGAAGAGCTGCTGGCTGTGGCGCGGGAGTACAAACGGCGAGGTCTCCCCATCTCCGTCATCGTCATCGACTATTTCCACTGGACCATGCAGGGTGAATGGAAGTTCGATCCGGAGAAATGGCCGGACCCCAAAGCCATGGTGGAGGAACTGGACCAGATGGGAATCAAGCTCATGGTCTCCATCTGGCCCACCATCGACCCCCGGAGCGAGAACTACGCCTATATGATGCGGCACAACTATCTGCTGCGGGCGGAGAAAGGTGTGGATGTGGTATTCATGTTCTTCGGTCCGCAGACCTATGTGGACACCACCCATCCGGACGGACAACGGTATTTCTGGTCCAGGGCAAAGAACAATTATTATGATTATGGTATAAAGACCTTCTGGCTGGACGAGGCAGAACCGGAAATGCGCCCCTATGATTACGACAACGTACGGATGTATCTGGGAAATGCGGAGGAAGTCGGCAACCTCTACTGCGTCGGCTATGCCAAAGCTTTCTATGACGGTCTGCGGGAGCAGGGCGAAGAAGTATGCAATCTGGTGCGCTGCGCCTGGCTGGGAAGCCAGCGGTACGGCGTGGTACTCTGGTCCGGCGATATCGCCTCTACCTTTGACAGCCTCAGAAAGCAGCTGAAAGCCGGCCTGAATGTCTCTCTGTGCGGCATCCCCTGGTGGACGACAGATATCGGCGGATTCATCAACGGCGATCCGGAGGACGAAGAGTTCCGGGAGCTGATCGTGCGCTGGTTCGCCTTCGGTGTCTTCTGTCCCATCTTCCGGCTGCACGGATTCCGGCTCCCCTATCCGGTCCGGGACATCCTGAATCCAGACGGGTACTGCGGTTCCGGAGGACCCAACGAGGTGTGGAGCTTCGGCGAACGGGCCTATGAGATCCTCACCGGATTGCTGCACCTTCGCGAGCGGCTGATCCCCTATCTGATGGAGCAGATGAAAACTGCCAGCGACACCGGACGTCCGGTCATGCGCCCGCTGTTCTACGACTTCCCGAGTGATCAGAATGCCTATGGCGTCGAAGACGAATATATGTTCGGTTCAGATCTCCTGGTGGCGCCCGTAATTGAACAGGGGGTACAGTCCAGGACCGTCTATCTCCCGGCAGGCTCCAGATGGACAGATGCCTGCACCGGCGATACCCGGGAGGGCGGATGCCGGATCGAAGTACCGGCGCCGCTGGAGAAGATCCCGGTCTTCTACCGGGACGGGAAGGACCTGGGCCTGTTCCGGTGATTCTGTTGTAAAACGGGTGGAAGCTGTGGCACCGGCCCATATGGATCAGCATCACAGCTTCCGCCTATTCCTCCTGCAGGATCACCCGTTCAATCCCAATATCACCCATATACCCTTTTCTGTGCAGAGCCTCCGTAAGAAGGCTCTGCCATTCCTCCTGATCCAGCTCCACCTCTTCCTGATCCTTCAGCAGAATCCGGCACCCTTTTCTGCCCTCTCCTTCTGTCCGGTCGGAAAACTGATAGGGTGAATTCATCTGCAGGATCCCAAGGTCGGTCAGCATATTGACCATCCGGTATACCGTCGCAATCCCCATGTTTTTATCTTTTTTCAGCGCCTGATAATAGATCTCCTTGCAACAGGTGCACTCGTGTTCCAATACAATATCCAGAATCAGCCTTCTCTGACTGGTAATACGCATTCCGTTCCGCCGGATCTGTTCCAGAATCTCGTCTTTTCTGCAGACAGCACGCATCAGTCTTTCGTCCTGCAACCGGAACACCCTCCACATCCTCCGCTGCAGCCCGCACAGCTCTTTCCGGACCGTTTATCTTTCCGGATACAACGCACTGCGTTGGCCGCGATCAGCAATACTACAGCCCCAACAAGAAAAGTTCCCATTACGCTTTTGCCATTCCTTTCCTGTCTGCTTTTCGTCTTCTGACGCTTCGGTCAGGGCGCACCAGAAGCCATACAAAGCCTGCCAGGACAGCAAGGGACGCCAGGAAGCCGATCCCTGCTGCACCGGTCATCAGGAACATGCCGAACTGGTAGACGCACAGAGCAACGCCGTACGCGAGCAAACACTGATAGCCAATGGCAAACCAGGTCCATTTTGCATTGTTCATCTCTCTTCTGATCGCACCGATGGCCGCAAAACAGGGTGCGCACAACAGATTGAACACCAGGAAGCTGTACGCCGCAGCTGTCGTATAGGAGCCTGCCAGTGTTCCCCAGATCTCTTCCCCTTCTTCAGACACTTCAGCAAATCCGTACAGAATGCCAAGGGTTCCGACCACATTTTCCTTTGCCACAAGGCCCGTGATGGCGGCCACGGTTGCTTTCCAGTCCCCCCATCCCAGCGGGATAAAGATCCATGCAAAAAGATTGCCGATGCCTGCCAGAATACTGTGATCCATCTCCATATCCTCCAGCATGCGGAACTGTCCGTCCACCCAACCGAAATAAGTCGTAAACCAGACGAGGATTGTGGACAGGAGAATGATCGTCCCTGCTTTTTTGATAAAGGACCAGCCTCTTTCCCACATACTCCGGAGTACATTGCCCACCGTAGGCATATGATACGCCGGCAGCTCCATGACAAAGGGAGCCGGATCGCCGGCGAACATCTTCGTCTTCTTCAGGAGAATGCCGGAGCATACGATGGCTGCAATCCCCACAAAATACGCACTGGGAGCCACCCAGGAAGCACCGTCAAAAAGCGCGCCTGCAATCAGCGCAATGATCGGAAGCTTTGCTCCGCAGGGAATGAAGGTGGTGGTCATGATCGTCATCTTACGGTCCCGGTCATTTTCAATAGTCCTGGACGCCATGACGCCGGGGACTCCGCAGCCTGTTCCGATGAGCATGGGAATGAAGGATTTGCCGGACAGCCCGAATTTCCGAAAGATCCGGTCCATGATAAACGCCACCCTCGCCATGTAACCGCAGGCTTCCAGAAATGCCAGGAAGAGAAAGAGCACCAGCATCTGGGGGACAAATCCCAGTACGGCGCCCACGCCGCCTACGATTCCGTCAAGAACCAGTCCCTGCAGCCAGCCCGCACAGTTCATGCTCACCAGAACATTTTCGATAGCCGGCGGGATGATCTCTCCAAACAGCACGTCATTGGTCCAGTCTGTCACGAAGGTTCCCACCGTAGTTACTGACACATAATACACCAGCCACATGACCGCCGCGAAGATGGGCAGCGCCAGAAACCGGTTCGTGACGATTCTGTCGATCTTATCGGAAGTGGAAAGGCCGCTTCTCTTTGCCTTTTTGCAGCATTTCCCGATGATGGACGCGATAAAGGAGTAACGCTCATTGGTGATGATGCTCTCGGAATCATCGTCCAGCTCCTCTTCCAGTCTGCTGATAATGGATTCTGCCTGCAGGACGTCCGTAAGCCGGCTCCCGATCTTCTCGTCCCGTTCAAAAAGCTTGATGGCAAAGAACCGCTTCTGCTCTGCAGGTACGCTCACCAGCTGATCCTCGATGGCGGTCAGTGCCTGTTCCATCTTTTTATCGAATGTATGTACGATCTGCTGAGGCTGGCCCGCCTGTGCCGCCTTTACTGCCAGCTCTGCCGCTTCCCTGACGCCTGTGCCCTTTAAGGCGGAGATCTCCACCACCGGACAGCCCAGCTCCCTGCTCAGTCTGTCCATATGGATCTGATCACCGTTCTTCTGTACGATATCCATCATATTAACTGCCATAACTACCGGGATCCCCAGCTCCACAAGCTGTGTGGACAGATACAGATTCCGCTCCAGATTCGTCCCGTCCACAATGTTCAGGACGGCATCAGGCCGGTCGCCGATCAGATAATCTCTGGCCACCACTTCCTCCAGCGTGTAGGGCGACAGGGAATAGATTCCCGGCAGGTCCATGATCGTCACATCCGGATGCCCCTTTAACTTTCCTTCTTTCTTCTCCACCGTGACTCCCGGCCAGTTTCCGACGAACTGGTTGGAGCCGGTCAGCGCATTGAACAATGTGGTCTTACCACTGTTGGGATTCCCCGCAAGTGCTATTTTCATCGATTTTCTCTCCTCTCGTTGGTTAGTTCATTCTAACCACCTTTCTTAAAAATGAGCTGCCCATGCAGCCGTACCGGATATTTTTACTGTACTTCTATCATCCGGGCGTCTTCCTTCCGCAGAGACAGTTCATACCCGCGGACAGTTATCTCCACCGGATCTCCAAGGGGCGCTACTTTGCGTACGTATACTTCTGTTCCTCTTGTAATTCCCATGTCCATAATTCTGCGCTTTACTGCGCCTTCCCCGTGGAGCTTCACCACCGAGACAGTCCTGCCCACTGCTGTTTCCCTTAATGTCTGCATTTTGTTCCTCCTATTACAGTTCCGCATCGACCCGGCGAAAGCCCGGCATCTGGAAGGATGTTCAGCCATGGTCATATCTGAACATCCTTCCGGGCTTTCTCCGGGCAGATACTGTTTTTTCAGTTCCGCATCGGCCGACCCCGCCTCCTTTATGCTACCATGATCCTGCCGGCGAGTCCTCTGTCCAATGCGATGCGGACTCCTTTGACCATAAGGATCATACCCGCCGCGTTCTCGCCCAGCACCTGGACCTCTGAGCCGGGTGCAAATCCAAGGTCCTGCAGGTGACGGACCACTTCATCTTTTCCGTGAAGCTTCATGACCTTCCGTTTCTCTCCGATATTCATAAATGCCAGTGCCATTCACGCTTCCTCCCTTCAAGTATTATCAAGACGGCTGCCGGAAAACATGTCACGCCATTTCGCCGGACCCGGACAGAACATGTATGCTGTCGACAGTCGCTTTCTGTTTTTAATTGATAATGAATATCATTTACTTTTTTATTATATACACAGTCCAAGTTATTGTCAACTAACTTCCAGAAGGAAATATGGGGAGTAGTTGAGAAATTTTCTCAATTGACAGGAGGGATCCAATACTTTATATGATCATTGGAAATAAAATCAACCAGTTAAGAAAGCTGGCAGGAATGACACAGGAACAGCTGGCAGAGAAGTTAAATGTCTCCAGGCAGACCATCTCAAAATGGGAGGCAGGAACGACAATGCCGGATCTGGTGAAGACCAACCTGCACAACCGCAACATGATGCTTCTGCTGACCGGAGGACTGCTCTTTTTAATGATGAGCATCCTTTCCACTGTCTTTATCGCCGCGCTGTCCTACACCACCAACAGTACGCAGTATATGCTGTACCAGTACATTGCGGTGGGCGAATATGCGTCCGTGCCTGTGGATTATCTCCAGCTTCTTCTGCCTTCCATCGGAAGCGGGATCCTGGGACTGCTGCTGTGCGTCTGCTGTTTCGTAAAGAGCCGGAAGAATCACTGTTAAATCAGGAAAGGACCATACAGAATTATAAATCAGAATTTACAGAAAATCATGAGATATACCCTGATCCTCACACTTTCATCTCTGCTGGCTGCCTGCGGCAAAGCATCCGACGGGGCCTCCAACGTAGAGCTCTACAGCCCCACCATCGCCGGACTTGCAGATGATGAAGCTTTTGCCCTTGTGGAAGCCGGCGCCGAAAACCCTGTCCTGCTGGCATCCGGTCAGCTCTTTGACGGCAGACAGACGGCGGCTTTCTGCGACGTTTATTATGCAGCAGACGACGGGACGAAGAAGTTTGGAACCATCGACGATCCGGAGACCACAGCTCCGCTTGCCTGCGACGCCTCCGGCATTTATACAGCCGGCGAACGGCAGGTGCTGCGGTACGACCCCTGCAGATAATCCGCAGGGGGGATGTCTCATCTTTCCTCTGGCTACTGCTGCAGCACTGTCACAATACTGGGGATCAGCTGCTTTTTCCTGGACACCAGCCCTTTCAGCTTGATATCCACCGCATCCTCCGGAAGCTGGAACGCGCTTCTCGCCACTTCCTTCGCATGCTCTCCGAAGCATAACAGCTCGGTCTTCTCTTTCACGATGTTGGTCAGCATCACATAACACATCTCCACGCCCAGATTTCCGAATTCCTCATTGAGATATGGAATGAGTTTCTCCTTGATCTCGTCAAGCTCGATGCTGTTCATACTGTTGATCTGTGCCACAATAAATTCGTGTTCATTGACCTGGAATTTCTTCCTGTCCTGATTGAAGATCTCCCCTGGAGTCTTGGAACTCATATCGCTGCCTGCACTGAACATATCAATGGAAAATTCCTCAATCTCCACACCGCAGATGGCCGACAGCCGTTCTGCTGCCGCTTTATCCACAGCCGTACAGGTGGGAGAACGGAACATCAGCGTATCCGACAAAATCGCCGCCATCAGAAGACCCGCAATATTTTTGGGAATGTCCACACCGTTCTCCTGATACATCTGGTAGACAATCGTCGCTGTACAGCCCAGGGGCTGATTCCGGAAAAATACCGGCTCCAGCGTCTCCAGCGTTCCGATACGGTGATGATCGATGATCTCCAGAATGTCCGCATGCTCGATCCCGTCCACAGTCTGGCTGGCCTCGTTGTGGTCCACCAGGATCACCCGTTTCCTGCGCAGGTTCAGAAGATTCCTTCGGGAAATCATGCCGATATAATTCCCCTCTGTATCCAGGATCGGGAAATCCCGGTACCGCTTCTGTCCCATGATCCCCTTGATATCCTCGGTCTTCTCCGTCACCTTGAACGTGATCAGGTTGTCCTCTTTCATAAAATGAGAGATGGGCATACTCTGATTGATCATCCGGGCCACGGTAAAGGTATCATGGGGCGTCACAATGATACTGCAGTGGTTTTCCTGCGCCAGCTTCCGGATCGTCCTGGACACCTTGGCATCCATGCACACAACGATACACGCTGCATTCATCTCAATGGCGCAGAGCTGGGACTCGTACCGGTTCCCCAGGATAACCATATCCCCTTCATGAATATAGTCCTCCATCACATCCGGATTCGCCGCGGCGATCACCACCTCTCCCTTCTCGTAGACCGCATCCTCATCCCCGATGATCATGACCCCGTCCAGCGTCTCCAGGATATTTTTATAAGGCGTATGGGCGGCTGACAGACTGCAGTTGTCATACACATCCATATAGGCATTGGCAATATCTCCGATGGTGATCAGTCCCTGAAGCCTCTGCGCATCCGTGATCGGCAGCGTCACCACCCCCAGCGACCGCATCATATTCCATGCTTTTTTCAGGGAAATCTGTCCGGATACTCCCTGGGTCTTGCGGATCTCAATATCCCGGACATCCGTCATCACATCTTCCACATATTTGGGCGCAGATACCTGAAAGAAATTCAGTACATACTGCGTTTCCTGATTGATCTGTCCGGCACGTGCCGCACAGTATCCGCCTCCGCTCAGGCGGTTCTTTAATTCTGTATAAGCGATCGCAGAACAGATGGAATCCGTATCCGGATTCTTATGTCCGATCACATAGACTGGCGCTGTCTCTGTTACCATATCATACTCCTTCTTTTTCCCATATTCTGTCCTCATTTTAGCACTTCCTGTCTGTTTTGACAACCGCTCCATATTTCCCCGGAGATTGTTTTGGAAATTTTGCACACATATCCCATTTATTCTTTTCCCCTTTTTGTATATTTTTACAATAAGTTCAAATTTTATTCATACTTTGTACATATTTGCCTGATACAATATAGACAAGTTAAAAGACAGACATCAAATACGACATATAGATAAATTTTTTCATAATAAGCCCCGGCATCCGTATTGCCGGGGCACTCCTCATTGTCCCCCTGTGTACGGACTCTGACGGAGCCTGCGTCACTCTCCGTCAATCCGCTTCATTGCCTCATTCAGGGACATCATCTTTGCATCCAGTCTGGATATGATGGATGCACATTCCTGCAGCTCCCTTGCAAAATACCCAGGAGCATTTCCTTCATACTTATAATAAATCTTATGCTCCAGACTCGCCCAGAAATCCATGGCCATGGTCCGGATCTGGACCTCCACTTTCGTGGGGATCACCGCGTCAGCCAGAGCCACCTGGATGGAAAGAAGCATGTGGTAGCTCTTATAGCCGCTCTCCTTCGGGTGTCCGATATAGTCTTTGATATGGATCACCGACAGATTATCCTGCCTTGCCAGCATATCCGCCAGAAAATACACCTCCGTGAAAAAGGAGCAGGTGATACGGATCCCTGCGATATCATTCACATACTCCACCATATCATCGATGGTGATATTATGCCGGTTTTTCCTGAGCTTCTTCATAATGCTTTCCGGTGTCTTCAGCCTGCTCTTCACATATTCGATCGGATTGTACTGATACACGTGGCTCAACTCTTTATTCAGGACCTCGATCCGGCTCGCCATCTGAATCAGAGCCGACTCATAGATGAACATCGTGGTCTCAAAGCTGTCCTTCTCCGAACGTTCACGGACGTATTCCTGGATCGTCATCTCTACTGCCATGATTTCCTTACACTCCCCTGTGTGCCGCGCTGCGCATATCTCATGCGTCCGGCCCCCGCAGTGTTACAGGCAGCCGGCAGGCGCTTAAATGTCTTTTTCCATTATATCATACAGATAACGCATATTCTGTTAAAAATTCCCTGAGATTTATGAAATATTCTGTCAGTATCCGTCGACTTATAAGTTACACTTATTAATTGTCATAATCATCCAGAAAATGATGATGTTCTTCCTTCCTGTGATAGCTGATGATCGTATCCAGATTCACATTTTCCACACTCCGAAAAATGTTTTTCTCAATGACTGGACTGATCTTCCGAAAACGCGCGATCAGTTCCTTCATCTCCTGGCGCTTGGAGTTATTGGCTCCATGCTCATCCACCTCATATGCCTCCGTAAAGCGGCAGGCGCACTGCAGGAAATGCAGGTCATGATACCGGGCCCAGTCCAGGATCGCTTCCTCATGAACCAGATACATGGGCCGGATCAGTTCCATTCCTTCAAAATTCGTGCTGTGCAGCTTGGGCATCATGGTCTGCATCTGACCGCCGTAGAGCATCCCCATGAGGATTGTCTCAATAACGTCGTCAAAATGGTGTCCCAGCGCAATCTTATTGCACCCCAGTTCCTTTGCACGGGCATAGAGAAAGCCTCTGCGCATGCGCGCGCAGAGATAGCATGGATTTTCCCTGATATCCACCACCACGTCGAAAATATCAGATGAAAAGACCGTGATGGGGATCCCCAGAAGCGCAGCGTTGTCTTCCATGCGCTGCCGGTTGGCCGGATTGTATCCGGGGTCCATGGCAAGGAACTCCAGTTCAAACGGATATTTCCCATGACGCTTCAGCTCCTGCAGAAGTTTTGCCAGCAGCATGGAATCCTTGCCGCCGGAGATGCAGACGGCGATACGGTCCCCTTCCTTTATCATGTCGTAATCCTGAATCCCGCAGATAAAGGGTCTCCATATATTTTTCCGGTATTTTTTTATAATACTCCGCTCAATCTCTTTTATACGCTCCAACACTCCACCCCATTTTTCAAACTTGCCCTTTACTTTCTCTTCCCGGGCCGATATACTGTATAATCATCAGCTTATCAGGAGGGATCTGCCATGTTCCGTGTATGGGGCAAACTGCTCAAAGACAACCGGTTAATCAGGGATATCACCATCTGCGACAGCGCAGAGGATACCCGCACCCACAAAGTATTCCGCGCACTGGAGGAGATCTGCCGTGCCTTCGACCTGGGCAGTCCCATCTGGCTCGATTCCAACATCCGGGATTTTAAGAGACACGCCAGAACGCGCTTCGGCCCGGACAGCTTTGTGGAGGACATTGATTTTGACTTTCTGGATTTCCATGTCATCGAAGAAGATTAGTCTCTGGACATAAATCCCTGAATCAGCTCCCATATGGAGGACACAAAACGGGTGATGAAATTTCCCACCTTCTCCGTATCCAGCTCGATCCCCAGGGAATCCAGTTTGTCATACAGCTCCTTCGCCTGACCCACCAGTTTACCCGCGTCGATATCCAGCTTGCCCAGCTTCAGCAGAAGATCCACAACCTGACTCACCTGGGCATCCGTGAGGGTCATGTCCATCTCCTTCGACGCCTGCTTCACCAGCTCTTCCAGTTTGTCCGGATCATCCAGACCGTTCTCTGCCACCTTCTGCTTCAGATAGGCGATCAGATCCGAGATCTGCTCAGAATCCAGCTCTTCCATGAGTTCTCCTGTGAGTACCAGTTCATTGGTGGCCGTCTCAAAGGCGTCATCCGCCACCATCTCTCCGCTGTAGGCCTCATACGCTTTTACCGCCCCGATCAGAGCTGCGGTCCCGCTGACCTGGCTGGGCGCCGCCACGATCACTTTCGCATCCTGAACGCCTGCCGTCAGGAGCGCATTCCGATACATGGCTATGGTGCAGTAATTGATATTGTGCGTCTCCACACTGAGTCCCGCCCCACTCTCCTGTGGAATCAGAAGCACCGACGACAGGGCATGCCGCCCTACCACAGAGGCCCCCAGCGAGCTGTCCAGATACTGATGTTCCATATCGTTGGTGATATAGACCGTCTGGTAAGACGCTGCTTCCTCTTCCGTGATCCCCATCTCCGACAGAACCACTCCCTTCTGCTCGGCGCTCAGATCTGCACCCAGCGCCAGCACCGCCTTTTCCGCCGCATCTGCCCGGACCGACGGCACTGCCAGAAGCACCATGACCAGTAACAGTGAAAACCATTTTCTCATTCTCTTTTCCTCCCCATGAGAATTCCGCATCTGCCCTCACCTCACCCCGGCGTCTGGAGGAATTTTTTCCCGCTTCGTTCCGCAAAATCCTTCCGGGGCTGCTTTCGGGCAGATACTGTTTTTCATAAACTACCTGACACTGCCTGAGAGTTCTTCAATGCAGCTTCTCTATCTTATCACACCAGTTCCGGATATCCTCCATCACCTGTTCTTTGTCCAGATCGTTGATCAGCTCGTGACGGCTTTCCGGGTAAAGCGTACAGGCTATATTTTTCATACGTATCTTTTTCAGCATGGCTACGAAACGCCGCACGCCCTTCCCGTTATCTCCCACCGGATCCTCATCCCCGGACAACACCAGGAGCGGAAGCTCTTTGGGCATTTTCGCTGCCCTTCCCGGATCCACCACTTCCTCCACCGTCCGAAACAGCGCCTCAAACGCATTCAGGGAAAATTCAAAATTCATCTTCGGATCCTCCAGCGCCGCCTTCAGCACCCGGGGATCCCGGCTCATCCAGCTCCCGGTACGGGCATTATCCGGATACCTCCTGGCGAAACCTTCGCAGGTCATATTGTTCAGGAGCCGGTTGTGGCCCCGGCTGCCTTTCTGCAGCATGGACAGGCAGGTAAGCGCGATGCCCGCCTTCACAAGCACCGCCGGCTGCTGCCCTGTGCCCATGATCACTGCGCCGTCCACCCGGTCTCCATGATAGATCAGATATCTGCGCACCAGAAATGATCCCATACTGTGTCCCAGCATAATACAGGGCACCCCGGGCGCATAGGACACTGCCATCTTCCGGATCATCTCCATATCTTTCAGCCAGAGCACTGCTCCCTGCTCTCCCACATATCCCAGCTCTTCGGGGCTGTTCACTGATTCCCCGTGTCCCAGGTGGTCATGTCCCACCACAAAATATCCGGCCGACGCCATATATTCCGCCAGTTCCTCATAACGCTCAATATATTCCAGCATTCCGTGAACCAGCTGCAGGACCCCCTTTGTCACTTTCTCCGGATCATACCAGCGGTATCCATGTATCATATGGATTTTATCAGATGAGTTTACATAAAATTCTTCTCTGGTTACCATCAGATCACCTTCATTTCCTGTGTTATACTCTGGCAGTATACCACAGTTTTTCTGCAAACTGCGTAAATTCACAGATTTTTAAGGATTCTTTAGAATAAGAGAAGAAATGGAAAAGCCCCTGCACTCCCTTTTACAGCGTGCAGGAGCCATGGGGCATACAATACCCCGGTCCGTTCCTACGGTCAGATCTGCGTAGTAATAAAAATATCATAGATCGCCCGGATCGCCTTTTCAAAATCCTCATTCCGGACTCCCACGATGATATTCCACTCACTGGAGCCCTGATCGATCATCTTTACATTGACATTGGCGTGGGCGAGCGCAGAGAAGATCCTTCCGGCAGTCCCGCGGTTGGCGCGCATGGCGCGTCCCACCACCGCGATCAGCGCCAGATCTCCTTCCACTTCCAGATAATCCGGATTTACAGCCCGCTGAATCCCCGCCAGCACCTTCTGTTCGTGTTCCTCGAACTCTTCCTGATGTACCACAATGCTCATGGTATCGATCCCCGAGGGGATGTGTTCAAAGGAAATGCCCTGCTTTTCGAATTCCTCCAGAACCTTGCGCCCGAATCCGATCTCCGAGTTCATCATATCCTTCTCAATATTGACTGTCACAAAGCCTTTTTTCCCCGCTATGCCGGTAATTGTGAAATGCGGCTTATGGCAGGTACTGGATACGATCATGGTACCGTTGTCCCCCGGCCGGTTGGTATTGCGGATATTGATGGGGATGCCTGCCTTTCTCACCGGAAAGATGGCATCCTCATGGAGTACCGTAGCGCCCATGTAGGACAGCTCGCGCAGCTCCCGATAGGTGATGATATCGATCACCTCCGGATCCGGAATCAGCCTTGGATCCGTCACCAGGAAGCCGGAGACATCCGTCCAGTTCTCGTACAGATCCGCTCCTGCCGCCTTCGCCACAATAGACCCTGTGATATCTGATCCGCCCCTGGAGAAGGTCTTGATCCTTCCATCCTCATAGGCCCCGTAGAACCCCGGAATCACCGCTCTCTCCAGTTCTTTCAGACGTTCTCCCAGGATACAGTCCGTCCTGTCTGCATCAAAGCTCCCGTCCTCCGAGAAGCGGATCACCTCTGCAGCATCCACAAAAGGATAGTCCAGATATGCCGCCATAATGATGCCGTTCAGATATTCTCCCCTGGAAGCTGCATAATCGCTCCCCGCTTTATTATCAAAATTTTCAGCAATGGCCTCAAACTCTTTATCCAGAGAAAGCTTCAGATTCAGCCCTCCGATGATCTCATTGTAGCGCGCCTTGATCTGCCTGAGCATGCCGTCGAAATCCTCCCCGTTGGCCGCGGCATAATAGCACTGATAGAGCATATCCGTCACCTTGGTATCCCCGTCAAACCGCTTTCCCGGCGCGGACGGCACCACATAGCGGCGGCTCTCATCCGAAAGAATGATCTTCCCCACCTTCTCGAACTGCTCCGCACTTGCCAGAGAGCTTCCTCCAAATTTGACTACTTTTTTCATCACTTTATCTCCTCGTCTTTAAAAAAGCTAGTATAGATTATAATTGTTAAAGAGGGAGAAAACAACTGTTTTTTCATATTTCTCACGTAAAAAAAGCGATATCTTCCAAAAAAGAGGGCTGTGCGCAGTGCACAGCCCTCTCCATACGCGTTCCGACATCTGTTATTTCGTCTCCTGCCCATAATAAGCATTGGCTCCGTGTTTCCGGAAATAGTGCTTATCCTGCAGCTCCTGGGGCGCCGGCTGAATCCGCGGGTTGATAACCTCCGCACGATACGCCATCTTTGCCACCTCCTCCAGTACCACTGCGTTGTGAACTGCATCATGGGCATCCTTTCCCCATGCAAACGGACCGTGGTTCTTGCAGAGCACCGCCGGTACCGCCATGACATCCCGGTCCAGATTCTTGAAACAGTCTACAATCAGATGACCGGTATTTTCCTCATAGGCCCCTTCGATCTCTTCCTTTGTCAGACAGCGGACACAGGGAATCTCTCCATACATATAGTCCGCCTGCGTCGTCCCGTAGCAGGGGATCCCTCTTCCCGCCTGCGCCCAGCTGGTCGCATAGGAAGAATGCGTATGTACGATACCGCCGATCTCCGGAAACGCCTTGTAGAGCTCCAGATGGGTCGGAGTATCGGAAGACGGCTTATAATGGCCTTCCACCCGGTTGCCGTCCAGATCCATGACGACCATGTCATCCGCTGTCATGGTCTCATAATCCACGCCGCTGGGCTTGATGATAAACAGGCCGCTCTCCCGGTCAATGGCGCTGACATTACCCCAGGTAAAGGTCACAAGGCCATACTTCGGAAGCAGCATATTGGCTTCGAATACTTTCTGTTTCAGATCTTCTAACATGTTCCACTGCTCCTTTTTAAGTTCCGCATCTGCCCTCACTTCGTTCCGTAAAATCCTTCCAGGGCTGCTTTCGGGCAGATGCTGTTTTGAATTATCTGTATGCTACTGCATTCCATTTTAACTCATTTTTGAAGTCCCGTATAGTAGTATTATTGTCAATGACAACACTTTCGATCCCCATGGCTGCCGCCCAGTCCACCATCTGCTCCACGGACAGGTCATAGGAGAACGCCGAATGATGCGCACCGCCAGCCAGAATCCAGCTCTCCGTGCCGACTGCCAGATTCGGCTGGGGCGTCCAGAAGGCCGTTGCCACCGGAAGCTTCGGCATGGGCTGTTCCACCTTCTTGCAGTCCACTGCATTGATGATCAGGCGGAAACGGTTTCCAAGGTCCACCAGAGAGGTCGCCACCGCCGGACCGGTCTTGGATGTAAATACCAGACGCGCCGGATCCTCGCGGTTGCCCATGGTCAGAGGCTGTACCTTAATGGAGATGGGCCCGTCTGAGATCGTCGGGCACACTTCCAGCATATGGGACTGCAGGATGCCTTCCTTGCCCGGCACCAGATTGTAGGTATAGTCTTCCATGAAAGAGGTACCCTTCGCGTCCTTCGTTCCCTCGGTCATGATCTTCATCAGACGCACCATGGCAGCCGTCTTCCAGTCGCCCTCCGCGCCGAAGCCGTAGCCTTTTTCCATCAGCCTCTGGATTGCAAGACCCGGAAGCTGCTTTAAGCCGCCCAGCATGCCAAAATGTGTCACAATGGCATGATAATCCCCGTCCTTCAAGAACTTCTCTGCGCCGATCTCGATCTGTGCCTGGACTGCCACATGTCTGCGGAACTCCGCCTCGTCTCTGCCTTCCAGAAGGATCTCGTATTTCTTATAATACTCTTCCACCAGTGCATCCACATCACCCTGAGGCACTGCATCCACATATTCCACCAGATCGTTGACATTGTAGTGATCGATCTCCCAGCCGAATTTAATCTGGGCTTCCACCTTATCGCCCTCGGTAACTGCCACATTGTTCATGTTGTCACCCACGCGGCAGACACGGATGTGAGAGGATTCCATGACGCCGATGGCCGTACGCATCCAGCTGCCGATGCGCTCCTGCACCTCCGGATTGTTCCAGTGGCCAAAGATCAGCTTTCTCTCGATCCCCATACGGCTCTCGATATGGCCGTACTCCCGGTCGCCGTGCGCAGACTGATTTTCATTCATGAAATCCATGTCGATGGTACCGTAGGGAATCTCTTCATTAAACTGAGTCAGCAGATGGCACAGAGGTTTTTTGTATTCCTGCAGACCGATGATCCACATCTTTGCCGGAGAAAACGTGTGCATCCAGGTGATGACGCCGGCGCACTCCGGATCGTTGTTGGCGTCGTTAAAGGTCTTGCGGATGGATGCCTGGCTGATCAGGGTCGGCTTTAAAATAATCTCAAAAGGAAGCTTTCCTCCCGCATTCATCCCTTCCACGATCTTTGCGGAATGCTCCGCTACTTTCCTCAGGCACTCATCTCCGTACAGGTCCTGTGATCCGGTGCAAAACCAGAATTTATAATTTTTCATCATAATCTCCATTCCTCCGCTGACACCGCGGCATCATTATTTTCATGGTAAGATCTGCCCGCAGGCATGGATCTTATATGAGCAACGTGATGTGCGTCATTCATCACGTGAATTACCTTATATGATTGTATATCAAGCGTTCAGGGTTCCGTATCATCCCCGTCATCCGGCTGTCCGTATTCGCCTCTCAGAAGGGCTTTCAGTGACAGGCCGCCCAGAACTGCAGCTACAGCCGCAAAAAGGATCATGGCTGCAATGAACAGGAGACGTTCCGCTCCGGTATGGCTTGCCGGAGCTTCCCGGAGCCCCCACACCAGATACAGAAGATACAGAGATACCACGATCCTCAGAATCAACGATATCTTTGTGGGATAATTACGTTTTTTCTCTTCCACTTAACCAGTCCCTCCGATCTTCCTCACTGAATCACGCACCTGTATCGCAGGACGATAGAGACAGGTCCCGTCAAAATCCGGCTCGTCAATCAGGCGAAGCATATTTTCCGCTGTTTTTCGCCCCAGCTCCTCCATGGGATACGGGATGGACGTAATATTCGGCTCCGACAGAAGCGACAGCTCCGAACCATCGATACTGACAATGGACAGCTGTCCCGGCACCCGGAAGCCTTCCTTGTGCAAAAGTTCCACCAGCCCGAATGCCACCTCATCGTTGTAGCAGAATACCGCCGTGCAGTCTGTCATACGCCTCAGCACGGAATCCCGGATATTCCGAAGCGCTTTCTGATCCTCCGTATCGATCCAGAGAATCTTGCGGTCATCCACGGAAAGCCCGCTTCTAAGAAGCGCATTTACATAACCTGCATACCGGAGCTTTCCCTGCCCGTCATCCGCCTTGAAGATTCCCCCGATCTTCCGGTGACCCTGTGACAGAAGATATTCCACCGCATCCTCCGCCACCCGTATGTCGTCCAGGGAGACAATGGGGGCATTCAACTCCGGATAACTGCAGTTGAAGAACAAAAGTTCGATCTGACGCCGCTGGAGCTCCTGGTAATATTCCAGATTGGGATTGGGCAGCGCACTCTTGGTAGCCTCCACGATCACACCATCCACATTATCCTTTTCCAGAATCCCCTCCAGGATCTTCCGCTCATTATCCACCCGGTTATTGGTAAAGGCGATCTGCGTCATATACCCCGCTCCTGAAAGCGTCTGCACGATTCCCTGCAGCGTGGGCGGAAAGATATATCCATCCACATAGGTGCTGATTACCGCGATATTCATCGTCTTCTTCCGGACACTCCCGTTACGGCTGCCGATGTATGTCCCGCTCCCCCGGATCCGTTCCACCAGCCCCTCCGCCTCCAGAATCCCTATGGCATGGCGGACGGTCTGACGGCTCAGATCAAACATTTCGCTCAGTTCATTTTCCGAATAAAGCTTCTCTCCCGGACGAAGCTCTCTGGTACCGATCCGGTCTTTTATCCAGTTTACTAAAAATATATATTTGGCTTCCCGCTGCTTCATTTGATTCAACAGGGCTGCCGCAAGAGGACAGCCCTTCCTTTTTTCATGAAAAGATTATTTTTTACGTTTGGATACCAGGTCGATGGTAACTGCTCCCAGAAGAACCGCACCTTTTACGATCTTCTGAAGGTCTGTAGAAAAACCGTACAGGGACATACCATTGTTCAGGATACCCATGATAAATGCTCCAACAACCGCTCCGATGATCGTTCCGATACCGCCGGAAGTCGCAGCGCCGCCGATGTAGCAGGATGCGATGGCGTCCATCTCGAACTGATCGCCGGCCTTCGGAGTCGAGGATGCATTACGTGCGGACAGGACAATGCCGGCCACCGCACAGAGCAGGCCCATGTTGGTGTATACCCAGAAGAATACCTTTTCTGTATTGATACCGGACAGTTTTGCAGCTTTTGCATTACCGCCCAGCGCATAGATCTGGCGTCCGGCAACTGTCTTGGTCGTAATGAAGTGGTACAGTCCTACCAGAAGCGCCATCAGCACCAGCACGAACGGGATACCGCTGTAGCATGCCAGCTTGTAGAAGAAGAACCATACGATCGCGATGATGATGCCGTCCTTTACCATCAGCTGCCAGGTGGGATTGGTTGCAAATCCGTATTTTTTCTTGGTGGCGATACTCTTCAGCTCCGCCATCACGATCAGGACGGAGATCACTGCCGCCACGATCAGACATACCAGGTCAATGCTGCCGACCTTGATCGTCGGAAGGAAGCCTGCGCCTATGTACACAAAGTCCGCGGGAAGAGGTCCCTTGGTCTGTGCCTGCAGAAGCACGTAGGTAAGACCGCGGCCCATAAGCATGGTTGCCAACGTTACGATGAAGGGCGGAATCCCCAGCTTGGAGATGAAGAAGCCTGCAAACATACCGCAGAGCAGACCTACGATCAATGCCGCAATGATGGCGATCCACATGTTCCAGCCATAGTCCACCATACCGATACCGATGACAGCACCGCAGGTTGCAACGATGGAACCGACGCCCAGATCGACGTTACCGGTCAGTACGCACAGCAGCATACCTACAGCCAGAATGACGATGTAGCCGTTCTGCATGATCAGGTTGTTGATGTTTGCCGGAGACAGGTTCTTGCCGCCGGTCATGATTGCAAAAATAACATAAACCGCTATAAGCGCCAGTACCATACCGTACTGTTTCATATCAATATTGACAACTTTTTTATTTTCCATGATTACGCACCTTTCCTGTTATCAGCCATAATACAGCCCATGATCTTTTCCTGAGTCATCTCTTCCTTCGCCAGTTCGCCCGCGATATGGCCCTCATTGATCACATACAGCCTGTCGCAGGTACCGATGATCTCCGGCATCTCGGATGAGATGATGATGACTGCTTTTCCTGCCTTTGCCAGATCGTTGATGACACAGTAGATCTCATACTTGGCACCCACATCGATACCGCGGGTAGGCTCGTCAAGAATCAGCACATCCGGCTGGGTCAGCATCCATTTGGCGAGGACCACCTTCTGCTGGTTACCGCCGGACAGAGATCCCACAGCCTGGTCAATGGAATTGGCTTTTACGTTAATCAGTTTCTTATATTCTTCTGCCTTCACGATCTCTTCATTGGAGTCTACCACGCCGTTTTTGGAGAAGAAATTGCGAAGAGCAGCCATGGTCATATTTCTCTTGATATCGTCGATCAGGACCAGTCCGTTGCCCTTCCGGTCCTCGGACACATAGGCCAGCTTGTTGTCGATGGCGGTCCGCACATCCTTCAGATCCACTTCTTTGCCGTTCATCTTCACAGTGCCGCTGATCTTCTGTCCATAGGATTTCCCGAATACGCTCATGGCGAATTCCGTACGTCCCGCCCCCATCAGTCCTGCAAGGCCTACCACCTCGCCGGCTTTTACCTGGATGTTTACATCCTTCAATACCTGCCGGCTGGGATCTTCCGGATGGTATACGTTCCAGTTCTGGACCTCAAATATGGTATCTCCTATGGTCACTCCCTCGCGAACCGGATAACGGTTCGTCATCTCACGTCCTACCATACCCTTAATGATACGGTCCTCTGAGAAATCGTCCACGCCCTTTGTAAGAGTCTCAATGGTGTGTCCGTCACGAATCACCGTGATCGCATCTGCCACGTAACTGATCTCGTTCAGTTTATGGGAGATGATGATCATGGTCACGCCATGCTTCTTCAGCTCCAGCATGATCTCCAGAAGCTTTGCGGACTCTTCATCGTTCAGAGCCGCCGTAGGCTCATCCAGAATCAGAAGCTCCACATCCTTTGCCATGGCCTTGGCGATCTCGATGAGTTGCTGCTTGCCCACACCCAGTGAATTGACCGGTACATTGACATCTTCATCCTCCAGTCCGACCTTCGCCAGCATCTCTGTTGCCTTCGCCCTGGTCTTCGTCCAGTCGATCACGCCTTTTCCGGAACACTGTTCATTTCCCAGGAACACGTTCTCCGCCACCGACATATAAGGGCTTAAAGCCAGTTCCTGATGGATGATAACGATTCCTTTGGCCTCACTGTCCTTGATCTTGTGGAACTTTCCGACCTCACCCTTGTAGACGATATCTCCGGAATAGGTCCCGTACGGGTATACGCCGGAGAGCACGTTCATCAGTGTGGATTTCCCGGCTCCGTTCTCCCCGCATAACGCATGGACCTCACCTTTTTTCACCTTCAGATTTACATCATCCAGTGCCTTCACGCCTGAGAATTCCTTGGTTATGTGGTTCATCTCCAAGATATAATCTGACATACCTCTTGCTCCTTTTCTTTATATTTCCACGCGGCAGTCCGGCTAACGCACACATCCGCCCGCCTGTCGCGGGATAAACCCCGGTAAAAAGGCGGCGGACCATGCCGCCGCCTCAGTCAGACTGTAATTACAGTCCTAAATCTGCTGCCTGATAGTATCCGCTGTCAACTACGACTTCCTCCAGGTTGTTTTTATCAACCGCAACAGGAGTACACAGATAAGACGGAACTACTACTACATTATTGTCATAGGTTGTGGTATCGTTGATCTCCGGCTCAGCGCCCTTCAGCACTGCCTCTACCATCGTTACGCACTTGTCAGCCAGAAGGCCCGTATCCTTGAAGATGGAAGCGGTCTGGGTTCCGTCAAGGATGTTCTTGCATGCCATCAGCTCTGCATCCTGTCCGGTAACCAGCGGCCAGTTGTCAGCGGTATAGCCTGCGCCCTGAAGAGCAGCCTTCACACCATATGCGAATCCGTCAAATGCGGTACATGCAATATCCAGATCCTCGTCTGCATAGTAGCCGGTCAGATAATTCTCGCACCACTGCTGAGCAGTCTCCTGAGACCATCTTAAGATACAGGTTTCGTCGAAGGAAGTTCTTCCGGTCTTGCATACCAGGGTACCGTCATCCAGGTACGGCTGAAGAACGCCCATCACACCTTTGTGAAGGAGAACTGCGTTGTTGTCATCCGGAGAGCCCATGAAGAACTCGATGGTATAGCTCTCGCCTGCTGCTTTTGCAGCATCCAGATCTTTCGCGGTCTTGATGTACTCGCCGATGGCAGTACCAACACCTTCATTATCGAAGGATGCATAGTAGGAAACTGCGTCCGTATCCATCAGGAGACGGTCATAAGCGATGATCGGAATCCCTTTCTCTTTTGCCTGTGCTTCCACAGTCGTAAGTGCTCCGGAGTCAACTGCCGCGATAACCAGGCAGTCAGCGTCTGCTGCGATCATGTTCTCAATCTGAGAAACCTGCGTCTGCACATCGTCCTCTGCATACTGAAGATCTACCTCATAGCCCATAGCCTCCAGCTTCTCCTTCATGTTGCCGCCGTCCTTGATCCATCTCTCGGAAGACTGAGTAGGCATTGCCACACCGACTTTGCCGCCTTCTTTGTCTGCCGCTACTCCGGACGGAGCTTCCGCCGGCGCGCTGTCTCCGCCTTCTGCCGGAGCCTCAGTTCCTGCATCTGCTGCCGGAGCACTGGTCTGGGTGTCTCCACCGCCGCCGCATCCAACTACCATAGTAGCCAGCATGGAAGCTGCAAGGATTGTGCTTAAAACTTTTCTTTTCATGTTCGTATTCCTCCCTACGTAGAATTTTTTTGAAAATATGAAAAGTTGTATTTACAAGTTGTTCCTATGGAACAAGTTTGTACATAATTAATGATTCACAACTCTTTTCGGACGGAAAAACCACTTTTCGTTTCCATAAAGCTGTCATTTTAACGAATTCGTTTTTGTTTCCGTCTTTAAGTTAGTTATAATATACATCGTTCATTTTACTTTGTCAATCGATTTTTCGGCAATTTATCTTGAAATATACATATTTTTCGGTATATTTCACAAAGTTGTATATATTTTTTTGATAAGTTGTATTTAAAATATGGTTTTTAAGCAGAGAAAACGTATTCTGCAAAGACGTACAACATACCTGATACCGACCGGGCGACTTTCGGCTGCTCTCCTGGGCAGTTTCCGGGAATCCTGTTGACTTTTCATATTTCAGGAGTTATTATATCGAAAAATCTATGGTCAGAAATGTACTGCAAAGCACTGGAACCGAAAGCTGAGAGGAATATCTTAATGAATGGAAAGAAACAGGAAGTACAGATTAACCGAAGGGAATTCTATAAAAGTCTGACCAGACTGGCACTGCCCATCGCACTGCAGAGCCTGATGCTCGCATCGGTGGCCGCGGGCGATGCGCTGATGCTGGGAAAGGTCGCTCAGGATGAGATGACGGCCGTCTCTCTGGCGACCCAGATCCAGTTTGTACAGAACATGTTCCTTGGAGCAGTTACGGCAGCGGGGTCCATCCTGGGAGCCCAGTACTGGGGCAAAGGCGACCGGCATACGCTGGAGGATGTATTCAACATGATGCTGGGAATCTGCGGAATTGTGTCTGTCCTCTTTTTCCTGGCGTGCGAACTGATACCAGGTCTTCTGATGCATATCTTTACGCACGACGCCGCACTGATTGCCATCGGCAGCTCCTATCTGCGCATTGCAGGCTGGTCCTATCTGCTCACAGGTATCTCCCAATGTTACCTCACCATAATGAAAATATCTGATCATGCAGCACCCGGGGCGCTGATCAGTTCCTGTGCGGTCATCCTGAACATCTGTCTGAATGCCGTGTTTATCTTCGGTCTTCTGGGTGCGCCGCAGATGCAGGCCAGAGGCGCTGCGCTTGCCACGACCATTTCCCGGGTTATTGAACTGGCACTGTGTATCATCGTATCCCTGCAGGCGTCCTGTATCCGTCCGGCATGTTACCGGTTTTTCACTCAGCCGAAGGAACTGCAGACTGATTTCACCAGGCAGTGCCTGCCGCTCATGGGCGGCATGCTGTGCTGGGGTGTCGGTTTTACCTCCTATACAGCGATCATGGGACATATGGGAGCAGACGCGGCAGCGGCCAATTCGGTAGCGGCAGTCGTCCGGGATCTGATCTGCTGTATGTGCAACGGAATCGGCAGTGCGGCAGGAATCATGGTGGGGAACCAGCTTGGAGCCGGACGCCTGGAGGAAGGAAAAGCTTATGGAACGGAACTTAAAAATCTTTCTTTTGTTATTGGATTTTTATCCACGGCCATTGTACTTGCAGTAACACCTCTGATCGTGCAGATGATAGTCCTGACAGACCAGGCGCGGGAATACCTTACAGGAATGATGGTGATCATGTCTTTCTATATGATCGGACGCTGTGTGAACACCGTCACAATCAACGGCGTACTGGACGGAGGCGGCGATACTTTATTTGACCTGTACAGCCTGATCGTCTGTATGTGGATCATCGCCATCCCTCTGGCTCTCACCGGCGCATTCGTCCTGCACTGGACGCCTCTCGCCGTCTATGCCTGCACCTGCCTGGACGAAGTGGGAAAGATCCCATGGGTAATGGGGAGATTCAGGAAATACAAATGGGTGCAGGATCTGACAAGGTAATGAGGGCGTTTCCAATCAGAGCAAAGTCAAATAAATGCGACCCCAAAATTTCAAAATGACCCGCTTACGGCGGACTTTATGCCCGACACCGGGAAATTGATAAGAAACTCCACAGAACCGTTTCCCGTGGAAAGCACCGCATTCTCAGAAGCTTTAACCAATGGCGCACTGTTATCCTCTCTGCTTTTTAGCTATGACCCACTCAAATATGAATGCGGCACAGCCATGCTGTTTTTAGAACTCTATTTTGACCATAAGCGTGTTTCTCTGGAAGAATTGTACGGGAAAACCATGTCCCGTTCTCGTAAAAGAAGGTCGTCTGCATGACTTTCGGGGGCATTCGCCGCATGAGCGAGGATGACCTTCTCGAAATGGATTATTTCTTTTAATGAAGACGACCTGTTTGATGACGAGGCTGGATTGGAGGGCTTTTATATTTTCTAAACCGTGTCATCTTAATTGTTGTTCCCAGGCAAAAGTTTACCGAATCATATGTTCGATATGCTCTTATTCTTTTTCCTCTTCTCGAAAAACGCAATTTCCTAATTAAAGTAAAATACGATTTTAAGAATATACTATTGTACTGTCTGTATTATATATGATTAAATTTGTAAAACTGTTTTGAAACGCTGCCAGATCCTGCTTGAACTGGACGAGGTTCATGGCACAGGGCTCACCCATGCTCAGATTGCCCACAGCTATGCTGTCTGCCCTGCCACGATTACGAATATCATTCAATCTTATGTCAGAAATGGCATAACCAAATATCATCCGCTACAACATCAGCCCCAATTCCGGTGCCTCACGACGCAAAGTGGATGGCCGCACTGAGGCGCGTATCATCCGGATGGCCTGCGGCCCTGTACCGGAAGGGCATTCACGCTGGACGCTCCGGCTCCTGGAAGAAAAAGCCCGCATTGAACCTGATATCCCGATAGGGAAAGATGGTGTTAGTATATAAGTGTGGACAGGAAAAGTCGAACAATCTATACTATCAAGCGAAAGAATAAAGGAGATGAAAGGCATGGCCAAAAACCAAAAATCTTATACCCCGGAATTTAAACAGCAGATCGTGGATCTGTACAATTCTGGAGGAACTTCGTATCCACAACTGGAACGTGAATATGGCGTAAATCGGAGCACTATAAGCGGTTGGGTAAAGCAGCTTTCCCCAATTCGTGTATCAGAGGGTGAAACGGTTACCCTCAAGGAGTACAAGGCTCTCCAAAAAGAAATCCAACGCCTTAAGATTGAGAATGAAATATTAAAAAAAGCGACCGCCATATTCGCAAAAGAACAATAGCCGAAACTGCAGCATTTATCCAGGATCACTTAACCACCTACTCTGTAACCCAGCTTTGCAGTGCCTTGAAATTTCCAAGGAGTACTTATTACAAAGCTCTGGTTTTTGTGCCTTCAAACAAGCAGAAAGAGTACGAAAAATTTGGTCAGGAGGTGAAACGGGCATATGAGGATTCAAAACAAGGATATGGGGCTGTAAAAATATGTCGTATCCTTAATGATGGCGGAACATCCTGTAGCGTAAAACGGGTGCAAAGACATATGGCAGAGCAAGGGCTTTGTTCCATAGTAGTAAAGAAATATAACCATCATGCCAACCATGGTACCATACCAGACGGTAAAGTAAATATCCTAAAGCGCGATTTTCAGGCAGATACTATCCATCAAAAATGGTGTACAGATATCACATATATCCATGTGCAGAAGGAAGGATGGACTTATCTGGCATCTGTTATGGAGCTGTGCAGCCGCAAAATCATTGAGTATGCCTATGGGACATCTATGACAGCAGACCTGGCGGTGAAAGCGGTAGAAAATGCCTGCCTGAACGTCAGGGATACAAAAGGGATCATTTTGCACAGCGACCTTGGAAGCCAGTATACGAGCCAGGTGTTTGAAGATTGCCTAAACAGGAAAGGAATCCGGCATTCCTTTAGCCGTAAGAGAAATCCATACGATAATGCTTGTATCGAATCCTTCCATTCTGTATTGAAAAAGGAAGAAATATATCTTCATACTTACCAGGATACAAGGGAAGCTCGTAGAGCAATCTTTGAATACATAGAGAGATGGTATAACCGAAAAAGAATACATAGCGCGATTGGTTACATAATGCCTCAGCAAAAGGAGGATGAGGAACTCAAAAAAACAGCATAATCTTTCGGCTTTTTTTGTCTAAAGTATTGACATAGGTCCACAGCTTTGCAGCGCTCTGAAATTCCCAAGGAGCACCTATTACAAAGCTCTGGTTCGTGTACCCTCGAATAAGCAGAAAGTGTACGAAGAATTCGGCAGGAAAGTGAAGCAGACATACGATGACTCAAAACAGAGGTATGGAGCCGTCAAAATATGCCACGCACTGAATGATAACGGTACACCCTGCAGTGTTAAGCGGGTGCAGAGACATATGGCGGAGCAGGGGCTGAGCTCCATCGTAGTAAAGAAATACAATCATCATGCCAACCATGGCAGCATTCCGGATGATAAGATAAATATCCTGGGATGTGATTTTGGGACGGACACGACCAACCAGAAATGGTGTACGGATATCACTTACATCCATGTACAGAAAGAAGGATGGACCTGTCTGGCTTCTGTTATGGATCTGTGCAGCCGAAAGATTACAGGGTATGCCTATGGAACATCCATGACGACGGAACCGGCGGTGAAAGCGGTAGAAAATGCGTGCCTGAATGTCAGGAATACAGAGGGGCTCATCCTTCATAGTGACCCTGGAAGCCAGTATACGAGCCAGGCATTTGAAGACTGCCTGAACAGGAAAGGAATCCTGCATTCATTCAGCCGTAAAGGAAATCCATACGATAATGCCTGTATCGAAGCGTTCCATTCTGTACTAAAAAAGGAAGAAATTTATCTTCATACTTATCAAGATTCCAAAGAGGCCCGCAGGACAATCTTTGAATATATAGAGGGCTGGTATAACCGCAGGCGAATCCACAGTGCAATTGGTTATATGACACCCCGGCAAAAGGAGGATGAGGAACTCAAAAAAGCAGCATAATCTTTCAACTTTTTTTGTCCAAAGTATTGACATAGATCCATCCCGGCTTTCTGTTTACTATTCGAACTCTTCCCGAAGTTTTTATCAGCAACTCTCAAATGCTGATATTTCCTACATTTCGGGTACATCTATTTCGCCAGATATTACTCTTTTCGCATCATTTTCAAAGTTTTCAGCAGCAAATTAGTTGCAGTATCTGCACCGATAATTTTCCATCGGCTTGATATAATCTACTTTTTATTATTCACAACGAATAAATCCATGTGACTGTCAGGCTATCTATTATACCTGCTGCCACTGTCAAAACGAAAGGAGCACCACTATGAGCAATAAACATAAAAATCCAACCATTAGTTTCAGAATCACCGATGCCGAACGCAAACAAATTGAGGCACACATTCTTGCCAGTGGAATGATGAAAAAAGATTACTTTGTCCGTTCCTGCATTTACAACCGCATCTGCGTTGTTGGCAAGAAAGAAACCATATATCCATTGCTACAAACTGTCAACGCACTGTACCTACAATTACTTAAAATGCAAAAAGAATTTACCGCAAACGATGTTACTCTTGATACGCTTCCTTCTTTGGAATCCATTAAGGAATTACAGACTGAATACACCAATATGCTGACAGCTATTATTGACCTGCTGGATGGTGCAAAGTATCTGTGGGAAGGAGACCAGCATGAATAACAATCTTACTTTTCAGTTTGGTATGTACGAACCTGCAACAGATTCCATCATTGTCAACAATGGCGAAAATTCCATTCTTGTTATCCGTTGTAAAGAATGTAATTCCTCTGTTATCTTCGATGATCCCAGTGATGCAGTCTATCTGTACCATTTAGCAGAAGAAACACCGCTTTTATACGCAAAGCTTGCATTGAAAGCAAATGGCTTACAAGATTATGTGAATGCCATGAATGAATTTAATTAACAGCCTGTTTCCTATCTCCATCATTTTTCTTATGATGGAGATAGGCCTCTTAATCCATTCTTATGACATTCATTTGCACTATTCTCTAAAATAAACCTTATTTTTTGTTTTTCCTGCTCCTTTAAGGATATTCAGCTTTTCAGCCTTCAACAACAAACGGCTTGCCGTCTTTATTTCAACTTCCAGCAACTTTGCCGCAGCAGCACTATTTATTTCTTTATTTGTTTCCAGATAAATCAAAATAATCTGCATTCTTGCTCTTTCCAATTCGGACATTGATTCGGACATTGATTCGGACATTGATTCGGACATTTTCTCTTTTCTTTCAAAACCGTCTCTTATGCGAATAATCGCATTCAAATAGGTTCTTTCCTCATCCATATCAAACACAGGCTCCGGTGAACCATTTTGTTTCAGTTCTCTTAATATCTTAGGAATACCCGTTCCCTTTTTTTCAGATAAGTCAATCTCCTTAAACAATTCTCCAATTCTTCTGTTACGATATTTCCTTCCTTTCACTTTTCCTGATACAAAACGTTCAAGATTAATCCATTTCGCAAGTCCGGGATAATTGAGTATCTGAATGCTATCCACATATATACGGATTTCCACTGGCTCCGGCTCACGATACGATTTGTGAAATACTGCATTTACCAATGTTTCTTCCAATGCGTTATATGGATAATTAAAATATCGTTCTGCTTCTGCCTGACCCTGAACCTTTACAACTTTTTGCTCAATCACAGTTGTCTTTATATAATTCAAAGCATCCTGAACCTGTCTCCATATTGGTCCTGTAAATATTTTTTCCGTAAAATCATCCGATGCCTCGGCTTCTTCTGAATGAAATCGAATCAGCTCAATATATGCCCCCGGAATCAGCTTCTCCGGATGTTCCGCAAACATCAATACACCGATATTTCTGATATCTAATTCCGTATCTGTCTCATTTGCAACTTCCTGTGCAAGCAGCAGTTCCTCTAATGAACTGCTATTCAGTTCCATCACCAGACTACTATTGCTCTTCCTGATAAAGTCTTCAAGATATCCTCTCATGATATCATCAATTTTTGCCTTTCTATTGACACGGTCATCAAATGGCACGGAATTAAATTTATCAAACAACTCAGATATTTCGTCCTGTTTCGCATCTGTAGTAAGCGATGCCGGTCTAATCCAATATTTCAAACTTTTGTCAGCTTTTTCACCATTTTCCACATACACTGATTTCGGTGCTTGATAAGGACCGCTATCACCTGCCGAACACCATAGATATATCAAATAAATTCCTTCCTTCTTATAATCAACCACTTCCATTCTTGGAATGTACCTTGGAATAATCTGATTACAGTACTGAAATATTTCCTGCTGTATGGAATCTAACTTTTCCTTCGGAACACCTTCTAACGGAAATACCGGCATACCATTGCTCTCTTTTACCCCTATGACAATATATCCGCCATTCGTGTTATCATAGTCATTTGCAAACGCACAAATAGAATGAATAATATCATTAGGATTCCATCCTGTTTTATACTCTACACGGTCATGTTCAACGACACGCCCCTCCAGCAAAGTTTCTATCTTTAATGGTATCATTCAAGCGCCTCTCTTTCTGGTATGAATATTTCTTACTGCTTTAAATAAAATTATGTCTTTTTAAATCATATATTCAACCATTCATTTTAGAAAAATTCCTCTTGAAATAAATCATTATCATCCAGCTCCAAATCCGTATTAACTACAAGATTATCAATATATTCTTCAAATGAATCTGTTACAAATGTCTCCCATAAACCATATGCTTTCATTTTTTCCGCAATCTTGCTTACAAGAACTCTTGTTGAAAAAGTATCATTAAAAAGCAAAGTTAAATTTTGTATTGTCATTCTTCCATTTTTCTCTACCAGCCACTTGCATATTAATCCAAAATTAAGTTCGCTATATTCTCTACACAAAATAATTCCGCCAGCCACCTGCAAAGATGCTATCGCTTCCTGTTGTCTAAATATACATGTACACATCCATTCATTATTTTGCAACTTTTCTGAAAAACCTGATTCTGACAGCCTATTCCACAAACTATGTGCATTAAAATATTTATCTTCACATTTTAGCACCCACTTTTGTAATTTTTTTACATCACTTATAGTAATCCCATATACATATTCCACCTGAGAAATAGACATCAAAATTTTGGGTGCCACTTCGATATATTCTAAGTCCATTTTCTTTTTATATAGTGCTGAACTTAACGACCACCGGCTAAAGCCGGTGGGTTATCGCGGTCTAAAGACCGCCGTTTAGCGACTGGAAGTCGCAGTGGGGGCTGAAGCCCCTCCTCTGTGACTAAACTCACTCC
>CAJTCV010000016.1 GCA_910574805.1 Lachnospiraceae bacterium | reverse complement strand
TTCTGATGGCAAATGAACATGATCCCAACAGAATTGAGAGACTTCTGTTTAAAAGTGTAACACAAAAGGAAGCATGATTTTGAGGGTACGACTTTGCGATTGCCCTATAGAACTTTCGGTCTGCGGAACTGCCAGTTGACAGAAGATGTTTTTTTTGATAGAATGAGCACAATTGAAGGATGGTTATTACGATTAAGTAAGCTATACCTGTTTATTGGATTCGTGCAGGATATCTGTATGGATTAATAGGCAGGTATTTTTTTATACAATTTTCAAATGCCGGATCGATGGAAGACCATGGAGAGATCCGGTCCTTATCCGGGTTGCGGGGGAGGAGCGCGGAATGTTAATTGAAAAAATTTATAACAACAATGCGGTGGAAACAAGAGATAAGGATCACAGGGAGATTGTTGCGGTCGGCTGTGGGCTTGCGTTCAAAAAACGGGTTGGAGATGAAATTGACGATTCCAAAATACAGAAGATTTTCGTATTGTCAGAACCGGATATGAATATGAAATTCCGGGAATTTCTCTCCTACATTCCGTTGGACTATCTGACCATGGGGAATGAAATCATAAGCTATATACAGGAGAAGCTGTCCATTGAGCAGAATACGCTTTTGTATCTGGGACTGGTGGACCATCTTTACGGGGCCGTCAAGCGCTTCCAGAACGGTATAGAGGTTAAAAATGTAATGCTTTGGGATATCCGGCGGTTCTACAGCGAGGAATATGAAGCAGGCTGCCATATCCTGCAGATCGTGGAAGAGCATACTGGAGTGCGGCTTTCCGAAGACGAGGCGGGTTTCTGCGCTTTTCACATCGCAGAGGCCAGAATGAACGAAAACGCCCTGGACATGCGGCGGATCACGGACATTATGGTGGAGTTGTCCAACATTGTAAAATATCATTTTCAGGTGGAGTTCAACCAGGAAAGCGTCTATTATTACCGCTTTGTCACACATCTGAAGTTCTTTGCCCAGCGGCTGGTGAATGGGAAGTTGTACGAGCAGGATGAACAGGACGAACTTTTGGATACCATTCAAAAAAAATATGTAAATTCATATAAATGTGTGGAGAAGATCGGAGTATTCGTGAAGAACCGGTATTCCTATACGCTTTCCAGCGATGAAATGCTGTATCTGACCATACATATTGAACGGATTATTTATAAAAGCGGTTCTTGAACGGCCGGCAAAAGAATGACAGGATTTCTGTTGGATGGTTACATTCAGTTGGCCACACCTTCAAAATAAAGAGTGTGTAAGACACTTAAAAAAAGAAGAAATGGAGGCAGAAAGAATGGGAAAGTATGAAAATCTGGCAAGGGAAATTGTCGGAAAAGTCGGAGGAAAGGAGAATGTGATAAGCCTGACTCACTGCGTTACCCGTCTGCGTTTTGTGCTGAAGGACGAGAAGAAGGCCCAGGACGACGCACTGAAAAAGATGGACGGCATTGTGACCGTTATGAAAAGCGGAGGCCAGTATCAGGTGGTGATCGGCAGCCATGTGCCGGAGGTCTATGCGGATGTATGCCCGCTTGTGGGGATCGAAGGCGGGGGACAGAATGATGCGGCGCAGGAAGAAAAACCAAAAGGAAGTCTGGGAGACCGCTTTATCGATACGGTATCCGGGATTTTCCAGCCGATACTTGGCGTTTTGTCCGCCTGCGGTATGCTGAAAGGTCTGAACAGCCTGTTCTCGTTTATGGGGCTGTATGCGGAAAGCAGCGGGACCTACCTGTATCTCAATGCGTTCAGCGACGCTTTGTTTATGTTCCTGCCGGTGTTGCTGGCATTTACGGCTTCCAAGAAGTTTAAGCTGAAGCCTTTTGTAGGAATGACGATCGGATGCGCCCTTTGTTATCCGGCCATTCAGCTGAGCGCCCTTTCCGGGGCGGCGGAGCCTTTGTATACGCTGTTTGGGGGAACGGCTTTTGAATCCCCGGTTTATCAGACGATGTTCGGAATTCCGGTTATCGCCATGGACTATACTTCAACGGTAATTCCGGTTATCCTGATCGTGTATTTTGCTTCCAAAGTACAGAAGCTGATGGAAAAAATTATTCCGGAAATTGTTGCGTTTTTCTTCGTACCCATGTTTACACTTTTGATTTCTCTGACCGCCGGATTTATTGTAATCGGGCCGGTGGCTACTTTTGGGTCCAATCTGATCCTGCAGGGAATTCTTCTGGTCCGGGGACTCAGTCCTCTGGTTGCGGGCGCTCTGGTGGGCGGTCTGTGGCAGGTACTGGTCATGTTCGGTCTGCACTGGGGATTTATTCCTGTATATGTCAACAATATCATGACGGTAGGCTATGACAATATTATGATGCCCTTCTTCGGGGCAACCTGGGCTACAACCGGTGTGGTGCTTGCCATGATGATGAAGACAAAGGATAAAAAACTCAAAAGCCTCTGTGTGCCTTCTGCTATCTCCGGATTTTTCGGCGTGACGGAACCGGCCATCTACGGTATTACCCTGCCGCGGAAAAAGCCTTTTATCATTTCCTGTATTGCAGCGGCAATTGTCGGAGGCTTCTACGGAATCATAGATTTGAAGGAGTATATCTTTGGCGGTCTTGGTATATTTGAATTTCCGGCCATGATCGATCCGGCTGCGGGCGACCTGAACAATGTGACTATGGCTGCGGTTGGCGCAGTGGCTGCAACGGTTCTTGGCTTCGTTCTTACCTTTTTATTCTGTAAAGCAGACGAAGAAGAGGGAGAACAGCAGGAGGAGAAAAGCGCTTTGGAAGAAAAAGGCGGTTCTGTGAAAAAAGAGGTTCTCGCAAGTCCTCTGTCCGGAAAAGTAATACCGCTTTCCGAAGTGACAGATGCGGCGTTTTCCTCCGGGGTTCTTGGAAAAGGCGTTGCGGTTCTTCCGGAAAAGGGAGAGGTGAAAGCCCCGGCGGACGGTACGATTCAGGCCATATTTCCTACGAAGCATGCCATCGGAATGGTGACGGACCACGGCGTGGAACTGTTGATTCATATCGGTATGAATACGGTACAGCTGGAAGGAGAGGGCTTTACCTCCCGGATTTCAGAAGGTATGAAGGTGAAGAAGGGTGACGTCCTTGTAACCTTTGACAAAAAACTGATTGAAGGGAAAGGATATTCCCTGGAGACACCGGTGCTGATTACCAATGCAGATGACATGGTGGAAATTGTGGAGACGGAGAAGACTTCCGTGGAATTCGGTGACGTATTACTTATGGTTATTTTTTAGTAAAATATAAACAGGAGGCTATGGCTTTGAGAAAAGATTTTTTGTGGGGCGGCGCAACTGCTGCCAATCAGTGCGAGGGAAGCTGTACGGTCGGCGGCCGGGGGCTTGCCAATGTGGATCTGCTTCCGGCGGGAGAAGACCGGATGGCAGTGATGACCGGACGTAAAAAAATGTTTGTATTTGATGATAACCATGATTATCCGGCCAGAACAGCCATCGAAATGTATCAGCATTATAAAGAGGATATCCGCCTGTTTGCCCAGATGGGCTTTAAAGTGTACCGCATGTCCATTGCCTGGTCCAGAATCTTTCCAATGGGAGATGAGGAAACTCCCAACGAGGAGGGGCTTGCCTATTATGAGGACATCTTTCAGGAGTGCAGAAAATATAAGATCGAGCCTCTGGTTACGATCACGCATTTTGACTGCCCCATGCATCTGGTAAAGGAATATGGCGGATGGCGGAGCCGGGAGATGCTGACGTTTTATGAACGGCTCTGCCGTACATTGTTCACCAGATACAGGGAGTATGTACATTACTGGATTACCTTTAACGAGATCAATATGATTCTTCATGCTCCTTTTATGGCGGCGGGAATCTGCTTTGAAGAAGGAGAGGATGAAAAACAGATCACATATCAGGCTGCGCATCATGAACTGCTGGCAAGCGCCATTGCCGTGAAGCTGGCAAAAGAGATTAACCCGGAAAATCTGGTAGGCTGTATGATGGCGGCGGGGCAGGCTTATCCTTATACCTGTAAGCCGGAGGATGTGTGGGCAGGAATGGAGATGGATCGGAAGAGTTATCTGTTCATTGATGTGCAGGCATATGGAGTTTATCCGGCGTATGGCTTGAAGATGATGGAACGTGAGGGCGTAAAACTTAAGATGGAGGAAGGGGATACGAAATTGCTTCGGGATAATACTGTGGATTTTATTTCCTTTTCCTACTACAATTCCATGTGCGCCAGTGCAGATCCGGAGCTGAACGTCGGCATCAAGGGAAACATTTTTGCCTCCCTGGAAAATCCTTACCTGCCTTCCAGTGAATGGGGATGGCAGATTGATCCTCTGGGACTGCGGATTACCCTGAATGCGCTGTACGACCGGTACCGCAAGCCGCTGTTTGTGGTGGAAAACGGCCTGGGGGCAGCAGACGTTCCGGACGAAAACGGATATGTGGAGGATGATTATCGGATCGATTATATGAGAGCGCATATCCGGGAGATGAAAAAAGCAGTGGAGGAGGACGGCGTGGACCTGATGGGGTATACCTCCTGGGGGTGCATCGATCTGGTGAGTGCTTCCTCCGGAGAGATGCGGAAGCGGTATGGGTTTATCTATGTGGATAAACGGGATGACGGAACCGGTACCCTGAAGCGGACTCCAAAGAAATCCTTCTACTGGTATCAGAAGGTCATTGAGAGCAACGGAGAGATTCTGTAATGGAAGGATGACAGATTACGGAAAGCAGTGAGTGAAGCTTTGCGCTTTATTCACTGCTTTTTGTATTTTATCAATTGCCATGTCATTGACGGAGCTGTTGATTGCCATTTATGCGGTGTTTACGATGAAAAAATATACGAAAGAATTGTCATAGGAGCCTGCTGAACATATTGTTTTATTCAGAGCATGTAGTATAATGCACAGCGCAGGAAAAAACAGCCATCATCTACAGTCTTGCAGAAACCGCAAAAGCAAACAATCTGAAACCTTATGATTATTTTGAACATCTGCTGAGATAGATCCCGAAACATATGGATGACTGTGATACCTGGTTCTGCGAGGACCTGCTTCCATGGTCAGAGAAGCTGCCGGCAAACTGCAGGAAGTAATTTTAAAATATGCCGCTCTTCGGAGCGGCTAATATTTTAAAAGTACCCGCCAGGGAGCGTTTACCTTTTTGCCGTACATATGGATACCTCGGCGCGATTCTTCCTTATGGCAATGCGGATTGGGAGCGGCTCTCTATTTTTCTCAATCTTCTGATACCAAAACTGCCGTCTCCCCGTGAAGACGATTTGTCACAGGGTATCCTTGAGGCAATCGATTTGGAAAGCTATCGCAACGAGGCGCGTGAGTCAATATCCATCAAGTTGGAGGATTCTGATTCCGAGGTTGCGCCGGTTCCATCCGGCAAGGTTGGTCACATGATCGAGCCGGAGATGGATTTGCTTTCCGTTATTCTTTCTGATTTCAACGATATGTTTGGCAATATCAACTGGAATGACGCGGATAATGTACGCAGACAGATTCTTGAAATACCCGCTATGGCTTCCACGGATGAGAAATATCAGAATGCCATGAAGAACTCCGATGAACAGAGTGCGAGGCTTGAAAGCGAGCGGGCTTTGCAGCAGGTCATCTTCGCTGTCATGGCTGATAATATGGAACTGTTCAAACAGTTTCAGGATAATCCCTCGTTCAAGAAGTGGCTTTCCGACCTTGTATTTCATCTTACCTACAACAAAGAAGGAAAACCCTATGAAGCATCACCGCAGGGACATAAATCTGTTGTTTATAACTTTGAGTCACAGCAGGAACTGCAAATGGTGGCCGAGGAGCAATTGCCTTACGGAGAAAAGAGCGAATAATTCAAAGTCTATACAGACGGGTGTGTGCTACTTGGCAAGTAGTTTCTGCTTGTTGCAGTAGCACCCCAAAACCCCTTGAACAGCCCCGTTTCCGGGGCTGGTTGCACGTTTATTTCACGAACGCTGTTGTATCCATATTATGTAAATCGAAACACCTTCCGCGCGCCCACTGCGATCAGCAGAGAGACCATACCCGCAAACAGAACGACCGCGGATTCATACCCTCTGGCCGCCTCGAAGAGAACGCCGTACAGGGCGTTGCCCAGAGGCTGGGCGCACATGGAGACAGTCAGGATGACGGAGATCACTTTCCCGGTCAGGTGAGGCGGAGTTTCCGTCTGGATGAAGGTCATCATCTGCACCGCGAAGATGGTGGAAAACACCATGATAAAAAAGCAGCAGACCGTCAGCACCAGATAATTCAGAATTCCGGAGTCTGTAAGGAGAAGCGAGATTCCCATGGGAAAGACGCACAGGGCGCAGGCGGTCAGAATCCCGGCGGATTTCCGAACGTCCAGCCGGTGGGCGAAGATCCCGGCGCAGATTCCGCCGGTCAGCCCGCCGGCTGCCATGACTCCCTGTGCGAAGCCATACAGACGGTTGGCCAGGGCTGCGGGCAGCATCAGCACTTCTGTGATCAGCCAGGGCATCGCCACAAGAATCATGGCGGACAGGAATAGATTGATCCCGCAGACCACAAACATTCCTTTTCGAATGACCGGATTTTCTGTCCGCAGAAAACGGATGCTTTCGGAGAGATCGTTCCGGACGGTTTTTAAGATTCCGCCGTCCGCGGCCTGTTTCCGGAATGGAATGTGGATAAAGAGCTCCATGACTGCCGACAGGAAGAAACAGACCATGCAGACCCACAGTACGGGTTTAAGCCCCCAGGCGCTGTACAGCAGGCCGCCCAGCACGGGACCGGTCAGCGAGGAAAAGGAATTAATGGTGTTGATGACAGAGTTGGCCGTCATGGTCTGCTCCGGGCACACCAGAGCCGGGATGCTGGCCTGTACCGAGGGCTGATAGGCTCCGGCGATGCCGTACAGAAGCATCAGCGTGACCGTCAAAAGGGGAACGAGGCTGAAGGTATCCATCAGCAGAGAGAAGGTCAGAATCAGCGCGGCAGTCAGGAAATCCAGCGCCACCATGACGTTTCTCTTATTGACCCGGTCTGCGATCATGCCGCCCATGGGGGATAAAAGGATGGGAGGCAGAAACGCGCAGGCGGTCACGGTCCCGTAGAGGGCGGAAGAGCCGGTCAGATTCAGCAGGTACAGGGGCAGGGCAAAACGGATGGCGGCATTGCCGAACAGCGAGATGATCTGACCCAGGACGACCAGGGTAAAATCTTTGGTAAACAGTTTTTGTTTCTTATTTTGTTTCATATGTCCTCCTTTTCATACCGAACGACGGTATGCATATGCTTTAAAGAAATCTGCCCCTGCTGCGGGGCAGATCCGTTTCTTCTGAACACAGGATTTCCCAGATGCCGATCGGTGTCCGGCAGACTCTGAGCTGCGTGCGCTGTGTCACTTGTTTTTCTGATAAATTTCGGTCAGTTCCTTCAGCCGGTCCAGCATCTCCTGATCCATGATGTCCAGCCCGAAGCCCTGGAGCATCTGACGGAATACCATGAATTTCCGGCAGGATTCTTCCACGGTGCTGTCGAAGATCATGGGATTGAGCCAGACGTTGGCCGCCAGCAGGATCAGCTCCGCCAGCTGCTCGGGGTATTCGGTCTCTATGGAACCGTCGGCGATGCCCTGCCGGATGATCGGCAGAATATAGTTTGGCGCTGCATTTTTGATGGTATCCTGAAGCAGGCTGAACAGCAGCCTGGGGTTATTGCGAAAACCGGGCGCTAAGGTGAAGATTTCATTCTGCACCGGCCGGCAGATGGATTCCCGAAAGATCGTCTTCAGTTTCTCGCTTCCGGTCAGATCCTCCCGGTCCCGGATGACGGCAAGCATCTGATTGGAAGCGGCGGTCGTCCGGTCCGTGACCGCGATCAGGATATCTTCCTTGGATTTAAAATGATGATAGATCGCTCCCTTGCTGAGTCCGCCCAGATGGTCGATGATGTCCTGAATGGAGGTGTGTTCGTAGCCTTTTTCCATAAAAAGGCGGAAGGCTGTGTCCAGTATGAAATTGACGGTCTCTTCCGGATGTTTGTTTCTCGCCATGGAACCTCCCTTCTTTACATACGGTTGGTATGTTTCGAGATTATCATACCGTTGGTATGTTTGTCAAGGGGAAAATGGTGAAATGCGGGAGATTTATAACGGAGAGGTTATTTTTTACACTCACGCCAGCGTACAGCCCGTTCCGGGGCGTCCGGGTGGCGTGGGTATGAAGTAACAAAGAGAGCGCCTCTCAATCCGACAACCATCTATACAACCGGTCTTTGCAATGGTAAGATAGAAGAAATCAGACATTCGGAGAATACGAGGAGACATCCATGACTTTAACACAATTGCGCTATCTGCTGACCATCGTGAAGACCGGGTCGTTCAACAAGGCGGCGGAGCAGCTGTATGTATCGCAGCCTTCCCTGACCAACGCCGTGAAGGAACTGGAAAAGGAGCTTGGCATTACATTGTTTTACCGAAGCGGCAGAGGCGTCACGCTCACCGGCGACGGGACGGAATTTCTCCTGTACGCAAAGCAGCTTTACGGACAGTATGAAAACATTATGGAAAAATACGGCAGAAACGGTTCGCACAGGAAAAAATTCGGCGTGTCCACGCAGCATTATTCCTTTGCGGTAAAGGCGTTTGTGGACATGGCGAAACAGTTTGACATGTCACAATATGAATTTGCCATCCGGGAGACGAAGACCGCGTCGGTGATCCGGGACGTCAGCACGATGAAGAGCGAGATCGGCGTGCTGTATCTGTGTGATTTTAACCGGAAGTCCATGGAAAAGCTTTTGAAGTCCGCCGGCCTGGAATTCCATCATCTGATCGACTGTCAGGCCTATGTGTATCTGTGGAAGGGGCATCCTCTGGCAGAAGAGCGCTCCATTTGTTTTGAACAGCTGAAGGACTATCCCTGCCTGTCTTTTGAGCAGGGGGATGACAGTTCCTTCTATCTGGCGGAGGAGATTTTGTCCACCAATGAATACGCCCGGATCATCAAAGCCAACGACCGGGCGACCATGCTGAATCTGATGGTGGGCCTGAACGGGTATACGCTCTGCTCCGGAATCATCTGCGAGGAACTCAACGGAAGCGATTACCGGACGATCCCTTTTGAGGACGATGAAAAGAATCATAACAGCGTGATGGAGATCGGATATATCGTCCGCAGAAATACCATATTGAGCCGGATCGGGGGACTGTATGTGGAGGAATTGAAGCGGTGCCTGGGAATCGCGTGAGCGATATGCTTCTGCAGAACGGTATCCTACAGAAGCATGTTTTGACGTTCGCAGGAACTATACATCTCTGGATGCGTCTGATCTGCAGAGGCCTGATTTCGATTCATAGTCTGCGGATATAAAAATGGCAGCTCTGATAATCTCCCCACAGCGGCGGGACCGGAAGTCCTGCATACATCAGCGCGCTTCCTTTCCAGACCTGATCTTCTCCGTCGATCCGGTAGACCGCATGTTCTTCCAGGCCCTTCAGCCGGATACGGCGAAACGGCGGATTGGCCTTCGGGTGCAAAGCTACAATGCTGACCAGAGACTCTGTGCGGTCTTTGGCGACAAACTGCCAGGCCGCCAGAGTTTCATCCGTGTCGGGACTGGTCAGGCGGTAGTAGTCCCCCAACCGAATGATGTGTTCAAATCGGATATAGTTCTGGATCTGCCGCCGGACCTGTTCTTGTTCGGAAGCGTCCAGCCTCTGCACATCCATCTCATATCCGAAGGTTCCCGCCATGGCCACTTCCGCCCGGGTCTCCAGTGGCACCTGGCGCCCTGTCTGCTGATTAATGCCGGCGGATACATGAGCGCCTACGGCGCAGATGGGGTATCCGAAAGAGGTTCCATACTGAATGCGGGTCCGTTCGACGGCATCCGTATTGTCGCTGCACCAGATCTGGGGCATGTAGCAGAGAATCCCTGCGTCAAAGCGTCCGCCTCCTCCGGAGCAGCCTTCCCACAGAATATCCGGGTAGGTTCCGGTGAGCCGCTCCATCAGTTCATAAAGTCCCAGCACGTAGCGATGGGAGACTTCCCCCTGCCGGGAAGCGGGCAGCGCGGCGGACCACACGTCCGAAAGATTTCGGTTCATATCCCATTTTACATAGGATGCCTGCGACTCATCAAGAACCTTTGAGATACAGTCAAACAGATAGTCTCTCACATTCTGGCGGGACAGATCCAGCACCAGCTGGCACCGCTCCAGATTGGGGGAGCGTCCCGGGACCTGCAGGCACCAGTCCGGATGGGCCCGGAACAGCGCACTGTCTTCATTGACCATCTCCGGTTCGATCCAGATGCCGAATTTCATGCTCAGATTCCGGAGCTTTTCGGAAAAACCGCGAAGGCCGGAGGGTAGCTTTGCCCGATTGGCGGTCCAGTCTCCCAGACCGCTCTTGTCGTGGTTCCTTTCTCCAAACCATCCGTCATCCATCACGAACAGTTCCATGCCGAGTCCGGCGGCGCTTTCAGCCAGCGAGAGCAGTTTTTCTTCTGTAAAATCAAATTCGGTTACTTCCCAGTTGTTCAAAAGGATCGGACGCCGTTTCTCCAGAAAGCGCCGGGGGATCAGATGCTCCCGGTACAGATCGTGAAGCGTTCTGGAGAGCGGTCCCAATCCGTCCGGACGGAAGGTCAGGATCACTTCCGGTGTCACGAAGGTATCTCCCTCTTCCAGCGTCCAGCAGAAGCCGTCCGGATGAATGCCCATGACGATCCGGGTCTGGTCAGTCTGATCGGTCTCCGCCTCCGCCAGAAAGTTTCCGCTGTACACGAAGGTCATACCACAGCAGTTTCCCCAGTCTTCTCCGGCATCCGGGTCACAGAGGATCACAAAGGGGTTGGACTGATGGCTGGAGGTGCCCCTCGTACTGCCGGCGGACAGCCGTCCATGGGGGATACGGGTCCTTTGTACATTGCGCTCCATGGCATGTCGTCCATGGAAGGTGATCAGGTCCATATTTCCGTCCGGCAGGTCTACACAGCAGGACAGTGCCCGCAGGAGACGAATGGGCGTTTTTCCCCTGTTTTGTATCCTGCAGGCTCTTGTGATTACATCCGCCTGTTCCAGAACCCCATAATACAGGACTACCTCCAATTCTGAGCTTTTATCTCTCAGAAGGATCTCCAGCGTCTGCGTTTCCGTCCGGGAAGCGCGGACCGACGGAAGACCGGGAAGCTGGTATCTTCCGTCATAGATCCGGTGAGAGACATACCGGAGCTCTGCCGCCTGGCTTCCGTCTTCGTGGACGGCGTGCAGACAGGCGGTTCGATAGTCTCCCACTCCGAAGGCGGGATATTCCTGAGGCAGTGTGTCCAGAGAATATCCCCGTTCTTCTCCGGCTTCATAAGGCACTCCGCAGAATCCCCGGTTCATTTCCCGGATGAGGCAGGACAGATCCATATCCTCCACTTTTTTTCCATAATAGGCGTGGAGCAGGTGTCCGTACCTGCCGACCTTCATCTGCCAGGTGGAACCGGCCGTATGCAGGGTAAAAAGCTTTTTCTCCGGGGTATAGATGATCGACATGAGTGTCCTCCTTGTTTTTACAGTTTTCCGCCGGAAGTGGCGATGCCTTCGATGAACTGCTTCTGGAAAATAATGTACAGCACCACCATGGGCACACATGCCAGCAGGGAAGCTGCCATCAGTTCCGGATAATTGGCTGCAAACTGCCCCTGAAGTTTGGCAAGCGCTGCAGACAGCGGCATGGCGCCCTGATCCGGATTGGCGATGAGCGGCCACATGAGGTCTTTGTAGGCAAACAGCGCCGTGAAGATTCCCAGCGCCACCATACCGGACCGGGTCAGGGGTGCCATGATGTAGAAGAACGTCTGGGGAATGCTGCATCCGTCCAGCCTTGCCGCCTCTTCCAGATCTTTGGGAAGCGCCATATAGGACTGACGGAGCAAAAAGGTGCCGAATGCGGTCACAATTCCCGGAAATACCAGAGAAAAGGTCGTATTCAAAAGTCCCATCTTACTTACCATCAGATACTGCGGGATGATAAAGATCTGCACCGGAACCATCATCTGAAACATGACCAGGGCAAAACACAGCTTTTTTCCTTTAAATTCCAGGCGGCCCAGCGCATATCCGGCCAGAGACGCCGTCACCACTGCGCAGACCACCCTGCCCAGGATCAGCAGGAGCGTGTTCAGATACAGTTTTGCAAAATTCATTTTTCCTGACACGGACACGAACGCATCCGTCAGCCATTTTTTCGGAAAGATCACAAAGGGATCGATCTGGGTTGCCTCCGTAGCGGATTTAAATGCGGTCAGGATCATCCATGCAAAGGGGATCAGCATGACCACCGCCCCAAAGATCAGGACTGCATGAAGAAGAATTCTGGCCGATTTTTTACTTTCTCTCATAATGCCCTCCATTTAAAGTTCCGCATCTTCCCTCACTTTGCCCCGGCGTCTGGAAGGATTTTCCCTCGCTTTGTTCCGTAAAATCCATCCGGGGCGCCGATCGGGCAGATGCCGTTTTTTAATTGTAATTGACCCATTTTTTCTGCATGCCGTTCTGAATCACGGTCAGCACCATGATGATCAGAAGAAGCAGTACCACGATGGCCGAGCCGTATCCCTGATCACTCTCGATAAAGGAATATTTGTAGAACAGGTAGACCAGGGACTGGGTCCCTGGGAGCGCCGGGTTCGTCCGGTCGATCATCATATAGATGACGTCGAATACCTGCATGGCCGCGATCACCCGGGTGGTGGTCACAAAGAACATGGTGGGGGAGATCAACGGTATGGTGATGCTTAAGAACTGCCGGACCGGTCCGGCTCCGTCGATTTCCGCCGCTTCATAATAATCGCCGGGAATCTCCTGAAGTCCGGAAAGGAACAGCACCATATTGTAGCCGATGACCGACCAGATTCCAACGACTGCCACGGAGATCAGTGCAATGTCGGGATTGGAGATCCAGTTTACCGGTCCCAGACCGACTGCTCCCAGCATGTGATTTAAAAGCCCGAACTCTGAGTTGTAGAGCCATCTCCATACCATGGCCACCGCTGCGGGAGCGGCCCTTCATCTTCCGGTTCAGAAGAGCTGCCAGCACCAGGGAGATCGCGATGGAGATCGGCACCTCGATGATCGCATACACAAAGGTATTCAGAAGGGACTGCCATACCTGACTGTCCGAAAACATTTTCACATAATTTGCAAAACCCACAAACCGGTCTCCCCTGCCGAAAGCGCCGGTCTGGAAAAAGCTCTTATAGATGGTCTGAAAGATCGGAATGATATTCAGTATCAGAAGACCTGTCAGGGTAGGCGCAAAGAACACCCAGCCCCAGAAAAGTTCTTTCTTTCCCTGTTGCCTGCCTGCCATTGCCGCGCCTCCTTACTGTTCATTTTGCAGAGATTCGTTCATATTAGCAGCAATTTCTTTACATACGTCTGCCATGGGCGATGTGCCGTCCCACGCTTTGGCCAGCGTCTCCAGAGACATATTTTCCCATACGACGGTATCGGTGGAGTAGGGGCGGATCACAATCTCGTCCATCATATCCACATAAGCCTGGAGGTTGAAATCCTGGCTCTTTTCTACAAAACCGGCGGATGCGCCTTCATATGCGGACATGGTCACACCCAGATCGGCCTGCTGTTTCTGCGCTTCTTCCGAACCCAGATATTCCAGAAGCTGCCATGCGGCTTCTGTATTGGCTCCTTCTGCGGAAGCCGCCCATCCAAGCCCGTTGTAAATAGAATATCTGGTTCCATCCTTGGACGGAAGGACTGCCACGTCACAGTTTTCCTTGACATATTCGTTGCTGAACAAGTCAGACTGCCAGGAACCGAACATGCACATGGCGATTTTTCCGGATTCAAACAATGCCAGAGCTTCGTTCTCCGCGATTGTCGTAAAGGGCGGCATGGAACCGTCTTCGATCATTCCTGCCACAAACTCCATGGCTTCGATCGTCTTCGGGTCGTCCCACCCGGAAGCGGTATGGTCTTCATTGATCACATGTCCGCCCCAGTCATAGATCAGGTTGTAATAGGTCTCGTGATTGGACTTCGGGCTGAAGACGGTTCCGTACTGGCTTCCGTCTTCCTTTGTCAAAGTTTCTGCCGCTTCCCGGAAGGTGTCCCACGTCCAGGTCTCATCCGGGTAGGCCAGGGACGCCGCGTCAAAAGCGGTCTTGTTGTACCACAGGGCGACGGTATCCACGTCTTTTGGAATTGCCACCTGTTTTCCGTCTTTGTTCTGATACAGCTCCACCAGTTCCTGGGGGAATTTGTCCATCTGCACGGTTTCGCTTCCCGAGATCTGATCGGTAAGGTCCAGAAGCAGGTCATATTCTGCGTATTTTGCCACCTGATTGGAATGCATCCAGAACACATCCGGCAGCGTGCCGCCGGTAGCGCCGGCTTCCATCATGGTCCAGTACTGATCCTAGGGTGTCACCTGAATCTTCACCGGGATGCCGGTTTTCTCTGTAAAGCTTTCCATGATCATCTTAAGCCCTGGTTCCTGATAGGTATCCCAGATCGCTACGGTCAGTTCTCCGGAACCGTCTGCGTTTCCGGAAGTGCCGGCGGCGTCATTATTTGCACTTCCCCCGCATGCGCTCATCCCCAATGCGGTGATCCCGGCCAGAGCCAGTGCAGCAACTTGTTTCCATTTATTCATTTTTTACTCCTCTCTCCCTTATAAAAATAGATTTTTGTCACTTATTATAAAGATGCATTTTGTATACCGGAATGCTGCCTTTATCTGCTCTGTTCTACGTCTGCAGCCGAGAAAATCCGCATTTATAAAGACATCTTCCTGTTTGTGATTTTATTTTAACATGATCGGGAAAAACAATACATGAAGCCGTATCGTCTATAAAATACCATTTTGTCGCCTTTTTGGTTTATATTGACGGCGCCACACAAAATGGTATATCCTATATATTACAGAAAAGGGAAAGAGGGACCGGTGCATGAAAAATTATCTGTTTTTAAGTCAGGAATATTTTGATATCACGATCTGTCAGTATGGATATGAGCAGTGCTGTGCCAACCATACTTTCGGGCCGGGTATGCGTAATCACTATCTGATTCACTGCATCCTTTCGGGCAGCGGTACCTACCGGACTCATCGAGGAGATCAGTCTTCGGAATACCATCTCCATGGAGGACAGGCATTTTTGATCGAACCGGATCAGCTGGTCCACTATTATGCGGACCAGGACACACCGTAGGAGTATATGTGGATTGAATTTGACGGCATGAAAACGAAAGAGTATCTGAGCGAGGCGGGGCTTACCCGGTCGTCGCTGATCTACCATGCTTCCTCGGAAGAAGGCCGCCAGGAGATGTTCGGGCATCTTAGATATCTGGTGGATCATCCGGACCTTCTGCCGGCGGAGGTCATGGGGTACACTTACCTGTTTTTCGGAGCGCTGATCCGCAGTTCCCGCAATGCCAGAAAGCTGCCGAAGAACAATATACAGGATTTTTACATTCAGTCCACAGTGGATTTTATTGAAAATCACTATATGAATGAGATTTCTGTAGAGGATATGGCGGCAAATCTGGGACTGAACCGCAGCTATTTCAGCAAGATCTTTAAAAAAGCTACGCAGAAAAGCCCCCAGGACTTTCTGATCCAGTATCGGATCAACAAAGCCTGTGAGCTTCTGCGTTCCACCGGCATGCCCATCGTGCAGATTGCTCATCTGGTGGGATATAATAACCAGTTTCATTTTACACGCGCGTTCAAAAAGCTTATGAATCTGCCGCCTCAGGAGTGGAGGAAGAGGCGGGTTTTCAACACTTGTAATTGAATAAAAGTTCTACAAACCGCTGAAATGCTGAACGGTTTCTTTTATCGAAACAGTCAGGACTCCGTAAAACTGTGTACACTTTCCGATATGATGGAACGAGCCGGAAACAGAGCATCCGGAAAACTGGCTGCTGCTTCGAAAAAACCTGAAAAATACATGGATTCGATCAGGAAACCGTGTATATACAGAACACTGTCGCCCATATCCAGTATGGACAGGAAAGTTATGTACTTACTGCACTGGGCATAAAGGAGACAATGAAATCAGTACCGGCTTTCCTGCTCTTTAACGGTCCGCTTCGGAACAGACTCATATTTTTAACAGATGGGGCCAGGAGCTGTTGAGCATGACAGTCAGGGGACGTACAGACCGGATGTTCCCAAAAGTAAAGAAAACCCTGGATATGTGCGCCTGAATTTTGACTTTTTGAAAAAATCCAACCATCTTTGGAAGTCAGTATTGGGGCAAGGGACAAGTACAGCCGATCAAAAAAGATTATCGCTTCCGTCATGTATAGGGCAGCCGCATTTGCAGCAGTGCTGTTTGCGCTGGTCAGCCTGTTCCCGCGGCAGGCGGTTGGGATCTTTACGGCGGATGGTTTCCTCACGCTTTACACTCCGGATGGCTCTGGCGAACTCCAGCCGGATCTCTTCGTTGGGGATTCGTGCGGTCTGTTCCGTCTCATCATAGGCAAGATAAGAAGCGTCTCGTCAAAAGTACTTCCCGCTTTCAGTTCCGGATATGATCGCAGCAGTTCCTCGGTCACCCGGTTCTCGATAAAGGACAGGAAATCCTGAGAACCTGCTTTTCTGCGAACGGGAGCGGAATATCTGCTAAATAGACGTCGTGCAGTTTGACAGAATCATGGTGTCAATTATATAATGATCCCAAATAAGGGGGTGCAGAATTTGAACAATACAGTAAAACTTCCCATCGGTATCGAAAATTTTGAGGAGATCCGTACGGAAGGCTCCTGCTATGTGGATAAAACTGGAATGATCACAGAACTGCTGCACAACTGGGGAAATTTCCGGTGATCCGGGATGAGGCGCGCCGGTTTCGTTTTCTGCTGGAAAAGGGGAGCTTTCAGAGGAGGAAGAAAAAGACTACCGGGCTTTGATCGAGACTCTCCCGATGCGGGATCTGGACATTTCCGCGTCCGAAGGAATCATCCGGGGCAGCCTTCGGCTTTTTCGATGCCGAGATACGGGCCATGCTGGAATATTACGGGTTGGAGAATCACTATGAACAGATCAAAGAATGGTACGACGGCTGTCGTTTCGGAAATACGGATGTATACTGTCCCTGGGATGTGAACTATGTCAGTCAGCTTCGTTTTGAACCGGATACTCTTCCCAGAGCCTGCTGGATCAATTCCAGCGGCAACGCCATCATCCGGACGCTGCTTCAGAAAGCGGATGATCAGACCGTGGCGGAGCTGGATCAGATCGAAGAGAAAGACTATGAGGAGGAGTTCCTGGACGACGATATCACGACGATCCTGAAATACGGTATCGCCTGCCGGAGGAGAAGCTGCACGGTGCGGATGGGGCAGTAATCGAATTAATAACAAGTGGAAGAGGTATCATATGATGATTTATGTGGATCACTATCGTTCGCCTCTTGGCGGCATTACGATATCAAGTAACGGCAGTGAGATTACCGGACTGTGGTTCGACGGCCAGAAGTATTTCGGCGCCGGACTGCCGGAAGAATATGAGGAGAAAGCGCTGTCTGTTTTTGAGGAAACGAAGAAATGGCTCACCATTTATTTTGGCGGCAAAGTGCCGGATTTCACGCCGCCGCTTAGAATGGAGACCGCTCCGTTCCGCAAAGCCGTATGGGAGATCATGCTTACGATTCCGTACGGACAGACCATGACCTACAGCCAGATTGCAGACAGGATCGCAAAGCAGAAAGGGCTTGAGAGGATGTCCGCACAGGCGGTCGGCGGCGCAGTGGCGCATAATGCCATCTCCCTGATCGTTCCCTGTCACAGAGTGGTCGGAACAAACGGAAGTCTGACAGGCTATGCGGGCGGCATCGAGAAAAAAGTGCGGCTGCTCACAATGGAGAAAGCAGACATGTCGGCGTTTTTTGTGCCGAAGAAGGGGACCGCGTTATAGTGTTCACGGTTGCAGCTGCTGCGGAAAACGGACTTTTTTATCATGGAGACTGGATTCGCGAACCCGGAGTCACCATTTGCAGTTGCAACGACGGTCTTGAAATACCGGAAAAACCGCTTGAATTTTCGCGGACAATCTGGCATAGTAAATAATATAGATCAGAGAATTCAGTCTCTAATGTTCTTTCATGGTCGTTGCAGATTCTGCAGATGTTCCATAATCAAGATAATCAAAATAGAAAAAACGGTTGAGATACGGGTATAATATAGAAAAGTGATAGAAGTCAGCCCCGTTTTTCCGTATTGCCCGTCGGGAGGGAGACGGACGGATGCTCATATTACCAAAATACGATGAATTTGTAAAGGAAATATTTCGGAACGGGATTGTGCGCAGGTACTTTGTCGGCGGTATTCTGAAAATCCCGCAGAAGGAGATCCGCAGTGTGCGGCTTAAGGATCCGTTTCTCAGAAAGTTCTTTCACAGGCAGAAACAGGGAACTCTGGATGTGAAGATGGAACTGAACGACAGCCGGAAGATCAATGTGGAACTGCAGGTGAAATTGATCCATCACTGGGATAAACGTCAGTTGTTTTATCTGTCGAAGCTGTATACGGAGGAACTTTTCGCGGGAGAAGATTATGAGCAGCTGAAAAAATGCGTGGGGATCAGCATACTGAATTTTAATCTGACGGACCGGAGCAGATACCACAGCGTCTACCGTCTGCGGGATGAAGACGGATATGAATTTACGGATGCCATGGAGATCCATGTGATAGAACTGAAGAAAAGGCTCACCGGAGAGGGTGAGGTGGATGACTGGATACGTTTTTTTAATGTGAAGACAAAGGAGGATCTGGAGATGATCAGAACCAGGAACCCGGGGATTTTGAAAGCGATAAGGGAGCTGAAGCGGATGAGTATGAGTAATCCCGTGCGCCTGTGGAATGAGGCGCATCTGAAAGAAGTAAGGGATCGCAGAGCAAGAGAAGCGTATGTCCGGGATGAAGGAAAAGCCGAAGGGCTGACAGAAGGCGAACAAAGGCTGTCAGAACTGATCAGGCGTCTGACTGAGGACGAACGCCTTGAGGGCATCAGTCTTGCGGTGGAGGACACAGCTGCCAGAAAGAGATTGTACCAGGAGTACGGAATCAAATAACATCTGAAAACCCGGATGAGGAGGAGATGATCCGCGTCATTCTGGAGGAAAAAAAGGCTTTTCAGAGAGCAGAGACTCTTTTGAAAAGCCTTTTTCGGTTTTCCGGTCGCACCTCCGCCTGCATCACCATTCGACCACCTGTTTCACAATTTCGTGAAACCCATCCAACCAATCGGTTTCTTTTCCAGTTTTTTGAAATACACTTGACTGTTTTTCCGGCAGGACCTGTGATAAAGTATAGCCATAACAAAGAAAGAACTGTTTTATCGATAAAACAATCTTTCCGGAACCTGAACACAACAACTTTTTACAACTTCATAAAGAAATGCCGAAGGCAGAGACAACAGACAGTTCTTTGGCACAGAGAAAAATCCAAATCAAAAAAGGAGACTACATAGTATGGCTAAGAAAAAAGTAATCGTCGCATGCGGCGGCGCAGTGGCAACTTCTACAATCACAGCGAACAAAGTGGTGGAGCTGGCAAAGGAAAACGGGATTGACATCGAGATCTGCCAGATCCGGATCTCGGAGATCGCATCCAATCTGGATTCCAACACGGTGCTGATCGTGTCGACGTCCAGAGTGAAACGCGATTACGGAGTACCGCTGATCTCCGGCATGCCGTTTATCTCCGGCGTGAAGCTGGAAGAGACGAAGGCGGCGATTTTGAAGGTGCTGAAGGGAGCGCAGTGACAGGTACAGGGAACTGAAAACGGCATCTGTCCAGGCCATGCGGAACCGGGCCGGAACAAGGCGCGGACAGCGGATGAGGCAGATGCCTGATCAGGACAGGAGAATCAACATGTTCAATGCAGCAGCATTTGTAATCAATTATGTAATCGACATGGGTGCATCAATTATGTTTCCCATTGTCATTGCGATCATCAGCATCGCAATCGGAATCAAAGTTGGAAAAGCGGTCCGTTCCGGTCTGATGATGTGAAGAAAGCAGGTATTGCCATCGCCGCGCTGAAACAACCGGTCACCTTCACGCAGATGGGGACCGATGACGAGACGGTGGAGGTAAGCCTGGTATTCATGCTGGCGGTGGTGGACCCCAACGCCCATATCGACAAGCTTCAGCGGATCGTGGAGATGATCCAGGACAAAGAAATGCTCGGGAAGCTGATGAAGGCGGACGCGCCGGAGGAGATGATCCGGATGATCCGGGAAAAGGAAGAGACACTGTAAAAAAGAGAAGAAGGCTTTTCGGAGTGCAGAAGATGCTCCGGAAAGCCTTTTACATACTGATATGTCTTTATCCGCCGGTTGGTATATCTGCTGTCTACAGTTTGTAAAGGGATACCGTCAAAGTACCCTGATCTGCGGATGCCTGGATCTGAATGGGTTCTGCAAAGATATTGGTGAATCGAAGATCCAGCGTATTGCCGGAAATCGTCGCATCCATTCCTTCCGGGATATAAGTGACCCTCAGAGAGTGGGGGTGCCGTTCTGTCGCGGGAAGGCCGGCGCTGAGCATGGCTGCATACAAAGTAGAGGAGACCTGACAGATCCCTCCGCCGATTCCGGGAACAAATTTTTTATTTACAATCATGGAAGCTTCCACGTAGCCGTTGGCAGAAGTCCTGGGCAGGATCGCCTGATTGAAAGAAAAACTTTCTCCGGGCTGAATCACCATACCATTGATCCTGGATGCCGCCAGTGATACATTTACGGCACGTGATATATTGGGATTGTAGGCGGTTGCGTAGCTGCCGATCAGCGTATTGACGGGTGCAGGTGCGGGAGCAGCAGCGGAGCCGGCAAGTGCCATGCCGTCGCCTGCTGCACTGCGGCCCTCAGCCTTCCCGTAAGTCTCGTAATGGACACAGTAGGCGCGGTAATCGTTCCCGAAGGATGCCTGCAGGTCCGGATAGTTATTCCGGTATACCAGACAGTTGAATTCTGCACTGCCGGATCGTCCTTCTGCCAGACCGCAATCGAGATAATGACGGTACAGGCTGTTATAGTCATGGCCCAAAGCCGCCTGCAGGTCTGGATAAGTATTGTAATAATAGTCTGCATCAAATGTCAGACTGGTCAGCGGTGTCTGCGCCGCTTTGACAAAGGTCCCGCTTCCCCACAGCATACAGAAGCATAAGACCACAGAAAGAAAAATGCTTACTTTTTGTTTCATGTTCCTTCTCCCCATTAATATAGAAATTGAGAGCCATATGTATTATGGCATCCCTTTGTAAACTGGATTATATCATATTACATTGGAAAACGGAAGTGATTTTTCTGCTGTGATTGTGTAAAGGATGATTGCAAAAGCGGCTGTTTTCTGCTATGTTTTATCTGGAAATATATGACAACTGGAGGTCTTCGTATACGGATGGGGAGCAATGGAAATGGCAGATGACAGAAATATTACAGGCAGCAAAGTGATCCTTCGGGCGGCCGGGATGCAGGACCAGGGGATGCTGCTTGGCCTGACCTGGGATCCGGAGATCGTAAAGGTGACAAAAGGTTATCGAAGTCCGGCTACGGGCAGGTATCCGAGGTACCGTCCCGGTTTTCTGCCGGTTCCCGCCGGCGGTTTTTGCAGGGTTATCGCGGACCAGAAAGATCCGGAAGCGGGGCTTGGGATCATCATGCTGTCTGATCTGGATCAAGAAAACAGAACAGCCCAGATGCAGATCAAGCTTCTGAGATCTGCCCGGGGAAGAGGCTACGGACGGGACGCGGTGGATGCCCTGGTCTCTTATGCCTTTCGGGAGCTTGGGCTGGACTGCATCTGCTCCAGCATTCTGGAGGACAATACGGCATCCCGCAGGCTGTTTGAAGCCTGCGGTTTCCTGCAGGAAGGGATACATGAGAGCAGAGCAGACAGAAACGGACATTGCAGAAAGGTATGTTCCTATGTGAAAAGGGATGCCGGACCGTCCGTAAGCAAAGAGACAGAGTGAGCGCCCGCTTTTTCTTATGTCAAAGTACACGGATGTCCGGTCTTCGAATCAGAGCTTTTTTCACCTTCTCTCTCCGAAGCGGAAAGCCGGTGCACAGTCACATAAAAAGCGGTCATGACACAGACGGCGCTGAACAGCCAGGCGGTGGTCTCGGCGAAAAACAGGCCGTATTCCCCCACGATCCGGGGAAGGAAGAGGGCCACGGACACGCGCCCCACGCATTCCAGAAGGCCCGCAATCATGGGGATGATGGTATTTCCCATGCCCTGGATGGCGGAGCGGTAGACGTGCAGGGCATAGAGGATGATCAGCGTCACGCTCATAATGGTCAGGTACTGATAGGCCAGCTCCAGCACCGCAGGGGCGTCGGCGTCGGAGGATGAGATAAACATCATCAGCAGATACCTGCCGAACAGCACCATTCCCACGGAGATGGTTACGGCAAACAGGGCGGCAAGCTTCATGGCGCTTCGGATGCCGCTTCGGATCCGCGGCAGATTGCGGGCGCCGAAGTTCTGGCCCGTGTAGGTGGCGGTGGCAAAGCCAAAGGAGATGGCGGAGCTCTCCAGCAGTCCGTACAGCTTGTTGGTGGCGGTAAAGCCGGCGATAAACAGGGAGCCGAAGCCGTTGATGACAAACTGCAGGATAATGCCGCCGAACACAATGGCCACATGGGAGAGGGCCAGAGGGATCCCGAGTTTTAACAGTTTCAGGATGACCGGGAAATCCAAAGCCCAGTCTTCCTTCTGCAGCTTTGCCGCAGGTATTTTTCCAATCATCCGCAGGCAGTAGAGAAATGCCAGGAGCTGGGAAAGGATGGTGGCGACGGCGGCGCCTGTGATCCCCCAGTGAAATCCCATGACAAGCAGGAGATCCAGCCCGATGTTTACCGCGGCGGCGATGATCATGGCGATCAGGGGTGTCTTCCCGTCTCCAAAGGAGCGCAGCACGGCGGAAGCCATATTGTAGGCCATCACGATCAGCGTTCCGGCATACATGACCACCACATAGGAGAGGGCGCCTGCAAAAATATCCTCCGGCGTCTTCAAAAGCCGCAGGAGCGGAGACGCCAGAAACGGAAAGGTCGCGGAGACCAGGGTTCCCATCGTCAGACACAGAAGCGTGGACATGGCGATGGATTTTTTGATGGCCTTTTCATTTCCCTCGCCGATATTCTGGGTAATCAGGACGGCAAAGCCCTGAGTCAGTACCTGTACGGACCAAAGTACAAGCCAGTAGATCCAGTCGGTGGCTCCAAGGGACGCCAGGGCGTCAAGCCCGACTCCCTGTCCCACGATGACTGTGTCGGTAATCATATAGATCTGCTGTCCCAGATTTCCGATAATCAGGGGCAGCGCAAAGAAAAAAATCAGTTTTGCAGGGTTTCCGTGAGTCATGTCTTTTACTCTGCTCATTATTTACCTCCTCATCCGGGTGTCGTCGGCCGTTTGACATTTCCCATTGAAATGATATAATCATAATATCAAAAATGCGATTTGTATATAAAAATAGTCCTGTTTTTTATAAAAATAGTATCAAAAGGAGTGGGATGTTATGCAGGTCAGAACGATTAAGACAGATGAACATCTGCGGGAGCTGATTGAGTATAAGGATCTTTCTTTTCCCATTGAGATTTGTACGGATGATTACAGTACTTTTCTGGACCATACCATGAACTGCCACTGGCATAACTCTTTTGAATTCGGGACCATGGTGGAGGGGCGGCTGGATTTTTATACCGGCGAGACATGCCTGAGAATGGAAAAGGGAGACAGTGTCTTTGTGAACGCCAATGTCCTTCACATGGCAAGACAGGTGGATCCCGGAGAAAATACGTTGATGGTGGGCGTGGTGTTTCCGCCGTCTTTGTTTCCCGGCGGGGGCGTATTCCAGAAATATTTCCAGCCGGTCCTGAAGATGCCGCTTCAGGGCTTTTGTGTGAAGGCGGACAGTCCCGTCGGCAGAACTATGGAACGGACGCTTGTGGAGCTCTGCGGACTGCGGGATGAGGAAGCAGGTTACGAGCTTCGGTGCTTAAGCCTGATCAGCAGACTGTGGCTTGACACACTGGAGTACCTTTCCGGGGAGAATCACGACTTTGTTATGGGGGAGACAGGGCGGCGCCACGGGAATGTGGTGAAACAGATGATTTCTTATATACAGGAGCATTATGCGGAGCCTGTTGCCATCCGGGATTTGACGGAGCATGCGCACATAAGCCGCAGTGAATGTTTCCGTTCCTTCCGCCGCTACACCGGAAAGAAACCCATGGAGTACATCAATGAGTACCGTTTGATCCAGGCGGCGGATCTTCTGAAGGAAACCAGTCTGTCGGTTTCTGAGATCGGGAGCTCCTGCGGGTTCGGGAGTTCCAGTTATTTCGGGAAACTATTTAAGGAGAAATACGGGGTATCGCCGCTTGGGTATCGGCAGGGATCAGCCTGCGCGGTCTTGTCAGAAACGGGCGATGTGTAGTAAGATAAAAAGTAGTGTCAGGCAGTGGAACTGAGAGCAGGAGGAATGGGGGATGAAAAGGCGATTTAATATTACAGGACTCTGTATTCCGGAAAAACATTATATGGTTGACATAAAAAGTCGGCTGGAAGAGATCAGGGTATTGATCGAAGAAGGAGCATATTTTACCATCAATCGTGCAAGACAGTATGGGAAGACGACGACGTTGAATGCGCTTGCGGGAATGCTTGCAGATGATTATCGGGTGGTTCGGCTGGATTTTCAGTCGCTTGGAAGTGCTTCTTACAAGGATGAAAATACGTTTTCACTGGCATTTGCCGCCTGCTTTTCCAGAAGCGCGGGTTTTTCCGGGCGGGAGGAAGAGAAAAGCAGTTCCGTGCTTTGTAAACTTGGCGCTGTAGAAGAATCCGGTGATAAGTCGTTCGATCTGCGCCGGCTGTTCCGGATGCTGCTGCAGTTCTGTGAAAGCGTGTCAAAGCCGGTCGTTCTGATGATTGACGAGGCTGACAGTGCTTCCAATAATCAGGTATTTCTGGATTTTCTTGCACAGCTTCGGAATTACTATCTGGAAAGGGAAGCGATAGGCACAGTCACTTTTCAATCGGTCATACTGGCAGGTGTATATGATGTAAGAAATCTGAAAAGAAAAATCCGTCAGGAAGAAGAACACAGACAGAACAGTCCCTGGAACATCGCGGCTGTATTTAAAGTAAATCTGAGTTTTACCAAAGAGGATATTCAGGGGATGCTGAAGGAGTATGAAAGGGATCATGATACAGGTATGGACACAGCAGAGATTGCCGGACTGATCTATGAGGATACTTCCGGATACCCGTATCTGGTATCGGCTTTCTGTAAACTGATGGATGAAGAAGTGAAGGGCGGGGAAGGGGCGGCATGGACCAGAGAAGGCTTTCTGGAAGCAGAGCGCATGATCCTGACAGAGAAAAATACGTTGTTTGATTCGCTGATGGGAAAGCTTCAGGATGATCAGAAGCTGAATACCATACTGAAGACATTGCTGTTCACGGGAGCGGATATGGCATATAATGCAGACGAGCCGGCATTGGATGTGGCGACTATGCTGGGATTTATCAAAAATCAAAATGGAAAGGTTAAAGTTGCAAACCGTATCTTTGAGACGCGGCTGTATAATTACTATCTGTCTGCATCGGATATGGAGGAAATGGAAATTTATAAGGCTTCTCAACGGGACAGGAATCAGTTTGTCATAGACGGACGTCTGAACATGCGGCGCATTCTGGAAAAATTTGCAGAGCATTTTCAGGAACTGTATGGAGGCTTTGACGAAACTTTTGTGGAAGATATGGGACGCCGTCTGTTTCTCCTTTATCTTCGTCCGATTATCAATGGAGTCGGAAATTATTACGTTGAAGCCCAGACCAGAGACCTGCGCAGAACAGATGTGATCGTAGATTACCATGGAGAACAGTATATCATCGAGATGAAAATATGGCATGGCTCCGAATACAACAGGCGCGGAGAACAGCAGCTTATACAATATCTGGACGACTATCAGAAAACAAAAGGCTATATGCTGAGCTTTAATTTTAACAAAAATAAGCGGGCAGGGGTCTGGGAAATTCGGGTCGGGGATAAGGTGCTGATCGAAGCGGTGGTGTAACAAAGGATGAAAACAGAAAGGAGTTCCGCATTGATTGAGATCAGAAACGAAAAAGAAGAAGATTACCGAATCGTGGAAAAGATCATGAGGAAAGCTTTTTATAACCTGTATATTCCAGGATGCGCCGAGCATTATCTGGTGCACCATATGCGCGGGCACGAGAATTTTATACCGAAGCTGGATTTTGTCCTGGAGCGGGACGGTCAGGTGATTGGAAATATTATGTATACCAAAGCCAGACTGGTGGACGAAGCCGGCACGGAAAAAGAGATCCTCACCTTTGGGCCGGTCTGTATTCTGCCGGAATATCAGAGAATGGGTTAGGGGTATGACATGATCGTTATCTTTTGGAAGCCCGGCCAATTATGCAGGGCGCGGGTTCCAGAGCTGCAGAAAACACCAGATCAGCACCGAAGACGGGCGGTATCCGGCGGCCATAATGGTGAAAGAGCTCTGCCCTCATGTGCTGGACGGAAGGGAATGGGTGTATCATGGCAGCCCTGTGATGGAATTTCCGCAATACAGTACTTAATGCACTGACCCATATATGGATTTGGAAAAGGCAGCACTTCTGCTTCTGACGGAGATGCTGCTTTTAAATATTTTTGTATGATGGAAATATTTTACAAGACAGAATCTGCAGAATGAGGTAGAATAGTAAAATGTCATCAGACAGGATACGAAATCGAAATAAGGAAGGAATGCAGCATGAAAAACAAAAGATCAGCCGGTCATCAGGCGGCGCTTTTTACAGTCATCATCTGGGGAACGACCTTTATCTCCACTAAAGTTCTGCTGGCGGATTTTCAGCCGGAGGAGATCCTGTTCTTCCGCTTTGCACTGGGATTTGCGGCGCTGCTTCTGGTCTGCCCCCGGCGGCTTGAGCTGGAAGACCCAAGACAGGAGCTTTTGTTTGCGGTAGCGGGGCTGTGCGGAATCTATCTGTATTATCTGCTGGAAAACATTGCGCTGACTTATACCATGGCGTCCAATGTGGGGGTTATCATATCCGTGGCGCCTTTTTTCACCGCCATCCTGTCCCACCTCTTCGGCCGGTCCGGGGAGAAGCTTCAGGCCGGTTTTTTCATCGGCTTCGGGGTGGCCATGGCCGGTGTGGTCCTGATCAGCTTCAACGGGTCCAGGCTTCAGCTGAATCCCATGGGCGATCTGCTGGCGCTCCTGGCGGCATTTGTATGGGCCTGCTATTCCCTGCTGACAAGAAGGATCAGCAGCCTTGGCCATCCGGTCATCCTCACTACCCGCAGGACCTTTTTCTATGGGGTTATCTGTATGTTCCCCACGCTGTTTCGGTTCGATGTACGGCTGGAACGGTTCGCGCATCCGGCAAATCTGCTGAATGTGCTCTACCTGGGGCTTGGCGCATCGGCGCTCTGCTTTGTGACCTGGAATGTGGCGGTAAAAGTGCTGGGAGCCGTACGGACCAGCGTATACATTTATATGGTCCCGGTGATCACGGTCATTACCTCCGTGCTGGTGCTTAAAGAACCGGTTACATGGACTTCGGCGGCGGGAACGATGCTGGCGGTGGCGGGGCTTTTTCTGTCGGAGCGCTTTTGATTTTATTGCAGGAGGGTGACATGAGGATGAATCTATAGTATAATCAATGTGTCGCATAAGAAGTGGAGGAATAAAAAAGAGTTTTTCGGGAGAGGAACATGCATGAAGGACTTTTCTTTTTGGATGAAATTTGAAGGTGCATCAGAAGGAAGCGGCCGGAGTGAGAAATTGTGGCTGATAAATCCGGATACAGATCAGACAGGTTTATTTAAATTTAAAAAAGATGAAACGACAACAGATCATGTATCGGAGTGTATAGCATGTGATTTAGCTGAATTATTGGAAATTCCATGCGCAAAATTTGAGATTGGAATATACCATGAACGTGAAGGGTCTATGAGTTATAATATTGTAGATCATACCGACCAGATATTGATAGAGGGGATCTATTGCATCAGTTCCAGATATCAGGGTTTTGATGTAGAGAAATTGAAGGACACCATTACAGGGGATAAATATTCGATCGAAATGATAAAAAAGGTATTGGATCCTTTTGGTCTGTTTTACAACTTCCTGAAAATTCTCATTTTTGATTTTCTGATCGGAAATACGGACAGACATCAAAGTAACTGGGCATTGATACCATTAGAAAAAGGATTCGAGTTAAGTCCTTTATATGATAACAGTTCATCTCTGTGCGCCTACGTGAAAGAGGATAAAATTGATCAATATCTGGGAAAAGATATGCGTCTGTGGAGATCACTGATTGATACAAAGTCAAGATCATTGATTCGGATTTCTGTTTCAGACGAAAAACAGCCAACGCATCTGGATGTGCTTAAATATCTTCGGCAAAATTATTACAGTCAGACAATAGAAACTGTGAACAAGATAGAATTGACAGTAACAGAATCATCTTTGGATAATATATTATACAAATATGCAGAAGTGCTTACAGATAAAAAAATAACCTTGATTAAAAAATATCTTCTGGAGAAAATAGAGTTGATGAAAGAGGTTTATGGGACAAAGAGAGAGGAATAATATGTCAGTAAAAAATGGAAAAGATTTTCTTTATCTGATCTGGAAATCAGAGAAATCCAGAAAACAGTATATTGTCGGTCAGCTGACCAGAAATGGACAGTATGAATTCCAGTATTGCAAAGAGGTAAAAGATGCAATTGCGGATGGATTTAAACTGTTGCTCTGCTTCCAGGAACTGGACCATGTATATAAAGATGAAAAATTATTTTCCGTCTTCGCCAGTCGCCTGCCGGATAAAAAAAGAAGAGATATGAAGGAGATTCTGCAGAAATATGGGCTGAATGAGTATGATGAATATATGCTGCTGAAAAGAAGCGGCGCCAGACTCCCCATCGACAGTCTTGAATTTATAGATCCGATTCTGGATACAGACGGAAGCGTGACGCGGATTTTTTTTATGGCAGGAGTGCGCCATTACCTTGGTTGCGGAGGGAACGCATGCGAGGATGCTGTGAAAGTTACCAGAGGAGATGAAGTATTATTAAAGAGGGAACCTGATAATTCATATGATCCTTATGCTGTACAGCTGTTGGATGTATCGAAAAAGGTGCTGGGATACATTCCAGGATATTATGCCCAGGGAGTCTCTGAACTTATGCAGGCCGGAAGGAAGATTACATGTCATATTTACAATGTAGAGAAGGACAAAAACTGTAACGAATGTATCAAGGTAATTATGAATGTTCAATAATTTATGAAGAGTAACAGAATGAAAAAGTGTTCAGGATAAAATGATTAAGGGGGTGTCGGATTTATGCCGGCCCCCTTATTATAGCAGATAATAAGCCGGCATGTTTTTCTAAAAAATAATCTGCCCTTATATGCTTGTTATGACTGCCCCATACTGCCAAAGCAAAATCAATTCCTGCATTTTCCGCACATTTACTGTCATATTTGCTGTTTCCGATATAGAGCACTTTCCTGTGGTCTGTTTTTGATAATTCCACGTATTTCAGAAGCGGTACGGCATTAGGTTTATGTTCCTGCGTATCGTCTGCACATATGATGGTTTTAAAATAGTGGCTGATTTCAAACCGGCAAAAATCATGTGCAAATTCTTCCCTTGTCTTTGATGTGACAATTCCTATTTCATAATCAGAAAAATAATATTCTCTTGTTAATTCCCTTATACGGGCAATCCGCTTTAAGGTATCGTTGTCCGCAGTTTCCAAAAAATCACCTGCTTCGTAATACATAAGATCCCTCCCTTAACGAAAACTGTTTTCCACAACGCCCAGAAGCAAAGCATATTCAGAAGATAAATCGTTACAGTGTGGCGCATTGTTTTACAGGCTTGGGCTACATACCGGGAATGGTCTGCCCATGCCCCCGGACTGGATTCTGACGCTTCTTTATAATGCCGGTTCTGCGGTCTGAATGTTTAGTTCCATGTTTTAACTCCTTCCAAAAAAGCGGGGCCGGCAGAGTAACTGTCCAGCCCCTTTATGATGAAATAGTTACAGACCAATCAGCAGGCAGTTTTTGTTTTGGAAATACTGCCGCCACAAACCGTCCTGTATCTTTTCTTCCCCATTGATGTTCAGTTCTACCACTTTGCATTCACCTCCTGTAAACAGCGGATTTGCTTTACAGGTATCATTATAATGTAAAAGAGCATGGGAAAATAGTTCATTTCTGCCCTTATCTATCACAATTCTGCCATTTTCTCCGATATTCGGTGGGTGAACAATGTGCATATTCCCGAAAAACTTTTCCCAAATAACTGCTGTTCCCTAAACCGCAGTCATGGCTGATTACGGTAACAGATTCCAGCCTCTTTGCCATGTAAAGGCAGGGAAACACCGGCTGTGAATCCGTGTTTCCCAGGGACTTATAAGACAAGCTCGTATTTTTCTGCATCAAACCGTCCGGTTCCCCTGGCCTCAAAGGAGATCCCGTCCGCTTCCTGAGGGGTGTAGATGCAGGCGGATATAGCCTGTTCGCCGTCATTGATAAAAATCTCCGCGGAAAAGCGATCCAGGAGGATCCGGAAGCGGATCTTTCCGCCCTGGTCTCTCACCGGAGCCTCGCGCCGGTTCACGATATTGTACCGGAATCCGGAATCTGTGCGGTCCAGGCACACGGTGCCTTTTTGCACATCGTAATGAAGGACCGTCCCATGGGATTCGTCCTGTGCAAAATGGATGGTAAAGCTCTCCAGAGACGTCTCGTGCTCCGGCCGGACATCAATGGTGAGATCCAGGATCCGTCCGGATATTCCGGGCAGCCGAATATCCGGTGCAAGGGGAACATCCCTGCAGATCACTGGATTTCTGCGGTAGTTTTCCAGTTCTTTTACAGGCTTCTGGATCAGACACCCTTCTTTCAGAGAAAGTTCTCTCGGCACGGTAAACATGCCCTGCCATCTGGCATTGTCCCGGCACAGGTGACTGTTTTCCCAGGACTGCATCCACCCGATCATCACCCGGCGTCCGTCGGAAGTCTTCAGTGTCTGGGGGGCATAGAAATCAAGGCCGTAGTCCACAGCACTGACGGATTCTCTGGTGAACTGGTGTTCTGCACGGTCATAGTTTCCCATCAGACAGATGACATCATTTCCATTGTGAAATGTGAGGCCCTGCGCCCGCATTTCCTGAGGAGATACGATCAAAATGGCTTTTCCGTCCAGCTCGAAGAAATCAGGGCATTCCCACATGCGCCCGTACTGGTTCCGGCTGCGGTCCAGGATGCTGACATAATTCCAGTGGAAGCCGTCCTTACTGGAAAAGAGCGCGACAGCTCCGCTTTCGTCCTGCATCCGGATGCCGGCCACAGCGAAAAAGCAGTTCTCTTCCGGGTCATGCCAGATCTTCGGGTCGCGGAAATCTTTTGCATAACAGGGCTCCGGGATGGCGTCGGCGGTGAGGACCGGATTCTGTTCATATTTCTCGTAATCAACGCCATTTCCCACAGCCAGGCACTGGGTCTGGCGACACGCCGGAGTATTGTCTGTGCCCTGTACACCAGTGTACATAAGAAGCTGACGTCCGTCCGGCAGTTCCGCCGCGCTTCCGGAAAATACACCGTTTTGATCATATTCCATATCCGGGGCAAGGGCGGCAGGAAGGCGTTCCCACCGGATCAGATCACGGCTTTTCATATGCCCCCAGTGCATGGGGCCCCAGTGGATATCATAAGGATGATATTGATAAAATAGATGATATTCCCCCTGATAAACGGAAAATCCGTTGGGGTCGTTTAACCAGCCGACGGTGGGGGTAACATGGAAGAGCGGACGCTCTTCGGGCGGGATCTGAGCGCCGAAGGCGGTCTCATAATCTCTTGCTTTGGCTAATTTTGTCTGTTCCATCATCTCTAACCTCGTCTTTGTCATATATACAGTCCAGGGATTCTCTATCCTCCCATGGTGGTGTCGCCGGGGCGCAGTACAGCCTGCAGCTTTACCTCTTTATTTTCCACAGATTTTCCATGAATGAGGTCTACCACCAGCTGTACCGCTTCGCCGGCCAGACGCTCGATGGGCTGAACGATGGCCGTGATCCGGGGAAAGGTCAGCCCGATAATGTCGGTCCCGTCATAAGTGATCAGCTTCAGGTCTTCCGGGATCTTTTTCCGGTGAAGCAGTGCGGACTGCAGGACGGCCATACTCATAAGATCCGTGGCAAAGATCCCGTCCAGATCCGGATAGTCTTCCAGCAGCCGGGAGGCTGTTGTCTGGTAATAAGAGATATCCGCTGTGGGCCATTTGACACAGACGGACCGGCAGGCGATCCCATGCTGCTTCATGGTCTCTTCAAATACATCATGGCGTACGTTGGCAGGAGTGGATACTTCTGTATTCATCTTTGAGCCGACGAACTGAAGGACATTGCGGCAGCCGGAACGGATCAGTTCTTCTGCCGCCATCCTGCCGCCCGCCCGGTGGTCCACCGAGACCCGGGGGATATTTTCCCCCAGATCCCGGTCCAGGGCCACGATGGGCAGATGGATATTTTCATACTGGGAAATATCCAGGACCGTATGTGCGCCGAAAATGATTCCGTCCACTCTCCGCTGCTTGAGCATCTCCAGATAACGCTGCTCATAATTCTGTTCATAATAAGTGTTGCAGATCATGGTCTGATAACCTTTTTCACAAAGTGCCATCTCTGCTGCATTGACAAACTGGGCAAAGAAGGGATGAGATACCTCCGGCACGATCAGCGCCACGATCCCGCTTTTCTGAAAAAACAGATTCCGTGCCATCTCATTGGGCGTATAGTTCAGTGCTTCTATGGAAGCCTGTACCCGCTGTCTGGTCTCTGCTTTTACATATCCTTTTCCGCTCAGTACCCGTGAGACAGTCCCCACACCTACCTGTGCATGCTTTGCAACATCCTGAATTGTAGCCATAACTGATTCTCCATAAACGTAATCTTTCTTCTATATTGAATCTGGAATTAAGTTTACGTTTTTTTTCGGGGATTGTCAATCATCCCTTGATTCCGGACGATGCAATTCCTTCAATATAGTATTTCTGCATGAAAATAAACATGATCAGCATGGGGACCGCAGATACCACCAGGGCAGCCATGATCGCGCTGTAGTGGATGGGCTGGGTGCCGAAGAATACCTGGATCGCCAGCTGAATCGTGCGTTTGCTCTCTCCGGTCATGACCAGGAACGGCCACATGAAGTCATTCCAGTGGGCCACAAAATCCAGGATAAATACGGTGGCATAGACCGTTTTGGAAATGGGCATGACCACAGTGAAGAAGGTCCGCACCGGGCCGGCACCGTCCAGTGCAGCCGCTTCCAGCAGCTCGTCCGGAATGTCGCAGAAGAACTGACGGAACATGTAGATGGAGAAGCATTTGGCCACAAAGGGGATGACCAGAGCCGCCAGCGTGTTGACCCAGCCAAGCTGCGACATCTCGATGTACAGGGGCAGCATGATCGCTTCCATGGGCATGACCATGAGAGCGACGATGAAATTCAGCATCATGCCCTTTCCCTTGAAATCAAATTTGGCAAGTGCATATCCGCAGATGGAATTCAGAAGCAGGTCCAGCACCAGAATCAGTGCGATGTAGACAAAGGTATTTTTAAATACCTGCAGCATATCCAGCCTGGAAAATACTTCCTTGAAATTGTCAAGGGATGCCTGAACCGGTATAAAGGTCGTGATGGAGTTCATGTTGGCAAAAATCGCTGCTTCCGGCTTCAGGGACGCAGAGATCATCCAGATCAGAGGTGATACAAATATGATACCAATGATGATATTTCCGGCATAAAACAGAAATTTTGTCAGAAAATGTTGTGTTTTCATGGATTTTGTCATGGTCTGTATCCTCCATCTCTAATTAGTCTCGGCAATCAGCTTCTTCATGGACAGGGACATAATGACCACAATGACGAAGAAAACGGCTGCAACGGCGCAGGCATAACCAAAGTTCCCCTGCTGAAAGCCCTGGGTGTAGATGTAGTAGACCAGTGTTCTGGTGCTGTTCTTCGGTCCGCCCTGGGTCATGACGTAAGGCTGAGTGAAGAGCTTCATGGCCTGGATCATGGTGATCATGACCACATATTTGATCGTGCCTTTCAGTCCCGGCAGTGTGATGTACAGGAACTGCTGGACCTTGTTGGCGCCGTCCACGGAGGCTGCCTCATATTGGTCTCTGGGGATTCCCTGCAGGCCTGCCAGGAAGATCATCATCTGATAACCTGCGCCCTGCCATCCGGACATGAAGATGATGGAGTTCATGGCCGTTTTGGAGTTGGTCAGGAAGTTGATGGGTTCCAGTCCCAGGCTGGTCAGAAAGGAGTTGATCAGTCCGGTATTGGGATTGGAATTATAAAGGACTGTCCACAGGATGGAGATGACCACCATGGAGGTCAGCTGCGGGCTGAAATACATGGTACGGAAGATGGCGACTCCCCGGAATCTGGAAGAGACCAGCATGGCCAGTGCAAGAGCCAGTACGCACTGGAACGGCACAACAAGTACGGTGAAGTATACCGTATTGCGCAGTGCCAGCCAGAAATTCTCATCGGTGAACAGCTTCAGGTAATTTTTGAGGCCAATAAAGGTGATGTTGTCCGGTCTCACGATCTGATACTGGAACAGAGAATAATAGACTGTATACAGGATCGGGACGACCAGGAATGCAAATAACAGGAACATGGCCGGGACCGTGAAAATATAGGCCGCTGTGCGCTCGTTCCGTTTTCTGTCTGTAAGGCTGGATGTCTTGGACATAAGAGTTCTCCTGATTAAAGTTCTGCATCAGCCCTTTCAATGCCCGGCGTCTGGAAGAATCTCCTGCCGCATGCGCGTCGTGAAATTCTTCCGGGCATAGAAAGGGCTTCTGCTGATAAAGGGTTCCGCTGATTTATATTATGTAAACAGAATCTCAGTTTGCGTAGTACATATCATAATCTTCTTTAAAAGCGGCTGCGACGGCATCCAGCTCAGACTGGATGTAAGCGGCATCCACGGTATGAGAGGAAGCTGCTTCGGAGAAGATATTGGTCATCGCCTCTGCATATTTGGTGGAGAGTACAGAATAAGAAGGAGTTCTCGGGCGGGGAACTGCTGTATTCTGAAGCTGCTCCACGAACAGGGCACGGGGGCCGTCTGCATATTCTGCCATGGCCGCATTCTCATAGGAAGAGTTCCGGGTTGCCGGTTTTGCGATGGCTGCGGCATATGTAGCGACATTTTCGCTGTTGATCAGCCACTGAAGGAACTGTCCGGCTGCGTCTACATTTTTGCAGTCCTTGCTGATGGCTGCAGACCAGTCGCCGCAGGGAGACACCGCCGCCTTTGTAGTATCGGATACCGGATAATAGGTAACACCCCAGTCAAAATCTGCGCTTGCTTCCAGGATGGATACATCCCAGGAACCGCCCAGCATGGTGGCGCAGGCGCCGTTTAAGAACTCGTCCTGAATCGGGTCGATGTTGGCATAGCCGTTTGCGATCAGATTTGCAAGATATTCAGCAGTCTCCACGCATTCTTTACTGTTGATGTAGCCCTCTGCCTCGGAACCGTCCGCACTGACAAAATCTTTTCCGTTGGAGATGAACATGGGCTCCAGCGCGTAGGGAAGGCCTTCGCCGTGGTCCATGATGATGTGGGTTCCCACATAATTGTCGGTGGTACATTTCTTCGCGATCTCTTCCAGCTCGGACCAGGTCAATGGATTATCCAGGGTGCGGGACTCGATATCTGCCACATCCACGCCGCATTCGGTCAGATAATCCTTGTTGTAGTACAGGGCTACGGAAGACTCTGTGGCGGAGATGGCGTATAATTTTCCGTCATAGGTACACTGAGCAACAGTGGAATCTACGAAGTCTGACAGCTCATCCTGGGGGAAATAATCATCCATCGGTACAATGATCCCGTTGGCCGCATAATAGGAAATGGTGGGACCGTCCACATAGAAGATGTCCGGCAGGTCGCTGGAGGTGACGGCTGTGGTGATCTTGTTCTCATAGGCATAGGAGTCGGAACGGTCGATGGCTTCGCGGCTGACCTGAATCTCCGGATGTGCTTCGTTCCACTCGGCGAGCTTTTCTGTCCACCAGGCTTCTACGGCCTCTTTGTCCGTGGGACTCCAGATTGTGATGGTGGTAGTGCCGTCTGCGGATGCGGCGCTGCTGGAAGCATCGGCTGCGGAGTCTGATCCGCCGGAGCCGCCGCAGGCGGTCAGAGACATTGCCATGGCAGATACCAGTAACGCACTTAAAACTTTTTTCATGTTCATAAGATTTCCTCCTTTATTTTATGGAACCCGTTCCATCGCCGGCATTTTTTTACCACAGGTTTGTGCCTGTGGTTTTATTTCGATATGAAACCCGTTCCATTTATGATGGATATATAGTAGCACTTTATTGGAAATATGTCTATGCTTTTTTGAAAAATGGCTGCAAAAATGGGAATATATACAAAAATAAGGATATAAAATTGTGCAATATTTATAAATGAATAAAAGTAAAACAATAAAAATGGAGAAATGATATTGCGGAACCCGTTCTATAATGGTATGATATCGGAAAAATTCAGGAAGGATGGAAACGAGGATGAAGGTATTACAGGAAGGTGTACTTGCAGATTTTTTAAACAGATTTATTGATTTGATCCTGTTGAATGTGCTGTGGTTTGTGTGCAGTCTGCCGGTTCTGACGCTGGGGGCTTCTGCCTGTGCGCTGTATGAGGTGACAATGCGTTATGCGCTGCATGAGGATCCGGCAGTGGTCCGGACCTTTTTCCAGGCATTTAAAAGGTGCTTTAAAAAAGCGACGGCGGTATTTTTCATATTTGCCGGCGCCGGACTTTTTCTGGCGCTTGATCTCTGGTGCGCATTTCAATGGGAGGTGAGGATTCGTTTTTTGATTGTCGTTGTGATTCTGGCTGTATGTTATTTTTATCTGGCGGTTTTGAGTCATGTATTTCCGGTTCTGACGTATTTTGACGGAGGGGTCAGGGAGAGTATCCGGAAGGCATTTGTCTTATCCATGAGCAACGGGATCTTTACCGTATTTATCATGGTGATCAATCTGCTTCCGGTTTTTCTGATTCTTTTGTTTCCGTATTATTTTGGCCAGATTCTCTTTTTCTATTTCATTCTGGGAGCCGGCGGGATCGCGCTGTTGTGTTCGCTCCATCTGGTCCGCCTGTTTGATCCGGAGCGGGCAGAGGAGGCGGACCGGCTGGAGGAGGAGCAGAGTCATATGCGGAAGGCGGAGAAGTAGATGGACAGGCGGAGCAAGAAGCTGTCTGCAGTAAATTATGCGGCCCGGCCCGGACGCCTGATGCAGGCTGCACATTGGCCCCAGTAACCAGAACACAGTCCGGACTGCAGTTTGTCATTCTGGTATCTGTACAAGGGCCTGCTGTAGTGATAAGATTAGAGCAACCTGATATTCCGGAAAATTTGAGGAGACATTCATGACTTTAACACAACTGCGCTACTTGATGACCATAGCAAAGACCGGGTCTTTTAATAAAGCGGCGGAACAGCTGTATGTATCACAGCCATCCCTGACCAGCGCCGTGAAGGAGCTGGAGAGGGAACTGGGGATCACGCTGTTCTACCGGAGCGGGAGAGGCGTCACGCTGACCGGTGACGGGACGGAATTTCTCCTGTATGCAAAGCAGCTTTACGGGCAGTATGAGGATATTCTGGAGCGGTACGGCAAGGGCAGCTCCCACAGGAAACGGTTCGGAGTGTCTACCCAGCACTATTCCTTCGCAGTGAAGGCATTCGTGGACATGGCGAAGCAGTTCGATATGTCCCAGTATGAATTTGCCATCCGGGAGACCCGGACCGCGGAGGTGATCAGCGACGTGAGCACCATGAAAAGCGAGATCGGCGTTCTGTATCTGTGTGATCTCAACCGGAGATCCATGGAGAAGCTTCTAAGATCTGCCGGACTGGAGTTTCATCATCTGATCGAATGCCAGGCGTATGTGTATCTGTGGAAAGGACATCCGCTGGCGAAGGAGCGTTCCATCCGCTTCGAGCAGCTGAGGGATTATCCCTGTCTGTCCTTTGAGCAGGGAGACGACAGCGCCTTTTATCTGGCGGAGGAAATCCTGTCCACCAACGAGTATGCCCGGGTCATCCGGGCCAGTGACCGGGCCACCATGCTGAACCTGATGGTGGGACTTGGAGGCTATACCCTCTGCTCCGGGATTATCTGCGAGGAACTGAACGGGAGCGATTATCTGGCGGTGCCCTTTGAGGCGGATGAGCAGAACCAGAACAGCACCATGGAGATCGGGTACGTGGTGCGGAAGCATACCATGCCAAGCCGGATCGGAGGCCTGTATGTGGAGGAATTGAAGAAATACCTGGCTATAGTCTGAAACTATAACCGGGTATTTTTTTTATATATTGGACAGGAAAAACCTATCGTGATAGTATGTTTACAGAAATTAAGAAACAGAGGCAGTGTCAGACAGTTAATAAAAAACAGCATTTGTCCGAAAGAAGCCCTGGGAGGATTTTACGGAACGAAGTGAGGACAGATGCGGAACTAAAAACAGGAGGAAATGAAAATGGCAGAAAAAAATATCAGAGATACCAGGAACTGGGCTTTTGAGACCAGGCAGCTTCATATCGGGCAGGAGCAGGCGGACCCGGTTACGGATGCGCGGGCGGTCCCGATCTATGCATCCACGTCTTATGTGTTTCATAATTCTCAGCACGCGGCGGACCGCTTCGGCCTGAAGGATACAGGCAATATCTACGGGAGACTGACCAATCCCACCCAGGATGTGTTCGAGCGGCGGATCGCGTCTCTGGAGGGCGGGACGGCGGCGCTGGCAGTGGCTTCCGGAGCGGCGGCCATCGCCTATACCTTCCAGGCGCTGGCAAAATCCGGAGAGCACATCGTGGCGTCGAAGACGATCTATGGAGGGACCTACAATCTGCTGGCTCATACCCTGCCCCAGACGAGCGGCATCACCACTACCTTTGTGGACCCGGAGGAAGAGGGCTCTTTTGAGGCGGCCATCCGGGAAAATACAAAAGCGGTCTTTGTGGAGACGCTGGGCAACCCCAATTCCAATCTGGTGGACCTGGAAGCGCTCGCGGCGGCGGCTCACAGGCATCAGATTCCGCTGGTGGTGGACTCCACCTTTGCGACGCCGTATCTCATCCGGCCCCTGGAGTATGGAGCGGATCTCGTGGTCCATTCGGCGACGAAGTTCATCGGCGGCCACGGGACGGCCATCGGCGGCGTGATCGTAGACGGCGGCAGTTTTGACTGGAAGGTGTCCGGGAAATATCCATGGATTGCAGAGCCCAATCCCAGCTATCACGGCGTCTCCTTTGCGGACGCGGCGGGGCCGGCGGCTTTTGTGACCTATATCCGCGCCGTGCTCTTAAGAGACACCGGAGCGACGCTGTCCCCCTTCCACGCCTTTTTGTTCCTGCAGGGGCTGGAGACGCTGTCCCTGCGGGTGGAGCGCCATGTGAGTAATGCCCTGAAGATTGTGAAATATTTATCAGAACATCCCCAGGTGGAAGCGGTCCATCATCCGTCCCTGGAGAGCGAGCCAAGCCATGAGCTGTATAAGCGATATCTGCCGGACGGAGGCGGTTCGATCTTTACCTTTGAGATCAAAGGGGACGCGAAGACTGCCCAGACCTTCATCGACCATCTGGCGATCTTCTCCCTTCTGGCGAATGTGGCGGATGTCAAATCCCTGGTCATCCATCCAGCGACCACGACGCACAGCCAGTGCACGGAGGAAGAGCTGCTGGATCAGGGCATCCGGCCCAACACCATCCGGCTTTCCATCGGGATCGAGAAGGCGGAGGATCTGATCGCGGCGCTTTCTGCGGCGTTTGAGGCGGTGAAAAAATTGCAAGCCTGTCGGAACGTCTGACAGCGGGTAAAAACCCGTCTGGTGGAAGCAGCGGGGTAAAAGTTTATAGTGAGGGTGGCTTGCCATTTGGCAGGCTGCCCGATTTTTTGTTGAAAGTTGCTGTTTTTTACGATAAACTGTACCCGTATAGTGTTAGCAGGAAGAAGGTGAGTGTGTGGCAGAATATACTTTATACATAGATGAGAGTGAAACTTTCAATAATACAGGAAACAAGTATTTTGTTATGAGTGGTGTTATCATCAGGGATAGTGATTATGTGGAAATCGAAAATAAACTGAACCAGATTAAGAAAAAGATATGGAATAACGCGCAGGGATGTGAAAAAAATATTTTGCATGAGAAAGATGTCAATTTTGCGAATTTTCGATTAAATTCAAAAAGATTATCTGATGTTCCGGCTTGTTACCATATATTCTGGGACAAAAGGAAAGTGCTGCTTTTATACAATGAACTCTCAAAACTGTTTAAAGATGCACCTCTTTATACGATTGGCGTCTGTCAGGACAAAAGTGTTTTATTTGCAAGATATGGGGAGAATAACCTTAATAACCAGCTTACCATAGCAATCCAACTGTTGATTGAACATTATTGTCAGTTTCTGATTATGAACAGGACAACAGGGGCTATCTGCTATGAAGCGATGCAGCCAGAGCAAAATGCCAAAATACAGCAGAGGATATATGAATTAAAAGCATTAGGGACGATGTACTATTCTTCAGGAACAATACAGAATTATCTGCGTGATATATATTTTGTGCCAAAATCGGAAAATATGGCGGGACTGCAGTTGGCAGATTTCGTTCCAAATACATTGGGACGGTATGCTGCGATGATGAAGCCAAAAAACAGGGAATTTTCAAGGAGTGTTAGGGATAAGCTGTATGATGGAAATGGTGACAAAAGATTTGGCTTTAAAATTTTGGCATAAATTTTTTGCGGATAGTTGACTTTTTGGGATAATTGGATATAATATTGGTAATGGGATTGTGGTTGTGAGGTGCTAATGAACTTTAGTTAACCGTTTATGGAACACTTCTTTTGGGAGGTGTGAAGTAGTAAGCAACCTGTCGAACCCATTAAGAAAGATTTACCAGAGCCTTGACAGAAATGTCGAGGCTCTTTTTTGCAATCTTTGTACTTTTTGCTCACGTTTCAATACAATCCGTTCTTTAATGCGTTCCTTCGTATATTCTTTTCCGGGTGACTTGATGCTGCTGCGCACAAAGGGGCCTTTGCCGAGTGGACAGGAGGAAATAAAATTGGGGGCATCTTCTCCAAAAGTTTCGCTTTTTATCTCATAGCCTTTCGCCTGTATCCATTGTGGAAATTCAAGCCCCTTTCCATTGCGGTTCCTGTCCGGGAAACGTATAATGAAGGGAATTAACGGAAAAACCAGATTTGAAGAAGAAAAAGCTTGTGCAGCCGCGGACTCTGGGGTATACTGTCTGAAGAAGGGCAAGGATACGGACCGGGCTGCGCGGCAGCACGGAGACAGGCCATCCGGACGGAGAGGTTTCGGTGTCAAGAACGACTATGCCGGAAATTTTCGGAAAGTGAGGATGGTCTATGTATTTTATGCTGGACAACTATGATTCGTTTGTCTACAACCTGTCCGCTTATTTCAAAGAGCTGGGACAGGAGATTCTTGTAAGGCGTGAGGAAGAGATCACGCTGTCTGAGATCGAGGCGCTGGAGCCGGAGGGGATCATACTCTCTCCGGGGCCGGGGAAGCCGTCGGATGCAGCACTGTCGCTGCAGATTCTGGAAACATTTAAGAAAAGGACTCCGATCCTGGGCGTGTGTCTGGGGCATCAGGCGATCGGGCATTATTTCGGCGCCTGTGTGAAAAAAGGGGCAAGGCCCATGCACGGAAAGCTCACGGAGATCCTGCATCAGGGGAGAGGACTGTTTGCAAAGATCCCTCAGGGTTTTCGGGCGACGCGGTATCACTCCCTGCTGGTAAGCTGGGACGGGCTTCCAGGGGAGCTTGTGGTGGACGCGGTGTCTGGGGAGGGCGTGATCATGGGCATTTCCCACAGGCGCTTTCCCGTCTATGGGGTACAGTTTCATCCGGAAGCGGTATTGACGGAATACGGGCCGGAGCTTCTTGAAAATTTTACCTGGATCTGCAGAAAATGGAGGGGAGACGTATGAGAACCATCGTAACGCTGAACGAGTATCCGCCGATCCATCGTATCTTTGACTGCTATGCCCGGGAAGAGATGGCGGTATTTCTGGATTCGTCCCTTAAAAATCAGCTGGGACAGTATTCCATCATCGGCCTGTACCCATATCTGACGCTTGTGAAAGGAGAGCGGTTTACCGTAAACGGTCAGGAGTGCAGTCAGAGTCTGGAGGATTATGTAAAGGAATATCTGAGAGCGCACAGGGAGGAGAATCCCACAGATCTGCCCATCGTCTCCGGCGCTGTCGGCTATTTCTCCTATGATTACGGGAGAAGGAAAGAGGGAGTGGAGAGCCGGCAGGAGGAAACCGTGCAGATCCCGGAATGCATCCTGTGCTTTTACGATGTATTTCTGGTGGAGGACCATGAAGCAGGCAGGCTGCACCTGATCGCCAACGGCAGGAGAAGAGACAGCCGGGAGATGGCAGAGGAGCTTCGGCGCCGGATCGCCGGGATCCCGGCGGATGAGGAAGATGGCGGGAAGGGCAGCGAGCCGGACGGCATGCAGGTGAGCGCGGGATTCGAGAAGGATGAGTACATGGAGGCGGTGGATAAAGTGATCTCCCATATTATTGAGGGAGACATTTACATCATGAATATGACGCAGCAGCTTACGGTCCGCAGTGAGCGGCAGCCGTATGAGGTCTTCCAGCGGCTGCGCAGGGACAATCCCTCTCCCTTTGGAGGATATTTTCAATATGGCTCGTTTCAGGTGATCTGCGCCTCTCCGGAGCGGTTCCTGCGGATGAAAAAGGGGCATGTGGCGACCCGACCCATCAAGGGGACCAGAAGGAGGGGCCTGACGCAGGAAGAGGACGAAGCACTGCGGAAAGAGCTGCAGGAATCTGAAAAGGACCAAAGCGAGCTGCTGATGATCGTGGACCTGGAGCGGAACGACCTGAACCGCGTGTGCGTGCCGGGAAGCGTCAAAGTCACGGAGCTTTTTGAGGTGGAGACCTATGCGACGGTGTTCCATCTGGTGTCCGCCGTGGAGGGAGAGCTTCAAAAGGGAAAGGACGTCATGGACCTGATCGGGGCGGCGTTTCCGGGGGGCTCGGTCACCGGCGCGCCCAAGCTCCGCGCCATGGAGATCATCGACGATCTGGAGCGGGGGAGGAGAAATCTCTATACCGGCTCCATGGGATATGTGACGCTGGACGGGGACTGTGACTTTAATATTGTCATCCGGACGGCCATTTACCAGAACGGAGTCTACCATCTGGGCGTGGGAGGCGGCATCACCTGCGAGTCCGAACGGGAATTTGAACACGAAGAGACGCTGCAGAAGGCAAAAGCAGTTCTGGAGGCCATACGGGGGTGACGGGATGGAAGTGAGACTGGATGAGGGCTTTTTGTTCGGGCTGGGAGCTTTTGAGACGGTGGCTGTCCATGACGGCCGGCCGGTATTCCTGGAACGGCATCTGGAACGGCTGGGAAAGACACTGGAATTTCTGCAGATCCGTCAGGAGATCAGCAGGGAAGAGGTGTATGAATATGTGGAAAGCGCCGGGCTGACCGGAGGTGCGCTGAAGCTGCTGGTCACTGCAGAGAACCGGCTGTTTCTGAAGCGGGAGAACCCCTATACGGAAAAGGATTATGAAAAAGGTTTTGCCGTGGATTTTGCCCGGACCAGACGAAATGAAAGCTCGCCTCTGACGTATCACAAGACATTGAATTACGGAGACTGCATCCTGGAGAACCGGCGGGCGAAGGCCGCAGGACTGAATGAAGCGGTCTTTCTGAACAGCAGAGGGGAGATCTGCGAAGGAACCGTATCCAATATTTTCTTTGTCCGGAACGGAGAGATCTTCACGCCCGGGAAGGACAGCGGGCTGCTTCCGGGCATTATGCGCGGCTATGTACTGGAGACGCGGAAGGTCCGGGAATGCAGGATCACTCCCGGAGAGCTGCATCGATTTGACGAGTGCTTTCTCACCAACTCCCTCATGGGGATCATGCCGGTCGCGCGTCTGGGGACGGTCGCTTTCCGGAAGAGGGAGACGGCGGACCGGATCCGGCAGGCCTGTCGGGAAGACTGTCTGAGGATGCTGTGCTGAGAGCAGCAGGCATGTTTCTCTTTGACTTTCTTTGTCTGAAATGATATAACAATTATAGAGAGAATTTATAACAAATGAAAGGCAAGGAAAGATGTTTAAATATGAGACCATAGCAGAAGACATTCAGAAGAGGATTCAGTCCGGAGAATATCCGGCGGATGAAAAGCTCCCGCAGGAGATGGAGCTGTGCAGACAATATGATGCTTCCCGCATTACAATCAGGGAAGCTCTGGATCTTCTGGTGAACAGAGGACTGATCACCAGAAGGCGCGGAGCGGGAACGTATGTGAAAGCCATCGCAGGCGCGGCCTCTGATTCAGAAAAGTTCGCCAGATCTCAGCAGTTTGGGGGATTTACCAGCGATATGAAAGGAAGAGAAGTGGAGACAGAACTCCATGAATTTGCGCTTCTCCGGGCGCCGCAGCATGTGGCGGAGAGACTGAAGGTTCCCGAGACGGCGTTTGTCTGTTATATCTGCCGGACGCGGAAAGTGGAGCAGAAGGCGCATGTGGTGGAGTACACCTATATGCCTACAGATTTTATTACGGGAATTACGGAGGAAGTGGTGAAAGGTTCGATCTACGGTTATATTGAGCAGACGTTGAAGCTGAAGATCAAAAGCGCTCACCGGACGGTCCGGGCAGATATGCCCACCAGCCAGGAGCGGGAGTGGCTGGAGATCGGCCAGGATGATATGCCGATTCTGGAAGTGGAGCAGACCGGTTATCTGGACGATGGCAGAATCTTTGAGTATTCAAAAGCGCGCCACAGAGCGGACTGCTTTGAACTGCATACGGTCAGTATTCACTGAATGTCAGAATGTTAAAAAGAAATATGTGAAAATGTATGAGCGATGAGGCTGTGCCCCGTCAGATGGTATATCTGTCCGGGTGCAGCTTTTCTTTGTTTGGCGAAAATAACATTTTTTTGAAAAAAATTCAAAAAAAGTGAAAACAGCATCGGTCCGAAAGCAGCCCCGGAAGGATTTTACGGAACGTAGTGACGTAAAATTCTTCCAGATGCTGGGGCGGAGTGAGGACAGATGCGGAACTTAAATAAGGAGAGAAGAAAATGAAAAAAATTTTGTTAGTCTGTAATGCAGGAATGTCTACGAGCATGCTGGTGGCAAAGATGAAAAAAGCGGCAGAGGCCGGGAACATGGATGTAAGTATTGAGGCAAAATCTCTGTCAGAGGCCAAAGCGGAGATCTCCGAGGCGGATATTGTGCTGCTTGGACCGCAGATCCGTTATGAACTGAACAACGTGAAGAAAATCGCCGGGAGTGTTCCGGTGGAAGCCATCGATATGAGAGACTACGGCATGATGAACGGCGAGAAAGTTCTGGCACACGCCATGGAGGTGATGGGAGCATGAGTGAGGAATTTGAACTGATCTGTATGCAGATGATCACCAACAGCGGCAGCGCAAAATCCAGCTACATTGAGGCCATTCAGAAGGCAAAGGACAAAGATTTTGAAGGGGCAGAGCGTCTGATGGAAGAAGGAGACCAGTTTTTCTCGGAGGCCCACGGTGTCCATGGAAACCTGCTGGCAAAAGAAGCATCCGGGGAAAAAGTGGAATTTGCCCTGATCCTGATGCATGCGGAGGACCAGATGGCCAGCACAGAGATGGCGAAGGTTCTGGCAAGGGAGATCATAGAACTGTATCAGAAGAAATAAAAGCCATGGAGAGAAAGGCTGCTGCAGGCGTATCCGGCAGCAGCCTTTTCACAAAAAAGCGGATTTTAACAGGAGGAAGTATTGTGAGATTTGGAGCACTGGAAGCAGGAAAAGCGATATGAGAATATTAAAATTAAAACCTGCCTGCAAGGATTATCTGTGGGGCGGACGAAGACTGATCGAAGAATATGGAAAAGAGTCTGACGGGGACATACTGGCGGAGACGTGGGAGTTGTCCTGCCATCCGGACGGCCCGTCTGTGATCGACAATGGTCCTTATGCGGGCAGGACACTGCAGCAGTATATTGACGCGGAGGGAAAGGCGGTTCTTGGTACAAACTGCAGGCGGTTCCGGGATTTTCCGATCCTGACCAAATTCATTGACGCCAGAGACAACCTTTCCATCCAGGTGCATCCGGATAACCGGTATGCTCTGAAAAATGAAGGACAGTACGGCAAGACGGAAATGTGGTATGTGATGGATGCCGGAGAACAGGCATTTCTGTATTATGGATTCAAGAGGGAAATCAGCAGAGAAGAATTCCAGGAACGGATTCAGAAGGATACGCTTCTGGAAGTGCTGAACGCAGTTCCGGTGCAGAAAGGAGATGTGCTGTTCATTGAATCCGGGACGATTCACGCCATCGGAAAGGATATTCTGATTGCGGAGATCCAGCAGAATTCCAATGTGATCTATCGGGTATACGATTATGGAAGAGTGGGCAGGGACGGCAAAAAGAGGGATCTCCATATTGAGAAAGCACTGGCGGTTACCAGGCGGGTTCCCATCGTAAAGGACAGGAGCAGCTATCCGCATATTGCAGACTGTGACTATTTTACTGTTGATAAACTGAATCTGGACGGGAAAGTCATGAAAAAAATGGGGGGAAATGTGTCGCAGGCCTCTTTTGCCAGTATCCTGATACTGGACGGAAAAGGAACGATTTCCAGTGGAGATGAGACCGTGGCTTATGAAAAAGGGGACAGCTTTTTCCTGGCAGCAGGGAGCGGAGAGTATACAGTGGAAGGCTCCTGTGACGCATTGATTACGACTATTCGGGAGAAGGCGGCTCCAGTGCGGATCGGGATCAATATCGGTGTGAACGAGACCCGGATCGGTCTGGTGGATGTCCATCAGAAACTGCTGGCCTGCAGAAAGATCAGGACAAAGGCAGAACGGCCGGCCGGGGAAGTGATCCGGGAGATCGGACAGCAGACGCTTGCACTTCTGGAAGAATGCAGGATTCCCATGGATCAGTGTGTATGCGCCGGAATCAGTGTGCCGGGAACTGTGGATCAGAGAAAGGGTGTGGTATGCTATTCCAATAATATCCGGTGGAAGCAGGTGGAGCTGGCGAAGCAGATGAGTGGATATCTCCCCATACCGGTTCGGATAGCCAATGACGCAGACTGCGCAGCGCTGGGAGAGGCGATCGCAGGCGCCGGAAAGGAATATCAGGATGTGGTCATGCTTACGCTGGGGGCAGGAGTCGGCAGCGGAGTGATCCTGGACGGAGAGATCTGCGCCGGAAAGAATATCGGCGGGAATGAGCTGGGGCATATGGTCATCGTGGAAAATGGGGAAACATGTACCTGCGGAAGGCGCGGATGCCTGGAAGCGTATGTGTCCGTAAGGGCGCTTATACGGGATGCCCGTGCAGCGGCCGGACAGGAGATGACGCCGGAAGAGATCTTTCGGCAGGCGGCTTCCGGGGATGTGCGGTTTGAGGAACTGATCGACCGGTACGCCAGAAGGCTTGGAAACGGACTTGTGAATATTGTTAATATCTTCCGTCCGCAGCTTATCCTTCTGGGCGGGGAACTCTCGGAGCAGGTGGAGACGCTGCTTCCGGTTCTTCGCGGCATGCTGAAGGAGGGGTGCTTTGGCGGCGCAGACAGCGAGTATCCGGATATTGAGATTGCAGCCCTTGGAAATGATGCCGGAGTGATCGGAGCCGCAGGTCTGGTGTAGCCTGGGCCTGCCGGAAAAGCACGGATGACCACCGTATTTCCATAAAACTTCCAGTCTTCTCAAATCCTATTGACTTTTCAAATTTACTGGAGTATTGTAATTATACATTATTCCGTCTTTTTTCAGTAATTTGACGGTGAAATATATGGAAAATTCAGCATAATGTACAGGCTTTTGTGTTCGGTTCCAGGGAGTGGAAAATGTGGAGAAGAATACGGACAGAAACACGGCGTTATGCGGCAGAGGTGAGAAGACGAGGGGGAATGAAATTGGAAGATCCAAATGTGCTTTATGCGCAGATGTTCGGTAATTTTCAACTGCATTATAACGGGAGCCCCCTGACAGGCGAGCGGCTGAGAGATACCTATTTTACCAGTCTGATGCAGATTCTGCTCCACCATATTGACCGCGGGGTGAGCAGGGACGATCTGGAGGAGGTGCTGCTGGGAGACAGGGATGTGGAGAACCGGCGCCAGGCGCTGCAGACGATCGTGTACAAAGCAAAGAAGAAGCTGAAAAATATGGGGCTTCCGGAGGAAAACTATATTGTCCTGAAAAAGGGAGTCTATTACTGGACTCCGAAGATCCCGGTGAGGGAGGATGCGGCGGTCTTTGACAGACTGTGCAGACAGGCGGCAGACTGTATGGAGGAAGAGGAACAGCTGACCCTGTATCTGGACGCCTGCTATCTGTACAAAGGAGAATTTCTCTCCACCTATGCAGCCGTTCTGTGGGCAGGCGCGGAGGCGAGGCGGTATCGGAAACAGTTCTGCGAATGCGTGGAGCGTGCGGCTTCCATATTGAGGAGCAGAGAGGACTGGCTCCGGCTGGAAGAGCTGGGCAGATATGTAACGGAAGTCGCTCCGTTCTCCGACTGGGAATGCCTGACCATGGAGGCGCTGGTGGAATGCGGGCAGTATGAGGAAGCCAGAAAGCTGTATGCGGATACGGTGGACAGCTATTTCAGGGAGCGGGGAATCCGCCCTTCCTCGAAGATGATGGAAATGATGGAGAGGCTCGGGAATCAGATCAAATATTCCTATGAGGTCCTGGATCAGATTCAGCGGAATCTGGAGGAGGGACCGGAGCATGAAGAGGGAGGATATCAGTGTTCCTATCCGATCTTCTGCGGTATCTATCATATGGTCACCAGAATGATGGAGCGGGGCGGGCAGAGCGTATACCTGATGCTCTGTACGCTGGTGGACGGCAAGGGAAATCCCATGAAGGAAGGGGAGCGTCTGGAGGAGATGTCGGTCCGGCTTGGTGATGCGATCCGGATGTCCGTCCGGCACGGAGATATTATCAACCAGTATGGAAAAGGACAGTTTCTCGTGCTGCTGATCAACACGACCAGAGAAGACTGCGATATCATAGAGGGGCGGATCAATCGCAGATTTATTGTCGGCAGACAGCGCGCCGGCGTAGAGTATCATGTGAACAGCGTGATCTGTGAAGCATAATAGAAAATGAGCTTTTGAGGAAAAGGCACCGCGTAGGCGGTGCTTTTTTGCGTGTCCTGAAAAATATAGCCTGTCTGATAAAAAAACGCATTTTTCTGCGGATTGGATAGCTGTTGGGATAGTGCCGGAATGGTAACATGAGTACAGTGAAGAAGATCAGACGTGGAAGGAGGAAGCTTCAGATGGCTGCAGCGGGAAAATATATTGGTACGCCCAACGGGATCGTACTGTGCGTCAATCAGAACCAGAGCGGCAGGATCAGGGGCCGTCTGTATCACGGGTACAGCCGGGAAGGAATCCTTTTTCACGGATATGAAGAATTGATCAGGGCAGCGGAGGGATTCTTCGATTCTCTGGGTTTTCCGCATATGGAGACCGGCAGCAGAGACATACGCGGACATATGCACAGAGCTCAGAAAAAAGAAGGGATGGTGCGGAGCATGAGAGATGAAGAATTACTGGAGCAGCATGGAGATATCGGAACATTCGTCATTCGTGTACAGCACAGACAGCACAGCAGCTGGCAGGGAAGAGTCACATGCCTCGATAAAGATCAGACCGTATATTTCCGATCCGTACTGGAGCTGATGAAGATCATAGACGGTGTTCTGGACGAGACAGAGCAGAAATGTGCAGTTGGAGTGGAATGAGGAAGAACAAGAGGTTTCAGGATGGCAGATAAGACATTACAGAGATTAAAACGAAGAGATCTTCTGCAGATGCTTCTCGTACAGTGTGAGGAGACAGAGCGGCTGCAGACCGAGCTTTGTGAACTGAAGGCGCAGATGGAGACGGTTATGGAGAGCTATGAACGCCTGAAGAAAAAGCTGGATATCAAGGATGAGCGTCTCAACCAGAAGGATGAGAGAATCAAAGAGCTGGGCAGCGAGATCGAGAGACTGAAGAAAACCGGAGAGGCGGAGCCGGAAGCGGCCCTGGTAGATGCCGCACATCGTCTCAACGAGATCTTCAAAGAGGCTCAGCAGGCGGCAGAACAGTATCTGACACGTGTGGAGAAGCGCCATGGAATAAAGGCGCAGCCGGCCGGCCCGGAGGAACGGCACGGGTTTTCCGGAAACGAAAAGACATCGGCAGTCCGCAGAAAACAGGGAACGCCTCATATCAGACAGATCATAGAAGTGCATGCAGGCCGGGTATCCGGCAGCCGGGAACAGAACGGGACGTCATCAGAAGATACCGGCGTATCTCACAGAGTGACCGCAGCGGTTTCAGGTGATTTCTATGGATAAAGAGGATGTGAAGATCCCGCCCATAGAGTTCCTGAGGGAGGAGCTTGTCAGAGAAGAGGCCCGGTACAGTTTCCGAAAGACACTTTGGAATATTGCAGTGCTGCTGACCGCGGCAGCGGCTGTGACCGCTCTGGTCACGACCAGGCTCTTTGTACTGATTCAGATCAACGGAAACAGTATGGCGCCGACGCTGGTGAATGGTGAGATCATCTTTCTGCGTCAGACGAAAAAGGTCGGGCCTGGAGATATGATAGGATTTTATTATGGCGGAAGGATCCTTCTGAAGCGCGTCATCGGCAGCGGAGGGGATCAGATTGAGATAGACAGCGAAGGAAATGTATATGTAAACGGCGGGATGATCGATGAACCGTATCTGGCGGAGAAGAGTCCCGGGAAATGCGACCTGGAATTTCCCTGTGAGGTACCGGAAGGAATGGTGTTCGTGCTGGGCGATAACCGGGCCATATCCGTCGACAGCCGGATCCGGTCCATAGGATGCGTGGAGGAGAATCAGATCGTCGGGAAGACGGCATTCAGGGTGTGGCCGCCGGACCGCATGGGAGTTATGCGCTAGGAGGGTGTGAAGATGCAGAAACTTTTGAAAGATTATCTGGATGATTTCAATAAAAAGCAGAAAAAAAACCGAAGGGCTGCAGTCGCGGCAGTGCTTCTGGTCGTAATGGTGGTCGGAAGTGTCCTGAATATTCTGACTCAGTACGGGGTTGCCATGACGGGGGCGCCTGCCTGCGGTCAGGAGGAGCATGTGCATGGAGAAAGCTGTTACGCCTCTGTCCTGTCCTGCGGCCAGGAGGAGACGGAAGGGCATACGCATACAGAAGACTGCCTCTATCCGGAGGAACTGGTCTGCGGAGAAGAGGAAGGCGAAGAGCATACACACTCGGATGGGTGCTATGAGACGCCGGACGGGTATGCCTGCGGCCAGGAAGAAAGCGAAGGACATACGCATTCCGATGGATGCTATACCAGTGAGCTGGCCTGCGGTCAGGAGGAACATGTCCATGCGGATGCATGCTATGCCGCGGAAGAAGACGCGGATACCGTGCCGAAGAGCACGGAAGCCGGAGAAGACCTGGGCGAAGATCTGATAACAGAGGATTCCGGAAAGGAAGACGTGACGGAAGATTCTGATGGTACGGACAAAGACGTGACGGAAGAACCGGATGATGCCGATAAAGATATGACAGCAAAACCCGGAGAAGAAGATACGACGGCAGATCCGGATCATGCAGGCGTCCAGGAGGGCGGTACTGCACAGGATGTAGAGAAGCCGGACGGAGAAACAGAAGATGCACAGCCGGATCCGGATGGAACAGAGGAACCGTCCGGGGATGAAGAGGAAGAAGACGGCCCGGACCCCGAAGCGGACGTGGAGAGCCGTGAGATCTGGGATGAACAGTATGCAGATGTGGAGTGGCAGGACGCCTGGGGCGAAGATCTGGTGACTGCGGCGAAGCTTCAGATCGGCTATGAGGAGAGTGAAGAAAATTATATCGTCGCTGACGATGAAAGCCATAAAGGATATACCCGCTACGGTCACTTTGCAGATGAAGACGGCCGGTATATGGACTGGGATGCGGCATTTGTAAATTTCTGCCTGTATTATGCGGGAATCAGCGATTCTGACCTTTTCCCGGAGGAGACAGATACTGCCGAATGGCGGAACCGGTTTGAGGAAATCATGGACGAAGCCCGGGGAGAAGAGGAATCTTATCTCACCGGGCCGGACGGGTACGAACCGGAGGCCGGCGATCTGGTGTTCTTTGCCAGAGAAGAGGAAGAGACCGAAGAGCAGATGGGAATCGTATCCTCCCGGGAGGAAGAGACCGGTGAGATCACGGTCATTGAAGGCAACTGCGGAAATGAAGTTCAGGAAAATACATATGATGTGGCTGACCATCAGATCACCGCATATCTGAAGCTTACAGAACTGGAAGCAGCATATAAAGATATCCTGACTCCGGAAGAGCAGCAGGTGGATGCGGTCATTGCGATGATCGAAGCTCTGCCGGGCCGGGAGGCGATTATGGAGCGGTTCGCGGCGCTGGAAGAGGATGAAGAAGGCTATGCAGCGTATGATCTGGAGCTTCTGGAACAGGTGCGTGCAGCCAGGGCAGCTTATGAGGCGCTGAACGGGAAGCAGAAAGCCGCCGTATGGAACGCGGAGAAGCTTTTACAGTATGACTGGCTGCTGACAGATATAATGGAGGAAGAGAAGCCCGCAGGCGATATTCCGGAATATATGGCCCATGTTCCTGTAGAGGGGAGCGTAAGGGGCGAGGCAGTACTGGAACTGTTGTACGGGGATGAAAAACATCAGACGGATAAGAAATGGGAAGAAAATCATCCGGGATATGGGTTCACTGCCAATATTGCTCTGTATACACAAAACATTGAAGGAACGAAGGACGATCTGGATCTGACGGTAACGATCCACGTTCCTAGACCGTATATCAATCCGGGGTCCATTAAGTTTAAGCCCCTTGGACAGACGATCGAACATGAAATTTCTGCGGTGAAAGAAACAGATGAGGATTATGAGATCAGCATTCGTTTTCCGAAGTATGCGATAGGCAGGCAGATGTCATTTCCGCTTGAAATGAATTTTTACGGAGGCATCGTACCGGCAGATTATGAGCTGAAGGTATATGCAACGCTTTCCATCGGCGATAAGAGCGATGATACGGGATGTAACAGATACCGGCCTGTGTATGTGAAGCCGAATATTGTAAAGTATGTGAATACCAATCAGTACGACAGCATGGCGGAGGATCATACCAGAGTGTCCGCTTCTATTGGAGAGGACGGCGTGATAAAAGACAGTGATTATGTCAGCTTCTGGTATAAGATGGGCGGTGAAAGATGGTATATGAGGGAGTACGATCAGGTCACTCTCACGGATACCCTGCCCACTTATGAGAAGTATGTCAGAAATCCTGACGGAAGCATAAAGCTGGATGAGAACGGACAGGAAATGACGGAGACAGCCATCGCTGAATTTGATCCGTCAGTCAATGAAGGCTGGATCCTTGGCGAGGATGGAAAAACCGTGTCCAGGGTATTGACAACGGAAAGAACCTGCACCGTTCCATGTAAAGAGGATGATAAAAACTGGAGAGCGGCCAATCACCTGGAAGATCAGATTAAAAAGGAAGAACTGAAGCTTAAGTTCCCCGACTGTATTATCGATGAGAAGGCCAATGACGGGTTTTTAAAGAAGGATCTGCTCAATGAGGTTGAGGCGGAATTTCGTCCTCGTGACCCATCGGAGGCGGAGACCGTTTACACCACAGAGGATGATATCATATTTACTTTGACAAACCAGCCTACAGGAGCAGGTTTTGCTAAGTATAATTCCAGTAATGTGGTTACGGATATTCAGCAGGTACGGGAAGGACTTTACAGGTGGGGAATCAAACTGGAAAACACGGAAAGCGTCGTCCCCATGAAGAAAATTGTCCTGACAGATTTTGCGCTGGATGAGAGACTGAAGATCAGCACGCTGTGGCTGAATACAGGTAAGGAGGAATATAAAGCAAATAATCGTATTGACCGGATAGAGGCTGTAACATATGACGGCGAAACGGATATTTATCGTGCACCTTCTTCATCGGATGAATCCATCGGACCCTGGTTTGAGGACCGGCCGTATTCGGATGAGATGAATTGGTGGTATCAGGAGCTGGTACTGGAGCCAGGTAAGGAATATAAAAGTTTCACTGTCTATATGAAGGACGACTATGAGCTGAAGCTGGGTGAGAATATTCATATAGGCGTCTATACTACATTTCGGCAGCCGGACGAGAAGCAGTATGTGCCCAGTGATGACCGGGATGATCCGAGAAACACTTATCACAATACGGCTCAGGCACAATATTGGGTGGGCAATATCATGAATACCCTGATCAGTGAAAATATGTTCAGCATGATCGGTGCATCCGAAAGTATATGGATTGAAAAGAATATCGTGTATGGCAATAAGGTAGAGCTGGGAGAAAAAAATAAATTCTGGAACTTTCATATCAAAGGCTCCCTGGAGGACGACAAAGCCTATGAGGATATTCGCATTATAGATCTGCTGCCGGAAGCATTCACGTTGCCAGGGGATGATAAAAATGAATTTAAGATCGAGTATGGTAATGGGGGAGGAATATATGTAAAGGATACTTTAATTATAGAAAACTATAAGAACACAGGCCGGATAGCAGTCATCCTGTACCTGGATGCCGATAAGGTAAAGGAGACGCTTGGCAGAAAAGATGCCGATGGCAACAGTGAGGTTTCCATAACAATGAAGACAGAAGTATTGCCTACGGCGTCTCTGGGAACCTGTACAAATGACGTATGGCTGGTCTCAGAGGATTTTGAAGACGGAGAGACGCTGGAAGCATCGCGGACCGGAGAGGATATCTATGATATGGATGATGACGGAGACACGAAAGACCTTGTCCGGACAGACGCAGACTGGGCCAACGTCACAGCAGCCAAAGGAATTATGGTGGAAAAGCTGATTGCGCCGGCAGATCAGAATACATGGCGCAGGAGCAGCCTGTTCCTGGGTGTGGGCGATCGGTTCCGCTATAAGCTGTGTGTAAGTAATATGCTGACGAATGTACACTCGGGTCTGGTAGTTTATGATGTCCTGCCGGTTACAGGTGATCGGAATATCAGCAATACCGGAAACAGAGACTCGGAATATGCGGTAAAGCTGTCCGATAAAATCACTCCTTTGGAGGGATATGAGGTATTTTATACTACATCAGCAGAGGTATACAACCACTCCATGACAGATATTCTGGGAGAAAAAGATACCCCGGCTTCCGTACCGGTAGAATGGATTTCATCGGAAGATATGACGCCGGGAGGTCTGGAAGAGGTCACAGCCTTTCAGATTGTTGCGAAGAAGGGGATCGAAATCGGACCTGATGAACGGGTGGAATTTGAGATACCGGTGAAGGTGACAGCCACATTAAGTGATGAGTCCTGTAAGATTCTTGAGACGAAGAGCAGTGAGGACAGAAACAACGGTACAGCTGCCTGCCTGGTGTCTACCAACAGCTTTGGCTACCGTGTGGATACCCTGGGAGGGAGAAACCTGGAATCCAATTATGTAAGGGCGGAGATCCCCTTCGCAGGTTTCGTGATCCGTAAGGTGGATGCAGGCGAAACGGATAAAGGTCTGGCCGGAGCAGAATTCAGGCTGGAGAAACAGCAGTCTGCAGACACCGGAGGAAACGAAGCAGAGGCAGGAGAAGGAACCCCGGAAGAATTATGGACGACTGTGGCAGGCTGTGAAAAAGCAACTACTGGTACAGACGGTGCGCTTTCTTTTAGAAACCTGACCCCGGGAACCTACCGCCTGATCGAGACGAAATCTCCTGCAGGATACAATCTGGATCCCACGCCGATTCCTGTAACGATCACTCTGAACAGAAGTACGATGGAATACAGCATCGTTATAGAAGGAAACAGTCATGCCGGGAACAGCAAAGATCCATTTGTAATCATCAATCATGCTTCTTATGAGCTTCCGTCCACCGGAGGCGCCGGGGCAGAATCTTATGCACTGGCGGGAACCATATTGATGATGGCAGCCGTCGGTATTCTGTACCGCCGGAAAAGCAGGGCGGAGGTCGGATGACCTTCGCCGGATCCAGAGCAGCAGGGGAGGTGATGAATGGTTCAGCGGCTTTCTGAACCGCTGATCTATGAACAGAATAGAAAAAGCAGCAAGTATTCGAGCAAGATCAAAAATTTCAAAAAGAAAGGGAAAGAAGACATGAAAAAAATGAAAAAGATTCTGGCCATGGCGCTGGCTATGGCAATGGTACTGGGGATGTCGGTGACGACGTTTGCGGCAGACAAAGTGCCGGATGAAAAGGACGCTAAGACAGTAACGATTAACAATGTGGAAGAAGGGGCAACTTATAAGGCATATCAGATTATTGATGCGGCTTACGGACTGGACGGTAAGAATTTTACCCACTATGTATGGGCGCCCGGAACTGAGAAGGCCGGCGAAAAGGTAGTATTTTCCAAGACCGGAGAGGGTGCTGTGGTTGAGGGATTGACAGATGATCTGATAACCCAACTGGCTGCAGACCCCAAAGATTTAACGGAGAAAGAAAACTATACGCCGGCTACTCCTCTGGAAGTTGGTACATGGATGATTCTGGTTACACCGCCAGGAAATAATTCGACGAAGATCTATAACCCGATGATTGCCAGTGTATTTTACAGCGTAAATGGCAGCGGAAACATGAATGATGTGGAGTCTGGTACGATTGATGCAGATACTAACTGGACACTGGAGGAAACAGGCGCTTTTGCAAAATCCAGTACGATTACGCTTGACAAGGACCTGGATAACCGTAATACGGATACCGAAGTAAGCGTGGGAGATACCGTTTCTTTCACAATTACCACAAACATTCCATCTTACGATGCAAACTATTATAAGAATCCGACATTTGTTATCAAGGACGAAATTGTAAATGGTCTTGCTTACGTAAAAGCTGATCCGGGAGATGCCACCCCGACAGCTCCGGTAGTGACTGTTGGCGGAAAGACTGTTACTGCGGGCGATAATACTTATAAGGTTACATGGACACCGCAGGATGGGAAACCCTCTTTCCAGATCACTTTTGCTCCGGCGTACCTTACAGGTCTTGCAAGTGCAGAGGTAAATGAGCGTGCAGTTACTGTGAAATACAGCGCAACCGTCACAGACGATGCGGTAAAACAGGTGGGCGAGAACAAGGCCAGCCTGGACTATTCAAGAACACCTACTGAAACAGATACCAAAGAAGACAAAGAGTATGTATTTACCTTTGCACTGCATGGAGAGCTCTTCAAGGTGGATGATGCAGATGCCAAATTGCCGGATGCGGTCTTTACCTTATACGAGGAAGATACAGATGGTGACGATGAGATTGTATGGGCAGAAAATGATACCAAACAGGTTAGTGCCGTAGGTGACCCGTATACAACAACAGCCGACGGCGAGATCAGGTTCAAAGGTCTGGACGGAGACAAGACATATTACCTGAAGGAGACAGCGGCGCCGACAGGATATACCATCAATGATACGGTTTACAAGATTGAATTTGAATATACGAAGCCGGATACGTATGCTGGAGAAGAGATTACCTATAAAGTGACGATTACCAGTAATGAAACACCTGCGAAAACTGGAACTTATGAAGTGAAGTATGGAGAACAGGTAAATGATGCGTATGGAAACACGATTTTCAGTGGAACTCCAATCAATATTCAGAACACCAGACTGTCCTCCCTTCCCTCCACCGGCGGTATCGGTACGACGATCTTCACCATCGGCGGATGCGCAATCATGATCATTGCAGCAGGCCTGTATTTTGCAAGCCGCAGAAAAACGGCAAAATAAATGATGTGACAGTACTTACATAAGACAGAATTTCTGCGGAACCGGATCTGTTCTGCAGAAGCGCCGGGGCGGGACTGCCCGTCCCGGCGTCTGTAACGAAAAGATCGAAATCCATTCAACAGCAAGGAGAGCCCAGATGAAGAAAAAACTTACCATTCTTATATTTCCAGCCCTGTTTTCAGCTGGTCTGTCCCTGCTGCTGTATCCGCTTGTATCCAACGAGTGGAATAACTATCGACAGTCCAGACTGATCTCCAGCTATGATGAGACGGTTGCCCTGCGGACGGAAGCAGGAGCCATCGATTACAATGAGGAAGAGACCCGGGCGTTTTTCTATAATGAGGCCCTGAAGCCTTACATCCTTCCGGATTCCTTCGCCAATGCCGGGGAGTCTGAGGAGGCGGACGAGGAGTATATGTCCTGCCTGAACCTGGCCGGGGACGGCATGATGGGCTATGTGCAGATACCGAAGATCAATGTGAAGATACCGGTCTTCCATACTACCGATGAGGAAGTCCTGCTGACGGCGGCGGGGCATCTGGAGGGGAGCTCCCTCCCGGTGGGGGGTGAAGGGACTCATGCCGTGATCTCCGCCCACCGGGGCCTGCCCAGCGCAGCGCTGTTCACGGACCTGGACCGGCTGGAGGAAGGGGATTGCTTCTTATTATATATACTGGATGATGTACTCTGCTACCGGGTGGATCAGATTTCCGTGGTGGAGCCGGAGGACACCAGTGCACTGGCAGCGGAAGACGGCAAAGATCTGGTGACCCTTCTCACCTGTACGCCCTACGGGGTGAACAGCCACCGTCTGCTGGTCCGGGGATACCGGGTACCCTATGAAGAGGTGGAGGACGAAGCAGTGGCGGCCTCCAGCTATACGGGACCCAGTCTTCACACCAATTATCTGCTGTGGGTCATCGTGGGACTTGGGGTCACAGGTGTATTTACCGTCGGCCTGTATCTGTATGACAGAAGGAGCCGGAGAGCTGCAGATACCGTGTCCGCAGGCGACGGACCGGAAAAGGAAACAGGAGAAGGGCAGGATATATGAAAAGGACTATACTGAATCTGCTGTTCGGCCTTTTGTTTCTCGCCGGTTTCGGGATTCTCGCCTATCCGACCGTATCGGACCAGTGGAATACGTACCGTCAGTCCAGACTTATTTCTGATTATGAGACGGCGGTCAGTCCGCTGAAGGAGGAAGATTTTGAGAAGGTCTGGGAGGAGGCCAGAAGCTATAACGGGACATTTGAACAGAACAGTATCCTCTCGGACGTGTTCGGCATTGATGAGGCGGAGAACATCCGTGAGACAGAATACTGGAAGGTACTGAATGTTACCGGCAACGGGATCATGGGCTATCTGTCCATTCCGAAGATTAATATCAAACTGTCCATCTATCATGGGACGTCGGACGAAGTGCTGGACACCGGCGTGGGGCATCTGAACGGGACGAAGCTCCCCATCGGAGGCGAGGGCAACCACAGCGTCCTGTCCGCCCACAGGGGGCTGCCCAGTGCAAAGCTTTTTACAGATATTGATCAGCTGGGAAGGGGAGACCGGTTCTACCTGCATATCCTGAATGAGGATCTGGCGTATGAGGTGGACCGGGTTCTTCCCATGGTTGACAAAGAGGACTATGATGCCCTGGAGGAAGCGCTGAAGGTGGAGGAAGGCCAGGATTATGTGACCCTGTTTACCTGTACGCCTTATGGAGTGAACAGTCACCGGCTGCTGGTGCGGGGGCATCGGATCCCCTACGATGGAGAGCTGGAATCCACGCCGGTGGAATCCATGGTACAGGCGATCCAGAACTATTATATGCTGTATCTTTTGCTGGGTCTTGGCGTGACGGCGCTGGTGATCCTGCTCATGCGCCGTGTCATGAGAGTCAGGCCCGGAAAACAAACAGAAGGACCGTAAGGAGGGAAAGAGTTGGAGCTGAGTAGAAAGGTAAGAAGAGGATGCGCACTGGCGCTGGCAGCGGTGCTGACGCTGCCGGGCTTAAGCCTGATGAAGACACAGGCGGCTGTGGGGATCGAGACCGGACGGGACGACTGCAGTCTTACGGTGTCTGTGGGAGTCGGCGGAAGCGACAGTGAGTATCTGGAGGATTTTAACCGAATGACGATCCCGGTATCCGTATACCGGGTGGCAGATGTGGATGTTACCGGTCAGAACTATACGCCGGTGGGGGCGTTTGCGTCTGTGAAACTGGACGGGATCACTTCTGATCACAGTGCCATGGCAGCTGTCTGGCAGGAGCTGGCCGGGGAAGCAGCCGGGATCGTGGAGCAGGCATCGCCGCCGCTTACGGCTGCGGGCAGTACGCTGGTGGAAAATACCTCCGGAACAGGGAGTGCAGAGGGGATGGTCGGGGATCTGACGCCCGGCCTGTATCTGGTGGTTCCGGATGCGGCGTATAATCCGGAGTATACGGTTCGGTATACGTTTGCTCCGTATCTGACCGCACTGCCCAGCAGTGAGTATGCGCTGACCGGCAGCGGAAGCGACGAATGGGACTATGATACGACCATTGGTCTGAAACCGGAAGCAGAGCCGCAGTTCGGCAGGCTGCGTATTACGAAGATTCTGCAGAATTATAATGAGACGCTGGGACCGACCACCTTTGTGTTCCATGTGGTGGGCGTGGATCAGGATCAGGTGGTCCGGTACGAAGAGGTGGAGAGCATGACCTACACCGCTGCCGGGAGCAATACCATTACGCTGGAGCATATCCCGGCGGGACTGACCGTGACGGTGACGGAGGTCTATTCCGGAGCCAGCTACGAGATCGTCGGAGCGGCAGAGGACACGGCGCTGATCTGGTCGGATGCGGCGGTTCTTGACCGGGTGGAAAATGCTTCCGAAGCTTCCGTGACTTTTGAAAACCGCTACGACGGCGGCAATCGGGGCGGCTACGGCGTGACCAATCATTTTGAATCAGACGGAGCCGGCGGATGGACCTGGGAGAATCCCACGACTCCGCCGGAGGAATAGAAAGGAGCTGCGGCGAAGATGGAGATGAAGAAGAGAAGATATGGCAGTTGGGCAGCCGTAATGTCTGCCGCGGCTCTTGGCCTTCTGGCGGTATCGTCGCCAAAAGGCGCGTTGGCGTATTTTACCACCTACGTGTCCGCCGGGGGCAGCCATGTGGTGAACATGGGTTCTCAGACAGAGATCCATGAGGATGTGAGCAGCATGACCAAGCATGTCTCGGTTACCAATGTCTCTCAGATCAATGACTGTTTCGTCCGGGTGAAGGTATTTCACAGCGGGGAGCTGAACGTGACATATCACGATGGGGGCGGTCTCTGGACAGAGGGAGAAGGGGGCTACTGGTATTACGGGCCGATCCTTCCGGCAGGTCAGAGTACGGGAATCCTGGATGTGAAAATCGGGGATCTCCCGGAGGATTTTGATCGGGACAGCTTTAATGTGGTGGTGATCCAGGAATGTACGCCGGTGGTCTACGACGAGGCCGGCAACCCTGTGGCCGACTGGACGACCGTCTATACGGATTATGGAGAGGAGGCTGACAGGAATGGGTAAGAAAAAGGGGATTTATCTGCTGCTGGCAGCGGCGATGCTTCTGCTTCTGGGAAGTACGGTAGGGAGCACGCGGGCGGCGCTGACTTATTACAGTGAGAACTATGTAGCTGAGATTACCGTGTCTCAGATCGGGGTCAGCCTGCTGGAAAACGGCGAAGTAGTGAGCTGCCGGGATTACCAGAAGAACGAGTGGCAGATGACGACGAATCAGGGAGAGGGATCGGTAAGCGGTGCGCTGCTTCTGGATATGCTGGAGCCTGAGGAGAAGCTGGCGCTGAATAAGGAATATGAAGAGGTGCTCAGTGTCCGCAACAGCGGTTCCATCGATGAATATGTCCGGGTGCGGATCTACCGCTACTGGACGAAGGACGACCGGAAGCTGACGACGCTCTCTCCGGACCTCATCGATCTGAATCTGGTCAATGAGGGAGCATGGGTGAAGAATCCCGATGAGACGGCAGAATGTGTGGAGCTGTTCTACCGCGGGATCCTTCCTGCGGGACAGGAGACGGAATGCTTTGCGGATACGATCCGGATTGACGGTCAGGTGGCTTCCGAGGCAAAGGTGGAGCAGAACGGCAATACGATCACAACGACTTATAAATATGACGGCGTGGAATTTCATGTGGATGTGGAAGTGGATGCGGTACAGACTCATAATGCCGAGGATGCGATCCGGAGCGCATGGGGCGTAGAGGCATCCAGCCTGGGCATTCTGTAGAGGAGGCGGAAAACGGATGAAGAGTAGATCAAAGGTGTTATGCCTGGCAGCGGCGGCTCTGCTTCTTGTGCCTTCTTTTCCTGCCAGGGCGGAGGACCGGCAGGGGGCGTCGGGATGGCAGGTAACATTCAACGGCAAAAGCATGGACAGTAATTTTACATCGGGCAAAATGAGCGACGAGGTCAATGCCATGCAGCCGGGAGATTCGGTGGAGCTGACGGTTACGATCAAAAATGTGTTCGACGGTCAGGCGGACTGGTATATGAAGAATGAGGTGCTGGAATCTCTGGAGGACGCCGGGGATGCGGCAGGCGGCGCATACGATTACCTGCTGACCTATACGGACATCTCCGGGACGACGACGACGCTGTACTCCAGTGAGAAGTTCGGCGGAGAGGGAAGGATCGGCGGCGTAGGCCTGCACGGAGCCACGACGACGCTGAAGGATTATTTCTATCTGGACCGGATGGGAGACGGCGATTCCGGTACGGTGAAGCTGAAGGTGGCGCTGGACGGGGAGACGCTGGTCAATGATTACCAGAATACCCTGGCGAGGCTGCAGATGGATTTTGCCACAGAGCTGGTGACTTCCGGTACGACGCCCCGCAGACCGGGAGGCGGGGGCCAGGATCCGCAGGAACCCGGGGAACCGGCAAATGAGCAGAGTCTCAGAAGGACCGGAGTAGTACAGACGAACGATGATTCGCAGATCATGCGGTATCTGCTGCTGATGTTCGGATCAGGTTCGGCGCTCCTGCTCATGGGAATCTGGATGCTTGGCCGGCAGAAGGAAGAAGAGAAGGCGCGTAAAGACGGGGAAGGGAGAGGGACGGCATGAGGTGGTTGAAGAACAAGGGTATCTGCTTTCTGGTCCTGGCTTTCATGGTCATGCTGAATGGTCTGACCGTATCTGCGGCAGAAGAGGAATATACGTATACAGTGCGGCTGTATGCGGGAAATCAGGGCAGGCTTCTGGGGGGCGGGGTCGACGTCTCATCAGAATCTGCAGGGGTCTCTTTCACAGACGGATATCTTGTGATTGAGGGGCTGAAGTACGGAGATACGGTATATATCAGGCCGCAGGCAGCGGCGGAGGTGACGGACGAACGGTATTATGTCCGGGGCGTGCGGCGGTCGGGCCGGGATAATTCAGAGGCGGAAGCGCCGACTTTCCGCGTGGCCAGCGACCGGGATTATGTGATGGCTTACGGGATCCGGGGCAATATGGCGGCGTATACCGTGCATTATGTGGACGGAGACGGCAGGACGCTGATGGAGAGCGATACGTATTACGGAAATATCGGAGAGCGGCAGTATGTATCCTCGCGTTATATCGACGGTTATCAGCCGCGGGTCCTGAATATGGTCAAGACCCTGTCTGCCAATACGGAAGAAAATGTATTCACCTTTGAATATGAACGGATTGCAGGGCCGTCCGGCGGAGGCGGCGGCGGAACCGGTGAGGAGACGCCTGCGCCCGCTCCCGGCGGTGGGACGGGCGCAGGGACCGGAACGGCCGGAGAAGCTGCGGGCGGCGCGGGAGCGGCGGATGCCGGAGCCGGTGGAGCCGGAGCGGGCGGCGCTGCGGGAGCCGGTGGAGCCGGAGCGGGCGCAGCTGCGGACGCCGGAGCCGGTGGAGCCGGAGCAGAGGCGGCTGCAGAGGACGCCGGGGCAGGTACGCAGGTAGGCGGCGATGTTAATATGCCGGATGAGGATGTGCCGCTGGACGGTGGAGAGAATCTGCGCGATCTGGATGACGAGGACGTCCCTCTGGCGGATCTGAGGGCGGATCAGCAGTGGCGTATGGGATATCTTCCTGCTTATGCCGGAATCGGGCTGGCAGCTCTGATTATCCTGACCGGCGCGGCGGTCTATCTGAAGAAGAAACATAAGAACGCGGCTTCCGGGAAATAACCATGGGAATGAAAATGTTCAGAAGATTTTTGAGCCTGACGGGAACTCTGCTGATTGTGGCAGTGATTGTCCTGTGCTCCATGCTGGTGCTGCCGGAGGTGCTGGATTATCATATGTACCATGTGCTGAGCGGGAGCATGGAGCCCGGGATGCCGGTGGGGAGTCTGATCTATGTGCAGGCGGGGCCGCCGGAGGAAGTGAAAGAGGAAGAGATCATTGCGTTCTACAGCTCGCTGGAGGACAGCGGGATCATCACCCATCGGGTGACAGAGAATAATGTGGTATCCGGCATCTTCCGCACGAAGGGGGATGCCAATGAACAGGGAGACCCGCTTCCTGTCCCGTACGATAATTATATCGGCAGCGTCCGGTGGATCCTTCCCGGCATGGGCGCGTTTCTGACCGGCATGACCTCGGTGAACGGGAAAATCGCGGCAGCGTGCGTAGTCATGTTTGGCGTTCTTCTGAATCTTCTGGGATCCTGGGGGAAGGGCCGGAGTCAGACAGATCTTTTCTGAGCAGCACATATTCCAGTTCAGACTCCACCAGCTCCCGGAAATAGTCTTTATTGACATTTCCCTGCCGGATCAGTGCGCCTGTGGAAGGGACGCCGGCCTTCAGCAGTTCTTCTCTGATGGCTTCTGCCATGGCTTTGCCAAGGCCCCGGTGGGAGCTGTCGATCCCCATATAGAGCATGACATAAGACCGGGGGTGAAGACGGGTGAGAAGGATCCGCAGGTAATCCATAAGCCGGAGCTTTCCGTAGACGGTGTTCTGATAATCCGGGATACTGATGAAAAAGCCCACGGGCTGTCCGTGCCGGTATGCCATCTTCACCATGGGATAGCGGATCAGGCGTCTGAGATAACAGTACAGGGATACAAATTCTTCTTCTGTGATCCACCGATAGCCTGGAAAATGCCGGTAGAGCTCGATGAGGAGTCCGTAGACTTCCCGCAGGGTCCGGTCAAAATCTGCGCTGGAAGGGCTCTGGATCACATAACCTTCTGCGCGTTTCTCTGCCAGGCGGGAGGCGAATTTCTGATTCCTGTGGGAGGGATCCACAGGCCGGTAGCGATTGGAATAATAGCGGTCGGTGATCTTATAGCCAAAGGCCGTCCAGAGCCGGGGATAATAGTCTTTGTTAAAGGGCTCTCCGGTATATGGCCGACCGAAATGATTTGTTTTAAAACGGTACCGGATCCAGAAAGAGGCGTCGATGGGCCCCTGGATGCCGGTACATTTGTGTTTTTTTGCCAGTCTCTCCGCTTCCATAAAAAGCAGAGCTGCCGCTTCTTCTGTATCCTGGCTTTCAAAAAAGCCCAGGCAGGCGGTGGGGTCTTCGGGGTAGACCGTAAGCACGGCGCGGCTGACCGGCTCTTCCCGGTCGTTAAGGACCAGAAGGGGCAGGACGGTGAAATAGTGGCTGAGCACATGAGTTCCTGTGAGAATCTGCCGTTCTTCTTCGGGATTCTGCATGAGCTCCCGGGAGGTGTACAGATGCCCCGGAAGTTCCAGAAATTTTTTCAGATATGATTCTTCCTGTGAAAAGTTGATAACATGATAGTTCATTTGATGCGGCCTCCCAGGGTATCCGGCTTTATGCGCACCCGCCGGATCTGCTTGTAGCGGGGCAGGAGCCGGTTGATGCGGTCCACGTGGGCCTGTATGTCCGCCTCCGGCAGATCTGTGATGACGGCGGCAGCAGGGTGATGGGCTTCTTCATATACTTTTGCGGCCCGGATGCCGGGACAGCCAAGAAGCAGCTCTTCCAGCTCGTCCACATAGATGTTTTTGCCGGCGGCGGTCAGAATCATGCGCCTTTTTCTGCCCTTCAGGTACAGACGGCGGTGATCGTCCAGCCGTCCCAGGTCTCCGGTGTGGTAGGCGCCGTCCGGATCGAAAGCGCAGCTTCTGCTGTTCTGGTCCAGATAGCCGGCGGAGACGCTTTTTCCCCTTACCACGATCTCTCCCACGCCATTCTCGTCGGGAGCTTCGATCCATACCTCCAGATTTTCAAAGACAACACCGTTGGAGTCCGTCTCCGGGTCTCCGGGAACTGCCAGAGCGATGACGGAGGAAGTCTCGGTGGTGCCGTAGGCTTCCAGCAGATTGACGCCGTTTTGTATAAAATACTGTTTGATTCCGGGGTCTGTGAAGCTGCCGCCGCAGTAAAGGAAGCGAATGTCCCGGAGGACGGCAAGAAGCTCGTCGGTCATGGCCTCATACATCCGGTACAGGAGCAGCGGCACGGTACAGAGGATGGTGGGGCGTATTTCCATGAGCTCCGGCACCATCCGGCTCAGGTCCGGACAGAGCCAGATCTGCATGCCGGAGATGATGGAGTAGAGGAAATTAGCCACGCCTGTGTAGACATGGTGCAGAGGCAGGAAGATGCAGGAGCGGTCTGCCACGGTCATGGGGGTGCGCCGGTACAGCGTGTCCCAGTTGGCGAAGAGATTTTCCTGCGTAAGAGGGATCGCCTTGGGAAGATCCGTCGTGCCGGAGGTGAACAGAATCATGACCGTCTGTGCGGGGTCTGTCTGCCCGGTGAGCCAAAGCTCCGGACGCCGTCCGGTGCGGATCAGTCCGGGCAGAGTATCTTCGATGCAGAACCAGGAGATATCCGGGTATTGTTCCTGCAGCTCATCCATACAGGCACTTTTGGCGCGGGAATAGAAGACAGCTGCAGTATCAATGACGGACAGGGTGTGGCAGAAGTCATAGGAAGTCCATTCCCTGTCCACCGGCACGCAGGTTCCCACATAGCCCATGATTCCCAGATAGAGAATGGTCCATTCGTAGGAATTTTCAGAGCAGATCATGATGTTGCGGCGTCCCAGTCCCAGTTGCAGGAGGCTCCGGGAAAGGGCTCTGATATCGTCGATGACTTTCCGGAAGGCTGCTGCATGCCAGACTCCCTGATCGTTTGTATGGATGTATGGGCGGTCAGCCCATGTTTCATATGCTTTTTCCAGATAATCGTGGATACTTTTCATGAAGATCTCCTTTGTAAATACATCGTCTGCCTCAGGAAAGGACTGTGACTGTCCCGGTATTTCCGTCCACCCGGATGCGGTCTCCGTCCTTCAGAAACTCTGTGATATGGGGGATTCCCGCTACGGCAGGCTTTGACAGTTCTCTGGCGATGATGGCGGTATGGGACAGAAGAGAGCCCTTTTCCGCGACGACCGCCCGGGCATGGGCGATCAGGAACACCCAGCCGGGATCGGTCATCCGGGTGACCAGGATCCTGTCTGTGGTATCTGGAGATGCCGATGCGTCCTCGATGATGAGCACCTGTCCCTCGGCGATCCCCTGAGAACAGGGAGTCCCGGAATAGATCTCCTTTCTGTCTGTCCGGCTGTGCGTCTGAATATGCTTCAGGTGTTTATCCGTAACGTTTCCGGAGAAGATCAGTCTGGAATACGGGGGGAGGGCGCGGAAACCCTCATACTGTTCTCGGCGGGTACAGATGCGTTCCCGCAGGGAGAGGTCCGGGTCTTTCACTGCCTGTTCCAGTTCCGGAAGGGTGAGCCAGAAGACGTCCTCCCGCTTCTGGATCCGCCCTTCTTTCTGCAGGTTTTCTCCTGCCTTCAGAACAAGTGTTCGCATCATCCCGTACAGGCGGCTCCGGTGCAGGCGGGAGCGTTCCCGGTTCCGGATACCAAGAGCCGCCCTTGCTGCCAGAAAGCGGGAGAGCCGGGACAGGCGGCAGGGAGGCTCCGGCGGATGCGGGGGGTCCGGCACAGGAGCTTCTGCGTATTGCAGGATACGCCGGATCAGGAGGATGGGATCCGTGCGGAAGGTCCGGCTCTCCAGCTTCAGCTCTTCCACGTTTCGGTCTCCGAAGCGGTCGATATAATCCCGGATCTGCCCCACGAGGCTGTCTTCCGTGCGCTGCAGATAAGCATCGCAGTCTTCCCTGCCTCTGAGCGCGCGAAGCTCCGGGAGGCGTCCTTCTTCTCTCACCCGTGCGGCGATCCGTTCCAGCTCCCGTATGGGCTCGAGGCTGTCCAGGCGGGCGATCCCCCGGATGGCGCGGCTGGCGGTCAGCGCGGGGTCCTGGACCCGCTCTGCCTTCAGGCGGGCCTTCAGAAGCCCGGTGAACAGGAAGGCGTACATATCATTGACCAGCGTCAGATCCCATTGCGCAGCGGTCCGGTCCATCAGGGTATGATAGGCATCAAGAAGCTCCTGGCTGTCTCCGGTACGGGTGTCCACTGACTGGAACTGCCGGAGGATCTCTGTGAAATACAGTTCCAGCTCTTCCATCTCCCGGGGACAGGAGAGCAGCAGGCGGAAGAAGGACAGGGCCGTCTTCAGACGGGTCATTCTCCGGACCTTCTGTGTCCGGCCGGAGCTTATGGTTCTGTCTCCCACCCCCATCATCTCCTGCCAGACGGGGATGATTTTCCTGTGAAAGGGAAGCAGAAGCAGCACGTCATACCAGTTGCTGATGCGGTAATAGACGCGCCCGTTGGCCACATCCACCATATGCTGCAGGACGGGTTCCATGCGGTCGACGGTATCCTTTTCGCCTGTGAGCCGGAGAAGCAGGGAGCAGAAGACCTGATGATAGGCGTCCTTCACAAAGCTCTGGGTCAGAGGAAGAGTGATGCCGGGATAGCTTTCCACAATGTTGCTGTTGTCCAGGATGATGACCGGAGCGTTCTCATCCAGCGTGGTGATGGGGCGCACCTGGAGCAGGAAGAGCCGGCTGTCCTTCCAGGCGTATTCCAGATCGCATTCCATATGGAAGAATTCCCGGAGGCTCTGGGAGACGCGGATCAGCTCATGGACCTGTGTATCGGTGAGGAGCGGGGCATCGCCGGTCCGCTCGCAGTACCAGGTCTGATCGGTGAGATTATAGTAACAGCTGGCGGTATCCGTGCGGTCCTCCACGACTCCGTCGCCGGTTCCCCGGCCCAGGACAATGACGCTCTCATTGAGGATCCCCTGGGGGTTGGCGGTGAAGAGGACGCCGGAGGTATCCGCCTCTACCATCTCCTGCACCATGACGCAGAGCCGGATGGAAGCGGGGTCGATCCGGTGAAGCCGGCAGTATTCCAGGACGGAGGGAGTGCAGGTGCTCTGAAAGACCTGCCGGATACGGGTACAGACAGATGTACGCTCCACATTCAGGAAGGTCCTGAACTGTCCGGCGAAGGAGCAGGAAGATCCGTCCTCCAGAGAAGCGCAGGAGCGGACGGAGAAGAGACGGGTATCCGGGAAATGCTGTGCCAGATGCGCCCGTACCTCCGGCTCTGAAAAATCCTCTTCCACGCAGAAAAAGAGAGGCACGGTGCAGCCGTGCTCCAGAAGACGGAACAGATTGCGGGCCTTGGGCCCTGCAGAAGACGTCTGATAATTTTCCTGCGTGATGATCATGGCGTATCGGTCCTTTCCTGCCGCGTCCGGTACTGCAGACACGGCGGCTTATAGTTTCCCGAAGATAAGATAGACGGGAATGGTCAGAAGCATGAGGGATTCCTGAATGTAGGTATAGCGTTCCACCTTGTCCACGATGGCGAACTGCTCCGGGTCTTTCAGAAACTGCAGGAATTTCACCGTCATCCAGAGCACATTGATCAGGAGCGCCAGGACCGTGATCCGGTTCAGGTTCCATACCAGCAGGAAATTGGTCATAATGTCCACCCAGGTCAGAATCAGGACGAACCAGGTGGCTTTCCGGTATCCAAAGAGACTGGAATAGGTCACATATTCCGTCTCATCCCGGGGAGCCCGGATTTTCCGGGAGACTTCCCAGATCAGTGCCGGGAAATACAGGGTCCAGGCTGCGAGAAAATTGATCCAGGTGAACATGGGGATATGGTATTTGATACAGGTGAAGGAGATGATATAGATATTCATGATCATCTGCACCGGATTGTGGGTGACGAGCGCCAGGGGCAGGCTCTTCTGGATCTTCTTCCTGCTGAAGAACCAGAGGGACATAAGCGTTCCGTAGATATAGAGGAACAGGAAGAACCCGAAGTTGTTCATGAAGAACAGATTCAGGCAGACGGTGACCGTGATCAGTATGGAGACAAACACAGCCAGGTCTTTCTTATGCACTCGGCCGGAGGGAAGGGGTCTGTGGGAGAAGAGCCGGCAGTCCAGCTCATAGTCCTTGAAGTCGTCGGCGATCCGCAGCCAGAGCAGGAAGCTGAAGACGGTGAAGCTGCCGATCAGCTCCTGAAGTCCCGGCCGGAAGGTGCGGACCTGGAAGTTCAGAAGGATGATGAAATGGATCTCACCGAAGATGATCAGCCCCAGAACGAACCTGGGGAGGATGGGATACATCTCTCTGAAATAGATGGACAGACGCCTGCACATGACGGGACTCCTTTCCTGAAAATGGTTGATATTTTTATTTTATACTATTTTGCGTCAAAAAGGAAGGGACGAATGCAGCTTGAGCCGGAACAGGAATTGTGGTATGGTTACAGGGAAGATAAGGCGAGGTGATCAGGACATGATGGAACAGCTTAGTTTATTTGACGACCGGGAGAGAACCGCACCCCTTGCCAGCAGGCTCCGGCCGGAGACGCTGGAGGAATATGTGGGGCAGGAGCATCTGCTGGGACCGGGGAAGATCCTGCGGCAGCTCATTGACCGGGATCAGATCTCTTCCATGATCTTCTGGGGGCCTCCCGGAGTGGGGAAGACCACGCTGGCGCGGATCATCGCCGGCCGGACCCGGGCCTCCTTCGTGGAGTTCAGCGCAGTGACCAGCGGGATCCGGGAGATCAAGGATGTGATGGCGCAGGCGGAGCAGAACCGCAGGTCCGGGCTGCGGACGATGCTCTTCGCCGATGAGATCCACCGGTTCAACAAGGCGCAGCAGGACGCGTTTCTCCCGTATGTGGAAAAGGGCAGCATTATACTGGTGGGAGCCACCACGGAAAATCCTTCCTTTGAGATTAATTCCGCGCTCCTGTCCCGGTGCAGGGTGTTTGTGCTGAAGGCGCTGGAGACAAAGGATCTGAAAAAGCTCCTTGTGCATGCGCTCAGAAGCTCCAGAGGGCTGGGAGATATGGAGATTGACATGGAAGACATCCATCTGGACGCCATCGCCCGGTTTGCCAACGGGGATGCCAGAACTGCGCTGAATACGCTGGAGATGGCTGTGCTGAACGGAGAAATGGATGCCGGCGGGAGGATTCATGTGGATCAGGAGGTGCTCTCTCAGTGCATGAACAGACGTTCGCTGCTCTACGACAAAAACGGAGAGGAACATTACAATCTCATATCGGCGCTCCACAAGTCCATGCGGAACAGCGATCCGGATGCGGCGGTATACTGGCTGTGCCGGATGCTGGACGGCGGGGAGGAACCGCTGTATATCGCCAGGAGGCTGATCCGCTTTGCCAGCGAGGACGTGGGTATGGCAGATCCGCAGGCGCTGCCTCTGGCCGTGTCTGTCTATCAGGCGTGTCATTTCCTGGGAATGCCGGAGTGCGACGTGCATCTGACTCATGCGGCAGTTTATCTTTCCATGGCGCCCAAATCCAACGCGCTCTATACAGCGTGCGAGGATGCGAAAAGAGATGTGCGGGAGCTGCCTGCGGAGCCGGTGCCTCTTCAGATCTGCAATGCGCCCACAGGACTGATGAAGGAGCTGGACTACGGAAAGGGCTATGTGTACGCCCATGATACGCAGGAGAAACTCTCCCGGATGAAATGCCTTCCGGAGAGCCTGAATGGACGCAGATACTATCTGCCTTCGGAGGAGGGGCAGGAGAAGCGGGTTAAGGAGCGGCTGGAGCAGATTCTCAGATGGAAGGAATCCGGATAAAACTTTTGATAAATAACCGCGGATATGATATGATTGATAAAAATACCTGATCAGGAGATGCATGCATATGAGAAAACTCGATGACCGCGTGGATCTGCAGGTATCCATGCTTCTGGCAGTATTTGTGGCAGTGGTGGCGCTGACCTGTTTTGGGGTGTCCTACAGCGTTACCTACCATGATATGAAGGTCAGTCTCAGGGAACGGGTGGAATATATTCTGGAGCATCTGGAGAGCCGTCTGGATCTGTCGGCATTTCCGGATATTGAGACCCGCGAGGATATCCGGAAAGAAGAGTATCACGCCATACATGAGGTGTTCAGTTCGGTGAAGGAAGCGGCGGGACTGATGTACCTGTATACGGCCAAAAAGAATGCAGACGGAAAATATATCTATGTTGTCGATGGACTGGACTCGTGCAGTGAGGATTTTCGATATCCGGGGGATGTGATCGAGGAAGAGATCTATCAGGATATGGACCGGGCGCTGGGAGGAGAGAAGGTCTATCCGGATGAGATCGTACATACCAGCTGGGGAGATATTTTTATCTGCTATCTGCCGCTGTATGACCGGGAGGAGATCGTGGGCGTGCTGGGCATCGAATTTGAGGCCTCACATCAGTATATGACGTATCAGAAGCTGAAGCTGTTCGTTCCGATAGCAGTGATCGTGTTCACGATTCTGGCATTTCTGGTATCCAGAAGAATGTTCCGCCATATAAATGAGATCGTGAAGCGCCAGAAGGAGCAGAAGGAGATCCTGGCGGATGCGCTCCACAATGCAGAAGTGGCGAGCAAGGCGAAGTCTTCCTTCCTGTTCAACATCTCCCATGATATTCAGACGCCCATGAATGCCATTATCGGCTTTGTACGGCTGGCCAGAGATCATGCGGAGGATAAGAGGCAGGTGCTGGATTATCTGACCAAGGTGGAGCGCGCCAGCAGTCATCTGCGGCGGCTGATCAATGATGTGCTGGATATGGCGAGGCTGGAGAAGGGAGATCTGGAGCTGGAGCTGGCACCCTGCAATATCCGGACTTCGGTAAAGGAGACGGAGCAGATGTTCCGGGGACGGATGGAAGAGAAGGGGCTGAACTTCGATGTGAAGACGGACCAGATCGAACATGATTATGTGGTGTGCGACAGCCTCCGGATGAAGCAGATCGCTCTGAATCTGTTGTCCAACGCTCTGGAATACACCCAGCGGGGCGGGAGCGTCATCTACGAGGTGCGGCAGACCGGCGTGGACAGTCATGGCTATGTCTGCATGGAGATGCGGATCCGGGATACCGGCGTGGGGATGAGTGAAGAATTTCAGAAGCATATCTTCGGCGTATTTGAACGGGAGAAAAGCGCCACCCAGAGCGGTGTGCAGGGGACAGGCCTGGGGCTTGCCATCACCCGGCAGCTTGTGGAGCTCCAGGGCGGGACCATCGAAGTGCACAGTGAAAAGGGAGTAGGTACGGAATTTGTGGTGCGTCTGAAGCTGGAAGCGGCCAGTGAGGAAGAGGTGGATGCGGGGAATGCGGGAGAGAATCTGCTCTTTCACGGAAAACGGCTCCTGGTGGCGGAGGACAATCCGCTGAATCAGGAAGTGGCGGCGACGCTTTTGTCAGAAGAGGGCTTTCAGGTGGAGTGTGCCGATGACGGGCTGGAGGCGCTCCGGATGGTGTCTGAGTCGGCTCCTGGATATTACGACCTGATCCTGATGGATATCCAGATGCCCCGGATGGACGGCTATGAGACGGCCAGGGAGATCCGCAGTCTGGCAGACCCGGATCTCGCCGGTATCCCCATCGTCGCCCTCACTGCCAATGCCTTTGAAGAAGATAAAAAGGAGGCGTTTGCCTCAGGCATGGACGGACATATTGCGAAGCCTTTTGATCTGGATAAGGTCAATGCAGTGCTGGAGGAGATTCTGGGAAAGCGCTAGAGGATTTCCTTTAAGAGCTTCAGAAGCTGAAGGATGTCTGCTTCCCTTGTGGCCCAGCTGGTGGCAAATCTTACGATTGTGTGATCTTCGTCCGGCTTCTCCCAGAAGCTGCATGCCACATGTTTTTTCAGGCGCTCCAGTTCTTCATCTTTTAACAGGACGAACTGCTGGTTGGTGGGAGATTCCAGATGGAAGGTGCAGCCGCATTCCCTTAAGCCCCGCTTCAGAAGCTCTGCCATGTCGATGGCGTGGGCGCCCAGCTTCTGGTACAGGCCGTCTGTGAACAGGGTATCGAACTGGATCCCCAGGAGACGCCCCTTGGCCAGCAGCGCGCCGTGCTGCTTGATGGTGGTCAGAAAATGCTTCGGCATATTACGGCGGGTGAATACCACAGCCTCTCCGCACAGAGCGCCTACCTTGGTCCCGCCGATATAAAAGACATGGCAGCAGTCGGCGATATCGGGAAGGGTGACGTCTGTCTGCCGGCTCATGAGTCCATAGCCCAGTCTGGCGCCGTCCAGATACAGCGGGATCTGGTGGGCATCGCAGATGGCGCTGAGATTCTGAAGCTCTGCGCGGGTGTAGAGCGTTCCGTATTCTGTGGGATGAGAAATGTACACCATGCCGGGAAAGACCATGTGCTCATGGCTGGCATCTTCCCAGAAGGTCCGCAGGTATGCCTCCAGTTCGTCCGCGCGGATCTTTCCCTCATGCTGAGGCAGGGTAAGGACCTTGTGTCCGGTGTATTCGATGGCTCCGGCCTCGTGGACGCTCACATGTCCAGTGTTCGCTGCGATGACGCCCTCATAGGGAGCGAGCATCCCGTCAATAACGGTCATGTTCGTCTGTGTGCCGCCCACCAGGAAACAGACATCCGCATGAGGACATTTACAGGCTTCCCGAATCTTTTCCTTTGCCCGTTCGCACCAGGAATCAGCTCCGTATCCGGGAAGCTGTTCCAGGTTTGTCTCTGCCAGGCGCTGCAGGATCAGCTCATGGGCGCCTTCCACATAGTCGTTTTCAAATGATAACATGATAAAATCCCCCTTTTTCTACTCATTTTATCATTCCGCCGGATCCGGGTCAACCGGCGGCCGGAATGGATCCTTTCTGACATATTCCTGTTTTTCATGCATAAAATAAACTGAAAAACGGACCGGACAGTTATAAAATGACATTTTTCTATTATATCTCTGATTTTATTATCCCGATTCTCCTGTTTTATATTGTTGCGTTTGCATTGACAGAAAAAGTCCACGTCTATGATGAATTTGTCACCGGTGCGGCGGACGGGATCCGTACGGTCCTTAAGATCCTTCCCACACTGGTGGGACTTATGGCGGCAGTGGGGATGCTGCGGGCATCCGGCTTTCTGGATCTGGCGGCAGAGTATCTGTCGGGCCTGGCAGAGCTTCTGCATTTTCCGGTGCAGCTCATACCGCTGTCCATCATCCGGCTGTTCTCGTCCTCCGCAGCCACGTCTCTGGCGCTGGATATCTACAAATCCTACGGGACGGACTCCTTCATCGGTCTGACCGCATCCATTATGATGGGCTGTACGGAGACCGTCTTCTATACCATGAGCGTTTATTTTCTGACTGCGAAGGTGACCAGGACCAGGTGGACGCTGGCCGGGGCGCTGATCAGCACCTTTGCGGGAATCGCCGCAAGTGTGGTGCTGGCGGGAGCCATGTAGGGGCTTACATCCGTCTGCTCTCAAAGTACGGAAACTGTTCAAAGGCATTCAGAATGTCCTGAAAATCTTCTCTGGGGGCCAGATCGATGTAACGTCTCAGAAGATCTGTTTCTTCCTCTTTGTATCTGCCGTAGTAGATATCAAAGAGATTGTGTCCCCGCAGGTATATTTTGATCTCTTCCATGTGCTCCTGTACATCGCGGACATTCTCAAAGTCGCGGCCCAGGATCTCCCGCAGCTGCCTGCCGCTGGAGATCCGGTGCAGGTACTCCCGCCATTTTTCCAGAAAGATCTCATAGAAAGCTTCTTCGGAAGGAATGACTCCAAGCTGTGCCATGACCGCCGGATTCAGGAAATAATTTTCAAAGGAATAGTAACGCAGGATCAGCACATTTTCAGGCCGGACTCTCGGAAGCTTATCCATATCCTCCAGACTGCGTTCTTCATAATACCGGCAGAGCTGACGTCCCAGAACGGCCGGATCCTTGCCGTCACTGTCCCGGATCATCAGGAACTGATCCCTTAAGTAGATCTGATTCATGTACTTTAAGTTGGCATAGGTCTTGATGTTGGTACAGCTGTTGGTGGTAATGATGGCGATCCGGAACAGGTTTCCCTGCCCGTCCGTCGTCTCGGAATAATATTTCTGCAGCAGAAGGGGCAGACGGCTCTTATCCTGCTTTCCTTCCACAATAAATACGAAATTGACGTTCATCAGGTCTCCTGCCGTGTAGCCCAGATCGTCCAGAATGGCGCTGATGTCGGTCTTCTCCCGGATGCCGGAGGAACCGTCCTTCAGCGTGATCACCTGCCGGATCTGCCGGCTGCTGAAATTGGGCAGCAGGTTGGGAGAGTGGGTGGTGAAAATGACCTGGTTCTTGCGGGAGAGCCGGTAGAGGATCCTGCCGGATACCTTCTGAAGCCTTGGGTGCAGGAAGATCTCCGGATCTTCAATCATGATAATGCTGGGCAGGTTCTCTTCGATCTGCGTATAGGCTTCCAGAAGGGAGAAGAGGTAGATCGAGCGCATGCCCTTTCCCATACGGGAGATGGGACGCACCAGATTCTGTGCCGGATGCCAGATCTCTGTGGTGACCTTCAGGATCTTCTCCACATCCCGGTTCATGGAGTAGAGGATCTCCTCCCGTCCGCCGTTTTTCCGGAAACTGTCATTGACCATTTTGGCAAAAGTGTCCAGATTGAGCTGATACAGCTTGTAGTCCAGAAGTTTTGAGGTCTCGAAGGCATTGAGCTCCTTGGGCTGTTTCTTCTCGATCAGGCCGATACAGTTGAAGCAGTGATTGCATTTCTTGGCCTGGTCGAACATACAGCAGTCGGAGCGCATCCGCTGCAGAATCTCATCCTCCTGCAGGAGGAGAAGGTCGCTCTGGAGCTGTTCCAGCCTGCGTTCCGTATCTACATGATAGATTCTGGGGAAGACCTCCCGGATGCAGGGATTGTGTTTGGAGCAGCCGTCTTTTAACCGGATCTGGCCGTTTCGGTTGGCAGTCATGGTGAAGGTGAGTACTCCGTCCCGGTAAGAGGGCAGCTTTTTCTCAAAATCTGCGGACCATGCGTCCCATCTCCGGTACTGGCTTACGATGCCCTTCCGGTGGAGAAGCCTCAGATCCTCTTCCGTGATGGCAAGGGAGATACCGATCTCGATGTTGGAACCGTCCTCGCCGAAATCCTCCGGTCCGATCCGGTAGCCGCCGCCCACTGCGCGGATGGCGTCCAGGACAGTAGTCTTACCGGTGTTGTTCTGTCCCACCAGAATCAGGGCGTTCTCGATGTCCTGCAGATGGATGTGGTGAATGGATTTAAAATGACGGATGTCCAGGTCAGTGATCTTCATAATGAAATGGCTCCATAAAGTATTGTGATTTCAGCATAAGATAATGGGAATGGGTTGTCAACTGTTAATTTTCGGGGATGTGCCGGTTCCGGGATTTCCGGGCCTGCTGACTCTTGTGAAATATTTCCGGTTGGGTTATAATACATATAAATACGGCCGGAGAATGAGGAGTATGGGGTGTGATACCATCCGGACCGGACGGAAAATTATAGAGGAAAAGGAGATACTTATTTATGAAACGTGTGGGTTTACTGACGAGCGGTGGCGACTGCCAGGCATTGAATGCGACCATGAGAGGAGTGGCAAAGGGGCTTTATAACGAACTGGGCGGAGACGTGGAGATCTACGGGATCGAGGAAGGATATAAGGGACTGATCTATAATGAATACCGGCACATGACCGGCAGAGATTTTGCAGGTATCCTGACCAAGGGAGGGACGATCCTGGGAAGCTCCAGACAGTCTTTTAAGAATATGAGGACGCCGGACGAGAACGGCTTGGACAAGGTGGAGGCCATGAAGAAGACCTATAAGAAGCTGGATCTGGACTGCCTGGTCATTCTGGGCGGCAACGGAACCCAGAAAACGGCGAATCTTCTGAGCGAGGAGGGTCTGAATATCATTCATCTTCCCAAGACGATCGACAATGATATCTGGGGAACAGATATGACGTTTGGCTTTCAGAGCGCCGTGGACATTGCGACGGAGTGCATCGACTGCATCCATACCACAGCAGCATCCCACAACCGGGTATTCATCGTTGAGGTCATGGGACATAAGGTAGGATGGCTGACACTCCATGCGGGCATCGCAGGCGGAGCGGATATCGTGCTGATTCCGGAGATCCCGTATGACATCGACAAGGTGTGTGCAGCCATTGAGAAGAGGAACCGCGCGAAGAAGGGCTTTACGATCCTGGCAGTGGCGGAGGGGGCGATCTCCAAAGAGGATGCAAAGCTGTCCAAGAAAGAATACAAGGCAAAAATGGCGAATTATGCGTATCCGTCCGTATCCTATGAGCTGGCGGATCTGATCCGGCAGAAGACCGGCGCGGATGTCCGCGTGACCGTCCCGGGACATACCCAGAGAGGCGGGTCTCCCAAGCCCTATGACCGTGTACTTTCCACAAGACTTGGTGCGAGAGCCGCGAAGCTGATCATGGACGAGGAGTACGGCTATATGGTGGGCATCATCCACGGAGAGACCTGCAAAGTGCCTCTGGGAGAGGTGGCAGGCAAGCTGAAGATGGTGGATCCTGATGCGGGGATCATCGAAGAGGCGAAGATCGTCGGCATCAGCTTTGGAGACTGATAAGAAGCCATGTCTTATACAGCATTATACCGTAAGTTCCGCCCGGCGGAATTTGCGGATGTCAAGGGACAGGATCATATTGTGACGACCTTAAAGAACCAGATCTGTGCGGACCGTGTGGGACATGCCTATCTCTTCTGCGGGACCAGAGGCACCGGCAAGACGACCATTGCGAAGATCTTTGCGAAGGCGGTGAACTGCGAGCATCCGGCGGACGGCAGCCCCTGCGGGGAGTGCGCCTCCTGCCGGGCGATCGCTGCCGGGAGCTCCATGAATGTCATTGAGATCGATGCCGCTTCCAACAACGGCGTGGACAACATCCGCGAGATCCGGGAGGAAGTGGCCTATTCCCCGGCGGAGGGAAAGTACAAGGTCTATATCATCGATGAAGTGCATATGCTTACCCCCGGGGCCTACAATGCACTTCTGAAGACACTGGAGGAACCGCCCTCCTATGTGATCTTCATACTGGCGACTACAGAAGCACACAAGATTCCCGTGACGATCGCATCCCGGTGCCAGCGGTATGATTTCCGGAGAATTACCACAGAGACCATCGCTGCCAGACTCCGGGAGCTCATGGAGCAGGAGCATGTGGAGGCGGAAGAGCGCGCCCTGACCTATGTGGCGAAGATGGGAGACGGTTCCATGCGTGATGCGCTGAGCCTTCTGGATCAGTGCATTGCTTTTTATCTGGGGCAGAAGCTCACCTATGATCAGGTACTGGAAGTGCTGGGTGCTGTGGACGCGGAGGTGTTCGGGAGCTTTTACCGCAGGATCTGCAGTCAGGATCTGGTCGGCGTCATACGGGAGCTGGAGGAGATCATCCTGAAAGGCCGGGAGCTCTCTCAGTTTGTCACGGATTTCGTATGGTATCTCAGGAATCTGCTCATGCTGAAGAGTGAGCAGGGAATGGAAGAGATGCTGGATGTGTCCAGCGAACACCTGACCCGGATGAAAGAAGAGGCCGGGCTGACCGATATGGATACGCTGATGCGTTATATCCGGGTATTTTCCGAATTGTCCGGACAGCTTCGTTATGCCACCCAGAAGCGGGTGATGGTGGAGATCGCGTTGATCAGGCTGTGCAGGCCTGCCATGGAACAGAATTATGACTCCATACTGCACCGCATTTCTCAGCTGGAGCAGAAGCTGGAACAGGGCGTGGTCATGGCGGCTCCCGGGGAACCGGAGGAGCCAGAGGCTCCGGCAGGAACAGGACAGCCGGCCGGGAAGATTCCGCCGGCGGCGCTTCCGGAGGATATCCGGGAATTTGTCGGGCGTTTCCAGGAATTCGGTCAGAAGACCAGCCCCTGGTTCCGGAATCTTCTGAAAGGAGCCCAGTGCCGGGAGCTGCCGGAGCATGCCGGCGTGCAGATCATCCTGTGCAAAAATTATGCAGTGGATGAAAAGGAACTGGCAGGGGAGCTGGAGCAGATCGCCCGGCGGGAGCTGAATGTGGAGCTTGGCATACAGGTCTCTACACCGGAGAGCGATGCCAGAGCGGAAGAGCCGGTCATCGATCTGTCCGGTTTTATCAATATGGAGATCGACATAGAAGAGACGTAACATACAGTATAGATAAATATAACATGATAAAAGGAGAGGCATATATGGCAAAAAGAGGTGGTTTTCCCGGAGGAGGGATGCCGGGCAATATGAACAATCTGATGAAACAGGCCCAGAGGATGCAGCGCCAGATGGAAGAGAGTCAGAAGGAGCTGGAAAGCGCGGAATTTACGGCGGCAGCAGGCGGCGGCGCAGTGGAAGTGACCGTGACCGGCAAGAAGGAAGTGACAAAGGTAAAGATCGATCCGGATGCGGTGGATCCGGAGGATGTGGAGATGCTGGAGGATGTGATTATGGCGGCCGTCAATGAGGCGCTTCGGAAAGCGGAAGAGGCGAATGCGGCGAACATGGCGAAGCTGACCGGCGGACTGGGCGGAGGCTTTCCCTTCTGATGGAATATTACAGCAACCAGATCAGTCTTCTCATTGAACAACTGTCCTCTCTGCCGGGGATCGGGGGCAAGACGGCCCAGCGTCTGGCATTTCACATTATTGATCTGCCGGAAGAGCGGGTGAAAAAGCTGGCGGATACCATTCTGAAGGCAAAGCAGACCATCCGCTACTGCGGGCAGTGCCTGACACTGACGGACCGGGAGCTGTGTCCCATCTGCAGTGATCCCGCCAGGGATCAGAAGACCATTATGGTGGTGGAAAATCCCAGGGATATGAGCGCCTACGAGAAGACTGGAAAATACAGAGGCGTCTATCATGTGCTCCACGGCGCCATCTCGCCCATGCTGGGGATCGGCCCTGCGGATATCCGTCTGAAGGAGCTGATGCACCGACTGGAGAAGGATGTGGACGAAGTGATCATCGCCACCAATTCCAGCCTGGAGGGAGAGACGACGGCGATGTATATCAGCAAACTGGTGAAGCCCACCGGCATCAAGGTCAGCCGGATCGCCAGCGGAGTGCCTGTGGGCGGAGATCTGGAGTATATTGACGAGGTGACATTGCTGCGTGCCCTGGAGGGACGCATTGAACTATGACAGGAGAAGGAATATGGGTATCAGTAAGAAAGAATTTGGAGTAACGAAGGACGGCAGGCAGGCGTATCTGTACACCATCACCGGTGAGAACGGCATGGAGGCGGCAGTGACTGATTTCGGAGCGATTCTTGTGAAGCTGATCGTGCCGGATGCAAAGGGAGAGAAAAAGGACCTGGTCCTTGGATATGATGATCTGGCAGGCTATGAAGAGAACGGCTGCTTTTTCGGAGCAACCATCGGAAGGAGTGCCAACCGGATCGGCGGAGCGGCATTTCAGATCGACGGAGTGACGTATTCGCTGGCGGCCAATGAGAACGGCAACAACCTCCACACTGATTTTTACCATGGATTTCACAAGGTCCTGTGGGATGCAAAGATGCTGGAAGAAGAGCATGCCGTAAGATTCAGTTATGTGAGTCCGGATGGGGAGAACGGTTTCCCCGGCACGCTGAAGATATCCGTTACTTATACGCTTCTTCCGGATATGGGGCTTCAGATTACCTATGACGGCGTCAGTGATAAAAAGACCCTGATCAATGTGACCAACCACAGTTATTTCAATCTGGGCGGACATGATGCCGGCAGTATTGAGGACGAGAAAATGACGATTTATGCGGACGGTTTTGCAGAGATTCTGCCGGGGGCGATACCTACGGGGAGGATTCTGCCGGTGGAGGGGACGCCTATGGATTTCCGCAGGGCGAAGCGGATCGGAGATGAGATCGGAGCGGACTATGAGCAGCTTACGCTGGTGCAGGGGTATGACCACAACTGGGCGCTGAACACAGCGTACGGGAAGGTGGAAAAGATTGCTCAGGTGGAAGATGAGAAAGCGGGACGGGTAATGGAAGTGTATTCGGATCTGCCCGGGGTTCAGTTCTATGCGGGTAACTGCATTACGCCTCAGACAGGAAAAGGCGGCGCTCATTATGACAAACGCTGTGCACTGTGTCTGGAGACTCAGTATTTCCCCAACAGCATCAATACGCCGGAATTTATCCAGCCGGTGTTTGAGGCAGGGCAGGCTTATCATACGACGACGATCTACAAGTTCAGATAAATTTCAGGCAGAGAAAAAGAGAGGCTTCCGGTTTGATCCGGCAAAAGCCTCTCTTTTTTGTACTCAGATTTATTTCTTCTTTTTCACCATGGCCAGTACGGACTGGAGTACGATAAAGAAGCAGAGCAGAGCCGCGATTGTAATACGCGTCCACCAGGAGGAAAGGGTTCCCTGGAAGGTGATGAACGCTTCGATGGTCGCCTTGATCAGCACGCCGAACAGGGTACCGATGACGTTGCCCACACCGCCGGTCAGGAGCGTTCCGCCGATGACGGCAGAAGCGATGGCATCCATCTCAAATCCCTTTGCCTGCTCTACGAAACCGCCCAGAGTGTTCAGACAGAACAGTACGCTTCCGATGCCGCAGAGGAAGCCGTCCAGTACGTAGGCTTTCAGCTTTACTTTCCTTACGTCCAGACCCATCATCAGGGCAGACTGTTCGTTGCCGCCCACGGCGTAGATACTGCGCCCAAACTTCGTATATTTCAGCATGATAAAAGCAATCACAAGAAGGATCAGCGCAATCACTACCGTCGGATAGATATAGGGATAGATCATAACGCCTTTTTTGTTCACATAGCCGCCGAAGGGAAGATAGACCTTGATCTTTGCCCATGCCATAAAGGTCTCATTGGTGATACTGATCATATCCTTGGAGATGATAGCGGTCATACCTCTTGCAAAGAACATCCCGGCCAGAGTCACAATAAAGGGCTGAATATCCATATAGGCCACAAGGAATCCCTGCACCAGTCCGAACATGATACCGGTGGCCAGTACGATCAGGACGGACGGGACGGCGCCGATTCCGCCACGTTCCATCATCCATGCCAGCATCATACAGCCCATGGCAACGAAGGAGCCCACACTGATGTCAATACCGCCGGTAATCATAACCACGGTCATGCCGATGCCGATGACGATCAGTCCGGCATTGGAGATGAACAGGTTCAGGAAATTCTGAGTTTTTGCAAATCCCTGATCACTGAAGAGGATACAGCCGATCACGTACATGACGATGAACAGCACGATCGTGACCATGAGAAGAAAACTGGTCTGATTTAATTTACGTCTGCTTTTCATTTATGCCGCCCCCTTTTCTGCCGTGTTGCTCTCTTTTTTCTGAGCGAGCGCTTTTCTCCACCTTGCAAATCCGGAGGACTGCAGCGTTACGATGATTACAACGACAATCGCCTTGTATACCGGAATCTGGTCTGAGGAGACATGCATTGCATAAAGCGTGGTGGTGAGCGCCTGGATGGTATAGGCGCCGATCACGGAACCTGCAATGGAGAATTTACCTCCGCCCAGGGAGTTGCCGCCGATGGCCACTGCCAGGATCGCGTCCAGCTCCATATTCAGACCGATATTGTTGGCATCCGCCGAATAGATACGGCTGGAAGCGATCAGTCCGGACAGTCCGGAGCAAAGTCCGCAGAACGCATAGGCCAGAAAGATGATCAGAACGGATTTGATTCCGGTCAGGCTGGAAGCCTTTTTATTGATACCGACTGCCTGTATGTACATGCCAAGAGCCGTCTTCTTCAGAAGAAGCAGGGTCAGGAGCACGACAATAATCGATATGATAAAAGGTGCCGGAACCGGGAATCCCGGGAAGGAAGATCCCAGTATTTTGTAGCTGTCCACACGGACATAGGTGATCTGGCCGTCCGTAATCAGCTGTGCGATACCGCGCCCTGCCGTGAACATGATCAGAGTGGCGACCATGGGCTGTATCTCCAGCTTTGCCACCAGAAAGCCGTTAAAGCATCCGATCAGTGCGCCGACGACCAGCGCCGCGATAAATCCAAGGATCAGCGGATTGGCGTAAGCGGTAGCCGCACGTTCGCCGCCGGTGAGGATATTACAGCAGACAGCAGCACTGACCGCCATGATTGCGCCGACGGAGATATCGGTTCCGGCGGAAGCGGATACGACCAGTGTCATACCGACTGCCAGAATGACCAGCTCGGATGCACGGTTAATGATATCGATCAGAAAGCCGTACAGCACGCCGTCTCTGATCTCGATGGAGAAAAAGTCCGGTCTGGTAAAAAGGTTGATTAGCAGTACCAGGGCGAGACAGAAGATCGGCAGAAACAGCCGCTGTGATGTGATATTTTTCAGACTTTTATTCATAATTACTGCCCTCCTGCTATGGTTGACATAATTGTTGTCTGGTTCATTTCTTCGCCGCTGAGTTCTCCGACTTTGCTGGTATCGCGCATAACGATCATGCGGTCACAGGTACGGAGCATCTCTTCGATTTCCGAAGAAATGAATACGACAGCCATGCCTTCTTTTGCCAGTTTTACTACAAGTTTCTGAATCTCCGTCTTGGTTCCGACGTCGATTCCTCTGGTAGGCTCGTCAAGAATCAGGAAGTCAGGGTTGGTCAGAAGCCATCTGCCGATGATGACCTTCTGCTGATTTCCGCCAGACAGGGACTTGATGGGCGTTTCCCGGCTGGCCGTCTTGATCTGAAGCGTTTCAATATATTTATCCGTAAATTCTTCCTGCTGTTTTTTACTGAGCAGGTGGAAAATACCGCGTTTTGCCTGCAGTGCAATAATCAGATTCTCCCGGACGGAGAGATCTGCGATGATTCCTTCGTTCTTCCGGTCCTCCGGAAGATATGCCATGCCTTCGTACATGGAATTGATTGGATGTTTGGCGGACAGTTTCTTTCCCTTGACGTAGAGTTCTCCCTCGTCGGTTTTTTCTGCTCCGTAGATGACGCGGACGGTTTCGGAACGTCCGGAACCCAGAAGACCGGTAAAGCCGACCACTTCCCCTTTATGAATGACCAGATCAAAGGGCTTGATGTATCCCTTCTTTCCAAGTCCCACTGCCTTGATCACAATATCTTCTTCGCCGTATGTTTTCTTTTCTGCGCTGTCCTGTTTGATGGCGGCAAGATCATCAAAGTCCTTGCCCATCATTTTGGCAACCAGCTGGACTCTCGGAAGCTCCTGAGTCGTGAACTGGCCGACCAGCTGGCCGTTTCGAAGGACAGTAATGCTGTCGCAGACGGCATACACCTGCTCCAGAAAATGTGTGACGAAAATAATGCCGACGCCCTCGGACTGGAGCCTGCGCATAAGCTGGAACAGCTTTTCCACCTCACTGTCATCCAGAGAGGAGGTCGGCTCATCCAGAATCAGTACCTTTGCCGACATGTCTACGGCTCTGGCGATGGCGATCATCTGCTGAATGGCGATGGAATAATTGTCAATGGTCTGTGTCACGTCAGCATGGATATCCAGATCCGCCAGCAGTTCTGCCGCCCTTTTGTTCATGGCCTTCCAGTCGATCAGCCCCCCTTTTCGGGGTTCTCTTCCGATGAACAGATTCTCTGCAACCGAGAGATTGGGACAGAGATTGACCTCCTGATACACGGTGCTGATTCCATGCTTCTGCGCTTCCTGCGGATTGCGGTTGATGATCGGATGGTCACAGCCGTCAATCATGATCTCACCGGTTTCAAATTCCTCGACGCCTGTCAGAACTTTGATCAGGGTGGATTTTCCTGCGCCGTTTTCTCCCATCAGTGCATGGATCTCTCCTTTTTTCAACGTGAAATCCACATTCTGCAGAGCTTTTACACCTGGGAATGTCTTGTAGATGTGTCTCATTTCGAGAACAGAATCCTTTTCCATAAAAGCTGTGCCTCCTTTTTGATATTCGGAATTCGTTTTGGACAATAAAAAGGAGGCGCGTAAGAGGAGAATCCAAGCCTCCGGCCCCGCGCCTCCTGATCATTCAATCAATATATGATTCTGATCAATTATGTAACAATGATTAGTATGCTCTTTCAGCCAGGATGCTTTCCAGATCCATGCTGGTATCGAAGTAAGCTTCATCTACATACTGGATCTTGTCTACAGTTTCACCTGCTTCCAGTTTCTGGATGATCTCTGCTACACGCGGTCCATGAAGCGGATTGCACTCGAACGTAGCGTTCAGGTCGCCTGCGATCATGGATTCAAAAGCAGCTTTTACAGAGTCAAAGCTGACTACGATGATGTCGCCGTCCGGTCCGCAGGTCTTGCCGGCAGCCTTGATTGCGTCGATCGCGCCGAATGCTTCGTTGTCGTTCTCGCAGATAACAACATCGATGTCGTCATAGCTCTTCAGGAAGGACTCCATAACTTCCTGTCCTTTTGCCTGTGTGAACTCACCGGACTGCATCTCAAGCATCTTCCAGTTGGGATGCTCAGCCAGCTTGTTTGCCATACCTTCTGTACGTCCAACCTGAGCGGATGCACCAATGGTACCCTGGATTGTTACCATGTTGATCTCTTCTTCGCCGCGGCCCTGCTCTTCCAGATAAGCTGCAAGCCAGTCACCGCAGGTCTCGCCTTCTTTTACAAAGTTTCCGCCGACCCATGCTTCATAGAGCGTGTCGTCCGATACGTCCATCATACGGTCGGAAAGGATGACCGGGATACCTGCTTCTTTTGCTTCTTCCAGAACGGTTTCCCAACCGGTCTCAACAACCGGAGCAACTACGATGTAGTCTACTTCCTGCTGGATAAAGGAACGGATTGCCTTGATCTGGTTCTCCTGTTTCTGCTGTGCATCATCAAAGATCAGCTTGTAGCCGTTTTCTTCAGTAAAAGTAGACTTGAAAGATTCGGTGTTGGCCGTTCTCCAGTCAGATTCTGCACCTACCTGTGCATAACCTACGGTGATCAGGTCTCCGGAAGCTGCTGCGCTGTCAGCCGGAGCCTCTGCGTCCTCTGCTGCGTCCTCGGCGGGAGCTGCGTCTTCAGCCGGAGCCTCGGTCTCAGCGGGAGCCTGAGTGTCTGCAGCCTGCTGGCCGCCACCGCATCCTGCGGTTGCCACTGTCATTGCTGCGATCAGCAAAGCGGATAATACTTTTCTTTTCATATTTTTTCCTCCTTATGATATGAAAAATATTGATTACATTGTTTATTATATAGTATAAAATGCACAGTTTCCATGGGATTTTTTTTGAAAAAAGTTTAAAATTTCCCACTGAAAACGCCGGCTTTCGGGAAAAATCATCGATCGCCGGCGTAAAAACAGGAAATTTTTAGATAATTTTATGATTTTTTATAATTGACATCTTCTGGCTGCCCAAGACTGATGCGGACGCATGTGCCCGTTTCCTTTTGGGAGGTGACCGTGATATGGGATCTGGAACCATAATACATCCGGATCCGCTGAGCCACATTGTACATGCCGAAGCTGCTTTTGCCGGAATCCGGACGGTTTTCTTTGCCGTCCAGCTTTTCCCGGAGCATCTCCAGTGTCCTTTCATCCATTCCGGTTCCGTTGTCCTCTACTTCAAAAAGTATGTGTTCCCCGGAAGTATATCCCCGGATCGTGATCTTTCCGCCGCCTCTTTTGTTCTTGATGCCATGGTACAGGGCATTTTCCACAATGGGCTGAAGGATCATTTTCAGAATAACCTGTTTCTTCAGTTCCGGTTCGATGCAGATGTCATAGTCCAGGATATCTTCATAGCGGATCTTCTGGATCTTCAGATAGCTTTGGATATGACATTCTTCTTCAGCTATGGTGATAAAATCCTGTCCGCCGGAGAGGACCGTACGGAAAAAATCGCTCAGGTCCGTGGTCATCTCCACTACCTGCCGGCTGTTGCCCCCTTCTGCCATCCAGACGATGGAGTCCAGGGTGTTGTAGAGAAAGTGCGGATTGATCTGTGCCTGCAGAAGTTTCAGCTCCGCTTCCCGGAGATTTTTCTGCTCCTGCCGGGTTTTTTCCATGAGGTCTGCGATCTCGTCGCTCATCTTGTTGAAAGTCCGGGCCAGCACGTTGATCTCCTCCAGATCATACATTTCCGCACGGGCAGCCAGGTCCCCATGCCCCAGGCGTTCAGCTGTTTTCCGGAGAGAATTAATAGGAATCGTCACAGATTTTGTAATGGTGGTGGACAGACCGAATCCGAGTATCAATATTCCGATAAGAAGAACAATGAAAATCTCTATGTTCTGCCTGAAACGGGAATCCATCTGCTTCTGCAGCTCTTCCATATGCGCCAGTTCATAATAAGTATACTGGGTGATATATTCCTGCATCATGGAGCACAGGCCTTTAATATCGTTTTCCCAGATGAAAACATTTTCGTCGTAGGTTCCGGGCAGAGCGGAATTTTCGATCATCCGGCTGACGGCAGTCTCCAGTGTATCGAGACAGGAAAGGATTCCCCGAATCTTGATATCGCTGTCTGTTCCGGGTACTCTTTCGATGGTACTTCCAAAGGCATATCTGGCGGAATGAATCATATTCAGGGGATTCTTCAGCACCGTAGCATATTTGGTCGTACCCTCCAGGATATCGCCGCTCTCGAATTCGGAGGCGTCGATGAGGCCGATCATGACCCGGTACATGGAATATTCCATATCCTCCTTGAACGTGATATTGTATTCGTTGGCCACCTTCAGATTGGACATGATTCCGTTATAGGAATCCGAATAATCCCGGACCATCTTCAGGATCTCCAGGATCATGCCCATGAGCGGGATGGCAATGACGAAAAGAAGGAGGGACAGCCTCATTTTCAGGGTAAGTCTCGGCAATGCTTTTCTGTTCACTTTTCTGCGTTCTCCTGATTTACACGTGTTTTAAATTCCTTCGGCGACTGTCCCATAATCTTTTTAAAGGCCGTACTGAAATAGTGGGGATCGTTATAACCCACCTGTTCTCCGATCTCGGAAGTACGCAGAGTAGTGCACCGCAATAATTCACATGCCCGGTCAATACGCACTTTGGTGAGATATTCGATGAAGGACTGTCCGGTTCCCTGCTTGAAGATGGAGCTGAAATAGCTGGGACTGACGCCGATATAACCGGCGATCATATTCAGGGAGAAATCACTGTTTCCGTAATTCTCGGCAATATACTCCTGGGCTTCCCGAATGAGCAGTCCGTAGCGGTCGCCGGAATTTTTATCCCTCACAGTGAGGGCAAAGGTAAAGAGTTCTTTCAGATACTCCATAGTCATGTCGGCTTTCTCAATGGCTTTTGTGACCCGTTTCAGATCCGTCAGTTCCGGCTGGGTATTCAGCTCCTGTGCGTTCAGAGATTTTATAAACTCCAGTACACAATAGAAGATGTCCATAGTCATATACTGTCGGAGGAGCAGAGACATATAATTGCCCTCTCCTACTGCTTCAAAATATTCGTCAATAAAGATTCCGCATTCTTCAATATTTCCGGTTTTCAGGAAATTCCGGATCAGCTTGCGGTCCACGCCGCTGTAGTCGCTTTTGTCCGGAAATGCCATATATTTTTCATAATTGATAAAATACCGCTCCAGAAGCCGGGAGTTTTCCTGCTCCTCGAAGATCTGATCCGATACTTTTTTCAGAGCATCCATGAGGCTTGCGGAAGTAACCGGCTTCAGAAGATAATCGCTGATGCCGATTTTGATGGCTTCCTTGGCATAGTCAAACTCATTGTAACCGCTGATGACGATGATCTTCGTCCTTGGAAGCGCTTTTTTGACCAGGCGGCTCAGCTCCAGACCGTCCATAAAGGGCATCTTGACATCCGTCAGGAGAATATCAGGCTGACTCTTCAGGATCATGGGATAGGCATATTCCCCGTCCCCGGCTTCGCCCACCAGTTCAAAGCCGTTGGATCTCCAGTCAATGTTGTTTTTGATTCCCTGACGGATAATAGTCTCATCCTCTACCAGAAATACTTTTATCATAACATGCATCCCCTGTTCTGAATCTGCAGATTTTTTTAGAAAAGCATAACATATTTCAGGACGGCTTTCAACATGGCGTGAAAAGTATCAGCTCTGAAAACAGTCCGCAGCCCTGTATGGGGGCAGACTCCGCCTGAAGCGGAATGTAAAGATTTGTCGATGGAAAGAAAGCGCCCGCCTACCGGTTTCGTCAAAAAGAGGACAAGTTCTGTGCTACTATTTAGCAAAAACAAAGGTTGGTGAGAGGATGGAGCGGATAGAGAGGCGAGATACCAAAGAGGAGTGGAGACTGCCCAAAAATGTGCGTCAGATCGGTGAGCCCGGATCCGGGCCCGGACAGAGGATCCTGATCGAAGATTATGTATATACCTACCTGCATCAGATGGCGGAGAAAAATCTGACCTGCATCCGAACTGCCGTTCTGGTGGGGCGGACAGAGCGGGATGCGGCAGTCTATATTCAGGGAGCTGTGGAGGCAGATATGGGGCAGGAACCGAAGAAATGGTTCTCCCATGAAGACTGGAGCGAGATTTTCCGGGAGATCAGCACCTGGTTTGAGGGGCAGGAGGTGGTAGGATGGTATATGGCCAATCCCGGATTTCCGCCGGTGCTGACCGAGGAACTGAAGGAACTTCACAGGCGTCATTTTTCCAAATCCGGACAGGTCTTTTTCCAGACAGACGTGCTGGACAAGGAAGAGATCTTCTACATAAAAGGAGCGGGAGGACTCATACCTGCGGGGGGTTACTATATTTATTATGAAAAAAACGCCCCGATGCAGGAGTACATGAGCCGCAAAAAAGGAGGTGCGGGCATAGAACCGGAGGGAATCCTGAAAGACCACGCGGCTGTCCGGTTCCGCAATGTCATGCAGGAAAAGCGGGAGCAGAGCGCGCAGAAGAAAGCGCTGGCATTTCTCTATACTTCCTGCATGTTTCTGGTGCTGGTGATCATGGTCATCGGGGTGACTCTGGTGAACAACTACGACCGCATGACGAACATGGAGCATGCCCTTCATCAGATCTCGGAAAGTCTGGAAAATGAACAGGATGCACCAGAAGAACCGCTGTCGCAGGATTCTCTGGAAGCTGCCATGGAGGAGGAGAACCGCCTGGCATCCGCAGGAGAGGCGGCGCAGACTCCCGGAGAACAGGAGGACCAGGGGGAAGAAGCAGCCTCTGAGGGTGCACAGGAGCCTTCCCAGGAGGCCCAGCAGCAGGAGTCTGCACAGGAGCAGCAGGAGACTTCGCCGGAAGTGCAGGAGTCTGTGGAGCAGCCGGAATCTCCGGATACAGAAGAAGCTCCTGAGGAACCCCAGACGCAGGAGGTCGTGTCTCAGGCAGTAAAGGAGCCGGAGCGGTATCGGGTACAGAAAGGGGATACACTTCTGGAGATCAGCCGTTCCAGATACGGGACGGATGAGATGGTGGCAAAGATCTGCGAGATCAACGGCCTGGAGGATGGTGATAAGATATACGTAGGAGAAACCATTTTACTTCCATGACAGAAGATGCTATACTACAGAAGATTAAATACATTTTGAAACGGATAAAGAAAATGAGCAATATACAGCTTTTCAGAAGCAATGAAAATACCGATGCAGACCTGGCTGCATATGAGAAAAATCTTTTCCGGCACCGCCTCAGGAATGTGCTGATTACGACAGGAGCTGTTGCAGTAGTCCTTCTGTGCTTTTTTGCTCTTCGGACAGGTATCCAGAACCGGACCTTTGACAGCTATGAGGTGGTGAAGAGCTATGAGCGCGTGGATACTGTGACGACACAGTACACCGAGTTTCAGGATTATGTGCTGAAATACAGCAAGGATGGAATTTCCTGCGTGGATTCTGATAATGAGCCGGTATGGAGTCAGACCTACAATATGCAGGCTCCCATGGTCCACGTGTGCCGGAACAGTGTGGCAGTGGCGGAAGAGAATGGTATGGAAGCCATGATCTTCGATGCATCCGGTATACAGGGAACAATTCAGACCAGACTTCCCATCTGTCAGATCTGCGTTTCCTCGCAGGGAGTCCTGGCGGTACTTCTGGAGGATGGAGACCTCATGCGCCTGAATCTGTATGATAAGGGGGGAAATGAGCTGGTCACTGCCAAATTTGAACTGCAGGATGTGGGATATCCCCTTCGAATGTCCCTGAGCGCAGATGCAACCAAGCTGGCGGTGGCATTTCTTCAGGTACAGGACGGCGGTGTGGGGACCTGCCTGGCATTTTACAATTTTTCCTCCGTAGGAGAGAATCAGGAGGATCGTCTTGTGGCATCGAAAATTATCAAGGATGTTGTGATGCCGAAAGTAGAGTACATGGACGCGACTCATTGTTTTGCTCTTGGAACCGGACAGCTTCTGCTCTTTGAAGGGGCGCAGATTCCGGAGCTGAAGCAGGAGATTACGCTGGAGAAAGAGATCCTGAGTGTGTTCCATTCGGAAAAATATATCGGGATTGTCATGGAAGGGGAGGAACAGAACTATGCCCTTCAGGTATATGATACACAGGGCAGCCTGCAGTTCGAGACGGAATTTGAACTGGATTACCAGACTTTGAAGTTTTCGGGGGATCATATCCTTATATATAATGAATTTGAATGTATGATGCTGACCAGGAAGGGCAGGGTCTTCTATCAGGGAAGCTTTGAAGAATCCATATCCAATCTGTATCATCAGTCGGGGAACAGCCGTTTCATCATTATGCATGCATCGAGGACAGATCAGATAAGACTTAGATAAAACAGGAGGATACAGGACAAAGATGAGGAATCTGGCGGATATACTGGGACTTTTGTTTCTGGGTTACGGGCTTTTAGACGGATACCGGAAAGGATTCGTGAAAAAAGGGATTTCCCTGGCTGCCAGCGTGGTGACGCTGGCGACAGTTTATTTTATCTCTCCTCATGTGGCAGGGATTCTCCAGGAGATTCTTCCGGAAGCACTGTCGCTGGAACAGCTTGCGGGGACGGATAACGAGATCTGCAGGATGCTTTTTCTGAGCGGATTCGGAGAGCTGGCAGAGGAATATATTTATGGATTCACTTCCAGGGTTCTGGCGTGGATCCTGACTTATGCGGCGGTCCGGATCCTTCTGAAGACACTAACGGCATCTCTGGAGCTGCTGATGAAGGTTCCAGGCCTCAGCCTTCTGAACCGATCAGCGGGAGCGGTCCTGGGATTTCTGCAGCAGATGCTGATCCTGTGGATGTTTTTTCTTATATTGGCAATTTTCAGTCACACAGGATGGGGAGAGGCTCTGTGCGCTGCTGTGCAGGAGAGTATCTGTATGGCTTATCTGTATGAAAACAATCTGATTCTTCTCCTGGGGATCCTGCTGATCCTGGGAATATAAAAAAATAAAAAAGGGTATTGACAATAACTGGAACGAGTGCTATCATAAATGAGCTGATTGCGAGAGCGGTCCGGCAAAGAAAACCAGAATAAGTTTGTTAAAAACTTTTTTGAAAAAAATAAAAAAAGGTGTTGACAGAAAAAGAAAGTTCTGGTAAGATGTAAAAGTCGCCGCGAGAGAGCGGCAACAGTATGAACCTTGATAATTAAATAGTGCTTTTATAAAGTCTTCGAAAATTCTTTGAAAAAGATTTTTTGAGAACAGCTTTTACTTAACAGTAAAGCGACCTAAAACAGTAACGGATAGAACAGCCAAGTGTTGTTCTGAACGGGACACAAACCTTTATCGAGAGTTTGATCCTGGCTCAGGATGAACGCTGGCGGCGTGCTTAACACATGCAAGTCGAACGAAGCGCTTAAGAACGATTCTTCGGATGAAGTCTTTTGTGACTGAGTGGCGGACGGGTGAGTAACGCGTGGGTAACCTGCCTCACACAGGGGGATAACAGTTGGAAACGACCGCTAATACCGCATAACCCGCTGGTATCGCATGATACTGACGGAAAAGATTTATCGGTGTGAGATGGACCCGCGTCTGATTAGCCAGTTGGCAGGGTAACGGCCTACCAAAGCGACGATCAGTAGCCGGCCTGAGAGGGTGAACGGCCACATTGGGACTGAGACACGGCCCAAACTCCTACGGGAGGCAGCAGTGGGGAATATTGCACAATGGGGGAAACCCTGATGCAGCGACGCCGCGTGAGTGAAGAAGTATTTCGGTATGTAAAGCTCTATCAGCAGGGAAGAAAATGACGGTACCTGACCAAGAAGCCCCGGCTAACTACGTGCCAGCAGCCGCGGTAATACGTAGGGGGCAAGCGTTATCCGGATTTACTGGGTGTAAAGGGAGCGTAGACGGTTGTGCAAGTCAGAAGTGAAAGCCCGGGGCTCAACTCCGGGACTGCTTTTGAAACTGTGAAACTGGAGTGCAGGAGAGGTAAGCGGAATTCCTGGTGTAGCGGTGAAATGCGTAGATATCAGGAGGAACACCAGTGGCGAAGGCGGCTTACTGGACTGTAACTGACGTTGAGGCTCGAAAGCGTGGGGAGCAAACAGGATTAGATACCCTGGTAGTCCACGCCGTAAACGATGAATATTAGGTGTCGGGGGACAAAGTCCTTCGGTGCCGCAGCAAACGCAGTAAATATTCCACCTGGGGAGTACGTTCGCAAGAATGAAACTCAAAGGAATTGACGGGGACCCGCACAAGCGGTGGAGCATGTGGTTTAATTCGAAGCAACGCGAAGAACCTTACCAGGTCTTGACATCCCTCTGAACGGAGCGTAACGGTTCCTTTCCTTCGGGACAGAGGAGACAGGTGGTGCATGGTTGTCGTCAGCTCGTGTCGTGAGATGTTGGGTTAAGTCCCGCAACGAGCGCAACCCTTACCTTCAGTAGCCAGCGAGTGAAGTCGGGCACTCTGGAGGGACTGCCAGGGACAACCTGGAGGAAGGTGGGGATGACGTCAAATCATCATGCCCCTTATGATCTGGGCTACACACGTGCTACAATGGCGTAAACAAAGGGAAGCGACCATGTGAATGCGAGCAAATCTCAAAAATAACGTCTCAGTTCGGATTGTAGTCTGCAACTCGACTACATGAAGCTGGAATCGCTAGTAATCGCGAATCAGAATGTCGCGGTGAATACGTTCCCGGGTCTTGTACACACCGCCCGTCACACCATGGGAGTTGACAACGCCCGAAGTCAGTGACCCAACCTTAAGAGGAGGGAGCTGCCGAAGGCGGGGTTGATAACTGGGGTGAAGTCGTAACAAGGTAGCCGTATCGGAAGGTGCGGCTGGATCACCTCCTTTCTAAGGAAGAGTAAGTAGAAGAGAGAGTAAAGGCACTGTTTAATTATGAGGGTTCATGAAAGGCATCCGGAGAGGATGCAGAGAAATGAAACTTCAAAGAGATTTCCGGTGGCGATGCGCCTGGGGGACACACCCGTTCCCATCCCGAACACGATGGTTAAGACTCAGGCGGCCGATGGTACTATACTGGAGACGGTATGGGAGAGCAGGTGGCTGCCGGATTCCTTTCAAAGGAATCCGGGAAACGGGTAGCTGGAGATCACACATGTACCTTGAAAATTGCATACAGAAAAAGATACAATATCTTTAACACAAAAGATACAAGACATCCGAGAAAAAACGTATCGAAGGCTTTGCGTCAGCGAAGCAGGAGATGCACAGTTCATGAAAATGAACAAAAACCAAGAGAACCAACGCTCATAACGCTATATGAGCGGAAAAACTGGTTAAGCTGAAAAGAGCGCAGGGTGGATGCCTTGGCACTAAGAGCCGATGAAAGACGTGATAAGCTGCGATAAGCTTCGGGGAGGGGCAAATACCCTTTGATCCGGAGATCTCTGAATGGGGAAACCTGGCTGAGCACACCTCAGTCGTCGTATGGTAAATCCATAGCCATACGTAGGGAACCCGGTGAACTGAAACATCTAAGTAGCCGGAGGAAAAGAAAACAACATGTGATTCCGGAAGTAGCGGCGAGCGAAACCGGAAGAGGCCAAACCAGGATGCGTGCATCCTGGGGTTCGGACCGCGGAATTGATTCAGCAAGTTTAATGGAAAGGTTTTGGGAAAGCCTGCCAGAGAGGGTGAAAGCCCCGTACATGAAAAATGAGCTGACAAGGCGGTATCCAGAGTACCACGAGACACGTGGAACCTTGTGGGAACAAGCGGGGACCACCCCGTAAGCCTAAATACTCCTTAGTGACCGATAGCGCATAGTACTGTGAAGGAAAGGTGAAAAGAACCCCGGGAGGGGAGTGAAAAAGAACCTGAAACCCTGTGTTTACAAGCTGTGGAAGCGCTTTATATGCGCAACCGCGTACTTTTTGTAGAACGGTCCGGCGAGTTGCCGGGTCTGGCGAGGTTAAATGCTACAGGCATGGAGCCGAAGGGAAACCAAGTCTTAATAGGGCGATGATAGTCAGACCAGGCAGACCCGAAACCGGGTGATCTATCCATATCCAGGTTGAAGATGCCGTAAAAGGCATTGGAGGACCGAACCCACATCCGTTGAAAAGGGTGGGGATGAGGTGTGGATAGGGGAGAAATTCCAATCGAACCCGGAGATAGCTGGTTCTCCTCGAAATAGCTTTAGGGCTAGCCTCATTTTAGTCTCATGGA